>NZ_JANUGQ010000024.1 GCF_024756275.1 Streptomyces pyxinae | reverse complement strand
GAAGGCCGAGCCGGTGGGCCTGTTCGTGGAGACCTTCGGTACCGCCACGGTGGAGGTGGACCGGATCGAGCACGCCATCGCCCAGGTCTTCGACCTGCGCCCGGCCGCCATCATCCGTGATCTGGACCTGCTGCGGCCGATCTACGCCCAGACCGCCGCCTACGGCCACTTCGGCCGCGAGCTGGCCGACTTCACCTGGGAGCGCACCGACCGTACCGAGGCCCTCCGCACCGCCGCCGGCCTCTGAACCCGGCCCCGCGACCCCGGGGCTCCCGCGCCCATCCGGCAGCTACTCATCCATCCGCCCGACTCTCCGGGAGAGACGCGTGCGCATCGCCGTGACCGGTTCCATCGCCATGGACCATCTGATGGCCTACCCGGGCCGCTTCGCCGACCACTTGCTCGCGGACCGGCTGGACCGGGTCTCGCTCTCCTTCCTCGCCGAGGGGCTGGAGATCCGGCGCGGCGGGGTGGGCGCCAACATCGCCCTGGGGCTCGGCCGGCTGGGCGTCCGGCCGCTGCTCGCCGGGGCGGTCGGCCCGGACTTCGGGGAGTACCGGGAGTGGCTGGAGGCCAACGGGGTGGACACCGGCCCGGTACTGGTCAGCGACGCCCACTTCACGGCCCGGTTCGTGTGCACCACCGACAGCGAGCAGAACCAGATCGCCACCTTCTACGCCGGGGCGATGGCCGCCGCCCGGGAGATCCGCCTCGCCCCGCTCGCCCGGGTGCCCGGTGGGCTCGATCTGGTGGTGGTCGCGCCCGACGACCCGGCCGCCATGGTCCGTCACACCGAGGAGGCCAGGGCGCTGGGCGTGCCCTTCGCCGCCGACCCCTCCCAGCAGCTCGCCCGGCTCTCCGCCGAGGAGGCGAGAGGGCTGGTGGACGGGGCCGGGTACCTCTTCACCAATGAGTACGAGGCGGGCCTGCTGCGGAAGCTGACCGGCTGGGACGAGCCGGAGATCCTCGCCCGGGTGGGCGGCTGGCTCACCACGCTGGGCGAGAAGGGGGTGAGCCTGGCCCGGGCCGGGGAGCCGCCGCTGACGGTGCCGGCCGTCCCCGCGCGCCGGATCGCGGACCCCACCGGAGCGGGCGACGCCTTCCGCGCCGGCTTTCTCGCCGGGGTGGCCCAGGGGCAGCCCGACGAGCGGGCGGCGCGGCTGGGCTGCGGGCTCGCCACCCTGGCGCTGGAGTCGGTCGGCACCCAGGAGTACGCGCTCGACCCCGGGGAGCTGCTCGACCGGCTGGCCGGCGCCTACGGTCCGGCCGCCGCCGAGGAGGCCGCACCGCTGCTGCGCGGGGCCGTGCCGCCCGGGCGGCCGGCGTGACCGGCGCCGGCCCCCGGCCGGAGGCGACGGAACCCGGGCCGGAGGCGACGAACCCCCGGCCGGGGACGACCGAACCCGGGCCGGAAGGGCCGGGCGGGCGACCGGAGCCGACAGCCCCGCGGCCGGAGGGAGCGCGGGCCCGGCCGGGCGGATCGGGGGCCCGGCCGGGCGGATCGGGGGCCCGGCCGGGCGGGCTGCGGGAACTGCTGGCGCGCGGGGAGCCCTCGTACTCCTTCGAGTTCTTCCCGCCCAAGACCCCGGCGGGGGAGCGGAACCTGTGGGCGGCCATCCGCCGGGTGGAGCCGCTGGCACCGGCCTTCGTCTCGGTGACGTACGGCGCCGGCGGCTCGTCCCGGGACCGTACGGTCGCGGTGACCAAGCGCATCGAGACCGAGACCACCCTGCGGCCGGTCGCGCATCTCACCGCCGTCGGGCACTCGGTGGCCGAACTCCGGCACATCATCGGCCAGTACGCCGACGCGGGCGTCCGCGATGTGCTGGTGCTGCGCGGAGACCCGCCGGGCGATCCCCGGGGTGCCTGGGTGCCGCACCCCGAGGGCTTCCGGCACGCGGTCGAACTCGTCCGGCTGGTGCGGGAGTCGGGCGACTTCACGGTGGGGGTCGCGGCCTTCCCCGAGCGGCATCCGCGCTCCCCGGACTGGGCGAGCGACATCCGGCACTTCGTCGCCAAGTGCCGCGCGGGCGCCGACTACGCGGTCACCCAGATGTTCTTCCGGGTGGACGACTACCTCCGGCTGCGCGACCGGGTGGCGGCGGCCGGCTGCGAGGTGCCGATCATCCCGGAGATCATGCCGGCCACCGATGTGCGCCAGATCCGGCGGTTCGCGGAGCTGAGCGACGCCACCTTCCCGGACGAGCTGGCCCGCCGCCTGGAGGCGGCCCGGGACCGGCCGGAGGACGGCCACCGCATCGGGGTCGAGCACGCCACCGCGATGGCCCGGCGGCTGCTGGCCGAAGGCGCTCCGGGGCTGCACTACATCACCCTCAACCGCTCCACCGCCACCCTGAGCATCCACCGCGAGCTGCTGGCCGGCGGCGCGGTGGCGGCTCCGGGGGCCGCTCTCGCACCGGACCCCGGCCCGGCGGCGGGTGCCGTCGGGGCCGGGGCCGGGCGGGCCGCCCGCTGACCCCCGGGCGGGGGCGGCGGGACGGCGCGGGGCACCGGTGCGCGGGGGAAAGGAAGGCCCGGTGCCCCCGTCTGGGACGTCCCGGCCGGGAAACCCCGTCCGGGGGACCCCGCTCCGGCCTCGGGCACTCCGCGCCCGGGCCCTGCGGGGTGCCGGGTCAGACGGGCTGGGGCCGGCAGCTCTTGCACGCCCGGTAACCGGCCTGGCGGGCCTCCCGGGCGGTGCCGAACGGCACCCGGTGCGGCGGGGTGATCCGCCGCGCGTGGGCGCAGGTGGGATGGCAGTAGATCCGGGTGGTGTCGCTGCCCAGGAACACCGCGCCGCTCCGCGACCAGCGCCGTACCTCGTCCATGTCCACGCCCTCGGCCGCCCGCAGCCGGTCGCCGGTCTCCGGCAGATAGGCCGCGTCGCACGGCGCCCCGTCCTCGTACGTCACCCGGTGGCAGGGCACCAGGACGACGAGCGGGTTGCGGGCGAGCGCGCCCACCAGCGCACCGCTCGGCAGCTCCTCAAGCGTCGCCTCCCGGCTCACCCAGGAGAGCGGCCGGAGCTGCCCCGGCGGGATGGACCGGACGGCCTGGAGCACCCGGGACTCGACGTCGTCCACCGGACCGTAGTCCAGCGGCAGCCCCCGGGCCCGCCCGGTGCGCACCGCCGTCAGCAGCCCGGGGAACGGCCGGCGCCCCCGGATCGCGGACCGGCCGGTACGGGCCCGGTGCAACTCCTCGAACCGCTCGGCGGTCAGCCCCGCCGACGCGGGCGCCGCCCCGGTGACGTACTCCGGCGAGAAGGCGACGAACAGGTCGCCCGCCGGCGAGTCCAGCCGCACATAGGTGTCGAAGCGGTCGGGCGGCACCCCCACCCGGCGCAGCACCCGCAGCGCGAAGTCCTCCGGCGGCGGCGGGGTGCCCAGCAGCCCGGCCGGTTCCGTCCCGGCCGGCCGCCCGGCCGGCTCGGCTCCGCTCATGTCGTCACCTCCCTCGTCTCTCCTCCCGGCGCCGCCCTTCCCGGCGCCCGGTTTCCCGCCGCCCCGGGACCCGCCGCCCCGGAGGACGGCTGCCCGGGGCCCGGCGCCCGGGCGTCCGGGGCGCCGCCCTCCGGCAGCGGTGCTCCCCCGTCGCCGTCACAGGACGGCGCCAGCAGCCTGCGCAGCTCGCCCACGGCCCGGGAGACCTGTGCCTTCGCCGTGCCGACCGGACAGCCCTGCACCTGCGCCACCTCGGCGTAGCTCATCCCGACCACGTGCCGCAGCACCACCGGTATCCGGTGATGTTCCGGCAGCTCGGCCAGGGCGGCGACCAGCCGGTGCCGGTCCTCCGCGTTGAGCGCCCGTTCCACCGGGCCCGGACTCTCGTCCGACCAGTGGTCCTCGGCGTCGTCCACCCGCATGACCGACACCGGCCGGCGGGTACTGCTGCGTACATGATTGCGCCATACATTCGCCGCGATCGTCATCAGCCAGGCGCGCGGGCGCAGGGCCCGGCGCCGCTCCGGCGGGTAGCCGCGCAGCGCCGTGTAGGCGCGCAGAAACGCCTCCTGCCCCAGATCGTCCGCTTCGGCGGCTGACCCGGACACGCGCAGCAGGAACGCGTGTACGCCCCTGGCGTGGACCCGTACGAGCTCCGTGAAGCCGTCGTCCAGGTCCGTCGCCAGCAGGTCGGTCAGCTGCTCGGCCACCTTGTCCATCACTGGGGAAACACCGTCCCGGGAGAAAGGGTTGCCGGGCCGCCGGACGAGTCCCCCGGGAACGCCGTCCGTACCGCGGCCCACCGTCCGTCCTTGCCGCGCGGCCGGAGTCGGGGACCGTACGAGCCACAGGCGTGGACGTGGACGTGGACACGGGCGCCGTGGGCGCGGGTGCGGGCCCCGGAGACCCCCGCGCCCCGGGCCCGCGCGCGGCTACGCCGCCGGGGCGGTCAGCGAGGGGTCATTGGCGTCGATCGCCTCGTACAGCCGCCGCAGGCGCGGTACGGGCTCGATGCCGAACGCGTCCCCGAGCCGGCAGTGGAGCCGCTGGAAGACCCCGAGCGCCTCCGGGCGGCGGCCGGAGCGGTGCAGCGCCAGCATGTACTGGGCCTGCACGTTCTCGTGGGTCGGGTGGCGGTCGGCGAGCGCGCTCAGCTCCGGGAGCAGCTCCCGGTGGCGGCCCAGCCGCAGATCCGCCTCGATCCGCCACTCCAGCACCCCCTGCCGGGCCTCCTCCAGCTCGACCACATGGGCGGAGCTCAGCGCCCCGGACGGCACGTCGGCGAGGGCGGGGCCGCGCCACACCGCCAGCGCCGCGCCGAGCAGCAGGGAGGCCCGGGCCGGGTTGCCGGCGGCGGACGCCTCGCGGCCCAGCCGGGCCAGGTGCTCGAAGCGGAGCCGGTCGCTGGCCCGGGGCTCCAGGTCCAGCTGATAGCCCTGGTTGCGGGTGATCAGTACATGGCCGTGGTCGCCGGTGGCGCCCCGCAGCAGTTGCCGGGTGCAGAGCACATAGGTCTGGAGGGTGGAGAGCGCGGTCTTCGGCGGATGGGCGCCCCACAGCTCGGTGATGCACTCGCTGGCCCGCACCACCCGGTTGGCGTTGAGCACCAGGAAGGCGATCAGCTGCCGAGGCTTGGGCGCCGTCGGGGTGCGGTCCTGGCCGTCCACGACCAGCGACAGCGGACCGAGCACCCCCGCCCGCAGCACCGGCCCGGCGCCGGCGGCCGGCGGCCCGGCGGCGGGCGGCGCGACCGACCCGGGCCGTGCGCCCGGGGAACGCCGTGCGGCGGAGGACTGCGCGGGGACGGAGACCCGCGGTGGGACGAAGGGCGAGGGTATGCCCGAGGGCGACGGTGTGCCCGAAGGCGGCGGTGTGTCCGGAGACGGAAGTGTGCCCGAAGACGGAGGTGTGTTTGGAGACGGAGGTGTGTTTGGAGACGGAGGTGTGACCGAAGACGTCCGTGCGCCTGGGGGCAACGGCGCGGCCGAAGACGGGCGCGGGACGGAGGAAGGCAGTGTGACGGAATGGCCCAGTGTGACGGAACGGGCCAGTGGGACGGAGGGCGACACCGGAGCGGTGGATGATCGACGCACCTGCCGGGAACTCATACGAAAGCCACCTCGAAGTCATGGGGATTCTGGACGACCAGCCCGGGCAGGACGACGCGCCAGATCTGCGCCAACTGGGCCACCGGGCTCAGGTCCCGGGCCCCGGAGGCCGCCGCTCCGCCACGCAACTGCACCTCGGCGCCGGAGACGAGATGGGCGGCGAGCGCGGCCAGCGCCTCCGGATCGCTGCCCGGGCGCAACCCGCCCTCGTCCTGGGCGCGGCGGAAGAGAACCCGCAGCTCGGGCAGCCACTCGGCGTACCAGGACGAGGTCACCGGCGGGCACTCGCGGGACAGCCGGGCGGCCGCCCGCACCTCGACGTTCTCCTCCAGTAATCGGGCCAGTGTGAGGGTGAGCGCCACCCCGGTGGCGAGCGCGGGCCCGGGGCGGGAGAGCACCCCGGCGACCGTGTCGCGCACCAGCGCGTATCCCTGCTCCCGGACGGCCCGGGCCAGGTCCCGCTTGGTCGGGAAGTGGAAGCTCAGGGCACCCATGGAGATGCCCGCCCGCTGGTAGACCTGGACCAGGGCGGTGCCCTGGTAACCGTCGCGGTCGAACTGGACGGCCGCCGCCCGCACCGCGAGGGAACGGGTGCGGAGGGCGCGCTGCTGCTGCGTCACAAAGCTCCTCCGGTCGGATCGGAGACCGGGGCCGAGGCACCGGGCAGAGGGGGGTGAGGGGCCGGCGTCCGTTCCCGGAAGCCGCCGGAGCACCATGCGTCCTCGGCGGCGGGCCGCGCAACACCGGCGTACGAGAGACCTGGCACCGGCGTACGGGACACACGGCCCCGACCTCCCTTGCCCGACCACGCGGCTTGAAACCGACGTGGTTCCCGACTTGCCAAAGGTGTCGCCGGGCCCCTCGTGCGGCTCGAAACAGAGAGGACGCTCGTTACGCTTCAGGCATTCCACGAAAACGGTCACGCTGGCAGGGGGCACGCTTGACCACGAACCGTATGAAACCGTCGCCGTACCACTCCGTATCGCTCTCCGAGTTCAGCGAGGACGTGTTCGGCCACCTGCCCCGGCAGGATCAGCGGCGATGGGCCGAAACCTATCTGCGCGGACTGCTCGACACACCTGGCAAGAAGTCCGTCCGGCGGATGGCCGCCGCGATCGCCGCCGGGCCCACCGCGGCCCAGTCCCTGCACCAATTCGTCAGCGCCAGCCCGTGGTTGTGGGACCCGGCCCGGCGCACCCTGGGCCGCTGGACCGAGCAGCGGGCCACCGTACGGGCATGGAGTGTCGTACCGGTGGTGGCGCCCAAGCGGGGCGAGCACTCCGTCGGTGTGCACCGCCACTTCGACGCGGCGGCGGGCCGGGTGGTCAACTGCCAGGTGTGGGCGGGCCTGGTGCTCTGCACCGACCGGGGCGACGTCCCGGTGGACTGGCGGCTGTTCTTACCCGAACGGTGGCGTGACGATCCGCAGCGGCGGGAGCGCGCCCGGATCCCGGCCTGGGGCGACAGCCGCCCGCCGTGGCTGCTGGGACTGGACCTCACCGACGCCTGGACCGCCCACACCGGCGCCCCGCCGGTGCCGGTGGTCGCGGACGTGCGCGGCTTCGGTGACGCGGCCGCGCTGGTCAACGGGTTGAGCGTGCGCTGCCACCGGTTCGTCGTCGGGGTGCCGGAGAGCCTCATGGTCTGTCCGGGGCCGTCCCCCGGGCCGCGCAGGCCGGAGCGCGCCGCGCTCGCCGCCGGGCTGCTCTGCGCCGGCGACCACGCCCTCCAGCGGTCCGTGCCCGGCGCTCCGGCCGGCCGGCCTGCCGAGCCCGGGCCGTCCGGGCCGTCCGGGCCCCGGGCGGGTCGCGCCGCCGGGACCGGGCCGTCCGGCGGCCAGGAGGACCGCTCCCCGGCGGGCGGCCTCTGGACGCTCTCCGGCCCCGCCCATCTGCCCGGCTCCCACCACACCGTGCGGCTGCTCGCCCAGTGGGGGCCCCGGCAGGCGCGCCCCGACCACATCTGGCTCACCAACCTGGTGCACGCCGAACTCGCGGACCTGGTCGCCCTGGTGGGAGCGCAGACCGGGGCGGACCGGACCGTACGGGTACTGCGCTCCCGGTTCGGGCTGCTGGACTTCGAGGGCCGGTCCTTCCCCGGCTGGCACCACCACATGACGCTGGTCTCGGCGGCGTACGGCTGGTACCGGCTCTCCGCGCCCGCGTATCCGCGCCGGACCAGACGCACTGCCCGGCCCGCCCGGCCGCCGACCCTGCGCGGCCGGGCGGTCACGCCGGACCGCCCCGGCGGGCCGGCCGGGCTCACGGCGGGCCCGGTCACCGGCATCGCCACCGCCCCGGCGGGCAAATGACCCTGGCCACCGGCGGGTTAGTGACGCTAGGTTCACCGCGACCGTTGTGAACCCAGTGGAGGGCGCATGCGCAAGACGCTCAGATGGCTGCTGTCACTCGTGGTGCTCATAGGCACCGTGAGCGCGGCCGGGACGGCCACCGCCGCCGGTACCGCCGACCGCACCGCTCCCGGCACCGCCGGCCGGGCCCCGGCCGCCACCCCCGACATCAAGGACCGCGTCCTGGCCATCCCCGGGATGAGCCTGATCGAGGAGAAGCCCTACCCCGGCTATCGCTTCTTCGTGCTCAACTACACCCAGCCGGTGGACCACCGGCACCCCGCCCGGGGCACCTTCCAGCAGCGGTTCACCCTGCTGCACAAGGACACCAGCCGCCCCACCGTCTTCTACACCAGCGGTTACGAGGTGAGCACCAGCCCCCGGCGGTCCGAGCCGACCCAGATCGTCGACGGCAACCAGGTCTCCCTGGAATACCGGTACTTCACGCCCTCCCGCCCCCAGCCGGCCGACTGGTCCAAGCTGAACATCTGGCAGGGCGCCAGTGACCAGCACCGGCTGTTCACCGCGCTGAAGAAGATCTACAGCCAGAAGTGGCTGGCCACCGGCGGCTCCAAGGGCGGGATGACCGCCACCTACTTCGAGCGCCACTACCCGCGTGACATGGACGGCGTCGTCGCCTACGTCGCCCCCAACGACATCGCGGAGCACGAGGACTCGGCGTACGACCGGTTCTTCGCCACCGTCGGCACCAAGGAGTGCCGGGACCGGCTCAACGCCCTCCAGCGCGAGGCGCTGATCCGCCGCGCCCCGCTCCAGGCCAAGTACCGTGCCTGGGCCCAGGCCGAGGGCGCGACCTTCACGACCGTCGGCAGCCTGGACCGGGCGTATGAGGCGGTCGTGCTCGACTTCGTCTGGGGCTTCTGGCAGTACCACACGGAGGCCGAGTGCGCCGACATCCCGGTCGCCGCCACCGCCACCGACCAGGCCGTCTACGACACCATCGACACCTACTCGGGCTGGTCGTTCTACACCGACCAGGGCCTGGAGCCGTACACCCCGTACTACTACCAGGCGGCCACCGAGATGGGCTCCCCGAGCATGCGGATGCCGCACCTCAAGGGCCTGACCCGGTACGGCTACCAGCCCGCCCGCAACTTCGTGCCGCGCGACATCCCGGTCCGGTTCAAGCCGGGTGTGATGCGGGACGTGGACTCCTGGGTGCGGAGCGAGGCGCGCGGGATGCTCTTCGTCTACGGCGGCAACGACCCCTGGGGCTCCGAGCGTTTCCGGGTGGACCGGGGCGCCCGGGACGCGTACGTCTACACCGCGCCGGGCGCCAACCACGGGGCCAATGTGGCCGGTCTGGTCCCGGCCGAGCGGGCCAGGGCCACCGCGCGGATCCTGGCCTGGGCCGGGGTCGCCCCGACGACCGTCCAGGCCGACCCGCGGCGGGCCGAGCCGCTGGCGCCGTTCGACGCCCGCCTCGACAAGCGGCAGCTGAACCAGGAGCGCACCCTGCGCCCGTGACCGCCGCCGCGCGGACCGTCCGACCGGTCGAGCCCCTGACGCGGAAGCGCACGTGAGACGGGCCGGTGCCGGCCCGTCGACTGTGTCGAGCGCCCGGGACGCGGTGACCACACCGGCCGGGGAGCGCCATCCGCTCCCCGGCCGGTGCCGTGTCCGGTCAGCCGCCCCCGTTCCCGCCCCCATCCCCGATCCCGTTCCCGTCCCCGCTCCCGCTTCCGTTCCCGTTCCCGTACGAGAGCCCGTGTCCCACCGGGTACAGCGTCCGCGCCGGCTCGTCCGCGTACCGGACCGGCACCGGCAGCCGGCCGCGCGGGCGGACCCGGCCCGCGATCACCCGCGCGGCGGCCCGGAGTTCGACATCGGTCCAGGAGTAGGTGGCGAGCACCGCCTTCGGCCCGGTCAGCCAGGCCACGTCGTACGGGTTGCGGATCGCCACCGCCACCACCGGCACCCCGGTCGCCGCCAGCCGGGCCACCAGGGCGCGCTGGCCGCCGGACGGGGCGGAGCCCGCGACGTTGTACGTGGCGACCACCACCGCGTCCTGCCCGGCCGCCGCCACGACCGCCCGGTCGGCGGTGGCCGTGCTCGGAGCCGTACCGGTCGGCGACACCGTGACGGTGAAGCCCAGTTCGGTGAGGGCGCGCGCCAGCGTGGTGGTCGGCGGGCCGCCGGTCCCGGAGGGCGAGGCGGCGTCGGCGCCGGTCACCAGCAGCCTGGGCCGCTTGCGCCGGTCCAGCGGCAGCAGCCCACCGGAGTTGACCAGCAGGGTGGTGGTGCGCTCCGCGATCCGGTCGGCGTCGGCGCGGTGACCGGTGGTGCCCACCGTCCGCTCCACGTCCCGGAGCCGTACATAGGGAGCGTCGAGCAGCCCCCGCCGCTGCTTCAGCCGCAGGATCCGCAGAATCGATTCATCGAGCCGTGCCTCGGTCAGTTCACCCTTCCGTACGGCGCCGAGCACCGCGTTCCAGGCGACGGCGAGGTCCGGCGGATTGAGCAGCTGGTCGGCGCCCGCCTTCAGCGCCAGCACCGGCACCCGGTCGTCGCCGTACTTGGTCCGTACGCCCGCCATGGCGAGCGAGTCGGTGACCACCACACCCCGGAAGCCCAGCCGGTCCCGCAGGATGCCGGTGATGATCGGGCGCGAGAGGGTGGCCGGGTCCTCCGAAGGATCGAGCGCGGGCACCACGATATGGGCCGTCATGACCGAGTCGATGCCCGCGGCCACGGCGGCCCGGAACGGCGGCTCGTCCAGCTCCCGCCACTGGGCGGCGGTGTGCCGGATGTACGGCAGATGGGTGTGGCTGTCGTCGGTGGTGTCGCCATGGCCCGGAAAGTGCTTGGCCGTGGCCGCCACCCCGGCCTCCTGGTACCCGGCCACCTGGGCGGCGACCAGCCGGGCCACCGCCTCCGGGTCGGCGCCGAAGGACCGGACGCCGATCACCGGGTTGGCCGGGTTGACGTTCACATCGGCGTCCGGGGCGTAGTTCTGCCGGATGCCCAGCGCGGCCAGCTCCCGGCCGGCGATCAGGGCCGCCCGGCGGGTGTCCGAACGCGAACCCCCGGCACCCAGTGCCATGGCCCCGGGGAGCAGGGTGGCGGGTTCCCCTATCCGGGCGACGGAACCGTGCTCCTGGTCGGTGGCGATCAGCACCGGGACCGGCGTCGGCTGGGCCAGCGCGGCACGCTGGATGCCGTTGGAGAGGGTGGCCGTCTGCCGGGGATCGCGGGTGTTGTGCGCCCAGGTGAAGTAGATGATCCCGCCGACGTGGTACTTCGCGATCAGCTCGGCGGCGGTCCGGACGCCCAGCTCCTTGAGGTTGGCGTCGATGTCGGCCTGGTCGGGCTCGGTGGCGGAGTGCCCGTACACCCGCATCACGAACAGCTGGCCGACCTTCTCCTCCAGGCTCATCCGGTCGATGAGCCGCCGCAGCCGCGCGTCCCCGTCGCCGGCGGGGCGGGCGGCCGCGGTGAGCCCGGCGGCGGTGAGGGCGGCGGCCGCGGCGGTGGCGGCGAGCACGGCGCGCCGGGAGGGCGACGGGGGAGCGGGGGAGCGGGAGGGGGAGGGGGAGGCGGGGGAGAAGAAGGAAGAAGAGGAGGGAGAGGAGGCGGAGGAGGCGGAGGGCGAGGGGGGACGGGAGGCGTCGGGCACTGGTGCTCCTTCCGGCCGTGCAGGACGACAGGGCGGGGTGAAGGAAACTGCCAACGCGTCACGGATAGCCGGAAAACAACGGTCAGGCAAGGACATGCGTACGCCGCGCCCGGCCCTGTGCCGCAACGGCTCTCACCCCCCGGCACCGGGGCTGCAGAGGGCTCAGGGGCCCGAGTGACGGCGGGGTGCGAAGAGCCGTGAAGGGCCGCGAACCACCCGGAGCGATGCCGCCGGTTGGCGCAAAACCACCGTGTGCCCTCGGGGCGGGCGGCAGGAGACTGACCCCTGCGGGGGAGGCGTCGCCCCCGGGATTTCCACCACCGCCGAGATCACCGTGTCCACCGCGTCGGCAGTGACCGCCGTGATCACCACGACCGCCGTGACCACCACGATCGCCGCGTCCGCCACGACCGTCGTGACCACCGCGTCCGCCACGACCGTCGTGACCGCCGTGACCGTCGGCGGACGACCCGGGGGAGCCCGCACCATGGACCGACAGGATCGCCCCGCCCGCCCGGGCCGGCGGCGCCACCGCACCGGCCGCCCGGGCCGCGTCCCCCGCCGCCGGCTCGCCGCCGTCGCGGGGGCCGGCGCCCTGCTGGCGGGCGGTGGACTGCTGGCCGCGGCGGGCCCGGCCGCGGCCGACCGGGACGACTGCACGTTCTATCCGCCGGCCAGGGGGTATGACCTGTCCCCGATCGTCAAACGCGCTCGCCTGCGAGCAGGGGGCCCGGGGCGGCGCCCAGCATCAGCGGATGTGCGTCAGCTACTTGACCGGGCTCGGCCAGGCGCCCGAGCCGATCGCCCGGGAAGCCTGCCGCCTCGCCGCGACCTGAGCCCACCGGGGCCGCCGGGAGCATGCGCCCGCACGCCACGGACGAGGGGAAGAGGGGACGAGGCCGCCGGACCGGCGAGGCCCCCGGGCCGGGTGCTCAGCTCAGCGAGCGCAGCCGCTCCAGGCCCGCCGCCAGCAGGGGCGGAAGCTCGGCCGCCTCCGGGTACCAGCGCTTCTCGTACTCCCAGCAGACCCAGGGCTCCTGGCCCCCGACCGCCGCCTCACCGCGCCCGGCGGTGGCGTCGTCCCCGATCGTCCGCAGGCACTCGGCGAGCGGCAGCACCCCGGCGCCGAGCGGCAGCGGAGTGGTGTCATGCGCCGACGCCACGTCCTTGACCTGGACATATCCCAGATAGGGGGCCAGTACGGCATGGGTGGCCGCCGGGTCCTCACCCGCCGCCCAGGGGTGCAGTACGTCCCAGAGCGCGCCCACGTTCTTGTGGCCGACCAGCCCGGCGATCCGGGCCACATCGGCACCCGTGCGGTGCGAGTCATGGGTCTCGACGAGGATGCGTACGCCCAGGTCGGCGGCGACCTCGGCCGCCGCGCCCAGCCGCCGGGCCGCCGTCTCGTCCGCCTCCGCCCGGTCCAGTTCCCCGCCGCCCGGGAAGACCCGGACGAAGGGTGCGCCCAGGTCGGCCGCGAGATGCAACAGCCCGTGCAGCTCCTCGTACACCGCCTCGTCGGCCTCGGCGGACTCCGGGCCCGGCCGGGCCCCCGCCTCGGCCACGCGCGCGTACCCGGCCACCGCCAGGATCTCGACGCCCGCGCGGGCGAACTCGTCCACCACGGCCCGCCGTTCATGGGCGACCAGGCCGGGGTGCACCGGTTCCTCGGGGTGGGCGCGCAGCTCCACGCCCTGGTAGCCGGCCGCACTGGCCAGCCGGACGACATCGGGGACGGGCATCGCGGGGACACCGAGGGTGGAGAAGGCGTACTTCACGGTCTCGCTCTCCTTGACTGTGCCGGACCCCGCCGAATGTACCCACCCGGCACGGTTTCATGGCGGTACCCGACCCTCCGGTACACCGGAAGCCGCAGGTCCCCGGTGCGCCGGACCCGGCTCGCCGGCTCCGGGCGCCGGAAAGTCGCTGGCGGAGTCCGGCCCCGGCTACCTACCGTGGGCGCACTCCGATGCACCACGCTCCCCCGGGGGAAGACGCCGCGGTACGGGGAGCGGGCGCGTGCCCCCGGGCGCGGCCGACAGGAGGGGCGGCACGGTGCTCGCGCATGCCCGCGCGACCGCTCGCCTCATCCTGCGAAGGAGCTTTCTCCGTGAAGGAAACAGCGCAGCCGGCGGACTCGGCCCAGTCCCCGGATCCGGCACACTCCCCGGATCCGGCGCGGTCCGCCGATTCGGCACAGTCCCCGGATCCGGCGCGGTCGGCCGATCCGGCGCATTCGGTGACCGCGGTGAACGCGGTGAAGATCGGCCTCGGTCTGCCCATCGAGGATCCCGGGGTGCTGCTCGACTGGGCCCGGCGGGCCGAGGAGGGTCCGTTCACCACCCTCGGTCTGCTGGACCGGCTGGTCTACGACAACCCGGACCCGCTGACCACCCTCGCCCTGCTCGCCGGGGCCACCTCCCGCGTCCGCCTCCAGACCGAGGTGCTGCTCGCGCCGCTGTACAACACGGCGGTGCTGGCCAAGCAGACCGCCACGCTCGACCGGCTCTCCGACGGTCGTCTCACCCTCGGCATCGGTGTCGGGGGCCGGGCCGACGACTGTTCGGCCGCCGGCATCGACTTCCGCCACCGGGGCCGCCGGCTGGACGAGCAGATGGCCGCGCTCCGCCGGGTCTGGGCGGGTGAGCCCTACGGCGACGGCGCCGGTCCGATCGGCCCGGCGCCCGCCACGCCCGGCGGGCCCGAGGTGATCTTCGGCGGCTTCGCCCCGGCGGCGCTCGCCCGGGTCGCCCGCTGGGGCGACGGCTACCTGGGCGCCGGGCTGCCCCCGGAGCCGATGGCCGAGCTGTTCCGGGAGGTGGAGCGGGGCTGGCGGGCGGCGGAGCGGACCGGACGACCGCGCCTGGTGGCCCAGGCCAATGTCGCCCTGGGCCCCGAGCCGCTGCTCGCCGGGGCCCGGGAGAACCTGCTCGCCTACTACGACTTCTCGGGCCGGGCGGACCACATGGCCGGGGGCCTGATCACCACGAGTGCCCGGCTCCGGGAGACCGTCCGGCGGTTCACCGAGATCGGCGCCGACGAGGTGATGCTCTACTGCTGGGCCGCCGACCCGGACCAGGTGGACCGTATCGCCGCCGCCCTGGACTGACGTATCCCTCCCGGCGCCGGAGTCACCGGCTTACGGGCCCACGGGCTCCGCGACGACCGGGGGTACGGGCTCCGCCGGGTCGCCGTACGGGCTATGCCCCCGGCCGCCCGGTGGAGGCGCGTACCACCAGCTCCGCGCCCACCGGCGGGGCGGCGCCCGGGCCCGACTCCCCGGACTCCCCGGCCCCGGGGGCCGCCAGCGCCAACCGCCCGGCGAGGGCGCCCGCCTCGGCCAGCGGCAGCCGTACGGTGGTGAGCGCGGGCACCGCGTCCAGCGCGCACGGCAGGTCGTCGAACCCGGTGACCGACACGTCCTCGGGGACCCGCAGCCCCCGTTCCCGCAGCGCCACGCGGACACCCAGCGCCACGGTGTCATTGGCGGCGGCGATCGCGGTGAGCCCGGGCTCCCGGCGCAGCAGCTCGCACGCGGCGGCATGGCCGGCCCGGCGGTCGTACGCCCCGTACACGGTCAGCCGGTCCGCCTCCCCGTCCCGGCCCGCGTGCGCTCCGGCCGCCGCCAGCGCCGCCCGGTGCCCCTCCAGCCGGTGCCGGGTGGTCGTACGGCCCGGCGGCCCCGCCGCGTACCCGATCCGGCGGTGGCCGAGGCCCAGCAGATGTTCCGTCAGCCGCCGGGCGCCGCCCCGGTTGTCGAAGGCCACCACGGCCGCCCGGACACCCGGCAGCGGGGGCCGCCCGCACAGCACCACCCGGGTGCCCGCCTCGGTCAGCCGGGCCAGCTTCGCCGCCAGGGCGGCGGTGTGCTCCGGGTCCTCCAGCGCTCCGCCGGTCAGCACCACGGCCGCGGCCCGCTGGCGCTGGAGCAGGGTCAGATAGGTCAGCTCCCCCTCGGGGGAGCCGCCCGTGTTGCAGACCACGGCCAGTTTGCCGCCGCCCCGCCCGGGGGCGCCCGCCCCGATCGCGCCGCCCACGGCCCCGGCGACGATCCCGAAGAACGGATCCGCGATGTCGTTGACCAGGACGCCCACCAGGTCCGAGGTGGCGGCGGCGAGCGAGCTGGCCGGGCCGTTCACCACGTAGTCCAGCTCCCGTACGGCCCGCAGCACCCGCTCCCGGGTCGCGGCGGCCACCGGGTAGTTGCCGTTCAGCACCCGGGAGACGGTCGCGGCGGAGACCCGGGCGCGCGCGGCCACATCGGCCAGGGTGACGGTCATCGCTGCCTCCGGGGGACCTCGGTCGCGGCCCCCTTGTCCGGCCGCACCCGGCAGGCTAGCGTCTGCCCCCGTAGCAAGCGCTTTCCCCTCCCCCTGGAGGACTGCCCATGCCCGGCGGAACCAGGACCGTACGCATCGCCATGAACGGCGTCACCGGCCGGATGGGCTACCACCAGCACCTGGTGCGCTCCCTCCTCGCCATCCGCGAGCAGGGCGGCCTGGACCTCGGCGGCGGCGAGACCCTCTGGCCCGAACCGGTGCTGGTCGGCCGCCGGGAGGACGCGCTCCGGGAGATCGCCGGGCGTCACGGCCTCACCGAGTGGACCACCGACCTCGGTGCCGTCCTCGCCGACGAGCGCACCGACATCTACTTCGACTCCCAGCTCACCTCCGCCCGCGTGGACGCCCTCACCCGGGCCATCGCGGCCGGCAAGCACCTCTACACCGAGAAGCCCACCGCCACCGGCACCGCCGAGGCCCTGGAGCTCGCCCGGCTGGCCGAGTCGGCCGGGATCAAGCACGGCGTGGTCCAGGACAAGCTGTTCCTGCCGGGGCTGCGGAAGCTGAAGCGGCTGATCGACGGCGGCTTCTTCGGCCGGATCCTCTCCGTGCGCGGCGAGTTCGGCTACTGGGTCTTCGAGGGCGACTGGCAGCCGGCCCAGCGCCCGTCCTGGAACTACCGCGCCGAGGACGGCGGCGGGATCGCGAGCGACATGATCCCGCACTGGGACTATGTGCTCCACGAGTTGTTCGGCCGGGTCACCGCCGTGACCGCCCGGGTCGCCACCCACGTCCCGGAGCGCTGGGACGAGGCGGGCCGGCCCTATCCGGCGACCGCCGACGACTCGGCGTACTGCGTCTTCGAGCTGGAGGGCGGGATCGTCGCCCAGCTCAACTCGTCCTGGGCGGTGCGGGTCCACCGCGACGAACTGGTGGAGTTCCAGGTCGACGGCACCCATGGCTCGGCCGTCGCCGGACTGCGCCGCTGCCGGGTCCAGCACCGCTCGGCCACCCCCAGGCCGGTCTGGAACCCGGACCTGCCGGCCGGCCACGCCTTCCGCGACCAGTGGCAGGAGGTGCCCGACAACGCCGAGTTCGACAACGGCTTCAAGGCCCAGTGGGAGCTGTTCCTCCGCCATGTGGTGCTGGACGAGCCGTACCACTGGGACCTGCGGGCCGGGGCGCGCGGCGTGCGCCTGGCCGAACTGGCGCTCAAGTCCTCGGCCGAGGGCCGCCGTTTCGAGGTCCCGGAGCAACTCCCTTGACCGCGCCCGCGGAAGGAGACGCACGGTCCACCCCCCTCGCGTCCCACCGTACTTCCCGTACGGTCTACGCCGCCGCCCATGTCGTCGCCGACCCCCGCCGGAACCCCGGCCCCGGCGGTCCGGCGGCCCTGGACTGGGACGCCACCCTGGCCTTCCGCCGCCACCTCTGGTCCCTCGGTCTGGGCGTCGCGGAGGCGATGGACACCGCCCAGCGCGGCGCGGGCCTGGACTGGCCGGCCGCCGCCGAACTCATCACCCGCTCGGCCGCCGAGGCCCGCTCGGTCGGTGGGCCCCGGGCGGCCGGCGCGGCCCTGGTCTGCGGCGCCGGTACCGACCAACTGCCGCCCGGGGAACACTCCCTGGCCGCGATCCGGAGCGCGTACGAGGAACAGCTCGCCGTGGTCGAGGGGTGCGGCGCCCGGGCGGTGCTGCTGGCCTCCCGGGCCCTCGCCGCCACCGCCCGCGCCCCGGACGACTACGCCGAGGTGTACGGCCATCTGCTCCGCCAGGCCCGCGAACCCGTGATCCTGCACTGGCTCGGCCCCATGTTCGATCCCGCCCTGGCCGGCTACTGGGGCGCCGGCGATCCGGACACCGCCGCCGACACCCTCCTGCGGATCATCGCCGCCCGTCCCGGCGCGGTGGACGGCGTCAAGGTCTCCCTGCTCGACACCGGACGGGAGATCGCGCTGCGCCGCCGGCTGCCCGCCGGGGTGCGCTGCTACACCGGTGACGACTTCCACTACCCCGAGCTGCTCGCCGGTGACCAACTCGGCTTCAGCCACGCCCTGCTGGGCGTCTTCGACCCGCTCGCCCCGATCGCGGCGGCGGCCGTACGGACCCTGGACACCGGGGACGTGCCCGGCTTCCGGGCCCTGCTCGATCCCACCGTGGAGCTGGCCCGGCATCTCTTCGAGGCGCCCACCCGCCATTACAAGACCGGTGTGGTGCTGCTCGCCTGGCTCGCCGGCCACCAGGACCACTTCACCATGGCCGGCGGTCTCCACTCCGCCCGCCCGCTCCCGCACCTGGTCCGCGCCCACCGCCTCGCCGCCGGTCTCGGCCTCTTCCCCGACCCCGAGCTGGCCGCACACCGGATGCGGGCCCTGCTCACCGTGTACGGGGCCACTCCGTGACCGCTCACCGCGCACGGGGCCGCCCCCTTCCCACCGCCGTTCCCCGGCTCAGCGTCAACCAGATGACCGTCCGCCAACTGCCGCTCCCCGACCTCGTCCGGCACTGCCGCCGCCTCGGCGTCTCCGGCGTCGGCCTCTGGCGCGAGCCGGTCCGGAAGTACGGCACCGAGGCCGCCGCCCGCCTGGTGCGGGACGCCGGGCTCACCGTCACCAGTCTCTGCCGGGGCGGCTTCTTCGCGGCGTCCCGGGACCCGGCCCCGGTCCTCGCCGACAACCGGGCGGCCGTGGACGAGGCGGCGGCGCTCGGCACCGACACCCTGGTCCTGGTCTCCGGCGGCCTGCCGCCCGGCTC
Organism: Streptomyces pyxinae; assembly: GCF_024756275.1. Classification (GTDB taxonomy): domain Bacteria; phylum Actinomycetota; class Actinomycetes; order Streptomycetales; family Streptomycetaceae; genus Streptomyces; species Streptomyces pyxinae. Next base: position 91,080 of record NZ_JANUGQ010000024.1, on the reverse strand, counting down.
CAAGGACCTCGCCGCCGCCCGCGCCCGGATCTCCGACGGCCTCGCCGCCCTGGTCCCGTACGCCGCCGACCGGGGGGTACGCCTCGCCGTCGAGCCGCTCCACCCGATGTACGCCGCCGACCGCTGCGCCGTCTCCACCCTGGACCAGGCCCTCGCCCTGGCCGCTCCGCACCCGGCCGGCCGGGTCGGCGTGGTGGTCGACACCTACCACGTCTGGTGGGACGACCGGGCCCCCGCCGCCGCCGTCCGGGCCGCCGCCTCCGGCCGCCTGCACGCCTTCCAGCTGGCCGACTGGACCACCCCGCTCCCGGCCGGCGTCCTCACCGGGCGCGGCCAGCTGGGCGACGGCGTCATCGACCTGCGCGGCTGGCACACCCTGGTCGACGCGGCCGGCTACACCGGCCCGGTCGAGGTCGAGCTCTTCAACGACACCCTCTGGTCCCGCGACGGCGCCGACGTCCTCACCGAGACCGTCACCCGCTACCTCACCCACGCCGCCCCGCGCCCCTGAACCGGGGGGCCGGCGCCGACCGGATCCATCGGGCGGACATCGGGGGACCCGGGCCGGTTTTCCACAGGGGTGACGCGGTGTCCGAGGGGGCGGGTAGCTTCGGGGGCATGTCCAACCCTGCGGTGGTCGAAGGGGTCCTGGAGCGGATCACCTACGCCAATGAGGAGAACGGTTACACCGTCGCGCGGGTCGACACCGGGCGGGGCGGCGGGGAGCTGCTGACGGTGGTCGGCTCGCTGCTCGGCGCGCAGCCGGGCGAGTCGCTGCGGATGGAGGGCCGGTGGGGCTCGCATCCGCAGTTCGGGCGCCAGTTCCACGTCGACAACTACACGACCGTGCTGCCCGCGACCATCCAGGGCATCCGCCGCTATCTGGGCTCGGGGCTCATCAAGGGCATCGGGCCCCGGATCGCGGACCGGATCGTGGAGCACTTCGGTCTGGAGACGCTCGACATCATCGAGACGGCGCCGAAGCGGCTGGTGGAGGTCCCGGGGCTGGGGCCGAAGCGCACGAAGCTGATCGGGGCCGCCTGGGAGGAGCAGAAGGCGATCAAGGAGGTGATGGTCTTCCTCCAGGGGGTGGGCGTCTCCACCTCGATCGCGGTGCGGATCTACAAGAAGTACGGCGACGCCTCGATCTCCGTCGTGCGGAACCAGCCCTACCGGCTGGCCGCCGATGTGTGGGGCATCGGCTTCCTCACCGCCGACCGGATCGCCCAGGCGGTCGGCATACCGCACGACAGCCCGGAGCGGGTCAAGGCGGGATTGCAGTACGCGCTCTCCCAGTCGACCGACCAGGGCCACTGCTTCCTGCCGGAGGAGCGGCTGATCGCGGACGCGGTGAAGCTGCTCCAGGTGGACACCGGCCTGGTCATCGAGTGCCTCGGTGAGCTGGCCGGGCCCGAGGAGGAAGGGGTGGTGCGGGAGCGGGTGCCGGGCCCGGACGGGCAGCCGGTCACCGGGATCTACCTGGTGCCGTTCCACCGGGCCGAGCTCTCGCTGGCCGGGCGGCTGCGGAAGCTGCTGCGGGCGGAGGAGGACCGGCTGCCCGCCTTCCGGGACGTGGCCTGGGACAAGGCGCTGAGCTGGCTCGCCGGGCGGACCGGGGCGGAGCTGGCGCCCGAGCAGGAGCAGGCCGTCCGGCTCGCCCTCACCGAGAAGGTCGCCGTGCTCACCGGCGGCCCCGGCTGCGGCAAGTCGTTCACCGTCCGGTCGATCGTGGAGCTGGCCCGGGCCAAGCGGGCCAAGGTGGTGCTGGCCGCGCCCACCGGCCGGGCGGCCAAGCGGCTGGCCGAGCTGACCGGGGCCGAGGCGTCCACCGTCCACCGGCTCCTGGAGCTGAAGCCCGGCGGGGACGCGGCGTACGACCAGGACCGCCCGCTCGACGCGGACCTGGTGGTGGTGGACGAGGCGTCCATGCTGGATCTGCTGCTCGCCAACAAGCTGGTCAAGGCGGTCGCGCCCGGCACCCATCTGCTGCTGGTCGGGGACGTGGACCAGCTGCCCAGCGTCGGCGCGGGCGAGGTGCTGGGCGATCTGCTGGCCCCCGGCGGCCCGGTCCCGTCGGTGCGGCTGACCCGGATCTTCCGCCAGGCCCAGCAGTCCGGCGTGGTGACCAACGCCCACCGGGTGAACAAGGGTGAGCAGCCGGTGACCCACGGCCTCACGGACTTCTTCCTCTTCGTGGCCGACGAGGCCGAGGAGGCCGGCCGCCTCGCGGTGGACGTGGCGGCGCGCCGGGTGCCCGCCAAGTTCGGCCTGGACCCCCGCCGGGACGTCCAGGTGCTGGCGCCGATGCACCGGGGCCCGGCGGGCGCGGGCCATCTCAACGGTCTGCTCCAGCAGGCCATCACCCCCGCCCGGCCGGACCTCCCGGAGAAGCGGTTCGGCGGCCGGGTCTTCCGCGTCGGGGACAAGGTCACCCAGATCCGCAACAATTACGAGAAGGGCGCGAACGGGGTCTTCAACGGCACGGTCGGCGTCGTCATCTCGCTCGACCCGGACGAGCAGCGGCTCACCGTACGCACCGACGAGGACGAGGAGGTGCCGTACGACTTCGACGAGCTGGACGAGCTGGCGCACGCCTACGCCGTCACGATCCACCGGTCCCAGGGCAGCGAGTACCCGGCCGTGGTGATCCCGGTCACCACCAGCGCCTGGAACATGCTCCAGCGGAATCTGCTCTACACCGCCATCACCCGGGCCAGGAAGCTGGTGGTCCTGGTCGGCTCCCGCCGGGCGATCGCCCAGGCGGTGCGGACCGTCTCGGCGGGCCGCAGGCACACCGGGTTGGCTTACCGGCTCTCCGGAGGGGTACTGGCGGGAGTCGACCGGTTCTCCGGCGGACCGGCCGGGACCGAGGGTACGGACGGTGCCGGTGAGGAGGACCGGTGGGAAACATCACCGGGGGCACCGAGGACTTTCCTCACCGGGGCAAAGGGGGCAGGATGAGCAGGTTGACGGCACTGAGTGCCGCCAATTGGCCGAATGGCCGACCCCGAGTGCACTCTGCTGAGCCAAATGGGGGATGGTAGAGACAGTCAGGGCACCTCGAAGAAGAGGCACTACGTCGGTGAGGGATGACGTGAGCGACAACTCTGTAGTACTGCGGTACGCGGACGGTGAATACACCTACCCGGTGGTCGACAGCACCGTGGGGGACAAGGGCTTCGACATCGGGAAGCTCCGCGCCCAGACCGGTCTGGTGACACTGGACAGCGGTTACGGCAACACCGCCGCCTACAAATCCGCGGTCACCTACCTCGACGGCGAGCAGGGCATCCTTCGCTACCGCGGTTACCCCATCGAGCAGCTGGCCGAGCGCTCCACCTTCCTGGAGGTGGCGTACCTGCTGATCAACGGTGAGCTCCCGAAGGTGGACGAGCTGTCCGCCTTCAAGACCGAGATCACCCAGCACACGCTGCTGCACGAGGACGTCAAGCGGTTCTTCGACGGCTTCCCGCGCGACGCCCACCCGATGGCCATGCTGTCCTCCGTCGTCAGCGCGCTGTCCACGTTCTACCAGGACAGCCACAACCCGTTCGACGAGAAGCAGCGCCACCTCTCCACGATCCGGCTGCTCGCCAAGCTGCCGACCATCGCGGCGTACGCGTACAAGAAGTCGATCGGCCACCCGTTCGTCTACCCGCGCAACGACCTCTCGTACGTCGAGAACTTCCTGCGCATGACCTTCTCGGTGCCGGCCCAGGAGTACGATCTCGACCCGGTCGTGGTCTCCGCGCTCGACAAGCTGCTGATCCTGCACGCGGATCACGAGCAGAACTGTTCGACCTCCACCGTGCGCCTGGTCGGCTCCTCGCAGGCGAACATGTTCGCCTCGATCTCTGCCGGCATCTCCGCCCTGTGGGGCCCCCTGCACGGTGGCGCCAACCAGTCGGTGCTGGAGATGCTGGAGGGCATCCAGGCCAGCGGCGGCGACGTGGACTCCTTCATCCGCAAGGTGAAGAACAAGGAGGACGGCGTCCGCCTGATGGGCTTCGGGCACCGCGTCTACAAGAACTTCGACCCCCGGGCGAAGATCATCAAGGCGGCGGCGCACGATGTCCTCTCGGCGCTCGGCAAGTCCGACGAGCTGCTGGACATCGCGCTCAAGCTGGAGGAGCACGCGCTGGCGGACGACTACTTCGTCTCGCGCAACCTCTACCCGAACGTCGACTTCTACACCGGCCTGATCTACCGGGCCATGGGCTTCCCGACCGAGATGTTCACGGTCCTGTTCGCCCTCGGCCGGCTGCCGGGCTGGATCGCCCAGTGGCACGAGATGATCAAGGAGCCGGGCTCCCGCATCGGCCGCCCGCGCCAGATCTACACCGGCGAGGTCCTCCGCGACTTCGTCCCCGTCGAGGGCCGCTGACCCGCGCCCCGGCCACCGGTCACCCGCCCGTCCCGTTCCCGGTTGCTCACCGGGCGCTCCCCGCGCCCGGCCGAGAGCGCCGTGCCGCCGGGAACCCACCCCCGGGCGCGTGACCCCCGGCCACCCCGGTGACCCGCCAGTGGGCGCCCACAGACGTGGGCGCCCACTGGCGCGCCGGGGGCCGGTGAACCTGCGGAGTGCGCCTCCGCGCCACCGCTGACGGTGCCCACCCGACCCCTGGCGGTGCACACCCGACCCCATGGCGGTGCACACCCGACCCCATGGGGGGGTCCCCACGACGAACCAGATCGGCGAGTGAGCCGAAGGGGGCGCGCGGGCGGCGAAAGGGAGAGCGCGCGGAGTCCCCGAGGAACGAGGGGGCGAGCACGGTCGACCGTCGCCGCACGCTCAAAGCGCCCCGGTGGGGGTCCCCCCGGACGGAGTCTGGGGGAGAACCGAGCCCCCCGAAGAAACACAGAAGCACCCCGCCGGACGATCCCCCCACGGGTCGGACGGCGGGGTGCTTCTTTTGTTCCCCGGAGCGGATTCCCCCCACGGGATCCGGATTCCGGGCGTCTGCCGGGGTACGGCAGAAGCTCCCGCGATCTGCCGGGGTACGTACGAACGGGAGGGCCGCTCAAAGCTCCCCGGTGTACGTGCCCCGGCCCACGCTTGCCTGGGACGTCCCCCAAGACATCCCATGAACGTCCCCCAAGACGTTCTCGGCATCGCCCATTTAGACTCGCGGGCGGTCCAAATGGTTACCCCCCAGCATCTGTGATCTAGATCTCTTTGTGAAGGTCTTGTGAGTCACGTGAAGGTGAAATCACGTGAACGAACGCAGTCGGAGACTGTTCGTGACCACGAAGACCGAAGAGAAGGCCATCGTGAGGCCGGCGATCATGGGGTTCAGCAGTCCGGCGGCCGCCAGGGGTAGGGCGGCCACGTTGTAGCCGAAGGCCCAGAACAGATTGCCCTTGATGGTTCCGAGGGTACGCCTTGCCAGCCGGATCGCGTCGGCGGCCACCCGGAGGTCGCCCCGGACCAGGGTGAGGTCGCCCGCCTCGATGGCGGCGTCCGTACCGGTGCCCATGGCCAGGCCCAGATCCGCCTGGGCCAGCGCCGCGGCGTCGTTCACGCCGTCCCCGACCATGGCGACGCTGCGGCCCTCGGCCTGGAGGCGCTTGACCACGTCCACCTTGTCCTCGGGCAGGACCTCGGCGTACACCTCGTCGATGCCGACCTCGGCCGCGACCGACTCGGCCACCGCCGTGGCGTCACCGGTCAGCAGGACCGGCGTCAGGCCCAGGGCGCGCAACCGCCGGATCGCCTCCGGACTGGTCTCCTTCACGGCGTCGGCCACCGTGAGGGTCCCGCGCGCCCGGCCGTCCCAGGCCACGTGCACGGTGGTGCCGGGCGTGTCGGGGCCCGGGGCTCCGGCGGAGGCGGCCGGGACGTCGATCCCGGCGGCGGTGAGCAGGGCGGGGCGGCCGACCAGGACATCATGGCCGTCGACCGTGCCGCGTACGCCGAGGCCGGGGACGTTCTCGAAGTGTCCAGGTGCGGGGAGCCCGCCCGCCCGCTCGGCGGCACCCGCCGCGATCGCGCGGGCCACCGGGTGCTCGGAGGCGTGCTCCAGGGCGCCCGCGAGGCGCAGCAGCTCGCGCTCGTCGGTGCCCTCGGCGGCGTACACCCGCCGGAGGGTCATCCGGCCGGTGGTGACCGTGCCGGTCTTGTCGAGCACCACGGTGTCGACCCGGCGGGTGGACTCCAGCACCTCGGGGCCCTTGATCAGGATGCCGAGCTGGGCGCCGCGCCCGGTGCCGACCATGAGGGCGGTCGGCGTGGCGAGCCCCAGCGCACAGGGGCAGGCGATGATCAGCACGGCGACGGCGGCGGTGAACGAGGCGGCGGCGTCACCGGTCACCAGCAGCCAGGTGACCAGGGTGGCGAGGGAGATCACCAGCACCACCGGGACGAAGACGGCCGACACCCGGTCGGCGAGCCGCTGGACCTGGGCCTTACCGCTTTGGGCGTCCTCCACCAGCCGGGCCATCCGGGCCAGCTGGGTGTCGGAGCCGACCCGGGTGGCCTCGACCACCAGCCGGCCCGAGGTGTTGAGGGTGGCCCCGGTGACGGGGTCTCCGGCGGAGACGTCCACCGGCACGGACTCCCCGGTGAGCAGCGAGACGTCCACCGCCGACGAGCCCTCGGTCACCGTGCCGTCGGTGGCGATCTTCTCGCCGGGCCGCACCACGAACCGGGTGCCGACCCGCAGCTGGGAGACCGGTACGCGGATCTCCTCGCCGTCCCGGAGCACGGCGACGTCCTTGGCGCCCAGCCGCATCAGCGCCCGCAGCGCGGCTCCCGCGCTGCGCTTGGCGCGGGCCTCCAGATAGCGGCCGAGCAGGATGAAGGTGACGACACCCGCCGCGACCTCCAGATAGATGGCGGAGGAGGCGTCGGTGCGGGAGGCGGTGAGATCGAAGCCGTGGCGCATGCCGGGCATCCCCGCGTGGCCCAGGAACAGGGCCCAGAGCGACCAGCCGAAGGCGGCAAGAGTGCCGACGGAGACCAGGGTGTCCATGGTCGCCGCGCCGTGCCGGGCGTTGGTCCAGGCGGCGCGGTGGAAGGGCAGCCCGCCCCAGATCACGACGGGCGCGGCGAGGGTGAGCGAGAGCCACTGCCAGTTGTCGAACTGGAGGGCCGGCACCATCGCCAGCAGCACCACCGGGGCGGCCAGGACGGCGGAGACCACCAGCCGCTGCCGGGCGGCGGCCAGTCCCTCGCGCTGCTCCCGGTCCTCCGGGTCCTCACCGGCCGCCCCGGCGCCCGTCCCGGACTCCGCCCCGGCGCCCGGTACCGGCTCCGGTATGGCGGGCGGGGCCGGGGGCGGCGGCTTCTCGGCGGTGTAGCCGGTCTTCACCACCGTCTCGATCAGCGCGGCGACGGATACCCCCCGGGGGTGAGTGACCCGGGCCTTCTCGGTCGCGTAGTTGACGGTGGCGGCGACGCCGTCCATCCGGTTGAGCTTCTTCTCGATCCGCGCCGCGCAGGAGGCGCAGGTCATGCCACCGATGATCAGCTCGGTGGTCCCGCTGTCGGTCCCGGTCCCGGTCTGGGTCCCGGCCTCGGTCTCGCTCCCGGTCGCGTCGGGTGTGTCCGCCGGTCCGGTCGTATCGGTGGCGCCGGCCGTGGTGATCGTGTCGGTGTGGTGGGGGTCGGTGTGGGTGGTCATCTGCGGTCCGCTTCCACTGGGTTCCGCTGGGTTCCGGTGGGACGAGCCGGCCGGCCGGGCGCCGGGGGAGTGGCGCCCGGCCGGGCGCGGCTCCAGGTCAGTCCTGGGCCCGGCCGACGAGCTCGTAACCGGCCTCGTCCACGGCGGCGCGCACGGCCGCCTCCTCCAGCGGGCCCTCCGAGACGACGGTGACCCGGCCGGTGGCGGCGACCGCCTGCACGGAGGTCACGCCGGCCAGTTCGGTGAGCTCGGCCGAGACCGCGCCCTCGCAGTGCCCGCAGGACATGCCCGTGACCTCGTAGACCGTGGTGACCGCGCCGTCGGTCGCGCCCGCGCCGTCGTGGCAGGAGCCGCTGGGCGAACAGCAGGAGCCGGTGGCCTGGGGCAGCTCGGTCTTCGCGTGGGCGGTCATGGCGGTTCTCCTCGCGCTATACGTCTGTGTGGTGGTGCGCCGGAGAGGCAGGGGGCTGCCGTGACGCCGGCACATCACCAGACTATACCCCTAGGGGGTATCAATTCCAGCAGGGGACCCGGCGGAGCAGGCGACCACGCGGCCGCCCGCGCGCGCCTGGTCCCGATGTGCCCGGACGCCCGCCATCAGGGCGTCGAGCGAGTCCCGGGTGCGGAGCAGCTCGGCGATGTGCCGGTCGAGCCGGTCGCGCTCCAGGGCCATCCGGTCCAGCGCCGCTTCGGTGCTCTCCGCGCTGGGCGAGTCGACGCAGGGCAGCAGTTCGGCGACGGTGCGGCTGGAGAGGCCGGCGGCGTACATGCGCTGGATGAAGGCCACCCGCTCGATGTCGGCCTCGGCGTAGCGGCGCTGGCCGCCCGGGCTGCGGATGCTGCCGAGCAGCCCCTGTTCCTCGTAGTAGCGGAGCGAGCGCACGCTGACTCCGGTCCGTGCCGCGAGATCTCCGATGCGCATGGGTCCCGAGTTCCTCTCGTTCCGTTCGGTTCTGTTCGGCTCCAGCCCGGTCCACTCCGGTTCAGGCCGGTCCGCTCCGGTCTGCTCGGTTCTGCTTCGGCCCGGTCCGCTTCGGCCCGGTCCGGCCCGTGCCGCTCCGCTCCGGGCGTGCTCCGGGTGGGCGCCGGCGCGCTCCGGTCCGGCCCGGTGCGGACGGCCGGCACTTCGATCCGGCGAAATGTGATCCACGTCACATCACCTTGCCTCTGACGTCCATGTCAGGTTTTAGCGTAGCGCTGCGCCCGACGGACGAGCGCGAAGCCTTGAAGGAGCTACCGGTGACGACCCTCTTCGAGCAGTACCGGCTCGGCGAACTGCTGCTGCCCAACCGGGTGGTGATGGCCCCGATGAGCCGGGTCCGCGCCGCCGCGGGCGGACTCGCGACACCGTCCATGGCCACCTATTACGCCCAGCGGGCGACCGCCGGGCTCATCGTGAGCGAGGGGGTGCAGCCCAGCCTGATCGGCCAGGCCAACCCGGGCACGCCCGGTCTGTACGACGACGCCCAGGTCGCCTCCTGGCGCCCGGTCACCGCCGCCGTCCACGCCAACGGGGGACGGGTCTTCGCCCAGATCATGCACGGCGGCCGGGTCGGACACCCCGACACCACCGGCATGCTGCCGGTCGGGCCGTCGGCCGTCGCCGCCACCGGCGAGGTGTTCACCCCCACGAGCCCCCAGCCGGCACCGGTGCCGCGCGCCCTGGAGACCGCCGAGGTGCCCGAGCACGCCCGGTCGTACGCCGAGGCGGCCCGCCGGGCGGTCGAGGCCGGGTTCGACGGGGTGGAGCTGCACGGCGCCAACGGCTATCTCATCTCGCAGTTCCTCTCCTCCGCCGCCAACCTGCGCACCGACCGCTACGGCGGCTCGGTGGCCAACCGGATCCGGTTCGCCGTGGAGGCGACGGCCGCCACCGTGGACGCGATCGGCGCGGCCAGGACCGGGATCCGGCTCTCGCCGGGCGGGACGTTCTGGGGGGCCGAGGAGTCCGACGTGCCCGAGCTGTACGCCGCGCTGCTCGACGAGCTGGCCGGCCTCGGGCTGGCGTACGTCCACCTGGAGGCCACCAGCCCGGACGAGGTGCTGACCGGACTGCGCCGCGCCTGGCCCGGCACGCTGATCATGAACCCGGTGCTGCCCCTGGGACCGAAGCAGACCGATCGCGCCGCCGCCGACCGCTGGCTCGGACTGGGTGCCGATCTGATCAGTTTCGGTCGCGCCTTCATCGCCAATCCGGACCTGGTCGAACGGCTCCGTACCGGGGTGCCGATCGCGCCCGTCGACGAGGCCACCTACTTCCAGGGCGGGGACGCCGGGTATCTGACCTACCCGGCGTACGTCCACACCGCCTGAGACGACCGCCCCGGGGACGACCGGGGCCCGGAGGCGGGCCGGCCCCGTACCGCAGAGGTACGGGGCCGGGGGTCCTGCGTGAGGGATCGAGGGAATCACGCGATCGGGAGGATCACGGGGTTCGGGGAACCGCGGGGTCCGAGGGCATCAGCTTCGGCGCCGGTTGCCCGGCCGGTTGGCGACCCAGGTGCGGATGGTGTCCGCGTACCAGTAGGGCTTGCCGCTCTCGACGTGGTCCGGCGGCGGGAGCAGGCCGTGCTTGCGGTACGACCTGACCGTGTCCGGCTGCACCCGGATGTGGGCGGCGATCTCCTTGTAGGACCAGAGCCTTCTGTCCGTCATGTGGCACCTCCGTGCGAGCGCCGCGACGGCGGCCCGAGAGGGCCGTAGGGGGAGCCGCGGCGTGAACGCTGTTGATCACTGACCCTGTGCCCACTGGGCGACGCTGAGTGACCGACAGGCGGTGGCTGTTGAGCGCCTGTGACCGAAAGCCCGCGTAATGGAGACATGTGTGACAGCCATGAGACTCCTGTTACCGAAGTGACACGCAAATCCCCTCAAGCGGCGCGGAGTTGACGCCCGGTCGCTCCGGCCGGGCGACCGGTCCGGGCGCTGAAACGTTGCACCCGAACAGGTTGCCGCCCCCTCCCGTCCCGCTTGCCCCCGGTGACGGAACGTTACTCCTGACGCCCGGTCTCGGTCTGGTATCGACCCGCCGGAAGGGGCGTTCCCGGCCGGGGTGCCACCGGGCATCCGGCGGTCCGGGTCCGGGCGGTTCAGGCGCCGCAGGAGCGCAGAAAGCGGCGGGTGCGCTCGGCGATGGGGAACGGCTTGTCCGGCGGACAGGGATACATGTCCTGCTCCACGATGGCGAAGAGGTCCACGTCCAGCTTCCCGGCGGCCGCGAGCACCGGTTCCAGGGCCGGTACCCCGGACGGCGGCTCGCACATCACTCCCCGCGCCACCGCCGGCCCGAAGGGGGTGCCCGCCGCGACGACCCCGGCGAGGACCTCGGGGTCCACCTGCTTCAGGTGGAGGTAGCCGATCCGCTCGCCGTAGGTCTCGATCAGCCTGACGCTGTCGCCGCCGCAGTAGGCGTAGTGCCCGGTGTCCAGACAGAGCGCCACCAGGTCGGGGTCGGTGGCGTCGAGGAAGCGGGTGACGTTCTCCTCGGTGTCGATATGGGTGTCGGCGTGCGGATGCACCACGATCCGCAGCCCGAACCGCTCGCGCACCTCCCGGCCCAGCCGCTCGGTCAGGGAGGTGAGTGCCCGCCACTGCTCCGGGGTGAGGGTACGGTCCTCCAGCACCGCGCCGGTCTTGTCGTCCCGCCAGAACGCCGGGATGACCACGAGGTGTTCGGCGCCCATCGCCCGGGCGAGCGCGGCGTTGTCGGCGACCTGGGCCCAGGTGCGCTCCCACACGGCGGCGCCGTGGTGCAGCCCGGTGAAGACGGTGCCGGCCGACACCCGGAGCCCGCGCCGGGCGGTCTCCTCGGTCAGGACGGCCGGATCGGTGGGCAGATAGCCGTACGGACCCAGCTCGATCCACTCGTATCCGGCCCGTGCCACCTCGTCCAGAAAGCGCTGCCAGGGGACTTGCCGAGGGTCCTCCGGGAACCACACACCCCAGGAGTCGGGGGCGGAGCCGACCCGGATCCGGGACAGCGGCGAGCCGGGCGGCGACGGACGGAGCGGTGACGAGGGCGACAACGGCGAAGGCGGCGAAGGCGGCGGCTGCGTCATGCGGCCCAGCTTGGGCGGGACCCGCGAAGAGCGTCAAGGGTTCGTCCGTATGTCCGGACAAAACATTGACAGCCTCCTCGGGGGAGGACTAGACCTGGACCGGTACCTGAGGTGCGGGCGGGCAACCGAAGCGGCAGCCGGATGGGAGCGGACGCGTGGAGACCGACACCATGGCGCGGAGCGGCGGCACGCCCGGGGCCGGCCGGACCGATCGGTCCGGGCGGGCCGAACAGCCGGAGCGGCCGGAGCGATCCGAACGGAGCGACCGGCCCGAACAGTCCGAGCAGTCCGAACGGACCGGCCGGCCTGAACGGACCGGCCACACCGGCCAGCGTGCACACACCGACCACACCGACCACACCGGCCAATTCGAACAGTCCGAGCGGACCGAGCAGACCGGCCGGGCCGGGCGGCCTGAACAGTCCGACCACGGTGCGCAGTCCGGCCACACCGACCCCGCCGACCACTCCCAACGGACCGGGGCGGCCGGTCGGGTGGAGCCGACCGGCCGGACGGATCCGCCCGGATCGGCCGACCCGTACGACCTGATCGCCATGGGGCGCCTCGGGGTGGACCTCTATCCGCTCCGTACGGGTGTGCCGCTGGAACGGGTCGAGACCTTCGGCAGGTTCCTCGGCGGTTCGGCCGCCAATGTGGCGGTCGCCGCCGCCCGGCTCGGCCGGCGGGTGGCGCTGGTCAGCCGTACCGGGGGCGATCCCTTCGGCGCGTACCTCCACCGGGAACTGCGCCGGTTCGGGGTGGACGACCGCTGGGTGACGCCGGTGGAGGCGTACCCGACCCCGCTCACCTTCTGTGAGATCTTCCCGCCCGACGACTTCCCGCTGTACTTCTACCGCCGCCCCGGCGCCCCCGATCTGGAGATCCACCCGCACGAACTGGACCTGGACGCCATCGGCGCCGCCCGGGTCTTCTGGATGACCGGCACCGGGCTCTCCGCCGAGCCCAGCCGTACGGCCACCCTCACCGCGCTGGCCCACCGCGCCCGGCGGGGGCTCACCGTCTTCGACCTCGACTGGCGCTCCATGCTCTGGCCCGGCGCCACCGGCGCGGCCCCCGGCGAGGCACGGCCGCACTACCGCGAGGCGCTCCGGTACGCCACGGTCGCCGTCGGCAACCTGGCGGAGTGCGAGATCGCCACCGGGGAGCGGGAGCCGTACGCCGCCGCCCGCGCCCTGCTCGCGGCGGGTGTCCGGGTGGCGGTGGTGAAGCGGGGCCCCGAGGGGGTGCTCGCGCTCGGCGCGGACGGCACGAGTGCCGATGTGCCGCCGGTGGAGGTGGAGGTGGTCAACGGGCTGGGCGCCGGAGACGCCTTCGGCGGGGCCCTCTGCCACGGGCTGCTGGCCGGCTGGGGGCTGGAGCGGACCGTCCGGTACGCCAATGCCGCCGGCGCGGTGGTGGCCGGCCGGCTCGCCTGCTCCTCCGCCATGCCGACCCCGGCGGAGGTCGAACGGGCCCTGGCGGACCACGAGGCCGGCGAGCGGCCGTCCCCGCAGGGCGCCCGGCGGTGACCGCCGTCGACCTGGCCCGGCTGGTGGCGGTGCGCACCCGTCACCCGGAGGCCGTCGCGGAGGCGGCGGCCCGGCGGCGCAGGCGCCCGCTGGTGGGTGCCTCCGGCCGGCTGATGATCGTCGCGGCCGACCACCCGGCCCGGGGCGCCCTCGGGGTCGGCGGCCGGCCCTACGCCATGGCCAACCGCCTCGATCTGCTGGAACGGCTCTGCCTGGCGCTCTCCCGGCCCGGCGTCGACGGGGTGCTGGCCACCGCCGACATCCTGGAGGACCTGCTGCTCCTCGGCGCCCTGGAGGAGAAGGTGGTGATGGGCTCCATGAACCGGGGCGGGCTCGCCGGCGCGGCCTTCGAGCTGGACGACCGGTTCACCGGCCACCGCCCCGAGGACCTGGCCCGGATGGGCTTCGACGCGGGCAAACTGCTGCTGCGCATCGACTACGACGATCCCGGTTCGCTGGCCACCCTGCACACCGCCGCCCGGACCGTCGACGCCATGGCCGGGCACCGGCTCCCGGTCTTCGTGGAACCGTTCCTGACGGTGCGCGGGCCGGACGGAGAGCCGCGCAACGACCTGTCCGCCGGGGCGGTGACCCGCTCGCTGGCCATAGCCTCGGGGCTCGGCGGGACCTCCGCGTACACCTGGCTGAAGGTGCCGGTCACGGAGAACCCCGACGACATGGCCCGGGTGATGGCGACGTCCACCCTGCCGGCCGTACTGCTCGGCGGCGATGTCGGGGCGGACCAGGACCGGGCGTACGAGAAGTGGCGCGGGGCGCTCCGGTTGCCGACCGTCCAGGGGCTGGTGGCGGGCCGCTCGCTGCTCTATCCGGCGGACGGCGATGTGACGGGCGCGGTCGACACCGCCGTGAGCCTGCTCCGACCGTGAGAGGAGAAGGGGAAAGCCGCATGGAGGAAAGGCAGTTGTACGTGCCGGGGGGTGCGGCGGCCGAGGGGCCGTACGCTCTGCGGATCGACCCCGGGCGGGCCGGCTGGGACCACTCGGCGCTGCGGGTGCTCGAACTCGCCGCCGGGGGTGGGCAGGAGCTGGACACCGGGGACAGTGAATGGATCGTGCTTCCCCTCAACGGCGGTTGTACCGTACAGGTGCATGGCGTGTCCTTCGAACTCCGGGGCAGAGAGAACGTGTTCGGGGGTGTCACCGACTTCGCCTATCTGCCCCGGGACGCCCATGCCCGGATCTCCTCCGGCGCGGGAGGCCGCTTCGCCCTGGCAGGAGCGAGGTGCGAGCGACGACTCCCCGCTCGCTACGGTCCCGCGCCGGAGGTCCCGGTGGAGGAGCGCGGCAGCGGCGTCTGTGCCCGGCGGGTCCACAACTTCGCCGCCGCCGGTGCCTTCGCCTGTGACCGGCTGATCGCCGTCGAGGTGCTGACCCCGGGCGGCAACTGGTCCTCCTATCCGCCGCACAAGCACGATGAGCAGGTGCCGGGCGAGGAGACCCGGCTGGAGGAGATCTACTACTTCGAGATCGACGGCGGGGGTCTCGGCTACCAGCGGATCTCGCCGTCCCGGCCGGGCGGTGCCGACCTGCTCGCCGAGGTCCGGAGCGGGGACGCCGTCCTCGTCCCCGACGGCTGGCACGGCCCGTCGATCGCCCAGCCCGGCCACCCCATGTACTACCTCAACGTCATGGCCGGCCCGGGGGAGGAGCGCGAGTGGCGGATCCGCTTCCACCCCGACCACCGGGCGGAGGGCTACCGATGAGCACGGAGCCACCCGGACCCCCGGCAGCCCCGTCGGCCCACGAGACCACGGCCCCCCGGCGACGACGGCGGCCCAGGAGGCCCACCGGAGCCCGGCCATGACGAAGACCCACGGAGGCCCGGCCACGACGGCGGCCCACGGAGGCACAGCCGGGGCGGCGGCCCACGACGGCGGCCCACGAGGGCACAGCCGGGACAGAGGCACAGCCGGGGCGGGGCACACCGATCACCGAGAGGGCGCCGATGCCGGAGGAGCCACCGATACCGGAGAAGGCACCAAGCCGGAGAAGCCCCCCATGCCACCGACGCCGGAGGAGCCACCCATGACGGACAAGGCCCCCATGACCGAAGGGACACCCATGAGCGGCACCCCCGGCGCGGCCACCGGGCGCACCACCCGCACCCGGCGGCTCACCACCGCGCAGGCGCTGGTCGCCTTTCTCGCCCGCCAGTACACCGAGCGGGACGGCGCCCGCCACCGGCTCATCGCCGCCACCTGGGGCATCTTCGGCCACGGCAATGTCGCCGGGATCGGCCAGGCGCTGCTGGAGAGCGGCCCGGAGATGCCGTACCTCCAGGGGCGCAACGAACAGGCGATGGTGCACGCCGCCGTCGGCCACGCCCGGCAGACCGGCCGGCTCTCCGCGCACGCGGTCACCACCTCCATCGGCCCGGGTGCCACCAATCTGGTCACCGGGGCGGCGCTCGCCACCGTCAACCGGCTGCCGGTCCTGCTGCTGCCCGGCGACACCTTCGCCACCCGGCCGGCCGACCCGGTGCTCCAGCAGCTGGAAGTGCCGTACGCCGGGGACGTGTCGGTCAATGACACCCTGCGGCCGGTCTCCCGCTACTTCGACCGGATCACCCGCCCCGAGGCGCTGATCCCGGCCGCCCTCGCCGCCATGCGGGTACTGGCCGACCCGGCTGACACCGGGGCGGTGACGCTGGCCCTGCCGCAGGACGTGCAGGCGGAGGCGTACGACTGGCCCGAGGAGTTCTTCGCCGAGCGGCTCTGGCACGTCCGCCGCCCCGCCCCGGATCCCCGGGAGACGGCCGAGGCGGTACGGCTGGTACGGGCCGCCCGCCGGCCGCTGCTGGTGGCCGGCGGCGGGGTGCGGCACAGTGGAGCCGGAGTGGCCCTGCGCGCCTTCGCGGAGGCCACCGGCATCCCGGTCGCCGCCACCCAGGCGGGCAAGGGCGCGCTGCCGTACGACCATCCGGCCGACCTCGGCGGCATCGGCCACACCGGGACCGCCGCCGCCAACCACCTCGCCCGCACCGCCGATCTGGTCATCGGTGTCGGCACCCGGTACACCGACTTCACCACCGCCTCCGGCACCCTCTTCGCGGACCCCGCCGTCCGCTTCCTCAACGTCAACATCACTGGCTTCGACGCCCACAAGCTCGCCGCCCACCCGCTGGTGGCCGACGCCCGCACCGCCCTGGAGACGCTGACCGGGGAGCTGCGCGGCCACCGGGTGCCGGCCGGCTACCCGGAGGAGTACACCGGGCTCAAGGCCGACTGGGAGGCCCGGGTGACCGCCGCGTACACGGCCGCCGACGAGACCGCCCGGCCCACCCAGCCCCAGGTGCTCGGCCTGCTCGACACCCTGGTCACCGGGGACGACATCCTGATCAACGCGGCCGGTTCGCTCCCCGGCGATCTGCACCGGCTGTGGCGCACCCGCTCCGGGGACCAGTACCACGTCGAGTACGGCTACTCCTGCATGGGCTACGAGATCCCCGCCGCCGTCGGGGTGGCGATCGCCGCTCCCGGACGCCCGGTCTGGGCGCTCGTGGGGGACGGCACCTATCTGATGAACCCCACCGAACTGGTCACCGCCGTCCAGGAGAACCTGCCGGTCAAGCTGGTGATCCTGCAGAACCACGGATACGCCTCCATCGGCGGGCTCTCCGAGACGGTCGGCGGGGAGCGGTACGGCACCGCCTACCGCCACCGGGCCGCCGACTCCACCTTCACCGGGGATCCGCTTCCGGTCGACCTGGCCGCCAACGCCGCCTCCCTCGGCATGCGGGTGCTGCGCGCCCATACCATCCGTGACCTGCGGGAAGCCCTCGCCGAAGCACGCGCCTCCACCGTGCCCACATGTGTCTACACCGAGACCGCAACGGCAGACACAGTGTCGGGCGCGCCGGGTGCCCAGGCATGGTGGGATGTGCCGGTGGCCGAGACCGCGACCCGCCCCCCGGCGGTCCGGGCCCGGCAGGAGTACGACCGCCGGGTGGCGGCCCGCCGCCGCCATCTGTGAGGCACCGCACCGGGACGGTCGCCCGCGCGGCGCCCGGTGCGTGAACACATCAGCAGACCACCTGCGCGACCGCAGGCCGCGAAGGACGCGAAGGAGCTGTCCGCCATGACGAAGACCGTCCACCACTGGATCGGTGGCAAGACCGTCGAGGGCACGTCGGGCGAGTGGGGCCCGGTCACCGACCCGGCGACCGGCGTCGTCACGACCCGGGTGGCCCTCGCCTCCGCCGAGGAGGTGGACGGCGCGGTCGCCACCGCCAGGGCCGCGTACGCCACCTGGGGGACCTCCTCGCTGGCCCGGCGCACCGCCGTGCTCTTCCGCTACCGCGCCCTGCTGGACGCCCGGCGCGACGAGATCGCCGCGCTGATCACGGCCGAGCACGGTAAGGTCCACTCGGACGCGCTCGGCGAGGTCGCGCGCGGCCTGGAGATCGTGGAGCTGGCCTGCGGGATCACCACCCAGCTGAAGGGCGAGCTGTCCACCCAGGTCGCCAGCCGGGTGGACGTGGCCGCCATCCGCCAGCCGCTCGGCGTGGTCGCCGGGATCACCCCGTTCAACTTCCCGGCCATGGTGCCGATGTGGATGTTCCCGCTCGCCATCGCCTGCGGCAACACCTTCGTCCTCAAGCCCAGCGAGAAGGACCCGTCCGCCGCCAACCTGCTGGCCGCGCTGGCCGCCGAGGCGGGGCTGCCGGACGGCGTGCTGAACGTGGTGCACGGCGACAAGGTGGCGGTGGACGCGCTGCTCGCCCACCCGGACGTGGCCGCCGTCTCGTTCGTCGGCTCCACCCCGATCGCCCGGTACATCCACGCCACCGCCTCCGCCAACGGCAAGCGGGTGCAGGCGCTGGGCGGCGCCAAGAACCACATGCTGGTCCTCCCGGACGCCGACCTGGACGCCGCCGCCGACGCGGCCGTGTCGGCGGCGTACGGCTCCGCCGGCGAGCGCTGCATGGCGATCTCGGCGGTGGTCGCGGTCGGATCCACCGGCGACGAGCTGGTGGCGAGGATCCGCGAGCGGGCCGAGAAGATCGTCATCGGTCCCGGCGACGACCCGGCCTCCGAGATGGGCCCGCTGATCACCGCCGCCCACCGGGACAAGGTCGCCTCCTATGTCACGGGTGCCGCCGCCCAGGGCGCCGAGGTGGTGCTCGACGGCACCGGCCACACGGTCGAGGGGTACGAGAACGGCCACTGGATCGGTCTCTCGCTGCTGGACAGGGTCTCCCCCGAGGCGGACGCCTACCGGGACGAGATCTTCGGCCCGGTGCTCTGCGTGCTGCGGGCCGAGACCTACGAGGAGGGGCTCGCCCTCATCAACGCCTCGCCGTTCGGCAACGGCACCGCCGTCTTCACCCGGGACGGCGGCGCGGCCCGCCGCTTCCAGCTGGAGGTCCAGGCCGGGATGGTCGGCGTCAATGTGCCGATCCCGGTGCCGGTGGGCTACCACTCCTTCGGCGGCTGGAAGGACTCGCTCTTCGGGGACCACCACATCTACGGCAACGACGGGGTGCACTTCTACACCCGGGGCAAGGTCGTCACCACCCGCTGGCCCGACCCCGCCGAGGCCCCGGCCGGCGTGGACCTCGGCTTCCCTCGCCACGACTGACGACCGCCGTCGGCGGTCAGTGTCGAGCCGGTCGGGCGTGGTGGTGTCTTCCCGTGCCACGGCCGGCCGCTGCCGTCGGTGGTCAGTGTCGAGCCGGTCGGGTGCGGTGGTTTCTTTCCGTGCCACGGCCGGCCGCTGCCGTCGGCGGTGGGCCGCTGACCGCGGCCGCCGGTAATTCGGTGGCCGCCCGGGCGGTGCCGCGGCGAGGCTGGGCCCATGCACCACGAGCCCGCCGCCGAGCCGCGGTACCGCGTCCGCGCGGCCCATACCGAGCACACCGTCACCGTCTACCAGGCGTACTCCCCGTCGATCGGCGGACCGGCCGCCCGCACCGGCCGCTTCCCCGCCGCCTGGAAACGCGACCGGATGACCTGGGTGAAGCCGTCCTTCCTGTGGATGATGTACCGCTGCGGCTGGGCCACCAAGCCGGACCAGGAGACGGTGCTGGCCGTCGAGATCCGGCGGGACGGCTTCGAGTGGGCGCTGCGCCACGCCTGCCTCTCGCACCATGTGCCCGCGCTCCACGGCGACCAGGCCGCGTGGAAGCAGCGGCTGCGGGAGGCGCCCGCCCGGGTGCAGTGGGACCCCGAACGGAGCCTGCGGCTGGGCCCGTTGCCCCACCGATCGCTCCAGCTCGGGCTGGCGGGCGAGGCGGCCGGGCGGTACGCGGACGAGTGGACCGTCGCCATCCGGGACGTGACCCCGCTGGCCCGCGAGATCCATGAGCACGTCCGCGCCGGCGACCTGGAGACCGCCGCCCGGCTGCTGCCCGAGGAGCCGCCGTACCCGGTCCCGGACGGGCTGCTGGACCATCTGACCGCCACCGGCTGAGGCCCCCAGGGGCCCGCGTCCGGCGGCGCTCCCGGTCCCGGGAACCGCCGGACCGGCGGGGCGAGCCCCTGGCGTCGCCCGCACCGGCGCGTACCGCGATCGCGGTACGCCGACGGCCGCGCGTACGCCTCCGGGATGCCTCCCGGCTCCGACCAGGGGCTGCCGGGCAGGGGAACCGGTCCGCTTAGGGTCGGAGCCATGCAGATCCGCGTTTCCCGGCTCGCCCGGCCCTTCCGGTCCCGGCGGCCGGCCGTCGCGCTCACCCTGGCCGCCGTGCTGCTCGCCGGTGGCGGCACCTGGGCGGCGGTCGCCTCGGACGAGGCGCCCGCCGTGCACCGCGAGGACCGGGCCTTCGCCATGCCGGGGGCGAGGATCGACGCCTCGTTCTTCACCTCCGGTCCCGCCGGTGTCCGCCGCCCCGCCGTACTGATCGGGCACGGCTTCGGCGGCAGCAAGGAGGACACCCGGGGACAGGCCGAGCGGCTGGCCAGGGACGGGTACGCGGTGCTGACCTGGTCGGCGCGCGGCTTCGGCGCCTCCACCGGTCGCATCGGGCTCAACGACCCGGCCTACGAGGTCAAGGACGTGTCGCGGCTGATCGACTGGCTGGCGACCCGCTCGGAGGTGCGGCTCGACCGGACCGGCGACCCCCGGGTCGGGGTGACCGGGGCGTCCTACGGCGGGGCGATCTCGCTGCTGGCGGCCGGATACGACCGGCGGGTGGACGCGATCGCCCCGCAGATCACCTACTGGAACCTGGCCGACGCGCTCTTCCCGGGCGGGGTGTTCAAGAAGCTGTGGGCCGGCATGTTCTTCTCCGCCAGTTCGGCCGCCGCCGCCCCGCCGTCCGCACAGCCACCGGGCGAGCCCGAGCAGCGCCCCGACCAGCCGCCCGGGGCGGAGGCCCCCGCGCCGGGGACCCGTACGGGCGCGAGCCCCGGCGACCGGGCGACCGCGGACCGGGCGGGAGCGGCGTCCCGTACCCCCGGCACCCGGGACACGGCCGGCACCCGGAACCCGACCGCTGTCCGGGACACCGCCGGCGCCCGGGACTCCGCCGGCGGCTGCGGGCGGTTCCAGGAGGCGCTGTGCGCCATGTACGAGCGGGTCGCGGTGGCCGGGAAGCCCGACACCGCCGCCCGGGCCCTGCTGGAGGCCCGCAGCCCCTCCGCCGTCGGAGACCGCATCCGGGTGCCCGCACTGCTGGTGCAGGGTCAGACCGACTCGCTCTTCCCGCTGGACCAGTCCGATGCCATGGCCCGGCGGATCGGCGCCAACGGCGCCCCGGTGGCCGTCGACTGGATCGCGGGCGGGCACGACGGCGGCGCCACCGAGACGGACCGGGTCCAGGACCGGATCGGGCGCTGGTTCGACCGCTACCTGCGCGGGGACGAGGCCGCCGACACCGGGCCCGCCTTCCGGGTCAGCCGGACCGGGGGCATGAACTCCACCGACGGGCGGGCCCAGCTGCGCGGGGCCTCCGGCGCGGCGTACCCGGGGCTGCGCGGGACACCGCGCACGCTCGCCCTGACCGGCGGCGAGCAGCGCTTCCACAACCCGGCGGGGGCCGGCCCACCCGGCATCTCCGCCGTGCCCGGTGTGGGGGGTGGACTCTCGCAACTCTCCTCCTTGGGGGTCGGTCTCTCGATGGACTTCCCGGGCCAGTTCGCCCGGTTCGACTCGGCGCCGCTCGGCGAGCCGCTGCGGATCACCGGCTCACCGACCGTCCGCCTCCGGGTCGCCTCGGACGCGCGGGCGAGCGGGGCAGCGGCCGCCGGTGACGCCGTGCTCTTCGGCAAGGTGTACGACGTCGGCCCCGACGGGCGGCAGACGCTGCCCGCCCAGCTCGTCACCCCGGTCCGGGTCACCGGTGCCGGGCGGGGCAAGGACGTGGAGCTGACCCTGCCGGCCGTCGACCACCAGGTGGAGGCCGGGCACCGGCTGCGCCTGGTGGTCGCCGCCACGGACCTCGGCTACGCCTCGCCGGCCACCCCGGCGACGTACACCGTGCGCGCCACCGGCGGGCTCTCCGTCCCCACCGCCCCTGAGGTGCGCGCCCAGGCGGCCGGGCTGCCCCGGTGGGTGTGGGGACTGCCACTCGGCGGCGCCCTGGTGGCCGCCGCGCTGCTGCTCACCGCCCGGCGCAGGGCCGCCGCCCCGCCCCCGGACCCGGAGCTGGCCGGCGTACCGCTCACCATCACCGGGCTGACCAAGCGGTACGCCGGGTCGAGCGACCGGTACGCGGTGCGGGAACTGTCCTTCCGGGTGGAGAAGGGCCAGGTGCTCGGCCTGCTGGGTCCCAACGGCGCGGGCAAGACCACCACCCTGCGGATGCTGATGGGGCTGATCACCCCGGACGACGGCGAGATCCGGGTGTTCGGCCACGCCGTCCGGCCGGGCGCGCCGGTGCTCTCCCGGGTGGGCGCGTTCGTCGAGGGCGCGGGCTTCCTGCCGCATCTCTCCGGCCGGGAGAACCTGGAGCTGTACTGGCGGGCCAACGGCCGGCCCGCCGGGGACGCCCACCTCGAAGAGGCGCTGGAGATCGCCGGCCTCGGGGACGCGCTGGCCCGTACCGTGCGCACGTACTCCCAGGGGATGCGGCAGCGGCTCGCCATCGCCCAGGCCATGCTGGGCCTGCCGGATCTGCTGATCCTGGACGAACCGGCCAATGGGCTCGACCCGCCGCAGATCCGCGAGATGCGGGACGTGATGATCCGGTACGCGGCCGGGGGACGGACGGTCATCGTCTCCAGTCACCTTCTCTCCGAGGTCGAACAGTCCTGTACGCATCTGGTGGTCATGGACCGGGGCCGGCTCGTCCAGGCCGGTCCGGTCCGGGAGATCATCGGCGCGGGCGACACCCTGCTCGTCACCACGGCCGCCGAACTCCCGGAGCCGCTGGTCGAGAAGATCGGCGCCCTGCCCGGGGTCGGCTCGGCGGCCCGCGCCGAGGGCGGTGTGCTGGTCCGGCTGGCCGGCGCCACCGCCCAGGACCTGATCACCGAACTGGTCCGGCTGGGCGTCCCGGTGACCGGCGCCGGACCGCACCGACGCCTGGAGGACGCCTTCCTGACCCTGATCGGAGGACCCGCGTGACCGCCACCGGCGACGACAACGGCAACGCCGCCCCCCGGGCGACCGGCCCGGCGGGCACCCCGGCGCCGCCCGGCGCGCCGGGCCCCACCGCGCCCGACGGCCCTGCCGCCCACCCCCGTACGGCCGACGGCCCCACCGCGCCGGGCCACCCTCGCCCGGCCGACCGCCCCACCCCGCCGGGCCGTTCCACCGCATCCGGCTACCGGCCCGGGCACACCCTGCCGCTGCGGGTGGAGGCCGTACGCCAGCTGAAGCGCCGCCGCACCCTGGTGATGGCGGCCGTCCTGGGCGCCCTGCCGTTCGTCCTGCTGATCGCCTTCGCCGTCGGCGGCTCACCGGACGGCCGGGCCGACAACCGGGTGACGCTGATGGACACCGCCACCGCCTCCGGCGCCAACTTCGCCGCCACCTGTCTCTTCGTCTCGGCGGGCTTTCTGCTGGTGATCCCGGTGGCGCTGTTCTGCGGTGACACCGTGGCCTCGGAGGCCAGTTGGTCGTCGCTGCGCTATCTGCTGGCGGCCCCGGTGCCCCGGGCCCGGCTGCTGTGGTCCAAGCTGGCGGTGGCGCTGGCCTTCAGCGCGGCGGCCATCGTGCTGCTGCCGCTGGTGGCCCTGGCGGTGGGTGGAGTGGCCTACGGCTGGGGGCCGTTGCGGCTGCCCACGGGCGGCTCCCTGGCCGCCGGGGAGGCACTGCCCCGGCTGGCGGTCGCGGTGGTGTTCATCTTTGTCTCCCAACTGGTCACGGCGGGGCTCGCCTTCTGGCTGTCCACCCGGACCGACGCCCCGCTCGGCGCGGTCGGTGGTGCCGTCGGCCTGACGATCATCGGCAATGTGCTGGACGCGGTGACCGCGCTCGGTTCCTGGCGTGAGTTCCTGCCCGCCCACTGGCAGTTCGCCTGGGCGGACGCGCTCCAGCCGCAGCCGGAGTGGGGCGGCATGCTCAAGGGCACGGCGGTGTCGGTGGCCTGCGCCCTGGTGCTGTTCGCCCTGGCCTTCCGTGGTTTCGCCCGCAAGGACATCGTGTCGTAGCCGGTGGCCGGTGGCCGGTGGCCGGTGGCCGGTGGCCGGTGGCCGTGCCGGCCGTCCGTCCGTACCGTCCCGGTCGAGTCGCCCCGGTCGCCCCGTCCGTCTCTGTCGCCCTGGTCACCCCGGTCGCCCCGTCCGTCTCCGTCGCCCCGGTCGTCCTGGTCGTTCCTGTCGTCTCAGATCCAGCCCCGGCGCACCGCTTCCACCCCCGCCCGGAAGCGACTGGTCGTGCCGAGGGCCGCGAGCACGGCGCCGACCCGCCGGCTGTAGGTGCGCTGGGAGATCGAGAGCCGGGCGGCGGCGGCCTCGTCGGTGAGGCCGGCCGCCAGGGCTCTCAGCACCGGCCGCAGATGCTTGGGCAGCCCGCTCCGGTCGGTGACGGGCGCCCCGATGTCCTCCGCCGCGTCCCACCAGATCCGGTGGGCCCGGATCAGGAGCTGGACCACGGCCGGGTCGCGGATCAGCAGGATTCCGTTGCAGAGCAGTTCGAGATCGAGCGGCACCGCCGCCACCGACCGGTCCACCACGATCATCTTGAACGGGATGGAGTCCGCCAGCCGGGCCCGGCCCGGGAGCAGCCGGACGAGTCCGCTGTCGATGGCCGCCAGCCGGGGCAGCGCGTGCCGGGGCACGATCTGGCGGACCGTGCCCACCCGCTCGACGGCCGCCCGGACACAGGCGCCGGCCAGCTCGGCGAACGGCTCCGGCACCGACTGCCCGGCGCGGCCCACCGGATCGTCGAAGGTCAGCAGCTCCTCGCGGGCGGACTCGGTGAGCGCGGCGAGCGCGGCGCAGACCTGCCGGGTGCCCCAGACGGCCTGCCCGGGCGGCCGGCGCCCGTGCGCCTGGGCCGCCCGCGCCGCTTCCCGCGACTGCGGCGGCACGGCCGGTACGGACCCGGTGCCCCGGCCCGGACGCGGCACCGGCGGCTCCGGCCCGGGCGGCAGTATCGCGGCCGTGCGCTCCGGGCACCCCGCGCCTGGCGCCCCGGTCCCCGGCGCCCCAGCCCCCGTCGTCCCGGCCCCCGTCGCCGCCCCTGCCGCCGGCCCCGCCGGGCGGAGTGCCGCCGGACCCGCCCCTGCCGTTGGTCCCGCCGTACGGAATGCCGTCGCCCCCGCCGTGCGGAGTGCCGCCGCGCGCACCGCTGTCGCGCGGGCCGCTGCCGCCGCGCGGAAGGACGCTGTCGATCGTGGTGCCCTGCGCCCCAGCACGGCTCGCGGAACGTCCACCATGGCTGACCACCCCCGAGATCCCCTTGAAACGTACGCGACTCCATGTACGCATGTGACTCCATACCGTGACAAGGGGGCGTTGGAGGGTTGGCGTATTGAAGCCAATCCCGCCGATTCCGCTTGCGCGCCTCCCCGGACGGGTAAGGCGCGCCGGGCTGCTGCCGGGGGGAATCCCGGGAGCTGCGCTGTTTGCAGTACCGGAAGTGGCGGCCCGGGCCGGTCCGTGACCGGATGGATGGTGCGGACCCCGACGGTGCGGGCCGCACCGACCGAAGAGAACGGACGACCACCGTGTTCCGTACCCAGCGCTGGACCATGACGGCCATCACCTGTCTCGCCCTGACCGGCATAACGGCAGGCCCCGCCCTCGCCGGAGAGCCGCCGGCCGACCCGCCGGCCCTGGACAACGCCTATCTGCGCGCCGGCCACCAGGGCAACCTCACCGAGATCGGCGCCGGCCGGGACGCGGAGAAGCACGCGAACTCGGCGTGTGTGAAGCAGGCCGGCGCCGTCCTGGTACGGGACCACACCAAGCTCGACGCCGACACCAAGGCGCTCGCCAACAAGCTCGGTGTCGACCTGCCCACCGCGCCCACCCCGGAGCAGCAGAAGACGCTCGCGGGCGTCATGACCAAGGCGGGCACGGACGGATACGACAAGACCTGGCTCGCGGAGATGGCCACCGCCCACGAGAAGACCCTGGCGCGCATCGACACACAGATCGCCAAGGGGAAGAAGGCCGAGATCACCGCCGCCGCCAAGGCCGCCCGTCCGGTGGTCGCCGCGCATCTGGCGATGGTCCGGGGCGGCGGCTGCCACCAGGCCGCCGCGCCGCACACCATCGACGCGGGCAAGGGCGGAAAGGCGGTTCTCGCGGCGGACGTGCCGGTCGCGGTGGCCGTGCCCGCCGTGGCGCTGGGCGGTTTCCTGGTCGCGGCCGGGGCCTTCTGGGCCGCCGCCCGCCTCCGCCGCCACGACAGCCGCTACACCCGCTGACCGCCGTGCGCACCCGGTCCCGCTTCCCCTCCCCGACCGGTCTGCGGGTCCGCCTCCGACCGGGCCCGCGTGCCCGGTCGAGGGTGCGGCCCTGGGGGCGGGGCAGGGCCGGAGCGCTCCCGCCGGTACGGGCCGGGGTCGGCCTGCCGGTGCGCATCGTGGCCGGCCTCGAACGACCGGACCAGGGCGCGGAACCGGGGCGGAGCCGGTGGCTGACCCTGCTGGCGCGCGGCGCGGCGGTGGTGGCCGCGCTGGCGGTGCTGGCCGGCCTCGCCACCCTGGCCCAGGCCATCCGCTCGGTGCCCGGCGTACCGGACGCCGGCACCCTGCCGCACGCGGGCGCCACGCCCGGCCCGGCCCCCGCGACGGCCCGGGCCGACACGCCCACCGGGGCCGCCCCGTCCGGAACCGCCGACCGGGAAGACACGCCCAGCGGGCCCGTGGGAGAACCGGTCGGCACGCCCACCGGGGCCGCCGCTCCGGGTTCCCCGCCCCTGACCGTCACCGTGCCGGGGCACCTCGCCGACACGCCCGTCGACCCGGTGACCGGCCGGCCGGACGGCTCCCTGGACGTGCCCGACGCGCCGACCCGGCTCGGCTGGTGGGCCCTCGGCGGCTCCCCCGGGGCCGGCGGCGGCACGGTGCTGCTCGCCGGCCATCTCGACTCGGCCGAGGGGCCGGGCCCCTTCGAGGCGCTGCACGATGTGCCGATCGGCGCCCGGGTGCGGGTGGCCTCGGCGGACGGCGCCCGGCACGGCTACCGGGTGGTCGCCCGCCGCACCCACCTGAAGGCCGAGCTGCCGTCCGACCTGTTCCGCGCGGACGGCGCCCGCCGGCTGGTGCTCGTCACCTGCGCGGGTGACTACGACCCGGTGGCGGGCGCCTACACCGAGAACCTGGTGCTCTACGCCGTACCCGCCGCGGACGGCTGACCGCGCGTCCGGTACGGCTCAGCCCTGCGGGACCTCGCAGCCGTCCGGGCCGCAGCTCCCGTCCGTGCCGTCACCGTCACCGGCGAGGGTGGTGAGGCCGGGGCGCTCCCCCCAGGCGCGGGCCAGGGCCTGGCCGAAGACCTCGGCGGGCTGGGCGCCGGAGATCCCGTACGCGCGGTCGATGACGAAGAACGGCACACCGTTGGCGCCCAGTTCGGCGGCCTCGCGCTCCTCGGCGCGCACCGCGTCGGCGTACCGGCCGGGGTCCCCGAGCACCTCGCGTACGGCCGCCTCGTCCAGGCCGGCCCGGACGGCCAGCCGGACCAGCCGCTCGTCGTCGGCGAAGACGGACTCCTCCTCCACGAAGTTGGCGCGGTAGAGGAGGTCGAGGAGGGCGCTCTCCCGGCCGTGCTCCCGGGCGAAGTGCAGCAGCCGGTGCATGTCGAAGGTGCTGCCGTGGTCGCGGCCCTCGGTGCGGTAGTCGAGTCCCTCGGCGGCGGCGGTCGCGCCGAGCCGCCGCTCGCCCTCGGCGGCCTGCGCCTCGGTCATGCCGTACTTCTTGGACAGCATGGTCAGTACGAGATCGGTGTCGTCCTTGGCGCGGCCGGGGTCGAGCTCGAAGGAGCGGTGCACCACCTCGACGTCGTCCCGGTGCTCGAAGGCCGCCAGCGCCTTGTCGAAGCGGGCCTTGCCCACGTAACACCAGGGGCAGGCGACATCGCTCCAGATTTCCACACGCATGACGGTGACTTCTCCCAGACGGTTTCCGGCGGGCCCGGCGCGACGGCCGGGCCCGGGTGACTCAGGTATGCGGAGACAGCCTCCGCTACCCGGTCAACCAGGGACCTGCCCCGGACATTCCCGGCGGCCGCCGCCGGGCGGGCCGTCCTGCCGGGTCACTGGCGCGCGGCTCCGGTCGCGCGTACTTCAGCGAGCGCCTGCCGTGCCAGCGGGCCGAAGTCCTCGCTGTTGTCGATGTCGATCCACCGATCGAAGGCGAGCTCCCAGACGAGCGTGCCCAGCTGCGCGGCCACCCGCGCGCTCAGGCTCGGGACTCCGCGGCGGTCGAGGGCCTCGATCATCGAGGCGGTGAGGTCGATCCTTTTCAGGGCTTCGCGTTCACGCAGCTCCGTATGGGCGTTCAGCACGGCCTGGCGCCGGCGGCTGAACGCGCGGCGGTCGGCGGTGAAGAACGTCCGGCCGAGCGCGTCGAGGGCGTCCGCCACCGCGTCGAGCGGCCCGGCCGCCGGCGGCGCCGAGGCGATCCCTTCGGTGAGCAGACCGGCCACCGTGCCTCCGCCGAAGAGCACCTCGCGTTTGTCCGGAAAGTGCCGGAAGAACGTGCTCTTGGTGAGCCCCGCGCGCTCCGCGATCTCGATCACGGTCGTGTTCTCGTAGCCGTTCTCCTCGAAGAGATCGAGGGCGGAGGCGGCGAGTCGTCGTGGTGCGTCGGGTTGCCAGCGAGCCATGGGAGCAGTGTACGGGACGTGGTCCCATCACTGATGTAGGGTCGATGAGACCAAGTCCCATCACTGGCCAAGAGAGGTCACCGATGAGCAAAGCTGTCCTGTACCGGCGATTTGGCGGTCCCGAAGTACTCGAGCTGCAGGAGATACCCGAGCCGCACGCCGCACCGGACGAGGTGCGCGTCCGGGTCACCGCGGCCGGGCTGAATCCGATGGATTGGCAGATCACCACACAGCCCGACATGGCAGCGCGGTTCGGCATCACCCTGCCGGCCGGGTTCGGCAGCGACTTCGCGGGAGTGGTGGACGAGGTGGGCGCCGAAGCCACCGGATTCGCGGCCGGCGACCGGGTGTACGGGGCCGCCATCGGCCGGTCCGTCGCCGATTTCGTGCTGGTCAAGACACCCGCGGCAACGCTGTGGCCCACCCCGGCGGGCATCGGTGACGAGGTGGCGGGCACGCTTCCGGTGTCCGGCCTGACGGCCTCCGCCGCGCTCGCCGCGCTCGGGCTCCGCGCCGGGGACACCGTCCTGATCGGTGGAGCGGCGGGCGGCGTGGGCATCTTCGCCGTGCAGCTGGCGAAGCTTGCCGGCGCCCGGGTGCTCGGCACCGCCTCCGAGGGCACGTTCGGATTCCTGCGCGAGCTCGGTGCCGAACCCGTGGCCTACGGCCCCGGCCTGGCCGACCGGGTGCGGGCTCTGGCGCCCGAGGGGATCACCGCCGCGACCGACCTGTTCGGCAGGGAGGCGGCCGAGACCGCTCTCGAACTCGGCGTGGCACCCGAACGCGTCACCGTCGTGGCCGACGGCCCCGCCCCGCCGCCCGGTGTGCGCAAGATGGGCGCCCTCGACGCGGACCCGGGCGCCCTGGAACGGATCGCCGACGCGATCCATGCGGGCGAGATCACGGTGCCGATCGCAGCGACCTTCCCGGTCGAGCGGATTCGCGAAGCCGTGACCACGCAGGCCGAGAGGCACGCGCACGGCAAAATCGTGATCGCGCTGTGAACCGGCACCCGGTGGACTGACCGTGCCCCCCGCACCGGACCTGGCCGGCCGTGTCACACACCGGCCGGGCCCGGTACGGACAAGCCGGTGAGCCGGCACCGGTGGACGGCGCGTAGGAAAACCCTCACCGGGGCGGCTCGGTGAACCACCGCAGGGTGCGCTGATGGCCCGTCTGATGAGCGGTTCCCGGCGAGTGAGGTCAGGCGCGGGGTGGCGCAGGAGCGACGGCCCGCACCCGCTCGAACAAGGCGGCGGCGTGCGGGTCTTCCATACGTGGACGGGTCGGCGGGGCGATGGCCCGGATGCGCTTGTGGGGCCGCCCGGACTGGACGTGCGGGTAGTCATCCAAGACCTCGTTCCATACGGCGCGCGCGGCTTCGAGGTGACCTCGTTCCATCTGACGCTCCCGCCACACTGGTACTCGAAGTCGGAGGACTTCGGCGTCATGGCCTTGGTGGCGGCGATTTCCCCCTGGCCGATGCGCCGGGTGATTCCCGTGGTCATCGCTTCGATTCGGCCCGCTGCTTCCTGCCCGCACGGTGGCGACCCACCTCGAACGGGCCTCCGACGCCCTCGGCAGCAACAGCCGGTCCCGGCTCGCCTGTCTGACCGCGCGGAACGGCCTGCTGGACGACGCGCCGCCGTCCTCCGCCGGCTGCCACTGCGGCGCGGACCGAGCAGCGTACGGGCCGATCGGTTCGCCGTACGGGACGACGGCGACACCCCCGGCCCGGCGCCACGCCCCGGAACACACCGGGGTGCCGGCCGCCGCGGCCACGCGGAACGCCCGCCCCGCGCGGGCACCTGGGCCGGTCGCGGGGCGGGGGGCACGGGTGGCCGGGTCACGCCTTGTCGTAGTGCCAGCCGCTGCAGTCGTACGCGCCGGCGGAGCCGCTGTACTGGCAGGCCCGGTAGCGGACCTGAGTGCCCTCGCCGATCGAGTAGTTGACCTTGACCGGCGGGCCGTCGTAACCCTTGGTGTTGATCACGTCGTCGTAGGCCAACCAGTTGCCGCCCGACTTGATGTCGATCTGGCCGACGGTCGCCACACCGTTGGCCTTGTAGTCGTGCACGGTGAAGATCTCACCGTAGGACGCGAAGTCGACCCCGGCCTCTCCGCCCGGGTTCCTGACACTGCCGTCGGCCGCCGCGGGCTGCGCGCCCAGCATCAGCACCGCACCGAGCGCCGCCGTGGCACCCAGCACACTGATCGGCCGTCCGAGTCGGTCGAGTCGATTGAATCGCATGCCGAACTCCTTGAGTCCCCTGCCGGAGGAGTGGGATGGCTGATCGCCCCCGGCAGCGGCCCCCCGTCCGCCGCTGCCGGTCCTTCAGACGGTAGGGAGCGGCGGCCCTACCCACATCGGGGCCAGCCCTGAGGCGCCCGAGACGGTACGGGGCCGGACCCGAGCGTCCGGAGGGGACGCGGGGCCGGTCCGGCGGCCCCGGACGCGTACGGCCCCGAGGCGGTACGGGGGCGGGCCCGGCGCCTTGGACGCCTGCCGCCCCGAGGTGCCCGGGGAGGCACGGGACCGGCCGGCCCGGGCCCCGGCGCGTAGGGCCGTCGGTGGCCGGGCGCCCGGCGGGGTTCAGCCGCGGAGATAGGTGAGCACCGCCAGCACCCTGCGGTGGTCGGCCAGATCGGGCTCCAGCTCCAACTTGCCGAAGACACTGCGGATATGGGTCTCCAGGGTCTTGCCGCTGATCCGCAGTCGCCGGGTGATCGCCTCATTGGACCGGCCCTCGGCCATCAGCGCCAGCACCTGGTGCTCACGCGGGGTGAGGCGGCCCAGGGTGTCATCGGCGCGCCGCCGGGCCAGCAGCCGGGCGACGATCTCCGGGTCCACGGCGGACTCCCCGGCGGCGACCCGTTTCAGCGCGTCGATCAGCTCCTCGGCGTCCGCGACCCGGTCCTTGAGCAGATAGCCGAAGCCGCGCGGGTCACGCGCCATCACCCCGACCGCCGCGCTCGTCTCCACGTACTGCGACAGCAACAGCACCCCGGTGCCGGGGCACCGGGCCCGGATCGCCCCGGCCGCGCGCACCCCCTCGTCGGTGTGGGTGGGCGGCATCCGGATGTCCAGCAGCACCACGTCCGGCCGCTCCGCCGCCACCAGCTCCGGCAGTCCGTCGGCGTCCGCCGTCTCGGCCACCACGTCCACCCCGCCGTCCCGGAGCAGCCGCACCACACCCTGCCGGAGCAGCGCGGAGTCCTCCGCCACGATCACTCGCACGGCAGCTCCGCCCGTATCCGGGTGCCCGCGCCCGGCGGGCTGTCCACCCGCAGGGTGCCGCCCACCGCCGCCACCCGGTCGGCCAGCCCGCGCAGCCCGGTGCCGGGAGCGGCCCCGGAGTCCCCGGGCTCCGCCGGCTCGCCGGGTCCCGGCGGGGCGGGGGCACCGCCGACGCCGTCGTCCTCGACCTCCACGACCAGCAGCCGGCCGCCGTGCCGCACCCGCACGGCCACCCGGCGCGCGGCGGCGTGCCGCACCGCGTTGGCCAGCGCCTCGCTGACCACGAAGTACGCGGTCGTCTCGATGAGTTGCGGATGCCGGCCGGGCTCGGCGTCCACCTGGACCGGCACCGGCGACCGTTCCGCGAGCGAGGCCAGCGCCGGTTCCAGTCCCGCCCGGGTCAGCACCGCCGGATGAATGCCCCGGGCCAGGTCACGCAACTCCTCCAGCGCGTGCCGCAGGCTGTCCTCCGCCTCCGCCACCGTGCGCCGCAGCTCCGGATCGTCCGCTCCGGGCAGCCGGGTGCCGAGCCGGCGCAGGGTCATCAGCGTGTAGAGCA
The DNA here is from genome assembly GCF_024756275.1 of Streptomyces pyxinae. Classification (GTDB taxonomy): domain Bacteria; phylum Actinomycetota; class Actinomycetes; order Streptomycetales; family Streptomycetaceae; genus Streptomyces; species Streptomyces pyxinae. The sequence continues at coordinate 58,893 of NZ_JANUGQ010000024.1, read as the reverse complement.
GCCGGGTCTGCGCCCCGTCGTGCAGGTCCCGTTCGAGCCGCCGCCGCTCCTCGTACGCGGCCTGGAGCAGCCGGCGGGGGACCGTCCGGCGGGCCTGGCCGGCGAGTTCGGCCCGCAGCCGGTGGTCGCTCAGCCAGAACCGTACCGCCGCGCCGGCCGCCGCCAGCAGCGCCGGGTCCTCACCGACGGCGCTGTCGTGCTCCAGCACCGCCCCGGTGCCCGGTCCGGCGTCCACCCGGGTCACCGCGCGGGCGCCCCCGGTGAGCGGCCGGCCCTCCGGGTCGGTGACCGAGCCGTCGCCGGCCGGCAGTCCCAGCCGCAGGGACGGATCGCCCAGCACCTGACGCAGCACCTCCTGGAGCCGGTGCGGGGTCGGTTCGCTCCCCGCCGCCACGAGCAGATCACCCACCGAGGCCCGCCGCAGCCGCATTCGCAGCAGCCCGGTGAGAAAGGCCGCCGGCACCGCCAGCTGGCTCAGGTCCGAGGCCGCGGTGAGCAGGTCGCCGGCCGCGCCGGGGGACTCGGGGGCCAGCAGATAGAGCACCTCCCAGCCGACGAAGGCCAGCGCGATCCCCACCGCGACCCAGGCGGGCAGCAGTACCCGGCGCCGGGCCGGGGAGGCCCGCCGCCAGCGCCGCACCATCGTCACCAGGACCAGCGCCGTGAGCACCACCCCCGCCCACCGGTAGGCCAGGTCCAGCGCGTCGAAGAGCGCCGGATCCCGCCGCAGCAACAGAGGGTTGGGGCCGCACTCCGGGCAGGCCAGATAGCTGGTGGCACGGTCCGCCGCCGGGTCGTACAGCAGCACCCGCGCGAAACCGCCGGCCGCGACGAGGGCGTACCCGGCCACCATCAGCCGCCGTTCGCCGGCCGTACCGGCCCGGCCGTCCGGGAAGACCAGCAGCAGATGGGCGAGGACGGCCATGTTCAGTGCCTCGCCCCAGGCGCCGACGGCGAACAGCCAGGGCACCGGGAAGCCCTGGAGGTTGCCCAGGAACCAGCTGATGCCCTCCGCCAGCAGCAGGTCGCCGGTCCGGTTGGCCGGGCGGCGGTACCGGGCCACCAGCCCCGCGGCGGCGTACGTCCAGCCCACCGAGAGATCGCGCACCAGGTCCCCGGGACCGGCGCCGGACCGGGCATACCCCCAGGAGCCGCAGGCCCCGGCGAGCAGCGCCGCCGTACCCAGGCCGATGAGCAGCCGGGGCGTCGGGGCCCGGCGCGCGCGTCCGCCGCTCGTCGGTCCCCCGCCCATGCTCACCTCCGGCCGCCGGGCCCGCCGCGGACACCACCGCCACCGGTGTGCCGCGGACGTCGCCACCGCCGCACCCCGGCCGGTACGGGCCCGGCACCCCGGGGCCATCGTGCCAGGCCGCGACCGGGTCCGGGAACGAACAGCGCGGCCCGCCACCGGAATTCGCGCCGCCGGCCGGACGGGCCCACACGCCCCGGGGGAGCTCGACGACCGTCCCCGCCGCGCGCCGTGGGGCACCCGCCGGGGAGCGGTCGAGGAGACCGGGCGGCTCAGACCCGGTTCAGCCGCAGGCAGGCACGCATGGTGACGTCCACGGTGGCGGGCGGGAGCAACCGGCTGAGCCGGGCCATCCTCGCCTCGTGGCCGACCGAGTAGCGGCGGCGCGGGTTCGGGGCGGTGAGGGCGCGGCGCACCGTGCGGGCGACGGCGTCGGGACCGAGCGGGCGGCGCCGGGCGATGAGCCGGCCGGCGGCCTCGTACGCCTCCGCGTACCGGGTGTGCGCCGGGAGGCGCGCGATCCCCTCGGAGAGCATCGGGGTGTCGATGAACCCGGGCTCGATGAGCGACACCCGGATCCCGCTGGCGGCGATCTCCCGGCGCAGCACATCGGTCAGCGCCTCCAGCGCGTACTTGCCCGCGCTGTACCAGCCGTTGAGCGGGGTGGCGATCAGCCCGGCGACGGAGCTCATCTGCACGATGCGGCCCTCGCCCCGGCGGCGCATGGACGGCAGCACCAGACGGGTCATCCGGGCGACGCCCAGCAGATTGGTCTCCAGGACGGCCCGGGCGTCGGCCTCGGAGACGTCCTCGAAGGCCCCGCCGACCGCGAGACCGGCGTTGTTCACCAGGGCCCACGGGCCACCGCCGGTCAGCTCGGCGATCTCCGCCACGGCGTCCTGGCAGGAGCCCGGATCGGTGACGTCCAGCAGGACGGCCCTGACCCGGTGGCCCGACTCGGCCGCCGCCGCGGTGAGTTTATCGGCCTTCTCGGTGGTACGGGCGGTGCCGATGACCTGGAAGCCGTGCGCGGCCAGGCCGAGCGCGGCGGCCTTTCCGATGCCGCTGGTGGCGCCTGTGATGACGACACTTCTCAAAACGATCTCCTCACAGAGCGGAAGAATCGGAAGAATCGGAAGACGCAGAAGACGCGGGCGAGGTGGCGGAAGAAGTGGAAGAGTCCGAGAAACCCGAAGAGCCGGCGGAACTCGAAGCGCCGGCGGAACTCGAAGAGACCGAAGAGACGGAAGAACTCGAACAGCCGGAAAAGTCCGGGGCTCCCGAAAAACCTGGAGAGCCGGAAGAGTCCGAAGAGCCGCAGGCGCCGGGCGAAGCGGAATGATCACCACAGCCGCACGCCTCCCACGACCCGGAGCCGGAGCCGGAGCCGGAGCCGGAGCCGGCGCCAGCGCCGGACCCGGGAGCGGAGCCGGAGCCGGGAGCGGAGCCGGGGGCGGGTGCCACGACCGAGGCGTGCAGTTCCCGCAGCGCCCCGGTGAGCAGACCGGGCAGCTGGTCCGTCCCGGCGACCGAGGCGCGGACGACCGTGTGCACCCCGACGACCGAGGACTGCGGAACGACGGCGAACATCGCGTGGTGGCGAGCCAGCCGCGGCGGCAGCACCAGCAGCTCGCCGCCGCCCAGCAGGGCCGGATCGATCAGGGTGGACACCACCGTCACGGTGATCCGGGGCCGCTCGGCGGACACCGTCACCCCGGCCAGCAGCCTGGCGAGCGGCCCGCGCAGACCGAGGAGCATGGCCAGTGCCTCGCGGATGCGGCTCAGCCGGGACGGGTCGGTCTGCTCCATGATCCGGCGCAGTCGCCCGGTCGGTGAAGGCCGTTGGCAGGGCAGGACGAGGGGAACCGCGCCGACCCGGCTGCCCAGGGTCGTGTCGTCTCCCGGACCGCGCAGATCCAGGGTGAGATAGGCGGGCATGCCCTGGTCCGTCCGGCAGCCGGCGGCCAGGTGCCAGGCGCGCAGTGCCCCGCAGATGACGGCCAGGCTGATCTGCGCGGTGGTGGCCCCGGTGCGACGGGTGATGTCGTCGTACAGCGACCGGTCCAGGGCGGCCGGGGTGAACTGCCACTCCTCGTCGGTCCCCCGGGCGTACGGAAGGCCACGGCTGGGGCTCGGGGCGAGCATCGCGGGCACCATCCGCAAGGCGGTGCCCAACGCCCGTGCCCGGGGGCGGGGCGCCCGGGGGCGGGGCGTCGCGGGAGGTGGCAGAGGGCGGCCGCCCAGCAGGGCGCGCCACATCTTCGCGATCCCCACCCCGTCCTGGAGGACATGGGCGACACGGTAGATGAGCAGGTGCTCGTCGGCGCGATGGCCGGTGACGATCTGGAAGCTCCACGGCGGGCTGCCCGCCGGCCACGGCCGGTCCGCCGCGTACAGCAGAGCCTCCTCGGCGGTGCGCCCGGGTGGACAGTGGACCTCTTCCACGTGGTCCCGGAGGACCGGCTCTCCGCACGGCGCGAAATACCGCCGCCCGCCGTGGCCGGCGGGCCGGTAGCCGAGCGAGGGAACCCGGTCCGCCACTCCCGCCAGCAGGGCCCGGATGTCGTCGGCGCCGGGCGCGGCCCCGGACTGGCGCAGAGCGAACGCGATGTTCCAGTCGGAGTTCCGGGGAGAGCTGCGCGTCTGGAGGGCCACGTGATAGTCGCCCATGGTGAAGGACAGGGCCCGGTTCGACGCCGCGTCCGGGGCGCCGTGGCGCGTCCGTGTGAACATGCCCACTTACCTCCGCACCTGTGGAGTGATTGCTGTGCAACTATGTCGCACATCAAAGAGGTATGCCCCTTTTTCGATTGAGTGGCGCTCTTGCGAGGTTTTGTGGGATGGGTGGACTAAAAGGATCATTTCATCTGCACGCTGATCATTCACTGCATTTCATTACCTATTGCATTTGATTACTCACCGCGCGAAGGAGACCGAGGCCATGGCCGGGTTGCGGACCCATAAGGGCAGGACCTGGGTGATGGTGTGGACCCTCCTCGTGCTGGCGGCCTCTCTGGCAATCGCCGTCGGCCACCGCCAGCTGCGAGGCATCGCCCCCGAGGCGGAGGGGACTTCGTCCGCTCACGCGGCCGGGCTGATCGCGCGCGGCTTTCCCGAGTTCGGCACCGAGCAACTGGTCCTCGCCTTCGACTCCCGGACCCTGCGCTCCGGCGACGCGCTCTATCTCGGGGCCGTCGGCGCCGCGGTGACCGCGGTGACCGCCGAGCCCGGCGTCGGGAAGGAGCTCCCGGTCACCGCGCCCCCCGGCATCGATCCGCGGCACGCCTACGCGTTCGTGGGCGTCCAGGGCGACACCGACGCCCGGCAGCGGCTTCTGCCCCGCTGGCGCGCCGCGGCCGAACGCGCCGCGGCCGCGGCCTCGGGCGGCCGGGTCTCGGTCGCGATGACCGGCCTCACCCCGGTCTTCGCCGAGCTGCACCGCTCGGACATGCGCGATCTGCGGCGCCTGGAGCTGGTGACCGTCCCGCTCGCGGTGCTGCTGCTGGTGCTCGGGCTGCGCTCGGTCGCGGGCGCCCTGGTGGTGGTGGCGGCGGCCGGCATGAGCGTCCTGCTCAGCTCCGGAGTGCTCAGTGCCCTCGCCCTGGCGGTGCCGGTGGACAGTGTGGTGCTGACGGTCTCCACGACGGTCGGCTTCGGTCTCGGTCTCGACTACGCCCTGCTGCTTCTGCTCCGGTACCGCGACTTCCGCGCGCGGGGGCTGGACCCCCGGGAGGCCGCCGCACACGCCCGGGCGAGCGCCGGACGCGCGGTGCTGTGGTGCGCGGGAGCGTTGGTGGTCGCCGCGGCGGCCCTGTGCACCGTGCCGCTGGCGCTGGTCCGGACGATCGGGCTGGCCGCCGCCCTCACCACGGTGACGACCACCGCCACGACCGCCGTCGCACTGCCCGCCCTGCTGCCCCGGCTCGACCGGCTGCTGATCCGGGGCGGCAGGCCGGACGCCCGGCGAGGGCGGCCCGGCTCGGACCGCTGGGAGCGCTGGGCGCGCCACCTGGTGCGCCGGCCCTGGCCGTACCTCCTCGCGACCCTCGTCGTGCTGGCCCTCGCCATCGCCCCGATCGGTGGCTTCCGGCTGGGCCTGACCGTGGACCGTACGGCGATCGAGCACAGCGCCGCCGGGGCCGGTCTCGACCAGCTGGAGCGGGACGGACTGGCCAACGCGACGCTGCTGGCCCTGCCGCACCCGGCCGACGAGGGCGCGGTGGACACCGACGCCCTCGTCACCTGGCTCCAGGGCGATCCGCGGATCATCACCGCCGTCGCCCTGGACAACGGCACCGACCTGACCCTGGTGCTCATCGGTGACCGGGTGCCGGTGGACAGCGCCGGCTCCGTCCGACTGCTGCGCGAGGTCCGGTCGGTGGCGGCGCGAACGCTCCCGCCGGGACAGCCCCTGTACGTCACCGGCCAGACCGCCACGCTGAACGACTTCGACATCGCGCTGCGCGCCGCCCTCCGGCAGGTCGCCGCGGTCTGCGCCGGCGCCTGCTTCCTGCTGATGCTGGTGGCGTTCCGCAGCCTGCTGATCCCGGTCAAGGCGCTGCTCATGAACGGGCTCGCCACGGCCGCGGCCTTCGGCGTGCTCGCCTGGTACACCGGCCGCACGGGCGAACCCGTGAACACCGCCATCCCGGTGCTCGCTCTGACGATCGTGTTCGGACTCTCCCTGGACTACGAGGTCTTCCTCGTCCACCGCATCACCGCCCACCACCGCGCGGGCGCCGAGTGCGGCACGGCCATCGTGCGGGGACTCAGCGAGACCGCCCGCCCGATCACCCTCGCGGCGCTCACCATGGCGACCGTCTTCGCCGGGCTCCTGACGACCCATCGTCAGGACTTCCGGCAGATGGGCCTCCTGGTGACCGTGGCGGTGCTGCTGGACGCCACGCTGATCCGCATGGTGCTGGTGCCGACCCTGATACGGCTCCTCGGCCCGCTCAACTGGTGGCTGCCGCGCCCCCTGCGACGGCTGCTGCCGCTGTCCGCGCCCCGCGTGCTGCCCCCGCAGCGCACCGCCGCCCCGCCCGGAGGCCGGCCCCCGGCCGCCCCCGTGGCGCACCGCCAAGGAGAGACCCCGTGAACCCCACCGTCGCCCGTCCGCTCCGCCCGCCCCGAGCGGCGGCACCGAGACGATCCAGGGGGCGATCCGCCGGACGGCCTGCCGCGTTCCCCCGTCCCGGCCTCCGGACCGGGAGGCGCTCCCGGTGACCCCGCATCCGCCCGCCGTCGCGCCCGCCCTCCGGTGCGCCGCCGTCCGCCAGGTCGCCGTCGAGGTGCCGGCCGGCCGGCAGACCGCCGAGGAGGTCGAGGAGGACGTACGCCGCCGCAACCCCGGCATCCGGCTGATGCCCGGCGTCCTGCGGCAGACGTACGGCCTGGAGGAGCGCCGCGTCGCACCGGCCGGCACCCTGCCCTCCGACCTGGCGGCGACGGCCGCCCGGAGCGCCCTCGACCAGGCGGGTCTGGGCCCCGGCGCCGTCGATCTGCTGATCTTCGCCTCGGCCTCCGAGGACATGGAGGAGCCGGCCACCGCCCATGTCGTGGCGGACAAACTCGGCGTCACCGCCCCGGTCTTCGATGTGAAGAACGCCTGCAACGGGCTGCTCAACGCCCTGGAGATCGCCAACTCCTTCATCGGTGCGGGTCGTTACAGCCGCGTGCTGGTGACCACCGGGGAGCGGAGCAGCCTGCTCTCCCGGCTTCCGGTGCGGGACCGCGACGAACTCGCCCTGATGATGCCCGTCTTCACCCGCGGAGACCTCGGTGCCGCCCTGCTGGTCGAGGAGTCCGGCCGGCCCGGTCTGCTCGGCGGGAGTTTCGTCGCCAACTCCGCCGGCTGGCGGTCCGTTACGGCCGTCAACCCCTACATCTCCCTCGACCTCGGTGGCACCGCGCGCGCCGTCCGGTTCGACTCCCAGGCCCTGGCCGACTCGTTCGCCGGCATGGAGCGGCACGGGCTCGACGCCCTGCACGCCCTGGGGCACAAGTCCGGGGACCTCGATCTCGTCTGCGTCCACCAGCCGTCCGTCCCGTTCACCCGCACCACCCTCGACGCGCTCGGCGTGGAGCAGGACAAGGTGGTGCCGGTCTTCCCCCGGTACGGCGATGTCGCCACGGCCGCCCTGCCGCTTCAGCTCGCCGAGGCCCGCCGTCTCGGCCGGCTCCGCCCCGGCGACCTGGTCGCCCTCTTCGGTCTCGCCGGCGGCGCCTCCGCAGGAATGCTGCTCCTGGAGTGGGACCCGGACTCCGTACCCGCCGGCCCGCCGCTCTGACCGACCCCGCCCGGCACACCGTACGCGTCCCCCCACCGCCGCCCGACGGGCGCACCGCGCCGCAAGGACCGCGGAGCCACCGAGCACTGAGTACCGGGGAGCCACCGAGCACCGAGTACCGGGAAGCCACCGCGCACCGAGTACCGGGGAGCCACCGCACCGCAAGACCGGGGAGCCACCGTATGTGACACGGAAGAGCTCACCGCACCGCAAGAACCGAGGAAAGGCCCGTTCATGCACGCCGCCGACACCTACGCCACCATCCGTACCGCCCTGATCACCGATTTTCGCGTCCCCGAGGACGAGGTGACCCCGGACGCCACCCTGGAACAGCTGGAGCTGGACTCCCTCGCGCTGGCGGAGTTCGCACTGATCCTGGAGGAGCGGCTCGGTGTGAAGATCGACAGCGAGCACGCCGTCCGGACCACCACCCTCGCCGAGATCACCGACCACCTGGACCGGCTGCGCACCGCCGCGGTGGCGTCCTGATGGCTCGGGCCACGTCACCGGTGGCCGTCACCGGGCTCGGTCTGTTCACCCCGGCCGGCGACAGCGCCGAGACCACGTGGGCGACGGTCTGCGCCGGGCGCTCGCAGGCCGCTCCGGACCCCCGGCTCGCCGGTCTGCCGGTGGACTTCTCCTGCCGGGTCCCGGTCCCGGAGGAGGAGGTGGACCGCCGCGTCGGGCGCAAGTCCTGGCGCATGGGCCGGGCCGAGAAGTTCGCGGTCCTCGCCGCCCGGGAAGCCGTACGCGACGCGGGGCTGGACCCGAAGTCCTGGGACGGGGCCCGGGTGGCCACGATCATCGGCTGCGGCATGGGCGGGGGGGAGAAGTGGGAGGAGCAGCAGGCGCGGCTCCAGGAGCGCGGCCCGGACATGGTCTCACCGCTCCTCATCCCCCTGATCATCCCGAACCTGGTGTCGGGCGGGGTCTCCATCGACCTGGGCGCCCGCGGGGTGAGTCTGACGCCCGCCAGCGCCTGCGCCTCCGGGGCCACCGCGATCGCCGTGGCCCGCGACCTGCTCGCCGCCGATCTCTGCGACATCGCGGTGACCGGGGGAGCCGAGGCGGCCCTCGGCCGGCTGAGCACCGTCGGCTTCTGGCGGATGGGCGCACTGTCCGAGCGGGCCGACGACATCGGCGGGGCGTCGCGGCCCTTCGCCGCCGACCGGGACGGCTTCGTGATGGCCGAAGGCGCCGGGGTGCTCGTCCTGGAACGCGTCGCCGACGCCACCGCGCGCGGCGCCCGGCCCCGCGCCCTGCTCGCCGGCTGCGGCAGCACCTCCGACGCCTTCCACCCCACCTCCCCGCCGGAAGGGGCGCAGGGGGCGGAGGCGGCGCTGCGGGCGGCGCTGGCCGAGGCCGGGCTCTCGCCGTACGACGTCGACCACGTCAACGCCCACGGCACCTCCACTCCGCTCAACGACGCCACCGAGGCCGGGCTCATCGCCCGCGTCCTGCCGCACCGCCCCAGCGTCACCGGCCCCAAGGGAGTCCTCGGGCACACCCTCGGGGCGGCCGGCGCCATCGAGGCCGCCCTCACCGTGCTGACGATCCAGCACCGGCGCGTCCCGCCCATCGCCAACCTCCAGGCCCCGGCGCCCGCATTCGACATCGACTGCGTCACCAAACAGCCACGCCGCCAGGACGTACGCACCGCCGTCAGCCACTCCTTCGGCTTCGGCGGCCACAACGTCGTCCTCGCCCTGACCGCCTGGCCGTAGCCGCAGCGGCCGGCACAGCATCATGTACACGAGTCACCTCTCGTCCGGGCGTGGTCCCGGACGAGAGCCGGCCCGCCCCGGACCTCCACCGGGTGGTGCGCCGCGCCGGAGGGCGGCCGGGCCCCCGCGCGCACGGGCGAACCGGCGGGGCGGGCGGTGATCAGGTCCCGGGCTCGCCGAGAGCACCGGCGTGGTCGGGGTGGTCGTCGTGCAGGGCCCGCGTGACGCGGCCGAGGTCCGTCAGGAGTGCTTCCAGCCGGCCGGCGGGGAGGGCGGACACCATACGGGCCTCGACGGCGTACACGTCTCTCTGGGCGGCGCGCAGACGGCGGCGGCCCTCGTCGGTGAGGGTCGTGGGGCGGGCACGGCCGGTGGCGACCGTGTCGGGGCGGCTGAGCAGCCCCGCGCTCTGGAGCCCGCGCAGAACGACGTTCATGGACTGGCGGGTGACGAAGGTGGCGCGCGCGAGTTCCGCGTTCGACAGCCCGGGGCGGGCCGCGAGGACTTCCAGGCAGGAGTACTGCGGCACGGTCAGGGCGTGTTCGCGCAGTACCGCGTCCATGGCGCCGCGCAGGGCGGCGTGTGCCTGCTTGAGCCGGTAGCCCACGTGCTCGAAGACGTCCTGGGCGGGGTGGGGCGGTTCCGCGCGCGGAACCTCGTGCATGTCCATTCTTTGACATCTATCAGGGCGCCCGCCTACTGTCGAATATGTCAAGGTTCTGACATTGAACTGAGGAGGACACCCATGTCCGCTGGCATCGACGGCCCCGACTTCATAGCCCTGCAGGTCCGCGAGGTGGCGGCCGCCGCCGAGTTCTTCGAGCGGCACCTCGGTCTGAAGCGCGCCCCCGCGAGCCCGCCCGGAGCGATCGTCTTCGACACCAGGCCCTGCCCCTTCGCGGTGCGCGAGCCGCTGCCCGGCACCGACCTCGACGCCGGCCGCCCCGGCCTCGGCGTCGCCCTGTGGTTCTCCACCCCCGACGCCCAGGCCCTGCACGGGCGGCTGACCGAGGCTGGTGTCGAGATCCTCACCCCGATCACCGACAGCCCCTTCGGCCCGGTGTTCTCCTTCGCCGGTCCCGAGGGCTACGTCCTGACCGTCCACGGAGCCTGAACCGCGACCGCCGCCTCCGTCACCCCCGGGCCCCGTTCTCGCCGGCCGCCGCCACCCGCCGGAGGCACGGGTGAGGGCGCGGGCGCACGGCGGCGGCGGAGGGGGGTGGCGATGGGCGCGTGTCCTCGCGGGGTTACCCGGGCACGCGGCCGAGGAGCGTGAAGGGCTTGGGGCGCCAGAGGGCCATTTCACTGTGTCGACGTGGCCTTCCGCCATGTGCCCCACCCAGTCCGGGGCGTGATCCTGGGGAGTTCGGCGCGCCGGCCGTGTGAGTCAATGGCTCGTCACATGCGCGGCCGGCGCGGCAGCCCCGTTCAGGGGCCGGCCCTTCCGTTCCGGGCGCTCACCGTCCGGTACACGCCGTAGAGGATTTCTGCGCCGCCGATGGCCATCAGCACCACACCCACCTTCGTGAGTGTGAAGACGGGGATGTGGACATCCGCGGCGCAGAGGCGGAGGGCGAGCCCGATGGCGAACGCGGCAGCGCCTTCGGCGAAGTGCTTGGCGGGGGGAGCCACGGTGATCGATCTCCTCGAACTCGGTGCGGATGTGTCGGGCCGGTTCGCCAAACGCTGGTCAGGCTAGGCCCGGGGCGGGACGGTCGGCCTCCGCCCACCGGAGGAGCCGGTACCACATACATCGATGGACCCGGGCGTGCGGCGTCTCCTCCTCGCGCGGATGGGGGACGTTCGCGAAGGTGCGGTGCGCAGCGGGAGTCGGCGCCGCCCGGGCACCCGGGAGGGAGGGGCGACCCTGTCGCGCGCCGCGCGTGGCATGCCGCGGGCCTGGTGGTGCCGCGTCGTCAGGCCGCCCTTCCAGTCGCCCTCTCCGGGAGGGCCGGGCAGGCCCACCGCACCGCGTCCGAGGCGGCCCGGTCGCCGGCCCGGGAGCCGAGGGCCGTGGCATCACCGTGAACGTCGTCGCGTCCAGTCCGACCGACACCGGCACGGCCGCGACGCTCCCGAGGCCCGCCGCGAGACGATCCTGGCGGCCTTTCCGGTGTGCTGACCGATGGTCGGGCTCCGTGTTTGCCGGAATGACGGTGCCCCCGTCGTCGCGCTCGCCTGCGGCGCGCGAAGGTGGCGCTTGGCCCACACCCGGTGCGCGAGGCGTTCGCGGGACATGTGCGGGCGGCTGCTCACCGACGCCCTGCTCGCCCCCCCCGGCGGACTACGAGCAGCCTCACGCCCTCCGCGCGCTCCCCGTGGCCGTGCCGGTCCGGCCACGGGTCGGCAGGTCGTTCCGGGCCGTCTGGGCCTGCGGGTGCCTCCGGTGCCCACCCGGCCCCTGGTGGACGGCGGCACGGCCGGAATCCACGAGCCCAGCGCCGGCGCTGCTTCGCGCGTCCGACCGATGATCACGTCCGCGGCGCCCCGGCATGCCACGGCTCGGCGCGCGGTGTCGAGACCCTGCCGGCCCGCGGTGGCGCCGCGACTCACGCATGCGGCGGCCGGGGGCCGGTGCGGTCGCGCCGGCCCGGGCGCGGGCCTGACGACCGCCGGCGGCCGCCGCTTTCGGCCGGGCGGTTCGAGCCGTCCGCGGCCCCCTCGGTGGCCGCCGGCCGGAAATCGTCCTCGGCAAGCGGAAAGACCCTCCCGAAGGAGGGTCCTGGCCTGTGCGCCCCCGGCAGGACTCGAACCTGCGGCCAAGCGCTTAGAAGGCGCCTGCTCTATCCACTGAGCTACGGGGGCCGGTGGTGGCCGGTGGGGCCGGGCGGCCCGGTGGGGGGCCGTGACATCGCCGGGGTCAAGGATAGGGCTCCGCTCGCCTTGGCCCGGTCGCTTCACCTCCGTGGCACGATGTGGAGGTTCGGTGAAGCGGAACGATAATCGCAGGCAGGTGCGATTTATGCAGCGCTTTTCGCCTCTCCCGGGCCGGGTGTTGTGCACTCGTTATGCCCGGGGCCGTCTCGTCCCGGCCGGCTCCCCTGTCCTCGGCGCCCGTTCTGCGCGCATGAGGGGATATCGGCGCGCAGAGACGTCCATACGCTTCAAAAAAATAAGAAATTTGGGCATTCTTCGCATGTGGTGACCTTGGACGTACGGCCTCAGCTCATCGACGCACTCTCCGCCCTGCGCGACCGTGTCGCCGCCGTGCGTCTGCCCCTCCCCTTGCCCGGCGCGCCGCGCGCGCGGCAGACCCGGGCCGAACTGCTCGCCCAGCTCGACAACTATCTGGTGCCCCGGCTCAAGGACCCCGAGGCGCCGCTGCTCGTCGTCGTCGGCGGCTCCACCGGAGCCGGGAAGTCCACGCTGGTCAACTCCCTTGTCGGCAGGCGGGTCAGCGAGGCCGGGGTGCTGCGGCCCACCACCCGGACCCCGGTCCTGGTCTGCCACCCCGAGGACCACCCCTGGTTCGCGGACATGCGGGTGCTGCCCCAGCTCACCCGGGTCCGGCCGGCCGAGGCCCCCGAGGACCCGGCCCCCGGGGCCTGGGAACGGACGCTGCGCGTCGAGACCGCCGACACCCTGCCGCGCGGGCTCGCGCTGCTCGACGCGCCCGACATCGACTCCCTCGTGGTGGACAGCCGCGACCTGGCCGCCGAACTGATCTGCGCGGCCGACGTCTGGGTGATGGTCACCACCGCGTCCCGGTACGCCGACGCGGTGCCCTGGCATCTGCTCCGTACCGCCAAGGAGTACGACGCCACGCTGGTCACCGTGCTCGACCGGGTGCCGCACCAGGTGCTCACCGAGGTCTCCCGGCAGTACGAGGCGCTGCTGGTGCGGGCCGGGCTCGGCGCCGTACCCCGCTTCACCGTCCCGGAGCTGCCCGAGTCGGCGGGCGGCGGCAGCGGGCTGCTGCCCGACTCCGCCGTGGTCGCGCTGCGCACCTGGCTGGCGCACCGGGCGCAGGATCCGGCCGCCCGGCAGCAGGCCGTCTCCCGCACCGCGCGCGGCGTCATCGACTCGCTCGGCGCCCGGCTGCCCGGCCTGGCCTCCGCCGTCGCCGCGCAGTACGCCGCCGCCGTCCGGCTCACCGGCGCCGTCGACCAGGCGTACGCCGCCGAGGGCGACCGGGTCCGCCAGGAACTGCGGCGCGGCGCGGTCCTCGCGGGCGACGCGCGCACCCGCTGGCGCTGCTGGCCCCGCGACTGCACGGCGAGCGAACTGCTGGACGCCCTCGCGGAGTCGCTGGCCGCCCTGCTCCAGTGCGCGGTCGCCGCCGCCGACGAACGGGTCCGGGAGGTCTGGCTGCGCGAACCGGCGGCCGGCGGGGTCCGCGACGGGCTGCCGAGCGGCCCCGACCCGGAGTCCGCCGAGCGGATCGGGATGGCCGTACGGCGCTGGCGGCGGGTCCTGGAGGAGCTGGCCGACGACGAGACGCACCGCACCGAGCGCACCCCGGCACCCGACACCGACACGGTGGCGGCCCTGCTCGCGGCCGCGCTGCTCGGCGGGCGCCGCACCCGGAGCGCGGGGGAGCGGCTCGCCGAACTGCTCGGCGCCCAGAGCGCGCTGCGGCTGCGGGACCGGGGCACCGAGCTGGTCGCCGGCTATCTGGACCGGATCCTGCGGGAGGAGCGGCAGCGCCGCCTCGCCCCTCTCCAGAGGCTGGACATCGCCCCCGACCCCCAGGCCGAACTGATCGCCGCGCTGTCCGTACTGCAGAAGGAGAGGTGACCCGGGTGAGCACCGTGGAGGGACGCTGGGACGACGGCCTGATCGCCCGTCGGGTGGGCATGGAACCGCCCCTTCCGGATCTGGTCGGGCCGCTTGAGGAACCCCATGTGCCGATCGGCGGCTCCTACGGGGGCGGGTTGCGCCACCGGCTGGACGCCCTGCGCGAGCTGCTCGGCCTCTCGACCGCCCGGCTCGACGCGGCCACGCTCGACGAGGCGGGACGGGTGCTGGACGAGGCGGCGGCCCGGCAGCGGCTCTCCGCTCGGCACACCGTGGTCGCCATCGCCGGCGCCACCGGCAGCGGCAAGTCGTCCCTGATCAACGCGCTGGCCGGGGTGCCCGTCTCGGAGACCGGGCTGCGCCGCCCCACCACCGCCGCCCCGATCGCCTGCGTCTGGTCCGAGGGGGCCGCCGGACTGCTCGACCGCCTCGCCATCCCCGGCCGGCTGCGCCGGCTGCCGCTGGCCGGCGGCGCGGGCGACGAGGCGCTCCAGGGCCTGGTCCTGGTGGACCTGCCGGACCACGACTCGGCGGTGACCAGCCACCGGGACCAGGTCGACCGGGTGCTGGCCCTGGTGGACGCGGTGATCTGGGTGGTGGACCCGGAGAAGTACGCGGACGCCGCGCTGCACGAGCGCTACCTCCGCCCGCTGGCCGGTCACGCCGAGGTGACCTTCGTGGTGCTGAACCAGATCGACCGGCTGCCCGGGGACGCCGCCCTCCAGGTCCTGGACGACCTGCGGCGGCTGCTGGACGAGGACGGCATGGCGCTGGGCGAGCACGGGGAGCCCGGCGCCACGGTCCTCGCCGTCTCCGCCCTCACGGGCGAGGGGGTGGCCGAACTCAAGGATCTGCTCGGGACGTTCGTGCAGTCCAGGACCGCCGCCGCCCGCCGGCTGTCGGCCGATGTGGACGCGGCCGCGGCCCGGCTCCGCCCGGTGTACGTCGCCGACGGCCACCCGGGCCTGGACGAGCGGGCCCGCGCCGACTTCGCCGCCCGGCTGGCCGTCGCGGTCGGCGCCACGGCCGCCGGCGAGGCCGCCGAGCGGGAGTGGCGGCGGAACGCCAACCGGGCCTGCGGGACGCCATGGCTGCGGCTGTGGCGCTGGTACGAGCGGATGCGTACCCCCGGCGCCACGGCGGCCCCGCGTCCGCCCGCCCCGGCCGAGGACGAACTGACGGCCCGGCAGCGGGTCGAGCAGGCGGTGCGGATCGTCGCCGACGAGGCCGCGCACGGACTGCCCGCCCCCTGGGCCCAGGCCGTCCGCGAGGCGGCGGTCCGGGGCGCGCACGGGCTGCCGGAGGCCCTGGACCGGCTGGCGACCGCCCCGGAGGCCGCGCCCGAGGAGGACGGACGGCCGGAGCGGGGCGGACGGGCGGACGGCCGGCGGGACCGGGGGCCCGTCAAGGAGAGCCGGGGCGGCAAGAGGGGTAAGGCGAGCAAGGGCGGCAAAGGCGGCAAGGGGGGCCGGGGAGGCAGGCGGCGCGAGCGGGACGCACGGGACGCACGGGACGCGGAGGACGCCGGGCGAGGGCTGCTCCCCGGGCGGCGGAGGGGCTCCGGTCGGGGCTCCGTCGCGGGCCCGGGCCAGAATTCCGGCGCGCGCGGTGGGAAGGGCTCCGGAAAAGGGACGGGGACGGCCTCCGGGAAGGGTGCAGGGGCGGGGCGGCGCCGGGCCAAGGCGCGTCCGCTGCGGCCCGCCTGGTGGCCGGCGGCGGTGCTGGCCCAGGCGTCGATGACCCTGCTCCAGCTCTATGGCGCGCTGTGGCTGGCCGGTCAGGTCGCTGGAGTGCTCGAACCGGCGCTGCTGCCCCCGGTGTTCATCATGCTGGCCGGCATCGTGGGCGGGCCGCTGGTGGAGTGGGCCTGCGCGGTCGCGGCCCGGGGCCCGGCGCGCCGGTACGGGCAGGAGACCGAGCGGCGGCTGCGGGAGGCGGCCGGTGCCTGCGGGCGCGCCATGGTGCTGGATCCGGTGGCGGGCGAGCTGATGCGGTACCGCGAGGTACGCGAGCAGTACGCCACGGTGGCCGGGGCCCGGGGCCGCACGGCGGTCGGCACGGGCCGCGCGCCCGGGACGGGGCCGGGCCTGCGGAGGCCGTTCCATCCGATGCGGTGAACCCGTCCGGGTGGCGGAGTTGTCCACAGTCGGGGAGCTGTCCACAGGCCCGAGCGGGCTCCGGCGATCCGGTCCAGCATGAGTCGTGTCAGCGGTCGGCGTGGGACCGGCCGGGCACGGGACGGACGCGGGACGGAAGGGGTGCACCATGAACGACACCATGGTGACGCTGGTGGGCAATGTGGCGACCGGGGTGGACTACCGGGAGACGGCGACCGGCGGAGTGGCCAGGTTCCGGCTCGCGGTGACCGCGCGCCGCTGGGACCGGGAGCGGTCGGCATGGGCGGACGGGCCCACGAGCTTCTACACGGTCAACGCCTGGCGGAATCTCGGGATGAATCTCACCGCCTCCGTCTCGGTAGGGGATCCCCTGGTGGTGCGGGGGCGGTTGAAGGTGCGCGAGGAGGGCCGGGACGGTCAGCGCAGGACCTTCGTGGACGTCGACGCGACGGCGGTCGGCCATGACCTGGCCCGGGGTACGGCGGCCTTCCGCAGGGTGGCGAGGGGCGAGGCCCGGCCGCGCCCGACCGGCCCGGCACCGGACGGCGTGGGGAGCCCGGGCGGGCCGGACACCGGGACCGAGGCCGACGGCACCCACGGCACGGATGGCACGGGCGGTGCGAGCGGCACGGGCGGTGCCGCCCGGGTGGCCGAGCTGGTCGGCTGACAAACCGCGCGGCCCTCCTCGGAGTCCGCCCGGAGTCCGCCCGGAGTCCGCGGGGAGGCTGCCCGGAGGACGCCCCGAGGGCTCGTGAAGGTCTCGCGCCCCCGGATGCCCTCTGCCGCCGCGCCCCGTGCGGGGTCATGGTCCGTCGCGTGCTCGGTGGCACAGGGCGACGGCGATGGGCGGCACCAGCCGGGAACAGGACCTGACCTGCTTGTTTGATGAGTCAACAAGTGACGTAACGTCAACTAAACGTTGCCGAAAGCACTGAAAGGAGTGGTCTCGATAACGATTGCGATTCGGAATGGTTGTTGGGGCGTCTCGCGGGGGACTCTGCATGGCCGTCTCTCTAGGATTCGCGGGTACTCCTGGGGCGGTCGAGTCGGCAGGCGAGGCGCTGCACCCCAACGCGTCCCCATGCGAAAGCGCCTTGCCCGGAGGGGAATTCTGTGATTGCTGGGCGGTTTGCGGTACACCGGCCGGGCCGCGGTCCGGCCCGCCTCGCCGGGACGGCGCTGGTGTCCGTGCTCATGGTGGCGGGGCCTCTGGCCGGCACCGGGACGGCCGACACCGGCAGTACACCTGTCGCCCGCCCGGGCGGAGCCACCGCCACCCTGACCGGACTGACCGTCGCCGACCGGGCGGTCCTCCGCATCGACGGGCGCCGCCAGGAACTCCCCGCCGGCCTCTTCGCGATGACCGTGGACGGCGGCGGCACCCTCAAGACCTACGGCGTCGACCTGCACAGCCCGGCGCAGGAGAACGCCGCCTACGCCGAGACCTCCTGGAGCCAGACCTCACTGGGCGCCAACCCGGCCGCCGGGAAGATCCGCTGGATACTCCAGCACTCGTATCCGCAGGTCGACGACCTGACCGCACTCGCCAAGGCCGCCGGGAGCGGGCCGCTCACCCGGGAGACGGCCGCCGCCGGCACCCAGGTGGCGATATGGCGCCACTCGGACCGCGCCCGGGTGGACGCGCTCGATCCCGCCGCCGAACGACTCGCGGACTGGCTCGGCAAGCAGGCCCGGTACGTACCCGAGCCGCCGCCCTCGCTCAGCCTGGAGTCGCCGGTGGTCGCGGGCCGGACGGGCACCCGGCTGGGCCCGGTCACCGTGCGGACCGGCGCCGCCCGGGTGACGGTGGCCGGACCGGCCGACACCACCAGCGGGGTCCGGGTCACCGGAGCGGACGGCAGACCGGTCACCTCGGCGGTGAACGGCGGCCGGCTCTGGTTCGACGTCCCGGCCGCCGCCGCGCCCGGCACCGCCTCGCTGACGGTCCAGGTCACCACGACCGTTCCGGTGGGACGGGCGTTCGCCGGGGTGACCAAGAGCCAGACGCAGATCCTCGCCGGATCCAGCGAGTCCACCACCACCGCCACGGCGACGGCGACCTGGGCGAAGAAGGGCCCGATACCCGCCCTCTCCGCCCGGAAGAACTGTGCCGCCGGCGGGGTCGACATCACCGCCGTGAACCAGGGGGACGCCGCCTTCGCCTTCGAACTGCTGGGCACCGAGCACTACGTCCCGCCGGGGGCCGTCCGGACGGTGCCCGTACCGCTCGCCGAGGACCAGGCGTACGAGCTGACGCTCACCGGGACCGACGGCTTCGTCAAGGCGTTCGACGGGCTGCTGGACTGCGCGACCACCGGGAGCACCCTCGCGGCGACCGCCCGGAAGGACCAGGACCGCGACCCCGGGGCGGCGGGCGGCACCCCGGCCGGCCCCCTGACGGCCGGCACGGTGCCGATGGGCGGCGGCGAGGACCTGGCCGCCACCGGCGCCTCGGGGGCGACCCCGATGATCGCGGGCGTGGCGCTCGGCATGGTGCTGCTCGGCGGCACGGCACTCTTCCTGCTGCGCAGGAAGGAGCAGGCCGCCGCCGAAGAGGGCCCGTACGCCGAGGAGTGATCCCGGCCGCCGGCACCCGGCCCGGGAACGCGCCACGGTGACGACGGTGGCCAGGGCGGCTGCGGTGATCACGGCGGCCGCAGTGACCGCGCGGCGGTCACGGTGACTGCGGTGGACACAGGGCCGGGGCGACCACGGTGACCGCAGCGGCCACGGGGGCTGCGGTGCTCACGGGCGCTGCGGCGACCGCGACCGGCGGGTGCCGGCGCCGGGTCACGTCGCCGTGACCGGCGGCCGCACGGACCGTGGCCGGCGGGCCCCGGGGTGCCGGCGCTCGACCATGGCGTGGACGTACCCCTCGGTGCCACACCCGGCGGGCGCCGGGGTGCCGGGACCGGGTCCCGCCGTGACCGGCCGCATGGGCGGTGGCCGGCCGCACGGACCGTGGCCGGCGGTACCGGCCCGGGGTGCGCCACCGCAGCGGCGGGCGGCACGCGCGCCACCACAGCCGCAGGTGGCGGGCACGCCACCGCGGCCCGGCGATGCTGTGGCCCGGTGGCCCGGCGATGCTGTGGCCCGGTGGCCCGGCGATGCTGTGGCCCGGTGGCCCGGCGATGCTGTGGCCCGGTGGCCCGGTGGCCCGGTGGCCCGGTGGCCCGGTGGCCCGGTGGCCCGGTGGCCCGGTGGCCCGGTGGCCCGGTGGCCTGGGGGTGCCGTGGCCCGGTGGCCCGGCGACTGCGTGGGCCCTGGGGTCCGACGACGGCGCGCCTGCGTGGCTCGGGGGTCCCGAGAGCCGGGGGTGCCGCGACTCCACGGCCTGGGGGGCGCCGCTAGCCGGGGGCGCCGCGAGCCGGGGGTGCCGCGACTGCGTCGCCCGGCGACTGTATGAGCCCGGCGGCCCCGCGAGCCGAGGGTCCGGCGGCCCGGCCGTCCCGCGACTGCGTGGGCCCTGGAGTCCGGCGGCGGCGCGACTCCGTGGCCCGGTGACCCCGCGACCCGAGGGTCCCGCGAGCCGGGGGTCCCGCGAGCCGGGGGGCGCCGCGACTCCGTGACGACGGGTGGTGGTGAGGCGCCGGGGGAGGGGAGGGAGGGGGGAGGGGCGGGGGCGGGGCCCCCGGGACAATGGGTTTTCGTCCTCGGGTGGACGTCAGGCAAGATGGGGTGTACCTCTGCCCACTCACTCGAATGCCGGACGGTTTCCTTTGGCTGAGTACATCTACACGATGCGCAAGACGCGCAAGGCGCACGGCGACAAGGTCATCCTCGATGACGTGACGCTGAGCTTCCTGCCCGGCGCGAAGATCGGTGTGGTCGGCCCGAACGGCGCCGGTAAGTCCACGGTCCTGAAGATCATGGCCGGTCTGGAGCAGCCCTCCAACGGTGACGCGTTCCTGTCGCCGGGCTACACCGTCGGCATTCTGCTCCAGGAGCCGCCGCTGGACGAGTCCAAGACGGTCCTGGAGAACGTCGAGGACGGCGTCGCCGAGGTCAAGGGCAAGCTCAACCGGTTCAACGAGATCGCCGAGCAGATGGCGACCGACTACACCGACGAGCTGATGGAGGAGATGGGCAAGCTCCAGGAGGACCTGGACCACGCCAACGCCTGGGACCTGGACGCCCAGCTGGAGCAGGCCATGGACGCCCTGGGCTGCCCCCCCGGTGACTGGCCGGTCGTCAACCTCTCCGGTGGCGAGAAGCGCCGCGTCGCCCTCTGCAAGCTGCTGCTGGAGGCCCCCGACCTGCTGCTGCTCGACGAGCCCACCAACCACCTGGACGCCGAGTCGGTCCAGTGGCTGGAGCAGCACCTCGCCAAGTACCCGGGCACCGTCGTGGCGATCACCCACGACCGGTACTTCCTGGACAACGTGGCCGAGTGGATCCTGGAGCTCGACCGGGGCCGCGCCCACCCCTACGAGGGCAACTACTCCACCTACCTGGAGAACAAGGCCGCCCGCCTCAAGGTCGAGGGCCAGAAGGACGCGAAGCGCCAGAAGCGGCTCAAGGACGAGCTGGAGTGGGTCCGCTCCAACGCCAAGGGCCGCCAGGCCAAGTCCAAGGCCCGTCTCGCCCGGTACGAGGAGATGGCGGCCGAGGCCGACAAGATGCGGAAGCTGGACTTCGAGGAGATCCAGATCCCGCCGGGCCCCCGCCTGGGCGGTGTCGTCGTCGAGGTCGAGAAGCTCAACAAGGCGTTCGGCGACAAGGTGCTCATCGAGGACCTCAGCTTCTCGCTGCCGCGCAACGGCATCGTGGGCGTCATCGGCCCGAACGGCGCCGGAAAGACCACGCTGTTCAAGATGATCCAGGGCCTGGAGGAGCCGGACTCCGGCTCCATCAAGGTCGGTGACACCGTCAAGATCAGCTACGTCGACCAGAGCCGCGAGAACATCGACCCCAAGAAGACGCTGTGGGCCGTCGTCTCGGACGAGCTGGACTACATCAACGTCGGCCAGGTCGAGATGCCGTCCCGCGCCTATGTCTCGGCGTTCGGCTTCAAGGGCCCGGACCAGCAGAAGCCGGCCGGGGTGCTCTCCGGTGGTGAGCGCAACCGCCTCAACCTGGCGCTCACCCTCAAGCAGGGCGGCAACCTGCTGCTCCTCGACGAGCCGACCAACGACCTCGACGTGGAGACCCTCTCCTCGCTGGAGAACGCGCTGCTGGACTTCCCCGGCTGCGCCGTGGTCGTCTCCCACGACCGCTGGTTCCTCGACCGGGTGGCCACGCACATCCTGGCGTACGAGGGCGACTCCAAGTGGTTCTGGTTCGAGGGCAACTTCGAGTCGTACGAGAAGAACAAGATCGAGCGCCTCGGTGCGGACGCGGCCCGTCCGCACCGGGCCACCCACAAGAAGCTCACCCGGGGCTGAGGCAGCGATCACGGTGGCCCGTCACCTCTACCCCTGCCCCCTCCGCTGGTCGGACATGGACGCCTTCGGGCACGTCAACAACGTGGTCTTCCTCCGCTACTTGGAGGAGGCCCGGATCGACTTCATGTTCCGGCTGGCGCCCGGGAACGGCTCGCCGTCGTTCTCCGGCGGGTCCGTCGTGGCCCGCCACGAGATCGACTATCTGCGTCCGCTGGTGCACCGGCACGCCCCGGTGACCGTCGAGTCCTGGGTCACCAAGATCGGCGCGGCCTCGCTGACGATCGCGTACGAGATCAAGGACCCGGAGCAGGTCTACGTCCGGGCCTCGACCGTCGTGGTGCCGTTCGACCTCGACACCCAGCGCCCGCGCCGGATCACGGCCGAGGAGCGGGCGTTCCTGGAGGAGTACGTGGACGACGGCATGCGCGGCGGCGAGCGGGCCGCCGACGGCTCCGGCGAGGCCGGCGGGGCCGGGCGGTCCGGCGGGGCCGGGGCGGCCGGCGGTTCCGGAGCGGCCGGCGAGGGGGCCGCCGCCGTATGACGGCGCCGCTGCGTTTCGCCGACGCCAGGGAGGCGGCCGACCTCGCCGCCTTCCTGGCCCGGCTGCTCCACTACGACCGGGCCGCCGCCGTCCGCCTGCAGGCGCGCGGCGGGGCCCTCGCCGTCTTCGGGCGGCCGCCGTCCTTCGAGGTGCTGGCCATCCGGACGGCCGTGCTCCTGGACGCCGCCCCGCTCGATGTCACCGTCTCCGCCGGTGAGTTGCTCGACGGCATCGAGAACGGCGGCGAGACCACGCCAGCGGGCGGGATCCCGGTCCCCGGGGCGGTCACCGGACCGCCGTGGGCCGGGGTGCTGCCCCCGCACGGCGGCTGGCGGGAGGTGCCCGGGCTGCCCGGCGCCGCCGGACTGCGCGGGGTGGTCGCCGCCGCCGTCGCGGAGTTCCGCACCCGGGACGAGCAGTTGCCCACCGAGCGCCGCAACCGCGCCGAGCGCGACCGGATGGGCCGGGAGATCTGGTCCCGCACCATCGGCTCCACCGGGCTGCCGCTCCGGGCCGTGCACGCCGCCCAGTCACTGGGCTTCCTGCCTCCGCACGAGCCGCCCGTCGCCCTGCTGGGCTCCGGTCCCTGGCTGCGGCTGCGCACCCCGTACGGCTCCGTCGCCGTCCGCACGGCCGGGCCCGCCGGCCTCGGCGTCATCCCGGTGCCGCACACCGCCGGCCACGCCCACAGCCGCTGACCCGCGGCTCTCCCGGGCGGCTCAGCCCGCGGTGTCCACCGGCTCAGTCCGCCGCGTTCACCATGGAGGCGGCGGCGTAGGTCAGGTACTTCCAGAGCTGCCGCTCGTGCTCCTCCGGGAGCCCTAGCTCGTCGACGGCCGTCCGCATGTGCTTCAGCCAGGCGTCGTGCGCGGCCCGGTCGACGGTGAACGGCGCGTGGCGCATCCGCAGCCGGGGGTGTCCCCGCTGGTCGCTGTAGGTGCGCGGGCCGCCCCAGTACTGGATCAGGAACAGCACCAGCCGCTCCTCGGCCGGACCCAGGTCCTCCTCCGGGTACATCGGCCGCAGCAGCGGGTCCTCGGCCACCCCCTGGTAGAACCGGTGGACGAGGCGCCGGAAGGTCGCCTCGCCGCCGACCTGCTCGTAGAAGGTCTGCTCCTGAAGCGTGCCGCGCGGGATCTCATTCACCCACCCATGGTCTCAGACCCACCGGCCGAGGACCGGGGCCCCAGGACCTCCCCGCCCGGCGGGAGGCCCCTCGCCCGTCTGTTCGCGTCCCGGGAGCCGGGGCAGCACAGTGGAGACATGGGGACGAAACGACCCGACGCGCCCGGGACGCCCGATGGGCCCAGGACACCCGGCCCGGCCGGAACCCCCGACGCGGCGGCCGGGACACCCGGTACGACCGGAGCGGCCGCCGCGTCCGACCCGTACGCGGAGGCCGCCGCCGGGCACCGCCGGGCGCTGGTCCGGGAGCTGATCGGGGCGGGCGAGCTGGCCGATCCGGCCTGGCGGGCGGCGTTCGAGGAGGTGCCCCGCCATCTCTTCGTACCGTTCTACTACCTCGGCGTCATGGGCGGCTACGAACGGCTCACCCGCGACGACCCCGACCCGGGCCGCCGGGCCCGCTGGCTCGCCGGCGCCTACGAGGACCGGCCGCTCGCCACCCTGCTGCGCGACGGGGAGCTGGTCTCCTCCTCCAGCCAGCCGTCCCTGATGGCCGCGATGCTGGCGGCCCTGGAGGTACGGGACGGGGACCGGGTGCTGGAGATCGGCGCGGGCACCGGTTACAACGCGGCGCTGCTCGGCCACCGGCTCGGGGACGACCGGGTGACCACCGTCGACCTGGACGAGGAGATCACCGGACCGGCGCGGGAGCGGCTGGCCGCCGCCGGCCACCACCCGGCCGTGCTCACCGGTGACGGCGCGCTCGGCTGCCCCGGCCGGGCGCCGTTCGACGCGATCGTCGCCACCTGCACCCTGCCGTCCGTGCCGCCCGCCTGGGTGGGCCAGTGCCGTCCGGGCGCCCGGATCCTGGCGCCGCTCTCCACCGGGCTGATCCGGCTCCGGGTGCGGGAGCCGGACTCCGATTCCACCGCCGGGCCGGGGGCTGCCCCCGGTCACGCCGAGGGCCGGTTTCTGCGCACCTCGGCGTACTTCGTCCAGCTCCGGGGCGGCGCCACCGGTCCCGCGCCGCCGGTACGCACCGGGGGACTGACCAGGAGCGCCACCGAGAACGAGCTGTTCCGCTTCCTGCTGACCCTCACCGCGGGCACCCTGGACCCGCGCGAGGCGTACGCGCTCTGGCAGCGCGAGGGGCGCCCGGCGCGGGAACGGTTCGGGGTGACCGTCCGAGCCGGGCGCCAGTGGGCCTGGCTGGACGACCCCGAGGGACCGTACAGCTGGCCCCTCGGGACGGACGGCGGCGCCGGCCGGTGAGCACGGCGGCCGGTACGGTCGCCGTGCTCACCGGCCGGTGGGCCGGGTGCGCGGCCGGTGAGCCGGCACGGGGCCGCCGGCCGTCAGCCGCGCCGGACGGTGATGGTGGTCCAGGCCCCGACGTGCACCCGGTCGCCCTCCCGGAGCGGCACCGGCACATAGGGCTGGATCGGCTCCTCGGCCCCGTTGATCGTGGTGCCGTTGGTGGAGTTCTGGTCGACCACCGACCAGGAGCCGTCCGGCTGCCGCACCAGCACCGCGTGCTGGTGCGAGACGCCCGGGTCCTCCGGCGGCACCGACAGGTCGATGTCCGGCGACTCGCCCGTGGAGTGCCGGCGCCGGCCGATGGTGATCCGGTCACCGGCCAGCGGCAGCTGCTGCTCCGGGGCGTACGCGGGCAGGCTCAGCCCGGCGGCCTCGGGGCCGCTGCGTTCCATCATCGCCAGGAAGTACTCCCGGTCCGGCGCCACGACCGCCGTCCAGTGCCCGGCCGGGCCGGTCGCGGGCGGCTGTCCGGCCGGCCCGGGGGACGGCGGGGCGGGCACGGGCGCCGGGGGCGGCGCGGCGGGGCCCGACGGAGCCTGCGGCGCGGGCGGGAACGGCGACTGCTCCGGGGCGTGCCGCTCGGGCGCCGGACGGTGCTCGGGCGCGGCCCAGGGCTCCGGCTCCGGCCGCCCGGGACCCGGCTCGGGCGCGGAACGGTGCTCCGGGGGCCAGGACTCCGGCTCCGGCCGGCGCTCGGGAGCGTGCCGCTCCGGCGCCCGGTGCTCCGGCGCGGCGGGCGGCTGCGGGGCGGCCTCCCGGAACTCCGGCTCGGGCGCCGGGAACCCGGGTCCCGGGAACCCGGGCTCGGGCGCCCGGTGCTCCTGGGCGGGCCGCTCCGGGGCCCGGTGCTCCGGGGAAGCGGTGGGCTCGGGGCCGGACGGCGGCGGCAGCACCCAGTCGTCGTCGGCGGCCCGGCGGCGCGGCCGCAGCGGCGGGGGAGCCGAGCTCTCCTCGAAGCCCTGCCGCGCGGGCGGCGGGACGGGCCGGCCGGCCTCCGGCACGGGGCGCCCGAAATCGGACGCGGGCCGGCCGGGTTCGGGTACGCCGGGCCCGAAGCCGGCCTCGGAACGGTCGGGCTCCGGCGCGGGACGCCCGGCGTCCGGCCAGGGGCTACCGGGGCCGGAGGCGGGCCGGTCGAAACCGGTCGCCGGGCGGTCGGCTCCCGGGACGGGCCGGTCGAATCCGGGCGCGGGGTGTTCACCGGCCGCCGAGGGCCGGTCGAATTCGGGCGCCGGACGGTCGGATCCGGGTGCCGCCGGACGGTCGAATCCGGGTGCCGACGGCCGGTCGAAGCCGGAGACGCCCGGACGGCCGGGGGTCCGCCGGGGCAGCCCGGCGAGGCCCTGCCCCTGGCCCCGCTGCCCCTGGCTGGCCTGGCCCTGCTCCTGGCCCCGGTACGGCCCCGGGGCGGCGCCCGGCTCCGGGGGCTCCTCGGGGAGCGGCTCGGCCGGACGGTTCACCCGGGACGGACGGGAGCCCTGGTAGTGGGAGCCCTGGTACTCGAAGGGGTCCGCGGGCCCGGACGACGGAGGCTCCGGCCGGTAGCCGGGCGGCAGGCCGGCCCCCGGTCCGGGAGCACCCGGACCGGAGGGAGCGCCGGGCCCGGCGGGCATACCGCTACCGGGGCCGCCCGGGCGGCCGGGGCCGTGTCCCGGGGCGCCCGGCGGCGGGAAGGCCGGGCCGCCGCCCGGCGCCTGGTGACCGCCCGGGCCCGTGGGGCCGCCCGGGGCCGGGGCCGGAGACGGGGAGCGGCGGGGGCCGGTGGAGATGGGGGTGTACGAGGTCGCCGTGCCGGTGACGAAGTTCCAGCGGCACTCCTCGCAGAACGGCGCCCCGGCCTCCCGGGGCGTACGGCACTGCGGGCAGAGCTCGGCCCGCCCGCCGGCGCCCGGGTCCCGGCCCGGTGCGGGGGCGTGGCCGCCGGGGTGGCCGTAGCCCGGCGGCGGGGGAGGGGGCGGCGGTACGGCGCCCGCGGGCGCCGTACCGGCCATGCGATGGCCGCAGACCTCGCACCAGTCGTCGGAATCCGACTGGTGTCCGTTCGGGCAGGTCGGCATGTCGGCGCTTCCCCCTTTCTCCGCCGGCCGGCGGGCCGGTGTCGCTTCCGCGGCTGCGCGCCCGCCCCCGGTGCCGTCACCCGGGGCAGGCGCGAAGTCCGACCGCGGTACGGTCACTTCTTTACGCTTTTGACGCGAACGGTCTTGATGGAGCGCGTTTCGAGGGTCATCTCGTCCGCCTCCGCGACCTTTGCCTTCAGTCGCACAGTACCGGTCGCCACGTCGACCACGTCCACCACCTTCGAAAGCAGTTTCGCCGTCTCCGCGTTTCCGGAGGCCGCCGCCAGCTGCACCGCCCGGCCCAGCCGCGCGGTCGCGCCGTCCGGGTCGCCCGCCTTGCGCGCGGCCAGTCCCTGCTGGATGGCGCGGGCCAGCTCGGCCTGTCCGCTGTAGTGCGCGACCTGCGGATTGATCGCCGTGGAGGCGGCCAGGTCGTCGGTCCACACCGCCCGGACGAGGCCCTGCCCCACGGTCCCCGGCGCCCCGCCTGCCGGGTCCGGCAGCACCAGCGAGACCCGGGCGGCCAGCATCTCCTGGCCCACGCCCGCCTCCGGGACCCGGACGCAGAGGTGGTAGTCGCGGGACTCGTCGCCCCAGGAGCCGGTCGGGTAGTCGCCGAGGCGCGGTCCCGCCTCCGTACGCCGCCCGGTCAGGTCCACCACCGCCGGGGCCACCTGCTTGACGTACCGGATCTCCGCGCCGACCGGCGTCCACAGCCGCAGTCCGACGTCCGCGACCTCCTTGCCCATGGCGTGCTCCATCATCGCCCGGAAGTCGGCGGCGAGGCCGGACGGGTCGGCGACGATGTCGGCGGTGCCGAGCAGCGCGGCGGCGATCCCGGTGACCTCCTTGACCTCCCAGTCGGTGCCCACGCCCCGCGCGTCACAGGTGAAGCGGCCGGCGCAGGCGTCGAGGGCGGCCCGCAGCCCGGCCGGCGACTCGTGCTCGTTCCGTCCGTCGGTGAGCAGGACGCCGTGCCGGATCGGGGCGTCCGAGCCGGCCAGCAGCCGGCCGGCCAGGGTCAGCCAGGTGCCGATCGCGGTGCCTCCGGAGGCGGTCAGCCGGCGCAGCGCCGTCCGGGCCGCCGCGCGGGTGCCGGCGTCGGCCACCGCCAGCCGGCCGCCGCCCGGGAAGACCTCGGCGGCCTCGTGGGTGCCGGCCACCACCGCGAAGGCGACCCCGTCGCGCAGGGTGTCGATGGCGGCGGCGGTGGCCTCCCGGGCGTGCCGCATCTTCCCGGCCGGGTACTCCATCGAGCCCGAGCAGTCCACCATGATCACCACAGCCGCGCCGCCGCCCCGCTGCCCGCCGGAGCCGCCGGGGCCACCCGGTCCGCCGGGTCCGTCCGGCCCGTCCGAGCCGCCCGGCCCGCCGGATCCGCCCGGTCCGTGTCCCGGGCCCGGCACCGCGTCGGCGACGAGCGGTGCCCCGCCGCTGGTGCCGCCGCCGGTGGAGGTGACCGAGACGATCGCGTGCACCTCCCGGCCGCCCTCCGGCAGATAGGCGTTCTGGTACACCTCCACCGAGAACTGCGGCACCTTCGACTTGGAGAAGTTCGCCATCTGCTGGGGCTCCTCGGGCCTGTTCGGCGGGACGCCGTGGACGGTACGGGCGGGACTCCGGTGGGACGGGGCCGGAGGGACGTGGCCGGCGGGACGGGCTGCTGCCGGAGGTGGTGCGGGGCGGTGCGGGGTGCTGCGGGCGTGGTGCGGGAGGCGACGGCACGGGGCACCGGCGGCGGCACCTCCGGACACGGCGGTCCCGGCCGCCCGGTGGACCGGCGGCGGACCGCCGGCACCGGCGCCTTCACCGGCCGGGGCCCGGCGGGCCCCGGCCGGTCACCGGCACGTCACCCCAGGAACGGGGCTTCCCCGAATGTCCGGTGACGGAACGTCACGTCGGGGTGATTCCGTCCGTACCGGTGCCGCCCGACGCCGGGGACGCGGTTTCGGCGGTCTCGGAATCCCCGATGGCCCCGGCGGCACCGGCGGCCGGGACGACCGGCAGCACCGCCACCGTCACATTGTCGTGCCCGCCGCCGTCGAGCGCGTGACCGAGCAGCACCCGGGCGGCGTCCAGCGGCCGGGCTGCGGCGTCCGGGGGGACGACCCGGGCCATCGCCTCGGCCGCCTCCGCGTAGTTCCACAGGCCGTCCGTGCAGACCACCACCACGCCCGGCCGGTCCGGGGTGAACGAGGCGGTGTGCGGGTCGAGTTCGTACGCGTCGGCGCCCAGCCAGCCGGTGATCGCGTGGGCCCGGGCGTCCGCGTACGCCTCGGCCTCGCCCATCAGTCCCGCCGCCACCATCTGGGCGGCCCAGGAGTCGTCCTCGGTCAGCCGGGCGGGCGGGGTGGAGCGGTCGTCGGGCACCCAGTAGACCCGGCTGTCCCCGACCCAGCCGACCACCAGCAGCCCGCTCGCCACGACCGCGCCGACCAGGGTGCAGGCGGGGGCGTTCCGGTGGTGGCGCGGCTCGGGGTCCGGGCCGCCGGACGCCCCGTCGTCCGCCCCGGCCTTCCGGGCCGCCAGCGCGTCGACGGCCCCGGCGGCGGCGACGATCGCCTCGTGCATGGCCATCCGCGGATGGGTGCCGCACTCCAGGGCCGCCCGCAGCGAGGCCCCCGCGGTGTCCGCGGCGGCGGCCGACGCCTCGTCGGGGCGGGTGGCGGACGACACCCCGTCGCAGACGACCGCGACCACGGCGGGCGAACCGTCCGGCAGCGCCGTCGCGGCGACCGTGAACGCGTCCTCGTTGCGGTGGTGGCGCAGCCCCCGGTCGGTCACGGCGGCGGCCGGTCCCGCCTCCTCCTCCACATGGTCCCGGGCGCGCGGCTGGGCGTGACCGCAGCGTTCGCAGTACCCCTCCCGGCCCGGCCGTCCGGTCCCGCACGCCACGCACCGCCCCGCTCCGGCCGACCCGGCCCCGGCCCCGGGTGGCACCGGCCCGGCGGGCGCCTCCGGGGCGCCGGACGGCTCCGGACCATCGGGCGCGCCGGCCTCACCGGGCCCGTCCGCGGCCCCGGCTCCGGGCCCGCCCGGGTACGTCCCCGCCCCGGCACCGGCGTACGGCTCCGGGACGGGCGCCCCCGGGGGCACGGGCGGCGCGGGCGGCACCGGGGGGACGGCCGGCACCGGGGGCGCGGCCGAAGCGGGAGGTACGGGCGGCTCCGGGGGCGCCAGGGGAAAGTCGCCGTTCCGGTCCATCCCGGGCAGGCCCCGGTCGCCGTCCGGCACCGCACCGGTCCGCCCCGCGGCCACCGGCCCGGCGCCCGGTGCGGCCGGCCACACCGGGCCCGGCCCGGAGGAACCGGCCACCGCCGGCACCGCCATGGACCCCGGCGAACCCGCCGGCCCCATCGATCCACCGGGTTGCATCGATCCACCGGACCCCATCGACCCACCGGACCCCATCGACCCACCGGGTCCCATCGATCCGCCGGGTTCCACCGATCCCACTGGACCCTCGGAGCCCGCCGGTTCCACAGCTCCTCCGTAGTCCACCGAAGTCACCGAAGTCACCGAGCTCACTGAACCCACCGAGCTCACCGACCTCACCAGTCCCTCGGGGCCCACCGAGCCCTCGGAGCCCGGCGAACCCGTCGATCCCCCCGATCCCACCGGCACGGTCGGCCGGTCCGGTGGTGGCGGGGGCACGGCCGACAGGTCGTACCCGCATGCCCCGCAGTACAGATCACCCTGCTCCAGCGGCTCCTCGCAGCCGGGGCACTTCGACACGGCCGCCGGCCGGTGCATCCGCTCCATCATTCACACCCATGTCCGGGGGCGGAGGCGGTTGGCCCGCTCCACCAAGTCGTACCTCTCGTCACCGCGCTGGGCGAGCCGGGCCAGCACCCGGTAGGAGCGCTCCAGACCGAACCGGAGCCCCCGCTCGTCCAGTCGGCAGCCCAGCAGTTCGGCGGGGGCCGGGTCCGCTCCGGGACGGCCGGAGAGCACCCAGTCCAGCGCCAGGCCCAGCACCTCGGCCGACAGCCGCTCGTACCGCACCGTGTCCAGACCGAACTGCCGCAACGCCACCACCTGCGCGGCGGCGGCCGTCAGATCGCCGGCGAGCGGCTCGCGCGGTGAGCGGTGCCGCAGCCGGGCCCGTACCGCCGCCACCCGCGCGGCCGTGTAGTGGATCGACGCGCCCGGCACCGACTCCAGCGCCCGCACCGCGCCCGCCCGGTCACCGGCGGCCAGCCGCACCCGGGCCAGCCCGAACGCGGCGCTCACGAAGCCGGGGTCGGTCGTCCACACCAGCTGGTAGTAGCCGCCGGCCGCGTCGAGCCGGCCCACCGCCTCCGCGCAGACCCCGAGCGCCAGCTTGGGCACGGGCTCGCCGGGGAAGGCGTCGTGGACCGCGTCGAAGGCGAGCGCGGCGCCCACCGGGTCGCCGGCCGCCAGCGCCGCCACGCCCCGGTACCAGACCACCCGCCAGTCGTCCGGCAGTTGTTCGTCCAGCGCCTCGAGGGCGACCCCGGCCCCCTCCCGCTCGCCCAGCTCCAGCAGGGCGCGCAGCTCCCGCAGCCGCAGCTCGGCCGAGCAGGCGGGCGCGGCGGCCAGGGCGGCGATCAGCTCGGCCGGCGCGGCGGTGGCGAACCCGGCCAGGAAACCGGCGTTCGGGTCGTCCGGGTCCACCCGGGGCACCGGCAGCGCCAGCGCCGTGGCTCCCTCGTCCATCCCGGCGAGCAGCGCCCCGGCCCCCGCCCGCGACCCCGGGACCTCCGGCACCCGGGACCCGGGCACCCCGGCCCCCGCCCGCGACCCCGGCGCTCCCGGCACACCCGCCCCGGGCAGCCCCGCGCCAGGACCCGCCTGCGGGCCGGGCCCCCCGTCAGCCCCCGGACCCGCCTCCGGGCCGAGCTCTCCGTCCGCCTCCGGACCGGGCCCGCCCGCCTCCGCCGCCTCCCGGCCGGACCCCAGCGCGCGGGCGCGGGGGAACAGCCGGCGGACCGGGGCGGGCCGGGAGCCCAGGGCGGACACCTCGTCCACCGGCTCCGCGAACAGCACCGTGTCGGTCACCCGGGGCTCCGCGCCGAAGAGCGTCGAGAGCGCGGGGCGCGGCCGTCCGGTCCGTATCGCCACCACCTCCCGCAGCACCCCCGTGAGCTGCTCGGCCATCTCGCGTGCCGAGGCGAACCGGCGGCCCGGGTCCGGGGCGGTCGCCCGCACCAGCAGCCGGTGGAAGGACTCGTGTCTGCGGAACACCTCGATGTGCTCGGGGCCGGGCAGGGCGTGCGCGAAGACCGTGGTGTACCCCTGGAAGTCGAAGGTCAGCACGGCCAGGGTGCGGGCCACCGTGTAGAGGTCGGAGGCGACCGAGGGGCCGGTGGTGGCGATCTCCGGGGCCTGGTAGCCGACCGTGCCGAAGACCGGCGACTCCTCGTCGTCCATCCGGCGCACCGCGCCCATGTCGATCAGCTTCAGCTGGTCCTCGGTCTGGATGGCGTTGTCGACCTTGAAGTCGCAGTAGAGCAGCTTGCGGCTGTGCAGGTGCCCGAGCGCCTCCAGCGCCTCGATGCCGTACGCGCACGCCTGCTCGACCGGCAGCGGATCGCGCCGTCCGTCCGTGCCGCGCCGCCCGTTGGCGATCTCCTTCAGCGACTTGCCGCCGACGTACTCCATGACGATGTAGCCGTCGAGCGAG
Organism: Streptomyces pyxinae; assembly: GCF_024756275.1. Taxonomy (GTDB): domain Bacteria; phylum Actinomycetota; class Actinomycetes; order Streptomycetales; family Streptomycetaceae; genus Streptomyces; species Streptomyces pyxinae. The sequence goes on along the minus strand of NZ_JANUGQ010000024.1, from coordinate 26,705 downwards.
CCGGTGCGCGGGTCCAGGTGCTCCACGAAGTTGTAGATCCGGACGATGTTGGAGTGCTCGATGGCGGCCAGGAAACGCCGTTCGGCTATCGCCGCCGCCATGGCGTCCTCGTCGCCGGAGTCCAGCAGCCCCTTGAGCACCACCCAGCGGTCCGAGACCGCCCGGTCCACCGCGAGATAGACCCAGCCGAGCCCGCCGTGCGCCAGACAGCCGGCCACCTCGTACTGGCCGTGCACCATCTCGCCGGGGCGCAGCTTGGGCACGAAGGAGTACGGGTGCCCGCACTTGACGCAGAAGCCCTCGGTGCGGCCCGGGCGGCCGCCGCGCGCCCGGCCGACCGGCGCGCCGCAGTCCGACCGGGAGCAGTACCGCTTGCGCTCCGGCACCTCCGGGTCCGCCAGCACCGCCGTGCGCGGGTCGGGCCGGGGCACGTCCGGTACGGAGACCAGACCGGCGCCCAGCCCGCTGCGCCCGGACCGCCCGGACCGCCCGGTCGGCGAACCCGAGCTGCGCACCGACACCGACCGGGACACCCGCCCGCCGCCCGCCGGTGCCGCGCCCGGGGCCCCGGACCCGGCCGGGCCGGAGCCGGTGGACCCGGCGGACCCGTCCCGGCCGGCGTCCGCCGCCGCGCCGGCCGGGATCGCGGCGGTGGTGGGCGGTGAGGCGAGGTCCCCGTTCGGGGCGGCGAACGGGGCCATCCCGCAGGTGTCGCAGTACAGCGCGCCGCCGCCCAGATCGTCGTACGCCCCCGGGCACCCGGGCCGCTGACAGGTGATCACCGGCTCCCCCTCCCGTCCGCCCACTCGCCCGGGCCACCGGACTCGGCCCGGTCGTACGGCTCCACCCGGTCGTACGGCTCCCTCCGGTGGTCCGGCCGCACCCGGTCGTACGGTTCGACGCGGTCGTACGGCCCCCGCGTTCCGTGCCGTCCGCCGCCGTCATCGCCGCCGTCGCCGTCGGCCGGCCGGCCGCCCGTCCCGCTCTCCAGGACGCTGTACGACTCCGCTCCGCGTCCCGCCGGTGAGGGGCCGGGGCCGCCCGGCGGGGCATCCCCGGCCGGTGGGGTCAGCAGCTCGGCGGCGGTCCGCTGGTAGCGCAGCACCGCCTCCCCGGCCACCCGCAGATCGCAGGGCGCGCTCCAGAGCATCCGGCGGGCCGCGTCGTACCGCTCGATCAGCAGCGGGTCCTCGGCCAGCCCGTGCCGGGCGACCTTCGCCTTGTACGCGTCCAGCCGGCCGCGCAGCTCCGCCCGGACCGCCAGCGGCGCGGTGACGGCCGTCAGCGAGTCGCGGGCCCGCAGCAGTTCCTCCTCAGCCTCCCGCTCCAGCGCCTCCAGCAGCGGGGAGAGCCGGTGCCACTGGGCGTGCCGCCGGTACTGGGCGGCGGTGGCCAGCCGTTCCTGGAGGACGGTGGGCGGACCGCTGACCACCGGCACCTCGGATGCGGCGATCTTCGACAGCACCTCCACCCGGGCCGTCCGGGCCTCGGCCAGGGTGCGGTCGGCCCGGGAGAGCAGATCGCGCAGCCGCAGCAGCCGGGTCTCGGAGTCCTGCCGGACCTGGAGCACCGCCTCGATCTCCCGTCGCACCTCCTCCAGGGCGCGGGCGGCCCGGTCGTACCGCGCGGTGTCGGGCCGTCCGCCGCCGGGCGCCGAACTCCCGCTCGCCGGACGCCAGAACGCCAGCGGGTCCGCCACCACCTCGGCGCGCAGGGCGGTCAGCTCCCCGGTGATGGCCGCCAGTTCGTCGGCGGCCGGGTGCTCACCGGGGCGGACCCCCACCGAATGGGCGAGCGAACGGGTGCGGTGCAGTTCGGCGGCGAGCAGATCTATCCGGGCGGGCAGCGCCGACCAGACCGCGTCCGCCGAGACGACGGTGTCCAGCGACTCCGCGTAGAGCGCGTTCATCCGCTCCATCAGCCGCTCCGGGGAGAGGCTCTCGGACAGTTTTCCGGAGGGGTCGGTGGCGTCCGGCACCGTGACGGAGGGGCCGCGCAGCAGCTCCGTGAGCTCGGCCAGATCCTCGTCGCCGGGCGTGCGGCGCCGGGCCCGGACCTCGTGGGCGGCGCGCAACACCCCCGTACAGGCGTCGAAACAGGTCCAGAGCAGGGTGATGGCCCGCTCCGTCGCGGCCCAGCGCCCGGCGGTGGTGCCGGTCAGTCCGGCGCCCTCCAGCAGGCCCCGGCCCGCATGGTCCTGGAGGGCCAGCAGGGACTCCTCCACCGCCTTGTGCTCGGCGCCCAGCCGCGCCAGCGCACGGTCCGCCTCGTCCCGGTCCAGCACCGGACCGGACGGTCCCGCGTCGCCCATCGCTCACCCCTCCGCTCTCACTGTGTCCACCGCGTCCCAGTCTCCGCCCCTCCACCGCCCCGCCGTGCCACCTTTCCCGAGAAGGGCCGCCCGAAAGACCCGGCGAACATCCCGGCATACGGTCCGACGCCCGTGGCCCGCCGTCCGGTTCTCGCCGGCCGGGACCGGGGACGCCTCCGGCCCGGCCCGAGACCCGAACGGATGTCCGGGGTGGCGGGTGTCCGGGCCCACGGACGCCCGGCACCGTCCGCGTGCCCGGTCGGGACCCGACCGGCTCAGCGCGAGCGGTACTTCGGCGCCGGCGGCCCCGTGAGCCCCGGCAGACCGGCCTTCAGCCACTTGTCGTACGCCGTGAGCCAGGGGCCCTTCCGGTACTCGACCAGCACCTGGTTGACCCTGCGCACCAGGTCGTCGTGGCCCAGCTTGACCCCGACGCCGTAGTACTCGGTGGTGAACGGCTTCCCCTTCAGCTCCACCGCCGGGTCCTGGGCCGCCTGGCCGGCCGCCAGGGCGCTGTCCGTCACCACCGCGTCCACCTCACCGAGCTGCAGCCGCACCAGGCAGTCGAGTTGGTTGGGCACCGTGATCCGGTCCCGGTCGCCGGGCCCGCCGTCGTCGGCGTCCTGGTAGATCGCCCCGAACGGGTTGTCCTTCACGGCGTCGTACGCGGTCGAGGTCTCGGCGGTGCAGATCCGCTTGCGGGTGAGCGTGCGGTTGAACCCCGTCACCTCCGAGTCCTTGGGCGCCAGCACCTGCTGGCCGGTCTGGAAGTAGGCGGTGGAGAAGGCCACCTTCTTGATGCGGGCGCAGTTGATCGTCATCGTCCGGACCACCAGGTCGACCGTGCCGTCGCTCAGGGCCGGGATGCGCTGGTCGGTCGGCACCGCCCGGAGCACCAGCTTCCTGGCATCCCCCAGCAGATCGGTGGCGATGGCCCGGGCCAGGTCGATGTCGAACCCCTCCAGCTTCCGGGTGGCGGGATTCCGGTAGCCCCAGCGGTAGCTGTTCTGGTCCACCCCGACGACCAGTTTGCCGCGCTTCTTGATCGCGGCGACGGCGGGGCCGTCCGCCCGGGAGGGCGGCAGCGACGCCTCCGGTGTCCGGCAGCCGGGGGCCGGTGTCCGCGCGGAGGCGCGCGCGTCGCCGGGCGCCCGGGTGCCCCCGCCCGGTGCTCCGGGCGCCCCTGACCCACCGGACGCCGCCGGGGCCGTGGTGCCGTGCGCCGCCGGCGGCGCCACGGGCCCGCCGGCCGGTCCGCACCCGGCGGCCACCGCGCAGAGGACCATCGCCACTCCGCCGGCCGTCCGTCTCCCGCCGGGCCCCCACCGGCCGCCGTCCGGCCGTCGCCCTCCGGCCGCCCGGTGCTCCCCGGCCGCCCCCCGTCCGATCATGGCGTCACCCCCTTCACCGCGTCCCCGTCCCTCTTCGTTCCCGCCGCCCCCGCCGGCCCGGGCGCCGCTCACCGGTACTCCGTGAGCCTGCGGTTGATGCCCATCAGGGCGCCGACCGCGCCCAGCCCCGCGAGCACGGCCGCCCCGACGGGCAGTCCGGTCAGCGCGGCACTGGCCCCCTCGGCGGCCCGGGTGAACTCGCCCTGCTCGTGGTGGACCGCCAGGTCCAGTGCCCGGTCCACCTGGTCGAACAGCTCCCCGGTGGAGCCGCTCGTGCTCTCCCTGGTGCCGATCACCAGGGCCAGCGCGCTCTCGTAGTCGCCCCGGTCGTTGTCCAGACGCCGGGCTTCGGTGTGCCGCTTCTTCCACTGGTCCGCCTGCTCCAGGGCCCTGGTGACCGGCTCGCGGCCCGCCGGGTCGTCCGCCAGCCGGGCGGCCCGGCCCAGCGTCGCCAACAGGGCGTCCCGGTTCAGCCGGTAGTCCCGCTCGTACTTGTCCTCCCGGTCCTCCCCGGGCCGCTCGTCGGTGAGCACCGCGCCCCCGGCCACCAGGACCAGGTTCTCGGCGGCCCGCGCCCGGAGCGAGCTGATCCGGGCCTGGTTCAGCACCGCCAGCGACTCCTGGCCGCCCGTCCGGGCCTCGCCCAGCCGCCCGGCGGCCAGCGCGTACCCGGCCACCAGCCACAGCAGACCGGCCAGCACCGCCGCACTGCCAGCCAGCAGGCCGTGGTTGAACACCCGGTTGGTACGCAGGAAGACGCGCCGCTGCGCCCAGCCGAGCGCGCCCAGCGCCAGCAGACCCAGCACCAGGGCGGCATACGGCCAGGAGCGGGCGTCGGCCGTGTCCCGGTCCAGCCGGCCGCTCTCGGCGTCGTACAACCGCTGGGCGGCGGGCAGCAGTTCGGTGGTCATCTGCTGGTTGGCGTACCGCAGGTAGGCGCCGCCCAGGGGCAGCCCCTGCCGGTTGATCGACCGGGCGGTCTCCACCCGGCCGGTGTAGACCGGCAGCCGCTCGTTGAGGACCTCTATCTCGCGCGCGGAGGCGGGGGAGTCACCGGTGTGGCCGGACGCCTTGGCGAGCAGCCGGGCGGCGGTGGCGATGTCCCGCTCGTACCGCTGCCGCGTCGTCGCGGGCTCCGGGGCGCCGGCCAGGAAGGCGCTGGTGGCGGCCGTGTCGGCGTCGGCCAGCGAGCGGAAGATCCGGGCCGCGTCGGCGCTGAGCGGCTGGCTGCGGCCGACCACGTTCGCGGCGGCCGACGCCCGGCCGTCCGCCTCCAGCGCGGCGAGCACCCCGAACGCCAGCACCAGCCCGGCCAGCACGGCGCCCAGGATCCGCAGCCGCCCCGGCTCGGTGGTCACCGTCTCGCGCAGCTTCGCCCGGCCCACCGCCCACGCCCCGCGCCCGGCGGGCGGTTCGGGCCGTGGAAGCCCCGCCGGCCCGGCGGTCCGGGACAGTGCGGGACCTGACGGCCCGGCACCGGCCGGCCCGCCCCCCATCGGCCCGCTCCCGGCCCCCGTCGGTCCGGCCCCCGCCGGCTCAGTTCCCGTCGGCTCGGTTCCGGTTCCGGCCCCGGTCTCTCCGGCCGCTCCGGGCCCCATCGCTCCCGGGCCGCCCGTGCGCGCGGCGGGCACGCCGGGCGTCGGCGCGTACCGCGTGTGCGGCGCGTCCGGTGTCTCCGGTGCACGGGTCATGCGTAGGTCACCTGACCTCCCCCTCGGTCGCTGACCGCAGTATGGCCGTACCGGCCGCCCTTCACACCAGCCCCGGCCCGGCCGTGCCGCCCCGCCGGCCCCTGCCGCGTCCCGCCCGGCCCACCGGTCCCGCCGGTCACGGACGCCGGGCCGGGGCGGCTCCGCCGCTCACCCGTACGAGGGCCCCCGGCCCCCGCTCCCGCCCCTCACCCGTACGCGGGCCCCGGCCCGTACCCGGCCCCCGCCCCTCACCCGTACGCGGGCCCCGGCCCGTACCCGGCCCCCGCCCCGTACGCGGCCCGCAGCCGGGCCAGCACCGGGGCGGAAGCGGCCAGTTCGTCCAGGCCGAGCAGGGCGGCGCCCAGGACCGGCGGCTCGGTGACCACCCGGACCTCGGCGCGCGGCGCCCGTTCGGCCAGCAGCGCGGCGATCCGCGGGTTGAGCCCCGGGTGCCGGGCGGCCAGCACCCCGCCGCCGAGCAGCACCGGCACCCGGTCCGCCAGCAGCCCGAGCCGCTCCAGGGCGACCGCCGCCAGCGCCACCACCTCCCGCGCCAGCCGCTCCACCAGCGCCCCGGCCACCAGGTCGCCCGCCGCCCCGGCCGCGAAGACCACCGGGGCCAGCCGGTGGCGCCAGTCGGCCGGGGCGTGGCCCAGATGGACCGCCTCGATCAGCCCCGGCACCGAGCCATAGCCGAGGCGCGCGGGCAACTCCCGTACCAGTGAGGTCGGTTCACCGCGCCCGTCGTGCGCCCGGGCGGCGTACCACAGCGCCTCCTCGCCGAGCCCCGAACCGCCGCCCCAGTCACCGGAGATCCGGCCCAGCGCCGGGAACCGCGCGGTCCGCCCGTCCGGCAGCAACCCCACGCAGTTGATGCCCGCGCCGCACACCACGGCGACCCCGCGCGGCTCGGCCACCCCGGCGCGCAGCACCGCGAAGGTGTCATTGCGCACCCGGACCGCCCCGCCCCAGCCACGCGCCGCGACCGCCTCGGTCAACTCCGCCTCCTCCACCGGGAGATCGGCGTTGGCCAGACAGGCCGAGACGCGCGCGGCGTACGGCGGGCCCGGCAGCCCGGTCGCCGCCCAGGCCGCCGCGACCGCCGCCGCCAGCACCTCCATCGCCGCCGCCACGCCCACCACGGGTGGCTGGAAGCCGCCGCCCCGGGCACTGCCCAGCAGGGTTCCGTCCGCGCCGACCACGGCCACATCGGTCTTGCTGTTGCCCGCGTCGACAGCCAGCACGGCGGGGGCAGCCGGCACGGCGGGGGCGGCCGGCACGGCGGGGGCGGCTGGCACCGCGGGGGCGGCCGGCCCCGGCGCCTCCGGGACCCCGGCGCCCGGCCGGCTCACGCCCACGCCAGATGCTCCCGGTTGTGGGCCAGCAGCAGATCGGTGAGGGTCTCGGCGTACGCGTACTGGCCCACCAGCGGATGCGCCAGCAGCGCCCGGAACACCCGGTCCCGGCCGCCCCGCAGCGCCGCGTCCAGCGCCAGCTCCTCGTACGCCGTCACCCGGGCGACCAGCCCCGCGTACAGCGGCTCCAGGGCGGGCACGGCGAGCGGCACGGCCCCGGAGCCGTCCACCGCCGCCTGGGTCTCGATCACCGCGTCGTCCGGCAGGAAGGGCAGCGTGCCCCGGTTGTACGTGTTGACCACCTGGACGCGCGGCCCGCCCCCGCCCAGCAGCGCGGCCGCCAGCCCGACCGCCGCCTCCGAGTAGAAGGCCCCGCCCCGCCGGGCCAGCAGCTCCGGCTTCTCGTCCAGCGCGGGATCGCCGTACATCGCCAGCAACTCCCGCTCCATCCTGGCGACTTCCTCGGCCCGGGACGGTCCGGTCCGCTGCTCGGCCACCACCTCGTCATGGGCGTAGAAGTACCGCAGGTAGTACGAGGGGACGACGCCCAGCCGGTCGAGCAGCGGGCGCGGCAGCCGCAGGTCCGCCGCGATCGCGCCGCCGTGCTCCGCGAGCAGCCGGGGGAGTACGTCGGGCCCGTCCGGGCCGCCGAGCCGTACCGCCCGCTCCCAGGTCAGATGGTTGAGCCCGACATGATCGAGGTGCACCTCGGCCGGGTCGGTCCCGAGCAGCGCGGCGAACTTCCGCTGGAAGCCGATGGCCACGTTGCACAGCCCGACCGCCCGGTGCCCGGCCCCGAGCAGGGCCCGGGTGACGATGCCGACCGGGTTGGTGAAGTCGATGATCCAGGCGTCCGGGGCGGCCCGCCGCACCCGTTCCGCGATGTCCAGCACCACCGGGACGGTGCGCAGCGCCTTGGCGAGACCGCCCGCGCCGGTGGTCTCCTGGCCGACGCAGCCGCACTCCAGCGGCCAGGTCTCGTCGCGCTGCCGGGCCGCCTGGCCGCCGACCCGGAGCTGGAGCAGCACCGCGTCCGCGCCGGCCGCGCCCGCCGCCAGGTCGCCGGTGACGGTGACGGTGCCGGGGTGGCCCTGCCGGGCGAAGATCCGCCGGGCCAGCCCGCCGACCAGCTCCAGCCGGTCGGCCGCCGGGTCCACCAGGACCAGTTCGGTGATCGGCAGGGTGTCCCGCAACCGCGCGAACCCGTCCACCAGTTCGGGGGTGTAGGTGGAGCCGCCCCCCACCACGGTCAGCTTCATGACGCTGTGTCCAGCCCTTCGTTCGTTTCCCGGGTCGGTCCTCCGGCTCGGCCGGCCCCTCGTCACGCGGGCCGGTCACTCGCTCGGTCGCTCAGTCGCTCGATGGTCCGCTCAGTCGCTCGGTCGTCCGGTCGGTCGCTCGGTGGTCCGGCCGGTCGTGCTGCCCCTTCGGGCGGGGCGCCCGGGGGAACTGCCTGGGGCCCCGGGCCCCTTCGCGCTACCGCGTGGTGTCGAAGACCTCGTCCCGGGTCGCGGCGAGGGCCCGTTCCAGGGCGCCGCGCAGCACGGGCGGGCCGGACACGGCGGCCGGCACCAGCCGGGGCCGGGCGGCGGCCAGCTCCAGCAGCTCGGCCCGCACCCGCCCGAGCAGCGGCTCCCCACCCGCGGCCGGCACCCCGCCGGCCAGCACCACCAGCTCCGGGTCGACCACCGCGACCAGTGCGGCGAGCCCGGTGGCCAGCCCCGCCGCGCAGGCGTCCAGCAGCCGCCGGTACGGCTCCGCCGCCGCCCCCGCGTCGGGTGCCGTGTCGGCCGCGGCGGCCCGGGCCAGCAGCGCGGCGGCCACCTCGGCGGGCCGGCCGGACGGTACGCCCCCGATGCCCAGCTCCCGGGCGAGCCCGGCCACCGCCTGGGCGCCGGCCAGCTCCTGGAAGCCGCCGCTGCCGGTCTGGGCCACGTGCCGCACCAGCGGGGCGCCCGGCACCGGCAGAAAGCCGACCTCCCCGGCGCCCCCGGTGAACCCCCGGTGCAGCCGGCCGCCCAGCACCAGAGCGGCACCGAGGCCCTCGTCGCTCCAGAACAGCACGAAGTCGCGGTGGCCCCGGGCGGCCCCGAACCGCTGCTCGGCCAGCGCCACCAGGTTGACGTCGTTCTCGTACGCGACCGGCACCGGCAGCGCCGCCGCCAGCCGGTCCAGCAGCTCGGGGGAGTGCCAGCCTGGCAGATGGGAGGCGTACCGCAGCCGCCCGGTGTTCGGGTCGAAGGCGCCGGGCGTCCCCACGACCAGCCGCCGCACCTCGTCCCGGGTCAGCCCGGCGGCCTTCACCGCGCCGTCGAGCGCGTCGGTCACCTGCCGTACGACGCTCCCGGCCCGCCGGCCCGGTGTCGGCAGTTCGTATGTGCCGACCGTCCGCCCGGCGAGGTCCGCCACGGCGGCCAGGATCCGCCGGGGCGTCACATCCAGCGCGGCGGCGTGGGCGGCCCGGCCGTTCACCGCGTACAGCTGCGCGGCGGGCCCCGGCCGCCCCTCGCTCGTCCCGGTGGCGACCACCAGACCGGCCGCTTCGAGCCGGGCCAGCAGCTGGGAGGCGGTCGGCTTGGAGAGCCCGGTCAGCCGGCCGAGCCGGGTCCGGGACAGGGGGCCGTGCTCCAGCAGCAGTTCGAGCGCGGCGCGGTCGTTCATCGCCCGCAGCACCCGCGGCGTGCCGGGAGTGGCGGAGTCCAGGGGAGACACGGCGCGCCCGCCTTCCGGTCACGGTGGCCGGCTGAGCGAACCGCCGGGAGTGGGGGACAACTGTCAGGAAAGTTTCCTGTCGTCGTCACCACGGAACCTAGGCCCCCGGCCCGCGCCCGGTCAATGCCCCGCCGGGGCCCCGTGGGCGGCCTGTCGGTGCCTCCCGGCACACGGCCCCGGAAACGCCGGTGGGCGGGACGGCCGGAGCCGTCCCGCCCACCGGGTGCGGGGTTCACCGGGCGCGTGCCCGGGTCTTCCTGGGGGTTCTGCCCGTGACTCCCCGCGTCACTTCTTCGGCGCGGGCTTCGCGGCGGGCTTGGCCGCCGGCTTCTTGGGCGCGGGCTTCTTCGGGGCCGGCTTCGGCGCGGGCTTGGCGCCGGGCTTGGGGGCCGGCTTGGCCGGGGGCTTGGCGGCGGCCTTCTTGTCCTGCTCGAACGCCACGTGGTGGCCGATGTCCAGGAAGCGCTGGACGTCGTCGGGGGTGCCGCTCAGCGCCTTGTTGGCCGCCGCCTTGACCGCCGGGCCGCCCACCGAGAGGATCTGCGCGACGCGCACCCGGTTGTCCTCGTTCCGGGCTTGGTGCTGCCCGAACTCCAGGAAGTGGGAGACGTCCTCGGGGGTGCCCTCCAGGGCCTTCACGGCAGCCTTCCTGACCCCGCGGCCTCCGATGTCCATGACCTGGAGCGCCCGCACCCGCTCGTCCTCGGCGCGGGCCTGGTACTGGCCGGACTGGAGGAACAGGACCAGATCCCGCTCGGAGCCCTTCAGCGCCTTCTTGCCGTCCCGCTTCATCGCGACGCCGCCCGAGGCGATGAGCTGGGAGACCCGGACCTCGTTGTCCTTGTGCCGCTCCCAGCGCAGCTCCGTCTCCAGGAACCGGCGCATGCCCTCGGGGGTGCCGTCGAGCGCCTTCTGGGCGGCTTCCCGGACGCCCCGGCCCTCGTACGGGTTGTCGAGGATGCGCTGGATCGTCGCCCGGTCCTCCTCGGCGCTCTGCCCCGGCTCGGTGGTGGCGACGGCTGCGGTGGCCGGACGGGCCGGGGCGTCCGCGGCGACGGCCGGCAGGCCGAAGAGAACCGTGGGAACCGCGGCGGCCACCACGGCGACGGCGAGGGTGCGGACGGAATGTGCGCGCAAGGAAGGTCCTTCGGTCAGATGAAGTGAGCGCTTGCTCGGCAAGCATTCAAACGATCTCCATATCTGACCGTCAAACCCATAACCCTGTAGAACGCATGGGTGGGCGGACCCCTGCTTCAGGGGCCCGCCCACCCAGGACGGCCGGCGGAAACGGCGGTCACGACAGAGACGACGGAGACGACAGAGACGACGGAAACGGCAGAAGCGACAGAGACGGCGGAAAGAACAGAGATGCCGGAACGGCGGAGGTTCAGACCGTCACTTGTGCAGGCTCTGCCCGGCGGCGGGCGGGACCGGCGGCGCTATCGGGGTGGCCGCCGTCGACTGCGGGGAGGAGGCGTTGGCGAACACCGAGGGCGGCGCCATGCCCGCCGTCGGGTCGGCGGCCGGCTCCTCCACCGCCGCCGGAAGGCCGCCGACGATCCGGACGCCCGCCGCGTCCAGCGCCCGCTTGATCCGCCAGCGCAACTCCCGCTCCACGCCCAGCGACTTGCCCGGCATGGTCTTGGCGGAGACCCGTACGGTCATCGAGTCCAGCAGCACCTCGCTGAGACCCAGGATCTCCACCGGGCCCCAGAGCCGCTCGTTCCAGGGCTCCTCCTTGGCCAGCGACTCGCCCGCTCCGGTGATCAGCGTCCGCACCCGGTCCAGGTCCTCGGTGGGACGGACCGTGACGTCCACCGCCGCCGTGGACCAGCCCTGGCTGAGGTTGCCGATCCGCTTGATCTCGCCGTTGCGCACGTACCAGATCTCACCGTTGTCGCCGCGCAGCTTGGTCACCCGCAGCCCGACCTCGATCACCTCGCCGGACGCCACCCCCGCGTCGATCGAGTCGCCGACGCCGTACTGGTCCTCCAGGATCATGAAGACCCCGGAGAGGAAGTCGGTGACCAGGTTCCGGGCGCCGAAACCGATGGCGACGCCCGCCACACCGGCCGAGGCCAGCAGCGGCGCCAGATCGATCTTGAAGGCGCCCAGGATCATCAGCGCCGCGGTGCCCAGGATCAGGAACGACGCCACCGAGCGCAGCACCGAGCCGATCGCCTCCGAGCGCTGGCGGCGGCGCTCCGCGTTGACCAGCAGCCCGCCCAGCGCCGTCCCCTGGACCGCCTGCGCGCTGCGGTTCATCCGCTCGATCAGCTTGGTGAGGGCGCGGCGTATCAGCATCCGCAGCACCAGCGCGATCACCAGGATCAGAATGATCCGCAGCCCGGTGTTGACCCAGGTGGTCCAGTTCTCCTCGACCCAGCCGGCCGCCTCGTTGGCCTGCTTGGCGGCCTCGTCGAACGAGACCTGCGGGGGCGGCGAGGGATCGGCGGCCAATAGGGCGGACCAGGGCACGGCGGGGACCTCCAGGCGACACGAGCGGATCAACCACACTAACGGGGCAGCGACCCCGTTTCGTTGCCCTGTTCGAGTGAGAGCGATGTCTCAGCGGGGGACCACCCAGGTGGGCTCGGTTTCCGGCCGCGCTGTGGTCGAAAACACTCCGTGGCCGTTACCGGTGTTACCGGTACGTGGTGGCGCTTCGGCCACGGCTGAGGGGAGACTGAGAGCGATCGTCCCGGCGCGAGCCACGCGCCGCCGGCGTAATGGGAGGCATACGTGCCGCATGTCCTTGTCCTCAACGCGTCGTACGAGCCCCTCGGCGTCGTACCGCTCCGCCGCGCGCTCGTCCTCGTGCTGGAGAACAAGGCGATCTGCCTTGAGGAGTCCGGCGCCTTCATGCACAGCGCGACCCGGGCCGTGGCCGCGCCCAGCGTCGTACGGCTGAAACGCTTCGTACGGGTCCCCTACCGGGGGCCCGTTCCACTGACCCGCAAGGCCCTCTTCGCCCGGGACGGCGGGCGCTGTATGTACTGCGGCGCCGTCGCCACCAGTGTCGATCACGTCATCCCGCGCAGCCGGGGCGGCAGACACGCCTGGGACAACGTGGTCGCCGCCTGCCGCCGCTGCAACCACGTCAAGGCCGACCGCCACCTCCGGGAGCTGGGCTGGCGGCTGCACCAGCAACCGGCCCCGCCGTCCGGGCTCGCCTGGCGGATCATCGGCACCGGCCACCGCGACCCGCGCTGGCTCCCCTATCTCCAGCCCTACGGCGCCGACGACGCGCTGGCCCGCTTCCAGGGAGCCCGCCTCACCTCGGGGGCGCCGCTGTGAGGTGACGGCGCCGGCTCACCCGGCCGGGGGGCTCGCGGGGCTCGTCCGGGGCGGGGTGACGGCGTACAGCTCGACCGCGTGGAGGGAGTAGCCGAAGCGGGTGGCGCGGGCGTCGCCCTGGACGCGGACGAAGCGGGTGCCGGGGGCGTCCATCCGGAGGGCCTCCCGGCCGCCCCCGCCGTCGCGGACGGCGGCGGCGGTGCGCCAGGTGCGGCCGTCGGCGGAGACCTGGACCCGGTACTTCGCGGCGTACGCGTCCTGCCAGCGCAGCACCACCTGGCCGAGCCGGACCGGGGCCGGGAGCTCCACCTGCCACCAGGCGTCGTCCTCGGCGGGGGAGGACCAGCGGGTCGCCGGGTCGCCGTCGAGCGCGGCGCGGGCCGGGAAGGCGTCGGTCTCGTCGCCGGACGAGGTGGCCGTTCCGGTACGGGCCAGGTCCGGGCCGCCGGCCGGCGGGTAGGCGCGGACGGTGACCGTCCGGCGCTCACCCGCGTATCCGACCGTGACCAGGTACTCGCCCGCCGGGGTGCCGGCCGGGACGGTCACGGAGACGGGGACGGCCACCGCCGGGCCGCGCTCCACCGTCACCTCCCCCCTGGGCGCCGTGATCCGCAGCCCGGGCGGGGCCTGCACGGTGACCGGGCCCCGCACCCCGCCGGCCCGCCGGGCGGTGACGGTCAGGTCGGCCCGGACCGGGGGCCCGCCGATCACCGCCTCCACCTCCTCGTGGGCCGGCGCCACCGTGGCGGCCGGCTCGTCGGCGAACCAGGGCACCAGCGCCCGTACCGCCGCCGGGTCACCACCGGTCCAGGTCACCCGCAGCGCCTCGGCGCGCAGCCCCCGGACGGCGGGCTGGGTCCAGCCGCTCGCCGCCAGCGGTCCCAGGGTCCGCCACCCCCGGCCCGGCAGATACGCCTCCACGGCGCCGCCGCCCGTCCCCGGGCCGGGCACGGTCATCGCCGTCACCGCCTCCAGCGCGCGCGGCCGGCCGAAGCGGAGGGTGTACGAGCCCCGGTCCCGCTCCACGGTCCCGGCCCGCTCCCGCGCGGCGCCGGTCCACTCGGCCGCCGCCCTGGCGGTCCGGGCCAGGAACGGGTCGAGCACCCCGGTGCCGACCTTCACCGGCGCGGCGGCCAGGGCGGTGCGCAGTGGCTCCAGCTCCAGCGCGGCGCCCCAGGCGGCCGGGCCGTCGTTCCGGGACTGGGCCTGCAGCAGATCGACCGCCAGTTCCCCGGCCCGGCCGTACCGGGAGAGCTGGTCCAGCCAGGGCCGCACCTCGTCGTCCAGGTGCCCGCCCGCCGTCCCGGCCAGCCGTTCGGGCGCCTCGCGCATCACCGTGAAGGCGGCCCGCAGCTCGTGCGCCGCCCGGTCCCGGGCCGGGGCTCCGCCGGGGCCCGCCGAGCGGGTGCGCCAGAAGGCGTCGAGCAGCGGACGCAGATACGCCGACTCGGCGCCCGGGTCCAGGATCGACGAGGAGTCGTTGCCGGCCAGGGCGTGCAGCGCCGCACGGGCCGCCGGGTCGCCGCCCGCCAGCTCGGTGAGCGCCGCCTGCCAGGACTCCCCGGCCCGGTAGCCCTGGGGGTTCCAGGCGTAGTCGGCGGCGGTGAACAGCGGCACCCGGGAGGCGGTGGCCTGCTCCATGGCGTTGGCCAGCAGCGCCACCGACCCGGCCGCCACGGCGGGCTCCCGGCCGGTGTAGGCGCCGAGGAAGAGGCGGCTCTGCTCGTAGTCGTTGACCGGGTAGTTGTCCATGGTCATCAGCGGATGGCCGCCCAGCGCGTCCCGGGCCCCGGCCAGTTCCCGTCCGGTGATGGTGCGCGGCACCACCCCGACGCCGGTCCACGCCACCTGCACCGCGTCGTCCAGGGCGCCGGCGAGCGCGGTGCGGTACGCGGTGGTGCCGTCCTGGTAGTACTCGGTCGGCATCAGCGAGAGCGGCCCGGCGTCCGGGTGCCGCGCGGCCAGGTGCCGGGCCAGCTCATCGGCGACCCGGGCGTGCGCGCGGGCCGCCGCCTCCGGGCCCGAGCCGAAGGTGTCGGCGTCCCGGGAGCAGTGCCACTCGTCGTAGGAGGCGTCCTGGAACTGGAGCTGGAAGGCCCGGACGCCCAGCGCGTACATGGCGTCCACCTTGCGCTTCAGCGCCCGTACGTCGTCGTCCGAGGCGAGGCACATCGACTGGGCGGGCGCCACCGACCAGGCCAGGGTCACATGGTTGGCCCGGGCCCGGGCGGCCAGCTCCCGGAACTCGGTGCGCTGCGTCGCCGGGTACGCGTCCCGCCACCGCGCCTGCCGGTACGGGTCGTCCCCGGGGGCGTACAGATAGCGGTTCTGCTTGGTGGCGCCCAGGAAGTCCAGCTGCGCCAGCCGTTCCTGGTGGCTCCAGGGACGGCCGTAGAAGCCCTCGGTCACCCCGCGCACGGCGGTGGTCGGCCAGTCGCGCACCCGCACGCCCGGGACCGAGCGGTCCGCGATCAGCCGGCGCAGGGTCTGCACCGCGTGGAAGAGGCCGTCCGCGCCCACCCCGTCCAGCGCGACCACCGGCCGGTTCGCGTACCGCCCGGTGGCGATCCGGTAGCCGCCGGCCGGCAGGTCGCCGGGCTCGGCCGCCCGCAGCCCGCGCAGCGCGTCCCGGGCGGCCGTCCCGCCGGCCAGGATCACCGGTCCGGTCCCCTCGCCCGGCGCCGCCGCCCGCTCGGCCCGTACCCCGGCGCCGCGCAGGGTCTCCTCCAGGGCGGCCACCGCGTACGGGTCGGCGTCCGGGTCCACCACCAGCCGGACCGTTCCGTGCAGCGCCACCGCCGAGCCGGCCGGCCGGTAGGACTGGGGGCGCGGGAAGACGGCGGGCAGCCCGCCCCGGGTGGCCGGCAGGGCGGCGGACGGGCCGGGGGCCGGCACGGCGGGGGACGCGGCGGCCGGGGCGGTGCGGGGAGAGGGCACACCGCCGAGCGGCGTCGCGGCGGGCGGCGCGGTCGCGGGCGGGGGAGCGGCGGCGCCCTCGGCCGGTGCCGTACCCGAACCGGCGGGCTCGCCGGGGGCGGCGGTGGCGCCGGCTCCGCTCAGCAGGCCGCCGAAGACCGCGACCGCCACCGCGGTGGCGGTTCGCTTTCCGCGCTCCGACCCCACGCGCGTCTCCCCTCGTCTTCCCTCGTCTTCGCTTGTTCCGCGAGTAGCTTGTTCCGCGACCGGCGGGCCCGGGGGCCTCGCGGCTGCCACGTCCCACCGGCCGGCCCGTCCGTACCGACCTGTCCGTACCCGACCTGTCCGTGGCCCGATCCGTCCCCCGCCGGAGGCCCCGGCCGGAAGCACCCGATCACGAGCCCCGATCGCGAGCCCCGACCGGGAGATCCGGCCGGGAGCCCTGAGCGAGGGGTTCCGCCCGATGGGCTTCGAGCCCACCACCCCGCACCGAAGGTGTCAACGCGCATGGTCGTTGTGTCGGATTTGCCTGCCGAGAGCCCTCGGAATGTCGAATTCCGCTTGTGTGGTCCCGGTGTGCGCTCCGGCCGGGGCGGGCGCGGGGCCCGTACGGAGGCGGGCCGGCCGCCCGGGCGGTCCCGCCCCGCCCGGTCCCGCGCCCACCTGGGGCCGCCCGGCCACCGGGCTCCGGGAACAGCCCCGTACGACCCGGTGTCGCCGGGCCGGCGGGCTCATGGACATGGTGTGACGGGCGCCACGGAGGACGGATGCGGCGCCGCCCGCTGGGTAGGGCTGTCGTGTCCGTCCGTCCCCCCACAAGGGAGCCCCCGTGCCCGCCTCCGCCCAGCTGCTGATGTCCGCCCTCTCCAAACAGGTCCCCGGCGTCCCGGGCATCCCCGCCCCCGCGCCGGCCCCCTCCCCGGTCTCCGCCCGGTACGTCTCCTCCGCCCCGGCCACCCCCGGAGCCGGCGAACCGGCCGGTGAGCCCTCGCTCGCCGACCTGCTGCCCGCCCCCGTCACCGGCGAACCGGCGTTCACCGACACGGCCCCGCTGACCAGCGAACCGCCGCTCGCCGACGCCGCCCCGCTCACCAGCGAACCCGCGCTCACCCACTTCACCCCCCTGACCAGCGAGCCGACCGCGCACGGCACGGCGGGCGGACCGGAGTCACCTGGAGCCTGAATTGACCCTTGCCCGGCTCGCCGCCCTGCACGGCGTCGCCACCGCCTACGCGCCCACCGAGGACCGTACGGTCACCGTGCCCGACGCCACGGTGATCCGGGTGCTGGCCGCCCTGGACGTGGACGCCGCCACCCCGGACGCGGTGCGCAGGTCCCTGGACGCCGCCGAGACCGCCGCCCGGGAGCGGCTGCTGCCGCCCGCCCTGGTGCTCTGGCTGGACGCCCCGCCGGTCCTGCCGGGCCCGCTGGCGGGCCTGCCGCCCGGCACCGAGGTGCGGGTGATCACCGAACGGGGCGACGAGATCACCGGCACGCCCCGCTGGGAGCGGCTGCCGCCCGGGGTGCACCGGCTGGAGGCCACCACCCGGGAGGGCCGTACCGGCGCCTCCGCCCTGATCGTCGCGCCCGCCCGTGTGCCGGTCCCCGAGGGACGCGGCCACGGGCTGCTGGTCCAGCTGTACTCGCTGCTCTCCAGCCGCTCCTGGGGCATGGGCGACCTCGGTGACCTGCGCGAACTGGCGGGCTGGGCCGGGCGGCGGCTGGGCGCCGACTTCCTCCAGGTCAACCCCCTGCACGCGGCCGTGCCCGGCACCCCGACCGACCCCTCCCCCTACCGCCCCTCCTCCCGGCGCTTCCCCGACGCGGTGCACGTGCGGATCGAGGACGTACCGGAGTACGCGTACGCCCCCGGCTACCTGACGGCCGAGGAACGGGCCGCCCTGGACGCCCTGCTGGGCCGGGCCGCCGAGCTGCGCGAGGGGGTGCTGCGCAAGGGCGAGCTGATCGACCGGGACGCCGTCTGGGTGCTCAAGCGGGACGCCCTCGAACTCCTCCACCGGGTGCCGCTCGCCCCCGCCCGGCTGGCCGCCTACGAGGAGTTCGTGGCCGGCCAGGGCCAGGCCCTCACCGACCACGCCACCTGGTGCGCGCTGGCCGAGCGGTACGGCACCGACCGGCGCGAGTGGCCCGACGCCCTGCGCGACCCCCGCTCCGCCGGGACGGCCCGCGCCCGGGAGGAGCTGGCCGGCCGGGTGGAGTTCCACCGCCGGCTCGCCTGGCTCGCCGACGAGCAGCTCGCCGCGACCGCCGCGGAGGCCCGGCGGGCGGGCATGGCCGTCGGCATCGTCCACGACCTGGCGGTCGGGGTGCACCCGGACGGCGCCGACGCCTGGGCCGGTGCCGGGACCTTCGCCGCCGGCATCTCGGTGGGCGCCCCGCCCGACGCCTTCAACGCCCGGGGCCAGGACTGGGGCCTGCCGCCCTGGCGCCCCGACGCCCTCGCCGCCTCCGGCTACGCCCCCTTCCGGGAACTGCTGCGCGCCCTCTTCCGGCACGCCGGCGCCCTCCGGATCGACCATGTCATGGGCCTCTTCCGGCTCTGGTGGGTGCCCGGGGGCGAGACGCCGACCCAGGGGACGTACGTCCACTACGACGCCGACGCCATGCTCGCCGTCCTCGCCCTGGAGGCCCACCGGGCGGGCGCCGCGGTGATCGGCGAGGACCTCGGCACGGTCGAGCCCGGCGTACGGGAGACCCTCCAGCGGCGCGGCGTCCTCGGCACCTCGGTGCTCTGGTTCGAGCGCGACTACGCCGGCACCGGGGACCCGCTGCCGCCCGAGGAGTGGCGCGCCGACTGCGTGGCCACCGCCACCACCCACGACCTCCCCTCCACCGCCGCCCGACTCTCCGGCGAGCATGTGGACCTCCGCCACCGGCTGGGCCTGCTCACCCGGCCGCTGGACGTCGAACGGGCCGCCGACGACGCCGACGTGGCCGGCTGGCTGGCCTGCCTGCACAGCCTGGGCCTGCTCGGGGACGGCGACCGGGCGGCCGGGGACGCCCGCGACGAGGAGGAGGAGATCCGGGCCGTCTACCGCTTCCTCTGCCGCACCCCCGCCCGGATGGTCGGCGTCTGGCTGCCCGACGCCGTGGGCGACCGCCGCCCGCAGAACCTCCCCGGCACCTGGGACCAGTACCCGAACTGGCGGCTCCCCGTCGCGGACGCGACCGGCCGCCCCGTCACCCTGGAGGAACTGGCCGCCTCGCCCCGCCTCGCGGCCCTGATGGCCGTGCTCCGTCCGCCAACGGCACCCCCGGACGCGCGGGAGGTCTAGGCGTTCGCTACGTTGGGGCCCGTGGACAAGAAGAACGCCCTGCGCACCGGAGCCGTCGCGACCGGTACGACGCTGATGATGCTGCTCCTGTCGTCCCCCGCGCTCGCGCTCACCCGCGACGACGGCGACGACCCCGGCCCGGGCCTGAGCGTCGCCGAGACCCTGGGCCTCTACGTCGCCGCGCCGATCGTGATCTTCGCCGTGATCGCGGGCCTGGTCATGCTGCTGGACAGGTCCAAGAAGCAGGCCTGATTTTCTGAGGCTCGGTCTCCCGGGCTTACGTCCGGGGGACCCCCTCTCCCTTTCGCCGCCCGCGCGCCCTCCGGCTCTCTCGCCCCGGGGGCGGGGGAGCCGGTGACGCGCGGTTGAGGCATCCCGGGCCGCCGTCCCGCGGGTCCCGGGCGGCGCCCCGGTGGCCCGGTGGCAGGGCGCCGTGGACCGGTGCCGGATCACCGTGGCGGGTCGCGGCCCGCCCCGGCCCCCGCCGTCCGGTTCCGGCGGCCCGCCCGCGCCGTCACCGACGGAGCGTCATCCCTCCGTCGCGCGCAGCAGCTTGCGCAGCAGGCCGGCCAGATCCGCCGCCTCCTCCGGGGTCAGCGCGGCGTCCACCGCGGCGCGTTGTGCCGCGAGGCCGGCGCCCACCGACTCCTCCACCACGGCCAGTCCCTGCTCCGTCAGGGTGACCCGCAGGGCGCGGCGGTCGTCCGGATCCGGGTGCCGGGCCAGCAGGCCCCGGCGCTCCAGCTTGTCCAGCCGGCCCGTCATACCGCCGGTCGTCAGCATCAGGGTGGCCGCCAGCTCGCGCGGCGAGAGGGTGTACGGCTCTCCCGAGCGGCGCAGCGTCGCCAGCACGTCGAACTCCCCGCGCGAGAGGCCGAAGGGCGCGTACGCCCGGCCCACCCGGTCGCCCATCACCGCCGCCAGCCGGTAGATCCGCCCGTACACCTCCATCGGCAGGGTCTCCAGGTCGGGGCGGACCGCGGCCCACTGCTCCCTGATCGCGTCCACGGCGTCGCCCCCGGCCACGGCGGCCTCCTTCGGCTCGGTGTCGTTCATGGCGTTCATGTCGTTCGTGTCCCGGATTCCCTGTGGGCCACACGGATCAGTCTCCCCCCGGATCTCCCGGCAGCGAGAAAGCCTCTTGCGAGTAAGTAGCTTAGCGTTAAGCTACTTACTCACAAGCTTCCTTGAGGGGGATACCCATGTCCGCGTCGTCCGTGTCATCAGCGTCATCCGTGTCGTCGGCGTCGTCAGTGTCAGCGTCCGCGCCGGTCTCCGGAAAGGCCGGCGTCGTCGCCGTGACCGCGCTCGCGCCGATCTCCTGGGGGACGACCTACTTCGTCACCACCGAGTTCCTGCCGCCCGACCGGCCGCTGTTCACCGCGCTGACCCGGGCCCTGCCGGCCGGGCTGCTCCTGCTGGCGGCGGGCCGGAGACTGCCGCGCGGAGTCTGGTGGGGCCGGGCCGCCGTGCTGGGGGCGCTCAACATCGGCGCCTTCTTCCCGCTGCTCTTCCTCGCCGCCTACCGGCTGCCCGGCGGGGTGGCGGCCGTGGTCGGCTCGGTCGGGCCGCTCTTCGTGGTGGGGCTGGCCGCCCTGCTGCTGGGCGAGCGGCCCACCGTACGGGCGGTGCTCACCGCTGTGGCCGCCGCCCTCGGGGTGAGCCTGGTCGTGCTGAAGGCGGGCGCCGCCTTCGACCTGGTGGGCGTGCTGGCCGGGCTCGGCTCGTCCGCCTGCATGGCCACCGGGACGGTGCTCACCAAGCGCTGGGGCCGCCCGGCCGGGGTCGGGCTGCTGGCCCTGACCGGCTGGCAGCTCACCGCCGGCGGACTGCTCATCGCCCCGGTCGCCCTCCTGGTGGAGGGGGCCCCGCCGGCCCTGGACGGCCGGGCGGTGTCCGGCTACCTCTACCTGGTCCTGCTCAACACCGCCGCCGCCTACTGGATCTGGATGTGGGGCGTCTCCCGCCTCACCGCCACCTCGGTGACCCTGCTCGGCCCGCTCTCCCCGGTCACCGCCGCCGTCATCGGCTGGGCCGCCCTCGGTCAGGCCCTCGGCCCGGTGCAGCTCCTCGGCATGGCCGTCGCCCTCTCCGCCACCTTCCTCGCCCAGCGCGCCCCCAGGCGGCCCGGCACCCCGCCCGCCCCCGCCCCGGCCGAGCCGGCCGTCACCGCCGCCCGCCGGTAGACCGGGTCCCCGGTCCACCCGGCCGGGCATGGGGCCCCACTTCGTAGAGTGGGGCCCCATGCCCGCCGATTCACCCCTGATACAGAGCCTGCGAACCGCGGTCGCCGCCGCGCCCCAGGACATCCCGCTGCGCCTGCACCTCGCCGAACTGCTCCTGGCCGGGGGAGCCGCCGACGCCGCCGTCGCCGAGGCGGCCGTCGCGCTCCAGCACGCGCCGGGCGACGCGCAGGCCCGCGAGCTGATGGCGCGGGCGATGGGCGCCCCGCCGGCGTCACCGGCTTCACCGACACCGCAGAGTTCACCCACGGCACCGAACGCGTCGGCGTCACCGATCTCACCGGCTTCGCCGGCTTCACCGGTCCCGCAGGCAGCCGCGCCGCGGCCCGGCTTCGACTGGAAGGCCGCCGGGGAACAGGTCGGTGACGCCGTGCCGCCCCGCTTCGTGACGGCCGAACCGCTCGCGGCGGACGGCGACGAGAACACCGGCGACGAGCAGAGCGACGCCGCCTGGGACGTCGAGGTGCCCGGAGCCGTACGCCTGGCGGACGTCGGCGGCCTGCGGGAGGTCAAGGACCGGCTGGAGGCCGCGTTCCTCGCCCCGCTGCGCAACCCGGAGCTGCGCAGGCTCTACGGCAAGAGCCTGCGCGGCGGCCTGCTGCTGTACGGGCCGCCCGGCTGCGGCAAGACGTTCGTGGCCCGGGCGGTCGCCGGCGAACTCGGCGCGGGCTTCCTCTCGGTGTCCGTCAACGACGTGCTCGACATGTGGATCGGCAACTCCGAGCGCAATATGCACCAGGTCTTCGAGACCGCGCGCCGCCAGGCTCCCTGCGTGGTCTTCCTCGACGAGCTGGACGCGCTCGGCGGCAAGCGCTCGCGCGTCCAGTCCAGCGGCATGCGCAACACCGTCAACCAGCTCCTCACCGAACTGGACGGTGTCGACGCCGCCGCCAACGAGGGGGTGTTCGTGCTCGCCGCCACCAACGCCCCCTGGGACGTGGACCTCGCCCTGCGCCGGCCGGGCCGCTTCGACCGCACCCTGCTGGTGCTGCCGCCCGACGCCCCGGCCCGGGAGGCCGTACTCCGCTACCACCTGCGCGAACGCCCCATCGAAAAGGTCGACGTGGCCAAACTGGCCCGGCTGACCGACGGCTTCTCCGGCGCCGACCTCGCCCATGTGTGCGAGAGCGCCGCCGAGACCGCGCTGCTCGACTCGGCACGCACCGGGACCGTACGCCTGATCGGCATGCCGGACCTGCTCGGCGCGGTCCGGGGGATCGTGCCCTCCACCGAGCCGTGGTTCGCCGCCGCCCGCAATGTGGCGATGTACGCCAACGAGGGCGGCCAGTACGACGACCTGGTCGCCCATCTCAAGAGGAAGCGCAAGCTGTGAACACCGAACAGGCCGTGGAGCGCGCCGAGGCGCTCAGCTCGCTCCAGCGGTACGAGGAGGCGCGCGGACTCCTCGCGCGCCGGCTGGCCGAGGCACCCGAGGACGCCGTCGCCTGGACCGAACTCGCCCGCTGTCATTACCGGCTGGAGCAGTTCGACGAGGCGGTGGCGGCCGTCCAGGAGGCCCTGCGGCTGGCTCCCGAGGACGTCAACACACTGCTGCTCCACGGCCATCTGCAAGTCCGAACCGGTGCGGGCATCGACCGGGCCGTGGCGACGTTCCGCGAGGCGGTACGGGTGCGGCCGGGGTCTGCGGCCGCCCTGGCGACGCTCGCGGACCACCTCATGCGGCGGGTCACCATCCGCAGCGCGCAGGCGGACGGGCGGTTCGGCCCGGACGGCTTCCGTACCGTCACCGACGAGGAACTGGCCGCCGGATCCGCGGAGGCCGTCGCGCTGGCGGACGAGGCGATACGGCTCGCGCCCGAGGAGCTGTACCCGTACCGGATACGGCGGTTCATCGCCGGCCTGTCCGGGGACCGCGAGACGTCCGAGGCGATGAACCGCGCCATCCTGCGCATCGACCCCACCGACGCCGGGGCCCTGAGCGCCCGGAGCCGGCGGGCCGCCCACACCCCGGGGGTCCGCGCCGCCGAGGCCGCCGACCTGACCGCCGACGCCCTCGCGGTGGCCCCGCAGTCGGCGTCGATGCGGGCCGACCTGGACGCGGCCACCTACCGGCTGCTGCGCGGCACCCGCTGGCTCGGTCTGTTCTGCCTGGTGTTCGCCGCCGTCGGCCTCGACCTGTGGCCGGGGGAGACCCCGCGCGAGCTGCCGCTGCCGCTCGGCCAGCGGCTCTGGGACGTGCTGCTGCTGGCCGCTGTCTGGGCCCTCGGCACCCTGCCGCGCTTCCGCAGGCGCCGCCGGGGCGTCCGGCTGAACCTCCGCTCGCTGCTGCGCCGCGACGGCTGGGCCCGGCTGGCCCTCGCCCAGGCCGCGACGGTCACCGGCTGCGCCCTGCTCCTGGCGCTGATTCCCTGGACCGCCCGGGACGTCCCCCGCACCATCTTCTGGATCGCCCTGGCCACCACCCTGCTCACCATGTGGGCCGACCGCCCCGCCGTGCGCCGCGCCTACCGGGCGGGCCGCACGGGGGCGGCGAAGAGCTGAGCGACGGCCGCGAACCGGCGACGGGCGGGGACGCGGCGCCGGCCCCCGACGCCGGACGCCCGGCCGGGAGTTCCGGCCGGGCGTCGGGGGTGTGCGGAAGGCGCCGGTCAGGCGGTGGTGTCGGCGGCCCGGGCCCTGAGGGCGCGGTCGACGCCGGAGCGGGACTCGGAGACCAGGCGGCGCAGCGCGGCGCTCGGCTCGGCCGAGGCGAGCCAGGCGTCGGTGGCCTCCAGGGTCTCCGGGGCGACCTGGAGCGAGGGGTAGAGGCCGACGGCGATCTGCTGGGCCATCTCGTGGGAGCGGGCGCCCCACACGTCCTTCAGCACCTCGAAGAACTTCTCCGTGTACGGGGCGAGCAGCTCCCGCTGGTCGGTCTGGACGAAGCCGCCGATCACCGCCTCCTGCACCGCGTTCGGCAGGGTGTCGGACTCCACCACCGACGCCCAGGCCTCCGCCTTGGCCTCCGGGGTGGGACGGGCCGCGCGGGCGGTGGCGGCGTGCCGCTCACCGGCGGCGGTGCGGTCGCGCTCGTACTCGGCGGCGATGTCCGCCTCGTCGAGGACCCCGGTCGCGGCCAGGCGCTCCACGAACGCCCAGCGCAGGTCGGTGTCGACGGCCAGGCCCTCGACCGTCTCCGTGCCCTCCAGCAGACCGGCCAGCAGGTCGAGCTGCTGCGGCGTGCGGGCGGTGGCGGCGAAGGCGCGGGCCCAGGCGAGCTGGTGGTCGCTGCCCGGCGCGGCGGCCCGGAGGTGGGCCAGCGTGGCGTCGGTCCACAGGGTCAGCCCGGTCTCCCGCCACTCGGGTGCGGCGTAGAGGTCGAGCGCCAGCTTCACCTGGCGGTGCAGCGACTGGACCACACCGATGTCCGACTCCTTGCCGATGCCGGAGAGCACCAGCTCCAGGTAGGCGCGGGTGGCCAGCTCGCCGTCCCGGGTCATGTCCCAGGCCGAGGCCCAGCACAGCGCGCGGGGCAGCGACTCGGTGAAGTCGCCGAGATGCGCGGTGACCGTGCGCAGCGACTCCTCGTCCAGCCGGACCTTGGCGTACGACAGGTCGTCGTCGTTGAGCAGGATCACCGCCGGACGGGCCCGGCCGGCCAACTCGGGCACGGCGGTCAGCTCGCCGTCCACGTCCAGCTCGATCCGGTCGGTGCGCTCCAGCTTCCCGGCGGCGTTCAGGTCGTAGAGGCCGATGGCGATCCGGTGCGGGCGCAGGGTCGGCTCGCCCTGGGCGCCGGCCGGGAGCGCCGGGGCCTCCTGGCGGACGGCGAACGAGGCGATGGCACCGCTGCCGTCGGTCTCGATCTCCGGGCGCAGGATGTTGATGCCGGCCGTCTCCAGCCACGCCTTGGACCAGGACTTCAGGTCCCGGCCGGAGGTCTCCTCCAGCGCCGAGAGCAGGTCGCTCAGCCGGGTGTTGCCGAAGGCGTGCGCCTTGAAGTAGGACTGCACGCCCCGGAAGAACTCGTCCATCCCCACATAGGCGACGAGCTGCTTCAGCACGCTGGCGCCCTTGGCGTAGGTGATGCCGTCGAAGTTGACCAGGACGTCGTCCAGGTCCCGGATCTCCGCCATGATCGGGTGCGTGGACGGCAGCTGGTCCTGCCGGTACGCCCAGGTCTTCATGGAGTTGGCGAAGGTGGTCCAGGAGTGCGGCCACCGCGAGCCCGGGGCGTGCGCCTGGCAGGCGATCGAGGTGTAGGTGGCGAACGACTCGTTCAGCCAGAGGTCGTTCCACCACTCCATGGTCACCAGGTCGCCGAACCACATGTGGGCCAGCTCGTGGAGGATGGTCTCGGCCCGCACCTCGTACGCCGCGTCCGTCACCTTGGAGCGGAAGACGTACTGGTCGCGGATGGTGACCGCGCCCGCGTTCTCCATGGCGCCCGCGTTGAACTCGGGCACGAAGAGCTGGTCGTACTTGGCGAACGGGTAGGCGTAGTCGAACTTCTCCTGGAACCAGTCGAAGCCCTGCCGGGTGACCTCGAAGATCGCGTCCGCGTCGAGGAACTCGGCGAGCGAGGGACGGCAGTAGATGCCCAGCGGGACCGACTGGCCGTCCTTCTCGTACGAGCTGTGCACGGCGTGGTACGGACCGGCGATCAGCGCCGTGATGTACGTGGAGATGCGCGGCGTCGGTTCGAAGACCCAGAGGTCGTCCTTGGGCTCCGGGGTCGGGGAGTTGGAGATCACCGTCCAGCCGGCCGGGGCCTTCACGGTGAACTGGAAGGCCGCCTTCAGGTCCGGCTGCTCGAAGTTGGCGAACACCCGGCGGGCGTCCGGCACCTCGAACTGCGTGTAGAGGTACGCCTGGTCGTCCACCGGGTCCACGAACCGGTGCAGTCCCTCACCGGTGTTGGTGTACGCGCAGTCCGCGACCACCCGCAGCTCGTTGGCGCCCTCGCGCAGCCCGGACAGCTCGATCCGCGAGTCCTGGAAGACGGCCGCCGCGTCCAGCGCGGTGCCGTTCAGCACCACCTCGTGGACGGTGGGGGCCACCAGGTCCACGAAGGTGCTCGCGCCGGCCTCGGCGGACGCGAAGCGCACGGTGGACACGGACCGGAAGGTGCCGCCCTCCTGCGCGCCGCCGAGATCGAGCTCGATCTCGTACGCGTCCACGGTCAGCAGCCGCGCCCGCTGCCGGGCCTCTTCACGGGTCAGGTTCGTGCCAGGCACGCGCTCATCTCCTCGGTGTGTGACGTTTGCCGCCATCCTTCCACGCGGAACCGTGCCGCGCGGAGCGGGTTTCCCCCCGGCGAACCCCCGGCGAACCCTCTGTTCGACGGGGGCGCCGGGATACGGCGGACCCCTGTCCGGGTACGGGGGAGGGCCCCCTGTCCGGGTACGGGGGAGGGCCCCTGTCCCGGGTACGGCGGAGGGGCGGGTGGCCGGTCCGGGCCCGCCCCCCCGCCCTCCCCCCCCCGCGGCCCGTCCAGCGGGGGGGGGGTTGGGAGAGCGGCGGGGGGGGGAAGAGGTGATGGGAGGGGGGTGA
>NZ_JANUGQ010000023.1 GCF_024756275.1 Streptomyces pyxinae | reverse complement strand
CGAACTGGCGGAGAACTTCCACGCGCTGGCCCCGCTCATCGCGGACCTGGATGACCGCGACCGGCAGATCCTGCACCTCCGCTTCGTGGAGGAGCTGACCCAGTCGCAGATCGGCGAGCGCCTCGGCTGCTCCCAGATGCATGTCTCCCGGCTGCTCTCCCGCACCCTCAAGCGCCTGCGCGAGGGGCTGCTCACCAACCGCTGAGCCCCCTCAGCCCCTTGGTGGAGGCGGGCTCCCGGGGCTGTCCCGGGAGCCCGCCGGAGGCACTGTCGGCGGCCGCCCTTAGGGTAGGTGGCCATGACCGAAGTGGCTCCCGTGCGGGAGCGTCCGCGAGGTGTCACGGCGCCGGTCCGGTTCGGGACCGGCGCCGTCGCGGTGCTGGTGGCCGCCGGGGTGGCGCTCTCCCTCCTCGACCACCCGGGCTTCCGCGCCTGGGAGACCATCGCGGTGGCGCTGACCGTGCAGGCGCTGCCGTTTCTGCTGTTCGGCACGGCGATCTCCGGGGCCGTCAGCGCCTTCGTACCGGAGCGGGTGTTCAGCCGGCTGCTGCCGCGCAATCCGGCGCTGGCCGTCCCGGTGGCGGGCGCCGCCGGAGTGGTGCTGCCGGGGTGCGAGTGCGCCTCGGTGCCGGTGGCGGGGTCGCTGATCCGGCGCGGGGTGACGCCGGCCGCCGCCTTCGCGTTTCTGCTCTCGGCGCCGGCCGTCAACCCGGTGGTGCTGGTGGCGACGGCGGTGGCCTTCCCCGGACAGCCCGCCATGGTGGCCGCCCGGCTGGTCGCCTCGCTGGTGACGGCGGCGGGCATGGGCTGGCTCTGGCTGCGGTTCGGCCGGCCGGAGTGGCTGCGGATGCCCGCCCGGCCCACCGGGCACCGGACCGGGGTGAGCCGCTGGGAGGAGTTCCGGACCGGATTCCAGCACGACTTTCTGCACGCCGGCGGTTTCCTGGTGGTGGGCGCGCTGGCGGCGGCCACCTTCAATGTCCTGGTGCCCCGCTCGGTGCTGGACGCCTTCGCCGGATCCCCGTGGCTCTCGGTGCTGTTCCTCGCCGGGCTGGCGGTCGTCCTGGCCGTCTGCTCGGAGGCGGACGCCTTCGTGGCCGCCTCGCTGACCGGCTTCTCCCCCACCGCCCGGCTGGCTTTCCTGGTCATGGGCCCGATGGTGGACGTGAAGCTGATAGCCCTCCAGGCCGGCACCTTCGGCCGGGCCTTCGCGGTGCGGTTCTCGGCGGCCACCGCCGTGCTGGCCGTGGTGTGCAGCGCGCTGACCGGGTGGTGGCTGCTGTGAGGCGCCCCGTCCAGGCCGTCCTGCTGCTCCTCGCGGGTGCGGCGGTGCTGCACATCTCGCTGCTGACCGAGCTCTGGCTGCGGTACGTCAAGGAGGGCCTGCGCCCGTATCTGATCGCGTCCGGTCTGGTCCTGGTGGCACTCGGCGTACTGGGGGCGATCCGGGACGGGCTGCCCTTCTTCGAAGGGCTCGGTTCTTCTCCGGGCGCGTCGGAAGCCGATGCCGGCGGCCGGCCGGACTCGCCCGCTCGTTCCTCGCGAGCCGCGCGTGCGCTCCCCGGCGGCAGCGAGGAGCAGGGCCACGAGCACGGTGACAGCCATGAGCACAGTCATGGACATGACCACCGGCACGGCCCCGGTGTCGCCTGGTTGCTGTTCCTGCCGGTGGTGGCGCTGCTGGTGTACGCGCCGCCCGCGCTGGGGGCGTACACCGCCGCCCGGGGGAACGACAAGCCGGTGGCGGCCGTGGCGGCGTTCGACCCGTTGCCGGCCGGGGAGCCGGTGCCGCTCTCACTCTCCCAGTTCATCGCCCGGGTGCAGCAGGACGAGTCCCGGGCGGTGGCCCGGCGGACGGTGCTGCTCACCGGGTTCGTCACCCCGGCCGGCGGCGGCGACTGGTATGTGACCCGGCTGGTGGTGAGCTGCTGTGCCGCGGACTCCCAGACACTGCGGGTCAGGGTCCACGGCGTTCCGGCGCCGCCCGCCGACTCCTGGGTACGGGTGACCGGGACCTGGCATCCGGACGGCACCCTGGGCACGGCGGGGGCGGTGGCGGGGCTGGACGCCCGGGCGGTGCGGCCCACGGCACCGCCGGTCAATCCGTACTGGGACAACGTCCCGGCGCTCTGACCGCCGGCCGGCCGCCGCCGGACCCGGTGGCGGCCGGCCCGTGCCCGGGTGGGCGGGGCCGGGCAGGCCGACGCGGTTGCCTTGAGCCGGCCGGTTTCGGGGATGATGCCCGCCACCGTCCTCGGGGTCCATCCCGCAGGTTCGCCGGTCGTGGGACCGGCCTTCGGGGATCAACAGCACTTCGGCGACCTGCTCAGGGGGCTCGACGGCGAGCCATTTCGTCGCCCGGGAGGGCGCCGTCCGGCCCGGGCCCCGCCCCGGACGGAGAGACCGCGTGGACCGGAGCGACCGCGTGGGCCGGGGCAGGCCCCCGTCCGCTCACTCCGCGCCGTGCGCGGAGGCGGCGGCCTCCACCCGGGCGGCCAGCGCGAAGTCCCGCCCGGTGACGGCGCCCCCGACGTCATGGCTGGTCACCGTCAGACCGACGGTGTCGTAGCCCAGGGTCAGTTCGGAGTGGTGGTTCAGCTCCTCCTGGAGCGCCACCACATGGGCGACCAGCGCGGCGGCGGCGACATGCGAGCCGAGGCGGTACGTCCGGGCGATCCGGTCCCCCTCCTGGGACCAGCCGGGCAGCTCCCGCAGCCGGTCCTGGATCTCCTGGGTGGTCAGCGGCTTGGCGGTCATCTCCGGGCTCCTTCGCGTCCGTCGATCGTGTCCGTCGCGATTCTTCCTTCGTCCGGCGGTACGCCGCCACGCGCACGGGTGTTACGGCGCGGCGCCCGCCCGGCGGGGACGGTCACCGCGACGATACGGCCCCTGCCCCCTGCCGCACCGCCCGGACACGGGTCGCTCGGGCGGGCAGCGGGGGCGCGCGGCGGGGCCGGTCACCGGTCTCGGTTACCGTCTCGGTATGACAACTGCGGGGGCACGTACGGGAGTAGGCCCGCTGCTGAAGGCGTGGCGGGAGCGGCGGCGGCTGAGCCAGCTGGAGCTGGCGCTGCGGGCGGAGTCGTCGGCCCGGCACATCTCGTTCGTGGAGAACGGGCGCTCCCGGCCCAGCGAGGCCATGGTGCTGCGGCTGGCGGATCGGCTGGACGTGCCGGTGCGGGAGCGGAACACGCTGCTGCTGGCCGCCGGGTACGCGCCGCGCTATCCGGAGACGCCGCTGGACGATCCGGCGCTGGAGCCGGTGCGCGAGGCGATCGGCCGGCTGCTCGCCGGGTACGAACCGTATCCGGCGCTGGTGCTGGACGGCTGCTACCGGGTGGTGGCCGCCAACGAGGGCATCACCCGGCTGCTCGACGGGGTGGCCGGGGAGTTGCTGGCACCGCCGCTGAACGCCATGCGGGTGATGCTGCACCCACGCGGTCTGGCGCCGCGCATCCGCAATCTGCCCGAGTGGCGCGGGCATCTGCTGGAGCAACTGGAACGGCGGCTCGGTCCCGGCGGGCCGGCGGAGCTGCGGGCGCTGTACGAGGAGCTGTCCGGGTATCCGGTGCCCGGCTCGGCCGACGCGACGGACCCGGTGGCGGACCCGCGGCCGCTCGCCCCGGCGATCGCGCTGCCGCTGCGGATCGAGCACCGGGGGCGGCTGCTGTCCTTCGTCTCGTCGGTGTCGACGTTCAACACGCCGATGGACGTCACCGTATCGGAGCTGGCCGTCGAAACCTTCCTGCCGGCCGACGCCGGCACCGCCGCACTGCTGCGGGGGCCCGTGTGACCAGCGGTTCATGAACGGGCGCCCGGGGCGCGGGGGGCGCGTGTGAAGCTCCGCTGTGGGCCCGCTTAAGAAATCCTCGATGGACGCGGCGGGCGGCACTGGGCAGATTGGAGCGCGTTCACGATCAGCGCCACCTCTCCCTCTGGAGCCACCCGTATGAAGGCACTCGTCAAGCACCGGGCCGAGCCCGGCCTCCGGCTCATGGACGTGCCGGAACCCGAGGCGGGGCCCGGGGACGTCCTCATCCGGGTGCTGCGTACCGGGATCTGCGGCACGGACCTGCACATCCGCGCCTGGGACGGCTGGGCCCGGCAGGCGGTGCGGGCCCCGCTGGTGCTGGGGCACGAGTTCGTCGGCGAGGTGGCGGCGGTCGGCGCGGACGTCGCGGACACCGGCGACATCGCGGTGGGCGATCTGGTGAGCGGCGAAGGCCATCTGGTCTGCGGGAAGTGCCGCAACTGTCTGGCCGGGCGCCGGCACCTCTGCCGCGCGACGGTGGGTCTGGGCGTCGGCCGGGACGGGGCGTTCGCGGAGTATGTGGCGCTGCCCGCGTCCAATGTGTGGGTGCACCGGACCAAGGTGGACCTGGATGTGGCGGCGATCTTCGATCCGTTCGGCAACGCCGTGCACACCGCGCTCTCCTTCCCGCTGGTCGGTGAGGACGTGCTGATCACCGGCGCGGGCCCGATCGGCATCATGGCGGCGGCGGTCGCCAAGCACGCCGGCGCGCGCAATGTGGTGATCACCGACATCAGCGAGGCGCGGCTGGAGCTGGCCCGCAAGGCCGGCGCCACCCTGGCGGTCAATGTCGCGGAGTCCACCATCGCCGACGCCCAGCGGCGGCTGGGGCTGCGCGAGGGCTTCGACGTCGGTCTGGAGATGTCCGGCCGGGCCGAGGCGATGCGGGACATGGTGGCCAATCTGACCCATGGCGGGAAGATCGCCATGCTGGGGCTGCCGGCCGAGGAGTTCGCCGTCGACTGGGCGAAGATCGTGACCTCGATGATCACCGTCAAGGGCATCTACGGCCGCGAGATGTTCGAGACCTGGTACGCGATGACGGTGCTGCTGGAGGGCGGCCTCGACCTGACCCCGGTCATCACCGGCTCCTACGGCTACCGGGACTTCGACGCCGCCTTCGACGAGGCGGCCACCGCCCGCAGTGGCAAGATCATCCTCGACTGGACCGCCTGACCGCCGACCGGCCGAACCGCCCGCACCCGCCGGAGCGCCCGGCCCCTTCACCGGCCCCGTCCGCGGTACCCGCGGGCCGCCCCACCGGGTTCGGGGCCTCGGGACCGCCGTACCGGAACCGTTCGACCCGCCCCCTTCCGGGGGCCGACTCCCAGGAGCTGCTTCACCATGTTCGCCTCCGTCCGTGACGAGCTGCGCGCCACCCTCGACGAGATCCGGGACGCCGGGCTCTACAAGCCGGAGCGGGTCATCGGCACCCCGCAGAGCGCCTCCGTCTCCGTCCCCTCGGGCGAGGTGCTGAACTTCTGCGCCAACAACTACCTGGGCCTGGCCGACCACCCCGAGGTGGTGGCCGCCGCCAAGGACGCCCTGGACCGCTGGGGCTACGGCATGGCCTCGGTACGGTTCATCTGCGGCACCCAGGAGATCCACAAGGAGCTGGAGCGGCGGCTGTCGGCGTTCCTGGGGCAGGAGGACACCATCCTCTACTCCTCCTGCTTCGACGCCAACGGTGGTGTCTTCGAGACCCTGCTCGGCGCCGAGGACGCGGTGATCTCCGACGCTCTCAACCACGCCTCGATCATCGACGGCATCCGGCTCTCCAAGGCGCGCCGCCACCGGTACGCCAATCGGGACATGGCCGATCTGGAGAAGCAGCTCCAGGAGACCCGGGACGCCCGGCGCCGGCTGATCGTGACCGACGGCGTCTTCTCCATGGACGGCTATGTGGCGCCGCTGTCGGAGATCTGCGACCTGGCGGAGCGGTACGACGCCATGGTGATGGTGGACGACTCGCACGCGGTCGGCTTCGTCGGCCCCGAGGGGCGCGGCACCCCGGAGCTGCACGGGGTGATGGACCGGGTGGACATCATCACCGGCACCCTGGGCAAGGCGCTGGGCGGCGCGTCCGGCGGCTATGTCGCGGCCCGCGCGGAGATCGTGGAGCTGCTGCGCCAGCGGTCCCGCCCGTATCTCTTCTCGAACTCGCTGGCGCCGGTGATCGCCGCCGCCTCGCTGAAGGTGCTGGACCTGCTGGAGTCCGCCGGTGACCTGCGCGAGACGCTGGTCGCCAACACCAAGCTCTTCCGCTCCCGGATGGCCGAGGAGGGCTTCGAGATCCTGCCCGGTGACCACGCGATCGCCCCGGTGATGATCGGGGACGCGGCGGAGGCCGGCCGGATGGCCGAACTGCTCCTGGAGCGCGGGGTCTATGTGATCGGCTTCTCCTACCCGGTGGTGCCGATGGGCCAGGCCCGGATCCGGGTCCAGCTCTCGGCGGCGCACTCGGCGCGGGACGTGGAGCGGGCGGTGGCCGCGTTCGTGGACGCCCGCGCGACAATGGCCGGGTGATCGATCCCCGGCGACTGCGTGTGCTGCGGGCCGCGGCGGACCACCGTACGGTGACCGCCGCGGCCGCCGCGCTGTATCTGACCCCCTCGGCCGTCTCCCAGCAACTCGCGGCCCTGGAGCAGGAGACCGGGCACACCCTGCTGACCCGGAGCGGCCGGGGCGTCCGGCTGACGGCCGCCGGGGCGATCCTGCTGGAGCACGCCAACGAGGTGCTGGCCCAGCTGGAGCGGGCCGAGGCGGAGCTGGCGGCCTACGCGGGCGGTACCGCCGGGGAGGTGACGGTGGCCGCGTTCGCGACCGGCATCGCGGAGGTGCTGGCCCCGGCGATCGGCCGGCTGGCGGAGCGGAACCCCGGCCTCCGGGTGCGGGTCAGGGACGCCGAGGGTGACGAGTCGCTGCCGCTGGTGCTGGACGGCGAGGCCGATGTGGCGGTGGCCGTGGAGTACCGGGGCGCGCCGCGCGAGGGCGACCGCCGGCTGGTCCGGGTGCCGCTGTACGCGGAGCCGTTCGACGCGGTGCTGCGGGCCGGCCATCCACTGGGCCGGGAGGCCGAGGTGGCGCTGGAGGCGCTGGCGGAGAGCGACTGGATCGCCCCGTATCCGGGGAACCCCTGCCATGACATGGTGCTGCTCGCCTGTGAGCTGGCCGGGTTCGAGCCGCGTCTGGCGCACACCTCGGACGACTTCCGGGCGGTGGTGGCGCTGGCCGGGGCGGGGGCCGGGGTGGCGCTGGTGCCGCGCTCGGCGCTGCGGGGCATCGCGCTGGCGGACGTGGTGGTCCGGCCGGTCGCGGGCCCGGCCGCCTTCCGGCGGGTCTTCGCCGCCGTGCGCCGGGGTGCCGGAGAGCATCCGCTGATCCGGCCGGTGCTGGAGGCGCTGGCGGAGGCCGCCGCCGGACTCTCCGAACCCGCCGGCGGCTGAACCGGCCCGGTACGGGGCGACGTGGACGGCAGGGCCGTGCCCGGGTGGCGGGCTCCCCCGGCGCGTACCCCGTGCCTCGTGTCCCGTACGCGGAAGAGGCCGGCCGTCCGCCGCCGGGCGGTGGCGGACGGCCGGCCGGCCGGGGTCAGCCGGACGGGTCCGGCTCCGGCGCGGGGACGGCCGGGACGGGAGGCGTGCCGGCCCGCCCGGGCAGCGGTTCGACCGGGTCGGCCGGGTCGGCGGGCGGGCGGGACGGCCGGGTGGTGCTGGTGAGGGTACGGGCCAGCTCGGCGCGCACCAGGGCGTTGAGCGCCGCGAAAAGGTCGACAGGCATGCCGGTGAAGCTCCTTCGCCTGGAGGAGAGGTGGTCGGTGGGGCTGGGTCGGCGGGGCCGATCAGCAGCGCAGGACCACGCTCCGCAGGGCGCGTACCGGCTGGGCGGGAGAGACGGGGTACGGGGCCGGGCACCGCACCGGGGAGGGGGCGGCCGTCCGGTCGGCGGGGGACGGCGGCAGCGGCGCCGGAGGGGCGGGACGTGGAGCACGGCGCTCCGTCCGCCGGGCCACCGCCGCCTCGGTCTCCGCCGGGTCGGGGTCGGGCGCCCCGGCCGGTGCGGCGGTGGCCGTCCTGGCCTCGGCCCCGGTGGCGGGGGCCTCGCCCGCCAGGCCCAGCAGGGCGGCCAGGACCAGCAGCGCCACCAGCAGGCCCCGGCGCACGGCGGAGCCGGTGGCGGGGGTCCGGGCGGTGGCGGTCATGGCCGTCCCCTGCCCACGGCCGGACCGGTTGTCGCCCGTTCGGCCCGCCAACCGCCCGATCGGGCGAGCGCGCGGAGCCCGCCCCGCCGGGCGCGCGCGAGGGGCGCGTACGGCCGGCCCCGGCGGACGCCCGGGGGCTGTCCCGGCGGTGTCAGGCGCGCTGCTTGCGGGCCGCCATCCAGGCGTACACCAGCACACCCGCGAAGAGGAACAGCACGCCCTGGTAGACGGCGGCGTACCCGGAACCCGCGACCAGCCACATGGAGAAGGCGAAGGCGGCGACGGCCAGGACGACGTCCCGCACCAGCCGGCCCCGGTTCACCCGGTCCGCGCGGCCCGAGACCAGGTGGTAGATCTGGGCGGCGCTGGAGAGCAGATAGGGCACGGTGGCGGTGAAGGTGGTGATCAGCACCAGGATCTCGAAGACCCGCTGGGAGCCGGCCGTGTAGTTGTACACCGTCAGCAGTGAGGCCAGCACGACGGTGACCAGGACGCCGTAGGTCGGCACCCCGCGCCGCTTGTGGGTGAAGAAGGACGGGAAGAGGCCGTCCCGGGCCGCCGCGTACGGGGTCTGGGCGCTGAGCAGGGTCCAGCCGTTGAGCGCGCCCACCATGGAGACCAGGGCCATGCAGGCGATGGCGGTACCGCCCCAGGTGCCGCCGAACATGGCGTCCACCGCCGCCGAGAAGGGCGCCGTCGAGCCGACCAGCTCGTCGTGGGCGACGGTGCCGAAGACCGCGAGGGTGCCGAGCAGATAGATGACGGCGGCGCCCAGGGTGCCGAGTATCGTGGCGCGCCCGACATTGCGCTGCGGGTCGCGCACCTCACCGGCGCTGACCGCGGCGGACTCGACGCCCAGATAGCTGAAGAGCAGGATCGCGGCCGAGGCCGAGACCGCGCCCACCGCGCTGGTGCCGCCGGTCTGGAAGGGGCCGAGGTTGCCGGCGTCGAAGAAGAACAGGCCGCCCACCGCGACCAGCAGCAGCGGGATGAACTTGAGCACCGTCGCCACCAGTTGGACGGCTCCCACGTACCGGGTGCCCGCCAGATTGGCGAGGGCCGGCAGCCACTGGAGCAGCAGCGCGGCGACCACGGTGGCGGCGGTGGAGGAGTGCACCGGGATCAGTACGTCGAGATAGCCGACGGCGGCCACGGCGAGGGCCGCGTTGGAGACCCAGGTGGTGATCCAGTACGACCAGGCGGCGAGGAAGCCGGCGAAGTCGCCGAACGCCTCGCGGGCGTAGATGTACGGGCCGCCGGTCTGCGGCATCCGCTGGGCGAGCCGGCCGAAGACCAGCGCCAGGGCGATCGCCCCGGCCGTGAGGACGCCGAAGGCCACCAGGCTGATCGTGCCGTAGGGGGCGACGGAGGCGGGGAGCAGGAAGATGCCCCCGCCGATGATGTTGCCCATGACCAGCGCGGTGGCGATCGGCAGGCCGAAGGTGCGGGCGTGCTTGCTCCGCTCGTCGGGAGTGGGGTCCGTGATCATGGAGGTGGTGCGCCTTTCGCCGTGCAAACCCGACCATGGTCGGCCACCGTGAAGACTCCACCAAATCACTGCTGTTCGTCCGGCGGAACACGGTTTCACGACGGAAAAGCTTCGTCCGCCTCGGCCCGGGACGGCGATTCCTGTCGGTACGCGGAAGCAACGCGAGCACCGCTCCCCGACGCCGCCGGCGCCCCCGGGGGACCGGCTGCCGCCCGGGGACGTCCGTCCCGGCGCGGCCGGGCGGCGCGGGCGCGGGGGCCGGTGCCCCGGCGACAGGCCCCGGCAGGGTGGGGGCGTCCCGGTCAGGTGGCGGGCTCCGGTCAGGCGCGGGTGTTCCGGTCGCCGGCCGGCTCGCGGGGGGTGTCGGCACGTGCGTCGGCGGTCCCGGAGCCGCCGGCCGGTGACAGGTCCCCGGGCGCCGGGCCGGACAGGCCGGGGGCCGAGGTCTCATGGCCGGGGGCCGGGATCTTGTGGACGGAGGTCTCACGGGCGGCGGCAGCGGCGGGAGCGATGGGCACCTGGGGGCCGAGGCCCTCGCGCAGCCAGCGGCGCAGCACCCGGTGCACCGCCTCGGCGCCCACCAGCCGACCGCCCTCCCCGACCGGTGGCGAGAGCACCAGCGGGGAGAGCAGAAAGGCCTCGGACTGCTCGCCGCCCAGTCCGCCGTGCGAGCCGATCTGCTCCTCGAAGGCGTGCACCTCACCGGTGGCGGGGTCGTACCGCGAGTTGACCATGATGTCCGCGACATGCGCGAAGCCGTCGGTCCGCCGTACCGCCGCGGCCGCGCCCGGTCCGAAGACCGCCAGCGGTCCGCCGTCGGTGAGCTCCCGGACCGGGACCTCCTGGCCGTCCCTGGCCAGCACCACCGAGCCGTGCCGTTCGCTCCGTACCAGCAGGAAGCCGATGCCCGGGTGGTCGGCGAGGGTGCGCAGCAGGGCGGGGTGGCGGCGGTCGATCTCCTCCCGGGTCAGCCGGTGCGGCACGTCCGGGAAGGAGATCAGGCCCAGATTGCCGGAGGCCAGCACGACCGGCTCGGAGTCGTGGCCGGCCGCCGGCTCCTCCTGCCACTCGGCCGACGGCAGCCGTACGGCGCTGCGCAGGGCGTACCGGGCCTCGGCGCCGCTCCGGGTGCGCTGGGCGCGGCGCGGGACGGGCAGTCCGCTCGCGGCCCGGACCAGGTCCTTCAAGGTGAGACCGTACGCGGACTCGAAGGTCTCCCCCGGGCTCTGGCCGTGGTCGGAGAGGAGCACCAGCCGGTAGGGGCGGGGCGCGTGCTCGACGGCCTCCGCGATCAGCGCCAGCGAGCGGTCGAGCCGCCGCAGCACCCGCGCCGCGTCCCGGCTGTGCGGGCCCGAGTGGTGGGCGACCTCGTCGTACGCCACCAGATCGGCGTAGACGGCGGCCCGCCCGGCGAGCAGATCGCCCATCACGGCGGAGACCACCACGTCCCGCTCGACCACGGTGGCGAAGGCCCGGATGAACGGGTAGAGGCCGCCCCGGCCGACCCGGGGCCGCTCCCCCGCGAGCCGGGCGCGGACCGACTGGCCGATCTCGCGGAACACCTCGGCGGTGCAGGAGACGGCGGTACGGACGGAGTTGGCCGGGTCGCGGAAGTAGGCGAAGTACCCGGCGCGGGAGCGGCTGCCCCGGCCCATCCGCGCCGAGCCGGAGAGCACCAGGGCCAGCTGCTCCGCGCCGCCGCCGAAGAGGTTGCCCCGGCTGGCGCCGTCCACCGTGAGCAGTCCGCCGTCGGCGGTCCTGGCCACCGCCCGCCGCTCCATCTCGGCGGCGGAGGCGGGCCGGTTGGTGACCATCAGCCGGCCGGTGTCCTTCTCGTACCAGCGGAAGGCCGGTACGTCGTGGTTGGAGCCGTGCAGGATGCCGAGCTGGCTGGCGCCGGTCTGGCTGGACCAGTCGGTGCGCCAGGGGGTCAGCCGGTGGGTGGTGCGCAGCCAGGTGGCGACCGTGGGCATCAGCCCCTGGCCGACCGCGTCCCGCAGCACCCGGTGGCCGACGCCGTCGAGCTGGACGAAGAGCAGCCCGGGCGGGGAGCCGGCCGGCGGGCCGGGGTCCCGGCCGGCGAACCCGCGCCGGCCCGCGAGCCGGGAGAGCCGGCGGCGGTAGGCGTTGTCGTCGCGGACGGCCAGGGCGGTGGAGGTGGCGGAGGCGACGGCGGACATCACGGCGGCCACCACCACGGCGTTGTCCGGGGCCGCCTCGCCCCCGCCGTCGGGTATCAGCCGGAGCGCGACCAGCAGCAGGGAGCCGTTGAGGAAGAACACCAGCAGGCCGAGGACGAGTGCCGGCACCAGCAGCAGCGCCCGTACCACCAGGGGCCAGACCAGGGCGCCGAGCAGGCCGAAGGCGCCGGCGCCCCAGGCGGCCGTGACCGCCGTGGTGGTGATCGCCTCGCCGTCCTCGGACTGGAGCCGGAAGTCCGGCATCAGCCCGGCGAGCGCGAGCATGGTGAGCGTCGACACGGCCCAGACGACCAGGACCCGGGCCAGCGAGGCGCCGGCCGCCCGCCAGCGCGGCCGGCGGCCGGGCCGTTCGGGCCGGGCAGCCTCCTCGGACCGGCCAAGCTCCTCGGGTGCCTCGGTCTCCTGGGGCCCCTCGGGCTCTTGGGGCTCCTCGGGCCGGAGCGCCGACGGGCGCTCCGCCGAGCCGGACGGTGACGGGCGCTCCGCCCGGAGGGACGGCGGTGGGTGCTTCTCCGTACCGGACGGTGACGGTCGCTTCTCCGTACCGGACGGCGGTGGGTGCTCCTCAGCCACCGTGGTAGCCGGCCGTGGGCATCGAGAGTCTGCGGTGCACCCGCGCCTTCATCGCCGCGTCGTACGCCGGTTCGTCGAGCCCCGCCGTCTCCAGCCGCACGCCCCGGCGCTCGCACTCCGCCGAGAAGTCCCGGACCGAGGTCAGCGCCCGCTCCAGCACGCGTTCGTTGGGCACCACGAAGAGATCGACCTCGCCCGCCTCCACGTCGGCCCACAACCCCCGGTGATCCGGCGGGAGTCCGCAGCACTGGAGCCGCCGGCTGACGACGTACCCCTTGTCCGCCGCCCACCGCTCGCACATGGCGTGCTGGCTCCGGGTGTCGGCCAGGAAGGGGTCGCTGTCCAGCTCTTCGAGCGGCGTCAGACTGGCGATCGCCGCCACGCGTACGTCGTCCATGCGCCCGACCCTACTCCGCCTGCTCCGGTGCCTGGGGTGCGGTCGTAGGCTCGGGGCACACGAGCGGAGCGGACCGGGGCGAGCGGAGCGAGGAGGGGTGCGCCGGTGGAGATCACCTGGTGGGGACATGCCACCTGTACGGTCGAGGACTCGGGGGTGCGGATCCTCACCGATCCGCTCTTCGTGCGGCGGCTGGCGCATCTGCGCCGGCGCCGGGGCGCGGTGCCGCCGCCCGACGCGGCACGGGCCGACGCGGTGCTCATCTCGCATCTGCACGCCGATCATCTCCATCCGCCGTCGCTGGCCCGGCTGGCGCCCGGCACCCCGCTGATCGTGCCGCGCGGGGCGGCCCGCGCGGTGCCGGGGCTGCGCCGGCGGGCGGCGCTCTCCGGGCTGCCGGTGACCGAGCTGGCGGCGGGCGAGGAGACCGAGGCCGGCGGCGTGCTGATCCGGGCGGTGCCCGCGCTGCACGACGGCCGCCGGCTGCCGGTGGGGCCGCACCGCTCCCCCGCGCTCGGCTATGTGATCCAGGGCGCCGCACGCACCTACTTCGCCGGGGACACCGGGCTGTTCGACGACATGGCCGGGGCGGTCGGCCCGGTGGACGTGGCACTGCTGCCGGTCGGCGGCTGGGGGCCGTATCTCGGTCACGGCCATCTGGACGCGGCGCGGGCGGCCCGGGCGCTGGCCGCGCTGGCCCCCCGGGCGGCGGTTCCGGTGCACTACGGCACCTACTGGCCGATCGGCATGGACGGCGTACGGCCGCATGAATTCCACGCCCCGGGCGACGAGTTCGTCCGGCAGGCGGCCCGGCTGGCGCCCGGGGTGCGGGTGCATCTGCTGGGCCACGGCGAGAGCGTCCGGCCGGAGGTGGCCGGGTGATGTCCGGGCTGTTGGGGCTGCCCTCCGAGTCGGCCCAGCACACGGTCGGCTATCCGGCGCTGTTCCTGCTGGTGGCGCTGGGTGCCCTGGTGCCGGTGGTGCCGACCGGGGCGATCGTCAGTTCGGCGGCGGTGGTGGCCTTCCACCAGACGCTGCCGGTGCCGCTGCTGGTGGTCTTCGCGCTGTCGGCGGGCGCCGCGCTCGCCGGGGACGTGGCGCTCTACTGGCTGGGCCGCCGGGGTGTCCACTCCCGGAACGGCTCCCGCTGGCTGAACCGGCTGCGCGACCGGGCGGCGCCGGACCGGCTGGAGCGCGCCCAGGAGAAGCTGCACGACCACAAGGTGTCGGTGCTGGTGCTCTCCCGGCTGGTCCCGGCGGGCCGGATCCCGGTGATGCTGGCCTGCCTGCTGACCGAGATGCCGCTGCGCCGCTTCGTGCGCGGTGACATCCCGGCCTGCCTCGCCTGGGCGGCGACCTACCAGCTGATCGGCATCCTCGGCGGCTCGCTGTTCGCCCGCCCCTGGGAGGGTGTCGCAGCGGCCGTACTGGTGACGCTGCTGATCGCCGGGGTGCCGTCGCTCTGGCACCGGGTGCGCCGGACCGGCTGACTCCGGGCGCCGGGCGGTGGGCGGGCGCCCGAGGCCGGGGGCCCACGTCCCGGAGCCCGGGACCCGGCGGCGCGTGGCCCCCGGGCTCAGCCCTCGGG
Source organism: Streptomyces pyxinae (assembly GCF_024756275.1). Classification (GTDB taxonomy): domain Bacteria; phylum Actinomycetota; class Actinomycetes; order Streptomycetales; family Streptomycetaceae; genus Streptomyces; species Streptomyces pyxinae. Next base: position 97,391 of record NZ_JANUGQ010000023.1, on the reverse strand, counting down.
GGCGGCTCCGTCCAGCACCCGGGAGCCGCCGACCGGGAGGTCCCAGAGCCGGGCGGGGTCCAGTCCGGCGGCCTCCCAGGCGGTGAGCAGCCGGGTGAGCGGCTCCAGCACCGGTTCGGCGGAGAGGACGAACGTCGCCCAGTGCATCGGGGCCATGATCCGGGCGCCGAGGTCCAGAAAGGCCTGGACCGCCTCCTCCGGGTCGGTGTGGACGTCCCGCAGCCACCAGCGGGGCGCGTAGGCGCCGATGGGCAGCAGGGCGAGGTCGATGCCGGGGTGCCGGCGCCCGATCTCCCGGAACCAGTGGCCGTAACCGGTGTCGCCCGCGAAGTAGACCCGCCGGTGGTGGCGGTCGGTCAGTACCCAGCCGCCCCAGAGCGAGCGGCAGGTGTCGGTGAGGGTGCGCTTGGACCAGTGGTGGGCGGGGACGAACTCGAAGCGTACGCCGCCGAGTTGGGCCGCCTCCCACCAGTCCAGCTCGGTGACCCGGGTGAACCGGCGGCGGCGGAACCAGCGGCCGAGCCCGGCCGGGGCGAAGACCGGGGTGTCGCGCGGCAGCCGGGCGACGGTGGGCGCGTCCAGATGGTCGTAGTGGTTGTGGCTGATGACCACGGCGTCCACCGGCGGCAGGTCCGCCCATCGCACCCCCACCGGGGTGATCCGGGCCGGGGTGCCGAGGATGCGGCGGGACCAGACCGGGTCGGTGAGCACGGTGAGGCCGCCGATCCGGACGATCCAGCTGGCGTGTCCGGCCCAGGTGAGGGCCACGGTGTCCGGCCCGGCGGCGGGCAGCGGGCCGGGGGCGAACGGCAGCCGGGGGATGTCGCGGAGTCCTTCGGGACGGGGACGTACGGCACCCTCCCGGGCGAGCCGGGCCATGCCCCGGACGCCCGGCAGCGGCATGGTGAGCCGGTCGGCGAAGGAAGCCGGCCAGATCCGCGTCCGGCCGAGCGCCACCGGGGGCGCCGGCCGCGCCCCGGTGCCGGGCGCGGTGTCCGGTGCCAGGTCCAGTGCGGCGTCCCGGCCGTCGTGCGCCCCGCCGTACGTCCCGGGGTCCGGCTCCGCGCCCGGTCCGGTGCCCGGGTACGGCCCCGGGGCGGTGTCCGGGCCCGGGACGGCGGTGTCCGGGCCCGTGCGGGGCACCGGACCGGGTCCCCCGGGCGGGGCGGTGGACGCGGGGGCGCCGCCGGAGAGGGCGCCGTCGTCCGAAGCGCCCCCGGCGGGGCCGGAGTTCTCCCGGGGGGATGCCGTCCGTTCCGTCATCTGCGGGCTCCGTTCACCGTCTCACCGTCGTTCCCGGCCGTCCCTGGGTCCTCCGAGAGTCCTCCGAGACGTGCCCCGAGGGCGCTCAGCGCCCCGGCCACCTGCGGCAGTTCGAGCGGCTGCCGCGCCCGGAGGGCCGCCGCGCGCTCCTCGGGGGTGGCCCCCAGCAGCGGTGCCGTCGACAGCCGGGCCCGGAGGGCGCCGAGCTCGTCACCGAACCGGTGGCCACCCGGTATCGCTGCCCCGAGCAGACCGGTCAGATGCTCCTCCAGCTCCATGGAGTCGGTCACTCCGCGCGCCGCGAGCGCGGTGCGCAACGGGGCGAAGTCCGCGTAGAGATGGCGGCCGGCCTCCGGCGGCCGGGCCAGCGCGCCGGCGGCCAGCACCGCCCGGTGCGCCGCGACGGCGACGGCGGCGTGCAGCGCGGTGGCCGCGCGGGTGTGCTCGGCGACCGCCGGCGGCTCGTCCAGGGCGTCGGTGGCGACCGCCGCGACCGGGGCGGCCAGTACGGCACCGAGCGCGGTGAGCAGGTCGAGGACCCGGTCCCGGAGGGCAGCGCCGCGCGGGGTGCGCGGGAAGCGGGCGATCGCGGCGGGCCAGGCGGCCGGGGTGAGCGCGCCGGCCAGGTCGGAGACGACGGTGACCTCGTCCGGGCACATCTCGGCGGGGCTGACCAGCACGGTGTCGTGCGCCCGGTGCACGGTGTCCCGCCAGGTCTCGTCGCTGACGATGCCGAGCCCCGCCGCGACGGCCGCCTCGCACGCCTCCCGCACCACCTCGGGCGGTGGCACGGTGGCGGTGGGGTCGTCCGCGACGGAGAGCAGCAGCAGCCGGGGGCGGCCGCCCTCGTGCCGTATCCGCCGTACGGTCTCCAGCAGGGCGTACGGATCGGGCACGCCGCCGCACTCGGCGGGGGTGGGCACATGGTAGGCGGGGCGGCCGAGCAGCCGGGCCTGCGGGGTCCACCAGGCGGGGCAGGGCCGGGGCAGCAGCACATCGCCGCCGTACGCGGTGATCAGCGCGGAGAGCAGGGGCGGGGCACCCGGGGCGGCGACCACGTCCCCGGGGTGCCCGTGCAGCCCGCGCCGCCACCAGTAGCCGGCGGCCGCCTCCCGCAACAGCGGGCCGCCGCCGGGCGGTTCGGGCTCGGCACGGTCCGCGGCGGCGGCGAGGACGGCGGCCTGCCCGGGCGGCACCGGCAGGCCCGTGCCCGGGGTGGCGGGCGCGTACCGCACCGGGCCGCGCCCCTCGTCCAGCGGGTGGTCGTCGTCCCCCGCCGCCCCTGCCGTCGCGCGCATGCCACCACCTCCGCCTCCCGTACGGCGGCGCCGGTGGCGCCCGGTACGTGCCTGCCTGCCACTGCTGCCCCGTTCACCGGCCCGGCTCGGTCCACCGGCCCGGCTCGGTCTGCCGGCCGGGCCGGGGCGTGCCGGTGGGTGCGGCCGGGGGCCGGGCCGGTGGCACGGTCCCGGGACGGTGGTCAGGCCGCCGTGTCCCGCATGATGTCCTCCCGCATCTGGGAGCAGCAGCGGCTGATCAGCCGGGAGACATGCATCTGGGAAATGCCGAGGTCCTCGGCTATCCGGCTCTGGGTCATGTCCCGGAAGAAGCGCATGTAGAGGATGCGCTGCTCGCGCTCGGGCAGTTCGCGCAGCCGGGGCTTGACGGCCTCCCGGTCGATGACCACGTCCAGCGCCGGATCGGGGCCGCCCAGGGCGTCGACCAGGGTGTAGCCGTCCTCGGTGCCGGGGAGTTCGGCATCGAGCGAGAGGGCGGTGAAGCTGTCCAGCGCCTCCAGCCCGGCGAGCGCCTCCTCCTCGGTCATCCCCGCCTTGACGGCGACCTCGGCGACGGTGGGGGCGCGGCCCCCCACCGTCGTGGTGAGCTCCTGGTGGGCGGCGCGAACCCGGCTCCGCAGGTCCTGGACGCGGCGCGGGACATGCAGGGTCCACATATGGTCCCGGAAGTGCCGCTTGATCTCCCCCGTGATGGTCGGCACGGCGAAGCTCTCGAAGGCGGCGCCGCGCTCGGGGTCGTACCGGTCGACCGCCTTGACCAGGCCGAGGGCGGCCACCTGCTTGAGGTCCTCCAGCGCTTCGCCGCGGTTCCGGAACCGGCCGGCGAGCCGGTCGGCCATGGGGAGCCAGGCGCGGACGATGTCCTGCCGTACGGCCTCCCGCTCCTCGCCCCCGGGCAGCCGGGAGAGGCGGAGAAACGCTTCGGCGGTGTCGGGGGCGTCGTCATGCGGGTGCTTCGTGTGAGCGAGGGTTCGCATTGTGCTATTCAGCTCCTCGAACGGCGCTGACGGTTGGCTGTCACCCCGAGGTGAGCTCACTTCGTCCGGGCAGCGGGCGCCCGGAGCGGCGGCGTCGCCCCAGCGGTGCCACCGGTCCGGAGCACGAGGAGCGCCTGCCCTGGGCCGGATCCTGCAAACCGGCCCCCTCCCACTGTCCCCGCGTTCCGGCGGTTCGGCCTCCGGAGAGGTTCCGGCGGCCGGCCGGAGGGGCCCGCCGGTGGTGCCGGACGGGGCTCGTCACGGACCGGCGGGATGGAAAAACCGCACCTCAGCAGGGGTGCGGCGGGGTTGGGGGCGACCGCGCGGGCGGGGTCGGCGGGGCGCTGGGCCTTCGGCTGTCCGGGTGAGTGGTACGCGCCCGGCGCCGGGCCCGCGCTCCCGGGCGGCGGGCCCTGGTCCCGGGCACGGCCGGCGGGCGCGGTCCCGAGCGCGGTGACGAGCGGCGGGGCGGCCCGGTCAGCGGCCGGCCGGCACCGCCGCCTCGGCGGCCCGGGCGCGCGGCGCGAAGGGCAGCCACCGGGGACGGACACGGCGGCGCCGGGCATGGCGGGGCGCCCCGGACGGGACCGGCGGCGGGACCGGCGGCGGGACCCGTGCCGCCCGGGGCCCGGCGGTCGGCCCGGAAGCGGCTTCCGGTGCGGTGGTCGGTGCGCCGGCGGCGGCCCCCGGGCCGGAAGAGGCCGGTGCGCCGGCGGCGAGCCCGCTCGCGGTCGCGGTCGTGTCCGCTCCCGGCCCGGACGCGGACGGCACCGGTCCGGACACCGGCACCGGCCCGAAGACGGGCCTCGGCCCGGACACGGGCACCGGTCCGGACACGGGCACCGGCCCGAAGGTGACCGCCGGTCCGGAGACGGGCGCCGGCCCGGCAATGGGCGCCGGTTCAGGGGCGGACAGCGGCTCGGACACGGGTGGCGGTCCGGTCGGAGCGGCCGACCGGTCGGCCGACGGCTCGCCGGGCGGCTCGGTGGCGTCGGGAGCCGGTTCGGCCGGTTCGGCCGGTTCAGCCGGTTCGTAGAGCGGCTCGATGAGCAACTCCTCGTACCGTCCCATCGCCATGACCACCCCCAGCAGGATCAGCGGCAGTAGCAGGACGGTCAGTACGGGCAGCAGTCCCATGGGGCCGGTCCTTCCGTGTGGAGCCGTGCGCGGGACGGGGGCGGCGGCCCCGGGACGGCGGCCCCTGCTCCGTGCGAGACACGAGGAGTCCGGGTTTCACACGTAGCCCGGGAGGGGTTCCGGACGGGACCGCCGTCGCGCGTCCGGAACCCCGTTTCCCCTGCACCCCATGGCCGCTCGGCCAGGTGGGCGAGTCCCCCGCCCGTCCCGGGTCAAACCACGGCGGCTTCCCACCGGCCGTTCCACCGGCCGGTCCCCGGCCGTGCCGGACCGGGCCGGAGCAGGGGTTTGCCGTTGCGACGCCGGGTACCCGCCCGGGCAACCCCTCAAGAGACGACCCGAAACCCTGGAGGGCATCCATGCAGCGAGGCAGTGACCGGCTCAGCCGTCGCCAGGACGACGAAATGAAGCACCAGCTCAAGGGGCTGCTCCGGTCCGGCCACCCCACCAGGACCGAGGAGTGGCACGACCCCGAGCCGGTGGCCGACGACGACCCGCAGGTGGCGTCGGGGCCGATGCCGGCCAACGCCTTCGAGGCGCTGCGGCTGGAGCTGGGCCGGCATCTGGCGCGCACCCCCTTCCCCGCGCACCGAGGCGATCTGCTGAGGGTGCTGCGGGAGCGGCACGCGCCCGATCCGCTGACCGACCGGGTGGCGGAGCTGCCCGCCCGGGACACCTATCGCAGCGTGCAGGAGGTGGCGGAGGCCCTGCAGCCGGCCCACTGAGCACACCGGCCGAGCACACGCCCCGGGGGCTCCCCCCGGGCGGGCAACCGGGGCGCTCCGGCTTCCGGACAGAGCGAGCAGTCCGCGAGAGAAACCGAGAGAACGCCAGAGGAACCTGGAGAAACTCAGAGAAACCCAGAGAGAACGAGCCGGCGGAAACGAGAGGGAACGAGAGGAAGCACTGTGCAGATCGCTTTTCTGGTGGCGCCGGAGGGCGTCGAGCAGGTCGAACTGACCGAGCCCTGGCAGGCGGTGAAGGACAACGGGGACACCCCGGTGCTGGTCTCGACCGACTCCGGGGAGATCCAGGCGTTCAACCACCTCGACAAGGCGGACGCCTTCCCGGTCGACCGGACCGTCCGCGAGGCGTCCGCCACCGACTTCGACGGGCTGGTACTCCCCGGTGGCGTGGCCAACCCGGACGCCCTGCGGCTCGACGAGCGGGCCGTGGCCTTCGTGAAGGAGTTCTTCGACGCGGGCAAGCCGGTCGCGGCGATCTGCCACGCGCCGTGGACCCTGATCGAGGCCGATGTGGTGCGCGGGCGCACCCTCACCTCCTGGCCCAGTCTCCGCACCGATCTCACCAACGCGGGGGCGCAGTGGGTGGACGAGCGGGTGAAGGTGTGCACGGCGGCGCCCGGCACCCTGATCACCAGCCGTAAGCCGGACGACCTCAAGGCCTTCTGCGAGACCTTCACGGCGGAGTTCGCCAAGGCGTCCTCGGGCGGCTGACCGGCCCGCCCTCCCCCGAACGGCTCCTCGTCCCGCGCGGCGGACGAGGAGCCTTTCGCCGTGCGGCCCAATTCACGGCGTCCGGTTCACGACCTCCGATCCACAGCGTCCTGGGCGAAAGCGACCGGGATGGGGTGACTGTGACCTGTGTGGCGGGAGATGCCCCGGGTACTCGGGAGGCCGCACCGTGGAAGCGATCGGCACCCAGGGAGGGAGCCATGCAACTCGCCTTTCTCACCAGTCTGTTCGACCGCCCCGGTCCGTGGGCCAGCGTGTATCTGGACACGTCCCAGGTCGACGAGGCCGCCGGGGAGCGACGGGAACTCCAGGCCAGGGAGGTCTGCCGGGCCCTCGTGGACCAGGGCGCCGACCGGGCGACCGGACAGGCCGTGTACGAGGCTCTGACGAGCGACCCCCGGCCCCCCGGCGAGCAGGGGCGCGCGGTGTTCGCGGCCCATGGCGAAGTGGTCCTCGATCCGCCGCTCGCCCACCGGCCGCTCGCACCGGCCGATGTCACCTGGTCGGCGCTGCCCCGGCTGGGCCCGCTGCTCGATCTGTCCGCCCAGGAGCCGGTGGCGCTGGTGGCGTACGTCGACCGCACCGGCGCGGACCTGGAGCTGCGCACCCCGCTGGGCGGCCGTCCGGCGGGCCAGGTCAAGGGCAGGGACTGGCCGGTGCACCGCACGGCGTCGGCCGACTGGTCCGAGCGTCACTTCCAGGCCGGCGTGGAGAACACCTGGGAGCACAACGCGGCCGAGATCGCCGGCGCGCTCGCGGAGAGCGAGGCGGAGACCGGCGCCGATCTGATCGTGCTCGCCGGCGACACCCGGGAGCGCCGCTCGGTCCATGGCCGGCTGCCGGTGGACCTCCAGCCCCTGGTGGTGGAGAGCGAGCACGGCGGCCGGGCCGCCGGGGCGAGCACCCGGCTGCTGGACGAGGACGTGGAGGCGGCCCGGCAGGAGCATCTGCGCCGTACCGCCGAGACCGAGCTGGACCGGTTCCGCTCGGCCCGCTCCCCGCGCGACGGGCGCCCGTTCGCGGCCGAGGGCATACCCGCGCTGGTGGAGGCGGCCCGCGAACACCGGATCGAGGAGCTGCTGATCCGTACCGAGGGCCCGGACGCCCACCGCGAGGTGTGGGTGGGCGCCGAGCCCGACCAGCTCGCCGTGCGCCGCTCCGAGGCTCACTACCTGGGCGAACGGGAGCCGGTGGCGGCGCGGGCGGACGACGCGCTGCTGCGCTCCGCCGTGATGGCGGGCGCGGAGGTGCTGCGCGTCCGGCCGGAGACCGACGACGACGTCCCGGTGGGCGGCCTGGGCGCGCTGCTGCGCTGGCCCTACGAGGAGGCCGAGTCGGAGGCCGCGCGGGAGCTGCGCGAGGGCTGAGCCCGGAGGCGTACGGGCGGCGGGCCCGGCGGCCGAGCAGCCGGGGTCCCGAGCAGCCGGGGCCGGGCAGCCGGGCAGATGAGCCGGAGCGGCTGAAGGGCGGGCCGGGTGACCGGGTGACCAGGTGCCCGGAAGGGGTCCGCCGGCCACCGCCCCCGGCCGTGGCCCGAGTGACCGGGTGAGCGGGCGGGCGGGGTGAGCGGGCGGGCCGGGTGACCAGGAGGGACGCGATGGCCGAACGACGGTGCGTCGCCGCCCCGGAGACGGGGTAGGCGGCGGGCATGTCCGATGCGTACACCGTCCAGACCGCCGACTCCCTCCGCGGCCGGGTCTCCACCCTGCTGAGCGGCTGGGACCGCGAGGTCTTCCACCGGGTGGCGACCCGGCACTGGCCCGGCGCCGACCCGGTACTCCCCCGCCTGAGCCGGAGCGCCAACCACGGTCTGCTGTGGTTCGGCGCGGCGGCCGGGATGGCCGTGCTCGGCCGCGGCCAGCGCTCCCGGCGGGCCGCGCTGCGCGGCGCCGCCTCGCTGGCCCTGGCCTCCGCCACCGTCAACACCATCGCCAAGCGCTCGGTGCGCCGGAACCGCCCGCTGCTCGACGCCGTACCGGCCATCCGCAGGCTTAAGCGGCAGCCGCTCACCACCTCCTTCCCCTCCGGGCACGCGGCCTCGGCGGCGGCGTTCGCCACCGGGGTGGCGCTGGAGTCCCGGGGCTGGGGCGCGGCGGTCGCCCCGGTGGCCGCGGCGGTGGCGCTCTCCCGGGTCTACACGGGCGTCCACTATCCCAGTGACGTCCTGGCGGGCGCGGCGCTCGGCGTGGGCGCCGCGCTCGCCGTGCGGGGCATGGTGCCGACCCGCTCCCAGCTGCCCGCGCCGGGACGCCCGTACGCCGAGGCGCCCGCGCTGGCGGACGGTACCGGTCTGGTGGTCGTGGTCAACCGCTCGTCGGGCACGGCGGGTTCGGCCCCGCTGCTCAAGGACGCCATGCCCGGCGCCGAGGTGCTGGAGTGCGAGCCGGGCGACGTGGAGGCGGAGCTGGAGCGGGCGGCCGCCCGCTGCCTGGCGCTGGGCGTACTGGGCGGGGACGGCACGGTGAACCGGGCCGCCGTGGTCGCCGCCCGGCACGATCTCCCGCTGGCCGTCTTCCCGGGCGGCACCTTCAACCACTTCGCGTACGACCTGGGCATCGAGGCGGTGGCGGACACCTGCCGGGCGGTGGCGGCCGGCGACGCGGTCCGGGTGGACCTGGGCCGGTTCCGTCCGGGCCCGGACGGAACCAAGCAGGGCCACTTCCTCAACACCTTCAGCCTGGGCGTCTACCCGGAGCTGGTACGCCTCCGGGAGCGCTGGTCGCCCCGGATCGGCGGCTGGCCGGCCGGGGTGCTGGCCGCGCTGCGGGTGTTGCGCGCCGGCCGGCCGCTGGAGGCCGAGCTGCACGGCGAGCGGCGGTCGCTCTGGCTGCTGTTCGCCGGCAACGGCATGTACCAGCGGATGGGCCCGACGCCCGGGCACCGGCTGGACCTGGCCGACGGGCTGCTCGATGTGCGGGTGGTGCACGGCGGCCGGCTGCCGGGACTGCGGCTGCTGGCGGCGGCGCTGGCCGGGCCGCTCAGCCGGTCGCCGGTCCACGCGGCCGAGAAGATGCGGCGGCTGCGGATATCGGGCCTGGCCCCGGGCACCCCGCTGGCCTTCGACGGCGAGGTGGTGGAGGCCCCGCCGGAGCTGACCGTGGACACCGCCGACGAGGCGCTGGTGGTCTACCGGCCCAAGGCCCTGCTGTAGTACACCGCCGCGGTACGCGCCGCGGTACACCAGGAGGCCCGCTCTCTCCCCGGCCGGACGCACGAGGTGCGAGCCGTGCCGGGAGGGGCGGGCCTCCTGGGCTTGCGGGTTCCTGGCTGACGGCCACCGCGCGGGGCGGGGCGGCCGGCGGATCAGAGCAGCGGGCCGAGCGGGCCCAGGTCGATGTTCAGATCCTCGGGCTTCAGGCCGAAGCGGGTGCGGAGCAGCTCCATGCGGTCCTCCAGCAGCATCAGTGTCAGACCGATCCGCTCCTCCTGGTCCTCGGTCAGACCGCCGTCCTCGACCCGGCGCAGCGCCTGCTGCTCCATGAGCCGGCGGAGCAGCTCGATGACGGTGAGGACCAGCCGGGCCAGGTCGCGTTCGACCGAGTCGGGGTCGAGTTCGACTCGGCGGCGGGCGGTGCTCATGGGAACTCCTCGGGGTGGTGTGCGGGGGTGCGGCCGCCGGACGACCGGCGGCCGGGGTCCGTCCGGATGCCCGGCCCGGGTCTACGGGAACGGCCCGTGTACGGGACCCGGCCGTACGGACCCGGCTGTCCGGGGCCCGGGGCGCGGGAGACCGGCGGTCAGGGTCCGGGGGGCGCGATCCGGTCGGCCTTGTCCCGGAGCTCCTGGAGCCCGGCGGCCTCCCAGGGCTCCTGGGAGCCCCCGGGCTCCACGAACGGCGAGGGGACCGAGGCGTTGACCGAGCTGATCAGGGCCTTGAGATCGATCCGTACGAGATCGACCTCCGCGATCCGCAGCGTCAGGTCACCGGTGATGACCACTCCCCCGGCGAGCAGCCGGTCCAGCAGGTCGACCAGGGCTATCCGGCGCTGGTGCAGGGGCTCGGTGAGGTCGGAGCCGGTCGTCATCGCCGCTCCTCCGCCCCGGAGGCGCCGGTCTCCCGGACCGCTTCCGTCTCCCGGACCGCTTCCGCCTCCCGGGCCACTCCGGCGGCTCCGGTCTCCTCGGCGGCTCCGACCGCCCCGGCGGCTCGGGGCTCGTCGGCGGTCCCGGCCGTCCCGACGGCTTCGGTCTCCTCGGCGGTCCCGGCCGTCCCGACGGCTTCGGTCTCCTCGGCGATGCCCGCGAAGGAGTACGGCGCCCAGGGGCCGGTCAGTTCGACCCGGACGCCCGGCGCGGACGCCTGCTGGACCAGCTGGACGAAGCCCTCGCTGCGCGAGCGGTCCACCAGATAGGCGGCGTTCAGCGCATTGGTGCCGGACGCGCCGGAGAGCTTGGTGTCCTGGGGCCGGTGCAGGGTGGCCGCCTCGGCGTACTCGGACAGCTCGGCGTGGAGCTTGCGGCAGAGGGCGTCGGCGCGCTGCCAGTCCACCTCCCGGCTGCGCCGGGCGTCCAGCCGCCGTCGCAGATAGGCCCGGCCGCCGCCCGCCCCGGCCGTGCCGGCCGCCCCGCCGGTGGCCGCGGGGGCGGGTTCGGTGGTCTCGGGGACGGACTGCTCGGCGTACACCTTGACGCCCCACTCGACGCGTCCGTCCAGCCGCTCCAGGGCGCGGACGAAGCGCTCCCGGCCGTCCTCCAGCAGCCGCCGCACACCGCTGTCGTCGCGGCAGACGGTGGCCAGCCGCAGCGGCAGCGGGCACGTCACGGTGGAGAGGGCGGCGATCACGGCGTCGTGCGCCCGCGCGGTGGCGGCCAGCCAGTCGAGGTCCTCCAGGCGCTGCCGCAGCGGGCCCTCGTCGAAGTCCCCGGCGGGTACGGCGGCCACCACGGCGACCAGCTCGCCGTGCCGGACCAGCCGGGGCGGCGCGCCGTCGACCCCCTGGACGCCCTCCGGCAGGACACCGTCGAACGGGCGGACGACGGCGTACACATAGCGCAGCGGTTCGGTGGCCGCGGGGGTGCCGGTCATGCGGTGCGCTCCTCCAGTTCGGCGATGCGGCGCTGCAACTGCTCGTTCTCGCGCGCCAGTTCCTTGTCCCGGGCCTTGGAGGAGAGGGCGGGGTCGTGCTCCCACCAGTCGATACCCATTTCCTTGGCCCGCTCGACGGAGGCGACGACCAGCCGCAGCTTGATCGTCAGCAGCTCGATGTCGAGCAGGTTGATCTTGATGTCGCCGGCGATGACGACACCCTTGTCGAGGACGCGTTCGAGGATGTCCGCCAGGTTGGCGCTGCTGCCCTCGGGCGCGTACGGGCTCGGCATCCGGCTGGGTGTGGTCATCGGTGGTTCAACTCCATGGAGAGTTCGTGGGCCCGCACGGGCGGGACCGGTCTTCCGGGCCGGTTCCCGAGCGGCCGGGACGGCTGTCTGAACGACTGTCTGATGGGGTCCTCCTCGGGCGTGGAAACACCGACCGGGTGCCCGCCGGCACCTGGATGATGCGGGCGGGCACCCGGTCGGATGCCAGGGACGGGCAGCCACGGCGAGGTCATCGCCGTCGCGCCCCCTCCTCCATGCGGGCGAGCAGTTCGTCCTCCAGCCGGTCGAACTCCTCCTCGCTCACCTCGCCCGCCTCCAGCCTCTGGTTGAGGGCGGCGAGTTCACGCTGGATGGTGGAGGGGTCGTAGTACAGCCGCTCGGCCTCCGCCACCACCTGGCGCAGCACCCAGGCGGCACCGCGCATCGGCGCGGCGGGCAGCATCAGCACTTCTCCGAGCAGGCCCATGGTCGTCGCCTCCCCTCGGTCCCGGGTCCGGGACGGTCACTCCACGAAGCTGTACGGCGGCAGCGGGCCGTTGACCTGGAGGACCAGGTGCGGGTGGAGTTCCTTGATCCTCTCCACGGCGTCGACGAAGGTGTGCGCCGCGCCGCGGTCCACCAGGAACGAGATGTTGGCCAGCCAGCCGCTGCTCTCCGGACCGGGGCTGACCCCCACGGACTTGTCCTGGAGGGCCTCCTGGACGACCACCGCGTCCCGGGCCTCGCGCTGCTTGACGGCCGCCACGATGCGCTCGCCGAGGGCCAGCTTCTGTTCGTAGGTGCCGCCGCCGGCGTTGCGGTTGGCCTCGCTCAGGGCCCGCAGCTCCGGGTCGTCCGCCAGCACCTGGTGGAGTACGGCCTCCTCGTCGTGGCTGGCCTTGATGTTGTACTCGACCTTCTCGTCCAGGGCCTCCAGCCGCTCCAGATAGTGGTCCTCGCGCTCGGAGAGCACCGAGACCACCGCCGCCTCGTCCGGCGACACCCCTCCGAACCGCATCGGCAGCACCGCTCCCGCGGCGCCCGCCTCGGAGAGCACGGTCTGATGGGCGAGCAGGTCGCGCCGCTTGGGCTTGAGGTCCTCGGGTGCCTCGCTGACCAGGGCGACCAGCTTGCCGCTGGCGACCGCGCGCACCTCGCGGGGCGGGTCGCCCACACCGCCGAGCTTCTCCGGGATGCCGGGGTGCGAACTCCGGGTGATCCCGTAGACGTAGACGCTCACTCCTGCTCCTCCTTCCGGCGGGACGAGGTGCTCCGCCCGCGGGACCTGCTGCTCTCGGTCTTCTCTTCGTCACCGTCGCCACGCGCCGAGTTGAACGCGTCGGATATGGTCTGCGCGGCTCCGCTGAGCGCGCCCTTGGACTTGCCGCGCGCACCGGACTCGGTCATCTCGCCCACCAGATCCGGCAGTCCCGGATTCTTGCGCGGGCCGGCCTCCAGGTCGAGCCGGTTGCACGCCTCGGCGAACCGGAGGTAGGTGTCCACACTGGCCACGACCACCCGGACGTCGATCTTGAGAATCTCGATGCCGACCAGCGAGACCCGGACGAACGCGTCGATCACGATGCCGCGGTCCAGGACGAGTTCCAGTACGTCGTAGAGACCACTGGTGCCGCCGGAGCCGCCACCGCCTTGCTGTGCCGGGACTACGCTCATGGGTCACTGCCTCCTCGGGGTTGGGATCAGCGGACGGAAAAAGCAAAAATCAGCGAAAAAGAAGGAGTTCGCGGAAGCCCAGAAGGGCCGGGGCCGGTGGGCCCGCGAGAAGAGCCGGCCGGGTTCAGCGGGTGCGGTCGGACCTGCCGCGCTCGTAGCGGCGGACCCGCCGGTATCCGGTGAGCTCGCCCGACGGGTCGAGGTCGACCTCGTACGAGGCGAGCAGACTCATGGTGTCCGGCACCCGCTGGACTTCGAGAACCTCCACGGTCAACGACCAGCCGTCGTCCGTCCGGTCGAAGGAGGACACCGACTCGGCTTCCATCCCGGTGAGTTCGGCGAGCTGTTCACGAGCCGCGCGCAACACCTGCATGGGGCCTGGGGTGCGGCCGGCCGATCCGCCGGACCGTTCGTTCACGTCGTCCGCTTCCTCTTCTTCCGGCTCGTCCGGCTCTGCCGGCTCTTCGTCGTCCTCTGACTCTTCGTCATCCTCTGAGTCTTCTGCGTTCTCTGGGTCTTCTGCGTTCTCTGTGTGCTCGGTGTCTTTCGCGTTCTCGCCGTCTCCGGCGGTCCCGCTGTTCCTGCTCCGGTTGCCGGTCCTGCTCTTCCTGGCGGACGCGGTGCCCTCCGAGCCCTCTTCGGTCCCGGTGTCCTCCGCCTCCTCGGCCTTGGTACGGCTTCTGGTGGTGCTCTTCGCTGTGTTGGCCATGGCAACCTCGTTCCCTCGTGTTGCCGACCCATGACCCCGCAAACCCTTGGCCTTGGACGACGGATCCCTTCCGGTCAGCCCATCTCCGGTCAGCCCAGTCCGGCCGGCCGCCTCCGGGCCGGCCCCAGCGAGCGGGGGCGCGGCCCCGTACCGTCCCAGGGGTCACTGCGCGCCTGGTCGAGCACATCGGCCACGGTCCAGCGGCGCGGGTGGAGAGCCGGGTCGTCCAACTGCTCCCAGCGGATGGGTGTGGCGACCGGGGCGCCGGGCCGGGCGCGCACCGCGTAGGGGGCCACGGCGGTCCGGGCGTAGCCGTTGCGCTGGACGTCCGGATAGAGGCGGTCGCCGCGGGCCTGCTCGCGGGCGGCCGGGGTGAGGTCGTCCGGGTGGGCGGCGGCCAGCGTCCCGGCCACGTCGTGGGCGAAGTCCCGCACGGTGTCGTGGTCGGCCCGGCGGTCGAGGGAGACGGCGACATGGAGACCGCGCGAGCCGGTGGTCATCAGGGTGGCGGGCAGTCCGACGGCGTCGAGCAGCCCCCGGAGCCGCCGGGCGGCGAAAAGGCGTTGCGGGCGCCGCCGCCGGGCGCCCAGGATGCGGGTCCATGAACGCATTCCTCCGGACGGCCCGCCTGGTGCTGCGCCCGTTGACCCCGCACGACCTGGACGAGGTGGTGGCGCTCGACAACGACCCCGAGGTGATGCGCTACCTGAACGGCGGCCGGCCCGCCGACCGCGAGGAGGTGCGCGGCCGCTCGCTCCCCCGGCTGCTGGGCCGGGGCTTCTGGGCGGCCGAGCGGCGGGCGGACGGCGCGTGGCTGGGCTGGTTCGCCCTGGAGCCGCTGGAGGCGGAGGGGTGGCGGACGGTGGAGCTCGGCTACCGGCTGCGCCGGGCGGCCTGGGGCTCGGGGTACGCCACCGAGGGCGGCCGGGCCCTGGTCGACCGGGGCTTCGGGGCGCTGGGCACGGAGCGGGTGACCGCGCAGACGATGACCGTCAACGCCCGTTCCCGGCGAGTGCTGGAGAAGTGCGGTCTGCGGTACGCGCGCACCTTCTTCGCCGAGTGGCCGGAGACCATCGCGGGCGGGGAGCACGGGGATGTGGAGTACGTCCTGACCCGTGCGGAGTGGGAGGCGGACCGGGCCACGGCCCGAGCCGTACGCGCTCCGGAGCCGTACACGCCCCCGGGGCGGTGAACGTGCCGGAGCCGTACGCGCCCCCCGGGCCGTACGCAGCCGTACGTACCCGTGCCAGGGCACGACGGAGCGGGAGCCCGGGCGGCGGGTGCCGGGCTCCCGCTCCGTGTGCCGGGCGGGTCAGGGGGCGACGACCCGCTCCACCAGCAGTTTCACGGCGGCGACGATCGCCTCGGCGTCGATGCCCGCCTCGTGCAGCTGCTCCTCGGGGGTGGCGGAGCCGGGCATGTTGCGGACCGCCAGCCGGGTGAGCCGGGGCGCCGGGCGGCCGTCCGAGAACACCTCGGCCACCGCGTCCCCGATGCCGCCCTCCGGGTGGTGGTCCTCCACGGTGAGCAGACAGCCGGTGACGCCCGCCGCCTGGTTCAGGGTGTCGGCGTCGACCGGCTTGACCGAGTAGAGGTCGACGACCCGCACCGGGATGCCGTACTCCGCCAGCAGATCGGCGGCCTTCAGCGCCTCGTGCACGGTCACGCCCGCCGCGACCACGGTGGCCCGGTCATCGTCGCCGTGCTCGCGGAGCACCTTGCTGCCGCCGGCCGGGAACTCCTCGTCCGGGCCGTAGATCACCGGCATCTCCCCGCGCGAGGTGCGCAGATAGCGGACGCCCTCCAGATCGGCCATGCCCGCGACCAGTTTGGCGGTCTGGTTGGCGTCGCACGGGTAGAGCACGGTGGAGCCGTGCACGGACCGGAACATCGCCAGGTCCTCCACTCCCATCTGGGAGGGGCCGTCCTGGCCGATGGCGATGCCCGCGTGCGAGCCGACCATGTTGATGCCGGCCCGGCTCACCGCCGCCATCCGCAGGAAGTCGTGCGCCCGGGTGAGGAAGGCGGCGAAGGTGGAGGCGTACGGCACATAGCCCCGGGTCTGGAGCCCGACGGCGGCGGCGACGAGCTGCTGCTCGGCGATGTAGCACTCGAAGTAGCGCTCCGGGTGGGCCTTGGCGAAGAACTCGGCCCTGGTGGAGTCGCTGACCTCGGCGTCCAGGGCGACCACCTCCCCGCGCGCCGAGCCCAGCGCGGCCAGCGCCTCCCCGTAGGCGTTACGGGTGGCCACCTCGTCGCCCAGGTCGTAGCGGGGCAGCTCGGGGGTGGCGCGCTCGGCCTTGGGGCGGTCGCCGTCCGGCGGGCGCTGCGCCGAGATCCGGATGCCGGGCCGGCCGCCCAGTTCCTCGATGGCCTCGGCGGTGTCCTTCAGCGGCTTGCCGTGGAAGCCCTCCTTGTCCTCCACGGCGGCCACCCCGCGTCCCTTGCGGGTGGCGGCGAGGATGGCGGTGGGCTCCCGGACGGTGGACCTGGCCTCGGCGAAGGCCCGGTCGACCGCGTCCAGGTCGTGGCCGTCCACCTCGATGGTGTGCCAGCCGAAGGCGTGCAGCCGGCGCTGGTAGGCGCCGAGGTCGTGTTCGTGCCGGGTCGGCCCGCGCTGGCCGAGACGGTTGACGTCCACGACGAGCGTCAGATTGTCCAGGTGGTTGTAGGCGGCGTGCTCGACCGCCTCCCAGACTGAGCCCTCGGCCATCTCGCTGTCGCCGCAGAGCACATAGACCCGGTACGGGAGCTGGTCCAGCCGCTTGCCGGCGAGGGCCATGCCGACACCGACCGGCAGCCCCTGGCCCAGCGAGCCGGTGGCGACGTCCACCCAGGGCAGCCGGGGCGTCGGGTGTCCTTCGAGCCGGCTGCCCAGCTGGCGGTAGGTCAGCAGCTCGTCGTCGTCCACCGCGCCGACCGCGCGGTACATGGCGTACAGCAGCGGTGAGGCATGGCCCTTGGAGAGCACCAGCCGGTCGTTGCCGGGGTGGTCCGGGCGGTCGAAGTCGAAGCGCAGATGGCGGGCGAGGAGCACCGCGCCCAGGTCGGCGGCGGACATGGACGAGGTGGGGTGCCCGGATCCGGCGGCGTCGGCGGCGCGTACCGCGTCCACCCGCAGCTGCCGGGCGAGCGCGGCCAGCCCTTCGGCGTCCAGGTCGGTGCCGGGGACGGTCCGCTCGCCGGTCGGCCCCGCCGTGCCCCCGGCACCGGTGGCGGAGGTGTGCGCCGGGTCGTCCCCGGTCTGGTCACGGGTGTGGTTCTGGGTGGTCATGTCACTCCTTGCCGGGGCCGGCCGGGGTACGTGCGAGTTCGGGCGAGGCGGTGTCGAGGGGGACCTGCCAGGAGCGCAGCAGCCCGAGCTGGACGGCCTGCCGGGGCAGGGCCGCCTCCAGCAGCCAGTCCGCCGCGACCCGGACCCGGTTGCCCGGCATGGCGGCCAGGTGGTACCCGCGGGTGACCGCGCCGGCGACCGGACCGGAGAGCGAGACGCCCAGCGGGTTGGCGGCCGCCTTGACACCGCCCAGGTCCACCGCGAAGCCCAGGTCGTTGTGCTTGTACGGCACCGCCGTCCCGAGCCCGAGGGAGGCGGCCACGTTCCGGGCGGCGACCTTGCCCTGCCGGGACGCGTGCTGGGCGGTCATGGCGGTGAACTCGCCCGGCCGGGTCAGGTCCGGGACGGCCGCCGCGTCCCCGCAGGCGAAGACGTCCGGGTGGCCCGGCACGCCCAGCTGCGGGGTCACCACCAGCCGGCCCTTCTCGACGGGCAGGCCGAGTTCGGAGACCAGCGGGTCGGGCCGGACGCCCACGCACCAGATGAGCGAGCGGGTGTCGACGAACTCGCCGTCGTCCAGCAGCACGCCTTCGTGGGTGGACTCCTTGACGGAGGTCTTCATCCGCACCTCGACACCCCGGGCGCGCAGCACCTCGTCCGCGGTGCGCGAGAGCTTCTCGGAGAGGCCGGGGAGCACCCGGTCGGCCACGTCGAGCAGCAGCCAGCGGGGGCGCAGATGCCGGGGCCAGGCGGGGTGCCGGCGCACCAGCGCGTCGGTGTACATCTTGCCGTGGGCGGCCAGCTCCGTACCGGTGTAGCCGGCACCGACCACGACGAAGGTGCAGCGGGCGGTGCAGTCGGCGGGGTTGCCGCCGGAGGCGGCCAGTTCCACCTGGCGGGTGATGTGGTCGCGCAGGTACAGCGCCTCGGGCAGCCCCCGGAAGCCGGTGGCGTGCTCGGCGACGCCCGGGATGGGCAGCAGCTTGCTGACACTGCCCACGGCGAGCACCAGCCGGTCGTAGGCCAGCTCGCCCGTGGTGCCCTCGGGGTCGGTGTAGTGGACGGCGCGCCCGTCCAGGTCCACCCGGTTCGCCTCGCCCAGGACCAGGCGGACGCCCCGCAGCGTCCCCGGCAGCGACACCGTGACCCGCCGCGGCTCCAGTACTCCGGCGGCCACCTGCGGCAGCAGCGGCAGGTAGAGGAAGTAGTCGGTCGGGTTGAGCAGCACGATCTCGGCGCGTCCGCGCAGGGTGCGGGAGAGGTTCCGGGCGGTCTGGTAACCGGCGAACCCGGCCCCCACGACCACGATCCTGGGCCGGCCCGACGAACCCCTGAAGGAGCCGGGCGAACTGACGGGCGATGTCACAGGGCCTCCAGCGTCTTCCTCGTCGTACAGCGTCGTACAGCGTCCTGGCGCGTCGTACGGGCTCGTGCGGGCTCGTACCGGCCCGTCGAGCGCTACCGCGCCCGTACGGGTCGTCCGGCCTCGCTCGGGCCCCGCACAGTGCCGTACCGCCTCGCGCACCACGTCGTACGGCGTCGGGCCGGCGGCGGGCTCCCGGTCCGTGTCGTACGGCGGCAGACTCCCGGTGCCCCTGAGCCGGTGCCCCAAACGCCCGGTTACGGCCGTCGGGCGCCATCCCCGGCATGCGCGGGATCGCCGTCGCCGGGGCCGGCCCCCCGCACACGCGCCCGTCCCGGGCCCGGCCCGCGGCCGGTGGCCGGCCCGGGACCGGCGAACCGAGCCACCCGGCACGGACGCGCCAACTACCCTCGCCCCCATGGAGATTCTCGGCACCACCCTGCGGATCTGCGTGGCCGATCTGGAGACCTCGGTCGCCTTCTACGAGGGGCTGACCGGCGCCCGCGCCCTTCGCTTCGAGCGCGGCGGGGTCGCCGTCGCGGCCGTCGGCTGCTTTCTTCTGATGAGCGGCCCCGAGGAGGAGCTGGCGGTGCTCCGCAAGGTGGCGGCGACGATCGCCGTCTCGGACGTGGACGCGGCGCACGCGGCGCTCACCGGGGTCGGGGCCCGGATCCTGGCGGGCCCGGTGGCCACCCCGGCGGGGCGGAACCTGATCGCGGTCCACCCGGACGGCTCGGTCTTCGAGTACGTGGACCAGCGGGACTGACCCGCCCACCGGCCCCGCCCCACCGGCCCCGGTCCGCCACCCCGCCGGTCCCAGCCCACCGATCCACCGCCGGCCCCGGTCCACCGATCCACCGGCGGCCCGCTCGGGGGGCCGGCCGCGCCCCCGATCACGGCTCGGTCCAATCCACCCATTTGAGTGAATGGTCATATACCCTATTAGTGAAGTCTGTACCGTTTTCAGGCCGTTCCGGCCGCCAGGCAACGGGTGAGGTGTGCGATGTCCCCGGACCCTCCAGAAGACGCCGGGCCCCCGAGCCGCCGGGACTCCGGCGAGTCACCCGGGCGCCGGGTCTCCGCGCCGAAGGCCATGCGCTCCGCCGCGGAACAGCTGAGGGAACTGCTCGGCCGCGCCCCGGAGACCATTTCCGCCGTCCGGCCCACCGACGACGGGTGGGAGGCGGATGTCGAGGTCCTGGAGCTGGAACGGATCCCGGAGACGACCAGCGTGCTCGCCAGCTACCGGGTGACCCTCGACGCGGACGGCGAGCTGATGGCGTACGAACGCGTCCGCCGCTACACCCGGGCCCAGATCGACCCGCGTGCCTGAGCCCTCGGCCCGTACCGGGCGGGGCGCCCACCGAACCAGGAAGCCGGCTCCGGGCCGCGCAGGCGGAAGCGGTCCGCGGAAGTCCGTGAGAGTCCGCGAGACGCGAGAGGAGGCACCATGACCGTGGTGCCACAGAGCGGTGGCGGTCCCGTCGCCGCGGGCGGCGGAGGCGGCGGGGGCTCCTCATCGCTCTACGACGTGCTGGAACTGATCCTGGACCGGGGTCTGGTCATCGACGTCTTCGTCCGGGTGTCCCTGGTCGGTATCGAGATCCTCAAGGTGGACGCCCGGGTCGTGGTGGCGAGTGTGGACACCTATCTGCGCTTCGCGGAGGCGTGCAACCGGCTCGATCTGGAGTCCCGCGACAAGGCCCCCGCCAAGCTTCCCGAGCTGGTCGGCGAGATCACCGAGGGCGGCGCGCGCGGCAAGAGCAAGGGCGCGCTGACCGGCGCGGTGGAGGCGTTCTCCGAGTCGTTCCGCAAGGGGCGCGACACCCGCGACACCGGGGAGTCCACGACGGCCGGGGCCGACGCGGCCGGGGAGCCCGCGGAATACGCCGCGTACGCCGACGGCGCGGGGGCGGACGGGGCCGAGCCCGAACCGGTCCGGGAGCGCCCGCGCCCCCGGTCCGGGCAGCGCCGGCCCGTGCGCCGCCGGGAAGAGCGCGGGGACGGGTGAGCCATGTCCGTCTACGTGTACGGGATCACCTCGGCGGACCATCCGCTGCGGCTGGACGGCGCGGCCGGGGTGGGCGACCCGGCCCGACCGCTGCGGGTGGTCCGGGGCGCCGTGCTGGCCGCCGTGGTCAGCGACGCCCCCGACGGGCTGCGCGCCAGGCGCCGGGACGTACTGGCGCACCAGGCGGTGCTGGACCGGCTGACCGGGCAGGCCACCGCCCTCCCGCTGCGCTTCGGCTCGGTGGCGCCGGACGACGAGGCGGTGCGACAGGCACTGGACGAGCGCGCCGACGAGTACCGGGAGCGGCTGGCAGCCCTCGACGGCTGCGCCGAGTTCCATCTGCGAGCCGCCGTCGACGAGGACGCCCTGCTCCGGGAGGTGCTGCGCCAGTCGGGCGAAGCCCGGCGCCTGAACGACGAGGTCCGGGCCGGACACGGCACCCAGGAGCTGCGGGTGGCCCTCGGTGAGCTGGTCGCCGCCGAGGTCGGGGCGCGGCAGGACTCCTTCGCGGCCGGGATCGTGGACACCCTGCGCCCGCTGGCCCGGGAGGTCCGGCGCTCGGACCCCACCGGCGACGACTTCCTGAGCGCCTCGTTCCTGGTGGAGAGCGCCCGCCGGGAGGAGTTCACCGCCCGGGAGGCGGAGCTGGCCGCGCGGTACGGGACGGACTTCGACTTCCGGCTGCACGGCCCGCTGCCGCCGTACAGCTTCGTCTAGTCCGTGAGTCCGTCCGTCAGTCCGTCGGCAGGCCGTGCGGACCGCCGGATGGAGGAGGAGCGTGGAGACATGGGCATCGTCGGACAGCTGCTCACCCTGCCGCTCGCACCGGTCCGGGGCTTCGGATGGGTGGTCCGGCAGGTCACCGAGGTCGCGGAACGCGAGTACTACGACCCGGCGCCGGTGTACGCGGCGCTCAGGTCCCTGGAGGAGGAACTGATGTCGGGCCGGATCGGTCAGGCGGAATTCGACAGGCGCGAGGACGAACTGCTGGACCGGCTCGACGAGATCGAGCGCTTCCGGCGGGGCGCCGCGCCGTAGGGCCCCTGGAGGCTTTCCACGATGGCGAATGTGATGACGGGCGCGGCGCTGATCGGCGGTTATGTGCTCGGGCGGACGAAGAAGGGCAAGGCCGCCCTCACCCTGGCGGCGTACCTGCTCCGCCGGAAGCTCGACGCCGGGGAGATGAGCCGGCTGGTCGCCGGCAACCCCGCGCTGCGCAACCTCGGCGACCAGGTCAGGAACGAGCTGTTCACCGCCGGCAAGGAGGCGGCCGCCTCGGCCATGAAGGCCCGGGCGGACCGGCTCGCCGACACCCTGCACGAGCGGACCGAGGCCCTGCGCGCGGGCGAGTCCGTCCCGGGGAAGGTCCTCGGGGACGACGGCTCCCCGGACGGGGCCGGCCGGGAGGTCTCCGGCGGCCCGGCCGGGCGGGGCGAGCGGGCGGCATCGGAGGCCGGGGCCTCCCGTACGCCTTCGGGGTCCGCGAGGAAGACCGCTCGCCGGTCGGCGGGGGCGGCGGCGACAGCGGCGAAGCCGGGCACGGCAGGCGCGGCGGAGGCGGCCCGGAAGACCGCCGGAGGCGCCGGGAAGGCAGCGGGCCGGAGCACCTCCCCCGAGGTCGCCAACCGCCGGCGCACCAGGGCCGAATCCGAGCCGGACGCCCCGGCGGCACCCCGGCGGCGGCGGGCGGCCGGCACCGACCGGAGGGACGAGTCATGACCGGCGACGGTACGGACCGGGGCCCGGGCGGACTGGCGGGCCTGACCGGGCTCACCGGCGAGACGGGCGACCGGCTCAAGGAAGAGCTCAAGCAGTATCTGGAGGCCCGCGCCGGGCAAGCCGTCGGCGGCCTCGGCGAACGGCTGGGCGAGGCCACGCAGAAGCTGGCCGCCGGCGGCGGTGGCGGATCGCTCGCCTCGGTGGCCCTGCCGATGCTGACCGGCGGGCTGAAGGACAAGGTCACCGGCGCGCTGAAGGGCCTCGGCGGCAAGAGCGGCCGCGGTGACTCCCGGGGCAAGCGCGTGGTCGTCATCGAGGGCCTCGACGTGGGCGTGCCGGTGCGCCAGGCGTACGACCAGTGGACGAGGTTCCAGGAGTTCGGACGCTTCGCCAAGGGCGTGGTCAATGTCGACCAGTCGGACGAGACGACGACCAACTGGCAGCTCAAGGTCGCCAAGTCCAACCGCAGCTACCGGGCGACCGTCATGGAGCAGATCCCGGACGAGCGGATCGTCTGGACCTCCGAGGGCGGCAAGGGCACGACGAAGGGCGCGGTCACCTTCCACCCGCTGGGCGACAACCTGACCAAGGTGCTCCTGGTCATGGAGTACTACCCGAAGGGGCTGGTCGAGAAGACCGGCAACCTCTTCCGCTCCCAGGGCCGCCGCGCCCGGCTGGACCTCAAGCTCTACCGGACGTTCGTGACCATGCAGGACGAGCCCGCCGAAGGCTGGCGCGGCGAGATCCGGGACGGCGAAGTGGTCCGCGGCCCGGACGAGGAGCCGGAGGAGGGCGGGGAGTCCGCCGACGGCGAGGACGACGGCTATGAGGACGGCGGCGAGGACGGCGCGTACGAGGAGGAGGGCGACGACGGCCGGGAGGACGACGCGGACGAGGGCGAGGAGTACGAGGACGAGTACGACGACGAGCCCTACCCCGACGAGGGCGGTGAGAAGGGCGAGAGGAGCGCGGGCCGGTCCCGCGGCGCGGACGGGCCGGACGGCACCGAGGACGAGTACGACGAGTACGAAGAGGAGGACGAAGAGGGCGAGGACGAGTACGACGACGAGCACCCGGAGGACGCCGAGGACGACCGGGAAGAGGACAGCCGGGCGGCGGCACGGGCCCGGACGGGGCGGCGGTCGTGACCGAGCCGCTGCCCCGGGACTTCGGCGGCTACCCCTCGCGGGCCGCCCCGGCGTACGGCCAGGGTTCGTCGGCCAACCTGGCCGACATCCTGGAACGGGTCCTGGACAAGGGCATCGTCATCGCCGGTGACATCCGGATCAACCTGCTCGACATCGAACTGCTCACCATCAAGCTGCGACTGCTCGTCGCCTCGGTGGACAAGGCCAAGGAGATGGGCATCGACTGGTGGGAGCACGATCCCGCGCTCTCCTCCCGGGCGCGGAACCGCTCCGGCCTCGCCGCCGAGAACGCCCGGCTGCGCGCCGAGCTGGACGCCCTGCGCACCGGCCGGGAGGTCCTGCCCGACGCGGACACCACGGCCGGGGCCCGCACGCTCACCGGCGCCGTCCCCGCCGACGAGGACGCGGAGGTGCTCGGGGCGGCGAGCGAGGAACGGACCGGGGAACGGATCCGGGAGGCGGAGGCCGGGGAGCGGGCGGAACGGCGCCCCGCCCGCCGCCGGCGCCCGGCGGCCGGGCCCCGGCGCCCGCGTGAGGAGCCGCCGCCATGACCGGCGGAACGGTCTGCTACCTCTACGGCATCGCCGGGGCGGAGGCCACCGGGCTGTACGACGCGGTCGGCGGGCTGCGGGGCATCGGCGGCGCGCCCGTGGGCGTCGTGGCGGACCGGGGCCTCGCGGCGGTGGTCGGTGCCGTACCGGCGGCGGAGTTCGAGGAGGCGCCACTGACCAGGCGGCTGGAGGACCTGGACTGGCTGGAGGCCGTCGCCCGGGCCCACCACGAGGTGGTGGACGCGGTCGCCGCCCGGACCACCGTGCTCCCGCTGCGGCTGGCCACCATCTGCCGCGACCAGGAGCGGGTGCGGGCGCTCCTCGCCGAGCGGCGGGCCGGCTGTCTCGCCCGGCTCGAACTGCTGGCCGGCCGGGTCGAGTGGGGTGTCAAGGTCTTCGTGCTCGCGTCCGGACCGGACGCGCCGGGCGCCCCGGCGGAGCGGGCGGGCGCGAGCGGGGGAACGGGGCTGAGTCCCGGCCGGGCCTATCTGCGCACCCGGCGCCATGAGCGGGACGCCCGGGACGACGCGTACGCCCTGGCCGAGGAGACCGTCCGGCGGGTGCGGGCGGCCGCGGCGGAGTTCGCCGACGAGCACGCCGCCCACCGGGTGCAGCAGGGCCCGCTGGCCCGGACCGGGGCGGAGAACGTGGCCAATGACGCCTATCTGGTGCCCGCGACCGCCTCGGACGCCTTTCTGACGGCGGTACGGGAAGAGGCGGGCGGCCCCGGATCCGTCCGGGTCGAGATCACCGGTCCCTGGGCGCCCTACTCCTTCGCCGCCGACCCGGAAGCCGACCCGGCCACCGCCCCGAGAACCGACCCGGGCACCGCCCCGGCCATCGCTGCGGAGGCCGTACCCGCCAGCGCGTCGGGCACCGCCCCGGCCGCCGCCTCGCGGGCCGGCCCCGGTGCCGCTCCGGGCACCGCGCCTCCCGGCGCCCCGCCGGAGGAGGAGCCGTGACCGCCGGGGAACCCCTCCCCCGCCGCCAGGTCGCCCTGATCGACCTGCTGGACCGGCTGCTCTCCGGGGGCGCGGTGGTGACCGGTGACATCACCCTGGCCATCGCCGACATCGATCTGGTGCGTATCTCGCTGCGCGCCCTGATCGCGTCGATCGGCCCCCGGGTCCCGGCCCCCTGGGAGGGCGCCGGCCCGCTCGCCGCCCTGGAACCGCCCGGGCCTGCGGACCCGCGGACGCACCCCGGAGACGTGCCGGAGTCCCCCGGCGCCCCCGGGCCGCCGGAGCACCCCGCGGCCGCCGGGCGCCGTCATGACCGCTGAGCGCGCCGTACCGCCCGGGCCCGGCCGGTACACGGAGGTGGCGCGGGCGGCGGAGCGGGCGTTCCGGCTGCTGCCCGCCGCCCCCGGGGAGCTGCCCGCCGGGCCCGGGCGGCCCGGGGACGGAGCGCCCGCCCACCGGATCAACGCGGACCCGGACACGGTGGAGCGGGATCTGATGCGGCTGGTGCTGACCGTGGTCGAGCTGCTGCGGCAGCTGATGGAGCGGCAGGCGCTGCACCGGGTGGACGCGGGCGATCTCGGCGAGGACGAGGAGGAGCGGCTCGGTGCGACCCTGATGATCCTGCACGACCGGATGGTGGGCCTCTGCGACCGTTACGGACTCACCATGGCCGACCTCAATCTGGACCTGGGCCCGCTGGGCAGCCTGCTGCCGCCGGACCCGCCGGACCCGCCGGACCGACCGTACCGACCGGACTGAGCCGCCCCCGGCGCCGGGCGGCACCGGGGGCGGGGGCTCAGCACCGGGGTGGGTGGACCCGGCCGCCGTCAGTGGTGGGCGACGATCAGCGGGGCCTCCTCGGCGTCCGCCGCCGCCTCGGCGGGCTCCGGGCGCTGGATGAGCAGCGCGGTGACCACACCGACCGCCAGCAGCGCCAGCGCCGTGTACATGGCGTGCTGGTAGCCCGCCTCGGTCACACCCCCGGCGTCGCTGCCGGCCGTGATCACGGCGGAGGCCAGGGCGATGCCGAGCGAGGCCCCGATGCCGAAGCAGGCGCCGTTGAGGCCGGAGAGCGAGCCGGGCTTGTCCTTGGGGGCGGAGGTGACGGCGAGACCGTTGAGCCCGGTGAGCATGAAGCCGCCGTAGGTCACCCCGAGCGCGGCGAGGCTGGCGATCAGGACCCACTCCTGGTGGAGGAAGAGGGTGGCCAGCAGGAAGATCACGAAGTTGGCGACGGCTCCGGTGACCACGATCTTGCGCCAGCCGACGCGCGGACCGAGGCGCCCGGTCAACGGGGCGGAGATCACGCCGATCAGCTGGATCGGGGTGAGGAAGAGGATCGCGGCGGTGACGGCGGAGAGGCCGAGGCCGACCCGGGTGTCCTGGGAGAAGAGCGGGATGGTCAGGGCGATGGCCCCGAAGGCGCCGCCCAGGGTGCAGACGGTGGTGAGCAGCAGCGGCCAGGACCGACGGGAGGCGAGCACCTCGATGTCGATGACCGGGTTGGCGGCGGTCTTCTGGGAGAGGACGAAGAAGACCAGCGCCGCCACGCCGCCGAGCAGGAAGCCCAGGGTGAGGACGGAGGTCCAGCCCCAGGCGGCGCCCTGGGCGAGACCGACGAGGACGCCGGTGAGACCGACGGCCAGGGCGGCGATGCCCCGGGTGTCGAACCGGGCGCCGGCCTCGGTGGTCGGCGGGACGTCGGGGACGTACCGGCGGACGCCGAGCAGTCCGGCGACGGCAATCAGCGCGGAGCAGACGAAGATGCCCCGGAAGCCGATGGTGTCGGCGATCTGGCCGCCGGCGATCGCGTCGACCCCGGCGAGGCCGCCGTTGACGGCGGTGATCAGTCCGGCCGCCTTGCCGAAGCCGGCCGGGGTGAGCAGCTGGTTCAGGGTGAGGAAGGCAAGGGTGAACATCGCGGCGGAGGCGCCCTGGAGGATCCGGCCGGCGATGAAGACCTCGATGTTCGGCGCGAAGACGCAGAGCAGGTTTCCGGCGATCAGGACGACCGCGCAGAACAGCATCATCGGCTTGCGGCCGCGCTGGTCGCTGAGGCGGGCGAGGGTGACCTGTCCGATCGCGGCCATCAGGAAGAACAGCGTCTGCGAGAGGCCGGCGGCGGCCGTGGTGGTGCCGAGGCGCTCGATCACATCGGGCAGCGCGGGGCTAAGCATGGTGGCGTTGATCTGGTAGCCGAGCACGGCGAGGACCATCGCCAGCAGCATGGGCCCACGGCCCGCCAGATCGGATGCGGGCCCGGAACTCTTCCGGCCGAGCGAGATGGACATGTCGGCCCCTTTGCCTGGGATGTCACGTGGTGTGCCGAGGTACTGCGTCGCGGCAGCCCGAAACCGGTCCTGCTTCCTTGTCAGACAAGTGCCGCATGCACAGAGTGTGTTCTACGCGCGTAAACGTCAAGACCCCCGATGGTCCCGATCCCGGTGAATCCGGCTCCTCCACGCGGTCACACCGCTTCTGACGTCTGCTTTCGCGGCCCGATCGTGATGTGACCGGCGGGCGGTGACCGTTGTCCGGGCGCGCACACTGAGCCACACTTGCCGACAAGTGAGCCGAGGAGGGGCGATGGTGGTCGGCGTGGACCGGCGGAGGCCGGTCGTGGTGCTGTACGAGCGAATCGTGGACGCCATCCGCGCGGGTACCTACCCGCCCGGCTCCACCCTCCCCTCCGAACCCCGGCTCGCCGCCGAGCTGGGAGTGAGCCGACCGGCGCTCCGCGAGGCGCTGCTGCTGCTCCAGGAGGACGGGCTGCTCTCGGTGCGCCGGGGCGTCGGCCGCACGGTCAACGACGGGCCGCCCCGGCGCGGCTTCGAGCGCATCCAGCCGCTGGAGGAGCTGATCGGCGCGGGTGCCCCGGTGCGGGTCCGGCCGCTGCTGCGCACTGTCGAGGAGCCGACCGACTTCACCACCCAGCAGTTGCTCGCGCCCGCCCGCGCCGAGCTGCTCTTCTGGGAGTCGCTGCTGGTCCCGGACGGTACGGCGGCGGTGCTGAGCCAGGAGTGGGCGGCCTCCGGGGACGTGCTGGAGCGGGTCCATCCGGCGTTCGCCGCCGCCCTGGCCGGGACGGAGTCCGGCGCCGCCGGACACGGCGGGATCTCCAGGACCGCCGGGGCCGCCGGACACGGCGGAAACACCGGAGGCACCGACACCACTCCGGGTCCCGGGAACCCCGCGACCGCCGCGCACACCGGCGGGGCGGCCGGGCGGAGCTCGATGCTGGCGGTGCTGGTGGCGGCCTCGCGCGGGGTGCCGCTGGGCGGCCACAGCTCGGTGACGGCCACCCTGGTGGGGCAGCGGCGCGGCGAACAGCTGGGCCGGCCGGCCGACACCCCGGCGGTCCTGGTCACCCAGGTGGTCCGGGTGGGCTCCACCCCGGTGCTGGCCGCCAAGCACATGCTGCCGACCGGGACGGCGGCGCTTCCGGTGCTCCAGGCCAACTGACCGGTTCCCGGGACCGACCACCGGCCCCGGCCCGCGCCCGGCCCCCCTTGCCCCGTGCACCCTGCCCCGCCTCCGTCGCCGGCGCCCCGCCGCCCGTCGCACGGGGTGTGTCGTCCCCCTGCCCCGCCTCCGTCGCCGGCGCCCCGCCGCCCGTCGCACGGGGTGTGTCGTCCCCCTCCCTGTCGCGCGGATCACGGCGCCCGGTGCGGGGTGTGCCGTACACTCCCGGGCCATGCACTTGTCTGACAACGTCCCCGCCGACGCGCCCGCCCCCGCCGACTGGATCCGCCGCGCCCCCAAGGCCGTCCTCCACGACCACCTGGACGGCGGACTGCGCCCCGGGACCATCATCGAGCTGGCCCGCGAGTGCGGCTACGCCGGGCTGCCCACCGAGGACCCGGCCGAGCTGGCCGTCTGGTTCCGTGACGCCGCCGACTCCGGCTCGCTGGAGCGCTATCTGGAGACGTTCGCCCACACCTGCGCCGTGATGCAGACCCGCGAGGCGCTGTTCCGGGTGGCGGCCGAGTGCGCCGAGGACCTGGCCGCCGACGGCGTCGTCTACGCCGAGGTGCGGTACGCCCCCGAGCAGCACCAGGAGCGCGGGCTGAGCCTGGACGAGGTGGTCACCGCCGTCAACGAGGGCCTCCGCGAGGGCGAGCGCCGCGCGGGCGGCCGGATCACCGTCGGCACCCTGCTGACCGGTATGCGCCACACCGACCGGTCGCTGGAGATAGCCGAGCTGACCGTCGCGCACCGCGACCGGGGCGTGGCCGGGTTCGACATCGCGGGCGGCGAGATCGGCAACCCGCCGGCCCGCCATCTGCCGGCCTTCCAGCACCTGAAGCGGCACAACTGCCACTTCACCATCCACGCCGGTGAGGCGGTCGGCGCCGAGTCGGTCCACGAGGCGGTGCAGATCTGCGGCGCCGAGCGGATCGGCCACGGGGTGCGGATCACCGACGACATCGCCGAGGACGGCACGCTCGGCCACCTCGCCGCGTACATCCGGGACAACCGGATCGCGCTGGAGATCTGCCCCACCTCCAACCTCCAGACCGGCGCCGCCAAGGACTACGCCTCGCACCCGATCGACGAGCTGCGCCGGCTCGGCTTCCGGGTGACCCTCAACACCGACAACCGCCTGGTCTCCGGCACCACCATGAGCCGGGAGTTCCAGCACATGGCGGACACCTTCGGCTACGGCCCCGAGGTCTTCGAGGAGTTCACGGTCGCCGCCGTGGAGTCGGCCTTCCTGCCGCTGCCGGAGCGCCGCCGGATCATCGACGAGGTGATCCGCCCGGGCTACGCGGCCCTCACCGCCGAGCGCTGAGCCGCCGCCGTTTCCCCCGGGCTCCCCACCCGGGGAAAGCGGCGCCCCCGCCGGGTTCCCGGCCCGTGCGGGCCCTCGTCCGGCGTGCGCTCCCGGAAAACCGGCGGCACGGTCCGGTCGCCGGCGGCAGGCGGCTCATGGGCGCCCGGAATTCCCGGAGGGTAGGGTATTCGCCGCCGGAATGGCGGGGTTCCGTTTGAGGGGGGAAATCGTTGAGCGCTCGGATTCTGGTCGCCGAGGACGACGAGAAGCAGTCGCGGCTGATCCGGATTTACCTGGAGCGGGAGGGAAACGCGGTGCGGGTGGTGGCCGACGGCCGCTCCGCGCTGGAGGAGGCGCGGGCCACCCGCCCCGATCTCATCGTGCTCGATGTGATGCTGCCGCACGTGGACGGGCTCGACGTGTGCCGCATCCTGCGGGCCGAGCCGGGGACCGAGGACGTCCCGATTCTGCTGCTGACCGCCCGCACCACCGAGGAGGACATGCTCCTCGGGCTCGACCTCGGCGCCGACGACTACCTCACCAAGCCGTACAGCCCGCGCGAACTGACCGCGCGGGTACGGGCGCTGCTCCGGCGGGCCCGGAAGTCGGCGCCGGCCTCCCCGGCGCCGCTGCGCGTCGGGGACGTGGAGCTGGACACGGCACGCTTCGAGGTCCGGGTCGCGGGGCGGCCGGTGGCGCTGACCTCGAAGGAGTTCGCCATCCTGGAGACGCTGGCCCGCGAGCCCGGCCGGGTCTTCACCCGGGCGCAGATCATCGAGCGGGTCTTCGGCTTCGACCGGGGCGTGCTGGAGCGGACCGTCGACGCGCATGTGATGAACCTGCGGCGGAAACTGGAGGCTCACCGGGCGGGGGGCCCGGGGCTGCTGGAGACGGTGTACGGGCGGGGCTACCGGCTCGCGGACGGGTCCTGATCCCTCACGGGGTGGCACCCGGCCGCGCGCCGAGGACGATGGTGAACGTCGTGCCCACCCCCACCGTGCTGCGCACCTCGATCGTGCCCTGGTGACCCGTGACGATCTGACGGGCGATCGACAGACCGAGGCCGCTGCCGCCCGTCGCCCGGCCCCGCGCGGCGTCCGCCCGCCAGAAGCGGTCGAAGAGGTGCGGGAGGTCCCGCTCCGGTATGCCGGTGCCGGTGTCCCGCACCTCCACCACGGCCGGATCGCCCTGCGGGGCCAGCGCCAGTGTCACCCGGCCGCCGGGCGCGGTGGCGCGCAGGGCGTTGCCGACCAGGTTGCCGACGGCCTGGCGCAGCCGGTCCGGGTCGGCCGTCACGTACACCGGCCGGGGCGCGTCCAGTTCGAGCCCCACCCCGGCCGCGTCGGCCTGGGCGCGGTGCGCGGTGCGGGTGGCGTGCAGAAGCTCCCGCAGGTCCACCTCGGAGCGGTGGTACGTGAGGGCGCCGGCCTCGGCGAGCGCCAGGTCCTGGAGGTCCTCCACGATCCGCTGCTGGAGCAGCGCCTCCTCGTGGAGCGAGTCGAGCAGTTCGGGTGTCGGGTCGACGACACCGTCCCGCAGGGCCTCCAGATAGCCGCGCAGATTGGCGAGCGGGGTGCGCAGTTCGTGCGCGATGTCGCCGGTGAGGCGGCGCTGGCGCTCCTCGGCGGCCTGGAGGGAGCCGGCCATGCGGTTGAAGGCCACCCCGAGCCGCGCGATCTCGTCCCGCCCGGAGACCGGCACGCGCCGCTCCAGGTCTCCCTCGCCCAGTCCCTCGGTGGCCAGCGTCATGGCCCGTACGGGCCGGAGCACGGCGCGGCTCAGCAGCAGCGCGCCGAGGATGACGGCGAGCGCGACGCCGACCGCGGCGGCGACGGTGGGGGTGGCGGCGAGCGCGGGCGGGGACTCGTCCTGGTGTCCCAGGCGGATTTCGAGGCGGGGCGGGGCGACGGCGGCGGTGCGCTCGTCGAAGACGCGGCGCAGACACGGGGTGAGGTCCGGGACGGACGCGCAGACGCGGAACGCCTCCAGATCCTCTCCCATCTGCGGGGCCGCCCTCCCCGGGGGCTGCCGGCACCGCGGGACCTCGCGGTCGGTCTCGACGCGCGGCACGCCCCGGTCGTCGGGGCGGGCCGTCACCCCGGCACCGGCCCGGGTCAGGCAGGCGGCGTAGACCGTCGCGGTGCGGTAGTCGGCGGCGATGACGGCGGCCCGCTTCACCGAGAGGCGCGGTACTTCTCCTGGCACTCCCGGTATCCGCAGTACCGGGCGCGGGTCCACCAGGACCGGGGGCTGGGTGCCCAGCGGGCGGGGCGCACGGCCCGCGAGGGTGTCGGAGTCGGCGAGCAGGACGCCGGTCTCGGTGGCGACGCGGATGCGCTGCCCGGTGTCCTTCGCCAGTTTCCCCAGCACCGGCGACAGCCCGTCCCAGGTGCCGTGGGCGAAGCCGTATGCCCGGAGTTCGCCGGTGATCCGGGCGACCTCCGCCTGTCCGGCGGCCACCGTCTCCCGCACCTGCCGGTTCGCCTGGCGCAGGGTCAGCCAGGCGGTGGCGGCCGTGGCGGTGAGGGCGACCAGCAGCAGCAGGCCGAGCGCCCGCAGCCGGAAGCTCATCGGGACCCTCCCCTCCCGGTCACCGGGAGATGTGTGCTCAACGCGGGCTCCTTCGGTCGGTTTTCCCGTGGATCAGGGATCAGGGATCAGGGATCAAAAATAGAGATCGGGGTCGAAGATCGGTGCCGGAGGTCGAAGATCGAGGTCACGGAATGACAGGAAATACGACACGGTGGATCGATGGCCTGCCGTGATCCACAGGGAGCGGATGAGATCATTCCATCGGATCTTATTATTTGATCTTCGATCTCCGACAGAGAATTCCCTTCCCAGGGAAATTCAGCCGCCCACGGATCGAATCCAGTCACTTCACGGCGGAATTATTTCTTCACCCTTCCCGGCGGGTGATCGTACTCGTGCCGCTCGTACCGCATCGGTACGGAGGCCGCTGCAACACCCCCGAGGGAACCGTTCGGTTCTCGATGCAGCGCTGACCGACACGACACCATTGGGGGCTCAACATGAAGCGTCGACTCGCAGCGATCGTCCCGGCCGTCGCGATGGCCGCACTGGCCGTTCCGCTGATCACCACCACCCCGGCCGCCGCCCACGCCCCGTGCGGCAAGACGGCCGCCGACAAGGACGGTTCGGCCTGGGGCGCGTGGGCCAACGGCGCCAACACGCGCAGCGGTTCCGGCATCGGGTGTATCAGCAACGGCATCGCCTACAACACCCAGCGCCTCGACTACCACTGCTACACCGTCGGCAACGACGGCAAGACCTGGACGTACCTGCGCAACGACTCGACCGGTGTGACCGGCTGGATCCGCGACGACCTGCTGAGCAACGGCGGCAGCCTCGTGTACTGCGGCTTCTGATTCTCCTTCCGGAGACATCTCGCGGTGGCACCGTGATGCCGTGCCGCGCGGTCGGGGACGGTCCGGACGGGCCGTCCCCGGCCCCTTTCCCTTTCCCCCAACGGATCAGGTGCCTGCCAGCGCCTCCGTCGGTGACAGCCGGCTCGCCCGGACCGCCGGATACAGGCCCGCGACCATGCCGATCACCAGGGTCGAGCCGACACCGGCCGCGCTCGCCCACGCCGGGACCACCGTCGGCCAGTCCCGGCTGACGGCGTAGGCCGCGGTGATCAGCGTCCCCAGCACCGTTCCGCCCAGCCCGCCGATGAGCGACAGCAGCAGCGACTCCATCACGAACTGGGTGCGGATCTGCCCCCTGGTCGCCCCCAGGGCCCGGCGCAGACCGATCTCCGGACGGCGCTCCAGAACCGAGATGACCATGGTGTTCCCGACCCCGACGCCACCGACCAGCAGGGCCACACCGCCGAGACCGAGCAGCAGGCCGGTGAGCGCCGACTCGGTTGCCTCCCGGGCGGCGAGCGCGTCGGACGGCCGGGAGACCTTCACCTCGCCCGGCTTCTCCGGGTACGCCGTCGCCGCGAGCACGGACCGCACCGCGCCGACCTGGCTGTCCTCGGCCCGGACATAGACCGTCGACGGGTGACCGTCGAAGCCGAGCAGCCGCTGGGCGACCGGCCGGCCGATCAGTGCCGCGCTGTCCAGCTCCGGGGCGAGCGGCACCGGATCGAGGACGCCGATCAGCGAGAACCAGTCGCCGCCGATCCGCAGCCGGGTGCCCGGTGTGTAGACGTCGAGCCGCTGGGCGGCGGTCGCCCCCAGCACGACGGTCGGGAACTTCTCCGTCGTGGAGTCCAGCCAGCGGCCCGCGCGCACCCCGCCGCCGATGGCCGGCAGCAGGTCCGCTCCGGCGGCGACCACGGTGAGGGATCCGGTGCGGCCCACGGTGATCCGCTCGTTGCGGTAGACATGGGCACCGGTCTCACCGACGGCGGCGGCCTGCCGCACCGGCGGAAGGCGCCGGATCATCGGCACGGACTCCCGGGGAAGCCGCGCCTGCTCCCCGGCGAGGGTCCTGCCCGGGGAGACCCGCAGCAGGTTGGTGCCCAGCGCGTCGAGCCGGCGGTCCACCTCCGCCTGTCCGGAGCCGGAGATCCCGACCACCGCGATCATGGCCGCGACGCCGATGGCGATGCCGAGCGCGGAGAGGAAGACGCGTACGGGACGGGTGCGCAGCCCGGTGCCGCCGAGCCGCACGAGGTCGGAAGGACCGAGCCGGGCGGCACGCGGCCGCGACCGCGGCGGTACGGCCGCCCCGACCGGGGCGGGCACCTCCGGGGCCGGCCCCACGGCGGAGGCCCGCACGCCCTCCGGGGCCTGGTCCCGGTCGCCCTGGCCGGCCGGAACCTCCCCGCCGGCCCGGCCCTCCCCGCCGACCGGGTCGGTCGGACCGGCCGGGCCGGCCGTACGGCCCGTCACCGGGGCACCCCGATCCTCGCGGCCGACGCCGTGTCGGCGACCAGACGGCCGTCGCGCAGCTCGACGCGGCGGGGCAGCTCGGCGGCGATCGCGCGGTCATGGGTGATGACGACCACGGTCGTGCCGGCGGCGTTGAGTTCGCGCAGCAGGGTCAGCACGGCGGCACCCGAGACGGAGTCGAGGTTTCCGGTCGGCTCGTCCGCCAGCAGCACGGACGGTTCCCCGACCACCGCGCGGGCCACCGCGACGCGCTGTCGCTCGCCGCCCGAGAGCTGGTGCGGCAGGTGGTGGACGCGGTGGCTGAGCCCGACCCGCTCCAGCGCCGCGGCCGCCCTGGCCCGGCGGCGGCGCACCGGGACGCCCGCGTAGAGCAGGCCGTCCGCCACCGA
The DNA here is from genome assembly GCF_024756275.1 of Streptomyces pyxinae. Lineage (GTDB taxonomy): Bacteria > Actinomycetota > Actinomycetes > Streptomycetales > Streptomycetaceae > Streptomyces > Streptomyces pyxinae. Next base: position 62,507 of record NZ_JANUGQ010000023.1, on the reverse strand, counting down.
GTCGAGCACGGGGACGCCGACGGCGAGGTGGAACTGCTGGAAGACAAAGCCGATCCGGGTGGCCCGCAGGGCGGAGACCTCCCGGTCCGACAGGGCCGCCACATCGTGTCCTTCGACCAGCACCCGGCCGGCGGTGGGGCGGTCGAGACTGCCCATGAGGTTGAGCATGCTCGACTTCCCGGAGCCGGAAGGGCCGACGATCGCGACCAGTTCCCCCCGTTCGACGCGCATGCTCACGTCCCGCACCGCGGTCACCCCGCCCGGATAGGTCTTGGACACCGCGTCGAACTCCACGACCGCCGTCACTCCGGAATCCTCACCTTCATGCCCTCACGGATCGCGGGACCGCTGACCTCGACCCTGCCTTCGGTGAAGAGCCCGGTCCGCACGGCGACGAACCGTCCCTCCGCCGTCTCCAGGCCGTGCCCGCCCTCGGCCAGCGCGACCAGCGCGGAGACCGGCACACTCAGCACGTTCCTGGCCTGACGCCCGACGTACTCGACCGTCACCGGGCCGCTCTCCAGCTCCCCCGCGGCCCGCTGGTCCCGGAGCGCGACGGTCACCGGCACGGTCGCCCCGGCCTGTCCCGTACCGCCTTCGCCGCCGCCCTCGGGTGCCGCCGCCCGCTTGCCGATCGACGCCACCGTGCCCTCCACCGCCCTGCCGTCGGGCAGCTCGACCGTGACGGCCGCCCCGCGCACGGCCCAGGCGGCGTCCGCCGCCGAGGCGTCGACGATCACCTGCCGCGAGGTGCCGGTGTAGCCGAGGGTGTTCTCACCGACGGCCGACCCCGGCCGCCCGCCCGCCTGGCCGATGCGCACCGTGCCCGACGCGTAGATGACATCTCCGGCACCGACCGTGCCGGTCTGCGGCAGACCGAGTGACTTCTGCCAGCGCTTGACCGCCCGGGCCGTGCCGGCGGTGAACTCCTCGTCCACCGTGAAGCCGGTGTAGCCCAGGGCCGCCAGGTTCGACTCGAACTGCATGACATCCGCCCCCTTCGGATCCTGCGGCGCCGTGGCGGCCCCGGTGCTCCCGCCGTCGCCCGTGCCCGCGCTCTCACCGGTACCCGCGCCGCCACCCGTAGCCGCGCCATCACCGGTGCGCCCGCCGCCACCCTTGCCCGCGCCGTCACCGGTGCCCCCGGCCGCCGGGGTCCCCGCGGGGTCCGGGGGCTTTCCGCTTCCCTCGGTCCGCTGTCCACCGCTCTCGCCCGTGCCCCGGCCGCCGGCGCTCTTGTCGTCCGAACCGCTCTCCCGCGGAGCCGGTCCCAGATCCCGGTACATCGGCAGCGTGCCGTACAGGAGAATCACCGGACGGTCGTCCACCCGCAGCAGCGTGCCGCCGCGCCCCACCGTGCTGCCCTGCTCCGGCAGCCAGGTCACGGTGCCCACCGCCTTGACCGGCAGGGGCAGCTCCGTCCCGTAGCCCAGTTCGCCGTCCACCGTGGTGCGTTCGGTCAGGGTCTCCCGGGTCACCGGGACGAGCGAGCCGGACCGGGGCGGGACGGCCGGGCCCTCGTCCCCGCCACCGCCCAGCCCCAGCGCGCCGGCGACGGCGACCGCGGCCACCACGACCACGGCCGAGGCGATCAGCGCCGTACGGCGGCGGCGCGGCGGGGGCGGCGCGGCGGCCCCCACGCCCGCCCCCATGCCCGCGTCCTCGTCCGCTCCGTCGGTCCGCCTCACCGTCTCCGTCATCCGTCAGCCCTTGGCCGACGGCGGGACGGCGGGTACGCCGAGGACGGGGGCGCACAGCCGGGCGGCGCGCTTGGCACCGGCCGAACTCTGGTTCCACTCACCCGCGTTCTCGCTGTCGTAACCGTCCGGACCCGGCGCGGGGAAGTCGGGGGCACCGTTCTTCTGCATGCAGTCGGCGTAGTCCCTGCGCACCTTGATCTGTTCGGGGGTGAGCGGATTGAGCGACTTCTCCAGGCCCTCGGGGGCGGGCGGGTCGACCGACTCGCACTTCTTGACGGCCGCCAGGAACTTCGGGTCCTTCTTCAGGCCGCGCACGGTGTCGCCGTCGCCGAGATCGATCTCCCCCTTCTCGTCCGGGTCGTCGATCTGGACGCCGTTGTCACGCAGGCACTTCACCCAGGCGCGCTTGCCCTCGACATACGCGGCGAGATCGCTCCTGCCGCCCTCCTTGCCGGCCGCCGTGGAGGCGCCGCCGCCGGCCGTCGGGATCTTCGCGCCGCCGTCGTCGCCGCCGCAACCGGCCAGTGCGATCGCCAGGACCGGCGCCACTGCGGCCAGCAGTACCCGGTTCGTCCTCATCGGCTCTCCCGCTCCTCCCGTCGGCGCCCGGCCGCGGGTGCGGCGGGCGTGCCGACCGTAGGCCGGAGCCCATGAAGAACTCTTGAAGAACCTGTCAGCCGGGGATGCGATCGGCCGCGGTCGCCGGGGACTTACCCGCGCCGGCGCGTCCGGCGCGCCCGTCAGAGCAGTGCCGGGCCGTCCAGGGTCAGGGTGCCCGCGCCGGCGTCGAGCGTGGCGGGCACGCCGAGCGGGACGGTGAGCGAGGTCGGGCCGTGGCCGAAGCCGAAGTGCTCCACCAACGGCACCCCGAGCCCGCCCAGCCGGTCGAGCAGGGTGGCCCGGACGGCCGGGTGGGCGCCGCAGCCCTCCCAGGTACCGAGCGCCACCCCGGCCACCCCGGCCAGCCACCCGGAGCGCAGCAGCTGGGTCAGCATCCGGTCGAGCCGGTACGGTTCCTCGCCGGTGTCCTCCAGGAACAGCAGCCCACCGGCGGCGGAGCCCCGGGCGCCCCGGACGCCCGCCTCGGCGGCGAGCAGCGCCAGACAGCCGCCCAGGGTGACCCCGTGCGCCCGGCCCGGGACCAGCGGCCGGGCGGCGGGCGGGGCGAGCACCCGGACCGACTCGGGGGCGAACAGGGTGGCCCGCAACGACTCCTGGGTGGGGCCGTCCTTGAGGAAGGCGACCGTGCCGGTCATGGGCCCGTGCAGGGTGGCGAACCCCGCCCGGACGGCGAACGCCTCATGGAGCGCGGTCACATCGCTGAAGCCGACGAACACCTTGGGGCCCGCCGCCCGGATCGCGTCCCAGTCGAGCAACTCGGCCGTCCGCTGGGCGCCGTAGCCGCCCCGGGCACAGAACACCGCCGCCACCGAGGGGTCGCACCAGGCGGCGGTGAGATCCCCGGCGCGGTCCTCGTCGGTGCCCGCCAGATAGCCGAACTCCGGGTGCACATCGCGCACATGGGGCATCACCACCGGCTGGAGACCCCAGCTCCGCAGCAGGTCCGCGCCCGCCCACACCCGCTCCTGGAGCACCGGGCCGCTGGGCGCCACGACGGCCACCCGGTCACCGGGGCGCAGCCGCCGGGGGCGTACCGGGTGTACCGGCGGAGCACCCGCCCCGGTGGCCGGCCGGCCGGCGGAGGACCGGCCGGCCGTGGCCGGTCCTCCGCCGCCCCCGGCCGCCCCGCCGGTCCCGGTCCTCCCTCCGGCTCCGGGCTTCCCGCCCGTCCCGGCCCCGGGTGTGCCGGTCATGTCCGCAGCTCCAGCGGCGGCACATCGTCCCGGTCGATGCCGAACACCTGCACATACAGCGCCATTTCGGCCTCCAGGGCGCGGATCACGGTCTCCGCCCTGCGGAAGCCGTGACCCTCCCCGGGGAAGGCGAGATAGGCGTGCGGGACGCCGCGACCGGCGGTGCGGGCGAGGAACCGCTCGCTCTGCGTGGGCGGGCAGATCACGTCGTCCAGCCCCTGGAGCAGCAGGAAGGGCGCGGTGATCCCGTCGACGTGCTCGATCGGCGACCGTTCCCGGTAGCGGCCCGGCACCTCCTCGAACGGCCCGATGAGCGACTCCAGATAGCGCGACTCGAAGTCATGGGTCTCCCCCGATCCCCAGCCGTCGAGGTCCAGCACCGGGAAGAAGATGGTGCCGCAGGCGTAGACCCCGGTGGTGGCGAGGGAGGCGGCGGCGGTCCAGCCCCCGGCGCTGCCACCCCGGACGGCGAGCCGCGCCGGGTCGGCGGTGCCCTCGGCGGCGAGCGCCTCCGCCACGGCGGCGCAGTCCTCCACGTCCACCACGCCCCACTGCTCGCGGAGCCGGTTGCGGTAGGCGCGACCGTAGCCGGTGGAGCCGCCGTAGTTGACCTGCGCGACTCCGATGCCGCGCGAGGTGAAGTAGGCGATCCCCAGGTCCAGGACGAGCGGGGCGTTGCCGGTCGGGCCGCCGTGCGCCCACACCACATAGGGCGGCAGTTCGTCGTCCGGGGCGACCCGGTCGGGGTTGTGCGGTGGGTATATGTGGGCGTGGATCTCCCGGTTGTCCGGCCCGGTGAAGGTACGGATGTGGGGTTCGGGATAGTACGCGGGGTCGACCGCGTCCCGGTGCGGGGAGCCGATCACCCGGGTGCGGCCGGTCCGGGTGTCGAGCTCCACCACCTCGTAGGCGCTGCGCGGGCTGGCGGCCACGCCGACGACCCGGGTGCCGTCGGCGGCGAGCCCGGGCGCCCACTCGGTCCACGGGCCCGGGGCGTCGACCAGCTCGCCGGTCTCCGGGTCGAGTATGCCCAGGCTGGTGGCGCCCCGGCCGTGGACCACGGCCACGGTGCCGTCGGCCAGCGGCTGGAACCAGCTGAGCCCGATCCGCCAGAGCGGGCCGCCGAACTCCTCGGCCCGGCCCGGACAGAGCGGGACGGCCTCGTCCGCGCCGGGGCGCAACCGGTACGGCTCCCACCAGTCGCCGGCGTCGGAGAGGTAGAGCAGCGAGCCGTCCGGCGCCCAGTCGGCCTGGCACACCGACTCCTCGGGACCGCCGGCCACCTGGCGGATCCCGGTGAACGGTCCTTCGGCGGTGACCTCGCCGGTCAGCACCAGGGTGCCGTCCCAGGGCATCCGGGGGTGGTCCCAGGCCAGCCAGACGGCCCGGCGGCCGTCCGGCGAGAGACGCGGTCCGGTGACGAACCGGTGGCTGTCGTCGGTGAGTTCGCGGATCGCGCCCCGGTCGCCGGCGGCCGAGCCGTCCAGCGGTACGGCGGCGGCGACCCGGCGTACGTCACCCGGCCCCGCACCGGTGAACTCCTCCAGTACGCACCAGACCTCGCCCCGGTCGGCGTGGATGACCGGGTCGGCCCAGCGCAGTCCGCCGCTGGTGGCGGAGAGGGGGGTGAGCGGCCGGGGTTCGCCGTCGCCGCCCGGCTCATGGAGGTAGAGCCGCTGGTCGGGGAAGTGGCTGAAGACCAGCAGTGGCCCGGCCTCCCCGGGGCGCACCGCGCCGGCCCAGGGCTGCCCGCCGTACTCGATCACCCGGCTGCGTACGTCCCAGGGGGCGGGGAGCAGCGGCTCCCCGGTGCCGTTCGGGAGCCGGCGGACCAGGGCCCGGCGGCCGCCCTCGGCGGGGCGCGGCTCGGTCCACCACACCTCGTCGCCGACGACTCCGACGTAGTCGGGGCGTCCCGAGTGCGCGGCGGCGAGCGCCGCGTCGATGGGTGACGGCCAGGCCCCGTAGGTGCCCGTGGGTACCATGAACATTTTCCCCTTACGTCCCGGTGTTCCGCGTGGTGCTCGTGGTCGGCGTTGCTCAGGAGCCTTCAGGAGTCTCCGGGAGCACTCCGGAGTGCTGAGGAGTGCTCACGAGTGCTCCTGGAGTACTCGGAGGCGCTCAGGCGTGCCCGGGCGTACGCGCCGGCGGCTCCGCGCAGGCGCGGCGATCGCGTGGCGCTCGCGTGCCGCGCCCGTGGTGCCCGTCGTGCCCTGTGCCCCGGTGCTCGTCGTGCTCTGTGCCCCGATGCTCGTCGTGCTCTGTGCCCTGATGCGTGTCGTGCCCTGGTGCTCGTCGTGGCCGCTCCCCCTCGTCCCTCGCCCCGCCCGCCGCCGGCTCCGGGCCGTTACCCGGGGCACGCCCGGCTCAGGCGTGCCGCAGGAAGTGGTCCAGGACCCGTACCCCGAAGTGGAGCGCGGTGACCGGGACCCGCTCGTCCACGCCGTGGAAGAGCGCCTGATAGTCGAAGCCGATGGGCAGTTGGAGCGGTGAGAAACCGTAGCCGGTGATGCCGAGCCGGGCGAACTGCTTGGCGTCCGTGCCGCCCGACATGCAGTACGGCACCACATGCGCGTCCGGGTCGAAGCGCTTCAGCGCCTCGGCCATCCGCGCGTACGTCGGTGAGTCGACCGGCGCCTCCAGGGCGATCATCCGGTGCTGGAACTCCCAGTCCACGTCCGGCCCGGTGAGCTGGTCCATGGTGGCGGTGAACTCCTCCTCGCCGCCCGGCACGAACCGTCCGTCGACATGGGCGGTGGCGGTCCCGGGGATCACGTTCACCTTGTAACCGGCTTGCAGAATGGTTGGATTGGCGCTGTTGCGGATCACCGGCTCGATCAGCGCGCCGGCGTGGCCCAGCTTGGCGAGGATCGCGTCCGCGTCGAAGTCCGGGTCGTCCGGGTCGATGTCGATGCCGTACAGCGCGGCGGTCTCGGTGAGCGCGGCCCGTACGGTCGGGGTGAGGCGGACCGGCCAGCGGTACTCCCCGATCCGGGCGACGGCGGCGGCCAGCCGGCTCACCGCGTTCTCCCGGTTGACCTTGGAGCCGTGTCCGGCCCTGCCGTCGGCGGTGAGTTTCAGCCAGCCGGTGCCCCGCTCCCCCGCGCCCACCGGGTAGAGCGCCAGATCGGGACCGGCGTGGAAGGTGAAGGCGCCCGACTCCCCGATGGCCTCGGTACAGCCCTCGAACAGCTCGGGGTGGTGGCGGGCGAGGAACCCGGAGCCGTCGACGGCGCTGGCCTCCTCGTCGGCGGTGAAGGCGACCACCACGTCCCGGCGGGGCCGGACGCCCCGGCGGGCCCAGTCGCGGACCACCGAGAGGATCATCGCGTCCATGTTCTTCATGTCGATGGCGCCCCGGCCCCAGACCATGCCGTCCCGGATCTCGCCGGAGAACGGGTGGACGGCCCAGTCGTCGGGGTGGGCGGGCACCACGTCGAGATGACCGTGGACGAGGAGGGCGTCGGCGGACGGGTCGGTGCCCGCGATCCGGGCGACCACATTGGTGCGGCCCGGGGTGCGTTCGAGCAGAACCGGTTCCAGACCGGCCCCGGTGAGCCGCTCGGCGGCGTACTCGGCGGCCGGCTGCTCCCGGCAGTCGCCGCCGCCGTGGTTGGTGGTGTCGATCCGGATCAGCTCGGAGGTGAAGGTCACCACCTCGTCGAGAGCCTGGTCGCCCGGACCGTCGTTCCCGGGGGCGCCCGGTCCGGAGACGCCGGCGGGGGTCGTGGGACGTGTGCTGTCAGCCATAGTGCTCCTCCACCGCTGCCGAGACGATCGTGGTGACCGCCTTGAAGGTGCGGATGGCCTCGTACATCGTCCCGCAGGTGTAGGCGACGCGCCGCTCGCCGCGGACCGCCACCCCGGGTACGACGGTGGCCGCCGCGGCGAGGTGCTCCGCGTCGAACTCCACCTCCACGGTGAACGGTCCGCCCCGCACCGGTTCGTACCGTACGGCCAGCGCGGTCGCCTCCTTGGCCGCGGCACGGATGTCGGCCGCCGTACGGGTGGGGGTGCGGCAGACCGCCGCGTACCGGGAGACATGGTCCTTGACCGCCACCTTGCGGGCCTCCGGGGCGTAGCCGAGGGCGTCCTCGCAGGTCAGGTCGTCGCCGGTGACCAGGACGACGGGCACGCCGTACTCCGCGACGACCCGGGCGTTGAGCGCGCCCTCGCTCGCCCGGTCGCCGTTCAGCCAGACACCGGTGATCGAATTGGCGAGATACGTGTGGGCCAGCACGCCCTCGGTGCCGGCCCCGGTGTGGTAACCCACGAAGGCGATCCCGTCCACGTCCCCGTGCTGGACGCCCTCGACCATGGAGAGCGTCTTGTGCCGGCCGGTGATCATTTCGGCGCGCTCGTCCAGCCGCTCCAGCAGCAGATTGCGCATGGTCCAGTGGGCCTCGTTGATGAGCACCTCGTCCGCGCCGCCGTCGAAGAAGCCCAGGACGGCCGCGTTCACATCGGAGGTGAACAGGGCGCGGCACCGCTCCCACTGCGGGCTCCCGGGGAGGACGTCGGCCGGCCAGGTCACCCCGGTCGCACCCTCCATGTCGGCGCTGATCAGGATCTTCATGCGTCCCTCTGTTCCCGGCCGTCCCACCGCCGAACCCCGCCCGGCGGCTCCGGCCCGGGGCGGCGGCCTCGTCAGTCTCGGCCCGGCGCACCCGCCCTGTCCAGCATGCGAACCGGTGACGGACCCGGCACGGGCCGGGGCCCGGGTACGCGCTCGCGCCCGCCCGGGCCCCGGCCTTCCGGGCTCCCCGGGACCGGGCGGCGGCCCGGGGTCCGTCATGCGAATGGCCGCCGTCCGGTCGCCCGGGGGCGGCGGCCGCCCCAGGCTCGGAGGGCAGCCGGACGGGCCGGACGGAGCGCCCGGCGGGCCGGACGGGCCGGACGGCTTCCGGACCGGGCAGCCGGAAGAGAGGGTGACCCATGAGCAGTACGTCAGGCGGCCCCGCCGCTCCGGGCCGCCGTACCCCCCAGGGGGCGGCGGCCCACGCCCACGCCCATCACGAGGGGGCCGGCGGACCGCATCGCGAGGAGAGCCCCTGGGCGCTCGGCGGCGCCATGTTCGCCGGGGTCCTGCTGCTGGTGCAGGGCGTGCTCGGGATGCTGGTCGGGGTCGCCGGGATCGGCCGTGACGACGTGTACGGGCGGCTGGGCGAGTACGTCTTCAAGTTCAGCGTCCCGGCGTGGGGCTGGATCCACCTGGTGCTCGGCATCGTGCTGGCGGTGGTCGGCGCGGGCATCCTGCGCGGCGCGCTCTGGGCGCGGGCGGCCGGGGTGGCGCTCGCCGCGCTGGCCGTGATCGCCGACTTCATGTGGCTGCCGTACTCGCCGGTCTGGGCGGTCGTCTCCATCGCCATCGGGGTCTTCGTCATCTGGGCGCTCTGCTCGGAGCGGGGCCCGGCCGCGCTCTGACACCGGTCCGCCGCGATGCCGCCCCCGCCGCCGTCCGGGCCGCCGGAACCCTCCGGGCCCGCCGCTCCCGACCCGCACGGCCGCCCGGGGTCCGCCGCCTCCGGCGCGGGCGGCTCCCCGCGGCCCGACGCGCCGTCCGCGCGGCGGCGGCTGCTGGTGCTGGTGGTGCCGGCGGTGCTCGCCGGGGCGGGGGCGGCACTGGTGCTGCTGGCGGTGAGCGTGGTCGCCGGCCGGCTGGAGGATGCGCTCTGGCGGGCGCTGCCCGGGGCGCTCGGGGTCTCCGGGGCCTCGGCCCCCTGGATCTTCGGGACGCTCTGCGCGACCGGGGTGGCGGTGGGCCTGGTGGTGTGGCGGTTCCCGGGCGGGACCGGGCCCGATCCGGCCACCCGGGGGCTGATCGACCCGCCGCTCCCGCTCCGGGTGCTGCCGGGGGTGGCCGTCGCGGTCGTCCTGGGCCTGGCCGGCGGGGTCAGTCTGGGTCCTGAGAACCCGGTCACCTCGCTGAACATCGCGCTGGCCTGCGCCCTCGGGCTGCGGGCGCTGCCCGGGGTCCCGGTGGCCGTCTGGGCCGGTCTCGCGGCGGCCGGCACCATCGGGGCGCTCTTCGGCACCCCGGTCGCGGCGGCCCTGGTGCTCTCCGAGGCGATGGACCCGCGCGATCCCCGGCCGCTCTGGGACCGGCTCTTCGCCCCGCTGGTGGCGGCCGGGGCGGGCGCGGTGACCACGGTGCTGATCGACGCCCCGGTCTTCGCCATGGACCTGCCGCCCTACCCGGGCACCCGGCCGGCCGACTGCCTGGCCGCGCTGGTGATCGCCACCGCCTCGGCCGCCGTCGCGCTCACCGGCGCCTACGCCTTCCCGTACGTCCACGGCGCCTTCCACCGGCTGCGCCACCCGGTGCTCCGGCTGACCGCCGGCGGCGCGGTGCTGGGCGCGCTCGGCGTGCTGGGCGGGACGCTGACCCTCTTCAAGGGCCTGGACCAGATCCGGGAGCTGGCCGCCGATCCGGCGGGGCACGGCCCCGGGAACCTGGCGCTGCTCGCGGTGGTGAAGCTGGCCGCGCTGCTGGTCGCCGCCTGCTGCGGGTTCCAGGGCGGCCGGATCTTCCCCGCCGTCTTCACCGGGGTGGCGCTGGGGATGCTGGCCCACGCCCTGGTGCCGGCCGTCCCCCTGGCGCTCGCCGTCACCACCGCCGTGCTGGGGGTGCTGCTGGCGACCACCCGGCAGGGCTGGCTGAGCCTCTTCGTGGCCGCCGCGCTCGCCGCCGACCTCACCCTGCTGCCGCTGCTCTGCGTGGCCGCGCTGCCCGCCTGGCTGCTGGTGACCGGCCGGCCGGTGATGGTGGCCCGGCCGGCCGCGCCCGGGCCCTGACCGGCCCCTGACCGTCCGCCCCGCGCCAGGCCTCCGACCGGCCGGTACGCCGGTGTGCCGGGCGCGTACCCGGTGGCGGGCTCGCCCGCAGGGCGCTCGGCCCCGTACCGCCGGTCCCGTACCGCCCATGCCCGCGCCCCGCCGGTACGCCGCCCGGCCCCGCGTACCCGTACCCCGCTCGCTCCGCGACGCGGTCCGCTCAGTACTCGTGGCCGAGCTGGAGGTCGCGTTCGGTGCGCCCGCCGCCCGCCACCCGCAGCACGGTGGCCACCGGCGGGTAGCCAGCGGCGATCACGGTGTACTCGCCGGACGGCAGATCGACGAACCGGAAGGTGCCGTCCACGCCGGTGGTGAGGGTGGCGACCACATTGCCGGCCGCGTCGAGCAGAGTGACCCGGGCGTCCTCCACGATCCGGCCGCCGTTCGCCCGTACGGTGCCGCGCAGCACCGCCCCACCGGCCAGTTCGATGTCCTGGCGGGTCTCCCGGGCGGCCTGCACGCTCACCGGGAGGGCCGCGGGCCGGAAGGCGGGGGCGCTGGCGGCGAGGGTGTACTCGCCGGCCACCAGCTCCCCGATCGCGTAGCCGCCGTCCCAGCCGCTGCGGGTGGAGGAGACCACCTCACCGCGTACATCGGTGAGGGTGACGGCGGCGTCCCGGACCGGGGAGCCGTCGGCGGTGACCACGGTCCCCGCGAGCCGCCCGGCGCCGCCGAGCAGCACATCGAGTTCGACGGCGCGGTCGTCCACGGTGACCTGGACGGCCTGCGGCTGGTGCCCGCGGGCCGCGCCGATCAGGACGTACGCGCCCGGCCCCGGCACGCTCAGCGCGTACCGTCCGTCCTCCTCGCTGGCACCCCGCCCGACCTGCCGGCCCCGGTCGTCGATGAGGGTCAGCGCGGCGCCCGGGACCGAGCTGCCGTCGTGGTGCAGGACCGCCCCGCGCACCGCGATCCCCGGCGGCGGGGCGGCGGCCTCCCGGGCCGCCGGGAGCGGCCCGGCGGGGAGGGTGAGGTCCGGAACGGTCACGGTGACCGCGCCGGGGGTGTCGGCTGCGGGGGCGTTCTGGGACACCGGCGGTTTCTCCTTGAGGAAGAAGGCGAGGAACAGCCCGAGCACGAGGACCGGGACGAGGTAGAGGAAGATGCGCGGCATCGCCTCCGCGTACGCCTGGATGTAGCCGTCGCGCAGCGCGGGCGGCAGAGCGTGCACCACCTCCGGGGTGATCGACTCGGGGTCGGGCAGGCCGGTGGTCCCGCTGGGCAGCCTGCTGTCCAGCGCGCGGTCGAGGCGGGCGGCGAAGAGGGTGCCGAAGACGGCGGCGCCCATGCTGCCGCCGATCTGCCGGAAGTAGTTGTGGGCGCTGGTGGCGGTGCCGACGTCGGCGGGCGGTACGGAGTTCTGCGCGGCGAGGATGAGCACCGGCATCACCAGGCCGAGGCCGATGCCGAGCACCGCCTGCCAGATGCCGGAGTACAGCCGGGGGGTGCCGGCGTCCAGCCGGGAGAGCAGCCACATGCCGAGGAGCGAGAGCGCGATGCCCACCACCGGATAGACGGTGTAGTGGCCGGTACGGGTCATCAGCCGGCCGGCGACCATGGAGGCGCCCACCAGCCCGGCCATCATCGGCAGCACCAGCAGCCCGGACGCGGTGGCGCTCACCCCGTCGACCATCTGGAGATAGGTCGGCAGATAGGCGGCGGCGCCGAAGAGCGCCACGCCGGTGACGGCGCCGACCAGGTTGGTGACGGTGAAGACCGGGTCGCGGAAGAGGCGCAGCGGGATCAGCGGTTCGGCGGCGCGGCTCTCCACGGCGACGAACAGCAGAATGGTGCCGGCCGCGCCGCAGAGCAGTCCGACGATCACCCGGGAGCCCCAGGCGTACTCGGTCCCGCCCCAGCTGGTGAGGAGCACCAGGCAGGTGGAGGCGGCGGTGAGGAACAGGGTGCCCAGCAGGTCGAACCGGCCCCGGGCGGCCGGCCGGGGCAGCCGGAGCACCGCGGCGACCACGGCCAGCGTGACGACGCCGAGGGGGACGTTGAACCAGAAGCACCAGCGCCAGGAGGCGTGGTCGGTGAAGAAGCCGCCGAGCAGCGGCCCGGCCACCGAGGCGAGGCCGAAGGCGGCGCCGATGAGCCCCATGTAGGTGCCGCGCCTGCGGGGCGGGACGAGGTCCGCGATGATCGCCTGCACCCCGATCACCAGTCCGCCCGCGCCGACACCCTGGACGGCCCGGAAGGCGATCATCTCGTTCATGGTGCGCGACCAGCCGGCCAGCGCGGAACCGATCACGAAGACCACGATGGCGAAGAGGAAGGCGCCCTTGCGGCCGTAGAGATCGCCGAACTTGCCGTAGACGGGCAGGGTGACGGTGGCGGTCAGCAGATAGGCGGTGATCGCCCAGGACATCCGGTCCAGACCCTGCAGTTCACCGACGATCTTCGGCAGGGCGGTGGCGACGATCATCTGCTCCAGCGCGGCCAGCAGCAGCGCGAGCATCAGGGCGAGGAAGACCACCCGCACCCGGCGCGGTTCGAGTTCCGGCCCGCCGGCCGGCGGCTCGGCGCCCGGCGGCCCGCCTCGCGCGGGGGTGCCGGGGGCCGGCGGGTCCTCCACCGGTACGCCGTTCAGCAGTGTGCTCGCACCCACGAAACCGCTCCCCTCGCCGCGCGCCCGCACCGCGCCCGTCGGTCGGCGTGACGCGGCGTCATTCTTCGCATCGGGCGCCGAGCGGGAGCAAGCGGGGCAAGGCGGGGAACGCGGGGCCTTCCGGGGGTGACGGGGCGCCGGCGGGACCAGGCATCCGGCGCCGAACAGGCGTTATCCCCGGGGCCCGGCATACCGGCCGGGGGTCCGCCGACCGTGGAACCGGGCCGGAAGACCACCCGAATCGGTGATCTGCGGGACGGGCCGGGTGCCGCTCCGGACCATCCGGCGACGGGAACCGCCCCCCCGGACGCCGGCCGTCCGGGGCCAGGCGCGTCCGGGCGGGCCGTCCGGCGAATCCGCCGCCGGACGCGGGGGGGGGGGCCCGGCGGCCCGGGCCCGCCCCGCCGCCCTTCCGTACGTCCGGTTACTGCTCCGTCTCGGCGGCGAGCTTGGCCAGCACCGCGTCGTAGATGCGGCCGAGGCCCTTGGGCGCGAAGGTCTTCTCGAAGAAGCCGCCGATGCCGCCGGCGCCGTTCCAGACGGTGGTGACGACGACCCGGGAGCGGCCGGTGCCGGCCGGGGTGACGGTCCAGGTGGTGACCATGGAGGAGTTGCGGTCCTTCTCCACGAGCTGGCCGTCGGTCGGCTCCGACACCTCCAGCAGACAGTCCCGGACGCGCTTGCTGGTGGCCTGGAGCTTCCAGTGCACCAGGGTGCCCTCGCCGTCGCCGCCCTCGCGCACCTCGTACTCGCTGAAGTGCTCGGGCAGCAGCTTCGCACGGGTGCCCCGGTAGTCGGCGAGGGCGTCGAACACCTTCTCCGCGTCCGCCCCGATGACCCGCTCCGTCGTGGCCTCGACCTGCGCCATGCCCTGTCCTCCAGCGCTCGTTCCCGGGCCGTTCCCCGGGGTGGGGCACCAGCCAACCACCCGGGCCCGGGCGGCCCAAATCCGGGTCCGGCCGACCGGACGCACCCGGCCGCCGGGCCGGCCCGGCGGCGCGCTCCGGGCGCGGCCCAAGCGATCATGGGAACGTTTGTTCTATTCTGGCGCTCCGCACCACCGAGGAGGCGTCCATGCGCTGGGACAACCTGAGCGACCACCCGGCCGCCCCCGCCGTTCCCGCCCTGTTCGACGCGGAGACGGTCACCACCCGCACCTTCGACACCCCCGAGTTCCGGGGCGTCACCTTCCACGAGGTCCGGGCCCGCTCGATCGTGAACCGGGTGCCGGGCGCGTCCCGGGTCCCGTTCACCTGGACGGTCAACCCCTACCGGGGCTGCACCCACGCCTGCGTCTACTGCTTCGCGCGCCGGACGCACGGCTATCTGGACCTGGACACCGGGCTCGGCTTCGACTCGCAGATCGTGGTGAAGGTCAACGCCCCGGAGCTGCTCCGCCGGCGGCTGGCGGCGCCCGGCTGGCACGGCGAGCACATCGCCATGGGCACCAATGTCGACTGCTACCAGCGGGCCGAGGGCCGGTACCGGCTGATGCCCGGCATCATCGGCGCGCTCACCGAACACGCCAACCCGTTCTCGGTCCTCACCAAGGGCACGCTGATCCTGCGCGATCTGGACCTCCTGGTCCGGGCCGCCGGGGTGACCGAGGTGGGGGTCTCGGTCTCGGTGGGCTTCACCGACCCGGAGCTGTGGCGGACGGTCGAGCCGGGCACCCCCTCCCCGGAGCGCCGGCTGGACGTCGTACGGGCCCTCACCGACCACGGCTTCGGGATCGGGGTGCTGATGGCGCCGGTGGTGCCGTTCCTCGGCGACCGTCCCGAGCAGTTGCGGGAGACCGTCCGGGCGATCGCCGCCGCCGGTGCGACCTCGGTCACACCGCTGGTGCTCCATCTGCGGCCCGGGGCGCGGGAGTGGTTCATGGCCTGGCTGGGGCGCCACCACCCGTATCTGGTGGCGCGGTACGAGCGGCTGTACGCGGGCGGCTCCTACGCCCCCACCTGGTACCAGCGGCGCATCACCCGTCAGGTGCACGAGCTGGCCGACGAGTTCGGCATCGGTCCCGCCCGGCGGGGCGCGGCCCGCCACCCGGCACCCGGTCCGGCAGCCGGAGGCACCGGTGGTGCCGGTGCCGGGGGCCAGGAGCCGGAACCGGCCGGGCCGACCCAGCTCACGCTGCTCTAGGCCTGCTCCGGGACGGGAGGCCGGAGGATCCCCGCGCGCCCGGCGCCGTACGGGATTGCCGGCGGTATGGGAGAGGATGTCCGTCATGACTCCGCCCACCCACCTCACCCATGTGCGCGCGCCCGAGGGCATCGCCCCCGGCGACGGCCACAGCCATGTCGTCTGGGGCAGCGGCCGGTTCATCGCGATATCCGGCCAGACCGCCCTGGACGAGGCGGGTCGGCCGGTCGGCGCGGGCGACCCGGCGGCCCAGGCGGGGCAGATCTTCGCCAACCTCGCCCGCTGCCTGGCGGCGGCGGGCGCCGGTTTCGATGACGTGATCAAGCTGACGTACTACGTCACCGACGCGGCCCATCTGCCGGCGGTGCGGGCGGCGCGGGACGCGGTGATCGACCCGGCGCACCCGCCGGCCGGTTCCGCCGTCCGGGTAACAGCGCTGGCCCGGCCGGAACTGCTGCTGGAGATCGAGGCGTTCGCCGTCCTCCCGGAGGGACCCCGGCCGCTGTAGCGACCCCGCGCGCCTGCCGGACACCCGGACCCGGGCCCGGTCCAGTGCCACCCGCCGCCGCGCCCGATCCGGTGGCACCCGCTCCGGACGCGGGTACCGGTGCGGTCACACCCGCTCCGGTGCGGTCGCCACCGCTCCCGCGCCCGATCCGGTCGTACCCGCCCCCGCGCCCGATCGAGTCACACCCGCTCCGGACGCCACGCCGGTCCGGTCCCGTCACACCCGCTCCCGCGGCCCGAGCCGGTCCGCGTCCGCCGCCGAGCGCCGACCCGGACCGGCCCCTGTACGGCGCACCCGCCGCCGGGCGCCGGCCCGACCCCCGGGCATCGGCCCGGGGCCCGGTCCGGTCCGGCCCCGCCTCCCCCGGGTGCCGGCCGCTCACTCCGACGCGGCGTCCTCGCTCTCGTCCTCCTCCGGCAGCCGGGCCAGCGCCTCGGTGGCCGCCCGGGTGAGGCGGGGGTGGCGCAGGGCGGCGCGCAGCACCGGGCGGGCGCGCGGGTCCCCCAGCGCGCCCAGGCCCTCGGCGCAGGCGAGCGCCACCCGCCAGTAGGGGTCGCCCACCGCCGCCAGCCGCCGTTCCAGCACCGTGATCAGCGCCGGTACGGACTCCGGGGCGCGCAGCGCGGTGAGCAGCCGTACCGGGGTCAGCGCATAGCCGACGCGCAGTTCATTGGTGGCGAGCGCGGCGGCCGCGCGGGGCGTGCGCGGGTCACCGAGCCGGGTGAGGGCGTGGGCGGCGGAGACACAGCGCTCCGGATCGCGGTGGTTGAGGAGCAGCACCAGCGGCTCGAAGGCCCGCCGGTCGCCGGCCAGCCCCAGCCGGAAGGCGGCCGTCTCCCGCGCCCAAAGCGGCTGTCCGGGCGCGGTGAGGACGCCGGCGAGCCGCTCGGTGTCCCCGGTGGTGGTGAGCCCTTCCCAGCCGGGCGAGCCGCCGGCCTCGTCGCGCAGCCGGTCGATGAGCGAGCGGAACTCCTCGTCCTGGGTCTCGTCCATGGTCGTCAGTATCCGGCGGGAGCGAGAGCCGGATCACAGAAATCCGGCGATTGCCCGGGACTGGCGCGCTCGTTACCCGCCGGTTAATCTCTGATGAGCGGGATTCACCCGGGCGGGCCACACCCGCGCGGTGTCTTCCGCGTCGCGGGGCGACCGCCCCGCACACCCGTGGGGCCTCCGGCCCCGCTCCCCTCGTGGCGGCCTGGTGACGCAGCCGCCGCGAGCGCCGTCGGTTCGGCAAAGCGGCAGTGCGCACCTCGGTGCGGTACGGCAGTGCAGTACGGCGTGGCCCCGGGACAGGGTCCGTCGCCCCTCTTCACCGCGCCTGCGCGGCGCCCCGCTCCGCGCTCTCGCGGCTCCGCGACCCGTCACCCCTCCGCGTGTGTCCGGCTCTTCCCGGACCGCTCCGGACCGCCCAGGTTCTCGTCTCACCCCTTCCGTGCCGCACGCGCTCCGTGCCGTCACGCGATGCCGGGTGACGCGCCGGCCGGGGCCGTGTCCGCGGCACCTCCGGCCGGTTCCCGCGCGCCCCTCATCAGTCGTCACCCCACTCTGGAGTCCCCTGATGGACACCCCTCTCTCCACCGTCGCCGTCGTCGGTCTCGGCACCATGGGCGCCGGTATCTCCGAAGTCCTCGCCCGGGCCGGCCGCGAGGTGATCGGCATCGACATCAGCGAGGCCGCCACCGCCCGGGCGACCGCCGCGCTGGCCGCCACCACCGCCCGGTCGGTGGCCCGGGAACGGATCACCGAGGAGGAGCGGCGCGACATCCTCTCCCGCTTCCGCGTCTTCACGGATCTGCGCGCCGCCGCCGGCGCCGACCTGGTGATCGAGGTCGTGCCCGAGTCGTACGAGCTCAAGCAGCGGGTCTTCCGCGAGCTGGACGCCGTGGTCCGCCCGGACACCATCCTCGCCACCGGCACCAACGCGCTCTCGGTGACCCGGCTGGCCGCCGAGTCGGCCCGCCCGGAGCGCGTGCTCGGACTGCACTTCTTCAACCCGGCCCCGGCGATGAAGCTGGTGGAGGTGGTCTCCTCGGTGCTCACCTCGCCCGCCGCCGTCGCCGCCGTCACCACCCTCACCCAGGAGCTGGGCAAGGAGGCGGTCGCGGTCGGGGACCGGCCGGGCTTCGTCGCGGACGGGCTGCTCTTCGGCTATCTCAACCAGGCCGCCGCGATGTACGAGTCCCGGTACGCCTCCCGGGAGGACATCGACGCGGCGATGCGGCTGGGCTGCGGACTGCCGATGGGCCCGCTCGCCCTGCTGGACCTCATCGGCGTCGACACCGCCCGGACCGTGCTCGACGCCATGTACGCCGCCTCCCAGGACCGGCTGCACGCGCCCGCGCCGATCCTGCGGCAGTTGAGCGAGGCCGGGCTGACGGGCCGCAAGGCGGGCCGGGGCTTCTACACCTACGAGGCCCCCGGCAGCCCGGTGGTGGTCCCCGACCCGCTCACCCCGGCCGTCCCGGCGCCCGGTTCGGCGGCGGACCCGGGCGGCGGCACCCGGGAGATCCGCTCGGTCGGCGTGGCCGGGTCCGGCACCATGGCGAGCGGCATCGCCGAGGTCTTCGCCAAGGCCGGGTACGCCGTGGTGCTCGCCGCCCGGTCGCCGGAGAAGGCCGAGGCGGCCCGGGCCCGGATCGCGGCCTCGCTGGACCGCTCGGTCGCCAAGGGCCGGCTGACCGCCGCCGCGCGTGACGAGACGCTGGCCCGGATCACCCCGGCCGGCTCGCTGGACGCCTTCGCCGGGGTGGACCTGGCGCTGGAGGCGGTGGCCGAGGACCTGGAGGTGAAGCGGGAGCTGTTCGCCACCCTGGACAAGGTGTGCCGGCCCGGCGCGATCCTCGCCACCACCACCTCCTCGCTGCCGGTGATCGCCTGCGCCCGGGCCACCTCCCGCCCGGCGGACGTGATCGGGATGCACTTCTTCAACCCGGCGCCGGCCATGAAGCTGGTCGAGGTGGTGCGTACCGTGCTCACCTCCGACGACGTGCACGCCACCGTCCGGGAGGTGACGGGGCGGATCCGCAAGCACCCGGTGGACTGCGGTGACCGGGCCGGGTTCATCGTGAATGCGCTGCTCTTCCCCTACCTCAACAACGCGATCAAGATGGTCCAGGAGCACTACGCCTCGCTGGACGACATCGACGCGGCGATGCGGCTGGGCGGCGGCTATCCGATGGGCCCGTTCGAGCTGCTGGACGTGGTCGGGCTCGATGTCTCGCTCGCCATCGAGAAGGTGCTGCACCGGGAGTTCCGCGACCCGGGTCTGGCGCCCGCGCCGCTCCTGGAGCATCTGGTGGCCGCGGGCTGCCTGGGCCGCAAGACGGGGCGCGGTTTCCGCGAATATGCCAGGCGCTGAGGCGTACGGGGAGTGGGGAGGGCTGCTCGGTCCGCCGGGCGGCCCGTCCCGCCGGGCGCGGCCCGACCCTCGAATGCAGTACGTTTCAGGCATGTCCCAGCCCGCTGATGCCGCCCGACGTCCCGCCCGTGCCGCCACCGCGCCCCCCGACGCCCCGGAGGGCACCGCCGGCACCCGCGCGGCCGCCCAGCGGCTGAAGCTGCGCCGCGAACTGGCGGCGGCGGCCATGGAGCTGTTCGCCACCAAGGGGTACGAGGCGACCACCGTGGACGAGATCGCGGCGGCGGCCGGGGTCGCCCGGCGGACCTTCTTCCGCCACTTCCGCTCCAAGGAGGAGGCGATCTTCCCGGACCACGACGACACCCTGGTGCGGGCGGAGGCGGTGCTGAACGCGGCGCCGGCGCACGAGCACCCGCTCGACACGGTCTGCCGGGGCATCAAAGAGGTCATGAAGATGTACGCCGCCTCCCCGGCCCTCTCGGTGGAGCGGTACCGGCTCACGCGTGAGGTGCCGACCCTGCGGGAGCGCGAGATCGCCTCGGTGGCCCGTTACGAGCGGCTGTTCACCCGCTATCTGCTGGGTCACTTCGACGAGCGCGACCACCACGACGGCAACGCCGACCCGCTGCTGGCCGAGGTGGCGGCGTCGGCGGTGGTCACCGCGCACAACCATGTGCTGCGCCGCTGGCTGCGGGCGGGCGGGCGGGGCGATGTGGAGGCCCAGCTCGACCACGCCTTCGGGATCGTCCGGAAGACCTTCGGCAGCGGGATAGGCGTGGGCCGTGCGGGCGGCGCCCCGGCACGGGCCGCGACGGCCGCCTCGGTGAGCGCCCAGGGCGATGTCCTGGTGGCGGTGGCCCGCACCGACGCGCCGCTGGACGAGGTCATGCGCACCATCGAGCAGGCGCTCAGCACCCGCTGAGCCACGCCGCTCCCCCAGTCTCCGGAACCGGTCCCTCGCGAGGGGCCGGTTCCGCGTTTTCCGGTCCCGGCGGGCGGCGCCCTCTCTCCCGTGCTCGCTCGTGCTCGCTCGTGGCGCCTTTGCCCCGCTCTGTCCGCATCCCTTCCCCACGACGATCGATCATCGCTCATCTGTGTCCGACAGGTTTCATCCGAGTGAAAATTCTGGCACTCAGTGTCTTGTCACTTGGCACCCGGTGTCATACGTTGAAGTGGTCCGGGCGGCCGGCGCGCAGAGACCTCCTCGTGCGCCGGCTGTCCCCGCACTCCCCCCGGAGTGCGCGCCCGGTCGCCTGCGTCACAGGCCACTTCGCGCACCACCCAGCGCTGCCGGCATCACCCGCACCACCCCCGGCCGAACCGACGGCCCCTCCACAGCAGCACCCATCCCTCGACCCTCGCGGGGGTCTTCCCTCGGACTCCCCGCACCCGCTTCGCCGGAGGCAATCCCGTGAAGGAAATCCTGGACGCCATCCAGTCCCCGGACACCACGTCCGCCGACTTCGCCGCGCTGCCGCTGCCCGAGTCGTATCGCGCGGTGACCGTCCACAAGGACGAGACGGAGATGTTCGCCGGGCTCACCACCCGCGACAAGGATCCCCGCAAGTCCCTGCACATCGACGATGTGCCGGTGCCCGAACTCGGCCCGGGCGAGGCCCTGGTGGCCGTCATGGCCAGCTCGGTCAACTACAACTCGGTCTGGACCTCGATCTTCGAGCCGCTCTCCACCTTCGGCTTCCTGGAGCGCTACGGCAAGGTCAGCGAACTCACCAGGCGCCACGATCTGCCGTACCACATCATCGGCTCCGACCTCGCCGGCGTCGTGCTGCGCACCGGCCCGGGCGTCAACGCCTGGCGGCCGGGCGACGAGGTGGTGGCCCACTGTCTGTCGGTGGAGCTGGAGTCCTCGGACGGGCACAACGACACCATGCTCGACCCGGAGCAGCGGATCTGGGGCTTCGAGACCAACTTCGGCGGTCTGGCCGAGATCGCGCTGGTGAAGTCCAACCAGCTGATGCCCAAGCCGGAGCACCTCAGCTGGGAGGAGGCGGCGGCTCCGGGGCTGGTGAACTCCACCGCGTACCGGCAGCTGGTCTCGCGCAACGGGGCCGGGATGAAGCAGGGCGACAACGTGCTCATCTGGGGCGCCAGCGGCGGGCTCGGCTCCTACGCCACCCAGTTCGCGCTGGCCGGCGGGGCCACCCCGATCTGCGTGGTCTCCTCGCCGGAGAAGGCGGCCATCTGCCGGGCGATGGGCGCCGAGGCGGTCATCGACCGCAACGCCGAGGACTACCGCTTCTGGAAGGACGAGCGCACCCAGGACCCCCGGGAGTGGAAGCGCTTCGGCAAGCGGATCCGGGAGCTGACCGGCGGCGAGGACGTGGACATCGTCTTCGAGCACCCCGGCCGGGAGACCTTCGGCGCCTCCGTCTACGTCACCCGCAAGGGCGGCACCGTGGTCACCTGCGCCTCCACCTCCGGCTACACCCATGAGTACGACAACCGCTATCTGTGGATGTCGCTCAAGCGGATCATCGGCTCGCACTTCGCCAACTACCGCGAGGCCTGGGAGGCCAACCGTCTGATCGCCAAGGGCAAGATCCACCCCACCCTCTCCAAGGTCTACCCCCTGGAGGAGACCGGCCAGGCCGCGCACGACGTCCACCGCAACGTCCACCAGGGCAAGGTCGGCGTCCTCGCCCTGGCCCCCCGCGAGGGTCTCGGCGTCCGCGACCACGAGCTCCGCGAGAAGCACCTCCGCGCCATCAATCTGTTCCGGGACACCACCGGCTCCGCCCCCGCCGGCACCGCGGGCGCGGAGGACACCACGGAAGCCACCGGCAGCACCGGCTCCCCGACGGAACCGGCCGCCCGCCACCGCGGCGACGACTGACGACAGCAACCACCCACGACTGACGATTGACGACTGACGACCCGGACTGAGGCCACTCCATGACAGAGCGCCAGAACAAGCGGGACCGGCCCTGGCTCATGCGGACCTACGCCGGTCACTCGACCGCCGAGGCGTCCAACGAGCTCTACCGGCGCAACCTCGCCAAGGGTCAGACCGGGCTGTCGGTCGCGTTCGACCTGCCGACCCAGACCGGATATGACCCCGACCACATCCTCGCCCGCGGCGAGGTGGGCCGGGTCGGGGTGCCGGTCTCGCACCTCGGGGACATGCGCCGGCTGTTCCAGGACATCCCGCTGGAGCAGATGAACACATCCATGACGATCAACGCCACCGCGATGTGGCTGCTGGCGCTCTACCAGGTGGTCGCCGAGGAGCAGGGCGTCGACATCGCCCGGCTCCAGGGCACCACCCAGAACGACATCGTCAAGGAGTACCTGTCGCGCGGGACCCATGTCTTCCCGCCCGGCCCCTCGCTGCGGCTGACCACCGACATGATCACGTACACGGTCCACCACATCCCCAAGTGGAACCCGATCAACATCTGCAGCTACCACCTCCAGGAGGCCGGCGCCACCCCGGTCCAGGAGATCTCGTACGCCATGTCGACGGCGATCGCGGTGCTCGACGCGGTCTTCGCCTCCGGACAGGTGCCGGAGGAGCGGCGGGGCGATGTGGTGGCCCGGATCTCCTTCTTCGTGAACGCGGGCGTCCGCTTCGTCGAGGAGATGTGCAAGATGCGCGCCTTCGGGGCGATCTGGGACCGGATCACCCGGGAGCGGTACGGCATCGAGAACCCCAAGCACCGCCGGTTCCGCTACGGGGTCCAGGTCAACTCGCTGGGGCTGACCGAGGCGCAGCCGGAGAACAACGTCCAGCGGATCGTGCTGGAGATGCTGGCCGTGACGCTCTCCAAGGACGCCCGCGCCCGCGCCGTGCAGCTGCCGGCCTGGAACGAGGCGCTGGGCCTGCCGCGGCCCTGGGACCAGCAGTGGTCGCTGCGCATCCAGCAGGTGCTGGCGCACGAGAGCGATCTGCTGGAGTACGAGGACATCTTCGCCGGCTCCCATGTGATCGAGGCCAAGGTGGAGGCGCTGGTGGAGCAGTGCCTGGCCGAGATCGACCGGATCCAGGAGATGGGCGGGGCGATGGCCGCCGTGGAGTCCGGCTATCTCAAGTCCCAGCTGGTCGCCTCGCACGCCGAGCGGCGGGCCCGGATCGAGGCCGGCGAGGAGAAGATCGTCGGCGTCAACATCTTCGAGACCACCGAGGAGAACCCGCTCACCGCCGATCTGGACACCGCCATCATGACGGTGGACCCGGCCAACGAGGCACGGGTGGTGGCGGCCCTGCACCAGTGGCGGGACAACCGCGACGAGGGCCGCGCCCAGGAGGCGCTGGCCGGGCTGAAGGCCACCGCCGCCGGGGACGGCAACCTCTTCGCGGCCACCCTGGAGTGCGCCAGGGCCGGGGTGACGACCGGCGAGTGGTCCTGGGCGCTGCGGGACGTCTTCGGGGAGTTCCGGGCGCCGACCGGGGTCTCCTCCGCGCCGGTCGCGGTCACCGCCGAGGCGGGCACCCCGCTGGCCCTGGTCCGGGAGAAGGTGGCCCGGACCGCCGGGGAGCTGGGCTCCGGGCGGCTGCGGCTGCTGGTCGGCAAGCCGGGTCTGGACGGCCACTCCAACGGGGCCGAGCAGATCGCCGTACGGGCCAGGGACGCCGGCTTCGAGGTGGTCTACCAGGGCATCCGGCTGACGCCCGAGCAGATCGTCGCCGCCGCGCTCGCCGAGGACGTGCACTGCGTGGGCCTGTCGATCCTCTCCGGCTCCCACGCCGAGCTGGTGCCGGACGTACTGGAACGGCTCCGGGCCGCCGGGGCCGGCGACATTCCGGTCGTGGTCGGCGGGATCATCCCGAACGCCGACGCGGCCGCACTTCGGCGGGCGGGCGTGGCCGCCGTCTTCACGCCGAAGGACTTCGGCATCACGGAGATCATCGGTCGTATCGTCGACGAGATCCGCGACGCCAACAAGCTCGAACCCCTCACCCTCCCGGAGGTCGCCGTATGACCAGCCCCGCCACCCCCGCCGGTTCCGCCGGCCCGGCCACCCCCGTGAACCGGCTGCGCCCGCGCCGGTCCTGTCTGGCGGTGCCCGGTTCCAACCCCCGCTTCCTGGAGAAGGCCCAGGGGCTCCCGGCCGACCAGGTCTTCCTGGACCTGGAGGACGCCTGCGCCCCGCTGGCCAAGCCGGAGGCCCGCCACACCATCGTGAAGTTCCTCAACGAGGGCGACTGGACGGGCAAGACCCGGGTGGTCCGGGTCAACGACTGGACGACCGAGTGGACGTACCGGGACGTGGTCACCGTCGTCGAGGGCGCGGGCCAGAACCTGGACTGCGTGATGCTGCCGAAGGTGCAGGACGCCCAGCAGGTGGTGGCGCTCGACCTGCTGCTCACCCAGATCGAGAAGACCATGGGCTTCGAGGTCGGCCGGATCGGCATCGAGGCGCAGATCGAGAACGCCCGGGGCCTCAACAACGTCAACGAGATCGCCCAGGCGTCGCCCCGGACCGAGACCATCATCTTCGGTCCCGCCGACTTCATGGCGTCCATCAACATGAAGTCCCTGGTGGTGGGCGAGCAGCCG
Organism: Streptomyces pyxinae; assembly: GCF_024756275.1. GTDB lineage: Bacteria > Actinomycetota > Actinomycetes > Streptomycetales > Streptomycetaceae > Streptomyces > Streptomyces pyxinae. The sequence continues at coordinate 38,024 of NZ_JANUGQ010000023.1, read as the reverse complement.
CCCGGCTACCCGGCGGACGCCTACCACTACATCCTGATGAAGATCCTGATGGCCGCCCGGGCCAACGATCTCCAGGCGATCGACGGGCCGTACCTCCAGATCAAGAACGTGGACGGCTACCGGGAGGTGGCGGGCCGCGCCGCCGCCCTGGGCTTCGACGGCAAGTGGGTGCTGCACCCCGGTCAGGTGGAGGCCGCCAACGAGGTGTTCTCGCCCTCGCAGGAGGACTACGACCACGCCGAACTGATCCTGGACGCGTACGCCTACTACACGTCCGAGGCGGGCGGCAAGAAGGGCTCGGCGATGCTCGGCGACGAGATGATCGACGAGGCCAGCCGGAAGATGGCGCTGGTCATCTCCGGCAAGGGCCGGGCCGCCGGCATGACCCGTACCACCTCGTTCGAAGCCCCGGAGGCCTGATCACCATGCAGTTCGGACGCACCTACGAGGAGTTCGAGGTCGGCGCGGTCTACAAGCACTGGCCCGGCAAGACGGTCACCGAGTACGACGACCACCTCTTCTGTCTGCTCACCATGAACCACCACCCGCTCCACCTGGACGCCAATTACGCCGAACGGACGACCGACTTCGGCAAGAACGTGGTGGTGGGCAACTACGTCTACTCGCTGCTGCTCGGCATGTCGGTGCCGGACGTCTCCGGGAAGGCGATCGCCAATCTGGAGGTCGAGTCGCTGCGGCACGTGGCGCCCACCTTCCACGGCGACACCATCTACGGCGAGACGACGGTGCTCGGCAAGACGCCCTCGCGCTCCAGGCCGGACCGGGGCATCGTCCAAGTGGAGACCCGGGGCCACAAGCAGGACGGGACGCTGGTCTGCGTCTTCCGCCGCAAGGTGATGGTCCCCACCGAGACGTACGTCAAGGAGCGCGGCGGCGAGCAGCCCGGCCGCCCGGCCGTGCCCGCCTCCCCGCCCCCCGCCGCCGGGTCCGCCCCCGAGACCACCTCCCCGGAGAAGTGACGCCATGAGCCGACTCGCGCAGACCCACGGTCTCACCGAGGTCCAGCAGGAGATCGTGTCCACGGTCCGGGACTTCGTCGACAAGGAGATCATCCCGGTCGCCACCGATCTGGAGCACCGGGACGAGTACCCCCAGGAGATCGTGGACGGGCTCAAGGAGCTGGGGCTCTTCGGGCTGATGATCCCCGAGGAGTACGGCGGCCTCGGGGAGTCGCTGCTCACCTACGCGCTGTGCGTGGAGGAGATCGCCCGGGGCTGGATGTCCGTCTCCGGGATCATCAACACCCACTTCATCGTGGCGTACATGCTCAAGCAGCACGGCACCCAGGAGCAGAAGGACACCTTCCTCCCCCGGATGGCGGCGGGCGAGGTGCGGGGCGCGTTCTCCATGTCGGAGCCGGCGCTCGGCTCGGATGTGTCGGCCATCACCTCCAAGGCGGTCCGGGACGGTGACGAATACGTCCTGAACGGCCAGAAGATGTGGCTGACCAACGGCGGCACTTCCACGCTCGTCGCCGTGCTGGTGCGGAGTGACGAAGGACACCCCGAGGGCACCGCCCCGCACAAGTCGATGACCACCTTCCTGGTGGAGAAGGAGCCGGGCTTCGGGGAGGTCCGCCCCGGGCTCACCATCCCCGGGAAGATCGACAAGATGGGCTACAAGGGGGTCGACACCACCGAGCTCATCATGGACGGACTGCGCATTCCGGCCAATCGGGTCCTCGGCGGCACCACCGGCCGAGGGTTTTACCAAATGATGGACGGCGTCGAGGTCGGCCGGGTCAATGTGGCCGCCCGTGGCTGCGGGGTCGCGCAGCGTGCCTTCGAGCTGGGCGTCTCCTATGCCCAGCAACGTCACACTTTCGGGAAGGCCATCGCCCAGCACCAGGCCATCCAGTTCAAGTTGGCCGAGATGGCTACCAAGGTGGAGGCGGCCCATGCGATGATGGTGAACGCAGCACGCAAAAAGGACTCCGGGCAGCGAAACGACCTGGAAGCAGGGATGGCGAAGTACCTCGCCTCCGAATACTGCAAGGAGGTCGTCGAGGACGCCTTCCGTATCCATGGCGGCTACGGGTTCTCGAAGGAGTACGAGATCGAGCGCCTCTACCGGGAGGCACCCATGCTGCTCATCGGTGAAGGTACCGCCGAGATCCAGAAAATGATCATTGGGCGTCGGTTGCTGGAGGAGTACCGATTCCAGGGGTGATTGTCGCGTTTGGGTGGGTTCGGCCGCGAAGAAGATCACACCCTGTCATCATCTTCCGGCCGCCGACTCGGCTTCTGGCTTGCCCAGTTGCGGCCCGCAACCGATAGCATCGCCGAAACGCCGCCGTCCCCCGCATCCGCGCGGCATCATCCGCTACGAAGGTCATTCATGCCCCACAGCCAAACCTCTGCACCTCGCGACAGCCTCTCCGGCGCACGCATCGCTCGCGGAGCATCGCCGTGGCTCCTGCCGACCGTCGCCACCGCCGCTCTCAGTCTTGCCCGTTCGCGGCGTTCCAACCGCGCCCGGGCGATCGCTGTGCCGGCCACCGCGCTCGCGGCCGGCATGCTGTGGTTCTTCCGCGACCCCGAGCGCGAGATCGCGCAGGGCAGGGTCATCTCCCCCGCCGACGGCGTGGTGCAGAGCATCATGCCGTGGAAGGACGGACGGACGCGGGTCGCCATCTTCATGAGCCCGCTGAACGTGCACGTCAACCGCGCGCCGCTGGCGGGCACGGTGACCTCCGTCGAGCATGTGCCCGGCGGGTTCGTCCCGGCGTTCAACAAGGAGAGCGAGAACAACGAGCGCGTTGTCTGGCACTTCGACACCGAGCTCGGTGACATCGAGATGGTGCAGATCGCGGGCGCCGTGGCCCGGCGCATCGTGCCCTACGTCCCGCAGGGCACCAAGGTCGAGCAGGGCGAGCGCATCGGCCTGATCCGCTTCGGCTCGCGGGTCGACATCTACCTCCCGGAGGGTGTCGAGGTCGCCGTCGAGGTCGGGCAGGCCACCACCGCGGGGGTGACTCGAATTGACCGTGATTGATCCCGACACACGCGCCGACTGGGCGCCCGAGGCCGAGCCCGCCGAGGAGGCCGAGGAGATGCCGCTCTCGCTGCGGCTCTCGATAGCGGACACCCTCACCCTGGGCAACGCCACCTGCGGCTTCATGGCGGTGTACTTCACCACCACGGGCATCCTGATCCCGCACCTCACCGGCAGCGACGAGTCCGGCATGGCCCGGCACTCGGCCGCCACCGCGGTGATCCTGATGCTCTGCGCGGCGGTCTTCGACCTGTTCGACGGACTGGTCGCCCGCAAGCTGCGCAGTTCCCCGATGGGCGCCGAGCTGGACAACCTGTCGGACCTGATCAGCTTCGGTCTGGCCCCGGCGTACTTCGTGCTGGTCTACGGGATGGTCGCGGACGACGCGCACCAGCGGGTCTCCGCGGTGGCCGCCATCGTGGTGCTGCTCGCGGTGGTGCTACGGCTCGCCAGATTCAGCTGCGTCACCATGAAGGACGGCATGTTCCAGGGCATGCCGAGCCCCTTCGGCGCGCTGACGGTCGTCTCGATCGTGCTCCTGGAGCTGCCCTTCGTCCCGACGCTGCTGGCCATCATCGGTACGGCCTGGCTGATGGTGAGCCGGGTCGAGTACCCGAAGCCGCGCGGGGTGCTGGCGGTGGCGATGCTCAGCTGGATCGTCGGCGCCATGGGCATGCTGGCGGCCTGGGCCTTCGACGCCCCCGGCGGACAGCTGCTGCTCCAGACCGGCTGCGCGCTTCAGGTGGTGCTGGGTGCGGTGATCCCGCTCTTCGCAACCGCCAGGCGGGTGAACACCTTCCGCGACAACCGCCGCGAAAGCCGCGCGGCGCGAGCCGCACAGCTGCCGTAGCAGCACGGGGACGGAACCTCACCACCAGCGCCCCCGGCCACTTCTCGTGGCCGGGGGCGCTGTGGCGTCGCACGGGACTCCTCAAGAGGCGAGCCACTCCCGCGCCAGCCGCTCCGCCACCCGCTCCAGCAGTTCTCCGGCCCGGGCCATCGACACGGCCGGGTCGGGTTCCAGGGCGGAGAGGGGGTAGGCGCGGCGGATGCCGGCCCGCTCCAGGGCCTCGGGCGGGAGGGCGAGCCGGCCGCAGACGGCGACGCAGTCCACGCCGGCCGCGCGGGCGGCGGCGGCGACCCCGGCCGGGGCCTTGCCGTGCAGGGTCTGGCGGTCGAGCGAGCCCTCGCCGGTGACCACCAGGGTGGCGCGGGCCAGGGCCGGGGCGAAGCCCAGGACGTCGAGCATCACCTCGATGCCGGGCCGGAACCGGGCGCCGAGGCCCACCAGGGCGCCGTAGCCGATGCCGCCCGCCGCGCCCGCGCCCGGGGCGCCGGCCAGCTCGGTGGCGCGCGGGCCCAGGGGGCCGGCCAGGACCCGGGCGAAGTGGGCGAGGGCGGCGTCCAGCGCGGCCACGTCCGCCGGGGAGGCGCCCTTCTGCGGACCGTAGACGGCGGGCGCCCCGGTGGGTCCGGTCAGCGGGTTGTCGACGTCGCCGGCGAGGACCAGCTCCACGTCCCGGAAGCGGGGGTCCAGGGCGGAGAGGTCGGCCGTGGCCAGCTCGCGCAGCCCGCCGCCGCCGGGGCCGACCGGGGTGCCGTCCGCGGCCAGGAACCGGGCGCCGAGCGCGGTCAGCATGCCGGCGCCGCCGTCCGTGGTGGCGCTGCCGCCGACCCCGAGGACGACCGTGCGGGCGCCCGCGTCGAGGGCGGCGCGCAGCAGCTCCCCGGAGCCGCGGGTGGTGGCGGTCAGCGGGGCGCGGACGCCCTCCGGCAGCCGCTGGAGTCCGGACGCCTCGGCCATCTCAACCACCGCGGTGGGCCCGCGCAGCGCGTACCCGGCGGTGACCGGCGTGCCCAGCGGCCCGGTCACCCGGACCTCGCGCCGCTCGAAGCCGGCGGCGAGCGCGGCGGCGACCGTACCGTCCCCGCCGTCCGCGACCGGCAGGGCCGTCACCTCGGCGTCCGGGACGGCCCGCCGGATCCCGGCCGTCACCCGCTCCGCGACCTGGGCGGCCGTGAGGGACCCCTTGAACTTGTCAGCCGCCACGAGCACCCGCGCGGCCTTGCTCACTGCTCCGTCCGTCACTCTCGTATCCCTTGCTGTTCGAACAGGCAGTCGCGCCGGGGCCGACCCTATCCGCGGGCGGTGACCGGGGCCACCCCCCTTCCCGAACCCGGGCCCGCCCGTAGGCTGATCACCATGACGGACACCGACTTCGCCACCTATGTCGCCGGGCTCCCGAAGGTCCTCGCCGGGGCCGCCACGCTCTTCCGGGACGGCGGCGGCCGGGTGCTGCTCGTGGAGCCGAACTACCGGGAGGGCTGGGCGCTGCCCGGCGGGACCGTCGAGTCGGACCGGGGCGAGACGCCCCGGCAGGCGGCCCGGCGGGAGACGCTGGAGGAGATCGGCCTCGACGTGGTGCCGGGCCGGCTGCTCACGGTGGACTGGGCCCCGGGTGAGGGACGTCCGCCGCTCGTCGCGTACGTCTACGACGGCGGGGTGCTCGCCCCGGAGCAGCTCGGCGCGATCCGGCTCCAGGAGTCGGAGTTGCTCTCCTGGAAGCTGGTGGAGCCCCCGGAGGTGGCGGGGCATCTGCTGGGTGCCCGGGGCCGGCGGGTGCTGGTCGCGCTGGAGGCGCTGGCGGACGGCGGCGGCGCGGTGGAGCTGGAGGACGGACGGCGCCCGCACGGCGGCTGAGCGGCCCCCGGCCCGTACGGACCGGGCCCGGGCCCCGGGGTCCGGCACCGGCCGCTCCGCGCCGGGTCTCTGTCCGGACCCGCCGGCGGGCCGGGAAAGCCGCTCGCGGGGGCGGCGGGCGCCCGCTTAGCCTCCCGGTATGACTCTCGTCGCGATCCTCAGCGGAGCCGGGATCTCCACGGACTCGGGCATCAGCGACTACCGGGGGCCGAACGGGCTCTGGCGGCGCGATCCGGAGGCGGAGAAGCTCGTCACGTACGACTACTACATGACCGATCCGGAGATCCGGCGCCGGGCCTGGCGAATGCGGCTGGAGAGCCCCGCCCGGTTCGCGGAGCCGAACGCGGCGCACCGGGCCGTGGCGGAGCTGGAGCGGGCGCCGGGGTTCGCCGTCCGGGTGCTCACCCAGAACGTGGACGGGCTGCACCAGCTCGCCGGGATGCCCGGCCGGAAGGTGCTGGAGCTGCACGGCACCGGGCGGTGGACCGTCTGCACCGGGTGCGCCGCGCGGGCGCCGATGGCGGAGGCGCTGGCCCGGGTGGAGGCGGGCGAGGACGACCCGGCGTGCCCGGTGTGCGGGGGCGTCCTGAAGTCCGCGACGGTGATGTTCGGGGAGCGCCTCGACCCGGTGGTGCTGGGCGAGGCGGTGGCGATCGCCAAGGCGGCCGGGGTGTTCTGCGCGGTCGGCTCCTCCCTCCAGGTGCGGCCGGCCGCCTCGCTGGCCGGGATCGCCGCCGAGCACGGGGCGCGGCTGATCGTGGTGAACGCCGAGCCGACCCCGTACGACGAGCTGGCGGCCGAGGTGGTGCGGGAGCCGATCGGCACCGCGCTCCCGGCGCTGCTGGCCCGGCTGCGGGAGGAACGGGTGGGCTGAGCGCCCGTACCCCCGGCGTGCGCGCCGGGGCTCAGCGCGGCCGGCCGAAGTCCGCCGCGAAGAGGGTGTCCGCCTCCCCGGCGCCGCTCTCGAAGGCGAGCAGCCGCCGCTTGCGGTCCAGACCGCCGCCGTAGCCGGTGAGGCCGCCGCCGGTGCCGATCACCCGGTGGCAGGGGACGACGATGCCGACCGGGTTCCGGCCGTTGGCGAGTCCCACCGCGCGGGACGCGTGGGGGTTGCCGAGGAGCGCGGCGAGTTCTCCGTACGTACGGGTCTCGCCGTACGGGATGGTCAGCAGCAGCTCCCAGACCCGCCGCTGGAACGGGGTGCCCGTCAGGTCGAGGGGCAGCTGGAAGGCGGTCAGCTCACCCGCGAAGTAGGCGCCGAGCTGGCGGATCGCCTCGGTGAACGGGCGGGGGTCCGGGTCGCCGAAGGTCTCCTCGGGCGGCCGGTGCCGCTGGTCGGTCATGTAGAGGCCGCGGAGTCCGGCGTCGGTGGCGACCAGGGTCAGCGGGCCGTAGGGGCTGTCGGTGACGGTGTGGCGGCGGTTCACGACGCGCGCGCTCCTTCGGGGAGTCCGGGTCCGGGGGCTCCGGCGTGTCCGGGGCCGGCGGGCAGGTGGTTGACGGGGTGGTCGTCGGTCGCCCAGAGGTACTGGACGGCGTAGGCGCGCCAGGGGCGCCAGGCGGCGGCGCGGGCGGTGAGCGCGGCGGGGGTGGCGGGCAGTCCGAGCCTGGCGGCGGCGCGCCGGACGCCCAGGTCCGTGGCGGGGAAGGCGTCCGGGTCGCCCAGCGCCCGCATGGCGATCACCTCCACGGTCCAGGGACCGAAGCCGGGCAGGGCCATGAGCCCGGCGCGGGCCTCGTCCCAGCCGGTGTCCGGACCGAGCCGCAGGGTGCCGCCGGCCAGAGCGCCGACCAGGGTGGTGAGGGTGGCCCGGCGGCTGCGCGGCAGGGCGAGGGACTCGGGGTCGAGGGCGGTGAGCGCCCCGGGCGCCGGGAAGAGGTGGGTGAGCCCGCCGCCGGGGTCGGTCACCGGCGTCCCGTGGGCGGTGACCAGCCGCCCGGCGTGGGTGCGGGCGGCGGCGGTGGAGACCTGCTGGCCGAGCACCGCCCGTACGGCGAACTCGGCGGCGTCCACGGTACGCGGCACCCGCCGGCCCGGTGCCCGGCCGACCAGCGGGGCGAGCAGCGGATCGGCGCGCAGCCGCTCGTCCACCGCCTCCGGGTCGGCGTCCAGGTCCAGCAGCCGGCGGCACCGGGCGATGGCGAGGCTCAGATCACGCGGGTCGGTGAGGTGGAGCCGGCAGGCGATGTGGCCGGGGCGGGGGCTCAGGGCGACGATGCCGTACCCGTGCGGCAGCGCGAGGGTGCGCCGGTAGGCGCCGTCCCGCCACTCCTCCACGCCCGGTACGGCGGTGGCGGCGAGATGGCCGAAGAGGTTGTCGGGGCAGAGCGGCGCCCGGTAGGGCAGCCGCAGCTCCACCGCGCCCGGGGTGCCGGTGGCGGCGGGGCCGGTCCCGGCGGGGCGGGCGGCGGCGCGGGCGCGCAGCTCGCCGGGGGTGAGCCCGAAGACCTCCCGCACGGTGTCGTTGAAGGTGCGCACCGAGGCGAAACCGGAGCCGAAGGCGACATCCGCCATCGGCAGGTCCGAGGTCTCGATGAGCAGCCGGGCGGTCTGGGCGCGCTGGGCCCGGGCGAGGGCGAGCGGCCCGGCCCCGAGCTCCTCCCGGAGCCGGCGTTCGAGCTGCCGGGGCGAGTAGCCGAGCCGGGCGGCGAGCCCGGGGACGCCCTCGCGGTCGACCACTCCGTCCTGGATCAGCCGCATGGCCCGGGCCACGGTGTCGGCCCGGGTGTTCCACTCCGGCGAGCCCGGCGAGGTGTCCGGCCGGCAGCGCTTGCAGGCGCGGAACCCGGCCTGCCGGCAGGCGGCGGCGCTCGGGTAGAACGTCATGTTCTCGGCCTTGGGCGACATGGCGGGGCAGCTGGGCCGGCAGTAGATCCGGGTGGTGAGGACGGCCGTGAAGAACCAGCCGTCGAAGCGCGCGTCCCGGGAGCGGACGGCCCGGACGCAGCGCTCGGTGTCGGTGTGCATGCCGTACAGCATCGGCCACGGGCGGGGTCCGGCGCTGGCGGTTTCCCGACATGGCCGTTCGCCCTTCCTCCCGGGGGATCAGTCGAAGAAGCGGTCCTTGCCGTCCACGTCGGAGAGATGGCTGTCGATGGCGGTGATCTCGCCGTCCCGGACCGTGAGCACGGCGGCCAGGTGCTCGTCCAGCACCCGTCCGTCCGGGGCGGTCGCGGTGTTGTGCAGGATCAGCGCGACTCCGTGCCGCCCCGTGAGCAGGTGCAGCAGCTCGGTCCGTACGCCCCGGCGGGCGATCAGCCGGGCGCGCGCCACCGCCGCCGCCGTACCGCGCACGGTGCCGGAGAGGGGGCCGGAGCCGGGCACGGTCCAGGTGATGTCCGGGGCGAACAGCACCTCCAGTGCCTGCCAGTCCCGGGCCTGAAGGATCTTCAGGAAGTTCTCGGCCGCCCGGACACCGGCGTCCCGGTCACTCAGGTCACTCAGGTCACTCATCGTTCTCGCTCTCTCTCGTGGCAGGGATGTTCGCGGCCACCGGCCACCGGCCGTCGACCGCCGGCCGCCGGTCGCGGTCAGGGCCGGTGGCCGGAGCCGCGGGAGTCGTCCAGCCCCCGGCGCAGGGTCCGGGCGCACCAGCCGATCAGCACGGCGTTGACCAGCGCGCCGAGCGCGACCGCGAGGACGATGGAGAGGACATGGTCGGGCAGCCGGATGACGATCAGGCTCACCGGCGCGGTGGCGAACAGCGGCACCACTCCGGCGAACGACGCGTCCGGCTGGTCGAGGGAGCTCACCACCAGGGCCCAGACGAGCAGGCCCGCGCAGACGGCGAGGTAGAGGCGGGCGAGCACGCTGCCCAGGGCGGCGCGGAGGAACCGTACCGGTGCGGGCCGGGTGGCGGTCATGGGCTGATGCTCCTTGTCGTGGGTGGGGGCCGGTCCGTCATCGGGCGGGCGCCGGTGGCTGGGGGTGGGCGAGGCCCAGGTCGTAGGCGAGGATCGTGGCCTGTACCCGGTCGCGCAGGCCGAGCTTGCGCAGCACCGCGTTCACATGGGACTTGACGGTGCCCACGGTGATGGCCAACTGGGCGGCGATCTCGGCGTTGTTGAGCCCCGATGCGACCAGGGTGAGGACGAGCCGCTCGCGCTCGGTCAGCCGTTCCAGGGCGTGGGCCTGGTCGGCGGTGGCCCGCCGGCCGCCGGCCGGGCCGGCGGTGTAGTGGCCGATGAGCCGGCGGGTCGCGGAGGGTGCGAGGACCGCCTCGCCGGCCGCCACCACCCGGATGGCGTGCAGGAGTTCGGCGGCGTGGACGTCCTTGAGGAGAAAGCCGGACGCGCCGGCCCGCAGCGCGTCGAAGACATAGGCGTCCAGGTCGAAGGTGGTCAGCACCAGGACCCGGGGGCCGTTCTCCCGGCCGGTGAGGATGCGGGTGGCGGCGATGCCGTCGAGTTCGGGCATCCGGACGTCCATCACGACGACATCGGGCGCGGTCTCCGCCGCCCGCCGGATCGCGGCGGCACCGTCGCCGGCCTCCGCGACCACCGTCAGATCCGGCTCGGCGTCGATGACGGCCGCGAAACCGGCCCGGACGACGCTCTGGTCGTCCACGACCATCACGGTGACGGACATGTCGGATCCTCCTGGTCTCCCCGGGGCGGGGCAGCGGTGTCGGTGCCCGGGGCCGAGGGCCCGGTGGCGGCGACGGTGTCGGGGGCCGAGGGCCCGGCGGGAGTGGCGGGAGTGGCGGGCAGCAGCAGCCGTACCGGGCCCGTCCGGGACAGGGTGAGGGTGCCGCCCAGCGGGTCCGTGCGGGCGGTCAGCCGTGCCCGGACCGCGGGGCGTACGGCCGCGGGCACTCCGGTGGCGGTCAGGGCCAGGCCGCCGCCGATCTGGTCGAACACCAGGGTGACGGGCTCCTCGCCACCCGCGGCGAGCAGGATCTCGGCGGCCCGGTAGGCGGTCAGGTCGATCAGCGGGGACAGCGGTCCGGCGGCCCGGCCGGTGTACCGGACCTCGATCCGCCGGCCGCTCGCCCGGTACTGACCGACCAGCAGATCGAGGGCGCCCAGGGTGGGCTGGGGCACCAGCTCCCGGTCGGTGACCGGCTTCCGGCCGCCCGCCCGGTCGTCGTGGACCGTGTCGAGCAGCGACCGCATCGCGGCCAGCGCCTCGCGGGCCCGGTCCGCCGTGCCGGCGAGTTCGCCCGCCTCGGCGGTCCGGACCATCGCGGCGGTACGGTCGAGCACGGTCGTCTCCAGGCCGGTGGTGATCCGCCGGCGCTCCGCCCACGCCTCCCGCACCCCGTCCTCGACGGACCGGGCCAGCCGGTCGTCGTACGCCGCCCGGCGGTGCCGGGTCCGGCGGGCGTACCAGCCGCCCGCGCCCCGCAGCAGAGCGATCGTCAGCAGGGCCGTGCCCGCAGCCGCGCCCGCCCGGGCCGGGGTGCCGCCGGTGACGAGCACTCCCCCGGCCAGCGACACGGCATGGGCCGCGGCGCCGGCGGCTCCCGCGCGCCGCCCCGGGAGCGCCCGGCCGGTACGGGGCTCGCCGGCCGCCGCGCGCACGGTGAGCAGGGCGAGTGCGGTCCCGGTACCGAGGGCGCTCAGTACGGCGGGCACCACCACCGGGCCCGCCGCCGTCCCGCCCATGGCCGTCGCCACCGGCCACAGCGCGGCCAGGGCGCAGAGCACCCCGGGCGCCGCCAGGGGCGCGCGCCGCAGCCAGAGCAGCGCCACGGCCTGGGCGACGACCAGCAGCGACTGGAGAGCGCCGGCCGAGACGGTGGCGCCGGGCGTCCGCGGGTGGGCGTGCGGCAGGAAGACCGGCACGAACGGCTGTACGCACAGTCCCGCCGCGACGGTGAACTGGGCCGCCCGGCGGGCCCGGGGGACGGGCGGCGGCGGTGCCGTCGCGCCGCCGCCCGGCAGCAGGGCGTGTACCCGCCAGCCGCCGTCACCGGTAGGTCCGGAGGTGAGTGTGCCGCCCGCCTCGCGGGCCCGCTCGCGCAGCAGCCGGTGGCCGCGCCCGCCGCCGAGGCCGGCCGCCGGACGCGCGGAGCCAGTACGGTCACCGGGCGCCGGGCCGTTGTCGACGGTGATCTCCACCCGGGCCCCGTCGGCCCGGCAGCGTACCGAGGTCGGGGCGCCGGGGGCATGGCGTACCGCGTTGGTCAGTGCCTCGCGGACGATGCCGTACGCGGCCTCCCCGGCGGCGCCGTCCGGGACGGCTTCGAGGTCACAGGTGACCGGCTGGCCGAGGCCGCCGATCCCCGCCGCCAGGGCACGGAGCCGTTCGGCCTGATCCGCCCCCGTCTCCGGCGCGGGCCGGGGCGCGTGCACGGCGCTCAGCGCCTGCCCGGCCTCCCGGCCCGTCCGTATCGCGAACTCCAGTGCTTCGGCTGCCAGTTCGGGTCGCCGCTCGCGCAGGCCGAGCGCCGCGCCGACGGTGACCACGACCGCCGTCAGATGATGTGCGGCCACGTCGTGCAGCTCCCGCTCCATCCGCCCGCGCTCGGCCTCCGGCAGCCGGCGCCGGCCCGCCAGGACACGGTTCAGCCGCCAGGCCGCCGCCGCGCCGGCCGCCCGGGACCGCCGCAGCCGGATCCCGGCACCGCAGGCGGCCGCGTAGAGCAGGGCGGTCAGCGCCAGGTCGAGGCCGTGCGGTCCGCCGATACCGTGCAGGGTGACACCGTGCAGTGCCTGCCAGGCGGCCAGGGTGCCGGCGGACAGCACCGCGGTCGTGGTGTCCCGTTCGACGGCCACCGCCCCCAGCGCGAGCGCGACCCCGGCGGTCCCCCACAAGGCGACCGCTCCGGCGGGCAGCGCGCCCGCGCCCACCGCACAGGCCAGGCCGGTCAGCGCGAGCACCGGCACCGGGTGCGACGAGCGGACCAGCAGCGCGGTGGTCATCACCGCGCCCAGCACCACCGCCGCGAGCAGCTCGCCCGCGGCCACCCCGGCTCCCCCGCACGCCAGTGCCGGGCCCGGCCACACCGCGGCCTGGGCGAGCAGTACGAGCGCGGGCGGCAGTCGGCCATCGGTTCGGATCATGATGCTCCGAGCCTACGGCGGGGGGCTCCCGCTCCCCTCGGGCCGAAGAGGGAGAACCGTCTCCAACCAGAGGTAGAGGCCCGGCCCCGGAACTCCCCCGCCGCGCCGGTGGTCAGACGCGTTCCGGTGTCTCCAGGCCGGTGGTCAGGAGACGGACGATCTCCGGCTGGTGCCGGGCCAGGAAGAAGTGGCCGCCGGGGAAGACCTCCAGGGCGAAGGGTCCTTCGGTGTGGGCCGACCAGGCGGCGGCCTCGTCCCTGGTGACCTTGGGGTCGTCGTCACCGATCAGGCTCGTGACGGGGCAGCGCAGCGGCGGACCGGGCTCCCAGGTGTAGGTCTCGGCGGCGCGGTAGTCGGCGCGGATGGCCGGGAGGATCATGCGCAGCAGCTCCTCGTCGCCCAGCAGCTGGGGGTCGGTGCCGCTGAGCTCGCGCATCTCCTCGACCAGGCCGTCGTCGTCGCGCAGATGCACGGTCTCCGCGCGGTACGCGGACGGGGCGCGGCGACCGGAGGCGAAGAGAGCGGTGGGCACGAAGTCCCGCCGCCGCTCCAGGCGCCGGGCGACCTCGTAGCCGAGGGAGGCGCCCATGCTGTGGCCGAACAGCGCGAGCGGCCGGTCGGTCCAGGGCAGCAGGGCCTCGTACACCTGGTCCGCGAGCGCCGGTACGGAGTCCAGCAGCGGTTCGGTGCGGCGGTCCTGGCGGCCCGGGTACTGCACGCAGAGCACCTCCACGGTGGCGGGCATGGCCCGGGAGAGCGGGAAGTAGAAGCTGGCCGAGCCGCCCGCGTGGGGGAGGCAGACCAGCCGGACACGGCTGTCGGGGCGCGGGTGGAACCTGCGGATCCAGCGGCCGTTGTCCTCGGTGCCCTCGGTGAGCGGGGAGTTCACGGAGTCGTTCCTTTCCGGTGCCGGGGCGGACCGACTCCACCGGGCCCGTCCGACCCGGCCCGGTGGAGTCGGGCCCGGATCGTCCCGGTTCGGTGGAATCCGGACCGGGCCGGTTCAGCGGGCGGGGATGCGGCCCTGCCTCTCGCTCTTGCTCTTGCTCTTGCTTTGACGTCCTCTCCTACTTCTTGACGTCCTCCTTGATGACGCGCTCGACGTTCCGCTCCGCCAGCGCCGTGATGGTCACGAACGGGTTGACGCCGATGCTGCCGGGGATGAGCGAGCCGTCGGTCACGTAGAGGTTCTCGTACCCGCTGACCCGACCGTAGTTGTCGGTGGCCTTGCCGAGCACACAACCGCCGAGCGGGTGATAGCAGAAGTCGTCAGCGAACGCCTTGAGCTGCTTGCCGAAGAGGTCGTACCGGTAGATCGTGGTGTTGGCCTTGTTGACCCGGTCGAACAGCGCCTTCGCGGCGGCGACCGCGGGCGCGTTCTGCTCCCGGGTCCAGCGCAGGTCGGCGCGGTCCTTGGCGGCGTCGTAGACGAAGGTGCCGCGCTGGGGGTTCTTGGTGATGGCCAGGTAGAGACTGACCCAGGTCTCCAGGCCCGCCGGCATGGGGGCGATCTCGGCGAAGACCGGGGCGTCGGGGTTGTCCCAGTCGTCGATGCCGAGGGCCGGGATCGACGACTGCTTGGTGCCCGTGGGGTTCCACATGTGGTTGGCGCGGGCGGTCATGATGTTGCCGTTGGGGCCCCAGCCCCCGCCGATCTCGGAGCTCAGGTCCGGCAGGGTGCCGGTCTCCCGGGCCCGCAGCAGCAGTTCGGTCGAGCCGAGGCTGCCGGCGCCGAGGAAGAGGTGACGGCAGGAGATCTCCTTGGTCGCCAGCAGCGTGCCCTCGGCGTCCTTCTGCTCGACGGTCAGCAGATAGGTGCCGTCCTGCTGCCGGCGGATGGTCCTGACCTGGTGCAGGGTCTCGATGGTGACCTTGCCGGTGCCCAGGGCGGCCGCCAGATAGCTCTTGTCGAGCGAGACCTTGCCGTGGTTGTTGCCGTAGATGACCTCGGCGTCCAGCGCGGACCGGGGCACCGTGCCGTCCGCCTCGCGGCGCATGTAGTCCCAGTCGTAGACATTGGGCACGAAGGTGGTGCCCAGCCCCGCCTTGGCGGCCTGCTCCCGGGAGACCCGCGCGAACTGGTACCACTCGGTCCGCTCGAACCAGCCCGGGTCGATGTTGTTGACCCGGAGGGTGGAGTTGGCGCGCGGGAAGTACGTGCCGTACATCTCGGCGGCGTCCACCTGGGGCAGCACCTCCTCGAAGTACGACCGGCGGGGGGTGACCGCCATGCCGCCGTTGACGAGTGAGCCGCCGCCGACCCCGCGTCCCACGTACACGGACATCTGGTCGAAGTTGACCCGGTCCAGGACGCCCGCGTACGGCTCGATGTCCCGGTTGGCGAGGTCGAGCCAGAGGAAGGAGCCGAGCGGGGCCTCGGTACGGGTCTTGAACCAGCTGGAGCGCTTGTCGGGGGTGAGCATCCCGGAGAAGACCTTGCCGTCCGGGCCGGGCTGGTTCCACAGCCGGCCCATCTCCAGCATCAGCGTGGGGACTCCCGCCTCACCGAGGCGCAGCGCGGAGACGGCCGCGCCGTAGCCGGTGCCGACCACCACGGCGGGGACGAACGTGCCTCCGGATCCGCCGGCGCGGGTGGCCGCGGCCGCCTCCGGGGCGGCGCTGATCGTGGTCCGGCCGGTGAGGGCGGCGGCGCCCAGTGCCGCCAGGCCGAGCATGCGGCGGCGGGAGAGGGGCTGATGAGCTACCACGCTGTGTCTCCTGAGCTTCGGGGAGAGGAACGGTGGGGGGAAGGGTCGGCCCGGCCGGGGCGGCACGGCCCGGGGCGACATGGACCGTACGGAGGCCGCGTCAAGGGTGTCAACGAAGATCGGGACGGGGCGGACTAACCCTGTGGGTGCCGGTGCGGGGGTTCGGTTACCGGCGGTACGGGGCACGGCGGTACGGTTCGGTCCGCGCCCGGGTCGGGACGGTGGCCGCGCCCGGTCCGGACGGTGGCCACGCCCGGTCCGGACGGTGGCCACGCCCGGTCCGGACGGTGGCCGCGCGCCGCACGGGACGCGCGCGTCGGTCCGAGCGGCGCCCGCGCGCGGGTCCGGGTTCGGGACGGGCCCGTGCCGTCCGTCAGGCGTCGGCCGGGCCGGGCAGCAGCGGGGAGAACGCGGCCAGTTCGGACCGGCCGGCGACCCGCAGCTTGCGATAGGCGCTGGTGAGGTGCTTCTCCACGGCGCGCGAACTCACCTCGAGCCGCTCCGCGATGAGCTTGTTGGGCACTCCGTGGGCGGCCAGGCCGGCGACCCGGCGCTCGGCCCGGGTGAGCGCCGCCACGGCCGCCGGCCGCCGGGAGCCCGCCGGGTCGGTGAGTTCCCGGCACGCCTGGTCCGCGATCCAGGACACGCCGCAGCCGACCGCCAGGTCACGGGCGCGGCGCAGCCGCTCCTCCGCCTCGGTGTCCCGGCCGGACGCCCGCAGCCGCCGGCCGAGGAGCAGTTCGGTGCGGGCCGCCTCCATGGCGTTCACCGACCGGCGCAGCAGCTCGGCGGACTCCCGCAGCAGCCCGACGCCCCGCTCCCCCTCGGTGATCGCGCCCCGGACCCGCTGGGCGCGTCCGACGGCGCCGGGGGTGCCCCAGGCCACGGCCCGCTCGTGTTCCTCGTCGGCGAGGTCGTGGGCCCGCCGGGTCTGGCCGAGCCGGTGGTACAGCCCGGCCGCCCAGGTGCGCCAGGGGAAGAGGGCGGGGTTGCGCCATTCGGCGCGCTCGGCCGAGCGGCCCCAGTCGAGGACGTACTCCAGAGCTGTGGCCGTGTCTCCCCCGGCCGTCGCGACGCAGGCCCTCAGCAGCTGGAGCGGGGAGGGCCGGTGGTCGTGGTCGGCGGCCTCGCGGCGGTGGCCGAGCAGCCGCCGGGCCAGCTCGGTGTCCCGGCTCTGCACGGCGACCCTGACGAGGGCGGTCATCGAGGAGAGCGTGGCCCACTCGGCCATGCCGTGGGCGAGAGCCTCCTCGGCGTGCGCCTTCGCCTCCTGCTGCCGTCCCCGGGCGAGCAGGACATGGGCGAGTTCGGCGGCGACCACGGCCCGGGGCACCGGGGCGCCGTCCCGGCGGGCGTGTTCCCGGGCGCTCGTCAGCCAGGGGCCGATGGCGTCCAGTGACTCGGCGGCCGCCAGCACGCCGCACAGCAGCGGCAGCGCGGTGTGGACATGGCCGGGGGCGGCCGGTTCGTGCTGGAGGAGGCGGTCGGCCCGGAACGCGACCTCGGCGGCGGTCATCCGCTGGGTGACGGTGGCGCCGTGCAGCAGTACGGTGGCCAGCTCGCGCTCGGCGGCGGTGCCCATCGGGGGCGTGTCGCCCAGGGCGCGCAGCCGCTCCGCGCACTGGTCCAGTTCGCCCGGTCCGGCGACGGCGACATGGCGCAGCCGGGCCTCCAGCCGCAGGGCGGCCTGGCGTTCGACGCCGGTGCGGGTGTCCGGGTCGCCCAGATCGGCGGCCGCCTTGGCGACGGTGTCGATGAAGGGCGGCGGGCAACTGCCCAGCAGGGAGGGCGGGGTACGGGCGGCGGCGATCGCGCGGGCGGCGGGGGTGGGCAGCAGCAGCACCGCCTGGGAGAGGTGGCGCAGGGCGGCCTGGGGATCGAGGTCGCGCTCCGACGCGGCCAGGTCGAGCAGGAGGGCGGCCCGGTCGGCGCCGGACGGCGACGTACCGAGCAGGGCCCGGCGCAGGTAGCGGGCCGCCTCCTCCAGGGCGCCGCGCCGACGTGCGGCGGTCGCGGCGGACCGCAGCACCTCGACGGTCCAGCCGGCGTGGCACGAGGTGACGGCGAGCAGGTGGGCGGCGACCCGTTCGGCGGGGTGGCCGCCGTGGTGCAGCAGTCGCGCGGCACGCAGATGGATGTGCTCGTACTCGGCGGGCGTCATCGACTCCTCGGCGGCCTCCCGCACCGCGGGGTGGGCGAAGCGCGGCGGGTCGCCGTCCGCGAGCAGGCCGAGGCGGCGCAGGGAACGCGCCGCCGCCTCGCCGGCGGCGGTGTCGAGCCGGGCGAGCCGGCCGACCAGTTCGAGGTCGGTCACCGGATCCGGCTCCTGGTCGAGCACGGCCAGGGCCCGGGCGAGCCGGCGTACCGGTTCCGGCTGGGAGCGCAGGGCGACGGCCAGGCGCTCGCGGAGTGCGACGGGCCGGGATTCCGGTACGGCGGTGGCGTGGCCGGCCGCCGGCTCGTCCGGGTGGCGGCTGGCCAGAGCCGCGGCGAGGAAGAGGGGATTGCCTCCCGATGCCCGCCGACGCGCGGCGATCTCCCCGGGCTCACCGGGCCGCCCCAGGTGGTCGGCGACCATGTCGGCCACGGCGGCGGTGGGGAGCGGGCCCAAGTGGACGACGGTAGCGGCGCGTTCGACACAGGCCTGCACCGGTGGCGCGTCCGCGCCCGGCTCGCCCTCCCGCAGGCTGACGACGACGGCGGCACGGCTGTCCGGCAGCCGCCCGGCGAGCTGGGTGAGCCAGCGCAGGGAGACGGGGTCGGCCCACTGGAGGTCGTCCACGAGGAGCAGCAGCGGCTGGTCCGCGCTGAAGTCGGTGACGAAGGAGAGGAGTTCGGCGAACCGGTCGGGTCCCGGGACGAGATCGAGCGGTCCGCGCCCCGGGAGCGGGTCGAGCAGCTGGCCCACGACGCCGAAGGGAAAGTCCTGTTCCTGCGGCGCGCAGCCGGCGGTCAGGGCGCGCAGACCACGGTGCCGGGCGAGCGGGGGCAGCCGCCGCAACAGGGCGGTCTTGCCACTGCCGAGACCGCCGGTCACGGCCAGCAGGCGGCCGTCGCCCCGGTGGGCCGCCGCCAGCGCCGAGGTCAGCAGGCCGAGTTCGCGGTCCCGGCCGCGAAGAGGTGTCATGGTGTCGCCTTCGGTCGGTGCTCCAGCGCGGCGGCCAGTTCGGCCCGGCCCTGGATGCCCAGCTTGCGGTAGGTCCTGGTCAGATGGAGTTCGACGGTGCGCGGGGTGACCGAAAGCCGGTCCGCGATGGCCCGGTTGGGCAGGCCGTCGGCGGCCAGGGCGGCCACCCGCCGCTCAGCGCCGGTCAGTTGACGCCGGGGCGCCGGTGGGGTGGCGCCCTCCGGCCGGGCGGCGGGCCGGCGGTCACCGGGGACGGCACGGGGTTCGGAGCGCACGGATCGGGGCCCGGAGGGAACGGCACGGAGCTCGAAGGGAACGGCGCGGGACCCGGAGGGGGCGGCGTCCGGCGGGGGGCCGGCCCTTCGCAGCCGGGCGGCGGGCGGGGCGGGCGGCCGGGGTCCGTCGTCCAGGGAGCCGTCCGGGGGGCCGGGGGCGCCCCAGGCGCGTATCAGGCCCTGCTCCTCGGCGAGAAGGGCGGCGGCCATGGTCCCGTCCGCCGCCGGGTCGCAGGCGGAGGCGGCGGCCCGGCGCCAGGGCAGGAAGGCGGGGTTGGTCACCTGCCGGGCGAGCAGCCGGCGCCCGCACTCCAGCAGATCGGTCAGGGCCTCCTCCCGGTGGCCGTACGCCAGCCGGGTGCGGCCCCGGGCGTAGAGCAGCAGCGCCCCGGACAGCCCGGCCGCGGTGCCGTACGGATGGGCCGGGGCGAGCAGCTCGCCGGCCGCGTCGGGGCGGCCCTGCTCCAGCCGTACCAGCGCGGCGAGGGCGACCAGTCCCGGGGTGAGGAAGGGGTTCCGGCCGTGGCCGAGCATGATCTCCCGGGCCTGCTCCAGGTCCTCCGACGCGGCGTCGGGCCGCCCCCGGCGCAGTTCGGCGAGCCCCATGACGAGCAGGGTCATCCCGGCCACCGGGGGCGCGTCCGTCCGCGCGGTGCCCAGCAGCACGGTGTCGAGTGCTGTGCGGGCCTCCTCGTGGTCGCCGCTGAGCACCAGGACATGGCAGGCGGCCGCCTGGAGCAGAAGTGGCACGGCCCGGCGGGCGGCCGGATCGAGGGCGGTACGGGCCAGGTCCCGGGCGAGGCCGATGTGGTGGCCGCGCAGGGCGGTGCGCCAGGCCGCGGCCGCGGCTTCCGCCGCCGTGGCGGGCCGCGCCGGGAGCGGCGGGACCTGGGTGCCGTCCGGGTCCTGGACGGCCTCCGGCTCGCTCTGTTCGGCGAGCCAGTACAGGGCGCGCAGGGCGGCGGCGTCGTCCGGCGCGGCACGCCCGGCAACCCGGGCGATCAGCGGCTGGGCGGCGGCCATGTCCCCGCGCGCCACGAGGAGTTCGGCGGCGCGGATCCAGGCGGGCCCGGCACCGGCGGCGGCCGGGGCGAGCAGGACCTGCCGCAGGTGCCGGTCGGCCGTCTCCGGATCGGCGGGCAGGACGGCCGCCGCGAGTTCGGTGAGTGCCTCGGCGTGCTGGGCGGACGGCATGGGCTCGCACAGCGCGCGCCGGAGCAACCGGGCGGCCTGGGCCGGTCGTCCGGCGGCGCGGTGCCGGACGGCCTCGCCGCGCAGCAGCCCGGCGGCCCAGGCGGCGCCGATGGGCCGCGCACCCAGCAGCATGCCGGCGACCGCGCTGTCGGGAGCGGCCGTACGGTGGGCGAACGCGGCCGTACGGGCGTGGAGTTCCTCGCGGTCCCGGACGCTCAGGGCGGCCAGGACGGCCTCGGCGGCGGCCGGGTGCCGGAAGGCGGGCCGGTCGCCGGGGAGGAGCAGCCCGGTCCCCGCGAGCCGGGCGAGCGCGCCGGGCGCGGGTGTTCCGTCGAGCGCGGTGATCATGGCGCGGGAGCAGCCGGGTCCGGCGGCCGCGATGACCCGCAGAACGCCGTGCAGTTCACCGGGCAGCACCCCGAGGGTGTGCCGGGTGCGGTGTCGTACGGCTTCCGCCGCGCAGTCGGCGAGCCGGGGCAACTGCTCGCCGGTGGGCGGCCGGCCGTGGCGGGCGAACCGGGTGACGAGGGAGCGCAGCAGGGCGGGGTTGCCCTCGCCGGCCCGGGTCGCCGCGGCCAGGAACGCGGGGTCGGCCGGGGGCTGCCAGGCCAGGGCCAGGAGCCGGCCGGCGGCGGGGTCCGGGAGCGGGCCGAGCGCGAGGGTGTGCCGGGCGACGGTGTCCTCGTCGTCCAGCGGGCCGGGGGTGATCCGGTCGCCGGGCCCGGCGGGGGTGGCGTCGCCGCGCGCGGTGAGCAGTGCCAGCGGGGTGCCCGCGAGCCGGCGGCCCAGGGCCTGCAGCCACCGCAGGGAGGCCGGGTCGGCCCACTGGAGGTCGTCCACGACGACGAGCAGCGGCTCGGTGCGGGCGGCGGCGAGGAAGAGCCGGCACAGGGCGGCACGCTCCAGCTCCGCCGGGCCCCGGCGCGGCGGCGGGGCGGCCGGATGGCCGCTGCGCGCCAGGGCACCGTACAGCCGGTCGGCGAGGGTGTACGGCCGTCCGGCCTCCTCCGGACAGGCCTGGGCGGCGGCGACCCGGACACCGGCCCGGGCGGCCAGGGCGGCGGCCCGGTCCAGCAGCGCGCTGCGGCCGATCCCGGGCGGGCCGGTCACCTCGACGACGGCGGGCCGGCCCCGGCGCAGCTCCCGCAGTACGGCGGTGACCAGGGCCTCTTCCCGGTCCCGCCCGGCCAGCGGGGAGACCGCGCCCGATGCGGTGCCGCCGGTACGGTCCCCCGGGGCGCGGTCACCCGAACTCGTGCCGGGGGCTGGGCGATTGGTCCCGGCGGGAGCGGTGGCAGGGCCCGGGCCGCCGGGGTCGGCACGGGCGGATCCGCCGGGTCCGGCAGTACGGACGCCGCCACCGGAAGTCGCCTCAGGGCACGGGCTGTTGGGCCCCACTCCGGGGACCGGCCCGCCGGTACCGGTGACAGGGACCGGGCCGCCGGTATCGGCCCGGGCGGGTCCGTCAGGGGCTGGGCCGTCCGGGCCGGCCGGAGGTGTGCGGTGGCCGGGCCGGGGCTGGCCGATCGGGGGCACGGCCGTCGTCCCGGTCACCGGCCCGTCGCCAGGAGTTCGGGAGCGCGCAGGCCGCCGGGGAGTTCGGAGCGGCCCCGGACATCGAGCTTGCGGTAGACGTTGGTGAGGTGCATCTCCACCGTGCGGGTGGTGATGAACAGCGTCTCCGCGATCTTCTTGTTGCTGACGCCCGCCCGGGCCAGGGCGGCCACCCGGCGCTCGCTGCCGGTCAGGGTGTCGAGCGGGCTGGCGGCGAGCTGGGGCATCCGGCCGCCCGCGGTGACCAGCAGCCGGCGCGCGGTGGCGGCCAGCAGGTGGTAGCCGCAGTGGGTGGCTCGCTCGATGACGCGGCGCATGAGGCGGCGGGCACCGTCGGCGTCGCCGTGCAGCAGCAGTTCGTGGCCGAGCTGGAATTCGGCCCGGGCGAGCTCAAGCCGGGCCGGTGAGGAGGCGAGGGCGTGCACGGCCTCGTCGAGCAACCGCAGCCGGGTCCTGCCGTCGGCCACGCAGGCGGCGGCGAGCAGGCCGAGCCCGAGGGCGCGGGGCGTGCCCCAGCGGTGCAGGCCCGGCCGGACCCGCTCCACGATCGCGGCGGCCTCCGAGGGCCGGCCGAGGCGGGCGAGGGTGGTGGTGGCGGGCAGCCACCAGGGGACCAGGAGCGGATTGACGACCCCGGCGTCCGCCAGGCTGCGGCCGCAGCTCCGCCACACCGCCACGGCGCCCTCCAGATCGCCGCGTGCGCACAGGGCCCGGCCCCGGGCGTAGAGGTGGAGGTGCCACTCGTAGAGGCGGCGCTCCAGCGCGGGATCGGCGCGGACCAGGCGGTCCATGGCCTCGACCGCCTCGTCGGTCCGGCCCGCCGAGAGCAGGGCACCGGCCAGCGCGGTGCGGGCCAGCGGCGCCGGGTCGCCCGGGTCCGACCGTTCGGCGAGGGCGACGGCGGCCCGCGCCTGCCGCAGGGCACCGGGGATGTCACCGGCGTCGTGCAGCAGCAGGGAGCGCCCGCCGAGCGCCGGGACCCGGACCCGCGCGGCCTGCCGGACGGGGCCGGCCGCGCAGGAGCGTTCCAGGCCGGCCAGTCCCTCGTCCACGGCGTCGGCCAGGCCGAGCACGGTGGCGGGGCCGAGGACCCACCAGTCCGCCGGGGTGGCCTCCTCGACCCGCAGGGCCCGGCGGGCGAGGGTGACCGCTTCTCCGGCCGGCCGGCCCTCCAGGCACGTCATGACGCTCAGGGCGGCGAGCAGTTGGCGCTCGGCGGGGCTGTCGCCGCGCGGCGGGGTCCAGGCGCGGACGCGTGCGCGGGCCACGGACATGGCCGAGGTGTCGTTGACGGCGGTGGCCAGGAGGGCCGAGGCGATGGTGGTGCGCACTTCGCGGTCGGCGGACGCGGGCCCGGCGGGCCGGCCGGTCCCGGGCCCGCCGGGCCGGTCGGGCCGGTCGGCTCGGTCGGGTCGGTCGGCTCGGTCGGCTCGGTCGGGTCGCTGGAGCCGGTCCGGCCCGTGGAGCCCGGTCGGACCGTCGAGGCCGTCCGGGCCGTCGAGTTCGCGCCCCCCGTGGAGCCCGTCGAGTCCGTCGAGTCCGTCGAGTTGGTCGAGTTCGTCGAGGATGCGGCCGAGGGTGTGGACCGCGCCGGTGGCCTGGCGGGTGCCGACGGCCGAGAGGCCGTAGTCCATGGCGATGGCGGCCTTCTCCCGGACGTCGTCGGCGGCGGCGAGGGCCTTGTGCAGATGCCAGAGCGCGGCGGCCGGTGCGGTGGCGGCGCAGGCTCTCGCCAGTTCGCGGTGGACGTCCTTGCGTTCGGCGGCGGTGAGCCGGGCGGTCAGGGCGCGCCGCAGACAGCCGACCACCGCAGGGCCGGCGGCCCGGCCGGGGGACGCGGCGATGGCGTCGCGGAGGACGGCGAGCATCCAGGGCTCGTCGATACGGTCCAGGAAGAGGAGTTGCTCGACCACGTCGGCCGCCGGCCGTCCGGTGTCGTTGAGGAGCCGGGCGGCGCGGGCCCGCAACTCGCGTACAGCGCCGGCCGGCAGACCCGCCAGCACGGCCCGGCACAGGGGGGCGCGCATCACCGCTCCGCGCGGCCCGGGCGCGGCGGCCTCGAACCGGCGCAGCACGGCCAGCGCGGCCTCCACCCCCCGGGGCGGGATACCCGCCAGGGCGCCCAGCAGGTCCGGATCGGCGCGGCCGAGGACGGCCAGGGCCGAGGCCACCTGGCGTACGGGGGCGGACTGGACGGCCAGGAAGTCGGGGACGAGCGAGGCGCTGATGCCGCCGTAGACCCGGCGCAGCCGGCGCAGGCCGCTGCGGTCGGCGCGGATCCCGGCGGTGCGCAGCCCGGCGAGGAGCCGCCCGAGCAGCCGGGGGTTGCCGCCGCAGATCTCCGCGCAGCGCCGGGCGAAGAGCGGGTCCACCGGCCCGCCGAGAACGCGGTCGATCATCCGGGCCGCGCCGGACTCGGTCAGCGGCCCCAGCTCCAGCAGGGTGCAGCGGTCCTGGGCCAGCAGCTCGGCGAGGACGGCGGCGCCGGGTCCTTCGCTCTCGGTGCGCTGGGCGAGGAGCACGAACAGGGGCTGTGAGGTGGTACGGCGCAGGGCGAAGTCGAGTCGGCGCAGGGACGCCTCGTCGTACTCCTGGGCGTCGTCCACGACGAGGGCGAGCGGACCCTCGGCCAGCCGGCGGAGGAGGCGTCCGAGGAACGCGCGGCCGTCGGCGTACGGGTCGGGCACCGGTCCGGAGGGGGCCGGGGCCCCGGGCCCGGCGGGGCGGCCGGAGAGGCCCCGGACCGCGAAGCCATCGGCTCTCAGCCGGGTGGTGACGGCGGTGAGCAGGCCGCTCCTGCCGATTCCGGCCGGACCCCGGACGAGCACGGTCCGGGCGGCTCCGGCCCGGGCCCGGCCCGCCTCCCGCAGCACGCTGTTCAGTTCGGCGGAGCGGCCGACCGGGGTCCTGGACCACTCATGACGTGTATCGGGGGTGCCCGCCACAGTGTTCCTTTCCTCAAGCCTGACGCGCCCTCGGGGGACGATCGGCACGCCCGGCGACCGGCCTCGCGAAGTGGCCGGTGTTCAAGATCCAATCGGACCGACACTAGGGAGCGGAAGTGCGCGTTTCCACCCGTGTTTGAGTCAGAAACCGGACCCTTGTGGCCGAATGGTCACCGGAGGCTGGACATCCGGCCACCGTTCGTCCCCTCCACCGGGGCCCGGCCGCTCACTTCACGAAGTCGTCCACGACCTCGGGCGGCCAGGTGCCGACCTTGAGGACGCCCAGGGAGTAGGCGCGGGAGACCAGCGCGGCGCGATTGGGCACCTTCAGCTTCCGCAGCAGACAGGTCACGTGATATTCGACGCCCTGCCGGCTGAGATAGAGGCGCGAGGCGAGCGGAACGGTGGAGACGCCGGCGGCGATGCCTTCGAGGATGCGCGCGTCCATCGTGGAGAGGATCTTCTTGCGGTTGGTCACCACGCGCGTTCCCTCGGCGTCCCGGGCCGAGGGCATCATCACGAGGATCGCGGTCGTACCGGGCAGCCCGCCGCGCACCGCGACCGCGGTGAGCGGGACGGTGAAGGCGGATTCCTCACCGGGCCCCACGGCGATGACGGGCGTGACGAATCGCTGGTGTTTTCCTTCCAGTAAATGGGAGAACTGCCGCATCAGCGGCTGCCGCACGCTCGGGTGCACCACGTCGCGGAAACTGCGTCCGCATATTTCCTCCGACGAGCCATTGAATTGCCGGAAGAACTCCTGGTTCGCCTGCTGAATGGTCAGGGATTTGTCCAGGCTCGCCATGCACAGACCCGGAGCCGCAAGTGTCGCATTGGACAAGGGAGAGAGCCCCCTTCAGGAACTTCTGTGGAGGGTGAAATCACTGGGAGGCTAGTGAGGCGCTGCTTCACTGGTCAATGAAATCCCTGCGGGAGCGCCTTAAGACTGCGGCTCAGCGACGGAGGTTCGGTAGCCGTCCGCCGGCTTCCCCGGGGGGTTCGGTACGGTCGAAGTCACGCCACCTTCCCCGCGTTCGCGCCACCTTTGGCGGCCCCTTTACCAGCGGTGGAGAAATACTTACCCGGCTGTCACACGCCGGTAAAGAGCACCGCCGTTACTCTCGCACGGAAGCGCCGGACCGGCCGGCGGTCCCGGAGGCAGATCCGGGGTCCGCCACCGCTCGCACGGTCGCGGACCCCACGCCTTCCGGCCGATGTGCCACTCAGTCCTCGGAGATCGCGACCGCCTGCACCGGACAGGCCGTCGGGACCTCGCGCACGCGCGGGTCCCCCGCGCCGTCCTCGTGCCCGGGGACCAGCGTGACCAGCGCGTCGTCGTCCTGGGTGAAGACGCCGGGCGCGGTCATGACGCACTGTCCGGAGCCGATGCACCGGTCGCGGTCGATGGTGATGCGCATGGCGCGGCCCGCCTCCCTCTCGCTTTCCGCCACTCCCGTGGTCTCCTCCGTCCGGATCCTCACCAGGTGACGAGGAGTTCGACCGGACCCTGGGCGTCGTGGCCCGCCTTGATGGACACCTCGTCCAGCGGTACGGCCAGCCGCAGGCCCGGAATGCGGGTGAAGAGCGTGCCGAGGGCGATCTCCAGCTCGGCACGGGCGAGGTTCTGCCCGAGGCACTGGTGGATGCCGTGGCCGAAGCCGACATGGTGACGGGCGCTGCGCCGGGCGTCGAAGGTGTCGGGGTTCTCGTACGCCTTGGCGTCGCGGTTCATCAGGGTGATGGAGACCAGCACCGCGTCCCCGGCCCCGATGGTCTCGCCGCCGACCTCGATGTCCTCCTTGGCCATGCGGACCATGTAGTCGGAGACGGAGGTGAACCGCAGCAGTTCCTCGACCACCCCCGGGATCGCGCCGGGGTCGCGCAGCAGCACATCGAGCTGCTCCGGGTGCTGCATCAGGGTGAGCGCGCCGAGGGCGATCGCGTTGACGGTGGTCTCGTGGCCGGCCACCAGCAGGACCAGCGCGATCATGACCACTTCGTTCTGGTCGAGACCGCCCTCCTCCAGCTGGCGGGCGATCAGCTCGTCCAGCAGGCCGTCCCCGGGCTCGGCCTGCTTCTTGCCGACCAGCTCGTGCAGATAGGCGTAGAGCTGGCCGAAGGCGGCGTCGGCCTCCGCCGAGGTCGCGGCGCCCACGAAGTCGCGGGAGCGCTCCTCGAAGAAGTCGTGGTCGCCGTAGGGGACGCCGAGCAGCTCGCAGATCGCCATCGAGGGCACGGGCAGCGCGAAGGCCGACACCAGGTCCGCCGTCGGCCCCTTGGCCAGCATGTCGTCGAGCAGCCGGTCGACCAGGCTCTGGATCCCGGGGCGGATGGCGTTCATGCGCTTGACGCCGAAGCTGGGGATCAGCATGCGCCGCTGCCGGGCGTGCAGCGGGTCGTCCACGCCGATCAGCGGGAAGGACAGCCCGCCCCGGTCCTCGGTGCGCCGGACGACGACGGGGAAGACCGGGTGGCCCCAGTCGGAGGACAGCCGGGGGTCGGCGAGCAGCGCCCGTCCCTCGGCGTGCCCGGTGATCAGCCACGCCGGCCGGCCGTCGAACAGGGTGACCCGGGTCAGCGGGCGCTCGCCCCGCCATTGCGCGTACTCCTTCGGCGGCTGGTACGGGCAGGTCCGGTCCTGCGGGAAGGACGGGGCCGGCGCCCCGGCGGGACGGATTTCGGTCTCGGTCATGTCATGCCTTTCGCACGGCCGGCGGGTGCCGTCGTTCATCGGTCCTGAGCGTGGGTGTCGAGCATGGGTCTCGGGTGTGGGCCTCGGGTGTGGCCGCGGTTCACGGCAGTGGCGGCGGGTCTACGGGAGCGGCCGCGGTTCCGTAAGAACCCCGGTTCCGGGCGGAGGGGCGTTGCCGGGACGCGGTACGGGGCCTCCGGTGGCCGGCCGGGCGGGCGCGGGGCTCCGGTGCCGGGGACACCGGGCCCGATGCCGTCACCCGGGTCGGGGCCCCCGTGCGCGGGCTCCGGCGCCGAGGTCGTCGGAGGCGGGTCACCAGGTGACGGGCAGCTCGTGGACGCCGTAGAAGACCATGTCGTCGCGGAAGCGGAGTTCCCCGACGGGCTCGGCCAGCCGCAGGGTCGGGAAGCGGCGGAACAGGGTCTCGAAGACGATTCCGAGCTCGATCCGGGCGAGCTGCTGCCCTATGCACTGGTGGGCGCCGAAGCCGAAGGCCAGATGCGGGGCGGGACGGCGGGTGATGTCGAAGCGCTCCGGCTCGTCCACGAAGGCGGGGTCGAAGTCGGCGGCCAGGACATGCGCGACGACCTGCTCGCCCGCGGCGATGCGGACGCCCCCGAGCTCGGTGTCCCGGGTGGCGACGCGCTCGCCGCCGAACTGGCCGATGGTGAGGTAGCGCAGCAGTTCCTCGACCGCGTTGCCGATCAGCGACGGGTCCTCGCGGAGCAGTGCCAGCTGGTCGGGGCGGTCCAGGAGCAGCGCCGCGCCGAGGCCGATCATGCAGGCGGTGGTGTCATGGGCCGCGATCAGCAGGGTGCCGGCCGCGTTCATCAGGAACAGGTCGTCGACGACGCCGTCCGGGTCCTCGGTGGTGATCAGCGCCGAGATCAGGTCGTCGCCGGGGGCGGCGCGGCGCTCCTGGACCAGCTGGAAGAGCAGCCCGCCCAGGCGCATCCCGGCGGCCTCGGTGGCGGCGGCGTCCTGGTCGACCCGCATCATCGCCCCGGCGATCTCCTGGAACTCCTCCCGCCGCTCCACCGGGACGCCGAACAGGTCCGAGATCACCATGGAGGGCACCGGGTCGGCGAAGGTCCTCACCAGGTCGACCGGGCCGCCCCGGGCCTCGATGGCGTCGAGGTGCTCGTCCACGATGCGCTGGATGTTCGGCCGGAGCGCCTGCATGCGCCGGACGGTGAACTCCTTGGCGAGCAGCCTGCGGTCGGCGGTGTGCTCCGGCTCGTCCTGCCACAACAGGCTGCCCCGGCCGGGTTTCTGGGTGACCACGCCGTCCCGGGTGTGCAGCGCGTGCGGTACCCGGACGCTGAACGAGGGGTCGCGCAGCAGGGCGCGTACCTGCTCATAGCCGGTGGCCAGCCAGGCCTCGTGGCCGCTGGTGAAGGTGGCCCGGGTCACCGGGGCGGCCTCCCGGACGCCGGCGAGGCCGTCCGGCGGCCGGAACGGGCAGCTGCGGGCCTTGGGGACGGCGGGCGCGCCGGCGGTGGACTCGGACATGGTTCTCCTTGCGCTCACTGATGGGGAGGGGGTACCGCGTACGGCCGAAGGGCGGTCAGGCGGCCGGTAGTTCGAGCGTGGTCTCGCCGCGCCGGGGTGCGTTCACCAGGACGGCCATGTTTCCGGAGGGGTGCACGTTGTCGTACATCATCTGGTGCATCCGTCCGATGTCCTCGAAGCCCTCGCAGGCGGACAGACAGGGGTCGAGCGTCCCGGCGCCGACCAGGCTGATGACCTCGCGGCACTGGCGGGCGTCGGCGTAGTGCGAGCCCTGGAGGCGCTTGGAGCGCATCCACAGATGGCGCAGGTCCACATCGCCGTTGTAGCCGGAGGTGCCGCCGCAGATCACCACCATGCCGGCGTTGTCGCAGAGGTACATCGAGGTGGGCAGGGTGTCCTGGCCGCTGTGCTCCAGCACGATCCGGGGGGACCTGCGCTCCCCGAGGATCTCCCAGATCCTCTTGCCGACCCCCCGGGCGCCGCGCAGGAACCGCGCGAAGGCCTCGGTGTCCCCGGCGTCGGGCAGCCGGCCCCAGTGGTCGAAGTCGCGCCGGTTGACGGTGCCTTCGGCGCCGAGGCGGCGGCAGTAGGCGGCGCGGTCGTCGTCGGAGACCACGGCGATCGGGATGCCGCCGGCCATCCGGACGAGCTGGATGGCCATCGAGCCGAGGCCGCCCGCGCCGCCCCAGATCAGTACCGGGTCGCCGGGGCGCACCGTGTGGCCCTGCCAGCCGAACAGCTGCCGGTAGGCGGTGGGTCCGGTGAGCAGGAAGGCCGCCGACTCCTCCCACGACAGCCGGGCGGGCTTGGGGTGGCACTGGTACTCGTCGACGCGGCAGAACTGGGCGAAGGAGCCGTAGTTGGTCTCGTACCCCCAGGCTTTGATGCTCTCCGAGACCAGTGGATCCGTCCCCATCCGGATGTCCTCGGCGGTCTCGTCCCACTGGCCGCTGGTGAGCAGCACCTGGTCGCCCACCTTCACACTGCGGACGCCCTCGCCGACGGCCCACACCACACCGGACGCCTCCGAGCCGCCGATGTGGAAGTCCTCCGGCTCGCCCGCGCGCTGGCGCGTCCCGATCACATCGACCGGCTTGCCCAGCGAGGACCAGACGTTGTTGTAGTTGATGCCGGCGGCCATCACATAGACCAGCACCTGGCCCCGGCCCACGGCGGGGGTGTCGACCACCTCGGTGCGGAACGCCTGCTTCGGTTCCCCGAAGCGGTTCTGGCGGATCACCGAGGCGTACATCCGGTGCGGGACTTCACCGAGCGGCGGGGTCTCACCCATCTCGTAGAGCGGCTTCGTCATGTCTCTCTCCCACATCTGCTCTGGCCGGACTGGGGTGTTCGCGGTGGTGGCGGTTCTTGCCAGGAGGGCCGGGCCCCCCGGGGGTACGGCCCGGTCACACGGTTCCCGGGTCCGGGGGTGCGGCGGGGCCGGACGGCCCGGCGACGGCGTCCGTCAGCCAGGACTCCACCGCGGCGGCGGTGGTGGCGGCGTGGTCCTCCATCATCGAGTAGTGGTTTCCCGGCACTTCGACCACCGTGTCCACGTGCCCGGGCGGTGCCGCGCGCCCGTCGCCGCCGGCGGCCCCGGCCGTCATGGGCTCGCTCGCCCGGACGAGCAGGGTCGGCGCGGCGATCTCCGGCGCGGCCCAGTCGTCGAAGACGCGCAGGTAACGGCCCATCGCGGTGAGCTGTTCGCCGCCGGACCTCAGGTAGTCCAGGCGCTGGGACTGGGCCTGCGCCATCGCGTTGAGCACCCGGTGGTCGAAGGGGATCTCGCGGCTGAAACTGTCGACCATCACCACGGCGGCCGGCGGCTCGCCCAGGGCCTCCAGCCGCGCCGCCACGCCGTGGGCGATCCAGCCGCCCGAGGAGTAGCCGAGCAGGACGACGGGCTTGCCGCCGGCGCACTCCCGCACGGTCCGGGCGTGCAGCCGGAGCACCGCGTCCGCGTCGGACGGGACCGGCTCGCCCGGCTCGTACCCGGGGTGGGTGAGCGCCCACAGGTCCAGCCGGTCGCGGAAGGGCGCGGCGAAGCGCGCGTACTGGTGCGCCCCGGCCGGTACGACATACGGCGAGAAGCACATCAGCGCGTAACCGCGGTCGCTCCGTGAGAAGCGCACCGGGGCGGGCGGGGCGGCCAGTTCCTCGGGCCGCTCGAAGGAGGGCCGGAAGCGGGCCACCTCCCTCAGCATCCCCATCGCCTCGGCGGCCGTTCCCTGCTCGCCGGCGTGCCGGTAGAGCTGTACGAGCAGATCGGTGGGCCGCTCATCGGCGGTGGCCCGGCCGGTGCCCCGGAGCCGCGTCGCGAGGTGCCCGGCGAGCCGGGCGGGCGTGGGGTGGTCGAAGGCCAGTCCGGCGGGCAGGGTGAGACCGGTCGCCGCCGCCAGGCGCCGGCGCAGGTCGAGCGCGGTGAGCGAGTCGAAGCCGAGCTCCAGGAACTGCGCGGCGGGCGGTACGTCCCCGGCCGACGGGTAGCCGAGGACCACGGCGGTCTGGGAGCGGATGTGCTCCAGCAGCCGTTCCTCGCGCTCGGCCGGGTCGAGCTCCGCGAGTCCGGCCAGTTCGGCCGCCGGCGCCCCGGCTCCGGTGCCGGGCTTCTGGCCGGCCGCTCGTTCCTCGGCCAGCAGCCGCCGTACGTCCGGCAGTTCGGCCAGCAGCGGACTGGGCCGGCCCACGGTGAAGGCGGGCAGGAACTTCTCCCAGTCGATCGGGGCGACGGTCAGGGCCGTCTCGTCGTGTTCGACGGCCTGGCGCAGGGCGGAGATCGCGAGCCCGGGTTCCATGAAGCCCAGGCCGCGCTTCTCGCCGCGCTCCCGGACCGCCTCGTCCACCATGCCGCCGCCGGCCCAGCCGCCCCAGGCGACCGAGGTGGCGGCCAGGCCCCGGGCCCGCCTCCGCAGCGCCAGGGCGTCGAGGAAGGCGTTGGCGGCGGCGTACGACGCCTGGCCGCCGCTGCCCCAGACGCCGGCGCCGGAGGCGAAGAGCACGAACGCGTCCAGCTCCCGGCCGCCGAGCAGTTCGTCCAGGTGGACGGCCCCGCCCACCTTGGCGGCGGCGGCCTCCGCGAATTCGTCCAGTCCGGCGTCGGCCAGCAGGGACGAGCGCGCGGTGCCGGCGGCGTGCAGCACGGCGGTGAGCGGGTACCGGGACTCGATGCCGGCGAGCAGCCGCGCGACCGCCTCGCGGTCGGCCATGTCGCAGGCGGCGACGGTGACTTCGGCGCCCAGGGCGGTCAGCTCCGCGCGCAGTTCCGCCGCTCCGGGGGCGTCGGGTCCGCTCCTGCTGGTGAGCACCAGGTGCCGGGCGCCCGCGCCGGCCAGCCAGCGGGCGAGGTGCCGCCCGACTCCGCCGGTTCCGCCGGTGACCAGCACCGTGCCGCGCGGCTGCCACCCGGTGGCGGGCGCCGGGCCGGCGGGCCGCGCCCGGAGCAGGCGCCGGCCGAACACCCCGTCGGCGCGTACCGCGAGCTGGTCCTCGTCGTGCTGGGCCAGTACCCCGACCAGCCGGCGCAGCCCGTGCTCGTCCAGCTCCTCGGGCAGGTCGACCAGACCGCCCCAGCGCCGGGGCAGTTCCAGCGCGGCGACGAGGCCCAGGCCCCAGAGCTGGGCCTGTCCGGCGTCGCGCGGCGGGTCACCGGCCCCGGTGGAGACGGCCCCCCGGGTCGCGCACCACAGCGGGGCCCGGACGTCCAGGTCACCCAGCGCCTGGATCAGGGTGACGGTCCCGGCGAGGCTCGCGGAGAGCGCCGGGTGGGCCGGGTGGTGGCCGGGGGCGAGACCGAGCATCGAGAGGACACCGGCGGGCTGTTCGCCGTGGAGTTCCCCGGCGAGCCGGTCGGCGGCCTCCGCCCGGCCGCAGTCGACGGGGAGTTCGACCACTCGCACCTTGGCGCCATGGGCGCCGAGCACCCCGACGACGCAGGGCGCCCACTCCTCGTCCGCCAGTCCGGCGGGGAGGACGGCGAGCCACAGACCCTCCAGACCGGGGTCCGGGTGGTCGGTCAGCCGGCGGAAGGAGACCCGGTAACGCCAGCCGTCCACCGTGGACTTCTCCCGGCCGCGCCGCCGCCACTCGGCCAGCACCGGCAGCGCGGGCGCGACCAGGGCGGCGCCCTCGGCCCCGAACTCGACTGTGAGATCGACCGGTTCGGCACCCGGGGCAGCCGGGGCAGCCGGTGTGCCCGATGCGACCGGTGCGGCTGCCCTGTCCGCCGTGTCGGTGAGGTCCACCAGGGCCGTTGTGTCCGCCAGGTCCGTGAGGTCCGCCGCGCTCGTGGCGCCGGTCGCGCTCGTGAGGTCCGCCGCGCTCGTGGCGCCGGTCGCGCTCGTGAGGTCCGCCGCGCTCGTGGCGCCGGTCGCGCTCGTGAGGTCCGCCGCGCTCGTGGCGCCCGCCGTCCCCGTGGTGCCGGTCGCGTACCCGGTGCCCGCCGTGGCTGTGCCGCCCGCCGCCTCCATGGTGCCCGCCGCCTCCGTGGCGCTCTCCACCAGGTGCCAGAACCGGGTCTCCGCGGGGTCGGCGCTCGCGGCCGCCGGGTCGGCGTCCTCCAGCCAGTAGCGCTGCCGCTGGAAGGCGTACGTCGGCAGGTCGACCCGGCGTACCGGATGCCCGGCGAACGGGGCCGTCCAGTCCACCGGCACGCCGAGTACGTGCAGTTCGGCCAGGGAGCGCAGGAAGCGGGGCATACCGCCCTGGTCCCTGCGCAGCGAGGCGCCGGTCACGGCCTCGGCACCGGCCTCCTCAGCGATCTCCTGTACGGCGCCGGCCAGCAGCGGATGCGGACCGCACTCCACGAACACGCCGTGTCCGTCCGCCAGCAGCGCCCGTACGGTCCGCTCGAACTCCACGGTGTGACGGGCGTTGCGGTACCAGT
Organism: Streptomyces pyxinae; assembly: GCF_024756275.1. GTDB lineage: Bacteria > Actinomycetota > Actinomycetes > Streptomycetales > Streptomycetaceae > Streptomyces > Streptomyces pyxinae. Next base: position 4,411 of record NZ_JANUGQ010000023.1, on the reverse strand, counting down.
AGCCGGCGTCCAGGGCCGTGGTGTCCAGCGCCGCACCGGTCACCGTGGAATAGAAGGGGAGGTCCGCCGGGCGCGGCGTGACCGGGGCCAGCAGCTCAAGCAGTTCGGGGCGGAGGCTCTCGACCTGGGCGGAGTGCCCGGCTCCGGTGGCGCCGCGCACCTTCCGCACCCGCACGCCCTCGGCCCTGAGCTCCGCGAGGAGTTCGTCGACGGCCCCGGGCTCTCCGGTGACGGTCACGGCGGCCGGCCCATTGACGGCGGCGACCGCCAGCCGGTCCCCGTACCCGGTCAGCCGGGCGCGGGCCCGGTCGGCGGGCATGGCCACGGCGAGCATCGCGCCCCTGCCCACCAGGGTGGTCAGCGTCCGGCTGCGCAGGGCCACGATCCGGGCCGCGTCGTCCAGGGTCAGGGCGCCCGCGACATACGCGGCGGCGACCTCGCCCTGCGAGTGGCCGACGACGGCGGCGGGCGTCACACCGTACGACCGCCACAGGGCGGCCAGCGACACCATCACCGTGAACAGCGCGGGCTGGGCCACCTCCACCTCGTCCAGTCCCGGCGCACCCGGCGCGGCACGCAGCACGTCGAGCAGTGACCAGTCGGTGTACGGGGCGAACGCCTCGGCGCAGGCCCTCGCCTCCGCGGCGAACACCGGGGCGGTGTCCAGGAGTTCCCGGGCCATCCCGGGCCACTGCGAGCCATGGCCGGGGAAGACGAAGGCCACTTTGCCGGCGGCCCCGGCGGTGCCCTGGACCACGGAGTCGGCGGGCTCACCGGCGGCGAGCGCGGCCAGCCCGGACCGCAGTTCCGCCCGGTCGCGGCCGACGACCACGGCCCGCTGCTCCAGCTGGGTGCGTGTGGTGACGAGGGCGCGGCCCACGCCGGGCAGGGAGAGGTCCTCGGTGCGGTCGAGGTGGTTCAGCAGCCGGTGCGCCTGCTCGCGCAGGGAGGCGCCGGACTTCGCGGACAGCGCCCACGGGAACACCTCCAGGGGTGAGGCGCCCGGTGTTCCCGCCCGCGCGAGTCGGGCGGCTGCCGACTCCTCACGACCGGGCGCGGCCTCTTCCGACGCGGGCGCCGCCTCCGCCGGGGCCGGTACGCTCCCGCCGGGCGCCGCCGCCGGGGGCCGCGGGTCCGCCGGGGGCGCGGGCTCCGGGGCCTGCTCGATGATGGTGTGCACATTGGTGCCGCTCATCCCGAACGAGGAGACGGCCGCCCGCCGGGGCCTGTCCCGGTCGGGCCAGGGGGCCGGCTCGGTCAGCAGGCGCACCTGTCCGCCGGTCCAGTCCACGTCCGGGGTCGGCTCGTCCACATGCAGCGTCCGTGGCAGCACGCCGTTGCGGATGGCCATCACCATCTTGATGACCCCGCCGACACCCGCCGCCGCCTGGGCGTGGCCGATGTTGGACTTCAGCGAGCCGAGCCAGAGCGGCCGGTCCGCCGGGCGCTCCTGGCCGTAGGTGGCCAGCAGCGCCTGCGCCTCGATCGGGTCACCGAGCCGGGTGCCGGTGCCATGGGCCTCCACGGCGTCCACCTCGTCCGGGAGCAGCCGGGCGTTGGCCAGTGCCTGCCGGATGACCTGCTGCTGGGCCCTGCCGCTGGGCGCGGTGAGGCCGTTGGAGGCGCCGTCCTGGTTGACCGCGCTGCCCCGTACGACGGCCAGGACCTGGTGTCCGTTGCGGCGGGCGTCGGACAGCCGCTCGACCAGGAGCAGGCCCGCGCCCTCCGCGAAGCCGGTGCCGTCGGCGGAGGACGAGAACGCCTTGCAGCGGCCGTCGGCGGCGAGCGCGCGCTGCCGGCTCGACATGGTGAACGCGGACGGACCGGCCATCACCATCACCCCGCCGGCCAGGGCCATCGAGCACTCGCCGGTGCGCAGCGCCTGCACGGCGAGGTGGAGGGCGGTCAGCGAGGACGAGCACGCGGTGTCCACGGTGACCGAAGGGCCCTGGAGGCCGAAGGTGTAGGAGAGGCGGCCGGCGATCACACTGGCCGAGTTGCCGCCGGCGAGATAGCCCTCGACACCGTCGGGCACCTTGAGCGGCCGGGCCGTGTAGTCCTGGTAACCGGAGCCGATGAACACCCCGGTGCCGGTCGAGCGCATGGTGTGGGGGGCGATCCCGGCGCGTTCGAAGACCTCCCAGGCGGTCTCCAGCAGCAGTCGCTGCTGCGGGTCCATGGCGACGGCCTCGCGCGGGCTGATCCCGAAGACGGCGGGGTCGAACTCGTCGGCGTCGTGCAGGAATCCGCCCCGGGTGGTGTAGGTGGTGCCGGGGTGGTCCGGGTCCGGGTGGTAGAGCGCCTCGACGTCCCAGCCCCGGTTGCCGGGGAAGCGGGAGATCGCGTCACGGCCGGCGGCGACCAGCTCCCACAGATCCTCCGGCGAGCGCACACCGCCGGGGTAACGGCAGGCCATCCCGACGATGGCGATCGGCTCGTCCGGCTCCCCGGCGGCCACCGGCGCCGTGGTCTCCACCGCCTGCCCGCCGGTGAGTTCGGCGAGCAGACGGGCGGCGAGGTCCGCGGCGGTCGGATGGTCGAAGACCAGGGTCGTGGGCAGGGCGAGACCGGTCGCCTCATTGATCCGGCCGCGCAGCTCCACGGCGGTCAGGGAGTCGAAGCCGAGGTCGCGGAACGGCCGGTCGGCCTCCACGGCGCCCGCTCCCCGGTGACCGAGGACGGCGGCGGCATGGGTGCGTACGAGGTCCACCAGGGTGCGTACGCGGTCCTCGTGCGACAGTCCGGCCAGGCTGCCGGCCAGTGTCCCGGAACCGGGAGCCGCCCCGGGACCGGAAGCCGTACCGAGTCCGGAAGCCGCCCCGGGGGCGTCCTCCGCGAGGGTGGCGCGCACCTCGGGCAGGTCGCCGAGCAGCGGGCTGGGGCGGCCCAGGGTGAACGGCACGATGAAGCGCGCCCAGTCCACATCCGCGACGGTCAGCTGGGTCTCGTCGCGGTCGAGTGCGGTCTGAAGGGCGGCGACGGCCGACGCGGGGGCCATGGCGCGCAGCCCCCGGCGGAGCAGCCGCTCCTCGTCGCCCCCGTCCTCGACCATGCCGCCGTCGGCCCAGGGCCCCCAGGCGACGGCGGTCGCGGTGCGGCCCTGGTCCCGGCGCCGGCGCGCGAGCCCGTCCAGAAAGGCGTTGCCGGCCGCGTAGGCGGCCTGACCGCCGCTGCCCCAGACCCCGGAGATGGAGGAGAAGAGGACAAAGGCGTCGAGTTCGCGGTCGCCCAGCAGCTCGTCCAGATGGGCCGCGCCGCCGGCCTTGGCGGCGAGCGCCGTGGCGAAATCGGCCGGGGTGGTGGTGTCGACCAGACCGGCATCGGCCACCCCGGCGGCGTGCACCACGGCGGTGAAGGCGTGCTCCGCGAGCAGGGCCGCCACGGCGTCCCGGTCGGCCACATCGCAGGCGGCGAGCGTGACCCGGACACCGAGGGCCTCCAGTTCGGCCCGGAGCGCACCGGCGCCCGGGGCCTCGGCGCCCCGGCGGCTGGTGAGGACGAGGTGCTCGGCGCCGCCGCGCGCCAGCCAGCGGGCGACATGGCCGCCCAGCGCGCCGGTACCGCCGGTGATCAGCACGGTGCCCCGGGGCCGCCAGTCGCGGATGGCGGGGCGGGCGGGCGCGTGGGCGAGCCGCCGGGCGAAGACGCCGGAGGCGCGTACGGCGAGCTGGTCCTCCGCCCACCGGCCCGCGCGGATCTGCCCGAGCACATCCACCAGGCACCCGCCGGCCCGGTCGTCCACGGTCTCCGGAAGGTCGATCAATCCGCCCCAGCGGCGCGGAAGTTCGAGGGCGGCCGTCCGGCCCAGGCCCCAGACCTGGGTGTGCCGGGGGTCGCGTACGGCGTCGGCACCGCTCACCGCCACCGCGCCCGAGGTGAGACACCACAGCGGGGCGTCGATCCCCGCGTCGCCCAGGGCCTGGACGAGCAGCAGGGTGGGCAGCACGGGGTCGCCGGTGAGCAGCAGGGACAACACCCCGTCGACCGGTTCCGGCCCGAGCCCGGCGAGTTCCCCGGCCAGCCCGGCCCGGTCGTCGTCGGCCCGGACGACCACCGTCCGCAGCACCGCGCCGCGCGCGGTGAGCGCGGTACGGACGGCGGCGATCCGCTCGTTCTCCTCCTCCGGCACGGCCAGCAGCCAGGTGCCGCCGGGACCGGCCGGGGGGATCCCGCCCAGGCGCTGCCACGCTTCGCGGTAGCACCGGTCCTCGATCGCGGACTGCTCCTTGCGCCGGCGCCGCCACGACGACAGCCTCGGCAGTACGTCGCTGAACGCGTCCCCGGCGGCGATGTCCAGGGTCTCCGCGAGCGCCCCCAGGTCCTCCCGCTCCACGGTCGCCCAGAACTCCGCCTCCACCGGGTCCACCGCCGGGACGAGCGCGGTGGCCGGGCGGGCCTCCGGTGTCTCCAC
>NZ_JANUGQ010000022.1 GCF_024756275.1 Streptomyces pyxinae | reverse complement strand
GGTGGGGGGCCGAGCGGCCGGGACACGCCGACGACACTCCCCACCCAGGTCCGGGGCCCCGGGGCGGGGCCCCTGGCGGGGGCGCCCGGGCCCCCCCCCCCCCCGCCCCGCGGGGCGTGCCCCCCGCCCTTCGCCGGCGGGGGGACCCGCCCCGGGCGTCTTTCCCCGTACACCCGTCCACCGCCGTCTCCGGCGCCGCGTCCGGGTATGCACCCGCCGTGCCGGGGGTACCCGATCCGCTCCCCCAGAGCCGACGAGGAGAGGGCGGAGTACCGGTGAGGAACGACGCGCAAGACGCCACCCGGCCCGGCGAGCCGGCGCAGCCCCCCGGCCTGCGGCTGGCCGGCGGCAGAGAGGCGGCGGACGGCGGAACGTCCGGCGGCGGTCCGGCCGGACCGGGCGGCGGCGCGGAACGGCGTTCCGGCGGCGCTGTGGTCCGGAGTGTCCGGCGGGAGGAGACGTACGGCGGGAGCGGCGCCGGAGCGGGCAGCACCGATGACAGCGACGACACCGGCGGGGCCGGGAGCGGCGGGACGCCGGAGGCGGAGGCACCGGGCGGTACGACGGCCGGCGGTGCGACGGCCGGGGACGGGGAGCGGCAGATTCTGGAGGACCCCGGCGCCGGGGCGCACGGGCTGCCGCCGGGCGGCGGCCAGCTGCCGCCCGACCGCACCCAGGCCATTCTGGAGGCCACCAAGCACGTGGCCGGGCTGCTGAAGGGCGCCGGGCATCCGTTCGCGCTGGCCGGCAGCGTGGCGGCGTACGCGCACGGGGTACCGGCCAACTTCCAGCACGACACCGACTTCGCGATCCTGCGGGAGGACGCCCGGGCGGTGACCGAGGAGCTGGAGCGGGCCGGCATCCAGGTGCGGGTGCCGCCGGAGGACTGGCTGATCAAGGCGCGCAGCCACGGCGAGGAGATCGACCTGATCTTCGAGCTGGCCCGCCACCCGGTCACCCATGAGCTGCTGGACCGGGCGGAGATCCTGCCGGTGGACTCGGTGCGGATGCCGGTGCTCTCGCCGACCGATCTCCTCGGCAGCCTGCTGGCCGCCTTCTCGGACCACCACTGCGACTTCGGGGCCGTGCTGCCGATCGCCCGGACCCTGCGGGAGAAGATCGACTGGGAGCTGCTGCGCCGGGAGAACGAGGGCGCTCCGATGCCGGAGGCGTTCCTCTTCCTGCTGGAGCGCCTGAATGTGATCGACCCACCGGAGGGCACGTCATGAGCACCGTGGACCCCGCCGAGTACCGCATCGCCCATCTGCGGGACCGGCTGGCGAGCGAGGACATCGCGGAGCTGGGGATCAGGATCGAGCAGCGCGGGGCGGGTGTGATGCTCTACGGCTCGGTCTCCAGTTCCGCCTGCCGGGACGAGATCCTGCGCATCGCCCGGGAGGAGCTGGCCGGCCTGGAACTGCGGGAGGACCTGACCGTGGTGCGCGCGGACGCGCCCGACCGTTCGGAGGAGCTGACGTGATCCGAGTCGCCGCTGTGGGGGACATCCATCTGGGCCCGGACAGCGCGGGCGTGCTGCGGCCGGCCTTCGACACGCTCCGGGACTCCGCCGACCTGCTGCTGCTGGCCGGGGATCTGACCCGGCACGGCACGGTCGAGGAGGGCCGGGTGGTGGCCGGGGAGGTCGCCGGTCTCGGCCTGCCGGTGGTCGCGGTGCTCGGCAACCACGACTACCAGAGCGACCAGGAGGCGGAGATCACCGAGGCGCTGGAGGACGCCGGGGTCACCGTGCTGGAGAAGGCCGCGACGGTGCTGGACATCCGTGGCGTACGGGTGGGTATCGCCGGCACCAAGGGGTTCGGCGGCGGTTTCGCCGGGCGCAGCGGGGGCGAGTTCGGCGAGCCGGAGATGAAGGAGTTCATCCGGTACACCCGGCGCTGCGCCGACGGGCTGCGGAGTTCGCTGGAGTCGCTGCGGGACGCCGAGTGCGCGGTCCGGATCGCCCTGACGCACTACTCGCCGGTGCCGGACACCCTGGCGGGTGAACCGCTGGAGATCTATCCGTTCCTGGGCAGCTATCTGCTGGCCGAGGCGGTGGACGGGGCGGGTGCCGATCTGGTGGTGCACGGCCACGCCCACATGGGCACCGAGCACGGGATGACCAGTGAGGGCGTCCGGGTGCGCAATGTCGCCCAGCCGGTGATCGGCCGGGCGTTCGCGGTCTACCACCTGCCGGTGCCGGCCGCCGGGGAGCGGGCGGCGAGCGGCGCGGTGACCGGGGCGGGCGCCCGGTCGGCCTGAGCCGGGACCGGCTTCCCCGTTCTCCGCCCGGACCGGCTTCCCCGTTCCCCGCCCGGACCGGACTCCCTGTTCCCCGCCCGGCGCCCGTGCCGGGCGGGGAACAGGGGCGTGTCGGGCCGGGCGCCCGCCAGTGGCGGGACGGGCCGGAATTGGTCCCTGTGGCTCCCTTCCCCCTGCCCGCGCGGCGGGTGGCGGAGCATACTGCGACTTAAGGCACAAAAAAGCCAGGCAGCACCACCGGACACCGGTGGTCACACATCCGCGTCACCCGGGGCGGGTCCCCCGACCCGCCCCGGCACCCGTCCGGTGGGCACCGGACGGGCATCAACAGACGTGTCGAAGGAGCCGAGGATCGTGACGGACGTTTCGAGCCAGGGGTCCGCCCCCGGCGACGACCGGAAAGTGCTCACCAACCGCCAGGGCCACCCGGTCTACGACAACCAGAACCAGCGCACGGTCGGGGCCCGGGGCCCGGCGACGCTGGAGAACTACCAGTTCCTGGAGAAGATCAGCCACTTCGACCGGGAGCGCATCCCGGAGCGGGTGGTGCACGCCCGGGGCGTCACCGCCTACGGCTATTTCGAGGCGTACGGTGCCTGGGGCGACGAACCGATCGGCCGCTACACCCGCGCCAGGCTCTTCCAGGAGCGCGGCAAGCGCACCGACCTGGCCATCCGGTTCTCCACGGTCATCGGCGGCCGGGACTCCTCGGAGTCCGCCCGCGACCCGCGCGGCTTCGCGGTGAAGTTCTACACCGAGGACGGCAACTGGGACCTGGTCGGCAACAACCTGGGAGTGTTCTTCATCCGGGACGCCATCAAGTTCCCGGACGTGATCCACTCGCTGAAGCCGGACCCGGTCACCTTCGAGCAGCAGCCGCGCCGGATCTTCGACTTCATGTCGCAGACCCCGGAGTCGATGCACATGCTGGTCAATCTGTTCAGCCCGCGTGGCATCCCGGCCGACTACCGCCATATGCAGGGGTTCGGCGTCAACACCTACAAGTGGGTCAACGACCAGGGGAACACCGTCCTGGTCAAGTACCACTGGATGCCCAAGCAGGGCGTGCGCAGCATGACCGAGGAGGACGCGGCGAACGTCCAGGCCGAGGGCCTCGGCCACGCCACCAAGGACCTCTACGAGTCGGTCGGGCGCGGCGACTTCCCCGAGTGGGAGCTGCTGGTCCAGGTGATGGAGGACCACGACCACCCGGAGCTTGACTTCGACCCGCTGGACGACACCAAGACCTGGCCCGAGCAGGACTTCCCGCCGAAGCCGGTCGGCAGGATGGTGCTGAACCGGATGCCGGAGAACTACTTCGCCGAGAACGAGCAGATCTCCTTCGGCACCGGCGTGCTGGTGGACGGGCTGGACTTCTCGGACGACAAGATGCTGGTCGGCCGGACCTTCTCGTACAGCGACACCCAGCGCTACCGGGTCGGCCCCAACTACCTCCAGCTGCCGGTCAACCGGGCTAAGCACGCCGACGTCCGCACCAACCAGCGCGACGGCCTGATGGCGTACAGCGTGGACGGCGGCGGGGAGAACCCGAGCGTCAACTACGAGCCGTCGATCACCGGCGGTCTGCACGAGGGCAGCTACCCGACCCACGACGAGCAGGGCCCGGAGATCCGGGGCCGGCTCACCCGCAAGCGGATCCCCCGCACCAATGACTACCAGCAGGCGGGCCAGCGGTACTGCCTGATGGAGCAGTGGGAGCGGGACGACCTGGTGCACAACTTCATCACCCTGCTGAAGGAGTGCGACCGCCCGGTGCGGGAGCGCATGGTCTGGCACTTCCTGCTGGTGGAGAACGACCTGGGGCTGCGGGTCGGCGAGGGGCTGGGCATCGGCCCGGATGACGTCGCCGGTCTGGAGCCGCTGGCGAGCCAGGACCTGACCGAGGAGGACCGCAAGCGGCTGGCCAACCTGGGCGAGAACCCGCCCCGGGACGTCGAGGGGCTGACCATGACGCACTGCGTCCCCAACGAGCGGCATGTCGTCACCCGGTGACACGCTGACGCGGTGACGCGCCGGCCCGGCTCCCGGTGTTTCCGGTCCGCCGCTCGCCGCCGTCCGCCCCAGGTGCTGGTGGGGCGGCGGCGGACGGGCAGGGCACCGGGGTCCGGCCCGGGGTTTCCCGGTACGCGACGGAGGAGGGGCCCACCGGGAAACGGTGGGCCCCTCCTCCTCGGCGTCCGCGGCGTCCTCGGCACCGTCCGAGCCGGTCTCCCGGTCGGTCGGGGCGCGACGCCCCGGTATCGGGCTCGGGACGCGGCGTCCCCGGTGTCGGGCTCAGGATGCGGTGTCCCCGGTAACCGCTCAGGGCGCGGCGTTCCGGCCGCCGACGAGCCCGGACCGGGGGCCGGGGAGCCGGAGGCGGGCGGTGCTCAGCGCGGCGGCGATGTCGGGGGCGCCGGTGGCCACGCGGAGCAGCCGGCCGACGTCCTCCAGCTCCTGGCGGCTCTCCGGCCGGCCGTCCCTGGCGTGGAGCACGGACAGCTCCTCATAGCGCCGGCGGAGGTTGTTCATGATGGCGGGATGGGCCGGCGGCACGGGCGCTCCTCACGTCGCGGTGAATCGTTCCGGTGAACGGCGCGTGCCCGGCCGACTGTCGATCATGCTTCCGGACGGCCGATGTGATCTTCACGACGGCGGAAACCGGCCACGGCCCCGCCGGGTCCCGGAACAGGAGACGGCCCGCCGGACACCCGGGCCGGAGACTCAGGGCCGGCGCCAGGCGTCGCTCTCCAGATGGGAGCCGGCCTGCGGGCCCATCCGCAGCATCCCGCCGTCCACCGCCCAGGAGGCGCCGGTGACGTACGAGGAGTCGGGGCCGGCCAGGAACGCCACCACCGCCGCCACCTCCCGGGCGTCCCCGGGGCGGCCCAGCGGCACCCCGGGCCGGTCGGCGCGGCGGACGTCCTCGTCCTCCTGGCCGGTCATCGGGGTGGCGATCTCGCCGGGCGCGACGGCGTTCACCGTGATGCCGTACTCGGCCAGTTCCAGCGCCATCACCTGGGTCAGCAGCCCGAGGCCGCCCTTGGCCGCGCAGTAGGGCGCGGCGCCCACCCGGGGCTGGTGTTCATGGACGGAGGTGATGTTGACGATCCGTCCGCCCTCGCCCTGCTCGATCATGCGGCGGGCGGCGACCTGGCCGCAGAGGAAGGGCCCGACCAGATCCACGTCGAGCACCTCGCGGACGGTGGCGTACTCCAGCTCCAGGAAGGGCGTGGCGGTGCCGGTGCCCGCGTTGTTCACCAGGACGTCGATCCGGCCCAGTTCGTCCGCCAGCGCGCCGACCGTGCCGGCCGCCTCCGGCAGCCGGGTGAGGTCCAGCCGGGCGATCGCCGCCCGGCGCCCGTGGCCGCGCACCTCCTCGGCGGTCCGGAGCGCGCCCGCCTCGTCACGGTGCCAGGTGATGCCGACGTCCATGCCCTGGGCGGCGAGCCGGACGGCGGTGGCCCGGCCGATGCCGGAGTCCGCGCCGGTGACGACGGCGACCGGGGTGCCCGGGCCGGAGCAGGGCGGAACGGGACGGTTCATCGGATCTCCTCCACGGGTGGGGTGTCGGCCGGCTCTCCCCCACGGGCGGGTGGCGGCCGGCCCGGTGGCCGGGCGGTCTTGCCGGTACCACGGCGGGGGTGCGGTGAAACGCCCGTCGGTGCCTCGTCGGTGCCCCGTCTGCGCCTCGTCGGCGGCGGGGCCTCGGAGGCACCGGGCGCGTTGCCGGGTGCGTTTCCCGCGCGAGGTGTGCCGGGCGGTGTGGATGATGCAAGTGATGAGGATGGTGCGGATGGTGTGAGTCCGCGTTGGAGGGGTTCCCGGGGCGTAAGTGTGCTGATGTGATCGGGACGGGGCAAAGGTAGGGGATGCCGGAAGTTTCAGCGCCCGTGATCAAGCTGGTGCGGCGGACCACCGAGCCCGTGGCGGTGCAGACCCTGCGGTCCACGGCGGCAGCCGTCATCTCGTACGTCGTCGCCCTCACCGTGCTGCCCGCGCAGCCGGCGCCGCTCACCGCGCCGCTCACCGCCCTGCTGGTCGTCCAGGTCACCCTCTACGCCACGCTGACCACCGGCATCCGGCGGGTGAACTCGGTGGTCGTGGGGGTGCTCATCGCCATCGGCTTCAGCGCCCTGGTGGGGCTGACCTGGTGGAGCCTGGGGCTGACCATCTTCTCGGCGCTGATCATCGGCCGGTATGTCCGGGTCAGCGAGTTCGTCCCGGAGGTGGCGATCAGCGCCATGCTGGTGCTGGGCGTCTCGCAGATCGCCTCGATGGCCTGGCACCGGGTGCTGGAGACACTGATCGGCGCGGGGGTGGGGCTGCTCTTCAACCTGCTCGCCCCGCCGGTGTGGACGCAGTCCGCCGGGGCGTCGATCGACGGTCTCGCCCGGGACATGGGCCGGATGTTCCGCGCCATCGGCCGGGAGATCGGCGAGGGTCACATCGCCTTCCCGCACGCCGCCGCCCGGCTGCATGAGGCGCGCCGGCTGGACCACGGCATCGTGGAGGTGGACGCCTCGCTGCGGCAGGCCGAGGAGAGCCTGACGCTCAATCCCCGGGTGCGCGAGGGCCTGCTCTCCCGGGTGGTGCTGCGGACCGGGCTCGACACCCTGGAGATCTGCGCGGTGGTGCTCCGGGTGCTCTCGCGCAGCCTGACGGACCTGTCGAAGTTCCGTACCGAGGAGTCGCTCTTCCCGCCGGACGTCTCGCGTTCGCTGGAGGAGCTGTTCACCCAGATGGCAGAGGCGATCGAGAGTTTCGCGGCACTGATCACCACCCAGGTGGCGGCCAACGCCGAGGAGGCCGAGAACCGGCTGACCCTGGCCCTGGAGGTGAGCCGGCGCACCCGCGACCAGGTGGCCGATCTGCTGCTGGAGGACGTGCGGGAGCACCCCCGGCAGTGGCAGCTGCACGGCGCGCTGCTCGCGGAGATCGACCGGATCCTGGACGAGCTGGACGTCGACAAGCGGGCCGAGCGGCTCATCCAGGAACTGGACGCGCGCGCCGCCGAGCTCAGCGACCGCCATCCCCGGCTGGTCGCCCTGCGCCGCCGGCTGCGCGGCAGCGGCGGCAAGGAGCGTCGCCCCGGCGTGGAGGCGTGAGCGGCGCGTCCCCGGCGGGCGCGGCTGACCCCGTGCGGCTCCATGGGCTCTCTGGACTCCATGGGCGTGGTGGGCCCCGTGGGCGCGGTGGGCGCGGTGGGCGCGGTGCCGGGGGTCCGCAGCCGGTGAACCACCGCGGGCCGGGGCGGTCCGGCGGAGTAGATTTGTCTGGATGTCAGCGGCTTGTCCCCCCGGTGCGTGACCCGGGGGTGCCGGTTCCGGAGCTCCGGGGAGTACGTGTGCGCGGTGCGTCGGTACCGCCGTCCGAGGAAGACGGCGACACCCTCTTCGGCCTGGGCGAACTGCTGGACGCCGGAGCCCCGGCCCCGGCCGACGACCGTTCCGGGGGCGAACGCGGGGCGACCCGGCCCGTGCCGGGACCGGCGGGACTCGCGGAGGCGGCGGGAGCGGCGGGAGCGGCGGCGGCGCGGATGCTGGACGTCCGGGAGATCTACGCCGAGCCCGCCGCGGCGCTCTCCCCGCGCGGCCGGGAGATCATCGGCCGCTTCCCCGGGGCGCGGCTGATCGAGGTGGCGTCGCACTGGAACATTCCGCATCTGCACGGCAACGAGGGCAATGTCGACCGCTGGGTCCGGGTGAAGCGAAGCACCCTGGTCCTCGGGGTGCGCAAGTCGCTGCCGGTCCGGCCCAACGGGCGCTCCGCCGACTGGATCGCACCCGGCGCCTCCAACGGCTGCGCCATGGCCTGCGCGTACTGCTATGTGCCCCGGCGCAAGGGGTACGCCAATCCGATCACCGTCTTCACCAATGTGGACGCCATCGCCGGCGCGGTCCACCGGCATCTCACCGCGCTCGGGCCGAAGCCGGAGCCGAACCAGTGCGACCCCGAGGCGTGGGTGTACGACATCGGGGAGAACGGGGACTGCTCGGTCGACGCGCTGATCAGCGAGAACACCGCCGATCTGATCCGGGCGTTCCGGGAGTGGCCGACCGCCAAGGCGTCGTTCGCCACCAAGTTCGTCAACCGGGAGCTGCTGGAGCTGGATCCGCGCGGCCGGACCCGGGTCAGGTTCTCGGTGATGCCGCCCGGCGACTCCCGGCTGCTCGATGTGCGGACCAGTCCGGTGGCCGACCGGATCGCGGCGGCCGGGGACTTCCTGGCGGCCGGCTACGAGGTGCACTTCAACCTCTCCCCCGTGGTCGTCCGGCCCGGCTGGGAGGCGGACTGGGCCGAGCTGCTCCGGGAGCTGGACGAGGTGCTGCCGGCGGCCGTGAAGGCCCGGGCGGCGGCCGAGGTGATCATGCTGACCCACAACCGGGAGCTGCACGAGGTGAACCTGGGCTGGCACCCCCGGGCCGAGGAGGTGCTCTGGCGGCCGGAGGCGCAGCAGGCCAAACGCTCGGAGAACGGCGCGGTCAATGTCCGCTACCGCGACGACCTCAAGCGGGCGGCGGTGGCCCGGCTGACGGAGCTGATCGCGGCGCACGCGCCCTGGCTGCGGGTGCGGTACGCGTTCTGAGACCCTGCCGTCCCGGTGCGGCCCGGGTGACGCCGGGCCGCCTCGCGTCCGGACGGCGCCGGGCCCTCCGGACGCGACCCGGGCGGCAGGTGGGGTGTGCCCGAGCGGGGTCCGGTCCCGGGGACGCGGCCCGGGCCCCGCTCCGGCCGGGTCAGCCGCGCGGTGTGGCCGGCTTCAGGGCGGTCACGTCGATGCTGCTGGTCTCGGCGCTCGGGGTGGTGCCGACGGCTCCGCCGGGCGCGTACAGGCAGACCCGGTCCAGGTCGCCGGTGCAGGGCGCGGCGGTGGCGCCGAAGCCGAAGCGGGCCTGGGGCAGCGCGGGCAGCGCCGACCAGGCGTTGTCGGCCGGTGCGAACACCTCGGCCTTGCCGGTGGCCGTCGCCTCGGCGGTCGGGGCACCGCCGACGCCGTAGACGCAGGTGGTTCCGGCAGCCCTGGTGGTGCCCGGGCAGGGCGCCGCGGCGACGCCCATGCCGCGCCGGGCGGTGGGCGCGGAGGGCAGCTTCACCCAGGCGCGGGCCGCCGGGTGGAAGACCTCCGTGGTGGAGACAGGTTGGGTGGCTTCCACACCGCCGACGGCGTAGACACAGACCGGCGCCTTGGGGACGACGGAGCGGGGGCAGCTCGCGGCGGTCACGCCGAGGCTGCGCCGGGGGGTGGGCAGCTTGGGCAGGGCGGTCCAGCCGTTCTGCTCGGGGCTGTACGCCTCCACGGTGTTCAGCGCGGTGGAGGCCCCGGCCTTACGGGCACTGCCGCCGACCACATAGACGCAGGTGCCGCGCGGGGCGGAGGCGCCGCCGTCCGGGCAGGGGGCGGCCGCCGCGCCGAGGAAGCCCCGGGCGGTCGGCATCATCGGCACATTGGCCCAGGCGTTGGTGGCCGGGCTGTACGCCTCGACCGTGGTGAGCGAGCCGCTGCCGTTGGTGCCGCCGACGGCGTAGACGCAGGTGCCGCGGAGCTGCTTGACGTCCTTGGGGCAGGGCGCGGTGACCGCCGCCAGGCCCGAGCGGCCGACCGTCATCGACGGCAGCTTCGCCCAGCGCCGGGTCTCCGGGCTGTAGGCGTGGGCCGAGAGGGCGGCCTCCAGGGGGTGGCCGCCGATGACGTACACGCACTGGCCCCGGCCGAGTCCCGCGACCTGTTCGGGGCAGGGGGCCGTGGTGGTGCCGTGTCCGGTCCTGGCCTGCTCCATGGCCGGGGCCGGGGTCCAGCCGCCGTCGGCGGCGTGGGCGGGGGCGGCCGCCGGCACCAGCGCGGCGGCCAGCGCGGCGGCGAGGAACCACCGGGGCCGGGTGATTCCGGGTCTGGTCGGCGTGGCGCCGTCCCGTCCTGTGAAGATCCGCACCTGAGTTTCCTGTCCTGTTCCTGGCCGACGAGCGGCCGGTGGCGCCCGTGAACCGGGCGATTCCAGGATCATTAAGGCACCGGCTTCCCCCGGGCGCGGCCCGGGCGGCGGCGAACGGCTGACGCCCGGGGGCCGGTTGGCCCAGGGACGGCCCGGGCGCCCGCCTCCGTACGGGCCCGGCTCGTACCCCACATGGCGGGGGCGTCCCGTGGAACACGTCCGGTACGCACCCGGGCACCCGGGCGCGCCGCCGCCGCTCCGGCCCGGGCCAAGTCCGTTCGCCGGGTCCCGGTCCAGCCGCCGGCCCGGCCACCGGTCCGGCCACCGAAGGAGGTTCCGTGTCCCAGGGAGGTCCCATGACCGGGGAAGGTCCCGGGTCCGGGGGCGTCGCCCCGCCGTACGCCCGGATCCGGAAGGAGGTCGCCGCCCGCGCCGACGGGTTGTGGCGGGTGGCGCTGGCCCTGCACGCCGATCCGGAGACGGCGTACCAGGAACACCGCGCCGCCGCGCTGCTCACCGGCGAGCTGGAGCGCGAGGGCTTTCGGGTGGAGCGCGGCACGGCCGGGCTGCCGACCGCGTTCACCGGGCGCGCCGGGCGGGGCGGCGGTCCGTGTGTGGCGCTGCTGCTGGAGTACGACGCGCTGCCGGGGCTCGGGCACGCCTGCGGCCACAATCTGATCGCCGCGGCCGGGCTCGGTGCCGCGTCGGCGGTCCGGGCCGCGCTCGGGGAGGTCCCCGGGACGGTGCTGGTGGTGGGCACACCGGCCGAGGAACGGGGCGGCGGCAAGGTGGCCCTGGTCGAGGCGGGCGTGTTCGACGGGGTGGACGCGGCGCTCATGTTCCACCCCGGGGTGTACGACTGGGCCCGGGCCCCGCTCACCGCGAGCGCCCAGCTGAGGGTGGCCTTCCACGGCCGGGCGGCGCATCCGACCGGCAACCCGGTGGACGGGCGGGACGCGCTGGCGGCGCTGATCCAGTGCTTCGGCGCGCTGGCGGTGCTGGGCCGCCGGCTGCCGTCCGGTTCGCATGTCCAGGGGATCGTCACCGCGGGCGGCACGGCCACCAACATCGTTCCGGAGTACGCCGAGGGATTGTTCGGGCTGCGCGGCGGTACCACGGCGGCGCTGGAGGAGCTGGTGGCCGAGGTGCGGTCCTGCGCGGCGGGCGCCGCGCTGGCCACCGGGACGCGGGCCGAGACCGAGCGGATCGGCGCCCGCTACGAGCACGTCCGCTCCAACGGCGTGCTCGCCGGGCTGTTCACGGGCCATCTGGCGGAGGCGGGCATCGAGCTGACCGATCCGGTGCCCGGGGTGTATCTGGGCTCCTCGGACATCGGCAATGTCTCCACCGTGGTCCCGGTGATTCATCCGTTCGTGGCGATCATGGACTCGGACGGCTCCGACCACACGCCCCCGTTCGCCGCGGCCGCCGCCGGGCCGCGCGGCCGGGCGGTCGTACTCGCCGCGGCGGAGGCGCTCGCCCGGACCGCCGCCGATGTGCTGCTGCGGCCGGACGTGGCGGCGGAGGCGTGGGCGGAGCTGCGCCGGGAGGCGGCCGCCGGCCGGTGACGCGCCGGGCCGGGCCGTGACGCGCCCGGCCGCCGGACGGGTCCCGGCCAAAACGGGGAACGGCGCGGTCCGGCGCCATGGAACGGGGACCCGGGGGTACCAGCCTGGCGCGGGGACGCGGCCACCCCGCCCGGACAGCCGGGCGGCGGCCGGAGCGAGAACCGCGACGAACCCGGAACGGGAAGAGGAGAGTTCATGTCGCAGGTCGAGGAGTCCGTCCAGGTCGATGTGCCGGTGCGCACGGCCTACAACCAGTGGACCCAGTTCGAGAGCTTCCCGGCGTTCATGGAGGGCGTGGAGCGCATCGAGCAGCTGGACGACAAGCTGACCCACTGGGTGACCAAGGTGAACGGCGCGCAGCGCGAGTTCGACGCCCGGATCACCGAGCAGATCCCGGACGAGCGGGTCGCCTGGACCACCGTGGACGGCGAGGCGCGGCAGGCGGGTGTGGTCACCTTCCACCGCATCGACGACAACACGACCAAGGTCATGCTCCAGATGGACTTCGACCCGGAGGGCTTCGCCGAGACGGTCGGGGACAAGCTGGGCTTCGTGAAGCGCCAGGTGGCCGGGGATCTGAAGCGGTTCAAGAGCTTCATCGAGTCGCGCGGCGGCGAGACGGGCGCCTGGCGGGGCGAGGTGTGAGACGCCGGGCCCCGGGCGGTGGTCCCGGGGCGAGGCCCCCGGTCCGGTGCGCACGCACGGGACCGGGGGCCTTTCCGTGTCCGGGGCGCTCCCCCGGCCTGTGGCCCACTCCTCCGGATCCGAGTCACTCCCCGTGCCCGAGCCGCCTCCCGGTGCGGCCCGGTCCGCCCGGCCCACCGGGGCCCGGCGGGTACGGCACGCACCAGGGCCCGGTCCTTACGGCTGTGCGGCAGCCGTACGGACCGGGCCTTCACCTACGAGGAGAGGTACGGGGCCGGGCCCGGCCCCCGGGCTCATTCCTCCACGACCACCCGGACGGTGCCGACCGAGGTGTCCGCCGCGTCCGGGACCACCATGCCGGCCTCCACTCCGCTCCGCAGATAGCGCAGCACCTCGGCGTTGAGCCGTTCGCCGGGGAGGGCGGCCGGGATGCCGGGCGGGTAGGGGGTGAGCATCTCGGCGGCGATCCGGCCGGCCGCCTTCTCCCAGGGCACGTCCTCGACCGTCCCGAAGTAGGCGTCGCGGGGCAGCAGCACCTGTTCCAGCCGGAGGTCGGCCGGGTCCGGGATCTCGATCCGCTCGGCCGGGCGCAGTTCGTGCGCGTGGGCCGCCGCGTCGGCCAGGGCGTCGATCAGCTTCCGGGTGGTGTCCTCGTCGTCGGCGTGGGTGAGCTGGGCGCTGGTCCTGCGGTGGTCGGAGAGGTGCAGATTGACCTGGTGGTGCTCGCGGATCCAGTCCGCGATCCGGTAGCCGGTGGTGCCCAGTCCGGTGATGTCCACGATGATCTGGAGCGGGTCCAGGTCGGCCGCCCGGCCGGGTCCGCAGAAGTCCTCCCGCCCGTGGACGCGCAGCCCGTCGACGGCGGCCAGCTCCGCCCGTACCGTCCTGGCCACCGCGAGCGCGTGGTCGTAGAGGGCATGCCCCTGCTCGACCATCTGGCGGCGCCAGCCGTCCAGGGCCGCGTACATCAGCACCGAGGGGCTGGTGGTGCCGAGCAGGTCCTCGCGGCTCTTCAGCACCTCGGGCGCGATCAGGTCGCCCTGGAGGTGGAAGACCGAACCCTGCTCCAGTCCGGAGCCCATCTTATGGACCGAGGTGACGCAGATGTCCGCCCCCGCGTCCATCGCCCAGGTCGGCAGCTCGGGGTGGAACGGCAGATGGGCGCCCCAGGCCTCGTCCACGATGAGCGGCACCCCGTGCTCGTGGCAGACGGCGGCGATGGCGGTGAGATCGGAACAGGTGCCGTACGGGGTGGGCGTGGTGACCAGCGCGCCCCGGGCGTCCGGGTGCTCGGCGAGGGCGGCGCGGAAGGCGTCGGCGCTCGGCGGATGGGCCAGATGGCGGTCGGGGTCCCACTGCGGGTCCACCCAGATCGGCACGATGCCGGCCAGGACCAGACCGGAGACCACGGACTTGTGGGCGTCCCGGCCGACCAGCAGCTTCTGGTGCGGCCCGGCGACGGAGAGCATGGCCGCCTTGACCGACAGGGAGCTGCCACAGGTCGAGAAGAAGGTGTGCTCGGCCCCCACCGCGTCGGCCATCAGCTCCTGGGCGCGCTGGAGCACCTCGTGGGAGGAGGTCCGGTCGTCCAGGCCGCTCTGGGCCAGTACGTCGGAGTGGAAGACGGCGTCGCCCAGCACCGCCCGGACCCGGGGGTCGATCCCCCGCCCCTGTTTGTGGCCGGGCGGGGTGAAGGGGGTCTGCCGCTCCGCGTGGTACGCGGCCAGTGCTTCCAGTACGGGTGCCTGCGAGTGGTCCATGGCCGACGACTGCCCGCCGGGGCGGACCGAAAACGGCACCCCGGTCACCCGGCGGCGTTGTCGACCCGCAACAGCACCTGTTCCTCCAGCCGGGCGAGGCTGTGGTCCAGGGCGTCGGTCACCGCGCGCTCGCCGGGGTCGTGGTCCGCGTCGAAGAAGGAGAGATGGACAGTGACCTCGCTGGCTCCGGCGTCGAGGCCCGCCACCTGGAGCCAGCCGGTGTAGGAACCCTGTTCGCGGGTGCCCCATTCGAGCCGGAGCTGCTCCTTCCGGGCGCGCAGCAGGGCGGCGGTGTCCTCGTCGGTGCGGTCCTCGTGCACCGTCACGGCGGGCGGCTCGCCGGCCCGTACATGCAGCTCGTCGGGGAGCCAGTTGTCCAGCTGGCCGACGTTGGCGGCCTGGTCGAAGACGTGCTCGGGCAGGGCGGGCATGGTCCGGCTGCGCTCGTACTCGGTCATCTCTGTCGGTCACTCGGTCACTCGGTCACTCGGTCACTCGGTCACTCGGTCACTCGGTCACTCGGTCACTCGGTCACTCATGATCTTCCGGTCGTGCGGTCGCCCGCCACTCCCGGACGTTTCGGCGGGGCCGCGCTCCGGGCGGGGCGACCGCCGGATGACGAGTGCCCGCCGGGAGCCGGGTGAAGCGGGGCCGGCGGCGGGAGACCGTACGGCCGGTGGGCGCGCCACGGGCGGCCGGGGCCCGCCGGAGCGCGCGGCACCCGGGGGTGGAGCCCGGGGGCCGGGGCGCGGGCGCCGCCCGGGGTGCCGCCCACTTCCCCGCAGGCGCCCACCGCTGGCTGTTGCACAGGCATCGCACCTGGTCAGGGCGTGTATGACGGCGATAGCCGCAATCGGATCCATGTGCCACGGTGAGGGGCATGGAGGGGAATCGGCACTCGCGTACGCACGACCACCACCACGATCACGGGCCGGGGCCCGCGGGTCCGGAGCACCGGCACGGGAGCGCGCGGCTCGCCCGGACACGGCACTGGTTCGCCCCTCTGGCTCAGCCGCACGCTCACGAGGCCGGGGACAAGGTCGATACGGCGATGGAGGCCTCCCGGGAGGGGATGCGCACCCTGTGGATCTCCCTGGCCGTCCTGGGGCTCACCGCCGTGGCGCAGGCCGTGATCGTCGTCCTGTCCGGGTCGGTGGCCCTGCTCGGGGACACCCTGCACAACGCCGCCGACGCGCTGACCGCCGTGCCGCTCGGGATCGCGTTCCTGCTCGGGCGGAGGGCGGCCACCCGCCGCTACACCTACGGCTACGGCCGCGCCGAGGACCTGGCAGGTGTGCTCATCGTGGTGACCATCGCCGCCTCCGCGGCGCTCACCGCCTGGGTGGCGGCCGACCGGTTGTTCCACCCGCGCGACATCACCCAGTTGTGGGCCGTCGCCGGGGCGGCGCTGGCCGGGTTCGCCGGCAACGAGTGGGTGGCCCGCTACCGCATTCGCACAGGCCGGAGGATCGGTTCCGCCGCGCTGGTCGCGGACGGGCTGCACGCCCGCGCCGACGGCTTCACCTCGCTGGCCGTCCTGCTGGGCGCCGGTGGAGCCGCGCTCGGGGTGCGGGCGGCCGATCCGGTCATCGGCCTGCTGATCACCGTCGCCATCCTGCTGGTCCTCAAGGACGCCGCCCGTGAGGTCTGCCGGCGCCTGATGGACGGGGTCGACCCCGCCCTGGTGGACGCCGCGGAGCGGGCTCTGCGCGGCGTGGCGGGGGTGCTGGACACCGGACAGGTGCGGATGCGCTGGATCGGCCACGGGCTGCGGGCCGAGGCCGACATCGTCGTCGCCGCGCGCCTGACCGTGGTCCAGGCCCATGAGCTGGCCGTCGCCGCCGAACACGCCCTCATCCACGCGGTTCCCCGGCTGACGGCCGCGACCATTCACACCGACCCCGCCCCCGCCGAGGGGCGCGACCCACACGCCGCCCCGGCCCACCACGGTGGGCGGCCCCGACCGCCGTCGCGGTGAAATGCCGTGGTGAAACGTCGGCGGGACAAGGAGAAGCCCCGGCTGGACGGGGGAGCCAGCCGGGGCGGTAGGGGGGCTCGTGGCGAAACCCAGGGGGCCGCTCACGAACAACTGAATGAATAATAAACCACTTATCGTCCCCATTACCACCCCGGTGCCCGGCCGGAGGCCGCAGCGGAGGCGGAGACGGGGGCGCTCGGCCACCGGCGGGCGCGGCGGGCCGGCCGGCGGGTCAGCCGGTCGCGCCGGCGGACGGGGCCGACGGGGTGGACGGCGCGGCGGGCGCCGGGCGGCTCGCGGCCGCCGCCTGGGCGGAGAGCGGGGTGGCGATGTCCTCCAGCGACTTGCCCTCGGCCGCCACCGCGAAGAACAGCGCGATCAGGCCGCCGGCCACCATCAGGGTGGCGCCGATACAGAAGGCCAGCACGGTGTCGCCGGGCGAACCGCTCGCCGTGAGGTCCGCGAAGATCAGCGGACCGGAGATGCCGCCGGCCGCCGTGCCCACCGCGTAGAAGAAGGCGATCGCCATCGCGCGGGTCTCCATCGGAAAGATCTCGCTCACCGTGAGATACGCCGAGCTGGCGCCCGCCGAGGCGAAGAAGAGCACCACGCACCAGCAGGCGGTCAGCGTGGTGGCGGTGAGCCAGCCGTTGCCGAACATCCAGGCGGTGACGTACAGCAGGGCGCCGGAGAGCAGATAGGTGCCCGCGATCATCGGGCGGCGGCCCCAGGTGTCGAAGAGCCGGCCGAGCAGCAGCGGCCCGAGGAAGTTGCCCGCGGCGATGACGGCGAAGAAGTATCCGGTGGAGCCGCTCGGCACGTCGAAGAAGGTGACCAGGATCGCCCCGAAGCCGAAGGTGACCGCGTTGTAGAGGAACGCCTGCCCGATGAAGAGGGCCAGGCCCAGAACGGCGCGCTTCGGGTAGGCGCGCACCAGGGTGCGGGCGATCTGTACGAAGCCGACGCTGTGCCGCTGCTTGATGGTGATCTCGGCACCCGGCTCGGGCAGCTTCCCGCCGGTCTCCCGCTCCACCTCCCGCTCCACGTCCGCCACCAGTTTCTCGGCGCCCTCCTCGTGGCCGTGGATGAACATCCAGCGCGGGCTCTCCGGCACATGGCGGCGGACCAGCAGGATCACCAGACCGAGGACGACCCCGAGGCCGAAGGAGAGCCGCCAGCCGAGATCCTTGGGGAAGATGTCGGTGTCCAGCGCCAGCACGGAGAGCAGCGCGCCGGCCATGGCGCCGAGCCAGAAACTGCCGTTGATGATCAGATCGACCCGGCCCCGGTACTTGCTGGGGATCAGTTCGTCGATGGCGGAGTTGATCGCCGCGTACTCGCCGCCGATGCCGAAACCGGTGAAGAACCGGAAGAGGAAGAACCACCAGGAGGAGAAGGAGATCGCGGTCAGCGCGGTGGCGACCAGATAGACCGCCAGGGTGATGAGAAAGAGCTTCTTGCGCCCGAAGCGGTCGGTGAGCCAGCCGAAGAACAGCGCTCCCGAGCAGGCGCCCGCCACATAGAGGGCCGCCGCGAGTCCGGTCACCTGGGCGCTGCTGATGGCGAGCCCGCTGCCCTCCTCGGACAGCCTGCTGGCCACGTTGCCGACGATGGTGACCTCGAGGCCGTCCAGGATCCAGACGGTGCCGAGACCGATGACGATCATCCAGTGCCAGCGCGACCACGGCAGCCGGTCCAGTCTGGCGGGGACCTTGGTGGTGACGGTCCCGGTGGTCTCCTGCCCGAGTTCGCTCATGGTCACCTGGTCACCTTCCGGGGGGCGCGCGGGAACCGCCGTCGGGTACCCGATGATCATCGGCGCGAAACGGGGCCGGGCGCGGGTACTCCCCCGGCCCCGTGTGCCCGCCCCGGCGGGAGCCGCGCCGGGGCGAGCCGGACCGGGCCCGGTCCTGCCGGGTTACCCGGGGCCGGACGGGTACCCGGCCGCCATGACGAACACGGCGAAACCCCTGGCAGTGGTGACCGGGGCCTCCGGCGGCATCGGGCTCGAACTGGCCCGGCGTTTCGCGGACCACGGCTTCGACCTGCTGATCTGCGCCGAGGACGACGGGCTGGTGCCCGCCGCCGAGGAGCTGCGCGGACGCGGCGCCGAGGTCCGCGCCGTACAGGTCGATCTGGCCACCTACGACGGCGTGGAGACGTTGTACGGCGAGGTCTCGGCCACCCGGCGGCCGGTGGGCGCGGCCGCCCTCAACGCGGGTGTCGGCCAAGGCGGGGCGTTCCTCGACAACGACCTGGCCGACGAGGCCCGGATCATCGACCTGAACATCACCTCGACCGTCCATCTCGCCAAGCGGCTGCTGCCCGGGATGGTGGAGCTGGACGAGGGGCGGGTGCTCATCACCTCGTCGATCGCCGCCACCATGCCCGGCTCCTTCCAGGCCGTCTACAACGCGTCCAAGTCGTTTCTCCAGTCCTTCGCACAGGCGCTCCAGGAGGAGCTGAAGGACACCTCGGTGACCATCACCTCGCTGATGCCGGGCCCCACCGAGACCAACTTCTTCCACCGCGCCGGGATGGACGACACCCGGGTCGGGCGGCAGGAGAAGGACAGCGCGGCGCGGGTGGCCGAGGAGGGCTTCGAGGCCCTGATGAGGGGCCGGGAGAAGCTCGTCGCCGGGTCCGCGAAGACCAAGGCCCAGGGCATCGCCAACCGGGTGCTGCCCGACCGCCTGAAAGCGGCGGCACACCGCCGGACGGCCGAGCCCGAGAACCCCGGCGACCACCGGTAGCGCAGTGGCGCGGGGCGCCGCGCCTCGTGCCTTTCCGTATCCGTGCATCTCCCACCCCCGGAGGCAGCACCATGAGGCCGACCGATGAGCCGATGGAGTACCCGACCCCCTCGCAGGCCGAGGGCGAGCGCGAGCCCGACCCGCCCGCCGACCGGCCGGGACCGGTCCGCCGCGCACCGGACCGGGACCGCGAACGGCCGGAGTTCTCCCGGACCACCCCCTCGCAGGCCGAGGGCGAGGCCGTCCAGGACGAGCGGGAGGGGAAGGGCGGGGCGGGGACCGGCTGAGCCCGGGGCGACGCCCCCGCTCCCCCGCGCTCCTCCCGCTGACGAGCCGGACAGGGCCCCGGCCCGGACGGCTGTGACCGGGTGGGTACGGAGGGCGAGGGCAGGCGGCGTCGGGCATGGGCGGCGATCACGCGGGAACCCGGCGGGACGGAGCGAGCCGACGGGCACCGCCGCGCCGATCGGCGGGTGACCGGCCCGCTCCGTCGGTTTCGAGGAGGTGTGGTGACGGTTCCCATGGCGGATCAGTTGGCGGATCGGGTGACGGCCGGGAAGCGGCCGGGCGTCCGGCCGGTTCCTACGGGGCGGCAGCCGCACGGCGGGCGGGGGGTGCGGCATGTGCGGACTGAGCGGTGAGATCCGCTTCGACGACCGGCGTCCCGACCTCGCCGCCGTGGAGCGGATGACCGACCGGCTGGCGGCGCGCGGGCCCGACGGGCAGGGGTTGTGGTCCCAGGGGGCGGTGGCGCTCGGGCACCGCAGGCTCAAGATCATCGATCTCTCGGAGCGCGGCGCGCAGCCGATGACGGACCCGCACAGCCGGATCACCGGGGTCTTCAACGGCTGTGTCTACAACCACCACGAGCTGCGCGAGGAGCTGCGGGGGCTGGGCCACCGGTTCTTCTCCACCTCCGACACCGAGGTGGTGCTAAAGGCGTACCGGGAGTGGGGCACCGACTGTGTGGACCACTTCACCGGCATGTTCGCCTTCGCCCTGGTGGAGCACGACACCGGCCGGCTGGTGCTGGGCCGGGACCGGCTGGGCATCAAGCCGCTGTATCTGGCGGAGACGTCCGACCGGCTGCGCTTCGCCTCCTCGCTGCCGGCCCTGCTGGCGGGCGGCGGGGTGGACACCTCGCTCGACCCGGTCGCCGTCCACCAGTACCTGAGCTGGCACGCCACGGTGGCCACGCCCCGCACGGTGCTCGCCGGGGTGCACAGGCTGCCCCCGGCCACGGTGCGGGTCGTGGAGCCGGACGGCACCTCCCGCGACCACCGCTACTGGCGGCCCTCGTACACCCGGCGCGCGGAGTACGCGGGTCTGGACGCGGCCGGCTGGCGGGACGCGGTGCTGGACGCGCTGCGCACGGCGGTCCGGCGCCGGATGGTGGCCGATGTGCCGGTCGGGGTGCTGCTCTCCGGCGGGCTCGACTCCAGTCTGATCGTGGCGCTGCTCGCCGAGGAGGGCCAGCGCGACCTGGCGACGTTCAGCGTGGGCTTCGAGTCGGAGGGCGGCGAGGAGGGCGACGAGTTCGCCTACTCGGACCTGGTGGCCCGCCACTTCTCCACCGACCACCATCAGCTGCTGGTTCCGTCGGACCGGGTCTCCACCGCGCTCGACGGGGCGATCGCGGCCATGAGCGAGCCGATGATCAGCCACGATGTGGTCGCCTTCCATCTGCTGGCCGAGCAGGTGTCCAAGGAGGTCTCGGTCGTCCAGAGCGGCCAGGGCGCCGACGAGGTGTTCGCCGGCTACCACTGGTATCCGGAGCTGGCGGCGGTGCCCCGGGAGCGGGAGCCGGAGCGGTACGCCGCGGTCTACTTCGACCGCTCGCACGCCGAGCTGGCCCGGGTGCTCCAGCCGCACATGCTGCCGGACCGCGATGTGTCGGGCGAGTTCACGCGGGCGCACATGGCCGAGCCGGGCGCGGAGACGGCGCTGGACGCGGCGCTCCGGCTGGACACCGAGGTCATGCTGGTGGACGACCCGGTGAAGCGGGTCGACAACATGACCATGGACTGGGGCCTGGAGGCCCGGGTGCCGTTCCTCGACCACGAGCTGGTGGAACTGGCCGCCGCCTGCCCGCCGGAGCTGAAGCTCGCCCAGGGCGGCAAGGGCGTGCTCAAGGACGCCGGGCGCGCGGTGCTGCCGGCCGAGGTGGTGGACCGGCCCAAGGGCTACTTCCCGGTACCCGCCATCCGCCATATGGCCGGGCCGGTGCTGGAGCGGGTCCGGGAGGCGCTCGCCGCGCCCGAGGCCCGGGCCCGGGGTCTCTTCCGGGAGGAGTACGTCGCCGAGCTGCTCGCCGCCCCCGACCGCCACCGCACCCGGCGCGGGGCCAACGCCCTGTGGCAGGTGGCGCTGCTGGAGCTGTGGCTCCAGACGCACGGCATCCGGTGAGCCGGGTGCCGGGGGCGGCGGAGGCGTCCGGCGCGGCGGCGCGCGAGGCCGGGGCGTACGGGGTCGCCGGGCGTACGGCCGGGGCGTACGCGCCGTACCGGCCGGGGGACGGCGCGGCGGAGGCGTACCGGCCGGCGGGCGGGCCGCCCGTGCTCCCGGCGGCCGGCCAGGGACCGGTACCGCCCGCGTCCCCCGCCGTCGCCCCCGCCGCCCTGGGACGGACACCGCCCGCGCTGCCGGCCGCGCCGGTGCTGGTGCCGCTCGCGGACGCGGCCGGGCCCCGGACGCCGGGGCGGCCGGCGGTCCCGCACGGCTGCTGGTACCCGTCGGCGGACCCGGCCGGGGAGTGGGTGGCGTACATCTGCGACCGGGGCGGCGTGCCGCAGCTGTGGACCGGCCCGGCCGGCGGGGGCGGCGGGGGTGACGGAAGCACCGCCCGGCTGCTGGACACCGGCCCGGACCCGGTGACCGAGGTGTCCTGGTCGCCGGACGGCCGCTGGATCGCCTATACGGCGGTGCCCGGCGGCGGCGAGCACGGCCAGGTGCTGTGCGTGCGCCCGGACGGCACCGGCCGCCGGATCGTGGCGGGCGCGGACCCCGGCACCTCGGCCTATCTGGGCTGCTGGGCACGGGACGGCTCCGCCCTGGCGGTCACGGTGGCCGCGCCACCCGGCGGACCGGCCCCCGGTCCGGGCGGGGGCGGCACGGCGCTCGGCGGGGCACTGCACGGGGACGTGGGCCACCGGGCGGGCACCCGGGACCGGCTGGCCGCGTTCCTGGTGGACCCGGACGGCGGTACGGCTCCGGTGCTGGTCGCCACCGAGACCGGCGCGGCCACCCTGCGGGTCTGCGACCTCACCCCGGACGGGCGCCTGGCGCTGGTCCGGCGCGGGCCCCGGGCCCGGCGCGAGGCGGTGGTGGTGCGGACGGCCGGTCTGGAGAGCCACCCGGTGCTGCGGGTGGCCGACGGCGACCCCTGGATCGGCCGGTTCGCGCCGGACGGCCGCCGGCTGTGGCTGCGCAGCGACGAGGGCCGGGAGTTCGCGGCGCTGCTCGCCCTGGAGCTGGACGGCGACGGACGCCCGGCCGGGCGCCCGGAGCTGGTGGCCGGGCGGCCGGCCGCCGATCTGGAGCTGCTGGCCTTTCTCGCGGACGGGCGTACCGCCGCGCTGACCTGGAACGTGCGCGGGGCGAGCGAGCTGGAGCTGCTGGACCCGGCCGGGGCCGGGCGGCCGGTGGAGCTGCCGCACGAGGTGGTGACCCGGATCGCCCGGGGCGGTCCTGCCGGGGCGGTGCTGGGGCTTTCCGGGTCGCGCCGCCGGCCGGGTGTCTGGTGGCTGCCGGAGGCGGGCGGCCCGGCCCGTACGCCCTGGTCCTCGCGGGACGCGGACGTGGTGGCGGGCGGCCGGCCGCCGGTGCGGCCCGAGCCGCTGCGGCTGACCGCCCGGGACGGCTTGGAGCTGGGCGGCTGGTACTACCGGGCCCCGGGCCGGGCGCCGGGGGTGCCCGCGCCCTGCGTGGTGCATCTGCACGGCGGTCCCGAGGAGCAGGAGCGGCCGGTCTTCGAACCGCTCTTCCACGAGCTGCTGGGCCGGGGGCTCGACGTCTTCGCGCCGGATGTGCGCGGCTCGTCCGGGTACGGGCGCTCGTTCACCGACGCCGACCTCGGGGCGGGCCGGTTCGCCGCGATCGAGGACGTGGCCGACTGCGCGGCCGGCCTGGTGCTGACCGGGCGCGCCGACCCGGCCCGGCTGGCGGTGACGGGCCGCTCCTACGGCGGCTATCTCACGATGGCGTCGCTGGTCTGGCACCCGGAGCTGTTCCGTACCGGGGTGGCGGTCTGCGGGATGTCGGACTTCGCCACCTTCTTCGCCGGGACCGAGCCGTGGATCGCCGAGTCGGCGGCGCACAAGTACGGCCATCCCGAGCACGACCGGGAGCTGTTGCGGGCGCTCTCCCCGATGAGCCGGATCGACGCGCTGCGGGTGCCGCTGCTGGCGGTGCACGGCGAGCACGACACCAATGTGCCGCCGGGCGAGTCCGAGCAGTTCGTCCGGGCCGCCCGGGAGCGCGGCCACCCGGCCGAGCTGCTGACGCTCCGCGACGAGGGCCATGACTTCCTGCGCGCCGAGAACCGGCGGCTCTTCCGGCGCACCGCCGGGGACTGGCTGGAGCGGTATCTGACCGGGTGACCCGGGAGCGTACGGCCGTACGGCGCCGGCCACCCGCCGCCCGGACCGCCCCGGGCGCGGGAGCCGCGCCCCGCGTCCGGTACGCGCCCGGGTCCCGCCGGAGCTGCTCCGGAGCTTCCCCGGGTCGGCACCGGGGCGGCCCCGGCCCCGTACCGGAAAGGCGGGGTGGGCGGGTTCTGCGTACAGTGACGGGACAGGGGCATTCCGTACATCCGCGGACGTTCACATCCGCGGATGCTCCGGTGCCGGTCACCCGGGTGGCGGCGGTGCGCGGAGGTGGCGGGTGCCCGCCGGCCCCTCAGGAGAGGCGCGGTCCGCATGATTCCCTCGCTCGCCTCGTACGCCGTGGTGGTGCCCACCCTGGCCCGCCCCTGCCTCGCCGGCTGCCTGGCCGCCCTGGCCGCCAGTTCGGGCCCCGAGCCGAGCCGGGTGGTGCTGGTGGACGACCGCCGCTCCCCCGCCGGTGAGCTGCCGGTGGCGGCGCTCGGCCCGCTGGCCGGCCGGGCCCTGGTGCTGAGCGGCGGCGGGCGGGGCCCGGCGGCGGCCCGGAACACCGGGCTGCGGGAGGTGACCGAGCCCTGGACGGTGCTGCTGGACGACGACGTCCGGGTGGGCGCCCACTGGCGGGAGCAGCTCGCCCGGGACCTGGCCGAGGCGTCCCCGGAGACCGGCGGGGTGCAGGGCGTGCTGGAGGTGCCGCTGCCGGACGGGCGGCGGCCCACCGACTGGGAGCGCAACACGGCGGGGCTGCGGGACGCGCTGTGGGCGACCGCCGACATGGCGTACCGCACGGAGGTGCTGACGGCGGTCGGAGGCTTCGACGAGCGCTTTCCGCGCGCCTTCCGGGAGGATGCCGACCTGGCGCTGCGGGTGCTGGACGCGGGCTGGTTCATCCGGCGGGGCGAGCGGCGGACCGAGCATCCGGTGCGCCCGGCCGACCGCTGGGTCTCGCTCCGGACGCAGCGCGGCAACGCCGACGACGCGCTGATGGTGCGGCTGCACGGGACGGACTGGTGGGAGCGGGCGGCGGCGCCGCGCGGCCGGATCCGCCGCCATGCCGCGATCACCGCCGCCGGGGCGGGGGCGCTGGCGCTGGCGGTCGCCGGGCGGCGGCGGGCGGCCGTGCTGGCGGCGGCGGGCTGGCTGCTGGGCACCGCGGAGTTCGCCCGGGAGCGGATCGCGCCGGGCCCGCGCACGGCCGAGGAGATGCTGACGATGGCCGTCACCAGCGCGCTGATCCCGGCCTGCGCCACCTGGCACCGGCTCTCCGGCCACGTCCGGCACCGGGCGGCCGGAAGCTGGGACGGGGGCGCCGGGTGAGCGCGGCGGGCCGCCCGGCGGCGGTGCTCTTCGACCGGGACGACACCCTGGTGGTGGACGTCCCCTACAACGGCGACCCGCGCCGGGTGCGGGCGATGCCCGGAGCCGCCGAGGCGGTGCGGCTGGTGCGGGCGCACGGGGTGGCCACCGGAGTGGTGTCCAACCAGTCGGGTGTCGGGCGCGGGCTGCTCGCCGAGGCGGACGTCCGGGCGGTCAACGCCCGGGTGGAGGAACTGCTCGGGCCGCTGGGCGTCTGGGTGCACTGCCCGCATCTGCCGGAGGACGGCTGCGGCTGCCGGAAACCGGCGCCCGGCCTGGTCCGGGAGGCCGCCCGGCGGCTCGGCGTACGGCCCGGCGGGTGCGTGGTGATCGGGGACATCGGCGCCGATGTGGAGGCGGCCCGGGCGGCCGGGGCGCGCGGGGTGCTGGTGCCGACCCGGCGGACCCTGCGCGCCGAGGTGGAGGCCGCGCCCGAGGTGTGCCCCGACCTGCTGAGCGCGGTCCGGCTGGTGCTGGGCGGCACGGGGCCCTCCGGCAGCGGGCCGGGGCGCGGTCCCGGGGCTGCCGCCGCGCTCCGGGGGCCGGCGTGAGGGCGCTGGTGGCGCGGCTGGACAGTTTCGGGGACGTGCTCCTCGCCGGGCCCGCGATCCGGGCGGTGGCGCACCGGGCGGACGGGCTGACGCTGCTCTGCGGGCCGCGCGGGGCGCCAGCCGGGCGGCTGTTGCCGGGGGTGGACCGGCTGCTGGTGTGGGAGGCGCCCTGGGAGGGCTTCGCCCCGCCGCCGGTGGACCGGGCCGGTGTGGAGGCGCTGGTCGACCGGGTGGCCGCGCTGCGGGTGGACACGGGGCTGATCCTGACCTCGTTCCACCAGAGCCCGCTGCCCGCCGCCCTGCTGCTGCGGATGGCGGGCGTGGCGCGGCTGGCCGCCGACAGCGTGGACGCGCCCGGCTCGCTGCTCGACCTGCGCCACCACCGCACGCCGGGGGCCCATGAGGCGGAGGCGGCGGTGGAGCTGGCCGGGGCGGCGGGCTTTCCGCTGCCGCCGGGGGACGACGGGCGGCTGCGGGTGCGGTGCCCGGCGGCGGCACCCGGGCTGACCGGCCCGGAGCCGTATGTGGTGGTGCACCCGGGGGCGAGCGTGGCGGCACGGCGCTGGAGCCCGGAGCGGTCGGCGCAGGCGGTGCGGCTGCTGGCCGGGGCCGGGCACCGGGTGGTGGTGACCGGCGGTCCGGGTGAGCGGGAGCTGACCGGCTTCGTGGCGGGCCGGGACGGGATCGACCTCGGCGGCCGGACCGACCCGGAGCGGCTGGCGGCGGTACTGGCGGCGGCCGGCGCGGTGGTCACCGGCAACACCGGTCCGGCCCATCTGGCGGCGGCGGTCGGCACCCCGGTGGTCTCACTCTTCGCCCCGGTGGTCCCGGCCGAGCGCTGGGGGCCCTACGGCGTGCCGCACGTCCTCCTCGGCGACCAGGCCGCGCCGTGCGCGGGCAGCAGGGCCCGGGAGTGCCCGGTGCCGGGCCACCCCTGCCTGAACGGGGTGACGGCCGAGGACGTGCTGAGCGCGGTGGAGAAGCTGCTGCTGGACGGACCGGCGGCATGACCGGACACCACCCGGGCGCCCCGGGCCCGGCGGAACCCGCACGCCTCGCGGGCGCCCCGGCGGCCGTGGGCCCGGGCCCCGGCCTCGCGGGACCCGCACGTGACGTGAACTCCCCGGATGCGGCGGGCCCGGGCCCGGCGGAACCCGCGCGCCTCGCCCGCTCCCCGGCGGCCGGGGTGCCGGGCGCCACCCCCGCCGTCGCGAGCCGGGGCCCGGGCCTCGCGGGACCCGCACGTGTGACGGGCACTCCCGGCGCGGCAGGCCCAGGCGCGGCGGAACCCGTGCGGCTCGCGGGCGTTCCGGGGGCCGGGGTGGGGGGCGTCACGGCCCCCGCTGTCGCGGGCCGGGGCCCGGCGGCCCCTGCCGCCACGGACCCGGCCCTTCCGGGCCCCGGCGCCACGGACTTCGGCGTGACGGACCCGGCGGCCGTGGGCCGGGGCCCGGACGGGGCCGTTGGCGGGCGGCCCCGGGTGCTGGTGCTGCGGGCGCTGGGGCTGGGGGACCTGCTGGCCGGGGTGCCGGCGCTGCGGGCGCTGCGGCGGGCCTTCCCGGAGTACGAGACGGTGCTCGCCGCCCCGGCCTCGCTGGCGCCGGTCGCCGCCGCCACCGGGGCGGTAAACCGGCTGTTGCCCACCGCCGCCCCCGGCCGGGCGGTGCCGTGCGGGCTGGCGTGGACGGGGCCGCCGCCCGAGGTGGCGGTGGACCTGCACGGCTGCGGACCGTCCAGCCATCTGCTGCTGCGCCGGCTGGACCCCGGGCGGCTGTTGGCCTTCGCCCATCCGGGCACCCCGGAGATCACCGGCCCCGACTGGCGGGCCGGAGAACACGAGCGGGCCCGCTGGTGCCGGCTCCTCACGTGGTACGGCGTCCCCGCCGACCCGGCCGATCTGCGGCTGCCGCCGCCCCGGGCCGTCTCGCCCGCGCCGGGCGCGGTGGTGGTGCACCCGGGGGCCGACGCGGCGGCCCGGCGCTGGCCGCCCGAGCGGTACGGGGCGGTGGTGCGGGAGCTGTTGCGGCGCGGGTACCGGGTGGCGCTGACCGGCGGCCCCGGCGAGGACGCGGTGCTGGACCGGGTGGTGGCGGCGGCCGGCGCGGACTGGCACGCGGCGGAGGCGGGCACGGACCGGCTCGCGGCCCCGGCGGAGGCGGGCACGGCCGGGCACGCGGGTCCGGCGCGCGGAAGCGGGGCCGGACCGGCGGCCCCGGCGGAGACGGGCGGGGGCCTCGCGGTCTTCCGGGGCGGGCTGCCGTTCGAGGAGCTGAGCGCGCTGTTCGCCGGGGCGGCGGCGGTGGTCAGCGGGGACACCGGGGTCGCCCATCTGGCGGTGGCCCACGCCACCCCCTCGGTCACCCTCTTCGGCCCGGTCTCCCCCGCCCTGTGGGGGCCGCCGCCGGGCGGACGCCAGCTCGTGCTCTGGCACCCGGGACCGGCCGGCGGCCCGCCCGGCGACCCGCACGGCGCCGCGCCGGACCCCCGGCTGCTCCGGGTGCGCCCGGCCGAGGTGCTCGACGCGCTGCTCACCCTGCTCGGTCACCCGGAGGTACCCGCGCCATGACGAACGCCCGCCCAGCCGAAGAGGAGACCCGCGCCATGACCGCGCCGGGCCGGGTCACCGTGGTCGTGATCACCCGGGACCGCCGGGAACGGCTCGCCCGCACCCTGGACCGGCTCGCGGCACTGCCCGAGCGGCCACCGGTGGTGGTCGTGGACAACGACTCCCGGGACGGCACGCCCGGGGCTGTGGCCCGCGACCACCCGGAGGTCACCGTGGTCCGGGCGGGCGGGAACCTGGGCGCCGCCGCCCGCACCCTGGGTGTCCGGCGGGCCCGTACGCCCTATGTGGCGTTCAGCGACGACGACTCCTGGTGGGAGCCGGGCGCCCTGGACCGGGCGGCCGGGCTGCTGGACCGGCATCCCCGGCTGGGGCTGCTGGCGGCGGCGGTGCGGGTGGGCCCCGACCGCGTCCCGGACCCGCTGGACGCGGTGCTGGCCGGCTCCCCGCTGGGCCGCGCCGACGATCTGCCGGGCCCCCGGGTGCTGGGCTTCCTGGCCTGCGCGGCGGTGGCCCGGCGCTCGGCCTTCCTGGCGGCGGGCGGCTACCACCCAATGCTCTTCCTGGGCGGCGAGGAGACACTGCTCGCCTACGACCTGACGGCGGCCGGCTGGGGCGTCTGCCACTGCCCCGGGGTGGTCGCGGTGCACTGCCCGGAGGGCGACGCCCGGCCCGGAAGGCCCGCCCGGCAGCTGCGGAACGCGGTGCTCACCGCCTGGCTGCGGCGCTCCCCCGGTGCCGCCCTCCGGGCGACCGCCGCGCTGGCCCGGGCCGCCCGCCGGGACCCGGAGGCCCGGCGGGCGCTGCGCGGGGTGGCCGCCCGGCTGCCGGCGGCGCTGTGGGAACGCCGGCCGCTGCCGCCCCGGGTGGAGGCCGCCGCCCGGCTGCTGGACGCGGCGGACCGGCGGGGGCCCGTACGGTGACCGGCGCCCGCACCACCGTGGTGGTGATCACCCACAATCGCCGGGACGAGCTGCTGCACACCCTGGACCGGCTCGCGGAGCTGCCCGAGCGGCCACCGGTGATCGTCACCGACAACGCCTCCACCGACGGCACGGCCACGGCGGTGACCCGGCTCCACCCGGAGGTCACCCTGCTCACCCCGGGCCGGAACCTGGGCGCGGTCGGCCGCAATCTCGCCGTACGGCGGGTGACCACGCCCTATGTCGCCTTCTGCGACGACGACTCCTGGTGGGAGCCCGGTTCGCTCGCGGGCGCGGCCGGCCTGCTGGACCGGCACGCCCGGCTTGCGGCGGTGACCGCGCGGATCGTGGTGGAGCCGGCCGGCACCGAGGACCCGATCGTCGCCGAGCTTCGGGACTCGCCGCTGACCGGTCCCGGCTGGCTGCCGGGGCCGGCCCTGGGCTCCTTCCTGGCGGCGGCCACGGTGATGCGGGTGGCCGCCTTCCGGGAGGCGGGCGGCTTCAGTCCCCGGCTCTGGCTGGGCGGTGAGGAGGAGCTGCTCGCCACCGATCTGGCGACGCGCGGCTGGTGGCTGGTGTACGCGGCGGAGCTGACCGCCCACCACGCCCCCTCGCTGGCGCGGGACCCGACCCTGCGGCGGATCCACGGGGTGCGGAACACCCTCTGGTTCTGCTGGCTGCGCCGGCCGCTCGGCCCGGCCCTGGGCCGCACCCTGCACCTGGCCAGGACCGTGCCGCGCGACTGGGCGTCGGTACGGGCCTTCGGCGCGGCGCTGGCCGGACTGCCCTGGGTGCTGCGGGAGCGCCGGGTGGTGCCGGCCGAGGTGGAGGCGCGGCTGGTGGTCCTGGGCCGCGAGCAGCGGCGCTCCACCGCCCGCCGGTACGTGGGCTGAGCGCGGGGCGGCGGGACGAGCCCCGGTCCCGGGCCGGGCGGGTACGCGGCCGGCCCGGCGGGCGGCGCCCGGACCCGGCCCGGGAGCGGCCGGGAGCCGGGGCCCGCGACGGCCCGGTGGCCCCCGGGGCGGGCCGGGGCGGGATCGAGCCACCGGGCGGGCCGCCGGGCCGGTCCACCGATTCAGCGGGGTGCCGGAGGGGTACTCGCCCGGCATGATCACCCTTGGGGTCGAGGAAGAGTATCTGCTGCTCGATCCGGTCACCTGTCTGCCCGTCCCGCTGGGCGAGCAGGTCCGCGCCGCGGCGGGTCTGGAGACGGTCGTGGACGACCGGGAGGTCCAGTCCGAGCTGCTCCAGGCCCAGGTGGAGGTCGCCACGCCGGTCTGTACCGACCTGGACGAGGTGGGCGGCCATCTGCTGCGGCTGCGGCACGCCGTGGGCGCCGCGGCCGAGCGGAGCGGCTGCCGGATCGCCGCCTGCGCCACCGCCCCGTTCCGCGAGTCGGCCCCCGTCCCGGTCACCGAGCAGGCCCGCTACATCGCCATGCGCACCCAGGCCCCGCAGCTGGTGGCCGAACAGCTGGTCAACGGCATGCACATCCATGCCGCCGTGCCCGACCGGGAGACCGGGGTCGCGGTGCTCAACCGGGTCCGGGTCTGGCTGCCGACGCTGGTGGCGATGTCGGCCAATTCCCCGCTCTGGGACGGCCATGACACCGGCTTCGCCAGCTGGCGCACGGTGATCTTCGGCCGCTGGGCGGTGAGCGGGCCGCCGCCCCGGTTCACCGACGCCGCCGACCACGAGCACCGGATACGGCGGCTGCTGGACTCCGGAGTGATCACCGACACCGGGCAGCTCTACTGGCAGGCCCGGCTCTCGGACCGCTATCCGACCGTGGAGATACGCTGCCCCGACGTCCAGCTCCGGGCGGACAGCTCGGTGATGTTCGCCGGGATCGTCCGCGCCCTGATCGCCACCGCCATCCGGGAGGAGAAGGCCGGGGCGCCGGTGCCGGAGTGCCCGCCCGAGCTGCTTCAGGCGGCCAACTGGCACGCCGCCCGGCACGGACTCAGCGGGCTGCTGATCGATCCCGAGGGCCGGTCCTGCCGGGCCGGGGACCTGCTGGCCGTGTTCATGGACCGGCTCGCGCCCGCGCTGGACGAGGCCGGGGACACCCGCGAGGTGACCTCGCTGCTGCACCGGCTGCTCCAGGAGGGCACCTCCGCCGACCGGCAGCGCCAGGTGCTGGCCGACGACGGTACGGCGGCGCTGGCCGAGCTGCTGGCCACCGAGACGGTGGCGCCGTAGACCGGGACCGGCTCCGGCGGACCCGGTGATCTTCTCCGGCGGCGGCCGGTGCGGCAGGAGGGGCGCGACGATGCCGGACGGGGCGGGGGGACGCTGTGGTGGACGTGGACCGGGTGAGGCTCGAACTGGACGTGGCGGCGTTCGACGCCGCGCGCTTCGCGGCGTATGTGACGCGGTGCCGCGCGGAGGGCATTCGCCTGACCACGCCGGCCGTTCTCGGCGCCACCCCGGAGCACCGCCGCGCGCTCTACGAGCTGAACGGGGAGTGCTCCGCCGACATCCCCGAGCGCGGGGAGTTCTTCTCGTTCGAGGAGTACGTGGAGCGGCGTTTCGCCGTCGCGTCCTACGCCCCGGGCGGTGTGGTGATCGCCCTGGACGGCGACCGGTGGATCGGCATGGCCGCCACCTCGGTCCACGACGGCTTTCTCTTCAATGAGATGACCGGGGTGCGGCGGGACTACCGGGGCCGGGGCGTGGCGACGGCCATGAAGACCTTCGCGATGGGCTTCGCCCGGGAGCGCGGGGCGCGCCGGATCACGACGCTCCACCACCCGGCGAACACGGGCGTCATCGTGATGAACCAGCGGCTGGGGTTCACCGAGAGCCCCGACGGCGCCGGGCCCGCCGGGGCCGGACGCCGGCCCGGCCGGCGGGGCCGCACACCTCCGGCGCACGCGGGCGCGGGCCGGGCCCGGCCGGCGGGCAGGGCCGGCCGCACCCCGTTCGGCGGGCGGAGGCCGGGTGCCCCGGGGACGTGCCTCCGGTCGCCCGTGGTCCGGCGGGCGGGCCGGGCCCATGCCCCCGCCGGGCCGGGCCGGCCGCCGTACGGCCCCTGAAGCGGGAGCCACGCGCCCCAGCGGGCGGAGGCACGGCCGGGTGCCCCGGGGGACGTGCCTCCGGTCGCCCGTGGTCCGGCGGGCGGGCCGGGCCCATGCCCCCGCCGGGCCGGGCCGGCCGCCGTACGGCGCCTGAAGCGGGGGCCGCCGCGCGCCCCGACGGGTGTCCCGGCCACGCCCGGTGCGGGGCACGGCCCTGCCGTTGTTCGGCGGCAGGAGGTGGCGGCCGCGCGTCCCGGAGGCGGGCGGCCCGGCCCGGCCACGTCCAGGCGGTGGGCGGGGCCCCGTACGCGCCCTCCGGCGGGCACCCGTCCCGCGCCGGGCGACGTCCGGCGCGGGGCCTCGGGCCACGGGAGCGGCCGGAGGGACGGGCGACGCCCCTCGGAGCCGTACCGCTTCGGCGGGAAATTCCGGCCGCTCACTCGAACGGCGTACATCACCGCGCCGTCACCCCCCGGACGGACCAGCCTGGTCGAGGGCACACGGGGGACCCGGGTGCCGACCCGGTTCTCGGATCCGCCCGGAGGAGGCCGTATGACCAGCACCGTCCCGACCGGTTGGGAAGGCAGATGGGAGCACGCCGTCGTGACCGGCGGCGCCGGCTTCGTCGGTTCGCACCTCTGCACCGCCCTGCTGGCCGCCGGCACGGCCGTGACCTGCGTGGACGACTTCAGCACCGGGCGGCGGGCCACGATAGCCCCGCTGCTCGGCCGGCCGGGCTTCACCCTGGTGGAGACGGACGTCACCGGGCCGTTCGGCGCCGGCCGCCGCCCGGACCTGGTGCTGCACTTCGCCTCGCCCGCCTCCCCCGCCGACTATCTGCGGCTGCCGCTGCACACCCTGGAGACCGGCAGCCTCGGCACCCGCAACGCGCTGGCGCTGGCCCACCGTTCGGAGGCGCGCTTTCTGCTGGCCTCCACCTCCGAGGTCTACGGCGACCCCCAGCAGCACCCGCAGAACGAGCGCTACTGGGGCAATGTCAACCCGGTCGGCCCGCGCAGTGTCTATGACGAGGCGAAACGTTTCGGCGAGGCGCTGACCACCGCCGAGGCCGAGGCGCACGGCACCGACACCGGCATCGTGCGGCTCTTCAACACCTACGGCCCCGGCATGCGCGGCCACGACGGGCGGGCGGTGCCCACCTTCGTGCGGCAGGCGCTGGCCGGCGAGCCGCTCACCGTCACCGGGGACGGGCTCCAGACCCGTTCGCTCTGCTTCGTGGACGACACCGTGCGCGGCATCCTCGCGGCCGCCGCCGACGGGCTGCGCGGGCCGGTCAACATCGGCAACCCGGACGAGCTGACCATGCTGGAGCTGGCGCGGCTGATCATCCGGCTCACCGGTTCGGCCTCGGACGTCCGGTTCATCGAGCGTCCCACCGACGACCCGGCCGTGCGCTGCCCGGACATCACCCTCGCCCGCGACAAGCTCGGCTGGGAGCCCGAGGTGGCGGCCGAGGAGGGGCTGCGGCGCACCATCGAGTGGTTCCGCGCCCACCCGGACGCCCCGTCCTGACCGCTCCGGGACCCGCCCGCCGGACGCCCCCCGGGCCCGTCCACTCCGAGCCCGTCCCGCGCCCCGTTCCGGCCGGCCGGCCGGCGGGCCCTTCCGCCGACAGGCGCCGCCGCACCCCTTCCGCCGAAAGGCCAGGACGCCCATGCGCATCCTCGGAATCAACGCCCTCTTCCACGATCCGTCCGCCGCGCTGGTGATCGACGGCAAGACCGTCGCCGCCGCCGAGGAGGAACGTTTCTCCAGGCGTAAGCACGGCAAGCGTCCGCTTCCCTTCTCCGCCTGGGAGCTGCCCGAGCAGGCCGCCGCCTGGTGTCTGAAGCGGGCCGGGCTGCGGCCCCAGGACCTGGACGCGGTGGCCTACTCCTTCGAGCCCGCGCTCGCCCGGCCCGCCGGAGAGCTGGGGCTCGACGACCCCTGGGACCATCTGCGGCTGACCTACGCCCGGGAGGCCCCCGGCTTCCTGGCCGCCGCGCTGCCGGGGCTGGACCCGGAGCGGGTGCGCTTCGTCCCGCACCACATGGCGCACGCGGCCTCGGGCGCCTTCGCGGTGGCGGGCGCGGACACCTCCTCCGTGCTGGTTTTGGACGGGCGCGGAGAGCGGGCCTCGCACCTGGCGGCCCGCCGGGTGCACCGGCGGCTCGAACCGCTGCGCGCCCAGGAGCTGCCGCAC
Organism: Streptomyces pyxinae; assembly: GCF_024756275.1. Taxonomy (GTDB): domain Bacteria; phylum Actinomycetota; class Actinomycetes; order Streptomycetales; family Streptomycetaceae; genus Streptomyces; species Streptomyces pyxinae. Next base: position 79,147 of record NZ_JANUGQ010000022.1, on the reverse strand, counting down.
TCGCTGGGCCTGGTCTACGAGGAGCTGACCGAGCACCTCGGCTTCCTGCGCTCCTCGGACGAGTTCAAGGTGATGGCGCTCGCCTCGCACGGCCGGCCACGGATGCTGGCCGAGCTGCGGCGGTACGTCCACCCGACCGGGGACGGAGGGTTCCGGGCGGCGGGGGTGCCCTGGCGGGAGTTCTGCCCGCCGCGCGGCGCGGACGAGGCATGGACCCAGGACCACGCGGACGTGGCGGCCAGCGCCCAGGCGGTGCTGGAGGAGACCCTGCTCGACCTGGTCCGGTGGCTGCACGGCCAGACCCGTGACGAGGTGCTCACGCTGGCCGGCGGGGTGGCGCTGAACTGCGTGGCCAACGCCCGGATCGCCCGGGAGGGGCCGTTCTCCCGGGTCTGGGTGCAGCCGGCCGCCGGGGACGCCGGTACGGCGCTGGGCGGCGCGCTGCTGCTGGCGGCGGGCGCCGGGGACGAGCCGGAGCCGATGCCCGGCGCCGACCTGGGCCGTGACTGGTCCGACGCCGAGCTGGGCGCCTGGCTCAAGACGGCCGGGGTGCCCTTCGACCGGCCCGCCGACATCGCCGCCGAGGTGGCCGCGACGCTGGCGGAGAACGGGATCGTCGCCTGGTTCCAGGGGCGTTCGGAGTTCGGCCCGCGCGCGCTCGGCCACCGTTCACTGCTGGCCCACCCGGGCCACGCCGGCAATCTGGAGCGGCTCAACGACGTCAAGGGCCGGGAGCAGTTCCGGCCGGTGGCGCCGATGGTGCTCACCGAGCGGGCGGGCGAGATCTTCGACGGCCAGATCCCCTCCCCGTACATGCTCTTCGTCCACGAGGTGGCGCCCGCGTGGCGGGACCGGATCCCGGCGGTGGTGCATGTGGACGGCACCGCGCGGATCCAGACCGTGGACCGGCGCACCGAGCCGCTGGTGGCGCGGATGCTGACCGGCTTCGAGCGGCTGACCGGGCTGCCGGTGGTGGTCAACACCAGCCTCAACACGGCCGGCCGGCCGATGGTGGACGACCCCCGGGACGCGCTGGAGTGCTTCGGCTCCTCGCCCGTGGACCTGCTGGCGATCGGCCCGTACGCGGTCCGGCGCGGCGGCTTCTTCGCGGCGGGCGGCGCGGGCGACACCGCCGACGCGGCCGGGGCGACGGGGACGGCCGACGCGGCCGGGGCGACGGGCACGGTCGGGGCGGCCGGGGTGCCGGGGGCTGTCGGGGCGCTGCCCGGGGACGCCGCCGGGCCGGCCGGAGGGGCGGTCCGATGAACATCCTGCTGTGGCATGTGCACGGTTCCTGGACCACCGCCTTCGTGCAGGGCCCGCACAGCTATCTGGTGCCGGTCACACCGGATCGCGGCCCGGACGGGCTGGGCCGGGCCCGCACCTTCTCCTGGCCCGCCTCGGTACGGGAGCTGACGCCCGGGGAGCTGCGCGAGGCGGAGGTGGACCTGGTCGTCCTCCAGCGCCCGCACGAGGAGGAGCTGGCCGAGCGGTGGCTGGGCGGTCGCCGCCCGGGGCGTGATGTCCCGGCCGTGTACCTGGAGCACAACGCGCCCGACGGGGACGTGCCGCTGACCCGGCACCCGTGCGCGGACCGGGACGATCTGACGCTGGTGCATGTGACCCACTTCAACCGGCTGTTCTGGGACAACGGCCGGACCAGGACCGAGGTGATCGAGCACGGCGTCGTCGATCCCGGCCACCTCTACACCGGCCGGCTGCCCCGGGCGGCGGTGGTGGTCAACGAGCCGGTGCGGCGCGGCCGGTGGACCGGTACGGATCTGCTGCCGGCACTCGCCGAGGCCGCCCCGCTCGATGTGTTCGGGATGCGTACGGAGGGCCTGGCCGCCCACCTGGGGCTGGCCGGGGAGCGGTGCCGCACCGCCGATCTGCCGCAGCGGGAGCTGCACCCGGCCCTGGCCGAACGGCGGCTCTATCTGCACCCGGTGCGCTGGACCTCGCTGGGGCTCTCCCTGCTGGAGGCCATGCACCTGGGACTGCCGGTGGTGGCGCTGGCGACGACCGAGGCGGTGGAGGCGGTGCCGGCCGGCGCCGGGAAGCTCTCCACCCGGCCCGAGGTGCTGGCCCGCGCGGCCCGGCACTACCTGGCCGAGCCGGAGGCGGCGGCCGAGGACGGGGCCCGGGCCCGGCAGGCGGCCCTGGAGCGGTACGGGCTGAAGCGCTTCCTGGACGACTGGGAGCGTCTGATGACGGAGGTGTGCGCATGACGTCCGCCGAATCACCGGGCCCTGCGGAGGCCGTCCCTCCGGCACCCCCCGAGCCGCCGGCCCCGGGCGGGCGGAACCACACCGTCACGGGCGGGTACGGTCCGGCCGGGCGCGGGGACGGAAGCGGTCCGACCGGGACCGGTCCGGTCGGGCACGGGCGAGGCCCCGTCACCGTCGGAAGCGGTCCGGCCGGGCGCGGGAGCGGTCCGGCCCGGAGCGGAGGCGATCCGTCCGGGGGCAGGGGCGGGCGCGGGTTGTCCGTCGCGCTGGTCTCGGAGCACGCCAGTCCGCTCGCCGTCCTGGGCGGGGTCGACGCGGGCGGCCAGAACGTGCATGTCGCCCGGCTGGCCGGGGCGCTGGCCGACCGGGGTCACCGGGTGACCGTGTACACCCGGCGCGACTCCCGGGAGCTGCCCGACCGGGTGGCGCTGCGGCCGGGCGTGGAGGTGCGGCATGTGCCGGCCGGGCCGCCCGGACCGGTGCCCAAGGACGAGCTCCTCCCCCACATGGGCGCCTTCGGCCGGTTGCTGGCCGCCGAGTGGCGCGACGGCGGGGACCCGCCGGACCTGGTGCACTCGCACTTCTGGATGTCCGGGCTCGCCGCGCTGCGGGCCACCCGGGAGCTGGGCCTGCCGCTGGTGCACACGTACCACGCGCTGGGCACGGTGAAGCGGCGTCACCAGGGGGCCGCCGACACCAGTCCCCCGGCGCGGGTCGGCCGGGAGACCGAGGTCGGCCTGGGCTGTGAGCGGATCATCGCCACCTGCCGCGACGAGGTGGCCGAGCTGGCCCGGATGGGCATCCCCCCGGACCGGGTGAGCGTGGTGCCGTGTGGGGTGGACACCGAGCTGTTCCGCCCGGAAGGCCCGGCCACGCCGCCCGCCGGTGACCGCCACCGGCTGCTCCAGCTCGGCCGACTGGTGCCCCGCAAGGGCGCGGCCGTCACCATCGAGGCGCTCACCCGGCTGCCCGGCGCCGAGCTGCTGGTGGCGGGCGGGCCGCCGGCCGACCGAATCGGTCACGACCCGGAGGCCCGGCGGCTCACCGCGCTCGCCCGGCGGGCCGGAGTGGCCGACCGGGTCCGGTTCCTGGGCGGAGTGCCCGGGGAGCGGGTAGCCGAGCTGCTGCGCGGCGCCGATGTGGTGGTCTGCCCGGCCGACTACGAGCCGTTCGGCATCGTGCCGCTGGAGGCGATGGCCTGTGGCCGGCCGGTGGTGGCGAGCGCGGTGGGCGGCCAGCTGGACACGGTGGCCGACCCGGAGACCGGCCGGCTGGTGGAGCCCCGGAACCCGGAGGCGCTCGCCCTGGCCGTCGCCGGGCTGCTGGCCGACCCGGCCGGCCGGGCCGCCTGCGGGGAGGCCGGGCGGCGCCGGGTGCTGAGCCGGTTCGGCTGGCCCCGGGTGGCGGCCGCCACCGAGGCGGTGTACGACGCGGTGCTCGCCGCGCGGCCGGCGGTGACCGAGATGGCCTGAGCCGGGGCCGCGCGGACGCGGGAGGCCCCCGGAGCCGGGCGGGCCGCCGCAGCCGCGAGGCCCGCGCACCCGGAAGGCCCCTCGGAGCCGGAAGGACGCCGTGCCCGGAAGGCCCCTCGTGGCCGCGAGGCCCTCGTACCGTGCGGCCCCTCGCACCCGGAAGGGCGCGCCGTACCCGGAAGGGCCGTCAGAGCCGGAAGGCCCTCGCCCACGGTCGCCTCGGCTCTGCCGCGCGGCGGGCCCGTCACCCGGGCGGGAGCCTCCCCGCCGGGGACGGCGCCGACCGGCTCCCCGTACGCGGCGGACGCGCCCGTACGTACCCGACGCCCGACGCACGTACCCGACGCCCGAAGCCCGAAGCCCGAAGAAGGAGGTGCGGGCCGGCGCCGGAGTCCCCCGGGACCCGGCAGGCCCGAACGCCATGACCGAACCCCTCTCCTCCCCCGTGCTGGAGGCCGCCGAGCGGCACTGCCAGTCCCTTCAGGAGGCGCTGGCCGAGCTGCGCGGGCCGGGCCTGGAACGGCTCGCCCTCTGGGGCACCGAGCTGGCCGCCGTCCTGCCGGTGGGCGGTCGGCTGCTGGCCGCCGGGAACGGCGGAAGCGCGGCCCAGGCCCAGCATCTGACCGCCGAGCTGGTCGGCCGCTACCAGCGGGAGCGCCCGGCGTACTCGGCCCTCTCGCTGCACGCGGAGACCTCCAGCGTGACCGCCATCGGCAACGACTACGGCTTCGACCAGGTGTACGCCCGCCAGGTCGCGGCGCACGGCCGCCCCGGCGACGTCCTGGTGCTGCTGTCCACCTCCGGGCGGAGTGCCAATCTCATCGCGGCGGCCGTCACCGGGCGGGCCGCCGGGCTACGGGTCTGGGCCCTGACCGGCCCCGGCCCCAACCCGCTGGCCGAGGCGGCCGACGAGGCGCTGTGCGTGGCGGGTGCCACCACGGCGGCCGTCCAGGAGGCCCATCTGGTCGCCGTCCATCTGCTGTGCGAGAGCTTCGACCTGGCCGCCGCCCCGCCCTCCCGTGGCGCGGGTGCCGGGCGGCCGGCCGTCACCGCCGACCGGAGGATGACATGAGCAGCCGTGAACCGCTGGTGGTCGTGGGGGACGTCCTGCTGGACGAGGACATCGAGGGCGAGGCCACCCGGCTGGCGCCGGACGCGCCCGCCCCGGTGGTGGATGTGACCGGCAACCAGCGCCGGCCCGGCGGCGCCGGGCTGGCCGCCCTGCTCGCGGCCCGGGGCGGCCGGGACGTGGTACTGGTCACCGCGCTGGGCGACGACCCGGCCAGCGACGCCGTGCGCCGCTCGCTGCGCGGCCGGGTGCGGGTGGTGGAACTGCCGCTGCACGGCACCCTGCCGGTGAAGACCCGGGTGCTGGCGGGCGGCCGGCCCCTGGTGCGGATCGACCGGGGCGGCGGGGACCCGGGGGAACCGGACGGAACGGTGCGGGACGCGCTGGAGCGGGCCGGGGCGGTGCTGGTCGCGGACTACGGCCGGCACACGGCGGGCGCGGTGCGGGAGCACCTGGCGGCGGTGGCGCCGAAGGTGCCGGTGGTCTGGGACCCGCATCTCAAGGGCGACGCGCCGGTGCCGGGAGTCCGGATCGTCACCCCCAACGCGGCCGAGACCCGAGCCCTCTGCGGCGGGACCGGCGACTCGCTGCGGGACTACGCCGAGCGGGGCACCGAGCTGGCGGAGCGCTGGCGGGTGGCGACCGTGGCCGTGACGCTGGGTGAGCGCGGGGTGCTGCTCACCCGTCCGGGTGACTCCACGCCGATGCTGGTGCCCGCCCCCTACCGGGCGCGGGGCGACTCGTGCGGGGCCGGCGACTGCTTCGCCGCCGCCACGGTGGCCGCGCTGGCCGACGGGGCGCTGCCGGAGGAGGCGTTGCAGCGGGCGGTCACCGAGGCGGCGGACTTCGTGGCGGAGGGCGGCGCGGGGAACGCGGCGCTCTGGCGGCGCGGCACCGGCACCCACCGCCCGGCACCGGCCGGGACCGACGCCTTCGCGCTGGCCGAGCGGGTACGGGCGGAGGGCGGCACGGTGGTGGCCACCGGCGGCTGCTTCGATCTGCTGCACGCCGGTCATGTGGGGCTGCTGGAGAGTGCCCGGCGGATCGGCGACTGCCTGATCGTCTGCGTCAACTCGGACGAGTCGGTGGGGCGGCTGAAGGGCCCCGGCCGGCCGCTGAGCCCGCTCGCGGACCGGATCCGGGTGCTGGCCGGTCTGGGCAGCGTGGACGCGGTCGCGGTCTTCGACGGCGACACCCCGAGCGAGCTGCTGAGCCGGCTGCGGCCCGATGTGTGGGTGAAGGGCGGCGACTACTCCGCCGAGGACCTGCCGGAGGCCGGGGTGCTGAGCGGCTGGGGTGGCCAGGCGGTGGTGCTGCCCTACCTCGACGGCCGGTCCACCACCAAGCTGGCCCGCCGCGCGGCGGAGGCCGCCACCCCGGTCCGCCCGCCGGGCCGGTAGCGGCCGAGCGGGTGGCGGCCGGCCGGACCGTACGCGCCTCCCGGCGGCTCCGGCCGGCGCGCCGCCCGGGGGTGTGAGCCCTGCGGCACCCCCCTCCCGGGAGCCCGGACCCGGCGGTATGCCCTCCCGGGGCCATCCGCCGGGGGCCCGGACCCGGCGGTGCGACGGCCCTCCGGCGTCCGCCGCCCGGGACCCCCCGGGCCCGACGGGTGCGCCTCGGCCCTCCGAGTGGCACCGGCACCGGCGTCCGCCGCGTACGCCCCTTCCGAGGCCGCCCGGTGCGCGGCCGGTGCGGATGGCCGGGAGCCCGTACGGACGGGGCCGGCGGTCAGGCGGCCACCGGGGTGAGCACCCGGTGCTCGGCCGCCCGGGGGCCCGGACCCGACGGGACCGGGACCGGTGCCGGGATCGGCACGACGGACGGGCACGGGGCCGGGCGGGCGGCCAGGACACCGCGCGCGGCCAGCATCCGCCCGGCCACGGCCGCTCCGGCGATCAGCAGACCACCGGTCACCAGGGCGCCCCGGGCCCCGGCCGTCTCCATGAGCAGGCCCAGCGCGGGCGGCCCGGCCAGCCCCCAGCCGGTCTGCGCGGTGCTCCACACCCCCAGCACCCGGCCGCGCAGATGAGGCGGCGGATCGGTCTGGAGCACGGTGGTCCCGGCGGTGTCGGACACCGACTCCACCACCGCCATGGGCAGCACCAGGACCAGCAGTACCGCCAGTGAGGGCGAGAGGCCCGCCGCCACCTGGAGGAGCGCCCCGGCGGCGGCCAGGGTGCCGACCAGCCGGACGGACGGCCTGCGCAGCCGGGCGCCCAGCACGGCGCCGAGGATGCCGCCGGCGGCCAGCGCCATGGAGACCGTGCCGAAGGAGCCGGCGCCCCCGGCCAGCGGGCCGGTGACCAGGACGGCGAGGGTCAGTCCGTAGTTGCGCCCGAAGACCGCGCTGAGCCCGGTGATGCCGGCCAGGGCCACCAGCCGGGGGCGCCGGACGAAGAACGCCAGCCCCTCCCGTACGCTCCTCCGCTCCGGCGCCGGCGCGGACGCGGACGCCGGTGTCCGGGCGCCGTCCGCCACCGGTCGGCCGGCCTGGGGCGCGGCGCCCGCCGCCGGGCGCAGAAACGGGATGACGGCCGTCACGAAGAGGAACGACAGGCCGTTGGCGGCGTAGGCGGCGCCGGTGCCGAGCAGGGCGACCGCGCCCCCGGCCAGGCCCGCTCCGGCCAGCCGTCCGGCGCTGTGCACCAGCGAGCCGACGCCGATCGCGGAGGGCACGTCCTCGGGGCGCACCAGATCGTTGCCGAGCAGGGAGCAGGCGGGCCCGTCGACGGTGGCGATCAGCCCGGTGACGGCGGCCAGGGTCATCAGGGCGCCCAGGTTCAGCCGGTCGTACGCGATGAGCAGCGCCGTGGTGAAGGCGACCGCGCCCAGCAGCGCCTGGCTGACGGCGGCGGTGAGCTTCCGGGGCCAGCGGTCGACGAGGGTGCCGCCCACCACCCCCATCAGCAGTCCGGGCGCGGCCTGCACGGAGAGCGAGAGCCCGGTCGCGGCGGCGGAGCCGGTGATCTGGAGGACCAGCAGGTTCTGCACGGTCAGCTGCATCCAGGTGCCGGTGTTGGAGACCAGGTTGGCCAGCGACCACCAGCGCATGGCGGGGTAGCGGAGCGAACGCCAGGGCGCGTGGTCACCGCCCGGGCGCCGGCCGCCGGGCCGCCGGAGCCGGGACCACCGGGGCCCGCCGGGGGCGGAGCCGGGGGCGCCCATAGCCGGTCTGGAAGGGCCGGTGGCGGGCGCGGGCTTGGCAGCCGGGCGGGGGGAGGACGGAAGAGAAGAAGTCCGAAACTTCGAGAACATCGAGAACGTCGAAGACATCGAGAATGTCGGAAGCATCGAAATCGTCGAGAATGTCGAAAACACAGTGCGGCACTCGGTTGCGGGCCCGGGGGGTGACCCGGACGGCGTACGGAAGGTCGGGAGGTCGGGAGGTCGGGAGGTCGGCGGGACGGTCCGCGGAAGGACTCGCGGGACGGAACAGCCGAGCCCATCGGCGGCTCGGACAGGGGAACGGCTCCGCGGACCCGGACGCGACGGAATCCGGCGCGCGCGTCGTCGCACGGCCGGGCCGGGTTCGGCAGGGGGCGCCGGAGCACACGGAGGACGGGCCCGGAGCGGCGACCATCGTGGCAGACGCTCCCCCACCGCTTCGACCGCCGGAACCCGGCCCGGCCGCCCCGGAGCCCGCCGGAGGGCGAGCGGCCCTTGCGCCGCACGGGCTCCCGGCCACCGGGTGCGCTTGCTCACAGTGACCGGCCGGGATGCCGAGCGTAGTGGCGCGCGCCACAGTGGAAGCCATGGCGCCGGAGCGCGGAGCGCGCCCCGGTGCCCCGGATCCGGACGGCGGAGAGGCGCGGACATGGGTGGCGGAGCACGGGTGGGCCTGACCGGGAAGCGGGCCCTGGTGACCGGCGGGGCGCGGGGGCTGGGCGCCTCGATCGTCCGGGCGCTGACGGGCGCGGGCGCGGCGGTGCTGATCGCGGACGTGCGCAAGGAGCAGGCACGGGAGCTCTGCGACGAGCTCGCCGGGGGCGGCGGGGACGCCCGGTTCGTGGAACTGGACGTCCGGGACGCCGACGCGGTGGCCGGGGTGTTCCGGGAGTTGGAGCAGGACGGGCTCACGCCGGACGTCCTGGTCAACAACGCGGCCGTGGACGTCACCAAGCCGATCGAGCATCTGACGGCCGAGGAGGTGACCCGGGTGGTCACGACCAACTTGCTCGGTCCGGTCTATCTCTGTCTGGAGACCTACCGGCGCATGATCGCCCGGGGCGGCGGCCACATCGTGAACATCCTGTCGACCGCCTCCAACCGGACCTGGACCGAGGCGGGAGCGTACGCGGCGGCCAAGACCGGACTGCGGGCCTTCACCCACACGCTCTTCCAGGAGGCCCGGCGGGACTGCCCGGCGATCGGGGTGACCGGGGTCATCGCGGGCGGGATGGCGACGCCGTTCATCCTGGAGCGCTTCCCGGACGCCGACACCTCGCTGCTCCAGAGCCCCGACGTGGTGGCCGACGCGGTGCTGTACGCGCTCTCGGTGCCGGCCGGCAGCGCGGCGGCCGAGCTGGTCGTGGTGCCCCGGGGGGAGCCCTCCTGGCCGTGACGCCGCGGGCGCGCCCGGTACCGGCCGCCGGGCGGGGGTCAGCCCCGGGGCGGGCGGCCGGTGCGGAGCATCTCCAGCACCGCCCGCTCGGCCGGGCCGTGGGTGGCCGGGAGCCCGGGCGCCGCGTCGGCGCCGAGCCGGTGCAGCGCGGGGGCGATGGTCACCCCCTCCTCGTACAGCTCGATCACCCGCGGGTTGATGTAGCTGGCGCGGCAGACCGCCGGGGTGTTGCCGAGGTAGCCGGAGACCTCCCGGGCGGCTCGGGCGATGGCCCGGCGGCGGGCCGTCTCGCTGCGGGCGGCCTGCTGGGAGACGGCGAGCGCGATGGCGGCAAGCACGGTGCCGTGCCAGGTCCGGAAGTCCTTGGCGGTGATCTCCAGGCCGGCGAGTTCCCGGAGGTGGTCGTTGACATCGGCGCCGGTCACCTCGTGCCACTCGGGCCGCTGCCAGTAGACGAGCAGCCGGTCCCCGCCGCCCCGGCGGCGCATCAGGGCGGTGAGGCTGCGGCAGGTGGCCGGGTCGACGACCGCGTGGACCAGCTCCCTGCCGTGCTTTCCGGTGTAGCTGAGCACGATCTCGCCCTTGCGGCAGCGGGAGTGCTCGCGCAGCAGGGTGGTCAGCCCGTAGCTGTTGTTCAGATCGGTGTACCGCTCGCTGCCGATCCGGAAGAAGCCGAGGTCGAGCAGGCGGGCGGCGGTGGAGAGCACCCGGTCGCGGGTGAGTCCGCGCGCCTCCATCCGCCGCTCGGCCTCCTCGCGCAGCCGGGGCAGCGTCTCCGCGACCTCCAGTACGTGTTCGTGCTTGGCCCGCTCCTGTCCGGCGCGGAAGTCCGGGTGGTAGAGGTACTGGCGGCGGCCGGCCGTGTCGGTGCCGACGGCCTGGAGGTGGCCGTTGGGCCGGCGGCAGACCCAGACGTCCTGCCAGGCGGGCGGGATGACCAGCGCCTTGATCCGGTCGATCTCCGCGGGGTCGCGGAGGGGGTGGCCGGCGGCGTCGAAGTAGCGGAATCCGCGCCCGTGCCGCTGCCGGCGGTAGCCGGGATCGGTGGGCCGGACATGGGACAGGCGCAACGCGTACTCCTTGTGCGGAGCCGGCCGACCCGCCGGTCCGGCTCGCGGATCCGGGGCGGTGCGGCGGCGGCGCCGGTTCGGTGACAGTGGGGATGCGGAGGGTGGGAGGGTCGCGGGAAACGCGGGGAAGGCCGGGAAGGCGGGTGGTGCGGGGAATGCCGGGGATCCGGCGGCGGGACGGCGGTGGGCGGCCCGGGGCCGTCACGCCGGCTTGAGCGGGTCGTGGCCCACGTTCATCAGCCCGTGGCGCCAGTTGGCGTCGCCGGCCTTCGGCTCCAGTTCGGGGTCGCGCTGGGTGCGGACGATCTCCACCACCCGCCGCATGACCCGGGCGTCGTCCTCAGTGATGTCGGTACGCCGCTTACCGAGGATCTCCAGGACATGACGGCCGGTGGGCGGCCCGGCCCGGTCGGGAACCTCCTCGGTGCGTTCGCCGGCCGCCTCGGTGCTCAGCCACTCCTGGAGCTCGCGCGAGGTCATGTTGACGACGGTGTGGAACTCGTCCCAGAGTTCGGCGCTGATCCGTTCCGACGCTGCCATGGTGGACCTCCTGTGCGGTGCCCGGTGCCCGCTGCCGCGCACCGTGCCCTCCGGGTTGCCGACGGGGCGCACCGGCAAACACCCGTCCGCTCCGGAGACTTGCCGGCCGCGCCGGGTGTGCCGGGCCGCCCCGGGACCGGCCGGCGGCGCCGGGCGCACCGGGCGCGGGGCCGGCCGGGCGTGCCGGACGCCCGACGGGCCTTCCGGCTGCCGGCGGGCCGGGCAGGCTCAGGAGGCCGGCAGGGTCTGCTCGGCCCAGATGGTCTTGCCGCTGGAGGTGTAGCGGGTGCCCCAGTGGTGGGTCATGCCGGCGACCAGGAAGAGACCGCGCCCGCCCTCGTCCTCGCCGCCCGCCCGGCGGACGTGCGGGGTGGTGTGGCCGGTGTCGGAGACCTCGCAGATCAGGGAGCGGTCGCGGATCAGCCGGAGCTGGATGGGGCCGGAGGCGTACCGGACCGCGTTGGTGACCAGTTCGCTCACCACCAGCTCGGTGGTGAAGGCCAGTTCGCCGTCGAGACCCCAGGCGGCCACCTGGCCGGTGGCGAGCGACCGGGCCCGGCCCACCTCCCCGGGATCGGAGTCCAGCTCCCAGGCCGCCACCTCGTGCCGGTCCAGATGCCGGGTCCGTACGAGGAGGAGCGCGGCGTCGTCGCCGACCGGCCCGGGCAGCAGGGTGGCCACGGCCCGGTCGCCCAGGGTCTCCAGCGGTTCGCGGTGCCGGGCGAGGATCCGGCCGAGGGCGTCCACCTCCGCGTCCCGGTCGCGGCCCCGGCCCTGGACCAGCCCGTCGGTGTAGAGGGCGAGCAGACTGCCCTCGGGCAGTTCGAGATCGGCGCTCTCGAAGGGCAGTCCGCCCAGTCCGAGGGGCGGCCCGGCGGGCACCTCGGGCTGGCTGACCGCGCCGGTGGCGGGGTCCACCACCAGCGGGGGCGCGTGCCCGGCGCGGGCGAGGCTGCACCGGCCGGCGACCGGGTCGTAGACGGCGTACAGGCAGGTGGCGCCGAGCGCCGGGTCCTCGCCGCCCGAGCCACCCGGGCCTCCCGAGCCCTCCGAGGGCAGCGCCGAGTACTCGTGGGCGTCCTGGGTGAGGACGTCGTCCAGCCGGGTGAGCAGTTCGTCCGGCGGCAGGTCCAGCCGGGCGAGCACCCGGAGGCTGGTGCGGAGCCGGCCCATGGTGGCGGCGGCCCGCACCCCGTGGCCGACCACGTCCCCGACGACCAGGCCGACCCGGGTCCCGGAGAGGGCGATGACGTCGAACCAGTCGCCGCCGACGCCCGCGCCGCTGTCGGCGGGCAGATAGCGGTGGGCCACCTCGACCCCGGTGAGCGGCGGCAGCGTCCGGGGCAGCAGGCTGCGCTGGAGGGTGAGGGCGGCGTTGTGCTCCCGGGTGTAGCGGCGAGCGTTGTCGACGGAGACGGCGGTACGGGCGGCCAGCTCGTCGGCCACCGGCAGGTCGTCGTCCCGGAAGACGCCGGAGCGCGGATGGCGGACGAAGGTGACCACGCCCAGCGTGGCGCCGTCGGCGCGCAGCGGCACGACCAGCCGGGCGGTCCCGTCCGGGTCCGGGTCGCCGCCGGGTCCCGGCCGGTCGCGCACGGCCTCACCGGTGGCGAGACAGCGGGCCTGCGGCGACTCCGGCGGATACCGCACCGGGCGCCCGCCGATGGCCCCCGGGTCCGTTCCCGCGCCGCCCGGATGGTCCGGGTGGCCGGTGTGGTGGCCGTCGGTGCGATGGCCCTCGGTGTGGTGGTCGGCCGCGCCCGCCGTGCGGCCGGCGCCGTCCCGGTCGCCGGGCGCACCGGCCCCGGACGGCTCCGCTCCATGTCCCCCGGACGGCTCCGTCTCCCGGCCCCCGGACGGCTCCGCTCCATGCCCGCCGGCCAGCTCCGTCTCCCGGCCCCCGGACGGATCGGCCTCCCGGCCCCCGGACGGCTCCGTCTCCCGGCCCCCGGACGGCTCCGCTTCACGGTCCTTGTCCCGGTCGGCGGGGCCGTCGGGGGCCTCCGGGCCGTCGAAGCCGCCGAAGACCCGTACGACCCGGCCGGTGGTGGCGGAGGCCGGGACGAGCTGCCCGCCGGTGAGGACGTCCGCCAGCACGTCCACCGTGACCGCGTCCGCGAACCCGGGCACGGTGACGGCGGCCAGCTGCTCGGCGGTGCGCACGGTGTCCAGGCTGGTGCCCATGTGCCGGCCGGCCTGGACCAGCAGGTCGAGGCGCTGCTGGGCGAGATGGCGGTCGGTGATGTCGACGGTCTCCTCGCAGACCCCGAGCGGGGTGCCCCGGCCGTCCTGGAGGCGGTAGTAGGAGCAGGACCAGACCCGGGGGCGGTCGGGCTCCACCGGCGGGCGGCCCCGGTAGTGCAGTTCGATGACCGGCTCGCCGGTGGCGAGCACCCGCCGCATGGTCTCCTCCAGCGTGGCGGGGTAGCCGGGCGAGATGACCTCGCCGTCCGCGGCCTGTTCGTCCGGGCCGAGACCGGCGTACTGGCTGGTGCCCATCTCGACGTGCAGGGCGTGGTTGGTCCAGACGATCCGGATGTCGGTGTCGTAGATGGCGAGGCCGACCGGGGACTGGGTGGCCAGGCCGCGCAGCATCGACTGGAGGGCCTCCCAGCGCTCGGTCTCGTCCGCGTCCGCGATGGCCAGCAGCCGGGCGGGACCGCCGGTACCGGCGTGGGCGAGCGGCAGGCTCTCGGTGGCCGCCCGGGTGATGCGGCCGTCCCGGTGGCGCAGGTACAGCACCTGGCGGCGGGCCCCGGCCGCGCCGGGCAGCGGGGCCGCCATCGCGTACGCGCCCGCCCGGTCGACCACCAGGGTGCCGATGGGCCTGCCGAGCACCTCGTGCGGGGCGTGTCCGAGCAGCGCCTCGGCGGCCGGGCCCCAGCCGACGATCACGCCCTCGGCGTCCAGGACGGCGGTCGCCGCCCGGGCGGCGTCCAGCGGGCCGCGGAAGTCGTACCCCCCGGCCGTGCCCTCCGCGCTCATGGCACCCGCCTCCTCCGTCTCCTCATGGTCGGCCGCCCGGGCCCGCCGCTCAACCGCCCGGCCGTCGTTCACGGCTCCTCCGGCCCGGTCCTGGCGGCCAGCAGCAGGGCGATGTCGTCGGGCCGGTCGGTGGCCTGCCGGGCGTCCCCGATGAGCCGGTCGGCCACCTCCGCGAGCGGCGCCCGGCCGACCCCGGCGAGGGCGGCGCGGAGCCGTTCCACGCCCTGGTCGATGTCGGTGCCGGGCCGCTCCACCAGGCCGTCGGTGTAGAGGGCCAGGGTGGCGCCGCGCGGCAGGTGGAACTCGGTGACCGGGTAGGCGGCGGCCGGGTCGACGCCGAGGACCACGCCGCCGGGCAGATCGAGCACCTCGGTACGCCCGTCCGGGTGACGCAGCAGCGGCTGGGGGTGGCCGGCCCGGATCGCCCGGGTCAGCCCGGTGGCGGGGTCGGTCACGGCGTACACACAGCTGGCGAACTGGCCCGGGTCGAGGTCGATGAGCAGCCGGTTGGTGCCGCTGACCACTTCCCGGGGGTCGTGGCCCTGGAGCGCGAAGGCGCGCAGCGCGCTGCGCAGCTGGCCCATGGTGGCGGCGGCGGCCACCCCGTGGCCCTGGACGTCCCCGACGACCAGGGCCAGGCCCCGGCCGGTCACCACCACGTCGTACCAGTCGCCGCCGACCTCCATCCCCTGGGTCCCGGGCAGATAGCGGGCGGCGGTGTCCAGGTTCCGGGTCCTGGGCAGCCGGTGCGGGAGCAGGGCGTCCTGGAGGCCCCGGGCGAGGGCGGCCTCGCTGTCGTAGCGGCGGGCCCGGTCCAGCGCCTGGGCGATCAGTCCGGCGAGGGCGGTGAGCACGGTGCGCTCCTCGGGGCTGAAGCCGCGCGGCTGGTCGAAGCCGAGGATGCAGGAGCCGACCCGCCGTCCGGAGGCGATCAGCGGCAGGAAGGCGCGGGCGCCGACGTGGGCGTCCATCGGGATGCCGGGATAGGCGTCGGCCAGTTTCCCCATGGACTCGAAGAAGAGCGGACGGCCGGTGGTGAGGGTCTCGACGCCGGGCAGCCGGGCGTCGAGACCGACGCCGTCGAAGCGGTCGAGGAAGCCCTGCGGGAAGCCGGTCTCCCAGGCCAGGTGGAGCTGGCGCTCGTCGAGCAGGTAGATGGCGAGCTGGCGGCCGCCGAAGGCGGGCAGCAACTCGTCGGTGACCACCGCCGAGACCTGCCGGGCGGTGACCGCCTCGGTGAGCGCGATGGCCAGTGCGACCGGCCGGTAGAGCACCCCCGCCCGGTCGGCGGGCGAGCCGATCCCGGGTCCGGCGCCGGACACCGCGCCCGG
Source organism: Streptomyces pyxinae (assembly GCF_024756275.1). Classification (GTDB taxonomy): domain Bacteria; phylum Actinomycetota; class Actinomycetes; order Streptomycetales; family Streptomycetaceae; genus Streptomyces; species Streptomyces pyxinae. Next base: position 63,891 of record NZ_JANUGQ010000022.1, on the reverse strand, counting down.
CGAGTAGGCGGGGCGGTCGGTGTCGGCGAGCGTGAGGGTGAGCCCGTCGTGGCCCGGGTGGACGGAGACGGCGAGCCAGTGGCCGGAGTCCCGGTGGGCGAGGAAGTCCACCGGCTCGTCGGAGAGGAGCGCGGCCCGCAGATGGTCCTCGTAGGCGGGGCGGCCGAACCACTCCACGGCCTCCCACAGCACCCGGCCGGTCAGTTCGGTGCGGCTGTGGCCGAGCAGGGTCTCGGCGGTGCTGCTGACGTGGGAGATCCGGCCGAGCCGGTCGAGCGAGACCAGCCCCCGGGGCAGCCGGTCCCCGGCGGCGGCGACCACCGGACCGCTGCCGGGGTCCACCAGGAACCCGGTGAGCGTCCGCCCCCGGCCACCGGCCCCGGTCACGTCCCGGCGGTCGCCCCCGGCCCCGGCCCCGGTTCCGTCCCGGTCGCCGGCTCCGGGCACGTCCCGGCCGTCGTCCCCCGTCCCGTCCCGGTCCCGGTCGAGTTCCAGCAGGTACGGTCGTCCCTCCCGCCCGCGCAGCCAGATCCGCCGCCGCACGGTACGGTCGGCCGCCGCGACCCGGTGGGCGAGGGCCCACAGCCCGTACGCGTCCTCCGGCGGGAGCGCCGCGAGCAGTTCGCCGGCGGTGGCGAGCGGCGGCCCGGGGGCCAGGCCCAGCAACCGCGGCAGCTCCTCGTCGGCGTGTACGGCGCCGGTGTCGGGGTCCCAGGTGAAACGGGCGGTCCGGACCGGCGGGGTGGCGGCGGTGGGCAGCTGGAGGCAGACGGGCTCGCCGTCCCAGGTGACGGAGCCTCCCCCGGCGGCCGTCGCGGCGAGGGCGGCGCCCAGCCGGCCGGCGGCGGTGAGCATCCGTTCCCGGTCGGCGGCGGCGACCGGCCGGCCGGGGGTGGCGGGGCGCAGCGCGACCAGGACGCCGTACCGGTCCCCCGCGTCGCCGACGGGCGCGTACAGCGAACCGAAGGGGAACGGCAGCCCGGCCATGAGCTGCGGGAAGCGGCGCATGGCGTCCTCGGCGTCGGCGAGGTACACCGGGCGGCCGGTGCGGTACGCCTCCGCGATCGGAAAGGGGCGGTTGATGTGCATCCGCCACCAGGGCCGCATCAGCGGACCCGGGAGCCCGGCGAGCACGGCGAGGCGCAGCAGGCCCGGGGTGCCGGAGCGCAGATAGACGCCGCCGCCGTAGCCGCCGACGGCCTCGATGGCGCCCACCGTGGCGTCGGCCAGCGCGGCGGCCAGTCCGCCGGGGACGCGGCCGCCGCCGCTGGGGCCCGGCGGCGTCCCGGTGTCGGCCGGAGAATCGGGCCGGAGGGGGCCGTTCCGGGTCACACAGCAAGGATGCGCCCGGCTGCCGGGCTCCCGCACATCGGTGCCCCGTCGCCGGCCCACGCGGCGGCGCGCGCGGGCGCGGTCTCAGGGGAGAGCGGCTGCCGCTCCGGGGGTGGTGGCCAGGCGCAGACCGACTTCCACGAGGGCCCAGCCCAGACGGGTGCGCAGGTCCTGGGGGCGCCGGATCGCTCCGACGAGGCGGTACGCATCGGCCTCGGCCCGGAGTTCGGCCGCGCGGGCGTGGTGCAGAGCAAGGTGGATTCCGGGGTGCATCGAGCTCTTGCCTTTCATTCCGAGGTGAGCGGGAAGGCGTGCGTGTGAACGCGTACCTGGGCGGTGCTGGCGTCGTCCTCGCCGGTGGCCCGGTCGCGATAGGTGTCGACGAGCGCCTGCATCTCCTCGACGAGCTCCCGGGTCAGTTCGGGCGTCAGCCGCAGCGTCGCGCTGCTCATGTCCCAGGCGCGGAGCCACTCCTCGGGCCAGGTCTGGCGGTTGCCGAGCCAGGTCGACAGGTCCCGGGTCTGGGCGGTCGCGATCTCGTGCAGGTACAGGTCGGCGGCCCCGCGCACGTCCGGGTCGGCATCCGTGAGCAGCGCGTCGTCGAAGTGCAGGCCCCGGTGGGCCGCCCGCCACCACCGCTCCCGGCCCCTGCCGCGCCCGGGAGCGTCCTCGATGAAGCCGTGGACGGCGAGCTGTCGGAGGTGGTAGCTGGTCGCGCCGCTCGACTCGCCCAGTTTCCCGGCGAGTTGCGACGCGGTGGCCGGACCGCCGGAGCGCAGTGCGTCCAGCAGCCGCATGCGCAGCGGATGCGCGAGGCCGCGCAGGGACCGGGCGTCGAGGTGGTGGACAGGTGAGTCCCGGGGTTCGGTCATGACGCAAAGGTAGCGTTGCAAAATTCTCTTTGCAAGGAAACCTTTGCACGCGGTCCCATGCGGCCTCGACGGGGTGCTTCCACTCACGGCGGGCCCGGCACCCCGGCCTCCCGCTTCCCACCGTCGCGCCACGGCACCGGCGGGACCTCCGAGGCGCGCGCGACCGGGAGGTCGCGCGGACCGGCCGGGGCGATTGCGCGAAACGTACCGCTGGTTTCGCTCAGGAGTCCGCCGTGTTTGACCAGCGGTTCGACCGGCTAGCAGCAGCACTGGCGGCACCGATGAGCACGTCCGTCCGGATGTGCGAGAAGGGCGGAGGGGGCTCATGCCGAACCTGCGGCGACCGGACCCACGGCCCGGCCTCGACGGTCCGGGCGGTCGTCCGCGCGGCAGCCGCGCGGCGGCCCCCCGGATCGGAGTGAGTGACGTGTCCCTGTCTATGGAGCCCTCGTGGGCGTGGTCGGCGCGGGGCACTGCCGCGCACCCGGCGGTGGGCACGGCGCTGCCCCGGATCGAGGACGCGGCCGGCATCGCTCCCCGGGACGCGCGCGAGCTGTCGAAGCTGTTTCTCGACCGGCTGCGGAGTCTGGAGGAGGGCACCCGGGAGCACCAGTACGCCCGCAACACCCTCATCGAGATGAACCTCTCGCTGGTACGGGTGGTGGCCAACCGGTTCCGCAACCGCGGCGACGGGGCGATGGAGGACATCGTCCAGGTGGGCACCATCGGCCTGATCAAGGCGATCGACCGGTTCGACCTCTCCCGCGAGGTCGAGTTCACCTCCTTCGCCATCCCCTACATCTCCGGGGAGATCAAACGCTACTTCCGCGACACCAGCTGGGCCGTCCACGTCCCCCGGCGACTCCAGGAACTCCGCGGCGAACTGCTCCGGGCCAAGGACGAGCTCTCCTCGAAGCTGGGGAGGACCGCGACGCCTCAGGAGCTGGCGGACCATCTGGGAATGGCCGAGAAGGAGATCACCGAGGGACTCGTCGCCGCCAACGGTTACACGGCCGGCTCCCTGGACACCCCCACCACCGACGAGAACACCTCTTCCCCCGGCCCCGGCTCGCCCTTCCGCGCGCACGCCGAGACCGTGGGCGAGCGCGACCCCGCGATGGACCTCTTCGAGGACCTGCACACCCTCGCCCCGCTGCTGGCGCGGCTGGAGGAGCGCGAACGGCACATCCTCGACCTGCGGTTCGTACAGGAGAAGACCCAGGCGCAGATCGGCGCCGAGCTCGGCTACTCCCAGATGCACATCTCCCGCCTGCTCACCAGGATCCTGAGGAAGCTGCGCGCGGGCATGCGCGCCGACTGACCCCCACGACCGGCGCCCCGGTGCCGGGGGCCGGAAGGCGGCGCGAACGCCCTCTCCCGCCCCGTCCCGCAGGGACGGGGCGGGAGGCGCTCCCCGGCCGGACCGCGGGAGTACCGGCTCCCCGCCACTCGCCGGGGGCCCGCTTCAGCGCGACGTGGCCGGGGGCAGCCTCGCCCAGATGTCGGTGACGGGATCGTGGCGTACCAGGCCCAGGCGGGCGAAGTCGCGCAGCCAGCCCTCCATCGGCCAGCTCCCCCACCGGTCCCGGAAGATGCCCCCGTTGCGGAGGATGTCGTCCAGGTGCTCGACCGGAGGGCGGCTCACCGGGTGGTACTGGTGATGGGCGGGGGCGCCGCCGACCCACCACAGGTCCACGCCCCGGGCCGCCGCGGTGCGGGCGAAGTCGGTGTCCTCGCCGCCGTAGCCGGTGTAGCGCTCGCAGAAACCGCCGGTCCGCCGCCAGGTGGCCGCGGTCACGGCGAACGACAGCGACCAGAAGAGCCGGTGGTCACCACCGGTGAGTACCTCGCCGTCCCCGGGTACCGGCCTGCCGGGGTGCGGGGGCGCCAGGTGCGGCAGGGCGTCGAGCCGGTAGCCACGGGGCGGCGGGGGCGGCAGATGGGCGACAGTGCCGCAGAGCAGGGCGCCGTCCCCGGAGAGCCGCGCCGCTTCGGCGTATCGGCCGGCCAGGGCGGGCCCCGGCACGCAGTCCACGTCCAGGAAGACCAGCAGGTCCGCCCCGGCCTCCAGGGCCCGATCGGCACCGGCGTTCCGGGCGGCGGCCAGCGGCAGCCGCCCGGCGTCCCGGCCCATGGCGAGCACATCGGCCTCCGGTTCCCGGCCCCGGACCACCCCGGCCACGGCCGGGTCGTCCACCGCCACGACCACATAGTGGTCCGGACGGCGGGCGGAGGCGGCCAAGCCGCGCTGCTGGAGGGCGAGATGCCGGTGGCGGCCGGCCACCAGGGTGATCACGGCAATGCGCATCAGGCGTCCTCCCGGTACGGTCGGCCGGCGGCCAGCGCGTCGAGCAGCCGGGCGGCCCGGGCGGCGCCGTCGCCGGGCGCCCAGAGGTGCCAGCGGTCCCCGCCGCGCCGCAGGGCGGTGTCGAGCAGCCCGGGCCACTCGTCCGGTTCCGGCCACCGGGTCCGTACGGTGGCCAGCCCGCCGGCCGCCAGGGCGCGGGCCGTCGCCCGCTGCTCGCCGTGCGGCCGGGACTGCGGGACCACGACGGCGGGGGTGCGGGCGGCGGCGCACTCGGCCACGGCGTTCTGTCCGGCGTGGGTGACCACCACGTCGGCCCGGCAGAGCAGCGGCCAGGGATCGTCGCTCCAGGTGCCGGGGCCGCCGAGGACGGTCCAGTGCCATCCCGGAGTGGCCGCGGCCGCCTCGCGCGGCCCGGCCTCGTCCAGCTCGGTGCCTCCGGCGCCCAGCAGCAGCACCGCCTCCCGCCCGGCCCGCGCCCCTGCCGGCCGGGACGGTTCCGGCTCGGGCCGGGGCCGGCCGTCGTGGCGGGAGAAGGCTCCGGTGTGCACCGTCTTGGCGCGCCACGCCTCCGGCCAGTCCGGCTCCGGCAGCGCCGCCGGCCAGGGGGCCAGCAGGGCGTCGGCCAGGTCGTGGGCGAGCCGGTGTGCCGGGTCGGAGCGGTCGCCGCGCATCGCGGAGAGCACCACCGGGACGCCCATGAGCCGCGCCAGGGTGGCGACTTCGACGGAGACGTCGCTGACCAGCAGCGCGGGGTCGGCGCGCTCGATCCACGCGGCGACGGCGGCCATCCGGGCGCGCAGCCCGGCGTGGTGGCGGGGCACCCAGTGCAGGCGCCCGTGTGCCGTCGGGTCGGCCGCCCCGGCCTCCGGCGCGGTTCCGGCGCCCTGCCCGGCCCCGGTGTCGTACGGCAACTGGATCCAGTCACCGGCCCAGTCGGCGGGACGGGGCAGGGAGGAGAGCCCGGTCACCGGGGTGCCGGCCTGCCGGGCGACACAGCGGGCGCGGTGGAGGTGGCCCCGGCCGACATGGTGGACGTAGTAGCCGATCACGCGGTCAACTCCTCGTAGAGCGCGGTGTACCGACCGGCCATGGCGTCCAGTGAGCAGAAGCGTTCGGCCCGCTGCCGGGCGGCCCGCCGGTCCAGGCGTACGGCCTCGGGGATGAGTTCGGCGAGGGCGGCGGCGTCGCCGGCGGGGGCGAGCCGGCCGCACTCCGGGGTCAGGATCTCGCCGAGCGCCCCCCGGTCGAAGCCGCACACGGGGGTGCCGCACGCCAGCGCCTCGGCCACCACCAGCCCGTAGGGCTCGTCCCAGCACGGTGTGACGAGCGCCGCCGCGGCCCCGCCCACCAGGCGGGCCAGGGCCTGGCGGTCCAGATGGCCGAGGTACTCCGCTCCGTCGCCGAGCAGGGGCTCGACGTACTCGGTGAAGTACCGGCGGTCACCCACCGGACCCGCCAGGAGCAGCGGCCGGCCGGCCTTGCGGGCCGCCTCCACCGCCAGATGCGGCCCCTTCTCGGGAACCAGCCGCCCCGACCACACCAGAGGGGAGCCGCCCGGGCCCTCGGGCCACAGCCCGGTGTCCACGCCGTTGCGCACCACCCGGGCGGCGGGCACGGTGGCGCGCCAGGCCCGCGCGGTATGGGCGCTGACGGCCGTGAAGGTGACCGGGCAGTCGTCCTGGGCCTGGACCGCCGACTCCAGCCAGGGTGTCGGCGGGGTGTGCAGGGTGGTGACCACCGGCAGCCGCAGTGCCGGCGCCATCGCGACCGGCAGATGGTGGAGGCTGTTGTTGTGCACCACGTCGAAGTGGCGCTCACCGTCCCGGGCCAGGTCCAGCATGAGCCGCAGGTAGGCGTGGTGTTCGGCCATCCAGGCCGCGCCGGGCATGCTGACGTCCGCGCGGGCGGCGGCGCTCAGCACCGGCCGGTGCACCGGCAGTTCGCGCAGCCCCAGGGCCGGGTCGGAACCGGGCGCGGCGAAGAGCCGCACCCGGTGGCCACGGTCCGTCAGCGCCTTGGCGAGGCTCCAGGTGTGCGCCTCCAGGCCGCCCGCGAACGGTTCTCGGACGGGGAAGCGCGCGGAGGCGATGAGGGCGATGCGCAGGGAGGTGCTCGTCCCACCGGGAGCGCTCATCCCAGCAGCTCGGTGTAGAGCGCCCGGTGGACGGCGGCGACCCGCACCCGCTCGGCGGCCCGCTCGTCCGCCGGGGCCCGCCACACCGGCCGGGTCCAGTACGCGGTCAGGGCCGCCTCGCGCAGGGATTCCGCGTCGAGGCCGTCCCGCTGGTCGTGCCGGTAGGAGAGACAGGGCCGCTGCTGGGCGTAGTAGCCGCAGCTGGGCGCCGCCACGGCGGTGCCCAGGTCGTAACACGCCTCCAGCCAGCCGGAATGGGTGCCGAAGGTGTACGGCAGCACGGACAGGTCCAGGCCGCCGAGGTACTCCCAGAGCTGGTCGTCGTCGAAGTAGTCGTGCACCCGAAGGGTCAGCAGGCCGCGTCCGGCGAGTCCCTCCAGCTCCGCCAGGACCTCCGGGGCGTGGGCGTGCGCGGCCGGGTCGCCGGCCTCGCGGTGGATGTTCACCAGCAGCTCCGCGCCGGGCAGTCCGGCCAGTGTCTCCGCCAGTACCCGCACCACCGGGAGCACGGCCATGTTGGGCCGGAGGCTCTTGGCGTGCACACCGGCCCGGAAGCCCTCCCGGGGCGTCCGGGGGCGGGCGATCAGCGGTGGCTCCACCACGTGCGGGTGCGGCAGCACGGTCGCCGTGCGGCCCCAGCGGGCGGCGATCTCGGCCGCCGCGCCGGGGGTGAGGGTGAGCAGTCCGTCGGCCGCCGGGACCAGCACGTCCAGTGCGGCCAGGTGGGGCCCCGGGTCGGCCTGGTGCGGGTTGCGCAGGTCGTGCGCGGTGTATACGAGCGGCTTGCCATGCCGGCGCAGCGCGGCGACCAGCTCGCCGAGGGCGGCGGGGCCCTGGGCGTCGAAGCCGAAGTGCAGATGGAAGACGTCGAACTCCCGGTGGTGCGCGTCCACCCACGCGGGATCGAGCATCACCGGTGGCCACCAGCGCTGTGAGGTGCTGGGCGCGCCGTTGGGCCGGGGATCGGCCAGCCGTACGACCCGGTCCGCCCCGGTGGGGTCGGCGCAGTGCCGTACGTAGACGTGCCCGGCCGGAACGGACGCCACCCGCACCGCACCACGGTGTGCCGCGTCCTGCCGGAGCGGCGGCGGGGCCACCTGATCGGTCATGTGTGCGCACTCCTCGTGCTCCGGTTCGGGTTCGGGCACGCCCGGGGCGACCGGAGGCCCTCGGTGGGCTCCGGTCGCCCCGGGCGTACTCATGGCGTGGTGGGCTCCGGCCCGTACGCGCCGTCCCGCCCGGGGTGGACGGGTATGGACCCGCCCGCGTCACACAGCGCCGGCAGCCGGGCCATGCGGACGGGCGGGGCCACCGGGGCGAGGCCACCGGCCCCGTGCGGTGCCCGGCGGTGCGGACGCGGCGGGCTGTTGAAGCCGGAGGAGTCGCGGACGGTGACGCCGGACAGGTCGAGGGCCGGCCGCCGGCCGCGCCGCGGGGCCGTGGCGCCCTTCCGGTACAGACCCGGAGCCGTCTCCCGGTCCAGCTCCCCGGACAGAGCCAGGACCACCGGGCCCCGGCCCTCCCGGCTGGCGGGACGGCTCTCCGCGTGCGCGGTGAGACGTACGGCGGCGGTGTCGGCGGGCCCCGCGGCTTTCCCCGGGGCGGTCATGGCGGTGCGCACGGCGCGTCTCCCCGGCGTCGTTCAGTCGGTGGAGAGCGCCGCGAGGAGTTCTCCGGCCTGTGGGTCCGACAGCGCGCGGGCGACATCGGCCTGGGCCACCACCCCCACCAGGTCGTGCCCGTCGATCACGGGGAACCGCCGCGCCTTGTGCTCGGTCATGGTGCGCGGGATCTCCCGGGCGTCGTCGGCGGCGCCGGCGGTGACCGCCTCCCCCTGGGCGAGGTCACCGGCGGAGCAGGTGAGGGGATCCTGGCCGGCGCCCAGCACCGCCACGACGATGTCGCGGTCGGTGAGCAGGCCCTTGAGCCGGTTGTCCGTGCCGCGGACCGGCAGGGCTCTGACGCCGGGCTCCGTCATCTCCCGCGCCGCGTCCAGCACCGTCTCCCCGGCGCCCACGCATCGCGCGCCACCGGTCGTGATCTCGCGTGCCGTGGTCATCGCACGTGCCTCCTCCAGCAGGGGCGCCGGCTCTCCCGCCACGTCCGTGACCGGGCCGCTCGCGGCCTCCTGGTGCCCTCGCGCCCACCGGCGAACCCCGTTCACCAGCCGCTCGGCCGGAGCATTTCGCCATGGCGGCCGCGGCGTTCGTTTTCCGGCCGGCCGGTCCCTTCCCGGCGGGAAACCGGCGGGACCCGGGCGGAGTCGGGCGGTGGGAAGGCGGCCGCGTGCCGGGGGCGTCAGGCGCCCGGCCGGTGCAGGGTGGTGGCGGGCGGCGCCCCGTAGGCCGAGCGGTAGGCGGCGGCGAAGCGGCCCTGGTGGGTGAAGCCCCACTTCGTCGCGATCGCGGAAACGGTGGTGGTACGCGGGTTGGCGGCCTTCAGTTCGGCGTGGGCCCCGTCGAGGCGGACGCGGCGCAGATACCCCAGCGGCGTGGTGCCCGCGTGGCGGCTGAAGGCGTATTGCGCGGCGCGGGGCGTGACGTACGCCGCGGCGGCTATGTCGGCGAGGCCGATGTCACGGTGCGCGTTGTCCTCGATGTACGTCATCGCCCGGCGCAGGGTCTCGGTACCGGCGTCGCGGCTGTCCGCGCGGTGCGCCTCCTCGGCCAGAGCGGTGTTGGGCAGCGAGGCCAGGGCGACGGCCGCCAGATGCCGTACGGCGGTGGCGACCACCAGGCCGTCGGTGTCCGGGCCGGCGAGCACCTGGTCGCGCAGGAACGCCATGGTCGCGCCCAGCCGCCGGTTCGCCACGGCGTCGACCGCGCGGTGCCCCGTGAGTTCGACCGGCCCCCGGCCGCCACGGGAGCCGGTGGCGGCGACATCGGTCAGCAGGGCGGGGTCGAACATGGCGACCGTGTAGCGCGCGGCACGGACCTCACCCGTGTAGGGGCGGTCGGGCCGGGTGATCAGGAACGTCTCACCGGGGCCGTAGACCTCGTGGCGGCCGCCGGTGGTGTCCACCACCGTGCCCGCGTGGATGGACAGCAGGGTGACCTTGTTCAGCACACCGGCGTCGTAGGCCATCGTGTAGTCGAGGGCCAGCCGGTCGACGCTGATGCCCTGACCTGCCCTGCGGACGACCAGGGTGCGGGTGTCGTGCGGCCGGCCGCCGATCCGCATGGGCGTGTACGCCCGCGACATGAACTCCTCGGTCGCCTCCAGACTGCCGCTGTCGAAACGAAGGGTTTCCATCCACTGCCTTTCACTCTTCTCGCGCCGGTCCCGCGCCGGGCGCCTACCCCCGTTCGGGGAACCCGCTCCTCCCGACCGTACGTCCGGCGCCCCCCGGACCCCGAAGGGGCCGATCGCGCCGGGCTCGCCCGGTCCCCCCGTGACGGGCACGGAGCGGCGGGGCCTCGCCGGGGGTGGCACCGGCACGACCCTCCGGCCCCCGCCGGGCCGGTCCTGTCGCCGGCGCCCGCGCCGGGCCCTCCCGTGGCTCGCGGATTGCCCGTCGCCGCTGGTGACAGACCGCCGTCCGGCACGGACAACAGCCGGCGGGCGCAGGCTTCCGGCCGAGGACGGTGGCCCGGAGGAGCGGCCACCGCATGCGCACAAAGGGTCTGATCATGGGAAGTCCGACAGCGCCTTCCGCCATCGGCGCCCCGCGGCGGGGCCGTCTTGTCCTGGCCACCCTCGCGCTCGCCGCGGCTGCCGCTTGGCCTGGTGGCGCCCCCGGCCGCCGCGCAGGTCAGCGGCTGCGGCAAGGGCTGCGTCAACGGCCGGAAGGCGTGGGGAACCCGCACCTCCGGATCCGGGCGCTGGAGCCTGACCGTCCCGTGCCATTTCCGGGGCGCCAACACCGCCTACGGCGACGGCCCCGGCAGCATCTACGCCACCTGCCCCCAGACCTCGTACATCACCGGCATCAAGCTGCGTGCCGAGGTCTGAGACAACACGGGCCGGTCCCCCCACCGCGCAGCGACGGGGGGACCGGCCGCGTCCGGCGCGGGCGGCATGACCGGGGCCACCGGTGCGGCCCGAGCAGCGGCGGCCCGGCGGGCCCGGTGCCGCTCCGCCTCGTACGCCTTCGCCCGCGCCCCGGCCGCCGCGCCCCGGCGCGGTCGCGGCTCGGTGGCCGTGCGCCCGGTCTCCCCGGCACCCGGGCACCGCGGTGGCGGCGGCCGTACGGGCTCCGGCCCTGGTCACGGGTGGCTGACGGGCCGCCGGCCGCGGCGGAGGGGCCGCCGCGCCGGAACGTCCGCCGGACGCCAGGGGGCGACCTTCTGCGGCTCACGGTGGTCCAACCGCCTGAACCGACACGGGAGGAACACGGCTCATGCGTACCGGACGACCGTGAACAGCCCCGGTCGGCGTCGGCGTGGCGACGCTCCTCGTGCTCGCGGGCTCGGGCTGCACGGCGGCGTCCGAGGAAGCCGACACCAGGGGATACAGGCTCGCCCCGCCGCGGTCGGTCGGCGAGTACAAGGAGTACCGCCGGTACGGGAACATCCATGTCGGGACCGTGGACTGCGCGGGCGAGCCCACCGACGCGGACTGCTACGCGGCCAAGACGGAACTCCGGGGTATCGGTATCGAGCCGGATGACGCCAACAGAATCGTGCACGAAGCGACCGGCACGGGCGCCGACTACGTGACGGGCGGCCTCGATGCGGACGGTACCCGCCACCTGGTCTTCCGAGGCCTCCAGGGGCAGATCCCCGACCCCGGCGAAGCGGTCGCCCGTATGTTCCGCTCGATCGAGAAGGACGAGCGGTTCCCTTTCTCCTTCGACTACACGAAGTGGGTCGGCGGCCCCGAAACGTTCGAACTGGAGAACTCCGCGGACGCGGTGATGAGGTGCCGGAAGCGTCTGCACACCTTCAAGGACGTGTACCGGAACAGTGTGACGAGGACACCGGGCGTGATCTGCGTCTGGGCCGACCACAGCACCGTGGCCGCCACCGGGCTCCTGAACGCGTCCCCGTCGAGGCCGGCCGAACTCACCGCCGAGCTCTACCGGACTTCGCGCGTCAGGATGTGACCCGCTCGGCGGCGACCATGATGCGGGCGGCATCGCGCGGCACGCTCGGCGTGCCCGGCACGATCGCGACGGCGCACAGCGGCGGTACCGACAGGACACGCCGTCGAGCCGTGCGGCAGGAGGCTTCCGTGTTCCGCGTCGTCGGGTCGGCGGCCCGCAGCGTGCGGACGGCGTCCGCCCCGCTCCGCGGCGGAGCCGGTGGACGCCGTCCGGCCGGGCCCCGCCCGGCGGGTCGGGCCGCCGGGCGGAACGGCTTCAGTGACCGGCGCTTCCCGGAGGGTGACGGCGGTGGCGGCCGCACCCCGTCACTCGAACCGCTCGGTGCTCCCCGCCCCCCGCCGTACGATCTCCGCCTCGCCGCCGGAGAAGTCGATGACCGTCGTCGGCACCGTCCCGCAGTCCCCCGAGTCCAGCACCGCCTCCACCACGTGATCGAGCCGTTCCTTGATCTCCCAGCCCTGGGTCAGCGGCTCCTCCTCGCCCGGCAGGAGCAGGGTGCTGGAGAGCAGCGGTTCGCCCAGTTCGGCGAGGAGGGCCTGGGTCACGACATGGTCGGGGATGCGGACGCCGACCGTCTTCTTCTTGGGGTGCTGGAGCTGCCTGGGCACCTCGCGGGTCGCGGGCAGGATGAAGGTGTAGCTGCCGGGGGTGGCCGCCTTGATCGCCCGGAAGACGTCGTTGTCGATCTGGACGAATCTTCCGAGCTGCGCGAAGTCCTGGCAGACCAGGGTGAAGTGGTGCCGGTCGTCCAGGCCGCGGATCGTCCGGATCCGGTCGACGCCGCCCCGGTTGCCGAGCCGGCAGCCGAGGGCGTAGCAGGAGTCGGTGGGGTAGGCGACCAGCGCGTCGCCGCGGATCGCGTCGGCGACCGCGGTCACGGTGCGCTGCTGGGGGTTGTCCGGATGGACGTCGAAGTACCTGGCCATGGGGCGAGGGTACGGGGTCGGGGAGGCGGGCCGGACCCTGAGATGCCGCTCCCCGTCCGTGCGGGGCCCCGCCGCCGTGACGGTCCGGCTCCGGGTCCCGGGCCGGTCGGTACTGTGGGGGCACCCAGCAGGACACGAAGGAGGCACACCGGTGCCATCAGGCCAGCAGGCGCGCGCTCAGGCGGCCGCGATCACTCCGGGCAGACGCTCCCCGGAGGAGCCGGCACCGCCGACGGACCGGGTGCTGGCCCTGTTCGGCGGTCACCGCCTCTCCCCCGGCCAGCGGCGCATCGCGCGGTACATCGTCGACCATCTGACCGAGGCGGCGTTCCTCTCGATCACCGATCTGGCCGAGCGCGTGGGGGTGAGCCAGCCGTCGGTCACCCGGTTCGCCACATCGGTGGGGTACACGGGCTATCCGGCGCTGCGGGAGGCGCTCCAGCCGATCGCGCTGAGCGCGGTGGCGGGTTCGCCGGACTCGCGCGAGGAGATCCGGCGCAATGAGCTCCAGGCGGCGATCGACGCCGAGATCGAGAACCTGGAGAATCTGCGCCGCCTGCTCGCCGACCCCCACCAGGTGCTGGACGTGGGCCGCGAGCTGGCCTCCTCGGTGCCGCTGACGGTGCTGGGGCTGCGGATCTCGGTGTCCCTGGCGGAGTACTTCGCGTACGCGGCGCGCCGCGTCCTGCCCGATGTGCGGCTGGTGACCAGGGGCGGGAGCGTCGCCTACGACGCGCTGCTGCAGTCCCGGGAGGCGGGCGGCAGCTGGGTGCTGGCGTACGCGATGCCCCGGCACGCCCACGAGACGCTGGCCGCGCTGCGGGCGGCCCGGCGGACCGGGCTGCGGGTGGCGCTGATCACCGATCTGACGCTGGGCCCCCTGGTGGAGGAGGCCGATGTGACGCTCACCGCCGGTACCGGATCACGGCTGGTTTTCGACTCCTACTCGGCGCCGGGTGTGGTCTCGGCCGCGGTGCTTCAAGCCATGGCGGACGCCTTCCCGGAACGGACCCAGGCCCGGCTGGAAGGCTATGAACACGTCGCCGAGGAGCACTCCTTCTTCTTGGAGGACTGAGAGGGCCGCGCCGGTGGCCGTATTTTTTCGGCCACCGACGGACATGAAATTTTTCATACTCTTGCTTACTCAACGGTATATATGTTTACTGCTGCCACGCCCGTCGTCCGCCTCTCTCCCCGGACGCGGGGCGGAAACCGGACACTCAGTGGCGACGACTCCTCCTCACGTCGCCCCGTGGTGTTCATCCGGGCGTTCCGCTCTCCCCTCGCGGAACTCCCGAAGCGGCGGCCCCGGTCAACCCCTGGACCGGGGCCGCCGAAGGCCCGTGCCACGCGAGCGGCCGGGGCCCCGCCGGCTCAGGTGGCGGGGACGGTGGCCAGCCTCGCCCGGGCCGCCGCGAGCGCCTGTTCGACCTGTCGGGTGCCCGTGGCCACACAGAGCGTGTACGCCACGTCGTCCAGCCGGCGTTTCAGGTCGGGCGCGACGGCCGGCCCCCGGTCCGGCCCGCCGGCCGAGCACAGGGACTCATAGCGGGTCACGAGCTCGCGAAGCACTGCGGGATGCGCCAACAGCATGGACGTACCTGCCTTTCCCACGCCACGAACACCGAACCCCGAGAAACACAGCGAACACCGGGAGCACCGGGAAGCCGCGAGGGAGGCACGGGGACACCGGTCTCCCGGGGCCGGTCGGTGCGCCGGCCACCGGACCGGGGCGCCCTGCCCCGCACCGGGGTGTGCCCGCGACCACCGGTCCGCTTACGACATTGTGCGGCAACCCCGACGGGTTCGCTCCCCCGGCGCCCCGGGCCGGACGAGCCCCGCCGTGCTCCGTGCCGGGCTCCGTCGCCGTGCTCCATTGCCGTGAAGACCCGGCGCCCCGCGTCGGCGGCGGCGACGGCGCGGGTACGCATCGGACCATGACCGTGAACCCCATCGCCATGCAGAAGGCCCTCGGCGGGATCAGCTACCCCGCCGCCAAACAGGACATCGTCGACGCGGCCCGCTCGAACGGCGCCGACCAGGACATCGTCAGCGCCCTCGACGGCATCCCGGACAAGGAGTACGAGACCCCGGCGGAGGTGAGCAAGCAGGTGGGCAAGGAGTAACGCCCCACCGCACCGACCGCGCGCATCGCACGGCGCCCGGCCGCCCCGGTCTCCCCGGACGGCCGGGCGCCGTCGGCTGCGGGCACCGGACGCGCACCACCCCGGGCTCAGTCCCGGCGGGCGGTGACCAGCCGGCAGCGGGGTGCTCCGTCCGGCCGGGTGCCCAGAGCGGCGAGCGGGGGCGCCGTCACCGAGAACCCGGCCGCCGTCAGCTCCCGCACCACGTCCGGGAGGCGGAAGGTGCGGTAGTACATCACGAACGGCGGCCGCCGGAGCAGATTGCGCGCCCGCATGGCGGTGTCGAAGCCCCACAGCGCCCAGTACGGCACCGAGCCGACCGGCGGCGGCGCGGCGACCGGGAAGACGAACCGGCCGCCGGGCCGGAGCGCCCGGCGTACTCCGGCGAAGAGCGCGGGCCGCTCCCGGGGCAGGAAGTGCCCGAAGGCGCCGAAGCTCACCGCCAGGTCGAAGGCCCCGGTGAACGGCAGCTGCCGGGCATCGGCCCGGACCCACTCCGGCCGGGGCGCTCCGGGCCGCGGCGGATGCGCGGCGGCGGCGCGGGCGAGCATCCCGGCGCTGAAGTCGACACCGGTCACCCGCCGCGTACAGAGCTCGCGCAGCATCCCGGTGCCCGCCCCGGTGCCGCAGCAGAGGTCCAGACCGGCGCCGAACGGGCCGAGCGGGCGGAGCGCCCCGGCCACCGCCGTCAGCACCCGGTCCGGCGTCCGGTAGGGCGTGTGGTCGAACTTCGGGGCCAGCAGGTCGTAGCCGGCACGGGTGGAGGAGAGCGCCTGCCCGGCCAGTTCGCGGAGGGTCGGGCCCTGGGGGGAGAACATGGCGGCCCAGCCTAGTCACCGGGGCCGGGCGGCGGGCTTGCCGAGGCCCGGGCAGCCGCCCGACAGCCACCGGAGCCGCGCGCCGGAGCCGTACGGCGACCGCCGGACCCGTACGGCGGAGGCAGACGGGAAGGGACGGCGACGGGCCGGGCGCGCGCCGGGAACCGGCGTACCGGGGCGGGACTCAGATCATCTCCGCGTCGAGTACGTCGAAGGCCGCCAGGCCCGCCGCCTCGGCGGCCTTGCCGCCCGCGCCGGGCTGCTGGGACAGCTCCGCCCAGATGACCTTGCCGTCCGGGGTGTACCTGGTTCCCCAGCGCTCCGCGAGCTGGGCGACCAGGAAGAGGCCCCGGCCGCCCTCGTCGGTGGTGGCCGCGTACCGCAGATGCGGCGAGGTGTTGCTGGAGTCGGAGACCTCGCAGGTCAGCCCCCGGTCGTGGAGCAGCCGGACCCGGACCGGGGCGGCGCCGTAGCGGATGGCGTTGGTGATCAGCTCGCTGAGGATCAGTTCGGCGGCGAACGTCAGGTCGTCCAGCCCCCACTCCTCCAGCTTGCCGACGGCGGCGGCGCGCATCTTGCCGACCGCGCCCGGGTCGAAGGGCACCTCCCAGTCGGCCACCCGGTCGTCCGGCAGGGCCTTGGTGCGGGCGACCAGCAGGGCCACGTCGTCCTTGGGGTGCGCGGGCAGCAGGGCGTCCAGCACCACCCGGCAGGTGTCGTCGGGGGTGCGGTCGGCGGCGCCGGCCAGGGCCGTGCGGAGCAGTTCCAGGCCCACGTCGATGTCCCGGCTGCGGTCCTCGATCAGCCCGTCGGTGTAGAAGACCAGCCGGCTGCCCTCGGCCAGCTCCAGTTCGGCGGTCTCGAACGGTATCCCGCCGAGACCCAGCGGCGGCCCGGCCGGCAGGTCGGGGAACTCCACCCTCCCGCCGGGGTGCGCCAGGGCCGGCAGCGGATGGCCGGCCCGGGCCATCACGCACCGCCGGGAGACCGGGTCGTAGACCGCGTACAGGCAGGTGGCGCCCGTCATCCCGGCGCCGGTGTCCCGGTCGCCCTCGTCCATGTCGATCCGCCCCACCAGGTCGTCCAGCCGGCCGAGGAGTTCGTCCGGAGGCAGGTCCAGGGTGGAGAAGTTGTGCACCGCCGTGCGCAGCCGGCCCATGGTGGCGGCGGCGTGCAGCCCGTGGCCCACGACGTCCCCGACGACCAGCGCGACCCGGCTGCCGGGCAGCGGGATGACGTCGAACCAGTCGCCGCCGACCCCGGACTGGGCGGGCAGATAGCGGTGCGCCACCTCCAGGGCGCTCTGCTCGGGCAGGGCGCGGGGCAGCAGGCTGCGCTGGAGGGTGACCGCCATGGCGTGCTCGCGGGTGTAGCGGCGGGCGTTGTCGATGCAGACGGCGGCCCGGGTGACTAGCTCCTCGGCGAGCGCCAGGTCCTCGTCCTCGAAGGGCTCGGGCTTGCGGGAGCGCCAGAAGTTGGCCACGCCGAGGACGACGCCGCGCGCCTTGAGCGGGACGGTGATCAGCGAGTGGATGCCGTACGCGACGATGCTGTCGGCCCGCTCCGGGTCCTGGGCGCGCCAGCCGGGCGCCCGGGAGAGGCGCGGGACGATCTCCGCCCGCCCGGTGCCGTAGCCGCGCGCCTGCGGGGTGGACGGTACGAAGTCGATGCGCAGCCCGCGCGGATAGAGCGGGTGGTCGTCGCGGACCCCGCTGACGGCGGTGCGCCGCATGTCGGCGCCGTTGCGGGACGGCTCCTCGCCGCGCAGCACCGGGTCGGCCAGATCGACGGTCACATAGTCCGCGAACCGGGGTACGGCGACATCGGCCAGCTCCTGGGCGGTGCGCACCACGTCCAGGGTGGTGCCGATGCCCACTCCCGCGTCGTACAGCAGGTTGAGCCGGTTGCGGGCGCCCTCGGCACGGCCGGTGAGCGCCTGGAGCTCGGTGGTGTCCCGGATGGTGACGACGGTCCCGGCGGGTCCGCCGTCGCGGTCGGTCGGGCGCTGGTTGACGGCGAGCAGCCGGTCCGCCGACGGCACCACCTCGTCGGTGGCCTCGCGGCCGGACATCAGCAGCTCGGAGATGCCGGGGGCGAGTCCGGGCAGGTCGCGGATGCGGCGCCCCTCGGCGTCCGGCGGCAACCGGAGCAAACGTTCCGCCTCGTCATTGGCGAGCAGCAGCCGGCCGTCGCCCGCGACGATCACGACGCCCTCGCGCACCGAGTGGAGAACGGCGTCGTGGTGCTCGTACACCCGGGTCATCTCGGTGGGTCCGAGGCCGTGGGTCTGGCGCCGGAGCCGCCGGGCCACCAGGGCGGTCCCGGCGGTGGCGAGAGCGAGTCCGGAGGCGCTGATGGCCAGGATCAGCGGCAGCTGCCGGTCCACCACGCCGGTGACGTTCTTGACCTTGAGCCCGGCGGAGACCAGGGCGATCACCTCGCCGTCGGGGCCGGTCACCGGGACGACCGCCTGCATCTCGTCCCCGAGCGGGCCGTTCACCCGTTCGGTGTACACCCGGCCGGCCAGCGAGGGTTGGATGGTGCCGACGAAGCGGCCACCGATCCGCTCGGGCAGCGGGTGGGTGTAGCGGATGCCCCGGGTGTCCATGACCACGATGAAGTCGACCCCGGCCCGGGTCCTGGCCTGCTCGGTAAGCGGCTGAAGCTCGGCGGTCGGATCGGGCGAGGCCAGCGCCTCCCGCAGCCCCGGCGCGTACGCGAACGCCTCCGCGACGGCGACCGAGCGGTTGCGGGCCTCGCGGTCGCTGTCGTGCCGGGACTGGAGGAGCAGGGCCAGGACCGCCCCGAGCACCAGCAGCACCACGAGCGCCACTTGCAGGACGAACACCTGCCCGGCGACGCTCCGGGGGCGCCGCTCGGTCAGTGACCGAACCGATACCCGGCGGAACCGGTCGAGAAGGGTGACCACGCTCATTTCTAACACTGTGACGGCGGTCACGACCATGAGTGGGCGCCCGCTCGCGCAAGAACCGGAACCGGGCGGTAACCGGAAGCCCGGCGGCGAGGGGCCCGTGCGGGCCCGGTGAGCGACGGCCCCGTCGGCGGCGGTCCGGTGGAGACCGCCGCGTGCGGTGGCCGTACGGCCGTCCCGCACGAAGGCGCCCCCGTACGGCGGCGGTCCGGCGCGGGCCGTCGCCGCGCCGGTGCTGCCGCCCGGGAGGCCGGCGCGGTCTTCCGGCCCGGCCCGCGCGGAATTCCGGCCCGGGGGGGGCGGGGCCGGGGCACGCGGCCCGGGTACGGGCACGGGGCCGCGCGGTCCGGACACGGTCCCGGATCAGCGGCGGCCTCGCTTCCGCTGTCCCTTCTGCCGTTCCTTCCGCCGCTCCTCGTCCTCGTCGCAGAGGGCCATCAGCCGCCGGGTGTCCTCGGACAGCTCCAGGGGCTTGGCGTCCTCCTCCTCGACGTTCACCCCCGCGTCCCGGAGCTGCTGGTTCTGGACCAGGACCGGGGGACAGGGGTCGGGGTCCGAGGGGCGGGGCGGCTCGGGGCCGTCCGGGCCGATCCGGACCAGCCGCTCCACCCGGACGATCCGGAAGCGGCGGCCCGCCACCTCCAGTTCGTCGCAGCGCTGGGCGTCGATGCGGTCGGCGGCCTCGTTGTAGGGCTCGCGCTCGGCGGGGCTGAGCTTCTCCTCCCAGGGGATCATCACCCGGAGCCGGTCGGCGATGCCGTCCCGGGCCGACTGGGGCGTGGCGTAGCAGACGGTGGAGTCCGGGCGCCACACCCCGCCGATCCGCTCGGAGGTCATGAAGGCGGCGGGCATCAGCACCCCGCCGGGATGGGTCCGGGCGGCCAGCAGGGAGTCGTGCCGGACATCCTCGGGGACCGATCCGACGGGGCGGACCAGGCCGAGCAGCTCGGTCTTGAGGATGCCCTCGGACATCCCGGTGGGGGACGCCGGGTCGATGACGAACCCCTCGGAAGGATCGGGCGCCCCGAAGCTCTCGCCCGCCCGGAGGGCGTCGGCGTCGGAGGGGCGCGGCGGCTCGGGCCCGTCGGGGCCGGAGCGGATGAAGCACTCGGCCCGGATCACCCGGTAGCGGACACCGAGGACGGTCAGCTCGTCCAGCGCCTCGCCCTCCAGCCGCTCCGCCGCCGCCATGGCCTCGTCGTGTCCGGCGGTGTCGCCGTTCTCCGCCTTGACGCGCTGGGCGAGATCGCGGAACTCCGGCCCCAGATCGTCCCGGGACATCTGCGGATAGCGGTTGCAGAAGGGGCCGAGCACTTCCCAGCCGCCCGCCTCCCGCTCGCGGACCAGTCCGAAGACGGGGTCACCGGCCGAGAGGATGTCGGGGTACTTGTCCCGGGCCTGCCACGCCTCCAGATCGGCGACGACGGCCACCGGCTCCTCGGGCGCGGTGATGCGGATCTTGCGGTAGGACGGCACATTCTCCACCGATTCGGTCATGCCAGCAGCTTGCCGCTCGCGGCACGGCTTCGGAGGCGTTTCCGGCAAAGAGCGCACCGCCGGGTGCACCTGCGGTACACGGGTCCCGGACCGGGCCCGGACCGGCCGGTGGATCCGGGGCCGGCCGGCGGTCAGCGCACCCCTCGGGGGCGGAACTGGACGCTGATCCGGGGGCCGGCGCCCCGGGCCGTCTTGGGTACGGCGTGTTCCCAGGTGCGCTGGCAGGAGCCGCCCATCACGACCAGGTCCCCGTGGCCGAGGGGCACCCGCCGGGCCGGCGCCCCGCCCCCACGGGGCCGCAGGGCGAGGTCGCGCGGTTCACCGACGGAGACGATGGCGACCATGGTGTCCTCGCGGGAGCCGCGCCCGATCCGGTCGCCGTGCCAGGCGACGCTGTCCCGGCCGTCCCGGTAGTAGCAGAGGCCCGCCGTCACGAAGGGCTCGCCCAGTTCGGCGGCGTACCGGGCGGAGAGCGCGTCCCGGGCCGCGTCCAGCGCGGGGTGCGGGAGCGGGTCGGCGGCGCCGTAGAAGGCGAGCAGCCGGGGCACGGCGACCTCGCGGTCGTACATGCGGCGCCGCTCGGCCCGCCAGGGCACCGTACGGGCGAGGTGGACGAAGAGGGCGTCGGCCCCGCTCAGCCACCCCGGCAGCAGATCGAGCCAGGCCCCGTCGCCCAGCACCGAGCGGCGGACACCGGTCAGCGGGCCGGGCCCGATCCCGCCGGCCCCGTCCGTACCGCCGGCGCGGCCGGCCGGGTCGATCGGGTCGGTCTGATCGAACAGGGAGCCCTGGAGGTGCGCGGCCATGGGGGCAGCGTACCCATGAATCGAACTAGCGTCCTATTTGATCACGGTCGCTCACCTACCGGCGGCTCGGCCGGCCGGCTTCCGGCGATCGCCCGGTCACCGGCCGGTGACCGTTCGGTGCCTGTGGTTCCGCCGGTGGCCGCCTGGCGCACGCGCTCCCGCCGGTGCCCGGCCTGCGCGTCCATGCCCCGCGCTCCGCCGTACTCCCGTCGACGGCTGCCCGTACTCCCCCGTCGACAGGGGTGGCTCACTCCCCCGCCAGCAGGGCGTGGGCGGTGGCGACGAACCGGTCCCGCCGGCGGAAGCGGCGGGTGCAGAGGGCCGCCACGGCGGTCCCGGTCTCCGGATGGAAGCCGAGGAACGCCTGCTGGCCGCTGGTGGCCCCGGCGTGGAAGTACATCGGCCCGTGGTCCGTGGGGTGCTGGAACCAGGCCAGGGTGTGGGTGTGCCGGTGACCGGCCCCGCGCCGCAGCACCGGCCGCCGCAGCGCGCGCAGCTCCGCCGCGGCCGGCGAGCGCCCGGGGTCGAGGTGGGCCTCCAGCAGGGTGAGCAGATCACCGGGGCGCGCCCGGACCGCGCCCGCCGCCCGGAAGCCGCCGATCCGCAGGGGCGGCACCGGGGTACGGCCGTCCGCGCGGTGGCCGGTGGCGTCCCCGGCCGAGCCGTCGCCGGGCACGGTGGTGGTGCCGGTCAGCCCGAGCGGGGTCAGCACCCGGTCGGCGAGCAGGGTGTCCCAGGGCACACCGGTGGCGGCCACCAGGGCATGGCCCAGCACCGCCACCCCGAAGTTGGAGTAGCGCCAGCGGGTGCCGGGGCGGTGGCGGGGACGGGCCCGGAGGAAGGCGCGGACGACCCGCTCCGGGGGGTAGTCGGCGTACGGGTTGGTGGACCACGCGCGCAGGGCCCGGGGGTAGAGGTCGGCGGGCAGCGGCGGGAGCCCGGAGGTGTGGGTGATCAGATGGGTGAGGGTGATCGGCGCCCGGCCCACCGGGCGGCCCGGCAGCAGCTGGGCGACGGCCGGGGCGTTCCCGGCCACCTCGCCGTTCGCGGCCAGCCGGGCCAGCAGCAGGGCGGTGTACGGCTTGGACGCCGAGCCCAGTTCATAGCGCAGCTCCTCCCGGGGCACGGGCGGCGGCGGGGCGGTGCCGCCCGAGCGGACGGTGCGCCGGCCGTTCCGGGAGAGGGCGAAGACCACGTCGGGGGCGTCCACCGCGCGGACCGCCGCCGCCAGCCGGGCCCCGTCGGAGCCGGGCGGATCGAAGCCGGGCCCGTCGGGGTCCGGCCGCCCGGGTCCGGCGTCCGGGACGTCGCTCGCGGGCCCGCCCGGAGCCGGTCCGCCGGGTTCCGTGCCCGCCCCGGGTGCTCCCCGCGCCGCGCTCGCCCCGGCCTCGCCCGGCGGCCCGGCCGCCCCGGACTCCCCGGCCGCCCCGGACTCCCCTGGCGCCGCGCTCACACCGGGTCCGCCGGGCCCTGGCCCGCCGGATCGGCGGAGAGCAGCGCCAGTGCCCGGGAAGTGGCCAGCACCGAGGCGAAGGCGGCGACCAGGGTGGAGTGGTACACCACGTCGAAGACCTCGTCGGGGTCGCCCTCCGGCATGGCGTCGATGGCGGGCATCGCGCCGTCCGGCTGCTGGGCGGCGGCGAATCCGGCCCAGGCGCGGGCGTCCAGGGTCGGCCGGGGCAGGCAGGCGTCCACCACGAGGAGTTCGCCCAGCAGGTCCCAGCGCTTCAGGTCCAGCCAGTCGTCCAGCCAGACCGGCAGCCAGAGGGCGAGGTACTCCGCCACATCGGCCGGCAGGCCGTCCGGGTTCTCGCCCCAGTCGGTGAGATGGAAGACGGTGTGGGTGATGTCGTAGCCGGTGTGGCCCTCGACCGTCCAGGGCTCGGGCCGGTGTCCCAGCCAGGTGCGCTCGGCGGCCTCCGGCAGCGGCACCCCGGGCAGCAGCCCGTACCGGTTCTCGAAGGCGGAGAGGCCGAGCCGCCGGACCGGGGTGTATTCGCGGTCGGTCCAGCTGCTGGTCCGGTGGCACAGCTCGACCATCCGCTCCAGCTCGGGCTCGTGGTAACCCAGTTCCCTGAAGGGCAGGTACACCTCGAACGGGATCGGTGACAGCGGCTCGGTCCGCTGACCGCGCACCAGCATCCGGCCGCCGTCCAGGTGTTCCCGCCAGGCGTGGTCGATGAGCTTGCGGGCGAGGTCGGTCTGCCGGGAGCCGGACACCCCCTCGCGGAACAACACCTTCGCGATCAGGGCGAGTTCACCGATGGGCTTGAACCGCTGGAGAAAGCCGGTCTCCGGATCGGCGTCCGGCTCCAGCCGGAACCGGTCCCGCTCGGCGTGGAGCCATTCGACGGCCCCCACGCCCACGGCGTGGACGAGTCGGGTGTCGGCGGATGCGATGGCCATGGTCATGACGGACCTTCCCGGCCGGCCGGTGCCGGGTCCCGGCGGAACCGGGCCGCGACCAGGGTCCCGGCGAAGACGGCCATCAGCGTGGAGTGGTAGCAGTGGGCGAAGTCGCGCGGTACGGGCCCACCCTGACTCCCCGGTCCCACCTCCGGGATGGCGCCCCCGGCGTCCCGCGCCCCGGCGAGCAGGGACCAGACGGACGCGGACCGGGCCGTCTCCGGGCCCGACCGGAGAGCGGCGGGCCGGGGCGGGTGGCCGGAGCGCCCGGGCGCCGGGGCGTCCGGCAGGCTCGCGGCGACGGCCAGCAGTTCGCAGCCGAGGTCCCACTGCTCGTCGTCGAGACAACCGTCGAGCCAGGCCGGCAGCCAGTCGTCCAGATAGCCGGCGAGCCCCGGCGGGATGCCCCGCGGCCACCGCCCCCAGTCGGTGAGGTGGAAGACCACATGGGTCAGGGTGTAGCCGGCGGCGCGTTCGAAGAGCCAGGGCTCCGGAAGCGCGCCCAGCCAGGTGATGTCCAACCCCGCCGGGTCCGTCGGCCCGCTGTCCGTCGGCCCGCCGTCCGGTCGCACCGCGTCCGCCGCCGGGCCGGGCCGGACACCGTACGGCCCCGCTTCCGCGCCGGACACCCCGGCGGCCGGGAACGGCGCCGGCCCGGACCTCAGCCCGGCGCGGCGCTCGGCGTTCCGCACGCCCAGCCGCCGGTTGGGGTGCATCTCGGTGGCGCGCCAGCTCCGGGTACGGACCAGGGAGCCGGCCAACTCCTCGTAGCCCGGGTGCCGGTAGCCGGCGGAGGCGAAGACGGCGTATACCTCCAGCGGATAGGTGGCGGCGGGCTCCAGGCGCTGGAGGTCGAGGAGCAGGGCGCCCTCGCCGGTCTCCCGCCAGGCGAAGTCCAGCAGTTCGCCGGCGATCCGCCGGGCCGGGCCGCCGGGGGCGCCGTGCGAGCGCACCCGGGCGCACACCTGGGCCAGTTCGCCGAGCGGCTTCCAGGAGCGGTTGACGTCGGCGGCCGGATCCAGCGCGTCCGGGCCCAGCCGGAAGCCGTCCCGGTGGGCGGCGACCCAGTCCAGCGAGGTCCGGGTCACCTCCACGAGGTCCTCGGGCAGGCCCCCCGGGCGGGGACGGGGGCCCCGGGAGCCGGCGGGACGAACGGGCGCCGCCGGCGCGGTCGCCACCACCCCGCCGCCGGCCGGGTGCCCGCCACCGGCCCCGGTCGCGTACCCGTCACCCCCGGCCCCGGCCGCGTACCCGCCGTCGCCGGGGGCAGGGCGCTCGCCGTTTCCGGGGGTCACACCGGCACCCCCGTCCGCAGCAGCCCGGCCGCCCGCAAGTGAAGGACGACCCTCGGGTCCGTACCGCCCATCAGCCCCACGAACTCGAGACCGGTGCCGAGTCCCAGGGTGTCCGGTACGCCGTCCAGCAGGGTCAGCCAGCGTCCGGCGCCCGCCGCCTGGAGCCAGTCGCGCCGGCGTACGGCACGGACGAAGCCCCGGGCCACGTCGACCGGCCGGGCCGCGGCGACCCGGGCGATCCCGGAGTCGCAGCCGGGTACGGCGAGGGCGGCCAGGACGGCGAGCTGATGGGTCAGCACCGGCCAGGGGGCGTACTCGAGCCAGGCCGTGTCGGGTTCGGCGGTGGCACCGCCCGGTTCCCCGCTGCCGCCCGGTTCCGCGCTGCCGGGCGCGAGGCGGCGCAGGGCGCCGGCCATCGCCCAGTGGCTCCACGCCGTGGTGGGCGCGGGCGAGGCGCCGGGCGGAAACGCCCGTACGGCGCGCGCGACCAGCGCGACGGCGGCGGGGTCGGCGGGCCGGAACGACAGAGCGTCCGGCAACAGGGTGTCGGCGCCGAGGACGCGTACGGCGGCGACGGTGATCTCATCGTCACCCGTGCTCGGGGGGAAGGCCCCGCCCACAGGGGAGTGGCCCCCGCTCCGAAGAGCGGAGACCACCTGTGCGGCGAGGTCCCGCACCGCGTCACTGAGACGGGTGGTAGGACCGGACTGATCCATTCAGTCCTCCGTCAGCCCTTCTTGGGCCGGGGAGTGGGAGGCGCGAGGAGGAGCTTGCCGCCGCCGCCGAGCAGGGCCAGCGCCGCGCACTCGCGGGTGTCCCGGTAGAAGCCGTCAACCTCGATGGGGTTGAGAGCGGACTCGATCTCGGTGTCCAGAAGCTTGGTGCGGTCCTGAACCTCGGGGTCGATGGAAGACATACCACCATCTCCTTGGTCTGCCGTAGAGACTGCAGTTCCTCCGTCCAGTGGACCGCACCCTGACAAAGCATGCAAATGCGGACAATTGCCACGACCGATCGTGGCTGGTCACGGCCCCTCACTCCCCCACTCACCCGGCGCCGGGTGACATGCCGTTATCGTCCAATTTTCAACGGCAAGTTGAAGGTGCAATATTCACCTGGGCAACCACCCGTTCGCCGTAACCCCACCCCCGTCTGCCACGGCCCGTTGGCGCGTTTTCCCGGCATGCCCTCTAGATGGACCGACGCGCCCTCCTGGCGCGTTCCTGACCGACACGGTGTGTGCCTCACCGCGACGCACGGCGAACGGAGCCGCGCCATGACAACCGAACCCACAACTCCCCCGCCGACGGCCCCGGACGGCGCGCCGGGCCCGTACGGTGCCGCGCCCGGACACCCGGTGGTTCCGCCGGGTACGGCCGGGCCGGCGCCGGACGCGATCCGCGCCGAGCCACAACCGGACCCGGCCCATCTCCCGCCCCGGGTCCCGCCCGAGGTGCTGCCGGGCGCGCTGGGCGGCGTGCCCCGTTCCGAACCGCACCCCGAACCGGTCCGCCGGCCGCTGGCCCCGGAGTACCGGGCCCCGCACTACCTGCCGGAGGGTCAGAGCACCGCCGTACGGGCGGATCCGGCCGGATCGCGGGGCGACTTCGCGGCCCCGGCGGCGGACTTCGGGGCTCCGGGAGGGGACTTCACGGCGCCCGTGCCACCGGACTCCCGGTCCGGTGGCACGGTCCCGGAGTACGAGGCGCCCTCCACCCGGCCGCATCCGCCGGCCCCTCCCGTCCCCCCCGTCGTCCCTCCCGTTCCCCCCGTCGTCCCCTCCGTTCCCCCTGTCGTTTCCGCCGCGCCGCCGGCCGGTGGCGGTGTCAGGGAGTCCGGCGCGGCGGAGACGGGCGAGCGGCCCGCCGCCGTCACCGGTCGCGAGTCGCGGCGGTACGAGGACCCGGAGCGGGCGGGTGAGCCGGCCGCGGCCGAGCGGCCGGCGTACCCCGGGACAGGCCACGGGGCGTCCGCCGGGCCGGAGCCGGCGGCACCGGCCGGGGCCCGGACGACCGGGCTCCCGGCGGCGGTCCGGGAGCAGCACCACCGGGCCGACGGGGCGCCGGAGGACCACACCCACCCGGCACGGCCCGGCGGCCCGGAGCAGCACAGCGGGCCCGAGCGGCACGGCGCCCCCGAGCACCACGGCCGGCCCGAACAGCAGCACGGTGACCCTGGACACCACGGCGGGCCCGAACAGCACGGCCGGGCGGAGGAGTACGGCGCCCCCGGGCAGCACGGCGGGCCCGAGCGCCACGGCCGCCCGGAGGGGCACAGCGGGCCGGAGCAGGAGCCGCGCCCGGCGGAGTCCCGTACGCCGGACCACCGTCCGGTGCCGTTCCGGGCCCCGCACTTCGAGACGCCGGGCTCACCGGCCACGCCGTTCCCGGTCCCGCCCTTCTCGGCGCCGCCGTTCTCCGTCCCGCCGTGGGACACCGCCGCCGCCCGGCCCGCCGCCGGTGCGGAATCCGCCCCGGGCGGGGCGCGGGAGGACGGCACGTCCGGCACCGGCGCACGGCCGCGGGACACCGCTGGGACCGCCGGTCCGGGGACGGCGCCGCGCGGCCGGGACAGCGAACGGGACGAGGCCAGGCGGCGCCGGGTCGCGGCCGGCGCGACGGTGACCGGCACCGGTGCCCAGACCCCGGACAACGGGGACAACCCGATACACACTCTGCTGTGGACGGCCGCGACCCACCGGCCGCTGGAGGAGGTCGCCGCGCTGGTGGCCCTGCTCAAGCGCACCGGCGCGGTCTCCAGCCCCGGCGACGAGGCGCTGCGCGCCGCCGCGGTCTCCCGTCCGCTGGACGAGGTCAGGCAGCTGGTGGTGCTGCTCAACGAGGCGCACCACGACCTGGAGGAGGCCGACACCGCGCTGCGCGCGGCGGCCGTGGGACGCCCGATCGAGGAGGTGGCCCAGCTGGTGAGCATCCTCGGCACCGAGGGCGACACCGCCTGGCCCACCGGCCCCCGTAACGGCGCCCCGGGCGTGCCGGTGCCCCCCACCGGGATCGGCACCCCGCCCGGCGCCCGGCCCGCCGCCACTGACACCGGTACGGCCGCGACCGGCGCTCCGCCGGCCGGCCCCGGCCCGGCCGGCGGCACCCAGGCCCCGGCGCCCGGGTTCGCGGGCGGGTCCGCCGCTCCGGCCGGGCCGGCACCGGGCGGCCCGGCCGGCGGCACGGCGACGGAACCCGCCTGGCTCCGGCCCGCCGCCGGACCCGTCGGCCCCGTCGAGCCGGTGGAACCGGTGGAGCCGGCCGCACCCGTCGAGCGGGCCCGGCCCGCCGCGCCGGCGGAGCCCGTCGCGCCGGTGGCACCCGCCCCGGTGGAGCCGGTCACCTCGGTGATGCCCGCCGTGCCGGCGGCGCCCGCCGCGCCCGTGGTACCCCCGGTGCCGGTGGTCCCGGCCGCTCCGGTGGCGTCCCCCGCGCCGGTGGGGCCCACCCCGGAGTTCGCGTACGGGAGCCCCCAGGAGGACGAGCGGGCCAGGGCCGGGGCCGTCCCGGCCGTGCCGCTCCGCTCCGGGTTCCGGCTGCCGGCCGCGGTGTCCCTGCTGGGCTGCGGGCTGGTGCACATGCCCACCGACATGGGCACCTTCGGCAACGGGGACAACACCGATCTGGTGTGCCTCGGGGTCACCGTGTTCTGCGCCCTGACCAGCGGCTGGCTGCTGATCCGGGACACCGCGCGGGCCTGGACCGTCACCGCCGCCACGGCGGTGGGCGTGGTCGCGCTGCACGCGGTGGCGGCGGTCGGCGACCTGCCGCTGCTGGACGGCGGACTCGGCGCCCGGTTCCCGTGGGCCGAGACGGCCGCCGTGGTGAGCGCGGCGGTGGCCGCGGCCCTCGCCGGTACGGCGCTGCTACGGCACCTGCGGGACGTCGACGTGCCCGGCACCGGCACCGGCGCCGCCTCCGGATCCCCGGGCGCGGCGCCCGAGGCGGGCACGGGCACGCCCGGGCCCACCGCCGGGACGCCGGACCCCGCGCCCGGGGCCCCCGGGGCCGGGAGCCATGTGCCCGCGGCCCCCGGGACGACCGGCGCCCCCGGAGCCCCCGGCGGAGCGTCCGGGACACCCGGGGCCGGGTACGCCGGTCCCGCGGATCTGCCCGGCACCCCCGGTCAGCTCTGAGGCCGGCCGCACGGCGCCGCTCGCCCGGTCAGCCGCTCCGCCCCACGGCGAACGGCAGCAGGGCGAGCAGTTCCGCCGCCGGCTCCGGCCGCAGCGGAACGCTCCCGAGGCGGCGCCGGGCCCGGCCGAGGCGGTGGTCCGCCTCGGCCAGCGCGGCGTCCCGGCCACCGGCCGCCTCCACCAGCTCCAGGGCCCGGCGCAGCCGGTCACCGTCCGGCGCGCCGTCCGCCGTGAGCAGGGCGGCGAGCCGGTCCGCCGCCGGGGCGGGTCCGGCGAGCGCGGCGAGCACCGGGAGCGTCTTCTTGCCCCGGCGCAGATCGGCGCCGACCGGCTTGCCGGTCACTTCCGGGTCGCCCCACAGCCCGAGCACGTCGTCCTGGATCTGGAAGGCCGTGCCCAGGTCCCGGCCGGCCGCCGACAGGGCCTCCACGGTGGCGGCGGGCGCCCCGGCGAGCAGCGCCCCGAGGGCGGCGGCACAGCCGAGCAGGGCGCCCGTCTTCCGTTCCGCCATCGCCGTGTACGCGGCGGGGTCCACCGCCTCGGGACCCGTCCAGGGCCGGCCCTCGAAGAGCAGGTCGTCGGACTGGCCGGCCACCAGTTCGCGCAGGTCGCGGGCGAGCCGGCGCACCGCCGCACCGCCGTGCGGGGCGTCGGCCAGCACCTCGAAGGCGAGCGCCAGGAGCGCGTCGCCCGCCAGTACCGCCGGCCCCGTGCCGTAGGCGGCCCAGAGGCTGGGGCGCCCCCGGCGGGTCTCGTCGCCGTCCATGATGTCGTCGTGCAGCAGCGAGAAGGTGTGCGCCAGCTCCACCGCGACGGCGGCGTCCACCGCGACCGCCCCGGGGGCCCCGGCGGCCTCGGCGCACAGTACGGCCAGCGCCTGCCGCAGCCCCTTGCCGCCGGCCGCCCGCCCGGACTCCGGCCGCCCCTCGGCGTCGTTCCAGCCGAAGGCGTAGCCGGCCATCCCGGCGGGCCAGTCGTGCAGCCGCGCCACCCGGTCCCGCAGCGCGGGCCCGACCAGGGCGCGGCAGCGGTCGAGGACCCGTCCTGCGGTGGCCGCCATGTCCTCCCGGGAGCCGCCGGAACCCGCAGTGCCGAGACCCCCGGGGCCGGGACCTCCGGAACCGGAGCCGTCCGGCCCGCCGGCCGTACCGGTGGCGGCCCCGGGGCGGGGGCCGGCGGCTCCGGGGCACCCCGGGGGGTGGCCGGAGACGGAGTCCTCGGCGACGGGCGCGGACCGTACGGTCGTCGTCCGGCGCGTCACCGGGTCTCCTCCGGTGCCGTCAGGCCCAGTTCGCCGTGGGCCCGGTCGACCATCTCCCGGGCGTGCCGGAGCCCGATCCGGTCCAGCACCACCCGCAGCTCCGCCAGTTCGGCCGCCGTGCGCGCGGGGTCCTCGCCCAGCCTGGCCCGGCACTTGACGCCGCCGAGCCGGGCCAGCGCCTCGCCGCGCGGCTCGTCCATCTCCCGGAACTCCCCGAGCGCCAGTTCGTACATCCGGGCCGCCTCCGGGTAACGCCCGGCCCGGTAGAGGACGTTGGCGCGCATCTTGTGGTTGTAGGCGAGCGCGCTGGACAGGTTCATCGTCCGGCAGGTGGCCTCGGCGCGGGTGAGCAGCTCCAGCGCGTGGCCGGTGTCGCCGTCGCGTACCGAGACGATGTCGGCCAGGCCCCGCAACGCCCAGGCGTGGCCGCGCCGGTCGTCGGCGCGCTCGGCTATCTCCGCCGCCTCCTCGAACATGGCGTAGGCGGTGTCGTAGCGGCCGGTGTTGCGGTGGATCTGAGCGATGCCCTCCAGCGCCCAGACGGTGTGCCGGGCCTCGCCGCGCCGCCGGGCCTCGGCCAGCAGTTCGCCGTGGAGCGCCTCGACCGCCGGGTAGTCGCCCTGGATGCGGCCGGTCTCGGCGAGCCCGGCCAGCGAGTAGCCGTACGCCACGACGTCGCCGCTCCGCTTGCCGGTGTCGGCGGCGTGGCGCAGCAGCCGGAAGGCGAGCGGCAGGGCGCCGCGCTGCCGGGCCAGGGTGCCGCCGCTCCACAGCGCCCAGGCCATGGCGGAGGCGTCACCGGCCGACCGGGCCGTGCGGTAACTGGTCTTCCACGCCCGGTCGGCGGCGCGTATGTCACCGAGCCTGCGGTGTGCCTCGGCCACGGCCAGGGCGGCACGTGCGGTCTCCCGCGGGTCGCCGCCGCGCCGGGCGGCGGCCATCTGTTCCTCGGCCGCGGTGAGTACCTCGGTGAGGGAGGAGTTCACCGACAGGTCGCTGAGGGCGCCCTGGTACTCGGGAGCGAGCGCTTTGCCGTACATGAGTGCCTTTCCCTCGGGGAGGACCGCCGGCCCATAAGGGCGTCGGACGTGCCACGGTGGTCCTCCCTCTCGTCCGTCTTCTGCGATTGATCGCGCGCGCTCGGGAGGGAAGAGGATCTTCCGCCCGTGGAGGTTCCACCCCGGGCGGGACGATTCGCGGCGCTCCCGGACGGCCGGCGACGGCGACCGGGACGCGCTCCGGGGACAGCCACCGGAATTCACCCCGGGACGGCCACCGGGATTCGCTCGGGGGACACGGCCACCGGGATTCGCTCGGGGGACAGCGACCGGGGTTCGCTCTCGGGGAGGCGGACACGCCGTGTGAGCCGGTCGGCTCCGGCGCTCCCGGGCGGCCGGCGGCCGGGCACCGGCCGGGGCGGTGCGGGCGCACCGCCGGACTGGCCGTTCCGCCGGGTCCCGGGGGCCCGTCGCACCGCCGTGCGCGTGGTTCGCGCCCCGCCGTGCGCCGGGCGCTCCCCGCGCTCCGCTTCGGGCGCCATGAGGCGGGCGCGGGCGGGTATCCGCACGAGGTCACTTACCGCATGGGAGAGGTGCCATGACCGATTCGTCGATCAGGGCGGTGGGCTGGGCCCAGTCGTTTCCGATCACCCGCGGGGTGCGGGCCGGACGCCAGTGGGCCCGGGACCATCTGGACGCGCTGCCGTGGACCGCCGGCGCGCCGGAGACGGTGGACGCGGTCCTGCTGACCGTCTCGGAGCTGATCACCAACGCCCATGTGCACGCCCACAGCAACGCTCAGCTGGTGCTGACCTGGGACAGCCGGTGTCTGCACGTCAGCGTGCACGACTCGGGTCCCGGGCTGCCTTCGCCCCGGCGGCCGGACACCGTCTCCCCGCACGGCCGGGGGCTGGCCATCGTCGACGCGCTGGCGGACAGCTGGGACATCCATCCGCAGACGGACGGCAAGACCATCACCGCCTGCTTCACGCCGCCGGGCCGGCCCGCGCGCCACCCCTCGCACCTTCCGGGCTGAGGCCGTACCGGTGAGGGCTCCGGCGGGATTCCGGCGGAGTTCCGGGCGTAATTCCGGCGGGGTTCCGGCAATGGGGTGACAGTGCTGTCATGGGGCGGCCCGGAGCGGGTATCGGGTCCGCGACCGACGGCACAGCAGTTCCGGGAGAGTGAACCCACCATGACGGATGACGCCTACCTGTTCCTCGCGGACGACACGGCCGGGTGGCAGGGCATTCCCCTGTCGCTCGTCGGTGAGCTGGAGTGCCTGGAGACCCCGGCGGTACGGGCCTGGTTCGCCGCCCAGCGGATGGACGCGGCCTCCCCCGCCGTACGGGTGGCGGCTCCCGAGGAGACCGGGATGATCCCCGAGGACGCCGAGCGGCTGCCGGTGCCGCTGGCCGACGAGGAGCTGGAGCGAGTGCGGCGGGCCGGGGCGACGGACACCGTCGCCCGGGTCGAGGAGGAGCTGCTCGCCTTCCGGGACACCGCGGAGGGCCGGGACGCGCTGCTGCGCAAGGCACTGGCGGCGGGCGTCCCGGCGCACCGGATCGTCGAGCTGACCGGGGTGGAGCCCGCCGAGCTGACCGCGGCCGCCGCGGTCTGACGAGACCTGAGTGTCTGAGCACCGGGCCCCCGGCGACGGGCGGCCCGGATTCCCGTCGACCGGCGAGCGACTGGCTACTGGCTACTGGCTACTGGCTACTGGCTACTGGCACGGTCGGCCGGCGGCCGACACGGTGGAGGGCGGCGGACCGATCGGTCCGCCGCCCTCCACCGTGTCCCCGTCGTCACGGCGCCCCGGCCCGGCTCACCGGACGCACCCGGTGTCCGCCGGATCCGCCCGGGTCGCGCCTGGCGCCGTACGCCCGCCCGCCGGAGCCGGCTAGCCGACCGGCAGCCGCTTGCCGGCCGTGTGGGCCGCGGAGCGGGCGCGGGCGGCGGCGCGGCCGGTACGGGCGGAGACCGCCCCCGCGGCCAGCCGGGCCGAGCGGTCGGCCGTCCGGGCGGAGCGACGCGCGGCGCGGCGGCCCTCGGTGGCGGCGCGGCGCGACCGGTGGGCGAGCGAGGGCTTGCCGTGGGTGTCGGCGGCGGCGATCAGCAGCCCGCCGACCAGCGCCACGTTCTTGAAGAAGTGGATGCGCTGCTGGGCCCGCCGCTCCGGGTCCTCCTCCGCCCAGAAGGCGTGCCCGGCCAGGGTGGTGGGCACCAGGGTGGCCGCCAGGGCCAGGGCGGAGAGCCGGGGCACCCGCCCCAGGGCGAGCAGGACGCCCGCGCCGACCTGGACACCGCTGCTGAGCCGGACCAGCTGGGCCGGGTCCTCGGGGAGCAGCGGGATGCGCGCCGTGAGGGGCGCGGTCACGGGTTCGGCCACCGGGGCCAGTTCCTTGGGGTGGCGCAGGGCGTTGAGGCCCCCGGTCACAAAGGTGGACGCGAGCAGCGGACGGGCCAGTTTTCGGAGAATCGCCATGGGGGACGGGTGCCCGCGCGCGCACGGGGCATGCCGGAGGGGTACGGCCGCGCGGAGCAGCGGACGGACAAAATGAACACCAACGGGCGATCATGGTGAGCACACCGGTCGCACCGAACGTTTTCCCAGGGAGTGGACGATGCCGAACGAGCGTGCGGGACAGCAGGCGGGGCCGGAGGACCTCACCGATGTGGCCCGGCTGGTGACCGCGTACTACAGCCTGCACCCGGACCCGGCGGACCCCGCCCAGCGCGTCGCCTTCGGCACCTCGGGCCACCGCGGGTCCTCACTGGCCACCGCCTTCAACGAGGACCACATCGCGGCGACCAGCCAGGCGATCTGCGAGTACCGGACCCGGCAGGGCATCGACGGCCCGCTCTTCCTGGGCGCGGACAGCCACGCCCTCTCCGAGCCGGCCCGGGTGACGGCGGTGGAGGTGTTCGCGGCCAACGGGGTGACGGTGCTCATCGACTCCGCCGACGGCTACACCCCCACGCCCGCCGTGTCGCACGCGATCCTCACCCACAACCGGGGGCGTACGGCGGGACTGGCCGACGGGGTGGTGGTGACGCCCTCGCACAATCCGCCGTCCGACGGCGGTTTCAAGTACAACCCGCCCAGCGGCGGCCCGGCGGACTCCGGGGCCACCGGCTGGATCCAGGACCGGGCCAATGAGCTGATCACCGGCGGCCTCAAGGACGTCCGGCGGCTGTCCTGGTCCCGGGCGCTGGCCGCGCCGACCACCGGGCGGTACGACTACCTCGGTTCCTACGTCCGGGACCTCTCCTCCGTGCTCGACCTGGACGTGGTGCGGGCGGCCGGGGTGCGGATCGGCGCGGACCCGCTGGGCGGGGCGTCGGTGGCGTACTGGGGGCGGATCGCGGAGGAGTACGGGCTCGACCTCACGGTGGTCAACCCGCACACCGATCCGACCTGGCGGTTCATGTCGCTGGACTGGGACGGCAAGATCCGGATGGACTGCTCCTCGCCGTACGCGATGGCCTCCCTGATCGAGGCGCGCGACCGGTACGCCATCGCCACCGGCAATGACGCCGACGCCGACCGGCACGGGATCGTCACGCCGGACGGCGGGCTGATGAACCCCAACCACTATCTGGCCACCGCGATCCACTACCTCTACCGCCACCGGGAGCGCTGGCCGGCCGGGGCGCGGGTCGGCAAGACGCTGGTCTCCTCCGGGATGATCGACCGGGTCGCCGCCGATCTGGGCCGGGAGCTGGTGGAGGTGCCGGTCGGCTTCAAATGGTTCGTCCCGGGGCTGCTCGACGGGACGCTGGGCTTCGGCGGGGAGGAGTCGGCAGGCGCCTCCTTCCTGCGCCGGGACGGTTCGGTGTGGACGACCGACAAGGACGGCATCGTGCTGGCGCTGCTCGCCTCGGAGATGCTGGCGGTGACCGGCCGGACGCCGAGCGAGCACTACACGGCGCTCACCGAGCGGTTCGGCGAGCCGGCGTACGCCCGGATCGACGCGCCCGCCACCCGGGAGGAGAAGGCGGTACTGGGCCGGCTCTCCCCCGAGCAGGTGGGCGCCAAGGAGCTGGCAGGGGAGCCGGTGACCTCCGTACTGACGGAGGCCCCGGGCAACGGGGCGTCGATCGGCGGGATCAAGGTGAGCACGGAGTCCGCCTGGTTCGCGGCCCGTCCCTCGGGCACCGAGGACGTCTACAAGGTGTACGCCGAGTCCTTCCGCGGCCCGGAGCACCTGGCCCGGGTCCAGGACGAGGCCCGCGCCGTGGTCGCGGGAGCGCTCGCCGGCTGAGCCCTTGCCGGGCCCCCCGGCGCTGCGGTTCTGCGGGTCCCGGTGCTGCGGTTCTGCCGGGCGGGCCCTGGGGCCATGGACCGGAGCCGGCCGGGGCCTGTACGACCGGGGGCCGGCCGGAGGTTCCGGGGCCCGCCTGATGCTGCGGGGCGGGCCCGGCCGTACGGGGCGGACCCGGCGATTCGGGCTCCCGGGCGGCCCGGGCGCGCCCGGGGAACCGGCCCGCTCCGGTCGTGAGGCACCGCTCCGGTCCGTGGGGCACCGCCCGGGGCCGGCCGGCGCGTACGCGGTCCCGGGCGGTGGTTCGGGGCCCCGCGGGTCCGGGCCGGGCGGGCACAGCGGGACGGGGCGGTCAGGGGAGGTGGTCCCCGGCTGCCCCGGCGCCCCCGGCCCTCCGGGAGCGGCCCGCCCCCGGGGGCCGGGCGGTCAGGGCCCGGAGGATTCCTCGACGCGGTCGCGGAGCCGGCGCAGACCCCGGCGGACATGGCTCTTGACGGTGCCCAGCGGAATGCCGGTCCGTTCCGCGATCTGGCTCTGGGTCAGGTCGGCGTAGAAGGCCAGGCAGAGCACCTCCCGCTGGGCGCTGGGCAGCCGGCCCAGCTCCCGGGCGACCACCAGCCGGTCGAGCAGCTCGTCAGGGCCGGGACCGGGGGCGGCGGCCGGCGGTGCGGCCGGCAGATCGGTGCGGCGCCGGCGGGCGGCGAGCGCGTCGACCGTCTTGCGCCGGGTGATCCCGACCAGCCAGGCGGCGAGCGGCCCGCGTTCCGGCCGGAAGCCGGCCCTGCCCCGCCAGGCGGCCAGGAACACCTGCTGGGCCACGTCCTCCGCCTCCCGGGGGTCCCCGAGGGTGCGGGCCGCCAGGGTGGTGACCAGCGGGTTCCAGCGCCGGTAGATCGCCTCGAAGCTCCGCTCGTCGCCGCGCAGCAGTCCGCGGGCGAGTTCATCGGCCGCGCGGTCGGCGGTGGCCGTGGCGTCCATCCTGTTGCTCCTCCCGCCCGGCTCGGGCGGAGCCGCCCGGACCGGGTGACCCGGCGTCGGTCCGGTCAGGATTGATCGTCCGGAAGGGGCCGGGCAAGGTGCGTCGTTCGTGCACAGGTAGCCCCCCGCCCGCACCCGAACGGGTGAGACCGGGGTGGTACGCGCGGTGCGGACGGGTGAACGGACGGGCTCGGGCGCATCCGGAAGCGCTCCGGCGGCCGAAGTACTGACGTACTCCTGGAGCACTCCCGTACGCGCGCCACCCATGTGCTCACGCCACTCACGGACTCACGCCACCCCCGTACCGCCGCACCTCCCTCTCCCGAGCGCCCCTCCCCCGATCGCCCGAGCGCTCCCGATCGCCCTGATCACCCGTCGCAGACCGCATCCGAACCGAAGGGGCCCGCATGCCCGGTACGCAGGTGACACCGACCGGCCACCCAGGCCGTCACCCCGCCGGTACGCACCGGGCCGGGGCGCGCCCTCACCCCGGCGCGGCGGGCGACGGCGGGCCGGGAGCGGACGCCGATGTGGCCGGGGCGGTGGAGGCGGTGCTCGGCGCCTGTGTGCGGGAGCGGATGCGGGAGGCGGCGGAGGTGGACGCGCTCTTCGCCGGAGACCTGGCCGGCCGGGTGGCGGACTTCGCGCTGCGGGGCGGGAAGCGGTTGCGGGCCGGGTTCGTGTGGTGGGGCCACCGGGCCGGCGGCGGGACCGGGCGGGGCCCGGCGGCGGGGGCCGCGCTGCGCACCGGGGCCGCCCTGGAGCTGATCCAGACCTGTGCGCTGATCCACGACGATCTGATGGACGAGTCGGCGGTACGGCGCGGGGCACCGGCCGTGCACACCCGGCTGGCCCATCAGCACGCCGGGGCCGGGCTGCGCGGCTCCAGCGCGGCGTTCGGCTCGGCGGGCGCGGTGCTCGCCGGCGATCTGGCGCTGAGCTGGGCCGACGATCTCTTCGCCGAGACCGCCGCCGGGGTACGGGAGTTCGACGGGCCCGAGCGCGCCGGGGCGCTGCGCCGGGAGTGGCGGGCGATGCGGACCGAGATGGTGGCCGGCCAGTATCTGGACCTGCGTGCCCAGGCCGCCGGGGCGGTGCCGCCCGAGCGGGCGATGCGCATCGCCCGCCTCAAGAGCGCCCTCTACACGGTGGAACGTCCGCTGGCGCTGGGCGCGGCGCTGGCGGGCGCGGACACCGCCACCCTGGAGCTGCTGCGGTCGGCCGGGCGGTGCGCGGGCGTGGCCTTCCAGCTCCGGGACGACCTGCTGGGTGCCTTCGGGGACCCGGCGGTGACCGGGAAGCCGTGCGGCGAGGACGTACGGGAGGGGAAGCCCACCTATCTGCGCGCGGTGGCCCGCCGACTGGCCCGGGAGGCCGGTGACACGGCGGCGCTGGCGGCGCTGGAGCCCCCACCGGGCGGCCGCGCCGGGGCGCCGTCGCCGGACGGGTCCGCCGGAGCGCCGCCACCGGACGACGGGCGGCTGGACGCGGCGCTGGCGGCGCTGGAGTCGACCGGCGCCCGGGCGGCGGTGGAGCGGGAGATCACCCGGCTGGCCGAGCTGAGCCACCGCCGGCTGGCCGGGCTGCCGGGCGATCCGGAGGTGGCCCGGCGCATCGGTGAGCTGGTGGACCGGGCGGCGGGCCTGGTGCCGGCGGCCGGCGGGGAGCGCGGATGAGGACGGTGCCGGGGCGGACCGACCATGTGGTCGTGGTGGGCGCCGGGCTCGCGGGGCTTGCGGCGGCGCTCCATCTGCTGGG
Source organism: Streptomyces pyxinae (assembly GCF_024756275.1). GTDB lineage: Bacteria > Actinomycetota > Actinomycetes > Streptomycetales > Streptomycetaceae > Streptomyces > Streptomyces pyxinae. The sequence continues at coordinate 25,982 of NZ_JANUGQ010000022.1, read as the reverse complement.
CGCGGGCCGCCGGGTGACAGTGGTCGAGCGGGAACCGGGTCCTGGCGGCCGGGCGGGGCGGGTGCGGCTGGGCGGCGGCTATCTGGCCGACACCGGGCCGACCGTACTGACCATGCCCGAGCTGGCCGACGAGGCGTTCGCGGCGGTGGGCGACTCGCTGGCCCGGCGGGTGGAGCTGCTGGAGCTGCATCCGGCGTACCGGGCGTGGTTCGCGGACGGCTCCCGGCTGGACGTGCACACCCGGGCGGACGCCATGGAGGAGGAGGTGCGCCGGTTCGCCGGCCCGCGCGAGGCGGCCGGGTACGTCCGGCTGCGGGTGTGGCTGGAGCGGCTGTACCGGGCCCAGCTGCGCCGGTTCATCGACGCCAACTTCGACTCGCCGCGCCAACTGGTCCATCCGGACCTGGCCCGGCTGGCGGCGCTGGGCGGCTTCGGCCGGCTGGACGCGCGGATCGGGCGGTTTCTGCGCGACCCCCGGCTGCGCCGGGTCTTCTCGTTCCAGGCGCTGTACGCGGGGGTGCCGCCGGCCCGGGCGCTGGCCGCCTACGCGGTGATCGCCTACATGGACACAGTGGCCGGGGTGTACTTCCCGCGCGGCGGAATGCACGCGCTGCCCCGGGCGATGGCGGAGGCGGCGCGCGCGGCCGGGGCGGAGTTCCGGTACGGGCGGGAGGTGACGGCGCTCCCCCGGGCGGCGGACGGCCGGATCGGCGCCGTACGGCTGGCCCCGCCGGGCGGTTCACCCGGCGACGGGGAGGAACTGCGGTGCGACGCGGTGGTGCTGACGCCCGATCTGCCGGTCGCCTACCGGCTGCTGGGCCGGGCGCCGCGCCGCCCGGTGTCCCTGCGGTACGCGCCGTCGGCGGTGGTGCTGCACGCGGGCACCCGCCGCACCTGGCCGGGCCTTGCCCATCACACCCTGTCGTTCGGGGACGCCTGGGAGCGCACCTTCGACGAACTCACCCGCGCCGGACGGACGATGAGCGATCCCTCGCTGCTGATCACCCGGCCCACCGCGCACGACCCGGGCCTCGCGCCCCCGGACCGGCATCTCCACTATGTGCTGGCCCCCTGCCCCAACACGGCGGTGGGCCCGCCGGCCCGGGCCTGGTCCGAACTGGGGCCCCGCTACCGGGAGTCGCTCCTGGAGACGCTGGAGAAGCGGGGGCTCGGCGGCTTCGGCGCCTCGGTGGAGGAGGAGCTGCTGGTCACCCCGGCGGACTGGGCGGGGCTGGGTCACGCCGCGGGGACGCCCTTCTCGGCGGCGCACACCTTCGCCCAGACCGGCCCGTTCCGCCCCCGCAATCTGGTGCGGGGCGTGCCCAACGCCGTACTCGCGGGCTGCGGCACCACCCCCGGTGTGGGGGTACCCACCGTGCTGATCAGCGGAAAGCTGGCGGCCTCGCGCATCACCGGAGCCCGGAGCGCCTGACACCATGACACCGCACCCCACCGTGACATCGTCCCCCGCCGGGACACCGCCTCGGGCCACCACACCGCCTCCGGCCATGGCACCGCCCTCGGCCCTGACACGGCACGAACTCGACGCGGCCGGGATCACCGAACCCGCGCTGCGCGCCGCCTACGCCCACTGCCGGCGGCTCAACTCCCGGCACGGCAAGACCTACTTCCTCGCCACCCGGCTGCTGCCGGTGGAACGCAGGCCGGCCGTGCACGCGCTGTACGGCTTCGCCCGCTGGGCCGACGACATCGTGGACGACCTGACCACCGGGCTCGGCACGGCCGAGCGGGAGGCCGGGCTCGCGGCGCTCTCGGCGCGGCTCACCGCCGGGCTGCGGGACGGGCGGAGCGACGAACCGGTGGTGCGGGCGGTCGCGGACACGGCCCGCCGGTACGCCATTCCGCACGCCCACTTCGAGGACTTCCTCGCCTCGATGCGCAGCGATCTGACCGTCACCGACTATCCCACCTACGACGACCTGATGGGTTATATGCACGGGTCGGCGGCGGTGATCGGGCTCCAGATGCTGCCGGTGCTGGGCACGGTGACCGACCGGGACACGGCGGCACCGCACGCGGCCGCGCTGGGGGTGGCCTTCCAGCTCACCAACTTCCTGCGGGACGTGGGCGAGGACCTGGACCGGGGCCGGATCTATCTGCCCGGCGATCTGCTGGCGGCGCACGGGGTGGACCGGGAGCTGCTGCGGTGGTCCCGGGCGACCGGCCGCCCCGACCGCCGGATCCGGGCCGCCCTGGAGGCCACCGCGGCGCTGACCCGGGGCGTCTACCGGGAGGCGCACCCGGGCCTGGCGATGCTGGAGCCCCGGACCCGGCCCTGCGTCCGGACCGCGTTCGTGCTGTACGGGGGGATCCTGGACGCCGTCGCGGCGGACGGCTACCCGGTGCTGCACCGGCGCTCGGTGGTGCCCCGGCGGCGCCGGGCGGCGGTGGCGCTCACCGGTCTGGCGGCCGTGCTCGGCGCCCGGCTCCGCCCGGCGGGCGGACCGGTGGCGGCGGGTCGGGCGGTGACGGGCGCGGTGGCGGCGGGCTCCCCGGTGACGGGTCCGGTGACGGCGGCCGGGCGGGAAGGGCGGCGGATGTGAACAGCGGTACGGCGAGCGGCGGTACGGCGGGCAGGGGTACGCCTCCGGGGCGGCGGCGCGGGCTGCCGCTGCGGGTGCGGCGGCCCGAGCCGTGGGAGCGGCAGGCCCCGACCTGGCGGGCCGCGCGCCCGGGGCTGATCGCGGCGGCGGTGAAGCGGGCGGCGGCGCGGCCGTCCGGCAACTGGTATGTCCTGGGCGCCTCCCGGGAGATCGCGGCGGGCCGGGCCCGGCCGTTCGGGCGCACGGTGGCCGGGGTGGAGGTGATCGCCTGGCGGGGCCCGGACGGGGAGGTGCGAGCCGGTCAGGGGAGCTGTCCGCATCTGGGCGCCCCGCTCGGGGAGAGCCGGGTGGTGTGCGGGACGGTGGTCTGCCACTGGCACGGACTGGCCCTGGACGGAAGACCGTTCGCCGGCTGGGAGCCGTTCCCCGTCCATGACGACGGGGTGCTCGTCTGGGTGCGGCTGGACACGGTGGGCGGGGAACCGCCGCTGGAACGGCCGGTGGTGCCGGTCCGCCCCGGGCGCGGCGCGGTGGACGCGGTGCACACGGCGGTGGGGCGGTGTGAGCCCGAGGACGTGGTGGCCAACCGGCTGGACCCCTGGCACGGCGCCTGGTTCCACCCGTACTCCTTCGTCGGTCTGACGGTGGTGTCGGCGCCCGGGGAGGAAGCGGCGGGGGGCGGCTCGGCGGTCGGTCCGGGCGAGGCGCGGGCGGCGGGTGCGGAACCGGGCCCCGGCACGGACGCCGCCGTGGACGGGGACGCGTTCGTGGTGGATGTGTCGTTCAGGGTGGCCGGGCGGCTGGTGGTGCCGGTGCGGGCGGAGTTCACGGCGCCCGGGCCGCGCACCGTGGTCATGCGCATCACGGGGGGCGAGGGCGCCGGCTCGGTGGTGGAGACCCATGCCACCCCGCTGGGCCCGGGGCCGGACGGCAGCCCGCGCACGGCGGTGGTGGAGGCGGTGGTCGCCGCCTCGGACCGGCCGGGGTTCGCGGTGGCCCGCACCGCCGCCCCCGCCCTGCGGCCGCTCATCCGGTGGGCCTCCGGGCGGCTCTGGCGGGACGACCTGGCGTACGCCGAGCGGCGGTGGCTGCTGCGGAGCACGGGACGGTTCCCGGGCTGAACCGGGGCTGAGCCGGGGGTGGCGGGGCGGGGCCCGCGCGAGGCACCCGCCCCTCCCCCGCTACCGCCGGGCCGCCCCGGGTGCCGGGCCGGCCAGCCGGGCGAGGGCCCGGAGCGGGGCGTACCGGCCCCGGCGGGGCACGGTCCAGAGCGGGTGGCCGCGTACGCCCCAGCGGCGCAGCAACCGGTTGGCGGCGAGGAAGCCGGTGGTGGCGGCCCGCTCCATCAGCGCCACCGGCAGCTCGGTGCGCAGGTGGTCGCCGGCGAGGACGAGCGCCGGGTCCGGAGTGTGCACGGTCGGCCGGGCGCGGTAGCCGCCGACCGGGAAGTGCGGGCAGTCGGCGCGCCACTCGTGGCGGGCGTCCACCACCCGGGCGCCGGCCGACTCGGGGTAGACGGCGCGCAGTTGCTCCAGCAGCAGCTCCTGGACGGCGCCCCGGTCGGCGGCCGGGTCCACCGCGTATCCGTGGAGTTCCACCACCGAGCCGCCGGTCCGCCGCGCCCAGCGGGCCGCCTCGCCCTCCCAGCGGTCCAGCACACTGATGTTGTCCAGGCCCCGGTAGCCGCTGGTGCCGAGGAAACCGGGCCGGCCGGCGCGGAGCGGACGGTCCAGCCAGAGCCGGGAGACCAGGAAGGGCGGCGCGACCGGCTGGGCGGCGATCCGCTCCCGCCAGGCGGCGTCCCCCAACTCGGGTGAGGCGGCGACCAGTCGGCGGGCCCCGGTGACATCCAGGGCGAGCACGGCCGCGGTGTACTCCTCGGTGGTGCCGCCCGCGGTGACGGCGAACCCCCCGTCGGCGGTGGGCTTCAGGGTGTCGACGGCGGTGCCGGTGCGGATCCGGGCGCCGAGCCGGTCGAGCCGGGCGGCGAGCGGGTCCCAGAGCGCCTGTGGGAAGGGCTCGCGCACCACGTCGAAGAGCAGCCCCTCGGCGGACCCCAGGAAGTAGATGTGGAACATCACCAGCAGCTCGGCGGCGGAGAGGTCGGCCGGGTCCGCGAAGAAGCTGCGGGAGAAGACCTCGAAGGCCAGGTGGTGGGCGGCCTCGGGAAAGTTCACGGCGGCCAGGAAGTCGGTGGCGCTGGTGGTGTCGTACCGCTCGTACACCTCGGGCACCCGTACGTCGAGCAGCGGCAGGGCCGCCCGGGGCCGGAGGGCGGCCAGGTCACGGGGGCCGAAGCTGGGGCTGAGCGCGGCGAAGCCGAGCGCGCTCCAGGGCGGGGTGCGGGGCACCCGGGCGAAGCTGTCGGTGAGCCCGCCGCTGTGCCGGAGCGGATAGTCGGGCAGCGGCACCAGCGCGGAGAGTCCGGGGTCGGCACGCCGCAGCAGGGCACGGAGGTTGTAGTACTGGCGGAAGAAGGCGTGGAAACCCCGGCTCATGGTGGCCGCCGAGCCGTCCGCCAGCTCGGTCCGCCAGCCGGCCAGCCGGCCGCCGAGCACCGTCTCGCGCTCGTACAGGGTGACCCGTACACCCCGTTCGGCGAGCGCGGTGGCCGCCGCGAGTCCGGCGATCCCACCGCCGACGACGGCGGTGCGGGGTCCGTCGTCCGGGCAGCGGTGGCGCCCGGGGACGACGGGCAGCAGCTCGGCCCGGCGGTCCCGGCCCGGCTTCACGCTCCACCGCCCCGGCCGGCCCGGCCCCGCTCGCCGGCCCCGGTGCCCCCGGCGGCACGGGGGGCCTCCGCCGTCCCGGGGGCACGAGCGCCCGTGTCGTCGCCGTCGCCGGGCGACCCGGTGGTACGGGCGTCCGGGCCGAGGCCTTCGATGCCTTCGGGGTCTCCGGGGTCCCCGGGGTCCTTGCCGGCCGGGGGGTTGCGGGCCACGAAGGTGTGCACCACCCCGGTGCTCCAGCCGGGCACCGGCACGCCCCGGACCCCGGTGAACCCGGCCCGGGCGAGGCGGGCGGCGAACGCGGGCGCGGTGTCGAAGCCGAGCACACTGCGCCAGAGGTGGCGGTAGAGCCCGGCGTCCCCGGTGAGCACCCCGGCCGGCAGGATCACGCCCCGGCAGACGGCGGTCCATACCGCCCGGTGCGCCGGGGAGCCGCTGAGGCTGTAGTCGTGGACCGCCAGCCGGCCACCGGGGCGCAGCAGGGCACGGACGGCGGCCAGTACGGCGTCCGGGTCGGCGACATTGCGGAAGAGGTAGGCGGCGAACACCGCGTCGAAGGGCCCGGTGACGCCGGCCTCGGCCAGCCGTTCGGCGGGCGCGTGCACAAAGTTCACTTGTCCGGGCCAGCGTTTGGCGGTGGCCCGGGCCAGCATGCCGGCCGAGGCGTCGGCGGCGGTGATCTCCGCGTACGGGGCGGCGCGCAGCAGCGCCCGGGTGGAGGAGCCGGTGCCGCAGCCGAGGTCCAGGACCCGCAGCCCCGCTCCCCCGTCCGACAGCCGCAACCGCCGGGCGGAGCGCCGCAGATCGGCGTGGTAGCCGGGGTTGAGTCCGGTGAGCCGGTCGTAGCCGGGGGCGGCGTGGTCGAAGGCGCGGGCGAGGTCCGCGTCCCGCAGAAGGGTCATGGGCTGCTCTTCTCCCTGGTGTCCCGGACGGTCGGAGCCGAAGCGGGTGGGGTGGGTTGTCCGGAGGGCGGCACGGGGTGCTCCGTCCGCCGGAGGAAGGGGAGTTCGGCGGCGGTGCGGAGCATGGGGACGACCGGGGTGGCGAAGCCGATCGACAGGTCCTCCCGGAGCCGGGTGCCCCCGTCCAGGAAACGGAGCATCCGGTCGAACGGCACGCTGCCGAACAAGCGGGCGAAGAAGTCCGGCCCGTCGATCCGCCCGGTGTCCAGGGCACGCAGCAGCACGGCGTCCATGGCGAGCGCCCGGCGCGAGTGGGGCGGCGGCGGGGGCCGGTCCCGCCCGGCCCGCAGACCGGCCGCGATGGCCGCGCTCTGCCGCTGGACGGCGGCGAAGGTGTAGCCGGTGGCGGGCCGAGTCGCCCCGCCGGCCGCGCCGATCCGGAAGACGCCGCTCCCGGTGCGGCGCGGCAGCCGGGCGTCGGTCATCGGGATCACCCCCTGCTCGGCGGCGGTGACCTCGAAGGCGCCGAGCCCCAGTGCCCCGGCCGCGTACCGGCCCAGCGCCTCGTCGTACTCCGGCCGGGAGAGCGGGCGCCGGGAGAACTCGGTGTACTCGACCAGCGCCTCGCGCTCCCCGAGCGGCAGCACATAGCCGAAGGCCAGGCCATGGGCGGGCCGGGGCACCCGGAAGTCCATCAGGGTGGCCACGGCCGGGTCGAAGGCCGGCCGGGCGGTACGGACGAACCAGCCCCGGAAGTGCTGGAGCAGGGTGGTGCGGGCGGGCGGCAGGGCAGCGGGCGGCCGGGAGTCGTACACCCACCGGGCCCGCAGAACCGTCCGCCGCCCGTCCGGCGCCGCGCAGACCACCTCCGCGCGAGGCGCGCCCCCGCCGGGGCCGAACCCGGGTCCGGGCGAGGCCCCGGGACCGGGCGGGGCTCCGGGCCCGGCCTGGGCCTCGGGCCCGGGCGAGGCTTCGGGGCTCATCCGGGCCCCGGGGCCGGGCGGAGTCTCGGGCCGGCGCCGGGCTTCGGGACCGGACGGAGTTTCGGGACCGGGTCGGGGCCGGGCCTCAGGTGCGGGCGGCGTCTCGGGCCCGCCCCGCACTCCGGCTCCGGTCCGGAGTCCGCCCCCGGGCCGGGCCTCGCGCCCCGGCCGGGCCCCGGGTCCGGGCGGGGCTCCGGGGCCGGTCCGGGCTCCGGGCCCCGGGCGCGACCGGTCCCCGGGCCGGTCTCCGGCCGCCGGGAGGTCGCGGATCCGCTCCACGGTGGCCCGCAGCAGCCGTACCCCCGGCCGGGCGGCGAGCCGGGCGCCGACCAGTTCGGTGAAGCGGGCGGACCGGATCATCTTGTACGTCAGCGGCGCCGGCGCCCCGTCCAGGGCGGTGCCGTCCGGGGCGTGGACCCGCAGCAGGTCCCAGCGGGCCGCCACCGCGTCCTCGTACGGGCCCTCCCCCGCCTCCCAGAAGCACCAGGTGCGCTCCGGCGGGCGCAGCGGGCCGTCCGGTGCCTCCACCAGGGTGACGGAGCGGGGCCGGCCGGCCCCGGGGGCGGTCAGGGCGTCGGCGAGCGAGAGGCCGGCCGCGCCCGCGCCGACGATCACCACGTCGGCGTACTCCGCGTACTCCGCCGCCACGCGACCACCTCGCTTCCGCTCGCCGTCATCCGTCGTCCGTCACCGTCGTCCGTCACCACCGCCCGCCCGGCGCCATCGACCGTCCGGCGCCGGAGCGCGGGCCCCGGCCGTCCCGCCCGGGGCACCGGCGCCCTGGCCCGCGCGCCGGGACCGCGTCCCGGTCCGGGCTCCTGCCTACCCTCCGGACCGGCCGCTTCCGGCGCCTTTCCGTACTTCGGTGCCCCGGCCCCGGCCGGATGCACCCGTTCGGTGGTATGCCGGGGCGTGCCCCTCCCCCGGCGGCAAGCGCGTGCGCGTCCCGGGGTGCCGGTGGACGATGAGAGGGATGACCGGACCCCTGACCCCGTTGAGCGAGAGCCCGGAGGACCCGTTCTCACCGGCCCGCGCGGTCTCCGTGGTGCTCGACGGCCGCGCTCGTGTCGTCGGCTGGAGCGAGCGCGCCCGGGAGTTGCTCGGCCACCCGGCCGAGGCGGCGCTCGGGCGCCCCGCCGCGTTTCTGCTGCCCCCGGAGGACCGGGCGGCGGTACGGACGGTGGCGGAGGGCGTCGGGGAGCGCGGCTGGTTCGGGGTGCTGCCGGTGCTCTGCGGCGACGGCGTCGAACGGGACTTCGGGGTCCGCGCCCGGCTGGTGATCCGGGACGGCGGGATCCGGGAGTGGTATCTGGAGGCGGCGCCGGCGGCGGACGTCACCCAGTGGGAGATCGAGCGCTCGGTGATGGACGGGCTGTTCCGCCGCTCCCCCATCGGGATCGCGGTGCACGATCCGGAGCTGCGGATCCTCCGGGTGAACCGGCCGATCGCCCGGATCAGCGGCATCACCCCGGAGCTGGCGCGCGGCCACCGGACCGGGGACTTCCTGGTGGAGCAGGACGCGGCGACGGTGGAGAGCGGCCTCCGCCAGGTACTGGCCACCGGGGATCCGATGATCTTCACCGAGCAGTCCTGCCGGCTGCGCACCGATCCCCGGCGGGAGCGGCTGGTGGCCGTGTCGGCGTTCCGGCTGGACGACGCGGAGGGCAGGGTGCTCGGGGTGACCCAGCTGGTCGAGGACGTCACCGACCGGCACCGGGCACGGCACAGGCTGGCGATGCTCAACGAGGCCAGCTCGGGGATCGGGACCACACTGGACGTGACCACCACGGCGAACGAGCTGGTGGACGTGGCGGTGCCGGGGCTCTCCGACTGCGTCACGGTCGATCTGCTGGAGCCGGTGCTGCTGGGCGAGGACCCGGTGCCGGGCGCGCTGGGGCCGCTGCGCCGGACGGCGCTGAAGACGGTGGCCTCCAAGGCGGAGAACCTGCTGATGCCGGTGGGCACGCTCCGGTCCTTTCCGGGCGATACCCCGCAGGGCCGCTGCCTGGCGACCCGGCAGGCGGTGCTGGTGGCCGAGTTCGACCCCACCGGGCCGTTCTCGGGTCTCGACGAGCTGCGCGCGCGGCACGCCCGGGAGCGCGGGGTGCACTCGCTGATGGTGGTGCCGCTCACCGCGCGCGGGGTGGTGCTGGGGCTGGTCAGCCTGTGGCGGTACCGGCTGCCGGACCCGTTCGAGGAGGACGATCTGGCGCTGGCGGGCGAGTTCGCCGCCCGGGCCGCGCTCTCCATCGACAACGCCCGCCGCTACACGCAGCAGCACCGGACGGCGCTGGCGCTCCAGCGGCGGCTGCTGCCGCGCGACTTCCCGGAGCATCCGGCGGTCGCCGTGGCCCACCGCTATCTGCCGGCCGGCGGCACGGCGGGGGTGGGCGGCGACTGGTTCGACGTCATCCCGCTCTCCGGCGCCCGGGTCGCCCTGGTGGTGGGGGACGTGGTCGGGCACGGCATCAACGCGGCCGCCACCATGGGCCGGCTGCGTACCGCCGTGCACACCCTGGCCGATCTGGACCTGGAGCCCGGTGAGGTGCTCTCCCATCTGGACGACCTGGTCACCCGGCTGGCGGGCGAGCAGGAGCGGGACGACGAGGGCGGGTCCGGCGAGCAGGTGGTGGGCGCCACCTGTCTGTACGCGGTCTACGACCCGGTGAGCCGGATCTGTTCGCTGGCCCGCGCCGGTCATCCGCCGCCCGCGCTGGTCACTCCGGACGGGACGATCGCGCTGCCCGAGCTGCCGCCCGGTCCGCCGCTGGGTCTGGGCGGGCTGCCGTTCGAGGCGGCCGAGCTGGAGCTGTCCGAGGGCAGTGTGCTGGCCCTGTACACCAACGGGCTGGTCGACGGTCTGGAGCACGACATCGACCTGGGGCTCGAACGGCTCCGTACGGTGCTGGCGGCGGCACCGGCCCGGCCGCTGGACGAGACCTGCCAGTCGGTGGTGGAGGCGCTGCTGCCGGTCCGGCCAGCCGACGACGTGGCCCTGCTGCTGGCGCGTACCCGTACCCTGCCGGACGACAAGGTGGCCTGCTGGGAGCTGTCCGCCGAGGCGACCGCCCCGGCGCGGGCCCGGGCGGTGACGACGGCCCAGCTCGCCGAGTGGGGGCTGGAGGAGCTGACCTTCACCACCGAGCTGATCGTCAGCGAACTGGTGACCAACGCCTACCGCTACGCGGGCGGCCCGGTCACCCTGCGGCTGATCCACCACCACCGGCTGATCTGTGAGGTCTCCGACCCGAGCAGCACCTCGCCCTATCTCCGCCGCGCCCGTTCCACCGACGAGGGCGGCCGGGGGCTGCTGCTGGTCGCCCAGCTCACGGCGCGCTGGGGCACCCGGCACGCCCGGACCGGCAAGACGGTCTGGACCGAGCAGGAACTGCCGGGCACCCCGCTCGCCGAGCGTCCCGAGGTGGATCTCACCGCCCTGCTCTGAACCGGTTCCGGCGAACCGGTTCCGGCTCCGGCTCCGGCTCCGGCTCCGGCTCCGGTGCGCGTCTCCCCGCTTCCGGCCCGGATGAGCCGTCGTACCCGTTCCGGTACGCGCCCTCGCCTACCGGAACGGCCGGAATTCCGGTCGGCCGGGTGGTCGCCAACCGCCCCCGGACAACGGCTGGTTGAGGCGTACGACGGCGGCCGGGCGGGGTGTCCGGGCCCCGGAATACACCATTCCCCGGTTTCAGCCCGGCGCGGGGCGGTGACCCGAGACAGAACGCCGGAGGCCGGGAAGGGCCCCGGTGTACCCCCCGAGGAGGCGACGATGGAGAACTGGCGGAACGCGGCGGCGTGCCTGGAGGAGGACCCGGACCTGTTCTTCCCGATCGGCACCGGCGGGCCGGCGGTGGTGCAGGCCGAGGAGGCCAAGCGGGTGTGCCGCCGCTGCCCGGTGCGCGAGCAATGCCTGGAGTGGGCCCTGGAGACGGGACAGGACGTGGGAGTCTGGGGCGGCCTCGCCGAGGACGAACGGCGGGCGCTGCGCCGCCGCCTCAACCGCCGGGCCCGCTCCCGGAGCGCCTGAGAGCAGCGCTCGTCCGCGTTCCCGCGCCGCCGCGGGGCCGTTGGGGGCCGACTTGGCCCGGACGGCCCCGCGGCGGCGGGCTGTGCACCGGACGGCCACGACGACGGCGAGCGGTGGGGGGACGGGGCCCGGTCGGCCGGATCGGGGCCGGGAGCCCGGTCAGCCGAGGGGGGCCGGGGCCGGCAGGGTGGCCCACACCGCCTTGCCCCGGGGCGGCGTCAGGGACCAGGACCAGGATTCGCTCAGCGCGCCGACGAGCGCGAGCCCCCGGCCGCCCTCCGCCGCCTCGTCCGGCGAACACGGCCGGGGCGGTCGGGTACTGGGGTCGGTGACCATGCAGACGAGCCGGCCCGGAGACCGGAAGAGCCCCAGCCAGACCGGACACTCCGGCTCCCGGTCCGGAGCGGCACCGAGCGCGTGCCGTACGGCGTTGGTGACGAGTTCGCTGACGACCACTTCGAGGTCGGGTACCAGACCGGGGAGGGACCAGGTGCCCAGGGTGGCGGTGGCGAAGCGCCGCGCCTGACCGGCGCTCTCCAGCCGGCCCCCGAGTCCGCAGGCGGCGAATCCGCCGGGGATGACGAAATCGCGCGGTGGATCGCCGTACACGTCCGGTTCGTCGGGCTCCTCCGGTACGGACAGCGGTGGATTCGCGCCAGGTTCGGCCGTGTGGCTCCAGAAGCCCGGTGCGGTGAGAGCGGTCGATAAGGCGGACATGTCTGTCGTCACGGGTCATGTCTCCCTGCGAGCTTCGGAGTTCGATGCTGCGGATGCCGGTGCGGGACGAGTATTGTCGAGAGCGTCCAGCAAATGCAATTGCACCTGGGATTGCATCGACTGGTTTCCGGAGCAGTACGCGCCCATGAACTCAAAGAGGAGCTGGTACACGTGGAGTTCACCAACGGCATGCGGGCCACCGAGCTCACCTCGGCCACCTGGACCAAGAGCAGCCACAGCAACCCCACGGGCAACTGCGTGGAGCTGGCCGCCCTGCCGGACGGCGGCGTCGCCGTCCGCAACTCCCGGGACCCACAGGGGCCGGCACTCATCTACACCCGCGACGAGATCACGGCCTTCGTGGCGGGCGCGCGGGACGGGGACTTCGATTTTCTGATCGGCTGAATTCCGCCCCTGTGCCGCCGCCTCCCCGTGGCGGCGGCACACGCGCCCCGGTTACTGTCGGGTTCCCACAGTCCGCAGGAGCGCGTGATGGCAACCGCCGAACCGAGTCCGTCCCTGTTCGTCCGCTCGTTGAGCACGGTCGAGCACAATCCGACCGCGCTCAAACTCATTCTCGGCGCCAAGCTGCGCGAACTGCGCACCGGCGCGGGGCTCGAACCGGCGGACGTCGATCTCAAGCTCGGCTTCTCACGCTCCAAGACCAGCCGGATCGAGCTGGGCCGAACCGGCTGCAAGCAGGGTGACGCGGTGGCGCTGCTGAGCCTGTACGGAGTCGAGGGCGACGCACGGGCGGAGGAGTTCCTGCGGCTGGTCGAGCAGTCCCGCCAGCCGGACTGGTGGCGGTCGTTCAGCGATGTCCTCTCCGACTTCTTCGCGCCGCTGGTCGCTCTGGAGGGCGCGGCGGCCACCATCCGTACCTATGAGCCGTTCTACGTGCCCGGACTGCTGCAGACTCCCGACTACGCGGAGGCGGTGGTGACGTCCGGACCCGGCCGGCTCCTTCCGCACGACGTACGGCGGCGGGTCGATCTGCGGCAGCGCAGACAGCGGCGGCTGACCGAGCCGGACGGGCCCCGGCTGTGGGCGGTGATCGACGAGTCGGTGCTGTTGCGGACCGTCGGCGGACCCGGTGTGATGCGCGCCCAGTTGGAGCACCTGATCACCCTGACCGAGCGCTCCAATGTCACCCTGCAGCTGGCACCGCTGGACGTCACGGCCGCCATCGGCGTGGGCACCGGTGTCACCTATCTCCGGTTCGCCCTGGGTGACTTGAAGGACGCGATCTACATCGAGCACCTGACGGACAGCACCTTCAGCCAGAAGCCGCAGGTGGTGGAGCAGTACCGGGACATGCTGGACCGGCTCGGCGCCTGCGCGCTCACACCCCGGCAGACGACGGAGGCGCTGCGCGACCGGCTGAGCCGGCTCTGAGCCGCCGTACGGAAAGGCGCCCCGCCGCGCGTCCGCCCCGTCCGGGCGGCGCGGCGGGGCGCCTTCGGTTCTCCGGCCACCGGCCGGGCGCTTTCCGGGCCCCCGCCGGCGGCGGGGCGGCCCGGTCACGCGGGGCCGTCACGGCAGTCGCGCCACGCCGCCCCACTCGATCCACTCGTCGGTCTGCTGACGTGGCGCCAGGTCGGTGTCCTTGCGCCAGGTGGAGACCTCCACGAGGCCGGGCGGCAGGATCTCCAGCCCGTCGAAGAAGCCGGTGACCTCGCTCTCGGTACGCACCCGGCCCCAGTGACCGCCGGTCGCCCCGGCCATGAAGTCCGTGACGAAGTCCCGGATGTGCCGGTGCTCGCTGACGAGCTGGCAGACGACCAGGTAGCTGCCGGGAACCAGGCGTTCGGCGACCCGGCGGACCAGACCGGCCGGGTCGTCCTCGTCGGGGATGCAGTGGAGCACCGAGACGAAGAGCGCCGCGACGGGCTGACTGAAGTCGATCAGCCGCCGGGTCTCCGGGTGGCCGAAGATGCCGTCGGTGTCGCGCATGTCCGCCTGGATGACCGCGGTGCGGTCGTTCTCCTCCAGCAGCGCCCGGCCGTGCGCGAGCACGATCGGATCGTTGTCGACGTAGACCACCCGGGACGCCGGATCGGCCGCCTGGGCGACCTGATGGACGTTGTCCCGGGTCGGCAGGCCGGAACCGTGGTCGACGAACTGGCGGATGCCGTACTCCGAGGCGAGCACCCGCACCACGCGCCGCAGGAAGTGCCGGTTGTTGACGGCCAGTTCGGCGGTGCTGGGCACCTCCCGCAGCAGCTCCGCGCACGCCTCCCGGTCGGACTGGTAGTTGTCCTCCCCTCCCAGGAAGTAGTCGTACATACGCGCCACGCTGGGCACCTTGGTGTCGATGGCATCCGGGCGCCACGACTTGTCCGCCATACAGTCCTCACCCGTGTTGACCCGCGTCGGGAGTGCCGGTCGGTGAACCGGCCCGTGAGACGCACATGTTAGGGACGCTCCGAGCCCCCGAACAGGCGGTGCCCGCGCTGACCGAAATGCACAACACCCTTTCGGCCAAGGCGAGATGACCGCGCCAGGGGCCCGAACGCCGCATATCGTGCCGGACGGGTGACGGAGCGGCCCGGGCGCGGCCCACCCATCCCGGCGCCTCCTGGACCGCGCTCGGGGACGAACCTCTTTCCCGACGGCCGCCCGCGATCGGAAACCCTGGCCGAAAGCCGCACAGGGGGAACAATTGAGCGAATCAGAACGGTTGCCGCGCCGGGCACGGCGACCGGAACCCGGAACGGCCGGAGCACCGGTTCAGCAGGGCGGGCATCCCGGCCCCCCGGACGGCCGGACGGGAGGTGTGGATCACCGATGGCGAGGAAGCAGGGAAGGGAGCGCCTCCCGGGGACGGGCGGGTGCGCGGAGGCCAAGATCCCTCCGCACAGCCACACAGCCACACGACACAGCGAAACGACGGAACGAAACGAGAGCACCATGGGCGAGCGGCGGCACCGGACCGACGACACTGCGGCAGACGAGGTCCTGAAGGAGTTCGAGGACGCCGAGCTGAAGCTGGACGACGGCGAGCAGGACGAACACGACCGGGAGGCGGCCGACGCGGTGTCGCCGAGCGAGGAGGCCCAGGAGTCGGTACAGCCGAAGAAGCGGGGCGGCGACGGGCGCTGACCACCGGCTTCCCCGCCCGGCCCGCGGCCCTGACCGGCGGGCCGGCGCTGCCGTGGGCTCAGGCGCAGGACCAGGCGCCCATGCCCTGGATCCGGGCGAGCCGCTTGGCCACCGCGATCTGCTCGGAGCGGGTGGCCAGATCGGCGCGGGGCGCGTATCTGCGGCCGCCGGCCGCCTCCCAGCTCGACTGGGTGAACTGAAGCCCGCCGTAGTGGCCGTTGCCCGTGTTGGCCTTCCAGTTGCCGCTCGACTCGCAGCGGGCGATGGCGTCCCAGTCCACCCGGCGACCGGACGACACCTTGTTCTTGCCCTTGGCGCTCCTGACCTTGGTGCTCTTTGCCTTGGTGCTCTTTGCCCCAGCACTGGTGCCCTTGGCGGCCTTGGTTCCGGACTTCGGCTTGGCCTTCGCTTGCGGCTTGGCCTTCGCCTTGGACTGTGCCGGGGGCTTCGCATGCGGTTTCGCGCCGGGTCTCGTCCGGTGTTTCGCCTTCGGTCTCGGTTTCACCGGTTCGGCGGCAAGGGCGTCCGGGAGCCGCACCGGCTCGGCGTGGGCGCCGGGAGCGGCGAGCAGCACGGCCGTCTGGAGCGCGGCCGCGGTCAGGAGGGCCTTGGCGGCGCGGGAGAGGGACGGACGGGCCGACCGATGACTGTTCATCAGGCTCCTTGGTGGGGCGGGCGATGCGCTATCGACCGTAGGGGCGGCCCGCCCCACCCGGCACCCGGTGGTGCTCCTATCGGGTCGCGGCGGCGGCCCGGTCGATGTTTCCGGTGAGCAGCGCGGTGGTGTCGGCGACACCGATGTGCTCCTCGCCGTCGGCGGCGGGAAGCAGTCCGTCGGCGGCGGCGAGCCCGTTGAGCGCCGCGTCGATGGCGCGGTGCGCGGCGAAGAGACACGGGGTGCTGTAGATGGCCAGATCGACGCCGAGGGCGGTCAGCTCGGTGAGCGAGAGACGGGGCGACTTGCCGCCGGCGATCTGGTTGAAGACCAGTGGCTTGTCCCCGGCCGCCGCGCGGACCGCGCGCATGAGGTCGGTGCTGCGCACCCCGTCGACCAGGACCGCGTCGGCACCGGTGGCGGCGAAGGCCGTCACCCGCCGCAGGATGTCGGCCTCGTCGGTGGCGTCGGTGCGCGCGACCACGGCCAGGTCCGTACGGGCGGACAGCACCGCGTCCAGTTTGCGCAGGTAGTCGTCGAGCGCCAGCACCTGCTTCCCCTCCAGGTGCCCGCAGCGGCGCGGACGGCTCTGGTCCTCCATGACGACCCCGGAGGCACCGATCCGCTCCAGGCGCCGCACCACATGGCAGGCCACCTCGTGGTCGACGTAGCCGTCGTCGATGTCGACCAGCAGATGGTGCCGGGGAAGGGCGCCGCGCAGCCGTTCGGTGAAGTCCACCATGTCCGGCCAGGCGATGAACCCGATGTCGGGCAGACCGTAGTAGGAGGCGGCGAAGCCGAACCCCGAGACGAAGAGGCCGTCGTAGTGCCGGGCCGCCAGAGTGGCCGAGTACATGTCGTACACGCCGATCAGCGGGGTGGTGCCGGGTGCGGCTGCCGCCGACCGGAGTGCGGCCCCGGGCCGGCCGGCCGGGGCCGCCCTGACCGTGGCCGGACCGCCGCCGGTCGCCGGGGAAGGGGTGGTGGACGCGTTCATCGGGTCGTTCTCCTGTGGGCCTGTGGGGGTGGGGAGGGGAGAGCCGGTGGTGCGGGACCGGTCCCGATGCATTAAGGACGCGCGGCGGAAGAAGGTCACGCGGAATCGCCGGATCGTACGCCTGTCCCCCGGCGTGTCGGCCGCTGCGGGAGGCGTCCCGGTACCGCTCGCGGAAAGCCCCCGGCCCCGGGCGGTGGTCCGCCCGGGGCCGGGTTGGTGTGAGTGTGTGGGTGCGTGGGGGTGGGTGATGGACGGGTCTGGGTGGGTGGATGGGTGTGGGTGGGTGGGGAGCCGGGGCGGAACCGGCCGGGCCGGCCGTGGCGGGAGGTGCTCCCGGCTACCGCTGTCCGCCGCCGGCGGGGGCACGGCCGGAACCGGACGCGCCCCCGTGGCCGTACGCGTCGCCACCGGCCGCCGCGCCGCCGCCCGGCTCGCCGGAGCCGGCCCCGTCACCGCCGTCCGCCTCGCCGGTCATGGCGCCGGAGTCGCCGCCGTCGCCCGTACCACTGTCGTCGCCCATGCCGCCGTCGCCGCCCGCGCCGCCGGAGGTGTCGTCACCACCGCCCGACGCCGCGCCGCCGTCGCCCGTACCGCCGTTCTGCGCGCCGCCGTCGCCGGTACCACCGGCCTGCGCGTCGCCGTCGTCGCCGGCGCCGCCCGTCTGGTCGCCGCCGCCCCCGTCCGCGCCGATCCGGGCGCCGACCGCGGCCAGGGCGGTGGTCACCGGCTGGAAGAAGGTCTCGCCGCCCGCGGCGCAGTCACCGCTGCCGCCCGAGGTGAGCCCGACCGCGGCGCCGTCGCGGGTGAAGAGCGAGCCGCCGCTGTCCCCCGGTTCGGCGCAGACATTGGTCTGGATGAGCCCGGACACGGTGCCCTCCGGGTAGTTCACGGTGGCGTCGAGGCCGGTCACCTGACCGTCGTGCAGCCCGGTGGTGCTGCCCATCCGGAACACCTGCCCGCCGACCGTCGCGTCGGCGGCCCGCTGGATCTCCACGGTGCGGCCGCCGCCCACGTCCACGGTGCTCGGCGCCTCCGTGCCGGGGTCGTCATAGGTGACGAGCGCGAAGTCGCCGTCCCCGGGGAACACCGCCCGCTGGACCGTGCCGACGGGGGCGCCGTTCTGGTCCGCCGACCACTGCCGGGCGGCCACCCCGCAGTGTCCGGCGGTGAGGAAGGCGCTCCGGCCGTCCCCGGTGGTGACATTGAAACCGAGCGAACAGCGGGAACCACCCCCGAAGATGGCGTCGCCGCCGGCCACGAAGGGCTTGAACTCCCCCGCCGACTTGCGGATCCGCGCCATCCCGCCGCCCAGTTCCCGGACGGCGGACTCCAGCCGGTCCCAGCGGTCGCCGGTGACCGTGCGGTCGGCGGTGACCACCACCTGGTTGGACCGGGGGTCGATCGCCCAGGAGGTGCCCGGGACGGTGGCCCGCCGGCCGAGAGTGCGGGTGGCGGCGGCGAGGGCCCGGGTGCTGTTCCGTACGGTACGGGGCACCGCGCCCTCCCGGCTCACCCGGTCGGCGGACGCCCGGTCGCCGCCGACCACATTGACGACCAGCTGCCGCTTGCCGGCGTCGTAGTAGGCCCCGCCGTAGGTGTCACCGAGACCGGCGCCGAGCCGGCGGACCAGCCCGACGGCCGCCGCGGCGCTCATGGTGCGGGCGGTGGCCGCCGGCCCGGGATCCGTGCCGGACTGGGAGGCGTTGGCATGCGGCAGCAGCACGGCCGCCGCCGCGATGCCCACCGCCCCGCCGGCGGCGAGGGCGGCGTGTCTCCTGGGTATGCGCCTGTGACTCAACTCAACGTCTCCTGCGGGTGGTTCGGACTCCGGTCGCCGTCGGCGGCCGGGGGACGCGTCCACCCTCTGTACGGGTCGCCCCGGCGCCGCGTTCAGCCGGCCGCGCGAATTCCGGGACCGACCGGCGCCGGACGTTCCGGGACCGGCGCCGGACGTTCGACAACCGGCTGTGCGCAATCCAACCCGGCTCGGGCGCTCCGGGGCCGGACAACACACCTCGCCGTTGCATCGGCGGTGTCTCCGGGTTCCATCGGCCGTCCGGCGGGGGCCGTAGTGTCACTCCCCGGCGGCGCGGGTGCACGGTCCGGCCGGCGGAACTCCGGCACCACCGCCCGCCACCGCGGTGGTCGTCCACCGCCGCCGGTCCGGAGTGCCGGGCCCCCGCGCCGGTGAAGCCGCTCCTCGTCCCGGGAGCGGCTTCACCCTTGTCCGGAGCCGGTCCGGTGACTCGCTCAGCGGCCGGACGGGCGCCCGGGCAGGGGCTGTTCGGCCCAGATGGTCTTGCCCCGCCGGGTGTACCGGCTGCCCCAGCGGCTGGTCAGCTGGGCGACCAGGAAGAGGCCCCGGCCACCCTCCTCGGTGGAGCGGGCCCGGCGCATCCGGGGCTGGGTGGCGCTCGGGTCGGAGACCTCGCAGATCAGGGTGGCCGCGCGGACCAGCCGCAGTTCCACCGGACCGCCACCGGCGTAGCGGATGGCATTGGTGACGAGTTCACTGGCCACCAGCTCGGTGGTGAAGGCGAGTTCGTCCAGTCCCCAGGCGGCGAGCCGGTCGGTGAGCAACCGCCGGACCTCCGCGACGACTTCGGGCCGGGGCTCCAGGGTCCAGGTGGCCACCGACTCCCCGGGAACGGCCCGGGTCCTGGCCAGCAGCAGGGTCACGTCGTCGGCGGGCAGCCGGGGCGCGAGGGTGTCCACCACCTCCCGGCCCACCTCCCGCAGCGGCCGGTCACCGGGGCGGGCGGCGAGGAGTTCACGGCGCAGCGCTGCCAGGCCGGCGTCCACATCGGTCCTGCCCTGTTCGACCAGGCCGTCCGTGAAGAGGGCCAGCACACTGCCCTCCTCGACATGCAGATCGAGGCGCTCGAAGGGCAGACCGCCGACGCCGAGCGGTGGGCCGGGGCTGATCTCCGGGTAGCCGGCGGTGCCGTCCGGGGCGAGCACCAGCGGCGGTGGATGGCCCGCGCTGGCCATGACGCAGTGCCGGGTCACCGGGTCGTAGGTGAGGTAGAGGCAGGTCGCGCTGAAGGAGTCGTACGCGTCCCCGGCGGCGGACTCCTCCTCGTACTCCTCCGCCCAGTCCCCCCGGCCCGGACTCCCCCCGTCCCGGCCGCCGCCACCCCGGCGAGCCCCGCCCTCCCGGCCCCGGTCGTCGCCGTTCCGGTCCCGGCCCCGGTCGTCGTCGCGCCGGTGGTCCCGGTCCCGGCCACGGTCCAGGTCGTCGCCGTTCCGGCCGTCCCGGTCGTCCGGGTCGGGCCGCCCGTCCGGGCGTGGCTGCCCCACCCGGCCGTTCCGCCCGTCCTCCCCGGGGTGCCCGGTCGGCGGCTCCGGGCCCCAGGCGCCCTCCCCGGGGCCCGGCTCCGGGCTGGTCTCCCGGGCCAGCTGGGCGACCAGGTCGTCGAGGTGGGCGAGGAGTTCGTCCGGTTCCAGATCGAGGTCGGCCAGGGTACGGACGGCGGTGCGCAGCCGGCCCATGGTGGCGGTGGCCCGCAGTCCGTGGCCCACCACGTCCCCGACGACGAGCGCCACCCGGGCCGAGGAGAGCGGGATGACGTCGAACCAGTCGCCGCTCACCCCGGTCGCGGCGTCGGTGGGACGGTAGACGCTGGCGGTCCGGACGGCGGTGCTCTCGGTGGTCGCCGGGGGCAGCAGGCTCCGCTGGAGGCTCACGGCGACCCGCCGCTCGCGGGCGTACCGCCGGGCGTTCTCGACCACCAGGGCGGCGCGGGAGCCGATCTCCTCCAGCAGCGAGAGGTCGTCCGCCTCGAACGCCGGCCGGTCCCCGGTCCGCCAGACGGTGATCCGGCCCAGCGGCATGCCACCGGTCAGCAGCGGCACGCTCATGCCGCCACGGGTCTCCTCGCCGCCCCCGGGGCCCGGGTCGCCGCCGGGTACGGGCTCCGCCGGGCCGCCGCGGTCCGGCCAGCGGCTGCTGCCGGGCGGCTCGCCCGGGCCGGTGACGAGGACGGCGCCGGCCGGCGGGGCCGGGGTCCCGGGGCGGGCGGCCGTGGCGACCCGGCGCAGCACGGTCGGCCGGGCCCGGGGCGCGGGCCGTTCCGGTGGTCCGGGGTCGCCGGGGCGGGTGGCGCCGGGGCGCGGGTCCTCGCCGGTGAAGACGAGGTCCGCGATGTCCACGGCGGCCAGGTCCCCGAGTCCGGGCACCAGCACCCCGGCCAGGTCCCGCGCGGTCTCCGCGACCGCCAGCGAGCCGCTCAGCACCTCGGTGGCACGGTGCAGCAGCCGGAGCCGGGCGCGGGCCCGCCACTCGTCGGTGACATCGGTGAAGAGCGCGGTCACGCCCATCACCTGTCCGTCAGGTCCCTGGAGCCGGAACGCCGACATGGAGAGCGTCCGGCCCTCCCGGGGGTCGATCCGGGTGCGGATCAGCACCTCGGTGTCGACGAGCGGGGCCCCGGTCTCCAGCACCCGGATGAGTCCCGCCTCGACGGCCCGGGCGTCGGCCGGCTGGAGGAAGTCGGCCAGCTGGTGGCCGCGCAGCTCGGCGGGGAGCCCGGTGTAGGGCAGCAGCGGGGTGTTGGTGCGGATCAGGGCGAGGTCGCGGTTGAAGACGGCGAGGCCGACCCGGTTCTGCAGGAACAGTTCGGTGGTGAACGCGTCGTCGTGCCGGCGCTGGTCGACCAGGTCGCAGGGGGCCGCGACGACCAGACAGTGGGTCTCCGCGCCGGTCCCGCGCCCGGTGCGGAGCGGCACCAGGCGGTAGGCGACGGCCAGCTCGGAGCCGTCCCCCTTCCGTACCGTCGTCTCGCCGTCCCGCGCGCCGGCCCGGCAGCGGGCCACCTCGTCGGCGGCCGCCTCTGAGTCGGCCAGGAGCCGGTGCACGGGAGCGCCGCACAGCTCGCGGGCGGGACGGCCGAGCAGCAGCTCGGCGCTCTCGGTGCAGCGGAGGACCACCGCGTCCGCGTCCAGCTCCAGCACGGCGACGGCGGCTCCGGTCAGCTCGCTCGCGACAAAGGCCCCGGCACTGCCGCCGCCCGCCCGGCCGCCGCCACCGGGCCGGTCAGGGCCACGGCCGCCGGGCCGGTCACGGCCGCCGGGGCGGTCACCGTCACCGGGCCGGTCAGGGCCACGGCCGCCGGGGCGCCCGCCGGCCCCGGCCGGGACGGCGCCGGTCCCGGAGTGGTCGCTGCCGGCGCTCCCCATACCCACCTCATTCAGTGGCCGGTTTCCCCGGTCGTACGGCCCGTTCCCCGGTCATTCTGTCCCAGCCCGCGCCGGACGGCGTGGCGGGCCGGGACGGCTTGGTCCATTCGGTGACGGCCCCCGCCGCGCCTCCCGGCCCGGACCCACGGACCCACGGACCCCCGGACCGACGGACCGACGGCACGCCGGGCTCCGGACCGGCGAACCGAAGGCACGCCGGGCTCCGGGCTCCGGGATGGCGCGGGACCGCCGCCGATGAGACAAAGAAGGCATGAGTGGAGGGTCCCCGGATGCGCGCCGCCGCCCGTTCCGCCGACCCGTACGGTCCCTGTTCCGGGCCCGCAGCGCCGCCTCGCAGGTGTTGCTGCTCCAGATCCTGGTCGCGCTGCTGCTGATCACGGCGGCCGTGATCGCCCTGGTCCTCCAGTCCCGCCCGGACGGCGAGCAGGCGGCGGAGCACCACGCGCTCGCCGCCGCCGAGTCCTTCGCGCAGGCGCCGGGGACCGCCGCGGCCCTGCGCTCGCCCGCACCGGGCGCGGTGCTCCAGCCGGCCGTCGAGCGGACCCGGCGGGGGGCCCGGGTGGACTCGGTGTCCGTGATGTCGCCGGCCGGCCTCCGGTACGCCGACTCGGACCCGGCTCTGGTCGGCACCCGGGCGGCGGGCGCGGCCCGGGCGGTACGCGGACCGGTCACGGAGGTCTCCGGGGACGGGCCGGCCGGTACCGCCCGCGCGGTGGTGCCGGTCACCGGTGCGGACGGTACCGTCGTGGGCCTGGTGAGCGCCGGGGTGGCGGTCGGGCGGGCCGGGCATCCGGTGGACCGGCACCTCCCGGCGCTGCTCGGCTCCGGAGCCCTGGCACTGGTGCTGGCGGCGGGCTGTTCGGCGCTGGTCAGCAGACGGCTGCGGCGCCAGACGCACGGGCTGGGGCCGGCCGAGATGACCCGGATGTACGAGCACCATGACGCGGTGCTGCACGCGGTGCGCGAAGGAGTCGTCATCGTCGGCGGCGACGGCCGGCTGACCCTGGTCAACGACGAGGCCCGGCGGCTGCTGGAGCTGCCGGCCGACGCCGAGGGCCGGCACGTCGGCGCGCTGGGCCTCGACCCGGCCGTGGCGGCGCTGCTGGCCTCGGGCCGTACCGTCACCGACGAGGTGCGGCCGGCGGGCGACCGGCTGCTCGCCCTCAGCACCCGGCCGACCGCTCCGCACGGCGGCCCCCCGGGCACCGTGGCGACGCTCCGGGACACCACCGAGCTGCGGGCCCTCTCCGGCGCGGCCGAGGTGGCCCGGGAGCGGCTCAAGCTGCTGTACGAGGCGGGGGTGCGGATCGGCACCACGCTGGACGTGGTGCGCACCGCCGAGGAGCTGGCGGCGGTGGCCGTCCCCCGGTTCGCGGACTTCGCCACCGTGGAGCTGCTCGACCCGGTGCTCGGCGGCGAGGAGCCGTCCGGCCCGCTGACCGCGATGCGGCGCGCCGCGCTCACCGGGGTCGATCCGGCCGGTCCGCTCCAGCGGGCGGGCGAGCTCATCGCCTTCGACGAGCCGACCACCCCGATGGCCGCGGCGCTGGCCGGCGGGCACGCGGTGCTGGAGGCGGATCTGCGGGTGGCGCACGGCTGGCGGGCGCAGGATCCGGCCGGCGCGGACCGGACGCTGGCGTACGGCATCCACTCGCTGGTGACGGTGCCACTGCGGGCACGCGGGGTCACCCTGGGCATGGCGAACTTCTGGCGCTCGGCCCGCCCGGAGCGCTTCGACGCGGAGGACCTGGACTTCGCCGAGGAACTGGCCGCGCGGGCCGCCGTCGCCATCGACAACGCGCGCCGGTTCACCCGGGAGCACACCGTGGCGGTCGCCCTCCGGCGCAGCCTGCTGCCCCGGGTGCTGCCCGACCAGGACGCGCTGGACGTGGCGTACCGCTATCTGCCGGCCCGGGCGGGCGGGGGCGGGGAGTGGTTCGACGTCATCCCGCTGCCGGGCGCCCGGGTGGCGCTGGTGGTCGGGGACGTGGTGGGCCGGGGGCTGCACGCGGCCGCCTCGATGGGGCGGCTGCGCACCGCCGTGCACACCTTCGCCGCGCTCGACGTGCCGCCGGACGAGATCCTGGGGCATCTGGAGGAGCTGGTGGCCCGGGTCGACCGGGAGGAGGCCCACGAGGAGACGGAGTCGGCGGCCGGGTACGGCACGGAGGCCGACGCGGCGGCGGGGGCGGACCGGGGGTCCGGGACGGACACGGGATCCGGGACGGACACGGAGGCCGGGACGGGGGCGAGCGGGGCGGGGCTGACCGGCGCCACCTGTCTGTACGCCGTCTACGACCCGGTCTCGGGCGGCTGTGAGCTGGCGGCGGCGGGGCATTTCTCGCCCGTGCTGGTCCGGCCGGACGGCACGGTCGAGGAACTGGAGCTGCCCGCCTTCCCGGCGCTGGGGCGGGGCGGGCTGCCCTTCGACTCCACCGCTCTCGAACTTCCGGAGGGTAGCCGCCTGGTGCTGTACACCGCCGGACTGCTCGCCGGTCCCGGCCGGGACACCACGACCGGCCGGCGGCTGCTCCGGGAGGTACTGGCCGGCTGCGCGGACCGGCCGGCGGAGGAGATCTGCCGGACGCTCCACGAGACACTGCTGCCGGACCACCACACCGAGGACGTGGCGCTCCTGGTGGCCGGGACGAAGCGGCTGGACGCCTCCCGGGTCGCGGAGTTCGACGTGCCCCCCGACCCGGCGGCCGTCGCCCCGGTCCGCGCCGCCTGTGTGCGCCGGCTGGAGGGCTGGGGCCTCGACGAGCTGGGCTTCGCCACCGAGCTGATGCTCAGCGAGCTGATCACCAACGCCATCCGGTACGGGTCCCCGCCGATCCGGGTGCGGATGCTGTACGAGCGCGGGCTGATCTGCGAGGTGTCCGACGGCAGCAGCACCGCTCCGCATCCGCGCCGGGCCGCCGACACCGACGAGGGCGGCCGGGGCCTGTTCCTGGTCGCGCGGTTCGCCGGGCGGTGGGGCACCCGGTACACCCCGACCGGCAAGGTCATGTGGGTGGAGCAGCCGCTGACCGAGGGCGCCGGGCCCGCCCCGGAGGACCTCTTCGACCTGGACGGCCCGCTCTGAACCACCCGGGCGCCCCGGGTGCCCCGTCCTGCGCCCTTGGCCGTCGTCTCGCCGCCGGCCCGCCCGCAGGCCCCGTGCTTCACCGGCCCGGCCCCTTGCCTCACCGGCCCGGGCCCTCTTCACCGGGGCGGCTTCCTCGTCGCCGGGCCGGTCACTGTTCGGCGGGCCGACCGCTATTCGCCGGGCCCGGTGTTTCGCGGAGCCCGGCGAATTCCCGGCGGTGTTCCGGACGGCGTTCCGGACGCGATGGGGCCAGGGTCAGGAGTTTTCCGACATACGCGTGGGGCCGGCCCGATGGGCCGGCCCCGTCACGTCGGCGCGGTATTCTCGCGCCCGCCCTCAGTGCTTGGGCTTGAAGGCGTCCTTGGTCTTCTCCTTGGCCTCCCGGGCGTCGCCGCGGGTCTGGTCCGCCTGGCCCTCGGCCGTCATGCGCTCATTGCCCGCAGCGCGGCCGACGCCCTCCTTGACCTTGCCCTTGGCCTGCTCGGTCTTCGCCTTGGCCTTCTCGTTCGCCGACATGCCAACCTCCGGATCGTGTCGTGGTGTCCTGCGGATCTCTGTGGATCGCTGACACCAGGACATGTGACCGTTGTGCTTTCCGGCAAACTCCCCGATGCGAAAAATCGCTCATTCTTCTGCCGTCCGGCGCCGGTTCAGCACTCAGGGCGCCCTGCGGGGGAACGCGATGATTCCCGCCGTCCCGCAGGGCGTGCGCCCAGAGGCGTACAACGGGAGAAGGGCCCCTCCCCCGCACGAGAGCACGAAAACTCTCGGCCGGGGAGGAGCCCGGTGCGGCTCCCGGAACCATGAAGTGGTCTCAGCGGTTGGTGAGCAGCCCCTCGCGCAGGCGCTTGAGGGTGCGGGAGAGCAACCGGGACACATGCATCTGGGAGCAGCCGAGGCGCTCGCCGATCTGCGACTGGGTCAGCTCCTCTACGAACCGCAGATGGATGATCTGCCGGTCGCGCTCGTCCAGGCCGGCGATGAGCGGGGCCAGCGCGTGGAAGTCCTCGACCAGCTCC
>NZ_JANUGQ010000021.1 GCF_024756275.1 Streptomyces pyxinae | reverse complement strand
GGGGGGCGGGGGGGGGGGGGGGGGGGCGGGGGGGGGGGGGGGGGGGGGGGGGGGGGGGGGGGGGGCCCGCGGGGGGGGGGGGGGGGGGGGGGGGGGGGGGGGGGGGGGGGGGGGGGGGGGGGGGGGGGGGGGGGGGGGGGGGGGGGGGGGGGCGGGGCGGTGGCGCCCGCGCGGTCAGGAGGAGGTGACGAGGCGGTCCGACGCCCGGTCGCGGACGAGGGCGCAGACATCGGTGAGGGCCGTCTCCAGGCGGCCGATCTCCTCGTCCGTCAGCAGCAGGGACGGCTCGAAGCGCAGCGTGTGGGGGGCGCTGGCGGTGGGGAAGGTCCGGATCCGGTGGGCGTGCAGCAGATGACCGGCGAGCACATAGCCGATCATCCCGGTGCGGGCCGCCTCACCGAGGACCTGGTCCGGGGAGTCGGACTGGTCGCGGAACTCGAAGCCGAGCATCAGGCCCCGGCCGCGTACCTCGGCGGCCACGGTGGGGAAGGCCAGCCGCACCCGGTCGAGCATCGCCTTCAGCGCCTCGCCCCGTTCGGCGGCCCGGCGGTAGGCGCTGCCGCCGTCGGCCTCCAGCAGTTCGAGCACCTTGAGCGCGATGTGGCAGGAGAAGCTGTCCTTGGCGAACGTGGAGCTGTGCACCAGCTCGAACTGCGGCCGGTAGCAGGACTCGTGGACGAGCATCACGGACGCCTTGGCGATGCCGCCGCCCAGCGACTTGGCGAGGACGTAGTAGTCGCCGCGCAGGCCCAGGGCGGCGCTGGCCAGCAGGGCGCCGGTGCGGCCCATGCCGCTCTGCACCTCGTCCACGACGACCGGGCAGCCGGTGGCCGCGCGGAACTCGTCGACGGCCCGGGCGCCTTCCTGGGTGAGCGGCCGGATGCCGCCCTCGCCCTGGATCGGCTCCAGCAGGAAGGCGCAGAAGACCGGGGCCCGGTGCTCGGCCAGCCGGATCTCGCCGTCCTCCACGACCGGCTCCAGCAGGGTGGCGCCCTCCTCCGCCGCGATCTCCTTCAGCAGATCGGCGCGGCCCTCGGGGACGAAGCGGGTCCGCACGCCGAGGGCGTCGAACGGCTCCCGGTAGCCCGGGTTGTGGGTGAGCTGGACGCTGCCCATGAGCTTGCCGTGGAAGCCGCCCTCCAGGGCGAGGAAGAGCGGCGGCCGGGAACCGGGCTCGGCGTTGTGCGCGGCGACCGCCGCGAGCACGGCCTCGGTCCGGTCCTGGCCGGCGGCCGGGGGCTCGGTCCGGAGCCGGGTGAACAGGCTGTCCGGGACGACCGCCGAGCCGTCCGCCACGGCCTCCCGGGCCCGCTCGGCGCCGGCCGCGATCCGCTCCAGCAGCTCCCCGAGCCGGAGCACCCGGTCCAGCTCGGCGTGCTTGACGGCCGCCTCGATGGCCTCGGCACCGCTGTTGGCGAAGGTGGCGTAGTACGGCTCGGTGGTGCCGGTCTCCCGGTGCACGATCCGGTTCAGCTCGGCGGCCAGCCGGTTGGCGTAGGGGTGCGAGGAGAACTGCGCGTGCACCGGGGTGCCCTCGTCGAGCAACTGCCGGGCGCGGGCGATGATTTCCGGGTGGCTGTGGCCGAAGAGCAGGGAGCCGTAGCCGCCCGCGAAGTCGAGCACCGGGATCTCCTGGCCGTCCGCGCCCAGCCGGAAGAGCGTGTTGCCCTCGCCACGCACGTACTCCACGTCCAGACCGGCCGTGCCCAGCAGCGCCCGCAGGTTGGGTTCGGCGAGCTCGGTCGCGGCATAGTCGGAATTCATGTCTCGCTCCTTGTCCGATGCGGCGGAATGCCCGCACCGTCGACCGTTCGATCGTTCTCGATGCCCGGCATGTCCTCCCCGCCATCCTGGGCCGGGCGATTCCAGCGCACGGTCACGAGCCGGTCACTCGCCCGGTACGGGGCGGTGGTGGGCGGTCGGTTACCCACGGGTGGGGGCGGGGCCTTGGGAGGGTGTGGGCAGGGGCCGGGGCCGGGGAGGCCCACGGGTGCGGGCGGGCAGGGGCCCGGCCTCGGGCGGGCCGGGGTTCCCGGAAGCCGGGGCGCCGGGAGGACCGGGCACGGGGCGGGGCAGGACCCGGAGGGCCGGGCGGGGCAAGCCGGGGGCCCGGGAGGGCCGGGACCAGGGAGGCCCCCGGGCCCAGGTGGACAAGGGCCCCGGGGCCCGGGCTCCGGACGGGCCGGGCCCCCGGGGCAGCGGGCAGCGGGCAGCGGGCAGCGGGCAGCGGGCAGCGGGGCCATGGAGCGGCCCCGGCGCCGACAGGGCGGGAGAGCTACCGGCCGACGGTCTGGGCGCCCTCGCTGCGGGCGGCCGACAGCAGGAACTCCACCAGCTGTTCCCGGGTGAAGCGCTCCGGCCGGTCCAGGGTGACCGTGGACGCGTGGTTCTTGCCGCCCGCCCAGCCCGGCCGGCGCCGCAGCAGCCCGGGGTGGGCGGAGGCGACGACGAAGAGGGCGCGCGGTCCGGCGGACTCGGCCAGCCCCTCGATGACGTCCAGCACGAAGTCCTCGGCGTGGTGGAGGTCGTCCAGGCACAGCACCACGGGCGCGTGCTGGGCCGCCTCCCGGAAGAACTCGCCCCAGGCGGCCACGACTTCCTCCGGGCAGACCACACCGAGCAGCGCCTCCGCGCCGGTGCCGAGCAGCGGCAGCAACTGGGCCAGCATCAGGTCCGCGTCCCCCTCGCCGGGGAACAGGGCCCGCACCCGCTCACCCAGGGCGCGCCGCGCCGCCACCGGATCGTCACCGGGACGGATCCCGCAGTAGGCGGCGAGGATCTGCGCCGGAGCCGCCAGCGCGTCTCCCTGTCCGGGTTCCGGGGTGCGTCCGGTCAGCACGACGGGGGCGTCGTCGAGCCCGCCGGCCCACCGGGCGAACTCCCCCAGCAGCCGGCTCTTGCCGGTGCCGTGCTCGCCGAGCACGGTGAACAGATACGGCACGGTGCGGTGCCTGCTGCGCTGCATCAGCCCGCGCAGCACGTCGAGTTCATAGGTCAGGCCGCATTCGCCGGTGGCACCGGCCAGCCCGTCGGGTTCCCCGCGCACCCCGGTCACCTGCCAGCCCCGGGCCACCGCACGGTAGTTGACGTTCTCGGTGGTGGCGCGGCGTACCGCCTCGCTGGTCCACACCTCACCGACGGGCACCGCCGCCAGCAGGGTCTCGGCCTCGTCCAGTACGACGCCGACCACCATCGGGGCCTCCTCGCCGCCCCGGCGCCGCAGCAGGACGTCGCCGGCCGTCACCGCCGTACGCACGGTGAGTTCGGCGCCCTCGGTCTCGGTGCAGCGCGCCACGTCGAGCTTGTCCCGGATCGCCAGGGCGGCGAGCACGGCGCGGCGGCTGTCGTCCTCCCGGGATTCCCGCAGCCCGAAGAGGGCGAGGATGGTCGAGCCGAAGGAGGCGGTCACCGTGCCGCCGAAGTGTTCGATGTGCTCCCGCACCACGGAGGCGGTGCCGTCCAGCAGTTCGTCCAGGCGCTCGCTGCCCGCGCCGCCCAGGGTGGGCGCCAGCCGGGTGCGTACGGCGACGACGCTGACCCGGCGGCGGTCGGGCGCGGCCGGCTGCTCCGGGGCCGGCGCGGTGGGCGCGGCGGGGCGGGGCGGTGTCCCGGTGGCCTCGGCCGGCGCGGGAACGGGAGCGGGAACGGGCCCGGCGGAGGCCGGGGCGGGGGCGGGGGCAGGAACGACGGGGGCCGGGACGGTGGAGGCGGCGGGGCGGCGGAACCGGTCCAGGTCCACCGCCTGGCCGGCGGGGACGCGCGATCCGGCCGGCTCCGGCTCGGTCAGGAACAGCTCCGGGTCCTGGGTCAGGATGGCGTGCTGGAGCCGCTGGAGCCGCCGGCTCGGTTCCAGGCCGAGATCCTCCACGAGGGCGGAGCGGATGCGGCTGTAGACGTTCAGCGCGTCCGCCTGCCGGCCGCACCGGTAGAGCGCCAGCATGAGCTGGCCGCAGCAGCGTTCGCGCAGCGGCTCGGCGTCAGCCATGGTCTCCAGGCCGGACAGGATCGCGTGGTGGCGGCCGCAGGCGAGCTGCGCCTCGAAGTAGTCCTCCATCACGTCGAGCCGGGTGTTCTGCACCGCGATCAGCTCGGGCCAGTCGGTCCCGGTCTCCACCAGGTCGGCCAGCGCCCGGCCCCGCCAGAGCGCCAGGGCGTCCCGCAACAGCCGGGCGGCCGGCTCGTGTTCGCCGAGCGCCAGCTTCTCCCGGCCCTCGGCCACCCACCGGTGGAAGCGGTGCAGGTCCACCCGGTCGGGGTCGACCCGGAGCATGTAGCCGGGCGGCTGGGTCAGCAGCGCCGGTGCGCCCGGAGCGGTGCGGCCCGGTATCCCGCCGATCTCCGGGGAGAGCACCCCGCGCAGCCGGTAGACCGCGTTCTGGAGGATCTTGCGCGCGGTCGTGGGGGCGTCGTCCAGACCCCACAGCGCGTTCATCAACTGGCTGGTGGCGACGACCCGGTTGGCCTGGAGAAGCAGGAAGCCCAGGGTGGCGCGCTGCTTGATGCCCCCGAGCACCACCGCTCCACCGTCGTCGCCGAGGATCTCCATCGGGCCCAGCATCCGGAATTCCATTGTGCCTCCAGGGCGTGGTCGAGGCGTGGGCACGGCTCTCCGGGCCTGAGCGGAGATGGTGCCGGACTGGTTGATGACCATTCTGCGACAGGCCGCTCCAAACCCACACAAAACTGGGCCTCGTCGCCCTGAAGTGCCTGCTCGGAACATTCGCGGCACCGATACCGGTACCGGTACCGGCGGTGGTGTCGGCACCGACGGCGGTACCGGCCGGGCCGGGGCGGTTATCGGGTGCGGACGCCGGCCCCGGCCGGGGTGTGCCGGGCGAGGGTGCGGGTGATGGCGTCGGCCACCCCGCCGAGGTGCTCGTCCAGATAGAAGTGGCCGCCGGTGAAGGTGTGCATGCCGGTCGGTCCGGTGGTGAACTCCCGCCAGGCCAGCGCCTCCTGCGGGTGGACCACCGGGTCGGCGTCACCGATCAGCACGGTGAGGGGCGTGTCCAGCGGCGGGCGCTCGCGCCAGGCGTAGGAGCCGATGGCCCGGTAGTCGGCCCGCAGCGCGGGCATCACCATGTCCCGCAGCTCGGGGTCGTCCAGGACCGCCGGGGTGGTGCCGCCGAGCCGCCGGACGGCCGCGAGGATGTCGGCGTCGGTGAGCAGCCGGTCGTGGGGCGAGGGCACCGGCCGGGGCGCCTGCCGCCCGGAGAGGATCAGCGCCGCCGGCCCCGGAGCGCCCCGGTCGGCCAGACGGGCCGCCGTCTCGTAGGCCAGCAGCGCGCCCATGCTGTGCCCGAAGAAGGCGTAGACCCCGTCGACATGGGTCTCCACCTCCTGGGCCAGGGCGTCCGCGAGCCGCCCGATGTCGGCGACCGGTTCCTCCTGGCGCCGGTCCTGCCGCCCCGGATACTGCACGGCCAGGACCTCGACGGCCGGGGCCAGCGTCCGGGAGAGCCTGATGTACGAGCTGGCCGCGCCGCCCGCGTGCGGGAAGCAGACGAGCCGCACCGAGCCGGGCGCCTCCGGACCGCCGCCGAAGGAGTCGTACCTGCGGAACCACGCGCCTGCCACGTCGGTCTTCCTTCCGTCCCACCGCCCGGCCCCTGGCGGACCGGTCCGCGCCCATACTCCGGCGCGGTGCTCAAAGGGAGCACAAACACCGCTCCGAGCAGCGGGTACGGCCCCTCCGGGCACCCGCGCGGGGACGGCACCGCCCCGGTCCGGGCGGTGCCGGGCCGGGGCGTCCGGGAGGGTGGGATCGGGGGGACCGGAGAGCCGGGCAGCGGTGGAACCGGACGAGCCGGGCCGGGCGGTGGCGCCGGCCGGGCCGGGGCCCAAGCGGTGGCGCCGGCGGAGTCGTGAGGGGGATCAGGCGACCCCGCAGATCTCCGGGTAGTCGCCGGCGCCGCCCAGGGCCGCCGTCCCGGCGGAGAGCGGCAGGTGCGTGCTGTCGGGGTCGATCAGGTTCCGCACCGGCTCGGCCGCGATCCGGGGCATGAACAGCCGCCAGAATCGGCTCAGTTCGTCCCGCAGACCTTGTCCCGCGTCACCGTCGGAGCCGCCCCTGAGCACCTCGAACCCCGCGAGTACGGCCGTGATCGGGGAGACGACGTCCTTGGGTGCCACGTCCGGGGCGAGGTCGCCCCGGTCGCGGGCGACGTTCAGCATCAGCTCCACCCAGTCCTGCCACTGGCCCCACAGAGCGACGCAGCTCTGCCAGGTCGCGTCCCGCCCCAGACCGAAGCCGGCCCGCAGCACGGGGTCCTCCGCGAGGCTCCGGGCGAGCGCGTGCGAGGTGTCGACCAGCAGTTGCAGGGGTGCCGGGTGCCGGAGCTGCACATGCCCCGTGACCCGCAACAGGCTCTCGGCAGCCGCTAGTTCCACTGCCTCGCCCAGGGCCTGCTTGTTGCGGAAGTGGAAGGTGAGCCCGCCCGTACTCACACCGGCGCGGGCGCTGATCGTGGTGAGCGACGCCTCCGCGAACCCGGTCCTGCCGATGACCTCGGCGGCCGAGCGAATCAGATCTTGGCGTGTGCAGAACGCACGGTACTGCTTGGTCATCGAAGGGCTCCGGAGGGACGACGGACGAACGGTGGTGTGCGCGAGCACCGTGCACGGCGCCTGCGCCGGCCGGACCCACGGAGCCCGGCCGGGTGTCGCCTCCGGAGGGCGGACCCGGAGGGCGGGCGATGGACCCGGGGGCAACGTGACGGACCGCACAGGAACGCCTGCACAGTGTGCGACTGTATCCGCACAAGAGCAGGACCGACAGGTCGGTTTGCGGCTGTTTTGGAACTGACGCACGGGGTCGCGCGCACACCGTGTCCACCGCACCGATCATGACAGCGGATCCTGCTCCTCCGCTCCCCCTCACGCACCCACCGACCCCCTGATCACCAGGGATTGGACCCGGAGTTGGATCCGGTGGGCCCGCGCGGGCCGAGTGTCCCGGGCTCCTGGGACAGCACTCAAAAGCCGGTCAAAGCCCCCGGTGTTTATGACATTCTTCGCGCCACCCGCTGGGAATGGGGCCCTGGCGCGGGTGAGGCTTCGGACCGGAGCACCGGCGCTCCGTGCGTGCCTCACGACCCTCCACGGGCCCGCGCCGGCTCCCGCCACGATCGGGTCCGCGCGGATGTGCGCCGCCGGACGACCGGCGCCGTGGCCGGCCGGACCGACCTCTTCTGCCCCCTGCGCGGTCGGTCCGGCCCCTTATCCCCACCCTCCGGGGGCGGTTCGCCGCCCCTCGGGGTCACTCGTCCGGGTAGGCCACCCGCAGCGCGTCCTCGACGGCGGCCAGGGCGGCGGCCCGGCCGAGACCCAGCCGGCGCGCCTCGGTGGCGTACGCGACGGCCGCGGCGGCGGCCCGGCGGGCGGCGGCGTCCCCGGCCGCGGCCACGAAGGTGCCGGCCCGGCCCCGGGTCTCCACCACCCCGTCCGCCTCCAGCGCCCGGTACGCCTTGGCCACCGTGTTGGCGGCGAGGCCCAGTTCCTCCGCCAGCGCCCGGACCGGCGGCAGCCGGTATCCCACCGGCAGCCCTCCGGACCGCGCCTGCTCCGCGATCTGGGCCCGCAGTTGTTCGTACGGCGCGGCCGGCGCGCCCGGGTCGATGACGATGTTCAAGGTCACGGAGAGATTCTGCCCCGCCGCCCGTCCGGGACGCGGCCAGGCGGTGGTACGGCCGTGGCGAGCGGCTCGGTGCCGGTGCGGAGAAGCTCCCGACCATGAGCGGCCGCCGCCCGGACCGACTCGGCGGGATCCTCGACGGCCCGGTCGGCCAGAATCCCCTCGGCACCGGCCTCGGCGGGCCAGACCAGGGCGACCAGCCGCACCAGAGAGGCCCGCTCCTCGTCGGAGGGGTCGGCGGTGGCCCCGTCCCGCACCAGGGGCCAGGCCCGCTCCGGGTAGCGGACTACCAGGGCGCGGAACGCCGCCCGGCGCACTGCGGGGTCGGTATCGGTGGCGGCCGTCAGGACGGTGTCCAGCACCCCCGGGGTGCCGGACCAGTGGTCGGCCAGGGTCCACAGGGCGGCGGGACGCCCGGGTGCGGCGGCGTCGGTCGCGAGGGCCAGCACCGCGTCGAACGCCTCCGGGCGCTCCGGCCACCACTCGCCCCGGTGCTGCGGTGGTGGGTGGCAACCCACTGAGGGACGGAGACCCATTGGGCCGGCGAGCTGCGAGCGGCGAACCGGGCGCCTCAGCCGAGCCGTTTGCGGTAGTGGAAGCGGTCGTACGGGCCGTCCACCCGGCGCTCCACCAGTTCATAGCCGTACCGGGAGTAGAGCCGCTGGTTCTCCCACATCAGGGCGTTGGTGTAGAGCCGGATCTCGGGGAGCCCGAGGCCGGTCGCGTACTCCTCGGCGAAGGCGAGCAGCCGCCGCCCCAGGCCGGTGCCGTGCTGGTCGGGGTGGACCGCGACCGACTCCAGGAACAGGTGGTCCGGATGTGGCACCAGCACGATGACGCCCCGGATCTCCCGCTCGCCGGTCACGAACACCCGGCCGGCCGCGACATCGGCCGCGTGGTCCGCCTCCATGGGCGCGGGGACGACCCCGATGCGGTCGATGTAGTGCCGGTAGGCGGCATCGGTGACGGCCCGGACGGCCGGGACGTCGGCCGGGGTGGCGGGGCGGGGCGAGTCGGGTTCCATGCCGGTGACGGTACGCGCCGGCGCCCGCGGTGGATCACCCGGTCCGGCCCCGGTCAGCCGCGTGGATCGAGCGGGGTGAGCACGCCGAGGCGGTCCTCGATCGCCTGGGCGGCCGCCAGGCAGAGGTCCTCCCGGAAGGCGCGGCCGACGAGCTGTACCCCGCAGGGCAGCCCGTCGGCCGTCCCGGTCGGCACGGCGACGGCGGGCACGCCCACGAAACTGGTCGCGGTGCACAGCCGCATGGCGGAGGTGACGCGCTCGTGTCCGGCCCGGTCCCGGGACTCCAGGCCCGGTTCGACGGGCGGTTCGGTGAACACCGGGCCGAGCAGCAGCGGATGGCGGTCCAGGAACTCGGCCCAGGAGCGCCGCAGACCCAGCCAGGTACCCATCAGCCGGACCAGACCGGCGGCGTCGGCCGGACGGGTGCGCTCCATGGCCATGGCGATGTACCGGTCGCCACCCGCCCCGAGGAGGCCGCGCACCTGGGGCCAGGTGGGGGCGAACTCCGTGAGGGTGAGCAGCTGGTACGCCTCCAGCGTCTCGTCGAGCCGGGGCACGTCGGCCACCTCGCGCACGTCGTACCCGGCGTCCCGCAGGGCCTCGGCCGCGGTCTCGACGGCGGCCCGGACGGTGGGGTGGACGCCGTGCCCACCGGGGTCGGCCACCACGGCGACCGGCACCGGGCCCGGCAGCGGCGGCCCGTGGACCGGCACCGGCACCGCCCGGGGGTCGCGCGGATCCGTCCCGGCCAACAGCTCGTGGGCCAGCCGCAGATCGGCCACGCTCCGGGCCAGCGGGCCGTCGGTGACCAGCGCCTGGCTCGCCGGGCCCGGGTCGTCGGGGCCGAAGGCGCGGTGGTCGGCGGGGTACCGGCCGGCGGTCGGCTTCAGCCCGGCCACCCCGCAGAAGGCGGCCGGGATCCGCACCGAGCCCCCGGAGTCGTTGCCGAGGCCGAGCGGGACCATCCCGGTGGCCACCGCCGCCCCGTCCCCGCCACTGGTGCCACCGGGGGTCCGGCCGGGGTGCCAGGGGTTGACGGTGTCCCCGAACAGCTCGCTGCGGGTGTGCATTCCGGCGAGCACCAGGGTCGGCATGTTGCTGTGCCCGATCGGAACGGCACCGGCCGCCCGGAGCCGGGCCACCGGGGGTGCGTCGGCCGGGGCGACCAGGTCCCGGAAGCGCGGAACGCCGAAGGTGGTGGGCACCCCCTCGACGGCGGTGGTCTCCTTCACCGTGAACGGCACTCCCGCCAGCGGCCCCGGGTCCTCGCCCGCCGCCCGCCGCCGGTCGGTCCCGGCCGCTGCCGCGCGGGCGCGCTCGGCGAGGAGCTGAGTGACCGCGTTGATCCGGGGGTTGACCTCCGCGATCCGCTCCAGGTGGCTGTCGACCAGCTCCACGGCGGAGACCTCCCCGCTCCGCACGGCCGCCGCCTGCTCCGTGGCGGTCAGTCGCCACAGGGTGTCCGTCATCCCGTCCCCGCTCCCTTCGCTCCCGGCCCGCTCTCCGGACCCGCACGTATCGATGCGCTTGCATCGGAACTGTAGCGGGGATAGCGATGCAAGCGCATCGGTATATTCGGGGGTGGCCGGTGACACGGGGACGGCGAAGAGGACGAGAGGGGTGGCGGGCGTGCCGAGACAGGTGGACCAGGAGGAGCGGCGCCGGACGATCGCGGAGGCCGTCTGCCGGCTGGCCGACGAACTCGGCCTGGAGGGTGTGACGCTGCGCGATGTGGCGGACCGGGCGGGGCTCTCCATGGGCGCGGTGCAGCGGTGCTTCCGCACCAAGGACGAGATGCTGGTCTTCGCCCTCCGGTACGTGGGCGCCCGGGTGGCCGATCGGGTCCGGGCCCAGATCGCCGCGAGCCCCGCCCAGTCGGCCCGCTCCCGGCTCGGCCATGTCGTCACCGAGGTGGCGTTGCTCGGCGCGGAGCGGCGGGCGGAGGCGCGGGTCTGGCTGGCCTTCGTCGCACAGGCGGCCGTCGCACCCGCCCTCGCGGAGGTGCTGCGCGCCGACTACGCCGCCCTGCACCGCGTCCTCACCGCCCTGGTCGCGGAGGCCACGGGGGCGGGCGACGGCGCCGACGGGGCACCGGGGCCGGAGCGGGAGGCCCGGGCCCTGCTGGCACTGGCGGACGGGCTGACCGCCCAGGTCCTGGTCGGCCATCTCACCGCGCCGGAGGCCCGGGAGGTGCTGCACCACCAGCTGACCGCCCTCTGGGAGCGGGGCGCCCGGCCGCCGGAGGCCCCGGCCACCTCCGCCACCCGGGACCGTGCCACGCCCGGGCGGTGACCGCCGGAGGACGTACGGGACGGTGACCGCCGGAAGGCGTACGGGACGGTGACCGTCTGCGGGGGCCGCGTGCTCGGGCCCGCACCGGCCCGCCGGGGCCGTTTCCGATGCGGCGCTTAGCGGTCCCTTAAGAGCACCATAAAGATCGCCAACCACGGCTCCTAGCAGGCGTTTTGGCGGTCCGGACGGGCTAACTTGCTTGCGCCGGGGCCGGTTCCGGCGCGTCGGTGCCGCAGCCCACGGGGGGCCGCGCCGCCGTGCGGTCGGCCCCGGGGGCCGGACGGTTCCCCCAGTGCCTCCGGCCCCACCGTACGTTTCGCCCGTCCGGCGGCCGCGGTTCGCGCCGCGCCCGTCGTCGGCACCGCTCGAAGGAGACCCCCACATGACCGCTCGCCGCACGGCCGCCACCGCCGCCTTCCTCGCCGTGGGGCCGCTGGCGCTGGCCGGGCTCACCGCCACGCCCGCCGTCGCGCACGGTTCCATGACCGACCCGGTCAGCCGGGTGTCCGCCTGCTTCGCGGAGGGCCCCGAGCACCCGAGGTCGGCGGCGTGCAAGGCGCTGGTGGCGGCGGGCGGGACGCAGCCGCTCTACGACTGGAACGAGGTCAACATCGGCGACGCGGCCGGCAACCACCGGCGGATCATCCCGGACGGCAAGCTGTGCAGCGCCAACCGGGCCAAGTACCGGGGGCTGGACCTGCCGCGCACGGACTGGCCGTCGTCCTCGCTCACGGCCGGGAAGCACACCTTCCACTACAAGGCGACCGCCCCGCACAAGGGCACCTTCGAGCTGTACCTCACCAAGGCCGGTTACGACCCCTCGAAGCCGCTGAAGTGGTCCGATCTGGAGGCCAAGCCGTTCGTCAAGGTCACCAACCCGAAGCTGGTCGGCGGGGAGTACGTCTTCGACGGCACCGTGCCCGCGCGCTCCGGCCGCCACCTGGTCTACTCGATCTGGCAGCGCTCGGACTCGCCGGAGGCGTTCTACACCTGCTCCGACGTGGTGTTCGGCGGCAAGGGCGGGGCCAAGCCGGGCGCTCCGGCCGCCGCGGCCCCGTCCGACCGGCAGATCGAGGCGGGCACCGAGCACTCCACCGTGGACCACGGCGGGCACGGCGGCGACGCCTCCGCGCACGGTTCCGCCCACGGGCAGCACCAGGCCCCGGCCGCCGCTCCGGCACCGGCCAAGAACGCGGGCGAGGAGACAGGCGAGAAGGCGGGCGAGCTCAAGGCGGCGGAGTCCCCGGCGGGCCAGGAGGCACAGGCAGCCCAGGGTGCCGGGGACCCGGCGAAGACGGCGGCCGGGCAGTCCCTGGCCGGGGACGGCGGCAACGCCCCGCAGCCGCAGGGCGCCGCCGAGCCGGTGGCCGCCCCCGCCACCGCCCCCGCCACCGAGAATCTCGCCCAGACCGGCGGCGACTCCACCACGCCGTACCTCGCGGTGGGCGGCGCGGCCGTGCTGGCGACCGGGGCCGCGGTGCTCTTCGCGTCCACCCGCCGCCGGGCCGGCGCGGCGGGGCGCGACGGCCGCTGACACCAACCGGCGGCGGTCGGCAGGTACATCGGCAGGAACCACAGGAACAGGGGTACGGGGTGGGCCCGTCCGGGAGGCGTCCGGACGGGCCCGCCCCGCACCCGTACCCCCGCGCCCCGTCTCCCCGCACCCGTACCCCCGGGCCCGTACCCCCGCGCCCCGTCCCCGTGTGCCCCCTGGAGAGGCCCCCGGTTCAGCCGCTCGCCGGGGCCTGCGGCACGGGGGCGCCCAGGACGGAGAGCCGGCTGTCGTCCTGCCGCAGGATCGCGGTCTGGAGCCGGCGCAGCCGGGGGCCGGGGTCCATGCCGAGTTCCTCCGAGAGCAGCCCGCGCAGCTTCGCGTACCGCTGGAGCGCCTCGGCCGGCCGGCCCGACAGATAGAGCGCGTGCATCAGCAGCTCCCAGGTCACCTCCCGGAGCGGGTTGCGAGCGGTCAGCTCCTCGGCGGACAGCACCGCCTCCTCCAGGTTGCCCTCGTGCACCAGGATGGTCACCCGCAACTCCCGTCCCAACAGGCGGGCTTCTTCGAGCCGGGTGATCTCCTGGGCGGCGAAGGGATGGTCCACGGCATCGGCCAGCGCCGCGCCCCGCCAGAGGCCCAGCGCCGTGTCGATCTCCTGGCGCGCCGCACCGACACGCCCCTCGCCGAGCAGCCGCCGGGCGCGCCCCAGGGCCCGTTCGAACCCCACGGCGTCCTGGGCCTCGGGGGGCACCCGCAGGGCGTACCCCATGGGCTCCCGCACCAGCACGCCCGCCTTTCCGCGCCGGGCCCGCTGGGGCTCCAGCGCGTCGCGCAGCCTGCTGATGTGGGCGTGCACCGAGGAGACGGCGCCCCTGGGCGGACGGCCGGGCCACAGATCGTCGCAGAGCGACTCCAGCGGTATGGCGTGCCCGCGCTCCAGCAGCAGCCGGATGAGCAGCACACGGCGCTTCGGGGGGCCGATGTCCAGGACCTCGTCCCCGGAGCGCGCCACCAGGGGTCCCAGCAGCCCGAATTCCAGCGGAGGCGTTGGTGCGGTCCGCTCGCCCTGCACGGATAACAAGTTCATCGGCGCATTCAGTTTCGTTCTCGGCACCCGTGGCTCGTACCTCATGACGCGTACGGTCCCGAGTGGACCTGGCAGGGACGGATCGTGCGGTGCCGGAGGGGGACGGCAGGCGGCAGGGACGGAAAGGGCGGGGAAGGCGGGATGGGAGGAGAGCGGGAACGCGGCGTACACGGGGGCTCCGGGGGCGAACAGCCGGCGGAGGCCGTGGCCGGTCCTGATCGGCCGCCCGAATGGTACACGCCCCGATCAGGCTGGATCAGGTTCCCCGAATGCGGCCCGCGCGGACGCCGGGCGCGGGCCGCGCGCGCTTCGCCGCGGCTCAGAGAAGCGCCGGGTCCTGGCGCAATATTCCGTAGAACTTGCTCTGCAGTTCGCGACCCGGATCCAGTCCCAGGCTGTGCGACAGACGCTCGCACATCTGGCTGTAGGCGTCCAGCGCGTCCGCCTGCCGGCCGGAGCGGCAGAGGGCGGTGATGAGCTGGGCACAGAACCGCTCGTGGAAGGGATGCATGGCGTGCATCTGCTCCAGATCGGAAATGAGCGAGCGGTGCTGATTCAGCTTCAGCCGGACATCGAATAATTTCTCGCAGGCGGTTATCCGGGTCTGCTGGAGCCGGGTGTAGGCCATCCGGCAGATGGCCCCCTGCCCGGTGTCGACGAGCGCCGGACCGCGCCAGAGTCCGGTCGCCTCGGTGAGCAGCGCCGCGGCCTCCTCCAGTGCTCCGTCTCCGAGCAGGTCGGCGCGCCGGACGAGCTCTTCGAAACGGGCGGCGTCGACCTCGATGCCGGTGGAGGTCAGCGCGTATCCGGAGGGGGAGGTCTCGATGATCTCCCGCAGATCGGGCTTTCCGCTGCGGGTCGCGAGCACCCGGCGAAGCCGTGCGATATGGCCGTGCAGTGAGTTCTCGGCGTTGCGGGGCGGCTCCTCGCCCCACAATTCGTCGATCAGGTCGTTCCTGGAGACCGGGCGCCCCGGCGAAAGGGCGAGGACGGCGACGATGGCCCTCAGCTTCTCCCCCGGAATTCTGACGGGCACGCCGTCATCACTGACCTCCAGGGGTCCGAGAACGTCTACTTTCATCGAGCGTCCACCTTTACGAAGTTCCGGCGGTCGAACCATGTGGTATGACGAGGCAAGAAAGGCACGCTTTCGGCAAAATGGAATGAAAGCAACGGGCCGAAAATCAGGGGCGGTGCACGGAAAACCGGTGAGCGGAGGCCGCGACGGAAGGCCGGGCGGGCCGCTGCCGATCCCCGTGTCTCATATGGCGCGCACTCCGGCCGGCCGTCGAACACCCGTACGTCCGCTCGGTGCCTGCGAGGCCGTGCGCACCAGACTGTCCCCCCGGAAACCGTCACTCATGGTCAAGTCCCCCTGACTCGCATCCTGACCCACGTTTCTTGTCGTCGACTTGTCGCCGTCGGGCGCACGGCACCCCACCGGAGGGTTATCCGGATGCCTACTTTCGAGTAACACTTTCCGGCCACTCGGTCGCGCTGATCGCCACGGGCCGGGAGAACAGCGCGCTGGGGCGCAGCCCGAACGTCGCGTGGAAGGAGCTGCTGAAGTGCGAGGGACTGGCGAATCCCGCCTCCACGGCGGCCGTGCTCAGATCGGGCCAGGTCTCCAGGAGGGCGGCCACCCGCAGCATCCGCGCCCACAGCCGGTACCGCCGGAAGGTGGTGCCGGTCTCGGCGCGGAACAGCCGCAGGAAGCCCGAGACGGAGAGGCCCGCCTCGGCCGCCAGCTCCTTGGCCGCCAGCCGCTGCCCCGAGGGCCCGGCCAGCCGGCCGGCCGCCCGCCTGACCCGGGGGTCCAGACGGCCGGCGAGCCCGTCCGGTCCGGCGAGGTCCAGCCAGCCCCGGACCTCCGGAAGCGGTACGTCCCCTTCCAGCGAGGCGGCCCGCCGGACCAACTCGGCCTCCCGCTCGTGGTGCAGGGCGACCTCGGGGCCGCCGTCGGTCATCCGGCGGCAGGCCCGCTCCCGCGCCGACGCCGGATCCAGGTAGCAGAAGGCCATCCGGCCCCCGTCCGCGACGATCCGGTGCCGGACCCGGGCCGCCACCAGAGCCGTACGGGCCCGGTGGCGCGGCCCGTGTTCCAGCTCGACCGTGAACTCCGCGTCGACACCCACCGCCAGACAGCTGACGGCCCCGGAGTGAAAGCCGAGCTCCAACGAGGGCCCCACGTACAGCGCCTGACCCGGCCACAACCACAACGCGGCCTGGTCACGACACGTTTCTGAAAGCAGCGCCGGGTGCATGCGGGCATGCTAAGCCCTGTTCCGCCGGTCCTGCCCGGGTCCCGCTCCGGCGTACGCCCCGGGGGCTGCGCTCCGGAGCACCGCGAACACCCCGCGCCGCCCGGGCCGTCGCTCCGGCCAGTGGCCTACCACTGCCACTGCCGTCCCCCGGAAGCCGGCCTTCCCCTGGCATCCGCCCTTCCCCGCGCATCCGCTGCCTCCGCGAACGGACAGACGACACCATGTGGATCGACCGTCTCACCACCGCCCTGCTGGTCATCGTCGGCGCGGTGAACCTGCTGCCAAGCTTTGTCGCGCTGGCGCCGTCCCGGATCACCACCGCGTACGGCATCACCGTCGACGGAGCCGACGCGGCCGATCTGACGGTGCTGCTGCGCCACCGCGCGGTGCTGCTGGGGCTGGTCGGGATCGGCCTGCTCTGCGCGGCGTTCATCCCTTCGCTGCGGGTGCCGGCCATGGTGGCGGGCGCGGTCAGCATGGGGACGTTCCTGCTCTTCGCCTACGCCACCCCGGGGCTCAACAGCGCCACCATGCGGGTGGCCCGGATCGACATCGCGGCGCTGGCGCTGCTGGCCGTGGCGGCGGTACTGGTCTGGCGGAAGGCCCGCTGAGCGCCATGGGGAGAGCGAGACCCCCGAGCGCCGCCGGAAATGGCCAGGGCCCGTGAGCGCCACCGTGGATGCCACGGCCCCTGACCACCACCGTGGATGCCACGGCCCCTGTCCAGCGCCGTGGATGCCGGGGCCCCGGGGCTCCGCCGGAAAAGCTGGGAGGCCGGGGCGCTGCCCGCCCCGGCCTCCCGCGCGCACGACCGCGTACGGGGTGGATCGCGCTCGTCCCGGGCTTGGCGGCCCGGCCTCCCGCGCGCTGGACCGCGTACGGCGCGTACGGTCACGCCGTGCGCCGGGCGCCCCGCTCCAGCAGCCCGAGTCCGGCGCGCAGCAGCGGTCGGGCGGGGGCGGGCAGCGGCAGTGTCGGCGCGCTGGACCGGTGCCAGGGCAGCCGCTCCGGGGCGCCGTCGGTCAGCGCCTCGGCCACATGGGCGCCGTGTGCCACCGACAGGGCGAGGCCATGGCCGCAGCAGCCGCCCACGTACCAGACGCCCGGCCGGCCGGTCAGCGGGCCGACCACCGGCAGGCTGTCGGAGGTCATCCCGATCTGCCCGGCCCAGCGGTGGGTGACCTCGGCCTCCGCGAGGGCCGGGTGCAGCCGGCGCAGCCGCTCCTCCAGGCCCGCCCAGACCGCCGCCGACCCGGAGTCGTCGGACACCGGGGCGAGCAGCGGACGGCCGCCGCCCAGCACCAGCCGCCCGTCGGGGGTGAGCCGGAAGTACGGGGCCAGCGGGTGGGCGTCGATCAGCGCG
Source organism: Streptomyces pyxinae (assembly GCF_024756275.1). GTDB lineage: Bacteria > Actinomycetota > Actinomycetes > Streptomycetales > Streptomycetaceae > Streptomyces > Streptomyces pyxinae. Next base: position 107,920 of record NZ_JANUGQ010000021.1, on the reverse strand, counting down.
CAGCCGGTCCGGTCGCCCAGTGCCTCCCGGGCCGGGGCGGGCAGCGGCGCGGTGGCGACGGCGTGCACGAGCAGCGGCAGCACGGTGCCGACCGGCAGTCCGAGCGGGCCCGCCGCGGCGTTGACGGCGAGCACGGCCTTCCGGGTGCGCACGGTACCGCCGGGGAAGACCAGCAGGGTGGTGTCGGCGGTCTCGCCGGGCCGGAGCGCCCGCAGCGGACTGTTGCCGAGGAAGCGGACCCCCTTAGCGGCGCAGGCCCGGGCGAGCGCGCCGCTGAGCGCCGCCGGGTCGAGGCCGGCCGCGCGGTAGAGCAGCCCGGCGTGGTACGGCACGTCCAGTCGCTCCCGGATGCCGGCGGCGGAGAGCACCGGTACGTCCAGGCCGAGTCGGCGGTACGCGGCGGACTGCCGGGCGAGCGAGGCCAGCCCGTCGCCGGTACGGGTGGCCACCACCTGCTCCCCGGTACGGGGGCCGGTCGCCACCCCCAGCCGGGCGCACAGCTCCAGCACCCGGTCCACCGCCTCGGTGCTGGCCTGGTACATCCGCCGGGCGGTCGCCGGGCCGAAGCGGCGGACCGCCTGGTCGACCGGGGGCCCGACCCGGGGGCCGAGCAGTCCGGTGCCGCGGCCGCTGGCACCCGCGGCGGGGCCCTCGGCGTCGACCACCAGCACATCCAGCGACGGGTCGCGCTCGGCCAGGTGGTAGGCGGTGGAGAGCCCGGCGAGACCGGCACCGACCACGGTCACGTCGGCCTCCAGCACCCCCCGTACGCGGGGCGGCGGCGCCGGTTCGGTACCGGCCGGGGCGGTGGGGTCGGGACCGGGACCGGCCCAGCAGGGCCGGCCGGCCGGGGGCCGCGTCATGGTGCCTCCAGGGGCGGTCGGGCGCCGGCCGGAGCGGTGCGGGCCGCGCCCCGGCCGGCGAGGTGGTGGAAGGAGCGGTCGTGCCAGAGCAGCGGGCGCCCGGCGGCGGTGTGGGCGGCCGCGATCCGGCCGACCACCAGGCAGTGGTCCCCGTACCGGCGTATGTCCTCCGCGACACAGACCGACCAGCCCAGGGCGTCCGTCAGTACGGGCACGGCGAGCACCCGGCGGTGGTCCGTCCCGGCGAAGCGCTCGGCGGAGCCCGCCCGGGGGTCGGCGAACAGCTCCGCCCGCGCCCGCTGCGACTCGGCCAGCAGATTGACGGCGAACCGGCCCCGCTCCTCGATCACGGTCAGGGTCCGCGAGGCGGTGCCGAGACAGACGAGCAGCAGCGGCGGGTCGGCCGAGAGCGAGGTGACGGCCGACGCGGTGCTGCCGGCCGGTCCGTCCTGCCCCTGCGCGGTGATCACCGTGACCCCGGAGGCCAGCCGCGCGTAGAAGTCCCGGGGGGCCGCCCGCCCGGCCGCGTCACCGTCCCCGTCGGCCGCCCGGTCGGCGCGCGGCGCCCCGGGCTCCTCGGTTCCGGCGACTGTGCCGGGGGGGCCGGGCGCGTCCGTGGCGCGGGGCGGCTCGCCGGGCGGTGCTCCGGCGGTGACCTGGCGCATCACCGGGCTCCTTTCTGAAGCCCGTGGCGGGGCTTCGGTGTGGTGCGTCTCGGCCGGGTCACGGCCCCGGTCCGTGCCATGTGTCGAGGGGTGCGGACTCACCGGCCCGCTTCGAGGGCGTCGCGCAGGGCGACCAGGGTGGCGCGGGTGGTGGTGCGGTTGCGGGCGGGCCGCCGCACCACACCGGTGAGCAACGGGGCGGTGGCGGTGATGAGATGGCCGTGGGCGCCGCGCCGGCGGTCGTACCACTCCTCCGTCACCTCGCAGCCGCCGGGGACCGGGGTGAAGCGGTAGACCCAGCGGGAGAGCGGGATGCCGAAGAGGCTGACGTCGAAGGCGAAGACCTCGCCCGGGACGGCCTCCACCACCCGGCAGAGGGTCACCCAGGGCAGCCAGGAGGCGCGGTTGCGGCCGAGGAAGCGGGTGCCGGTCTGGATCCGGCCGCCCCGCCCGAGTATCCAGGCGCCCCGGCACTCGGGGCTCCACTCCCCCATGCGCCGTACGTCACTGATGGCGGCCCAGGCCGTCTCGGACGGCACCTTGAGGGTCAGCCGTTCGGCCACGCGCGGTGCGGACATCAGCTGGCTCACCGTGTCACCTCTCCCAAGTCGTCTGTAGGAATGGAGCGTTCGGACAACACCCGCCGACCGGGACCGGCACCGGCACCGGCACCGGCCGGGACGGGTGGGGGCGCCGGTCGCACCCGCACCCGCGCTCCCGCCCCGTCACCGGTCCGCCGAATCACCGGTCGCCGGTGGCCCGGCGCGCCGGCTTCCGGCCCGGCATCCACCAGTTCCAGCGGGTCATCAGCCGCATCGAGGCCGGCACCACCAGCAGCCGGATGACGGTCGCGTCCAGCGCGATCGCCACCGCCATGCCGATCCCGATCTGCTGAATGGGCAGGATGCCGGTGAACGCGAACGCTGTGAAGACCGCCACCATCAGCACCGCCGCGCCCGAGATCAGCGGCGCGGTGGCGGCCATGCCGCGCGCCACACTGCCGGTGTCGTCCCCGGTGGCGACATGGTCCTCCCGGATCCGGCTCAGCAGGAACACCTCGTAGTCGGTGCTCAGGCTGAAGAGCAGGGTCACCAGCAGCACCGGGACGAAGTTGGTGAGATACCCACTGGTGTCGAAGCCCAGCAGCCCGCTGCCCCAGCCGTCCTGGAAGACCAGGACCAGCACGCCGTAGGTGGCGGCCATCGAGACCAGGTTCATCAGGATGGCCTCCAGCGGCAGGAAGACCGACCGGAAGGTGACGAGCAACAACAGATAGATGACGGCGAGCATGGTGCCGATGACCGGGAGCAGGCTGTCCGAGATCACCTCGTTGGCGTCCACGCCCTCGGCGGTCTCGCCGCCCGTGAAGACCCGCCAGCCGCCTCCGGCCTCCAGTCCGCCGGCGGCTGCGCGCACCGATTCCAGCAGCTCCCGCACCGGCTCGGACGAGGCGGTGTCCTTCCCCACCACCTCCAGTACCAGCGTCCGGCCGTCCGCTGCCACGAAGTGCCGTACGGCGCTCCGCAGATCGGCCGGCAGCGCGGCGGCGGCCGGCGGCGCCAGCGCGGCGAACGGGCGGGCGGGGCTCACCTGGCGCAGTGGGGCGACGACCGAGTCCACCCGAGCCGCGCCGGGCAGGGCGGCCAGCCGGTCGTGCAGCCGGACCAGCCGGGCGGAGTCGGCGGGCGAGCGCTCCCAGAGCGGGGCGGCGGACTCCACGACCACCTGGATCGGCGCCGCGCTGCCCACCCCGAACTGCTCCTTGGCGGTGTCGTATCCCTCGCGCACCGGGGCGCCGGTGGGCACCACCCGGGCGTCCGGGGTGAAGGTCCGCAGGTCGAGGGAGGGGATCGCCAGCACGCCCATGGCGACCAGGCTCACCACCAGGAAGACCACCGGCCGGCGCATCACCGCCCGGCTGACGGTCGCCCACCGGCTCGGCCGCTCGGGCACCCCGGCGCCGTCCACTCCGGCCCGGTCCGCCCCGGTGCCGTCCGCCCCGGCAGCGACCGCGCCCCTGCCGGCCCGGCGGCCGATGGCGCCCCACTCGATCCGGGGGCCGAGCAGCTGGAGCAGCACCGGCAGCAGCAGCACGCTGGTGAGAATGGAGAAGGCGACCACCACGACGGCGCCGAGCGCCATCGACCAGATGACGTTCAGGTCCACCAGGAAGAGGGTGGACATGGCGGCGACGATGGTGAACCCGGAGGCCACCACCGTCTCGCCGGAGGTGCGCAGGGTGCGGGCGACGGCCCGTTCCACCGCGTCCGCCGACGGCTCCGGTCCCTCGGCCCGCAGCTCCTCCTTGAACCGCATGATGACGAAGAGCGAGTAGTCCACCCCGACGCCCAGACCGAGCATGGTGGCGGCGTTCTGGACGAAGACGGAGAGTTCGGTGTGCCGGGCGAGGACGGCGAGCAGCCCGAGGGTGAAGGCGACCGAGGTGACGCCGACCAGCAGCGAGGCCAGTGCGGCGGCCACACTGCGGAAGAGCAGCAGCAGCACCAGGGCGATCAGCGGCAGGGTGATCAACTCGGCCCGCACCAGGCCGCGTTCGCTCAGATGGTTGACCTCGCCCCAGAGCGCCGCCTGGCTGACCAGCGAGACCCGCAGCCCCCGGGACTCGTACTCACCGCTCAACTTCTCCTGAATGCCGGGGAGTACGCGGCGGGCGGTGCCGTCGTCCAGCCGGGAGCCGAGCCGGACGAGCGCGGTGCGGCCGTCCTTGCCGAGGAAGGCGGCGCGGGCCTGTTCGGTGGCGAGGGTGGTGTAGCCGTACGCGCCCGCGACCTTGAGCCCGGGGTCGCGGGTGACCCGGTCCACCACGCCCCGGACCCGGGTCTCGAAGGCCGGCTCGCCGCGCTCGCTCCGGGTGTCCTCGACCACCAGGGTGAGCGAGGTGGCGCCGCGCCCCTCGAAGCCCCGGGTCACCCGCTGGGCCGCGGCGGCCGAGTCCGAGCCGGTGACGTACCAGCCGCCGCCGCTCAGCGCGTCGGCCAGCTGGGTGGCCCCGTACCCGGCGATCAGGATCAGCAGCACCCAGAGCGCCGCCAGCGGACGGCGCCGGCGGCGGGTGAACCGGGCGGTGCCGTCGGCCAGCCGGGCCACCGGGCCGTGGCCGCCGGGCGACACGGCCGGACCGCCGCCGGGCGGGAGCCCAGCGGCGGTCTCGGGTGTCCGGTCGAACGTACGCGGGCCCGCCGGGCGGGAGCCGGTCCCGCCCGGGTCCGTCGTGCGCGGTTCCGTGGTGCCCGGATCCGTCATGCGCGGATCGCGATTCCGTGGTCGCGGTCGTCGGTGAGGATCTCCATCAGCGCCCGGTTGGCGGTACGGAGCCGGTCGGTGCGGCCGGTGACCTTGTTGACGATCTCCACCTCACAGGCGGCGATCTTGGTGTTGAGGCAGTGCTTGATGCCACCCGGCGGGTTGTAGTAGTTGAGCCCGACGAAGTGTTCCGGCCGGGCGTCGAACCGGCCCCGGATGGACACGGTGTCGTCGCCGCCGGCGAAGTTCCAGTAGAAGTAGCCGAAGTCGGCCTTGGCGGTGAGCGCCCGGCGCGGCGCGACCAGGGAGTACTCCCGGTCCTGGTGGCGCAGGACCAGGAAGGTCACCATCGGCGTCATCACCGGGCCGGCGATCCGGGTGCGTCCGGTGACGATCTCCAGGAAGCTGTCGGGCGCGTCGTCGAAGCCGGCGACCTGGCCGAAGGCGTAGTAATCGGTGTGCCGACTGCCCCAGTTGTGGTTCTGGCTGCCGGTCCAGCCGTCGATGTCGACGGTCCGGCCGTCCACCGTGAGGGTGCCGTCGTACACCGCCAGCGGCACCCCGACCAGGCTCTTCGCCTTGGGGAAGCCACCGGTGTACATCTTCGGCGGCAGCAGCAGGAGCGGCGGCTCCTCACCCTTGTACGTGAGGTCCCAGCCGATCCGGCCGTTGGTGCCCACCGCCTCGCCGCGCAGCGCCCCCGGCTCCAGTACCCGGTCCGCGATCCGGGCGCCGAACGCCTCGCGGTCGAAGGCGCACTCCGCGATCGGGTACTCCTCCTTGGCGACCACATGCTCCCCGGTGACCCCGTCGAAGTAGACCGCCCACAGCTCACCGATGGCCGCGTCGGGCATGTCCGCCGGGCTGAAGATGGTGTAGCGGATCCAGAACGCCCGGGGCTCGGTGGGGTGGTTGCCGCGCTGGTAGAAGCTCTCGTAGTGCCCCTCGCGCTGGCCCGGCCGGTACTGCGTCCGGTTGAGGGCCGACACGTCGGCGGTGCTGTAGTCGGTGTGCATGAATCCCGTCTCCTCCGGTCCGCCGGCCGCCGCGCCGAGCGCGTGACCGGCGGAGGTGCTCTCGCTGTCCCGGTGTGCGTGTCCCTGGTGTGCCGATGTGCCGGTGTGCCGTGCGCCGAAGTGCCGTTTCCCGCGGGCCGGCGCGCCGGCGGCCGGGCGTACCGACGTCCCGTCGGCGCCGGCGGTCGCCCGCCCCGCCGTCATGCCGTTCCGCCGCCCGGCCGGCCGCCGCCCGTCAGCCGGCCGTGGTGGCCGCCGGCCGCGGGGCGCGGCGGCGCTCGTGGAGCGTCATGGTCATTCCGTACTTGGGCCGCAGGGTGATGGTCGCGTGATTGACCACCCGATGGGACGGGACATGCCGGAATTCGTACCGCCGGATCAGCGCCGCCAGCAGCAGATGCGCCTCCATGAGCGCGAAGTGTTTGCCGATGCAGAGGTGCGGACCGGCCCCGAAGGGCATGTACGCGAAGCGATACCGGCCCTTCTTGTTCGCTGCCGCGAAGTGGTCGGGGTCGAAGCGCTCCGGGTCGGCCCAATGGCGCTCATGGCGGTGGATGTTGAAGAGATTGACCAGAACGCGTGACCCCTCCGGCACATGGTGACCACCCAGAACGGTGTCCTTGAGCGTCAGCCGGGGGACGATCGGCGCCGAGGGGTACATCCGCAGCGCCTCCTCGAAGATCTGGAGGAGGTACGGCATCCGGGCCAGGTCCTCGACGGTCGGCAGGGCGTCGCTCAGCTCCCGGTCCACCTCCTCCTGCGCCCGGCGCAGCACCTCGCGGTGGCGGGAGAGCAGATAGAAGGCCCAGGTGAGGGTGACGGCGGTGGTCTCGTGGCCGGCCGCGAAGGTGGTGATGATCTCGTCCCGCAGCTCGCGGTCGCTCATGCCCTCGCCGGTGTCGGCGTCCCGGGCGGCGAGCAGCATGTCGAGCAGGTCGTTGGCGCCGCCCTCCGGCGGCCCGGCGGCCCGGCGCTCCTCGATGATGCCGTACATCATCCCGTCGAGGCCGTCCATCACCTGCTGGAAGCGGCGGTTGCGCGGGGTCGGCCAGCCGGTGGGCGGGCTGAAGGGGTTCTGCAGCCGGTCGAAGGCGTAGTTGACCGCCACGTCCACCGCCTCCGGGCTGAGCTTGTCCCGGGTGCGGCTGACATCGGTGCTGAACATGCAGCGGCTGACGATGTCCAGGGTGACCCGCATCATCTCGCCGTGCAGATCGACCTCGGCGCCCGGCGGGTGGCTCCGCTCCATGTGGGCGAGCTGGTCGGCGGTGGCGTCCGCCATGGCGCGGAACATTCCGGAGAGCGCCTGCTTGGAGTAGATCGGCTGCATCATGCGCCGGTTGCGCATCCAGCTCTCGTGATCGTCGCTGGTGAGCAGCCCCTCGCCGAGGATGAGCCGGAGCGGGTTGTCCGGGCCGAGCTTTCCGTACGTACCGCTGTCGGTGAGCACCTCGCCGGCCAGCTCGGGGCTGGAGACCCCGTGCACCACGACCGGCCCGAGGCGGTAGCGGACCAGGTCGCCCCGGGCCTGCCAGCCCCGGTGCATGGCGTCCAGGATGTCCTTGCGGAAGTCCACGATGTTGCCCAGCACCGGCAGACCCTCGGCCTCCGGGGCGGGCCCGCCGTGCGCGGCCGGTGCCGCCGGGGTGTCCGGTGCCGCCGCTCCCGGCGATCCTGCCGCTCCCGGCGACGCCATCGGTGCCGTCGGTGGTGTTGACGGGTTGCCCACTGCCATCTCCGGTGTCCTCCCCGCCGTCACTTGCGCCCGAGGGCGCAGACCCAGCCCAGCGAGCGGCGCGGCTCGGCGACGAACCGGACGTCCCGGAAGCCGGCCTTGGTGAGCATCTCGGTGAGGTCGGCGCCGGACAGGATGTTCAGCCCGTCGCGCTCGGAGCGCTCGGTGAACCGCTTGCCGAAGAAGCGCTGCACCAGCGAGGGGTCGGCCGCCGCCTCCCGGCTCATCTCCAGCGTGATCGCCACCTGCCCGCCGGGCCGGAGCACCCGGTGCGCCTCCGCGAGCCCGCGCATCGGATCGGGCCAGAAGTAGAAGGTCTCGATGGCGCTGACCTGGTCGAAGCTGGCGTCCTCGTACGGCAGTTCGGCGGAGTCGCCGTGCCGGATCTCCACCCGGCGCCGGGCGACGGCGTCGGCGTTCCGGCGGAGCGCCTGGCTCACCATGTCCAGCGAGTAGTCGACGCCCGCGACGAAGCCCTGCGGGGTCCGCTCGGCGAGCAGCTTGACCGCCATGCCGCCGCCGCAGCCCACGTCCAGGACGCGCTGGGAACGGCGTACGTCCATGTGCTCGATCGCCCACACCGTCAGCGAGCGGTGCTGGAGCGTCATCAGATGGCCGACGAGCTGCCCGGCCGTGCCATGGGGCCGGCGGAAGTTCGTCTCGACCACTTCCAGCGGTTTCTTGAGCAGCGTGCCGATCATCCGGGTTTCCCTTCACGGCTTGCGGGTGGGGAGGCATACCTGGCCGGCGGCGGCAGCGGGCCCCGGGCGCCCCCGGCCGGTGGCCGCCGCACCGGGCGCGTACGACCGGCCGGAGCGGGCCGGTTCGGGGCACCGGAGACGCTGGTCCGAAGCGCCGAAGCGCCGGAGGGGCGGCCGGGCCGGGGCGCCGTCCGGACCTCCCCGGCTCGTCCGGCCCTCCGTGACTGATTCGGCCCGTGGCTCATCCGGGCCCTCCGTGGCGCCGGCCCGCTCGGACGGGCGCCACGAAGAGCCTGCGGCGGAGAGGGCAGGATTCGAACCTGCGAGGGCTTGCACCCGATCCGAGTTGCCCCGGAACCCCGTTGGGCCGCTTCGGGTACCTCTCCTGGCGGCGGTGCGGGACCGTTCCGTCCCGCTCGCCGGTGACAGTGATTCTGCCGGTGCCCTCTGACATTCCGCTGAGACGATTCTGAGACACGCGATTCAGCACCGGAGCAGTTGAATCCGCGTCAGGCAGGGGTAGAGCCGCAACGGGCGACCGGCCGGCCCCCGCCTGCCGGGGCGCCCGAGGAAGGGAGACACCTCGTGTCCGAACCAACCCGCCCCGCTACGCGCGCGGACTCCCCGGTCACGGCCCCGGACAAGACCCCGGCCGACTCCGCCCCCGGCCCGGGGGGCACTGCCCGGGCGCGAAGAGCGAAACACCCGGCCGGCGCGGCGGACACCCCGGAGGGGGTGGCCGAGGAGCACGACCCCGGCTGCCTGGGCCCCGGGGAGGCGAACCGGCTGCTGGCCGGGGCGCGCTGGCGCCGGGTGGTGATCCTGGGGGACGGCGGTACGGAACGGCGCCCCGAGCGGGTGGACGGCTACGGCCGGGCGCCCTGGTACGGGCGGGTCGCGGACGCCCTGCGCGAGGTGGAACCGGGGCTCGCCTGTCTCAATCTGCTGAGCGGGCGGGTGCGGCGGGCCGCCGACGTACGCTCCCGGCAACTCCCCGAGGCGCTGGCCTTCGGCGGGGACCTGGCGGTGCTCCGGCTGGCCGGTCACGAGCTGCTGCGCCCCGCCTTCGACGCCGGCGCCTTCCGGACCGAGCTGGTACGGATCATCGCCCCGCTGCGCGAACACGGCTGTGACGTGCTGCTGGTGGACCCCTTCGACCTGACCGGTTCCGCCGCCGCGCGGGAGCTGGACGCGGAGCTCGTACGGGCCCGGCAGCGCGCCCAGACCGAGCGGTCCCGCACCCTGGCGCAGCTGCACGGGGCGGTCCATGTGGACCCGCTCGGCATCCCGGAGGCCGCTCCCCCGGCCGCGCCCGGTGTGTGGAGCGGCACCGGTCTGGCGCCGAACGGCCGGGGCCACGCCGTACTGGCCGCCGCCGTGATCCGGGCGCTCGCCGCCCGCCTCCGCCCCGCGCCGGGCCCACAGCCGATGGACGGTCCGCCGGACGGCGGTCCCCGGCGCTGAGCGGCCTCCCCGAGGACGCACGGCGGAGGACGGCACCCGGCGGCGGGGACGGCGTACGGCACGGGGGCGTACGGCGCCGGGCGCGCGGGCCCCGGCACACGGTGCGACCGGACCGGGGCGAAACGGGCCGCAGGGCGACCGGACCGGGGTGAAACCGGACCGCGGTGCGACCGGGCCGGGGTGAAACCGGGCCGCAGGGCGACCGGACCGGGGTGCGAGCGGCCGCGGGCATACGGAAGTGCCACGGCGCCGGGGGGCCGTGGCACAGCGTGTCGTTCGGGTACGGGGGTGCGGGGGCACCCGCACCCCCGCACCCGGACGGCCCCCGCAGGGGCGTCCGGGACGGGGCGGGGCGGGCCGGAGCCGGGGGTCAGCTCTCCAGTGCCTGCTTCAGCCGGTCCAGGGTGGCGCGCATACCGGCCTGGTTGGCGAGGTGGCGCCGGTCGGGGCGGGTGCCGGTGAAGATCCGGCCGAGCAGCTGGGCGACCCCGCCGCGCCGGCCGGTGCGGAGGTCCGTCCAGTGCTCGGTCACCCGGGTGCCGCCGGCCTCCGGGGCGAACCGGTAGCCCCAGAGGGCCACCGGGAGGCCGAAGGTGGTGACCCGGAAGGCGAACGCGGCGCCCGGCTCGGCGGCGACCACCCGGCAGCCGGTGAACCAGAGGAACGGCCCCTTGCGGTTGAACCCGATGAACCGGGCGCCCGCCCGGGCCGGGCCGGGCGGCACCCCGCGTACCGCCACGCACTCCGGGCTCCAGCGGCCCATCGACCGTACGTCGGCCACGGCCGCGTACACCCGCTCGGGAGCCGCCCCGACGAAGACGCTCTCCTCGACCTCCCAGCGGCGTTCCACCGGACTCATCGGCTCCCCTCCCGGGTCGGTCCCGCGCGGCGGCCTCGCCGGCGGCGGACACGGTGTCCGCGGTGGACACACCGTGTCATGTATGGGTCACGAACGGGTGAGCAACAGTACCGCGTTCTGCCCGCCGAACCCGAAGGAGTTGCTGACGACCACCTCGACCGGGGTCTCCCGGCCCGCCTTGGCCACCACGTCGAGGTCGATCTCCGGGTCCGGGCTGTCCAGGTTGGCCGTGGGCGGCACGAACCCCTCCTCCAGGGTGAGCGCGGCCACCGCCGCCTCGATCGCCCCGGCCGCCGAGAGCGAGTGCCCGGTCACCCCCTTGACGGAGGTCACCAGCGGCCGGTCGCCGAGCACCTCCCGGATCAGCCGGGCCTCGGTGGCGTCGTTGATGACCGTCGCGGTGCCGTGCGCGTTGACGTGGTCCACCTCGTCCGGGCCGACCCCGGCGTCCCGCAGCGCCGCCCGCAGCGCGAGTGCCGCGCCCGTGCACTCCGGGTCCGGGGCGGTGGCGTGGTAGGCGTCGGCGGAGGCTCCGTAGCCGCTGACCAGCGCCCGGATCCTCGCGCCGCGTGCCCGGGCGTCCCCGGCCCGCTCCAGGATCAGGACGGCGGCGCCCTCGGCGGCCACGAAACCGTCCCGGCCGGCGTCGAAGGGGCGGGAGGCGGCCCGGATGTCACCGTTCCGCCGGGAGAGCGCCCCCATCTGGCTGAACCCGGCGACCAGCGAGGGGGTCAGCGGGGCCTCGGCGCCCCCGGTGATCACCACGTCGCAGGCGCCCGAGCGCAGCAGCTCGCGTGCCGTGCCGATGGCGGTGGTGCCCGAGGCACAGGCGGTCGCCGTCACCAGCGAGGGCCCCCGGGCGCCGAACTCCATCGACACATAGCCGGCGGTCATATTGGCCGACAGCATCGGGATGAGCCGGGGGGAGACCCGGCGCGGACCGGAGTCGAGCAGCCGCCGGTGCTGGGTCTCCCAGGTCGCCGCGCCGCCGATGCCGTTGCCGAGCACCACACCGACCCGGGCGCCGTCCCAGCTCTCCGGGTCGAGCCCCGAGTCGGCCACCGCCTCGGCGGCCGCGGCCAGGGCCAGTTGGCTGGACCGGTCGAACTGGAGCACCCGGCGCCTGCCGACCACCGCCGCCGGGTCGAAGCCGGGCACCTGGCAGGCGAAGTCGACCGCGATACCGGCGAAGTCGGGCACCGTGACGGCCTCGGTGCCGGCGCCTTCCCGGATACGCGCCCAGGAGGCCGCCGTGCCGATCCCGGCCGGGGTCACCATGCCGAGCCCGGTGATCGCCGCGTCGAACCGCCCGGGGTGCTCCCGCTCGTCCGACGGCCCGCCGGCGCCGCTCCGGCCGGACATCAGGCGGCTCCCGCCTTGGCCTCGATGACCCGCGCGGCCTGCGCCAGTGTGGAGTCGGGGCCGACCTCCGCCTCGGTGAGCGTGACCCCGAACTCCTCCTCGGCGGCGACGGTCAGCTCCACCAGGGCCAGCGAGTCCATCTCCAGGTGTCCGAAGGTGTCCTCGGGCTTCAACTCCTCGGGCTCCAGGCCGAATCCGTTGGCCAGCAGCTTGGTCAGACGGTCGTAGACGTCACTCATGACGGTCTCCCTGCGTTCGGATGGGTGATGGTCCGGATCGGGCCGGGCCCGGTGGCCGGGGTCCGCTCCGTCCCGGTGAGGTCGCCGCCGCGGGTGCCCTCGCCCCCGGAGCCGGAGAGCCCGTCGGGCCCGGGACGCTCGTAGCGCTCACGGAAGGCGGTGTACGCCGGGTGCGGTTCGGGCTCGAAACGCAGCGCGAACGGCTTCAGGAAGTTGCCGAACAGCGCCCGGTCCCCGAAGAGATGGATCGGGACGGCCAGCAGCGCCCACTCGGCCCCGAACAGCCAGATCCAGGCGAGCACCACCAGGCCCTGGGTGACCAGGCTGTGCATCACGTTGTAGAGGACGAAGTAGACCCGGGGGATCCGCTTGTCCGGGCTGCGGTGGTGGGCGAAGGCCCCGGGGAGGTAGCCGATCAGGTCGATGTAGACGAACAGCCCGATCGCCGGCAGCCAGCGCACCTCGTCCAGGTGGGCGAAGAAGAGGACGGCCGCCACCACCAGGCCGAGCCCGTACTCCAGCCGGATCAGCCGGTAGGTGGTGGGCGTCTCGAAGAGGTTCTTGCCGTCCATCAGCGGAGCGCCGGGGCACTCGGGGCGGAGCCGTCCACCGCCGCGACGGCCCGGGCCACGGCCTCGTCGCCCACCACGGTCGCGCCGCCGAAGAGGCCGATGACGACCCGGGCGATGGTCTCCTTGAAGACCCGCTGAGCCACCGGGTCCAGGATGCCGGCCAGGCTGGGAATGCCGAAGTCGAAGTCGGCGGAGAAGGCGACCAGGGTGTCCGCTCCTTCGGCGCTGATCCGCCAGGTGCCGGAGAACTCCGCGAAGTCGCCGTCGATCTGTTCGAAGGAGATGACCAGCGTTCCCCGGTCGAAGCGGTCCGCCTCGGTCCACCGGAGGATGCCGTTGCGGAAGTAGACCTCCCAGTCGCTGGTCTCCTCCTCGTCGGAGATCTCGTGGACGGTCACACTCCGCACCACGTCGGTGAATTCCGGGTAGCGGGCGAAGTCGTGGATGCGGTCGAACGCCGCCTCGGGTTCGACGCCGTCGACACGGAGAAGTACTTCTGCGTTGCGCATGGTTGCGGCTGCTTCCTGCGAGAGGCTCGGTGTGGTCTCGGTGGTCACTGCCCGGCGGCCCGCCCGGGCCGGTACGTCGACCCGGGCCGGTACGTCCGCCGGAGCCGGTACGTCGGCCCCGGCCGGTACGCCCGCCGGGCCGGTACGCGCTGTGCCGGCCGGCCGGGCCGGTGCGTCAGGCGGACGGGGCCGGGCGGTAGCGGAGGGCCTGCGCCCGGCAGGCGCGGTCGAACGCCTCGTAGAGGAAGTCCACTTCCGCGCGCTCCAGGATCGCGGGCGGCGTCAGACGCAGCACCAGATGGGAGTTGAGCGAGTGGTTGGCTATCACCCCGTTGGCGATCAGCTCGATGAGCAGGTCCCCGGCCGGGCCCGGCTCGGCGAACTCGATGCCCAGCAGCAGGCCCCGGCCGCGTACCTCGCGCACCGCGTCCCCGTAGTGGGTCACGGCGATCCGCCGCAGTTCCGGCAGCAGTTCGTCGCCCAGCTTCCGGGCCCGGTCGACCAGTTCCTCCTCCTGGATCGCCGCGAGGGCGCCCCGGGCGGCGGCCATGGCGAGCGGGGCGCCGGAGAAGGTGGAGGTGTGGAGGTACGGGTCGCGGTCGAAGACCGAGAACGCCTCCCGGGTCGCCACCACGGCCGACACCGGCACCACACCGCCGCTCAGTCCCTTGCCGACCAGCATGATGTCCGGGCTGACGCCCTCCGCGTCCGCGCCCCACCAGGTGCCGAGCCGGCCCATCCCGGTCTGCACCTCGTCGGTGACGAGCAGCGCGCCGTACCGGTCGCAGGCGTCCCGCACCTCGCCCAGGTACCCCTCGGGCGGGATGACCACCCCGGCCTCGCCCTGCACCGGCTCCACGAAGACGCAGCACTCGCCGGGCGACTCCGCGAGCACCGCCTCCAGCGCCGCCGCGTCGCCGAACGGCACATGGGTGGTACCCGGCAGCAGCGGCTGGAACGGGGTGCGGAAGATGTCGTTGCCGGTGAGGCTGAGCGCGCCGGCCGTCTTGCCGTGGTAGCCGTTCACCGTGGCGACCAGCCGGTGCCGTCCCTTGGTACGGGCCAGCTTGAGCGCGGTCTCGGCGGCCTCCGCGCCCGAGCCCGCGAAGTGCACCCGGGAGAGCCCGGGCGGGGCGACCGAGACCAGCGCCTCGGCGGCCAGCGCGGCCTGCGGCTCCAGAAAGACCCGGGTGGCGATCGGGTGGCTGTCCAGCTGCTCCCTGACGTACCGGAGCACCGTGGGGTGCCGGGCGCCCATCAGAAAGACGCCGTAGCCGCCGCAGTTGAGGAAGCGCTCGCCCTCGGCCGTGGTGACCCACGCCCCCTCGGACGCCACTTCGACATGGCCGCCGAACATCTCACCGAGGGTGGCCCGGCCCCGGTTCATGTGCTCCCGGTACATCCGGCCCAGTTCCTCCCGGCCGGGTATCCGGCGGACGGCTCCGCCGGCGGAGCTGTGCGCGGCACCGGACGGCCGCGTCGTGGCACCGGAGGAGTGCGCGGCGCCGGAGGACTGCCCGGCGATGGGTGTGGTCGTCATGGGGGCCTCCTCAGGCCAGCCGCAGCGGTTCGCCCGCCACGTGCTCCAGATAGGGTCCGGTGAAGCCGGACCGGGACGGCGGGTGGAAGCCGATCCCGTGCGAGGCGGCGGCGAAGACGGCCACCTCGGAGGAGCTCATGTACGCGCCCCCGCCCAGCAGTTCCACCGCGAGGTCGCGGGCCTCACCGAGCGCGTCCTGTGCCGCGTACCGGGCGACCAGCGCCGAGGCCAGCGCCTCGTTGCCGGTCTCGCCGTCCCGCACCCGCCGGGCCACGCCCTCCAGGAGCTGGGCGGCCGTCTCCACCCGGATCAGCGCCCGGGCGCGGTCCGACTCGCTGCCGCGCCGTCCGTCCACGGCCCGCTCGACCAGGCCGCTCACCATGCCCAGGTAGCAGCTGGAGATGAGCAGTTCGAACCAGATGAGGCCGACGGTCTGGAGCTCATCCAGCTCGCCGGGCTCGGCGGTGTTGGGCATCATCAGCTGCTCGTCCACGAAGACGTCGGTCAGCCGGATCTCGTCGCTCTCCGCGCCCGCCAGCGCCTGGCTCGCCCAGAACGGGTGGACACTGATCCCCTCGGTGGCCCGGGGGATCAGCAGCACCGCCATCATCGTGCCGCCGTCGTCGGCGGGCAGCGCCACACTGGCGGTCAGCAGGTCCATCGAGTGGGCCAGGCTGCACGGCTTCTTGGCGCCGTTGATCAGATAGCCGCCCTCCGCCTTCCGGGCGGTCATGGTCGGGGACAGGATGCCCTGCCCCGGCCGCCCCTCCGCGAACCCGGAGGCGACCAGCAGCCGTTGTTCGGCCACCCCTTCGAGCAGCGCCCACTCCATGCCGCTGCTCCGGACGCTGTCCGCGAGGCTGAACAGGGTGGCCACGGAGAAGTGGTGCATGGTGGTCGCCACCGACAGGGACGGCGCCCGGGAGGCGAGGGCGCGGGTGACGGCCATCGCCTGGAGCGGGTCGGCGCCCAGCCCGCCGTACGCCTTCGGGATCACCAGCGCGGGACCGCCGCACTCCCGGAAGTGGCCGATGGCCGGGCTCTCCGGGGTCTCCAGCTCGGCCAGCGGGGTGCCGGCCAGCCGGTCGAGCAGCCCGGGGAGGAACGATTCACAGGTGGCGCGTGCCGCTTCGAGTGGGCGCATGGATCCCTCTTCGCTCTCTGCTCTTTCCGCGATCTCAGCTCTGCCATGTCTGTCATGTCTGTCGTCATATCTGCCCGACCCACCGGCCCGGCCGGCGGGTCGGGGCACCCCGAGCACGCCGGGTGTGCGCGGTTCACGCCCCGCCGTCGGCCCCCGGCTCGCGCATCGCCCGCCAGGCGCCGAACACCGCGTCCCGGGGGCGTACGGAGCCGTCGGAGACGCTCACCCCCTGGATGTGCGAGGTGCGCAGGATCGGGTAGTTGGCCTCGCCGTACACCCCGCCGGTCAGCCCGGTGCCGCCGTGCGTGGGGAGGCCGGGCAGGAAGCCGATGTGGGAGTCGTTCACCTTGAGCAGCCCGCCCTTGGTGATCCGGGTGACGAAGTGGTCCACCACCTCGGGGTCGCGGGCCCACACCGAGTTGCGCAGCCCGTACGGATTGCTGTTCACGAAGTCCGTGAACCGGTCGAGCAGTACGGCCTCGGGGGCCGGGTCGGCCGCGATCACCGGCAGCAGCGGGAAGAAGGTCTCGTGGCACACCGCCTGGATCGCGCGGGCCTGTTCCATTCCCCGGACCCGGACCACGGTCGGCTCCAGGAAGATGCCCGCGGTGTCCCGGGTGCCGTCGGCCTGCATGGCGTGGCCGCCGCAGACGAGTTCGGCGCCGTGCGCGAGCGCGTCCTCCAGGCAGGAGAAGAACTTCTCGTTGCGCAGCACCGGGGTGAGCAGGACGTCCTCGTCCCGGACCGAACCGGCCCGGATCCGCCCCGCCTTCTCCGCGAGCAGCGCCGTCAGGTCGTCCACCACGTCGGGGTGGGCGAGCACCTGGTTGGGGATCATGCAGAGCTGCCCGGAGCCGTAGAAGCTCTCGGTCAGCGCCTCGGCGGCGTACTCGAGGTCGGCGTCCTTCCACACCACCACGCAGTCGTTGCCCGCGAGTTCGAGGATCGGCTTCTTGCCCGCCGCCACACAGCGGTCCTGGAAGCGCATCCCGGCCTCGCTGCTGCCGAAGTACATGATGTCGTCGACGAGCGGGCTGTCCAGCCAGGCGGAGAGCACCGGGGCCGGGTCGCCGCAGACCACGTTCAGGGTGCCGCCGGGCGCGCCCAGCTCCTGGAGCACCGGCGCGACCACCTCGTGGAGGACGTACATCACCCCGAGCGGGGCGCTGCGCGGGGCCCGTACGACCAGGGAGTTGCCCGCCATCATCGCGGTGACGCCCAACAGCGCGCTGGACAGCGGGGCGTTCTGCGGCGGGTTGAGGCAGACCACGCCGTCCGGCCGGCGGCGCACGGATATGTTCCGCGCCCCGTGCCGGGTCTCGTGCAGCATCTGGCCGCGGTAGAAGGCGAGCGACTCGGGCCCGAAGCACTCCAGGGCGCCGGAGACCTGCCAGCGGGCCAGCGCCAGCGGATGGCCCTCCCGCAGCAGGATCTCGATGGTGCGGTCGGCCTTCTCGGCCAGCCGCCGGCGCAGCAGGGCGCCGAACCGGTCCAGCCGCTCGTCCAGCGGGAACGCGTTCCACTCGCGGGTCGCCCGGGCCGCCGCCTCGACGGCCCCGACCACGGTCTCCCGGTCGGCCCGCGCCACCCGGCCGACGATGCTGCCGCCGGGCAGGTCCTCGGGGGCCAGCCGGCCGCTCTCCAGCTTCCGCTTCAGCGTCAGGCTGGCGAAGGCGTCCTCCAGGAGCGCGTCCGAGTCGACCACATAGACCCACTGGTCGCTCGGCACGCTCTTGCCGTCGACGAGCGAGGCGTAGGTCAGCAGACCGGAGCCGTCGCCCGCGCCGTCAGGGGAATGCGACGCCTCCGGCGCCGTACGGGCACTGCTCACGCAGATCCTCCGCTCCCCCGCCTCCGCCCTCGGGGCGGGAAGAATGTCCAAAGTGATGCCCTTGCCACCCGACTGTCACAGGGGGCCCTGACAATCACCGGAGACGAACCTGAGACGGCGGTATCAGGCCAATGAGAGCGCTCTCCCGGACCATGGCGGTCCAGCACGTTCCGCCACGTTCCGCCGCCCGCACACGACGGCGCCGTGCACACCGACCACGACGACAGGGGATTGCGGATGACCACGGTCGACCCGGAGATCGGCCATGAAGGCGTGATCGCGGCCCTCCGGGAGAGCGCCGACAATCCCAGCGCCTTCCTCGCCCTGAACGCCGGCAACGCCTACTTCACCGACCCCGCCGCGCCCGGGTCGTCCGGGTCCGGCTCGCCCGGGCTGATCGCCTACCGCGAGGCGGGCCGGTTCCTGATCCAGTTCGGCGGGGTCTTCGCGCCCGAGGCCGACCGGGAGCGGCTGCTCCGCGCCTTCCTCGGCTTCGCCCGTACCACGCGCCGCAAGGTGGTGGCGGTCCAGCTCCAGCGCTCCGACGCCGAGTTGTACGCCCGGTGCGGCTTCACCGTGAACCAGGTGGGCTCGTCGTACG
Source organism: Streptomyces pyxinae (assembly GCF_024756275.1). GTDB lineage: Bacteria > Actinomycetota > Actinomycetes > Streptomycetales > Streptomycetaceae > Streptomyces > Streptomyces pyxinae. Next base: position 89,555 of record NZ_JANUGQ010000021.1, on the reverse strand, counting down.
CCGTCCGGCTGCCGGGCCACAGCCTGCGCGGCACCAAGTTCATGAAGCTGCGCAACAAGATCTCCAAGGCCCGGCGGAGCGGCCTGGAGGTGACCGAGGTCCCGTACGAGCGGCACACCGGCGAACTCGCCTCGATCGACCAGGAGTGGCTGAGGTCCAAGGGCCGGCACGTCAAGGAGATCGAGTTCCTGGTCGGTGAGTGCGGCGGCCCGGCCCAGCCCCACCGGCGGCTGCTGCTCGGCCGGCTGGCGGGCGAGCCCATCGGCTACATCTCCTACTCCCCCGCGTACGGTTCGCACCCCGGCTGGCTGCACGACCTGAGCCGCCGCCGCGCGACCGCCCCGCCGGGGGTGATGGAGGCCATCAACCTGCACGCCATGGAGACCTTCCGCGACGAGGGCGCCGAGTGGCTGCACTTCGGCTTCACCCCGTTCACCGGTCTCGCCCCCGGCCACGAGGTCCCCGGCGCCAGTCCCATGACCACCCGCCTGATGCGCCTGCTCGCCGAGCGCGGCGACAAGGTCTACCCGGCCGCCAGTCAGCTCGCCTACAAGGAGAAGTGGGCCCCCGAGCTGATCCTCCCCGAGTACCTCGCCTTCCACGGCCGCGCGAGCCTCCCCGCCATCTGGCAGATCCTCCGCGTCACCAAGTCGATCTGACCCCGGGCGCCGACGGCCCCCACCGGGGCCCGCCCTCCGGATCGCCGCCCGTGAAGACCCGTTCCCCACCGGCGGTGACCCGGAGCGCACCTTCCGCGTGCGGGCGAGTGCGACGGCGACTCCGGCACGGGCGGCGTCCGGACCGGCTACACCGGAGGGGTCCCCGGCGGCGCTTCCGGCGCCGGCCTCGGCCGACGGGCGCCGTCGCCGGGCGCCGCCCCCGGCCCGGCCGACGCCCCGGACTCCCCGGCCCCGACCCGGCGCCTCGTCAGGCCGTAGATCCCGAGCGGCGGAAACTGCTCCGTCCGTACGGGGTGGTCGGCCGCCGCGCACCCCTCGCACAGCAACGCCCGGTCACGCTGCCTCCGGAACGCCGACGGCTCACGCCAGCACGCCTCACAGAACGCGGACTCGGTCCGGGACAGCGGCCGGTAGATCCGAAAGGTCGCCATGCGGCTCACCTCACTCTCTCGTCTGCTAACGACGAGCCGGTGAGCAGGTACCGCGCCCGAGCCGTACTCCCGCCGTGCTCCGGCCGGCGCGGTCACCCCTGAGGGTGACGGCGCCCATACGCCGGAGGAACTGGAGACAGCCCGACAACCCGAGGACCGACCCGCGCTCATTCAGCCGAGCAGGTCGAGCAGCCCCTGCGCCGCGACCCGGGCCGGGGCGGTCAGCCGCGTGGTCTTGCCCGATCGCCGGTGGGCCCGTTCGATGTTCGCGCACAGCATCAGCCGGGAGAGGCGCCCGGGCCGGGTGCCGAGGACGTCGTCGAACTCGGCCAGCACCCGCTCGGCCAGGGCCGGTACAGGCAGGGACGCGGACCACAGACAGGCGGCGTCATAGCCAGCCGGCGCGTTCCCCCAGCTCTCCCAGTCCAGCAGGGTGAGCTCCGGTGCGGTCACGTTGGCCCAGCCGACGTCACCGTGCGCGCACGCCCACTCGGTGATGGTGGTGTCGACGGCGTCGCCGTAGGCTTCACGGATCCGGGCGGTCAGATGTTCCTGCCGCAGGCATACCCGGTGCGTGTCGTGCCGGGCCAACACCGCCAGCGCGCCGCCCAGTTCCCTCCACCAGAGTGCGGGCAGGTCCGGGTCCTGGTCGACGGTGCCGGCCGGGGAGACGGCGGGCGCGGGGGCGCGGCTCATCTCGTCGACCCGCCAGACGACGCCGCGCTCGGGATCGTGCCACTGGGAGCCCGCGAACCACTGCGGACGGGGTACGCCCTTGATGGCGACGGACGCCTCGATTCCTGTCCAGGACGTGGAGCTGAGCTGCCCCGGACGGCACCAGGCGAGGCGGACCCACGTGCCGACGGCAGTCGGGAAGCCGACCGTGCCATTGAACCGGCTGTAGTGCGCGTGCTCGCGGTCCAGGGCGTGCCCGGTGCGCTTCTCCGCGTCGGCGAGGACGTCGTCGTGCGGGACGGTTCGCAGATCATCCATGGTGGGCGTGGGCGGCACGCTGGTCTCCTTTCCTCCGTCCGGCACCGGCCCGCAGGAGTTCCCGGTACTCGTCGACAACGGCGGGGCCGGCCGCGTACCGGACGGCGGCGGCGAGCTCGTCGAGGTGCTGCGGGCTGGAGGTTCCCACGGCGATCCGGGAGACGGCGGGCAGAGCGAACGCGGCGGCGAGACCGGCCTGTACGCGAGAGGCCGACGCCCGCTGTCCAGGTTCGAGGAACACCGTGGCATCGACCTTCGACCAGACCGGATCATTCGGGTTGCCCGCAAAGGGTGCCATACCCCATCGGTCGGCCGCGCCCAGTGCGAGGGTGAGCCGCTCGGCCGCGTCCAGGACGTCGCCCCGTACGGCGAGGCCGGCGCGCACCATCAGGACGTCCGGCCGCACATCGATGCCGGCGGCCGCGCTGAGGAGCGGGCTCGGATTCCAGGCGGCGATCCCCCATGCCGCGCACAACCCGGCGTCGCGGCAGGCGGCCAGCGTGTCGCAGGCCGCCGCCAGGCCGGCCGGGGCGTGCTCGGGGTTGTGCAGGAGCACCGTGTCAGGCGGCCGGCCCAGTTCGGCGGCCGCGCGCTCGACGGCAGCACGCAGCCTGGCCGGTTCGAGGGTGTGGCCGTCGGGGAAGTAGCCGACCTTCGTCGACACCTCGAACTTCTCCAGCAGCCCCCCGGCGGCAGCGCGGGCCAGGACGCGGTGTCCGGCGTAGGCGTCGTAGTTGAAGGCGGTGTCCAGTGCGGTGACCCCGGCAGTCAGGGCGTGTTCGAGGAGCGGGCGGGTCGGAGCCACGCGGTACAGGCCGAGGACAACTCGTCGGTCAGCTCCGCGCACAGGCCCTCCCGGATGAAGATGCCGACGAGCTCCCGGCCGTCAATGCCGGTCTCGATGCCCACCCGCTCGATGTCGACGGGCTCCCCGGACAGCATCAGCCGCACCGCCGGCTCGGCCTTGGCGTGCACGGTGATCTGCTTACCGGAAGCGATGATGCGGACCTGCTCGTCGTCGGCCTCGATGAGCGGCCGGAAGTCCGTCACGCAGACCAGCGCGGCCGGAGGTCCGAAGAGGCCTGCGGTCTGGACGTGCCGGGCCGCGGGGCGTTCCCGCTCCCGGGCGGCGAGGAACGCCGAAGGCGGGTAGTCCTCGGCCAGGCGCGTGAGCGCGACTGTGAGCTGCTGCTCCTGCTGCGACTGGTCGGCGGGGGCGCCCCAGCGGTCGAGATCGGCGCGGAACACCTCGTCGCGGCGGCACTGGTCGGTCAGCCATGTCAGCCAGTTCACACCCGTGCGCTTGACGAACCCGAAGGTCAGGTGCAGAGAGTAGCCACCACCCCGGTCGGTGCGGGTGGCCTGGTGCCAGTGACCGCGCGGGATGTGCACCACGTCGCCGGCGCGGAGGGTGCCTCGCCAGATCGTGCTCTCCGGTGGGGTGTTGTTCGGCTCGGCGTCCCGGTACATCGGCACCGGCCGCGAGGCACCGCGCACGTCCCACGACTTCTCGCCCACGATCTGGACGATCACCACGTCATGGTCGTCCCAGTGCAGGGCGAACCCGGCCGCGTCCTGCGTGGTGAGGTAGGCGTTCACCTGGACGAGCTCGCGGGACCACCACTGAAGGGCCCGGCACGCGACCTCCAGGGCGGGATCGAAGAAGTCGAGCTCGTCCAGGACGAGCGTCGCACCGTCCTGCATGAGCGCGGACAGGCGGGTCATGTTCACGAAGCGGATGCCCTGCCCGCGCCGGGTGACGGTGTCGGTGAAGTATTCACCGGGGTGGAGCTCACGCCCGTCCTGGAAGGCACGGAACTGCGGGTGGGACAGGCCGCGCCGCATGACGGTGTCCAGAAGGCGGGCCGGAGTCAGCAACCGGGACGGCAGAGCCGGGTCGGTGAGGCGGCCACGGGTGAACTCACCGCCCAGGGGAGCCGGTCCGGTCCAGCCGAAGGCGGCTTCAAGGGCTTCCACGAGTCGGTGGTGCACGACGTCCTCCGGAGGCGGGAGAGAGCGGGCCGGGCCCGCCCCGCTGCGGGGCGGGGCGGGGCCAGAGCGCGGGGCTCGAACGCGGGGCGCGGCTACGTCTCCGGATGGTTCAGACCGTCGCGGTTCTCTCCATCGTCGCCGGCGGATGTGCCGGTGGGGTCGGACTCCTGAGTGTCAAAGCGGTCCTGCACGCGGGTCAGGTGTTCGACGGCGATCAGCAGGCCGGACGTGCCGGTGCCATCGGGGTTTTCGCGCTTGACCATGGTCGTCTTCGCTCACTTCCGGTGAAGAGGGCTGGTGACGTACTCGGTACTGGGACCCTGCCCGCCCGAACGTGGGTGCGCAAGGGCGTGATTGCGCCTGCCCGAAGTGCGGCAGGGGCACAGCGTCCGCGCGCATGCGACACAACGCACTCGCCGGTGCCGGAGCGCGCGAGGGGCGACTTGCGCGTTGCCGCGTCAGCCTGATGCCGCGCATCCGTCAGGTGTCGAAGCGGCGGCGGGCGTCCTCGATGTGGCCGAGGTGCTGATGGGTCCAGCCGCACATGGCGTCGACCGTGGCGCGCAGGGCGCGGCCCGGCTCGGTGAGGGTGTACTCGACCCGTGGCGGCACGGTGGGGTGCACCTTCCGGTGGACCAGACCGTTGCGCTCCAGCATGCGCAGGTTCTGGGTGAGCATCTTGTGGCTGATGCCTTCGACCTCGCTCCTCACCTCGCTGAAGCGCAGGGTTCGTTCCCCCAGGGCCTCGATGATCAGGAACGCCCACTTGTTGGCGACATCGGAGAAGATCTCCCGCGCCAGGGAGTCCGCGCGTCGCAGATCCGCGTCCTCGGGCAGGCCCTTGAGGAGCCGCTCGGTCACCATCGAGTCCCCTGTCACCGACATCCATGTTCTTGCGGGTCGGCCACTACTCTCCTCTGGTTCCTCGGTAACCACAAGAGAGCAACGACGCCGCGAGCACCATCCGGAGTCCGTACCGAGGTCCGTACCGGTGGGTGGCGGCTGCGAGCGGGTGGTGCGGGTGATCAGCTGCGTGTAACAGGAATGTACCGGCGGGGGGTTGGCCGGAACGGGCGGTCGGGGCGGGCAATCCTGGTGATCGGACACACCCGTTCGTACCCACACGGGACGAGCGGCCGGCACCCCAAGCGATACCACCGATACCTCCGACACCGAGGAAGAACGATGCGCGTTCACAAGCTCACCTTCACGGCCCTGGCCGTTGTCGCGGGACTCTCGCTCACGGCCTGCCAGAACGACGACGGCGGCGCGGTAGAGAGCCAGCCGGCCGCCGCGTCCACCGCCTCCTCCACGGGCGGTGGTTCCGGCTCGGCCGGCTCGGATCAGGGCGGCGGGACGGACTCCGCGGGGAACGACTCCGCCGGGAAGGGTTCCGGTGGGACGAGCTCCGCCGGAAAGAGCTCCGGCGGGCCCGGGACGGCCGCCGGGACCGGTTCACAGGAGAGCGGCAAGACCGGGAAGTGCCGCACCGACGATCTGAAGATCACGGCGACGGACAACACCATCGGCGGCGACCCGGACCGCACGGTCGCGGTACAGCTGAAGAACGGCAGCGGCCGGGACTGCACCGTTTCCGGGTTCGCGGGGGTCGACCTCAAGACCAGCGCGGGGTCGCTCTCCGCGAAGCGCAAGGGCAAGGGTGCCGACCCGGTCGTCCTCAAGAGCGGCGAGTCGGTGTACTTCGGTATCAACTACCCGAACAACGATTCGGGCGGCTCCGGCGTCCGCATCACGGGGCTGGTGGTGACCCCGCCGAACGAGACGAAGTCGGTCACCCTCGGCTGGCCGGGCGCCGCCACGCTGCCGGTCACGGACGGCAGCGGGTCCCCGGTCACGGTCGGCCCGATCGGCAGCGCCGGCCAGGGCGGCTGACCCGCACGCCTCCGGCCGCCGGGGCGGGGCGGGGCGCCCGGCGGGCTATCCGGGGTCGTCCGGATCCGCCGGGAGCGGGGTCAGGGCGCGGCGGGAGGGCGCGGAGAGTTTGCGCATCGCGCGGCTGACGTGCTGCTCCACCGTGCGGGGCGAGAGGTGCAGGGTGTCGGCGATCTCGCGGTTGGTGAGGCCGCTCCCGGCCAGCTCCGCGACCTCGCGTTCCCGGGGCGAGAGCCCAGGAGCACCGGGCGGGCGCCCCCGGCGGGGCGGGGCGGCAGGGGGCGCGGCGAGCCGGAGGGCGGCACGTACCCGGGCGGCGTCCCAGACCGCCCCGAGACCGGCCAGGACCCGTACCGCGCCCTCCAGTTCGGCGCGGCCGGCCGCCGGGTCCCCGGTGGCGAGCGCACACCGGGCGGCGGCCTCGGCGGCCAGTGCGGCGAGGTACGGCCGGGGCAACGCGGCGTACCCGGCGGCCGAGGCCCGGTAACCGGCCAGCGCCCCGGCATGGTCGCCGGCCGCCTCGGCCAGCGCGGCACGGCACCAGTGCGCGGCGGCCTCGGCGGCCGGGGGCGGCACACAGTACGGCCCACCCGCCGACTCCCCCACAGCCGCCCGGCACGGCCGGCCGGCCGGATCCTCCGCAGGCGGCAAGTACGCCCGGTCGGCCGGCTCCTCCACAGGCGGCGGGCACGACTGACCGGCCGGATCCTCCACAGGCAACCGGTACGGCCGACCGCCCGGGTCCTCGACCGACAGGCAGTGCGGCCCACCCGCCGGGTCCCCCGCAGACGCCCGGTACGGCCGAGCGGCCGACTCCCCCGCGGGCACCGGGTACGGCCGAGCGGCCGACAGCCGGCGCAGCCCCGAGCTGAACTCCTCGGTCAGGCGCCGGGCCTCCGCCGTCCGCCCGGTGGCCAGTGCGGCGGCGACCGCCCAGGGGGCCAGCTCGGCGGCCCATGCCCAGATGCCCTTCCGCCGCAGCCGGGCCCAGGCCGCCACCGCCTCCGCGCGGGCCGCCTCGGGCTCGCCCCGGGCGAGGGCGAGGCGGATCAGCACGGCGGACGCGGCCGCCGCGACCGGCACCATCTGGGCGTCCGGGGAGGGTACCTGGGGGCCGAGGAGGCGCTCGGTCACCTGCTGCCAGTCTCCCCGGGCCAACGCCAGGGAAGCCAGCACCAATTGGGCCTCGGTACCGAGTACCGGCCGCCCGGAGACCTGGGCCATCAGCTGTTCGGCCCGGTCGGCCAGGCCCGTCCAGCGGCCGGTGAACCAGTCGAGCAGCAGCGCGGCACTGCGCCCGGCGAGCGTGACGGTCGAGTCGGCCCGGCCGGCGGGACGGCGCGCCGGATGGGCCAGGCTCTGGTCCAGCCAGTCCCGGGCCTCCCGGTAACGCCCCAGCCAGGTGGCGGCGTCGGCGGCGTTGGAGAGCCCCCGCACCCAGTGGTGCAGCCGCTCCGGTTCCTCGCCCGGCCCGGGCCGAGCGGCGAGGTGGCGGCCGGCCCGGGGCTCACCGACGGTCAGCAGCAAGGAGACCCCGTTGGCGGCGACGGCCGCGTGCAGCGCGGGCTCCCGGACGGTCGCCGCCGTCGCCTCGGCCCGCTCCAGCCAGTGGAGGTGCTCCGCGAGCGTGGCACCGGGCCAGTGCGGTATCGCCATCCCGGACAACACTCGTGCCGCCAGAGCCGGTTGCCCTGACAGCTCACGGGCCGCGCGCTCCAGGCGCAGCCAGCGTTCCCGGTCGGGCGGCAGCGGGGTGCACAGCGCCAGCGCCAGTGAGATCCGCGCCTGTCCCCGTACGGCCTCCGGCAGGGCCGGGTCGCCGGCGATGGAGCCGAGCAGCCGTTCGGCGGCGGCGACCGGCAGCGCCGCCGCAAGCGGGCCCATGGCCGTGGCGGCGAGCCGGGCGCGGGAGTGCGCGGCCAGGCGCCGGTCGGCCAGGGTCCGGCGCAGCAACCGGTCGGCCTCGTCGTGGCACCGGGCCTCCAGGTACGTGCCGATGGCGCGCTCGACGGCCCGGAGCCGGCCCCGCTCCTCGCCCCCGGCCTCCAGCTGCGCGGCCACCGACGGCCAGGGCGGCTCCCGGCGGCCGGCCAGCACCCGGGCCGCCGCGCGGTGCAGGGCGGCGCGCCGGGGCCCCGGCAGCGAGGCGGCGACGGCCTGTCCGGCCAGCGGGACGGCGAACCCGTAGGTGTCGGGGCCGAGTTCCTGGAGGGCGGCCGTCTCAAGGGCGAGGACGAGCCCCTCCCGCCCGGCCGCCTCAGGGAGTCCGGCGACCTCGGCCAGCTCGGCCGCCGAAGCGGACACACCGGCAGGCTCACCGGCGCACCCACCGGCAGGCTCCCCCCTGGCCGCGCCCACCGGCCCGCCCAGCACCGCCGCCGCCCAGACCAGGGGCCGGTACGCGGCCGGGACGGCGGCCGTCCGGGCCAGGGCCAGTTCGGCGAGGCGGGGCGGCGGCTCCAGTGCCGCCACCTCCCCGGCGGTCAGCGCCCGGCCCGCGCGCCCCGCCCCGCCGAGCGCGTCGAGCACGTCCACCACCACCTGGGCCACCCCGCCGGTGATCCGGTGCAGCTGTACGGCTCCGTCCCCGGCCGGCGGGGCACCGAGCCGGGCGGTGGCCAGCTCCCGTACGGCCGCCGGATCGAGCGGCCCGAGCCGGTGCCGTACCACCACGGCCCCGGGAGGCGGGACCAGCGGGCGCCCCAGCACCAGTCCGGACACCGGGAGTTCCTCCGGGCGGTGGGCCAGCACCAGTACCTGACCCGGGCGGGCCGTGCGTACGGTCTCCCACAGCAGCTCACGGCCCGGCGGGTCCGCTGCCTGGACGTCGTCCACGACCAGCAGGGCGGCCCCCGGAGCCGTACGCACCCACGACAGCCCAGCCACGCCGGCCACCCCGGACAACCGCGCCACCCCCGACGGTCCGGGCAGCCCGGCCACCCCGGACGGCGAGACAGACAGCAACGGCCCGGCGGCGGCGGAGAGCACGGCGCACTCCGCACCGTCCGGGGCGGCGGCGAGGATCCGCCCCGCGAGCCGCGACTTGCCGGTGCCCGCCGCGCCTTCGACCAGCAGCACCAGGGGAGCGCCGTCCCCGGCGGCGAGGGCTCGCCGCACCCGGGCCACCACCTCGGATTCCTGCGCGGCGACCATCCGCGACCCTCCGATATCCGGTCGGCCGGGCCCGGCGAACGCCGCCGGCCCGTACGGGACTTCTTTGCGTATCCGTATTCCGGCCACCCGCATTGCCCGGGCGTACGCCGGCGCAGCAGCCTAAGGGCCGCCGGGCGGCCGTTTCCAGCCCCCCACCGGATGCGCCCCCGGCCGGAACCCGTCCCGCGCACCCCCCCTCCCCACCCCGCCCCACTCCCCCACATCCGCGGGCGCCCCCACTCCCTCCCCCACCCCGGTGTCCGGGCGCCACCCGCACGCCGAGGAAGGATCCCCATCGTGAAGTCGCTCGGAGTCACCTCCGCGATCCTGACCTGTGCCGCGTTCGCCCTGTCCCTGAGCCCGGGCACCGCGAACGCCCGCGACACCGCCCCGGCCACCGGTGCCCGTGCCGCCACCGCCACCGCCACCTCCGCCAACAACCTTGCCGTGAACACCACTTCGGCCAACCTCTGCACCTCGGGGACTCTCTCCGGCCGGAGCGTGGCCGGGGCGCGCTCCCCGGAGCAGGTCGCCCGGCACCTCGGCTCGCTCACCGAGGAGCACCGGGCCGCGCGCGGCTACGTCCCCGGCAAGGGCGCCAAGGGTGCCCTCGCCGCTCCCGGCGACCGTGCCACCGCCCGCACCGCCCCGGCCGGCGGCACGGTCGCCGCCGCTCCGACCATCCACCCCGCGCAGGGCACCGCGTTCAAGCGGTTGCAGGGCAGCGACGGGGCCTGTGCCACCCAGTCCGTCTCCACCCAGGTCCGGGTCCGGGACACCGACACCACCATCTACACCCCGACCCTCTACCCGGCGGGCGGCTCCTGCGTCGAGCTGGTCACCGTCTACAACCGGGGCGAGGCGTCGGTGTCGGCCTGGGACTGGTGCCGCAGCATCATCTTCAAGGCGTCGGTGCCCATCGACAGCAGCTTCCTGAGCACCTACACCGACGGATCCTCCAGCGCCTACACCGGCCGGGTGACCAGGACCTCCGCGTCGGGCAACACCTGGGCCGCCGACCTCTACAACCACCGCACCCGCTCCTGGGACCGGCTGTACAGCCAGTCGGGCACCACCCAGGCCCGGTACGACGGCTGGGACATCTACGAGATCTACTCCTCGGTCGGCTCCTCGGGCCGGGCAGGCTCCTGTGACGCCATGGCGGGCATCACCTTCGATTCCTCGAACATATCCGTGCGCGCCAACGGCGTCTGGTCGGCGGCCTCCCCCGCCAACTCCGACACCGGGTACGACGCGCCGAACAGCGCCTTCTCCTGCCCGACCCGCACCTATCGCATGGTCAACGCCTACGACCACTGGACGGCCGTCGGCTGACGGACCGCTCCGGTGCCGGCCGGCGCCGCCGTGGCGACCCCGAACACCACGGCGGCGCCGGTCCTCTCACGCGCCGGAGCCACCGCCGGGGCGGCGTCCCGGCCGCTCGGGGCGCAGGGGGGTGCCTGCCATGGGGCACTCGTACGGGCAGGAGTCGGCCACCCGGGAACCGCTCCGCCCGGGGGCGGCGGGCGGCTCCTCGGGCCGCCGCTCCTCCTCCAGCACATCGCTCCGGATCTTCGTCAGGGCGATCAGCGCCCCGGCGACGGCGAGTCCGGCGGTGATGAACATCGCGGTGTGGAAGCCGTCCGCGAGCGCCCGAGGGTCCTGGAAGTCGTCGCCGCCGAGGCCCGCGAGGAGCGGGAGGGCGGCGACCGAGGCGAGTTGGGCGACCCGGGAGACCGCGTTGTTGACGCCCGAGGCGACCCCCGAGTGCTGGGCGGGCGCGGCGGCCAGGGCGGTGGCGGTCACCGGGGCGACCGTGGTGGCCAGGCCGAGCCCGAAGACCAGCACGGCGGGCAGCACCTGGGTCGCGTACGCCTCCGCTCCGGCGTCGCCCACCCCGATCCGCAGCATCAGCAGCATCCCGCCGGCCAGCAGCAGCGGCCCCACGGTCAGCGGGAGGCGCGGCCCCACCCGCTGGGCCAGCGCGCCCGCCCGGGAGGAGAGCACCAGCATCAGCAGGGTCACCGGGAGGGTGGCGGCCCCGGCGAACAGCGGGCTGTAGCCCAGCGAGGTCTGGAGGAAGACCACCAGCAGGAAGAAGACCCCGCCCAGGGCCGCGTACACCACGAAGGTCACCGCGTTGGCGCTCAGGAACTGTGTGGCCCCGAACAGCCCGGGCGGCAGCATCGGGCTCGCCGCCCGGCGCTCGGTCACCGCGAAGGCCCCGAGCGCGGCGAGCCCGGCGGCCAGCACCACACCGGTCAGCCACAGCGGTGCGGCACCGCGCGGTCCCTCGATCAGCGCGTACGTCACCCCGGCGAGCCCGGCCGTGGCCAGTACGCCGCCGAGCACGTCCAGCCGGCCGGTCGCGGTGGCGTCCCGGCTCTCCGGCACCCGGCGGGCGGTGGCGGCGAGCACGACGAGCCCGATCGGCACGTTCAGCAGGAAGATCCACCGCCAGGAGGAGACATCGATGAGCCAGCCGCCGACGACCGGCCCCAGCGCCGACGCCACCCCGGTCAGCGCGGACCAGGCGCCGATGGCCGCCGCCCGGTCGTCGGAGCGGTAGGTGGCCTGGATGATCGCCAGGCTGGCCGGGGTCAGCAGCGCGGAGCCGACGCCCTGGAGGGCGCGGGCGACGATCAGCACTCCGGCGGTGGGCGCCACCGCGCACAGCACCGAGGGCAGGGTGAAGGCGACGATCCCGGCGACGAAGATCCGGCGCCGTCCGTAGCGGTCGGCCAGCGAGCCGCCGAGCAGGATCAGCGCGGCGAGGGTCAGCAGATAGCCGTCCAGCACCCATTGCAGCTGGGAGACGTCGGCGTGGAGGTCCCGGCCCATCGCCGGGAGGGCGACATTGACCACGGTCGCGTCCAGGAACCCCATGGCCGAGCCGAGCACCGTCGCGGCGAGCACCCAGCGCCCGGTGGGCGAGCGGAAGGCGACCTCCCCCGGGGTGTCCGGGGTGCCCGGAGTGCTCCCGGTGCTCCCGCTGCTCTCCCCTGGTCAGCGTTCATGGGTCTGCCGCCCTTCGCCTGCCCCGTCCGGTCCGTCTGCCGCGTCCGTCCCGGCTGCCCCGGCTGCCCCGGTCCTGCCTGCCGGACCGGCCGATCGTACGGCGGCGGGCCCGCCCACCGGCCCAGGCGCGCGCCCGCGCCCGTGGCGTCACGCGGGAGCACCACCGGAGCGCCGTTCGACAGCACCACCGAGCACCCCCCGGCAGCACCATCTGCCGTACCATCTGCCGTCAGGCGGAAGCCCCCCCGGGGGGCGCCACCGCAGGAGCACCGTCCGAGCGTCACACGGTTCTCACACGGAGCACCGCCCCCGGGCGTTCCGAGGCGCCTCCCGAGACATCACCGGCACCGGAACCACCCGGCGCGATTCACACCGGCCGGCCGGATCGACCGGGCCGTCCCCGCCCGGCACCGGCCGCGCGAGTCGGCCGGGGCGGCCGGTGCCGACCGGCCTCACCCGGCGGCCCGGCTCACTCCAGTTCCACGACCGCCCAGTGCCGGCGGCCGTCCGGCAGGACGTCCACCCCGCAGTCGGTGACTCCGTGCCGGACGAGCGCGAGCAGATGTTCGGCCCCCGGCTCGCCGCCGGGCGGCACCTCGTGGCTGGAGACCATGAGCGCCGCCCGGCCGTCCTCGTCGGCGAGGTGCAGGCTGATGCGTCTGCCGCCGTCCCCGACGGCCGCCCGGACCAGGACGCCGACGGCCTCCCGCACCTGCCCGGCCGCCCGCGCGTCGAACGGCAGCCGCCACTCCCGCAGCCGCTCCACCACCCGGCGCTGCGCCCGTCCCACGACCCAATCGGCCGACTCCAGAGGCCAGTTGGCGCCGCGCCGGTTCCGCATCACCGCTCGCGCCTTGTCCGGGCGGGGACTTCTGGGGTTCTTGGGGTCCGGCCGGGGCAACTCCACCGGCTTCTTCGGCGGGGGCGGGGTCTTCGGCGGGTAGTCGGGGCGGTGGGACCAGTTCCCCTCCGCGGGTGCGCTCATGCCCGTACCGTACTCCCGTGACCCCGGCCCGGTTCCCGGAAAGCCGGACGCCCGGGACCAAGAGCCCGGCGGCGTCACTTTCCGTAAGGCCATACCCCTCGCATGGGTGGTCCCTGGGCAACCTGCCCCGCCCCGGCCGGGTTTGCGCCCTAAGGTCGGACCCGTGACCGACTACGCCGACGAGGCCCGATCGCGGGCCGCCCGCCTCCTCCGCATGGCCGCGACGACCGACGAACGCACCCGTGCCCGCCTGATCGACTACGCTGCGGCCACCCCCGACCCGCCCCATATGGGCCCGGACGGCATCCAGACCACCGGCTGCCCCCGCTGCGCCCACACCATGTGGCGCCAGCGCGGTCTCTGGGTCTGCGCCTCCTGCGGGGAGGTCCGCGACACCCTCTGAGCCGTTCCCGTGCGCTCCGTGATCACCTGTTTGAGTGAGCCGGAGGCCACGGAGCCGGGAGGGGTCATGGCAGCGCACGCCCAGGCCCCGGCGTGCGTCGGCCGGAGAACTGACGTGACCTGAGGGGAACCGGCGTGGCTGATCTGCCCGACGCCCACTTCGAAGACCTGATCCACCCGCACACCGGAGAAGTCATCAGGGTCGAGATCCCGGAGCGGGGGTTCGGTTCGGATTTCGCCGCGATCATCAGCGGCGAGAAAGGAGCGTTCTTCGTCAAGGCCATGTTCAACCGGCCGGGAGGACGCCGGGGCTCCATCGTCCGGGAGCGGCTGATCAACCCCCATGTGCGGCCGCTGTCTCCTCCACTGCTGTGGAGCGCTGACGGGGAGGGCTGGATCATCCTCGGGTTCGCGGCCGTCGAGGAGCGTCCCCTCGACTTCCGACCCGGCTCGCCGGATCTTCCCCTCGCCGTGAACCTCCTCAACAGGGCTGCGGCCCTGGAGCTGCCCGATGTCGCACGGGACTGGCCGGAGAACCGGTGGGACGACTTCGCGAGAAGCGAGGACGAGTTGTCGCTCCTCCGTGGCGACGCGCTGCTGCACACCGACATCAACCCGTCCAATATGACGGTGGGGAACGCGGGCGCGTGGCTCATCGACTGGGCGTGGCCCACCCATGGGGCGGCGTTCATCGACCCGGCCTGTTTCGTCGTGCAGCTGATCTCGGCCGGCCACAGCCCGGAGTCGGCCGAGTCCTGGGCGGCCGACTGCACGGCCTGGGCGGCAGCGGATCCGAAGGCGGTCGACGCGTTCGCTGTGGCCGATCTGCGGATGCACCGTGCTGTCGCCGCCAGGCGCCCCGACGAGGGATGGCTGGCGGCCATGGTGGTGGCGGCGCAGGCGTGGGTGGACCACCGGGGCATCATCCCCGGGGCAGCCCGGTGACCCACACCGCCCCGGCGATCGATCGATCGTGCCCCCTCAGCCGTCCGTGGAGAGGGAGGCGAGGAAGGGGCCCCAGGACCCGGCCTTGAAGGTGAAGGCGGGGCCGGAGGGGTGCTTGGAGTCGCGGACGGCCATCCGGCCGTCGGGGAGGCGGGCGCCCTGCACGCACGCGCCGCCCTGGTTGTTGCTGTAGCTGGAGGTGAACCAGTCGGCGTCGCGCGGCGATTCGGCTGGGTGGTTCATGACGGCGCTCCTTGGCGTGGTCGCCCCGGGCCGGTGTGCCGGGGCGAGGGGGGTGCTCTGGAAGGAGCTTGCGGGACGTGGAGCGGGCGGGGGAACGCTGTTACGCGCCAGTCCTCGCGGACCCGCCGGGCCGGCTCGGGCGTCAGGTGCGGGGGCGCAGGCCGTCGAGGACCACATCGAGGAGATGGCGGGCGCGGGTGTCCCACTCGGCGTCGTCCAGCCGTGACAAGTAGCCGATGAGCAGGATGACATCGCGGGCGTCCACGTCGGGCCGGAGGCTTCCGTCGGCCCGGCCCGCTTCGAGGAGGGTGGTCACCGCGTCCCCGATCGGGCCCAGGCTGTGGGTGGTGAGGTCGCGCCACACGGCCACTTCGACGGCGGCCAGCACCCCGCGCTTGACCCGCGCGTAGTCGGCCACCCGGTCGAACCAGCGGGCCAGCGCCTCGGCCGGCTCGTACTCGATCAGCAACGCGGGCGCGGCGGCGACCAGTTCGTCCACCTCCTGCCGGTAGACCTCGGCCAGCAGATCCTCCCGGGTCGGGAAGTGGCGGTAGAGGGTGCCCTGACCGACCCCGGCCTGTTTGGCGACCGCGTTGAGCGCGATGTCGCCGGACTCCGCGACGGCCTCCCGGGCGGCCTGGACGATCCTGGCGCGGTTGGCGGCCGCGTCGGCACGGCGGCGTGGTGCGGGTGGTGAGGGTGGTGGGTTCATCGGTCCTCGGCACGACGACAGAGCTAAACGGACACGTGTCCGGTACGCTGGATCCAGTAAGCGGACACGTGTCCACATTATGCCGGAGGAGATCCCGATGTCGGACATCAGCGGCAAGGTCGTCGCCATCACCGGAGCGAGCAGCGGCATCGGGGAGGCCACCGCCCGGCTGCTCGCCGGACGCGGAGCGGCCGTCGTCCTCGGCGCCCGCCGCACGGAACGCCTCGAAGAACTCGCGGAGAGCATCCGCGCGAGCGGCGGGCGTGCCGCCACCCGCACCACCGATGTCACCCGCCCCGCAGACCTCGAACGCCTGGTCGCCGGGGCCGTCGATGAGTTCGGCCGACTCGACGTGCTGGTGAGCAATGCCGGCATCGCCACGATCGGCCCCGTGAGCGACCTGGACACCGAGGGCTGGTCCGCGATGATCGACGTCAACCTGCGCGGCGTGCTCCATGGCATCGCGGCGGCGCTCCCGGTGTTCCGGCGGCAGGGCCGAGGACACCTGGTGACCACGGTCTCGACGGCCGGGCTGAAGATCGTCCCCCATCAGGCGGTGTACGCCGCCACCAAGAACGCCGTCCGCACCCTGCTGGAGGGTCTGCGGCAGGAATCGACCGACGGGGTGCTGCGCACCACGTCGATCTCCCCCGGCTATGTCCGCACCGAACTGGCCGACTCCATCGACAACCCCGAGGTCCGGGCGAAGATCCGCCGGAGCATGGCGGAGTCGGCCATCGCGCCGGAGGCCGTGGCCCGCGCCATCGCCTTCGCCGTCGAGCAGCCCCACGATGTGGAGATCGGGGAGATCACCATCCGCCCGACCACCCAGGGCTGAGGGCCCGCCCCTCCCCGGGCAGGGGGAGGGGCGGGCCCTCAGCCGAACGGGCCTCTGGTCAGGCCCGGTTGCCGGTCTCCGACGCACCGAGCGAGGTCACGAAGGACCCCCAGACTCCGGCCTCGAACACGAACGCGGGACCGGCCGGGTTCTTGGAGTCCCGCACCGCCATCCGACCGTCCGCGAGGCGGGCGCCCGCGACGCACGCACCGCCCTGGTCGTTGCTGTAGCTCGACGTGAACCAGTCGGCACCGCGCAGCGCCTCGGCCTTGTCGGTCATCAATGCCACTCCTTGATCGCTTCCTTGATGATGCTCAGAGACTCTTCGGGCCCCGGAGCAAGACTTTGCAGGTCGGTGAACGCGTCCTCGTACCGCTCCACGTCCTCCTCCCGGCGGTTGACCAGGGCGTCCGCCAGGTTCTCCAGATAAATGATCGGCTTCGGACCGTTGTCCCGGAACCGTAGGAGGATGAACGCCCCGTTCATACCCGGGTGCGCTCCGGCTCGGTACGGCAGGACCTGGACCCGTACGGACGGCAGCGAAGCCATCTCCACGATGTGGTTCATCTGCGCCCGCATCACGTCCGCGTCACCCACCCTTCGGCGGAGGACCGCCTCATTGATGATCGCAGAGAACTTCAGTGGAGCGTTGGTCCGGGTCAACGCCGCCTGCCTGGTCACTCGTACCTGGACGAGCTTGTCGATCTCCTCCTCGGAGAGCCCCTCATGAGCGCGCCGGTGGATCACACGGACGTACGGCTCGATCTGGAGCAGACCGGGAACGAACTCACTCTCGTAGTTCTGCATCGCACTCGCGGCGGCTTCCAGCCCCAGGTACGCCCTGAAGCTGGGCGTGATCACCTGGCGGTACTCCGCCGACTGCCACCAGTCGCGCTTGGTCTTGGTCACCGCCGCGTAGTTGACGAGAAGCGCGCGAGCGTCGCCGTCGACGCCGTACATGTCGCACAGCGCGATGACATCGGCGGGCTCCACGGTGACGTTGTCTCCCGACTCCAGCCGGGTGATCTTCGACGCGCTCCAGAGGAGCCGCTTGACCACCTGGCCGTTCCTCAGACCGGCCGCGAGGCGGTGCTGCTTGAGCTCGCGGGCCAGCTGTAAACGACACAGAGCGGGCGAGGCCGACTCGACGTCCGTGTGCATCCGGGTTCCTCCCTGCGCTTGTCACCAGTGTGTCGGTCGACCTTCCACCGACGCAAGGAACGTTCTGCGCTGCGGCAGAAGAAACTGCCCAGGCGCGAACTAGGTGTCTTCTGGCGGGAATTCATCGCGCATTTTGCCGGGGGAATTCCCCTGGAAGACGTTCCGACAATAGCGGCTCCACTGCCAGGCTTGAGCCCCGAACTCACGGATGGTCATTCACCGTGGGCGGTATGTGACCCCTGCTCGGAGGCCTTCCGGCGTGCGCCGACACCCTCGCCCCGGGCTCGACAGCCATGAAGGACGCGCGATGCTTCCCTGTTTTCTGGACGACGAGGACGGGCCGGTCGGCCGGCCCTCGGAGAGCCCGCTCGCTCCCATCACGGAGCAGCGGATCCAGGTCGCCTTTCTGCCCGAGCCCAGGCGGGTGGCCGAGATGCGGCGGATGACGGCCACGACGCTCGACTGCGCCGGGCTGGTCGACCCGGGTGTGGTCGATGTGGTGCAGCTGCTGGTGAGCGAGCTGGTCACCAACGCGGTCCGGCACGGCAAGGGCGGGCTCGTGGGGTTCTGCCTCCGGTACGACGCGGCCGACGAGGTACGGATCGAGGTGGACGACCACTCCACCGGCCGGCCCGTGGTCCGGCACCCCGGTCCTGACTCCGAGAGCGGCCGGGGGATGCTGCTGGTCAAGACGCTGGCGCTGGCCTGGGGCCGGACCGGCTCCTGCACCTGGTGCACGGTGCCGGTCCGATGAGCGCCGGCGTCCTGACGTACTACCGCTGCGAGATATTGGTGGAGGAGCGGATCGGGCCGGGGGTGACCCTGCCGTACGAGCACACTGCCACCCGGACCATCTCGCCCAAGCTGGCCCGCCGTTGGCTCTGCGGGGTCGCCCGGCGCACCGCCAACCGGCTCGACCCCGGGCGGTCGCCGGCCTGGTTCCAGCCCGAGGGGCGCTGTTACGCGACCGCCCGCCCGGACTGCGCCTCGCAGTTACGGGCCTGGGGCGAGGACGAGGGGCGCCAGCGCGAGGTGCGGGAACGGCTCGGTGCGGGGACGCCGTTCTCGTTCGTCGCCTCGGACGGCACTCACCGAGTCACCCTGTCCGTCGTCCCCCGGGTCGAGACCGTCCCGCTCCCGCTGGTGAGCGGGGAACTGGCCGTGGCCGCCGGGGCGTTCGCTCCGGGTCGACGGCAGCAGGCGGTGCTGCACGTGTTCTGCACCTGGTTCGCGGTGCTGGCACTGGTCGAGGCGCTGGCGCTGGCCGTACTGGCCGCGCGGTGAGAGCGGGTGGACCCGGCCGGCTGTCACGGCTTCGTACCGATGGTCTTCCGGCCACCTCGCGCCCCCTGCCCCGCGGTCATCCTTGCCTCAACAGGTTGAGGAGAGACGGGCGGTGCGGGCGAGCGTGCGGAACCGGGCGGGAAACGGGCCGAGGCGCGGCGGGTGGCCGGTGTTGCTGCTGGGGGCACCGCTGTCGGCGGCTCTGGTGGGCGGGATCGTCTGGGCGGTCGCCCGGTTCGGGCTGGAGGTCGCGGACCAGACCGCCAGCGTGGTGGGCGGTACGGCGGGCGTGCTCGGGCTCGCCGTCTCGCTCTACGCCCTGCGCGGCGGCGGGTCCGGAGGCGGGGGCGGTGGCACCCCGGGCGGGACCGCTCCGGCGCGGGAGTGGGTCTCCTCCGCCGCCGTCCGGCCCTCGCTGCGACCACCAGCGCCGGGGGCCCCGGTACGCGGCCGGGAGCGGGAAATCGCCCGGCTGGACGCCCTGTCGCGGTCCAGGGACGGCGGGATGGCGGTCGTCTGCGGGGCCGGGGGCCTGGGCAAGACCACCCTCGCCATGGAGGTGGCCGGGCGGGCGCAGCGGGCCGGGCGGGCGGTGTTCTGCGTCCGCTGGCGCGACGAGCCCGCCCGGCTGGCCGAGGAACTGTCGCAGATCGCCCAGGATCTCGGGTTGTCCGAGGCCCGTCTCATCGACGCGCAGACCGGCCGGGCGGCGCTGGTCGATGTCGTCTGGGAGCAACTCGCCTCGGTGCGGGGGTGGGTGATCGTCGTGGACAACGTGGACACGCCCGCGCGGGTGGGCCCGGAGGCGGAGCCGGTGAGCGCGTACCGGGGCTGGCTGCGGCCCGACGGGGGCGGACTGCTGCTGGTGACCAGCCGGGACAGCGACACCGTCACCTGGGGAGCGCGCGCCACCGTGCTGCACCTCGATCCGCTGGGCGACCGGGCGTCGGGCCAGGTCCTGCTGGACGCCGCGCCGGGGGCGGGCACCCCCGAGGAGGCCGAGGCACTGGGGGCGCGGCTGGGCGGACTGCCGCTGGCGCTGGAGGCGGCGGGCCGGTATCTCGCGGCGCCCACCAGCCGTTTCCGCACCTTCACCGCCTACCGGGACGCCCTGAGTACGGAGTTCGGTGACCTGCTCGGCGCCGAGCACCCCCGGGCGGCCGACCCGGAGACCGCCAGGACGGTGGTCCGGCACACCTGGGACCTGTCGCTCGACCAACTGGCCCGGGACGGCCTGCCGCTCGCCCGCCCCCTGCTGCGGCTGCTCGCCCTGCTGGAGCCCGCGCCCCTCCCCCGTACCCTCATCACCCCGGCCCTGCTGACCGACGCCACCGGCGAGCCCGCCACCGCCGCCGGGGTGGACGCCGCGCTCGCCGGGCTGCACCGCTACGGACTGCTCGGCGCCCCGCAGGCCGCCGTCCCCGACGAGGGCGTGGGCCGGCTGGTGCTGCACCCGCTGGTCCGCGAGGTGACGGCCCTCTCCGCCACCGGGACCGACCTCACCCCCTGGTACGCGGCACTCGACCGCCACCTGATCCAGGCCGTCGAGGACACCGTCCGGTCCGGCCGCGCCGGCTGGCCCACCGCCCGGCTGCTGGCCCTGCACCTGCCCGCGCTGCTGGACCGGGCGCCCGCGGAGGAGGTGGTCACGGCCCGGGCTCCCCTCGACGATCTCGCCCATGTCCTCGACGCCGCCGGGGCCAGCGCCGAGCGACTCCTTCTGCACCGCCGCGTTCTCGACGCCGAGACCGCTCACCTCGGCCCCGACCACCCCGACACCCTCGCCAGCCGCAACAACCTCGCCGGCACCCTGGGCGAACTGGGCCACCGCCAAGAAGCCGCCGACCTCCACCGCGAAACCCTCACTGCCAGTGAACGCATCCTCGGCCCCGACCACCCCGGCACCCTCAACAGCCGCAACAACCTCGCCACCACCCTGCACCACCTGGGCCACCACCAAGAAGCCGCCGACCTCCACCGCGAAACCCTCACTGCCAGTGAACGCATCCTCGGCCCCGACCACCCCGGCACCCTCAACAGCCGCAACAACCTCGCCGCAGTCCTGAACGAACTGGGCCACCATCAGGAGGCTGCCGAGCTCCACCGACGGACCCTCACCACCCGCGAACGCGTCCTCGGCCCCAACCACCCCGACACCCTCACCAGCCGCAACAACCTCGCCAGCACCCTGCACAACCTGGGTCATCACCAAGAGGCCGCCGAGCTCCACCGACGGACCCTCACCACCCGGGAACACGTCCTCGGCCCCAACCACCCCGACACCCTCACCACCCGCAACAACCTCGCCGACACCCTGTACGTACTGGGCCATCTTCAGGAGGCCGCCGAGCTCCACCGACGGACCCTCACCACCCGGGAACACGTCCTCGGCCCCAACCACCCCGACACCCTCACCAGCCGCAACAACCTCGCCAGCACCCTGTACAACCTGGGCCACCACCAAGAAGCCGCCGACCTCCTGCGTGAGACCCTCGCCGCCCAGGAACGCGTCCTCGGACCCGACCACCCCCACACCATGGGAACCCGCGACAACCTGACTCTTGTAGAGGCGGCCATAGCAGAACGCCACCGCCGCCGCTGGCGGCGACGCCGCCGGTAGCGGCGCCGCCACCGCCACCGCGCAGGTGGTCGCGGCGAACAGGGCGCCGAGCACCTCGGAAGACACGAGACGGGATCAGGGAGAGTGCGGCGGGGGTGCGTCGCCCGCCTCCAGCAGGTCCAGGCGCGCGGTCACGTCGTCGGCCAGCCGGCCGAGCAGCCGGCCCAGGTCGGCGCGGTCCTGCTCGGACCAGTCGCTGACGACGTCCGAGAACCAGCCGACCAGGGAGGCCGCGTACCGGTCGGCCGCTCCGGCCCCCTCGGCGGTCAGCTCGATGAGGCTGGCGCGCCGGTCGTGCGGGTCACCGACCCGGCGTACCAGTTCCCGGCGCTCCAGCGCCTGCACCTGGCGGGTGGCATGGGGGCCGACGACCTGCATCCGCTCCGCGATCTCCCCGACGCGCAGCGGCCGGTCCGCCATGTGGAGCGTCACGAGCACCCCCATCGCGGGACGGTCCAGGGTCAGCCCGGCCGCCTCGGTGGCGCGCTCGATCAGCCGGCCCCGGGTGACGGCAGCGCTCAGCCGCGTCAGCCGGGGCAGGACCGCCGACATGGCCATGGCCGACCGGTCGGAGCCGGAGTCGGCGTCAGGGCCGGGGCCGGGAGCGGCCGGGTTCTCCGCGTTCATCAGAGCAGACCTCCACTTGCATACCTAAGTTAGGTATCTGTACAGTCGGGGGCGTGGTCGCGCCGATCGGCACGTCACACCGTCCGTAAAGATACCTAAGGTACGCATCCAGGTCTGGAACTTGGCATCGCGGCCTTCCCAACGCTTACGGAGTCCCCCATGAAGCACCCCACAGGCCGCAAGGTCCTCATCTCGGGCGCGAGCATCGCCGGCCCCGTCCTCGCCCACTGGCTCGACCGCTACGGCTTCGAGGTCACCGTCGTGGAGAAGGCGGCGGCCGTCCGGGGCGGCGGCTACGCCATCGACATCCGCGGCACGGCCCGCGAGGTCGCCGGGCTCACGGGGCTGCTGCCCCGGCTGCGCGAGGCGCACGTCGACACCCGCAGGATCTCCTTCGTGGACGCCGACGGGGCACTCATCGGCGCCATCCGGCCCGAGGCCGTCACCGGCGGCGTCCAGGACCTGGACCTGGAAGTGCCGCGCGGGGCCCTGGCGGACGCGCTCTGCACGCCCCTCTTCGACCGGGTGGAGTTCCTGTTCAACGACTCCATCGCCACCCTGGACGACCACGGGGACCGGGTGGAGGTCACCTTCGCCGGGGGCGACCGCCGCACCTTCGACCTGGTGATCGGGGCGGACGGACTGCACTCCCACACCCGCCGGCTGGTCCTCGGCCCCGAGGAGCCGTTCCACCACTATCTCGGCCATGTCTTCGCCGGGTTCACCCTCCCCAACGAGTTCGGTCTCGCCCACGAGGGCGTCGTCTGGAACACCCCGGGCCGGACGGCCGCGCTCTACGCCCATGAGCCGGACGACCGGGTGCACGGGTTCCTCGCCTTCACCCGGGAGGAGCCGCCCTTCGACGCCTTCCGCGACCCCCGGGCCCAGCACGAGCTGGTCGCCGCCCGGTTCCCCGAGCGGACCTGGCACCTTCCGCGCCTGGTGGCCGCGGCGCGCGAGGCCGACGACCTGTTCTTCGACATCGTCAGCCAGATTCATCTGCCCACCTGGTCACGCGGGCGCGTCGCGCTCGCCGGGGACGCCGCCCACGCGACCTCGTTCCTCTCCGGCCAGGGCACCAGCGTCTCCCTGGTAGGCGCCTACGTCCTGGCCGGGGAGCTGGCGAGCCACGCCGACCACGCGGACGCCTTCGCCGCCTACGAGCGGAGGGTCCGCCCCTTCGCCGAGCGCAACCAGGCCCTCGCCACCCCGGGCGGCACCATCGTCACCCCCACCACCCAGGAGATGCTGGACACCCGCGACAAGGCCCTGCGCGACCCGGCCGGACCGGCGCTCGCCCAGGACTCCGCCGCCCACACCGCGCTGACCCTGCCGGACTACCCGGCTCCGGTCCGCCCGGCCTGACGGCCCGCCGCACCCCGGGTGCCCGGCCGGGCACCCACGGGTCGGCTCCCGTCAACACGCGGCTGTCCTCCCGCAGTCGGGCGGCGACCGCGCGGTCGGTGAGGTCGCGCCACAGCCGCTCGCGCCCCGGCCGGCCGCGCGGCCCGACGGCACGCGGCCCCCCGACTCCCCGCCGCGCACCGCGGGGTCGAGCACCGCCCGTACGGCGGGCCAGGCTGAGGCCACTTGAGCGGGGAAAACGCAACTTCGACAGGGCCCGCGGAGGCCGCTACCTTCCACCTGTCTCCGGCGATCGCCCACGGTCGCGCGGGAGTTCCTTCTGGCCGCGCCACCCGCGACGGGGTGAGCCGGTCACACTCCATGACCCCTCGCCCCCTCGCCTCCGGCGCGTAAGCCACCGAACCGGGTCCGCACCAGGCAGCCCCAACCAGGGAGAGACACATGCCCCGCCTCGCGCTGTACACCTTCGGCGTTCTGAAGTCGCCCCTCGCCGATCCCGCACCTCTCACGCACGAGTTCTACGACATCGGTGAGGCCGTCTACCGGGAGATCAGCCGGCACCCCGGGTACCTCGCGCATGCCGAAACGGCGGGCGGTGACCGGGGCTCACACTTCGAGGCGGACTGGGGTGCGTGGGGGGAGTTCACCGTACCGGCCTGGTACGACAAGGGCCGTACGGTGGATACCACCGCCCTGGCCGCGACCCTCTCCCTCTGGACCGACCTGCGCCCCGCCCTCGACGCCCTCTACACCGGTCTGCATCGCACGGCGCTGAACAGGCGTTACGACTGGTTCGAGAGGACAGGGCACCCGGGTTACGTGTTCTGGTGGATCTCCGACGACGTGACACCCACCTGGCAGGACGGGGTTTCCCGGCTGGAGCACCTCCACGACCACGGCCCCGCGCCGCACGCCTTCACCTTCCATCACGCCTTCACCCCGGAGGGGAGGCCCCGGGAGGGAAAGCCATGACCAGACCCCCAAGCGCCTGCACGCCTCCGACGTGGTGACGGTGCGCGTCCGCTGAACCGGCTGCGCGGCGGGCGGGGCCTCGCGCCCCGCTCACGCCGCCAGGGTCCCCGGCAGGACGGCGGTGGGGCCGAAGCGGGCGCGGGCCCGGTCGGCGGCGGCTTCGAGGCGGCGGGCGCGGTCGTCGGCGGGGTCCAGGGAGAGCTGGCGGGCGGCGCGGTCGGCGGGGAGCAGGTCCTCGGCGCGCAGGGCGAGGGCGCGGACCCGGGCGCGCTGGAGGGCGAGGGCGTCGTGCAGGGCGTAGGCGCCGGTGGTGAGCGCGGCGGAGTGGGCGGTCGGCTCGGGCAGGGTGCGGGTGCGGGTGGTGGTGGAGCGGTCGGCGTACCGAACGGTCAGGGTGAGCGCCCGGCACACCTGGCCCCCGGCCCGCATCCGGGTGCCCAGTTCGACGGTGAGCGACAGCAGGGCGCGGCGCTGCCGGTCCTGGTCCACCTCGTCGCGGGGGAAGCTCCGTTCGGCGGCGGCCGAGCGGGCGGGGGCGTCCGGGACGACGGCCGTCCGGTCGGTGCCCCGCGCCCGCTCCCACACCTCGCGGCCGGTGCGGGAGCCCAGAAGGCGCTGGAGCACGGCGAGCGGGGCGGCGGCGACCCGGCCGGCCGAGTCCAGGCCGTAGGAGCAGAGGGTCCGCGCGGTGGCCGGGCCGACTCCGTACAGCGCGGCGACCGGTTTGCCGGCCAGGAAGGCGTCCGGGTCGTCGACGACCCGGGTACGGCCGGGCGCGGCCTCCCGGGCGGCCATCCGGGCGAGCATCGGGTTCGGCCCGGCGCCGATGACGCACTCGGTGCCGTACCGGGCGAGCGCCCGCACCCGGATCAGCGCGGCCAGCCCGGCCGGGTCGCGGTCGAAGTAGCGCAGGGCCCCCCGGACGTCCGCCAGCACGGTGTCCGGCGGGACGGCCCGCACCTGCGGGGTGATGTCGGTGAGCAGGCCGACGAGGTCGGGGAGGAGGGAGTCCGGGCCGGCGCCCGCAGGAACGGAAACAGCACCGGCATCCGTGGAAACAGCACCGGAACCGGGGCCGGCGCCCATAAAGGTGGGACCGGCGCCCGGGCGCGGGGGCAGCAGGCGTACGCAGAGGATCATCCGGCGCTCCCCGGGCTCTGGTGCCACAGCTTCCGGGGGCCGGCCGGGCCCTCGCCGGGCGGGCGGAGGTCGGCCCAGGGGTTCAGCTGGTAACCGGTCGGCAGGGTGATCCGGCGGCCGGGGGCGGCGACCGTCAGGGGGTCGGCGGCGGCCGAACCGGTGGGGGCCGGGCGGCCGTCGGGCGTACCGGACGGGGGCGGCGGGGCCGAAGAACCACCAGAGGCCGGCGATCCGGGGGAGGTCGGCGATCCGGGGGAGGCCGAAGAACCACCGGAGACCGGGCGCCCCGGAGACCCCGGAGACACGGAAGGCGTCGGGACCGCCGGGGCCGCGAGGCGGGCGGCCACGGCGTCCAGGCCGCCCTCGCGGCGGAGGTCGATCAGCTCGGCGAGGTTCCAGGCGACGGCGCCGACCACGCTGAAGCTGCGCGGGCCCCGGCGCTGGAGGGTGCCGCGCACCAGCAGCAGCCAGGAGTGGAAGACGGTGTGGGCGCACGCCTCGTGGCTGTCCTCGAAGAAGGCCAGGTCCACCAGGCCGGTGCCGTCGTCCAGGGTGGTGAAGACGACCCGGCGGCCGGAGCGGACCGGCGGGGTCTGGGTGGCCACCTTGGAGCCCGCGACCAGCACGGTCTGGCCGTCCCGGGCGGTGTTCAGCCGGCGGGCGGTGAGCACGCCCAGCTCGTCCAGGAAGGCATGGTGATCGTCCATCAGGTTTCGGGAGACGTCCATGGAGAGCACGCCCAGCTCGGCGCTGAGCCGCTCGGT
The DNA here is from genome assembly GCF_024756275.1 of Streptomyces pyxinae. GTDB lineage: Bacteria > Actinomycetota > Actinomycetes > Streptomycetales > Streptomycetaceae > Streptomyces > Streptomyces pyxinae. The sequence continues at coordinate 63,337 of NZ_JANUGQ010000021.1, read as the reverse complement.
GTCATTGAGGTCGGGCAGGCCGACGGGCGCGGCCTCGCGCCCGCCCGCCAGCGGGAGCTGGTCGCCACCGGCCCCGGGGCCGCGCCCGGAGCGGTGGAGCTCGGCGAGATGGAGCAGCAGGTCACGGCGGTTGGCGCCGAACGCGTCGAGCGCGCCGACCCGGGCGAGCCGTTCCGCGACCGGGTGGCTGGGGCGGGCCCGCTGCCAGAAGTCGAGCAGGGAGACGTAGGGGCGGCCGGCCTCGGCCCTGGCGGCCTCGGCCTCGCTGATGCCATGGACGTCGGAGAGGGCGAGCCGGAGCCCCCAGACGGACTCACCGGAGCCGGGAGCGGATCCGGAAGAGGAACCGGGAGCGGATCCGGAAGAGGAGCCGGAAGAGGAACCGGGAGCGGCAGAACCGGACACCAGTTCGATACGGTGGGTCACCGACGACCGGTTCACATCCAGCGGCAGCACCGGCACCCCGCGCCGCCGGGCGTCCGCGAGCAGCAGCCGCTTGGGGTACATGCCCGGGTCGTGGGTGAGCAGCCCGGCGTAGAAGGCGGCCGGGTGGTGCGCCTTGAGCCAGGCCGACTGGTAGGTGGGCACGGCGAAGGAGACCGCGTGCGCCTTGCAGAAGCCGTACGAGCCGAACGCCTCCACGATCTTCCAGGTGCGGTCGATCGTCCCGGGGTCGTACCCCCGCTCCTCCGCCCGCCGGGCGAACCAGACCTTGATCCGGCCCTGGGACTCGGGGTGGGAGAGCCCGCGCCGGACGGCGTCGCCCTCCTCCCGCCCGCAGCCGGTCAGCACGTCGATGATCTTGATGATCTGTTCGTGGAAGACCACGACGCCGTACGTCTCCGCCAGCGCGTCCGCCAGGCGGGGATGCGGGTAGCGGACCGGGGCGCGGCCGTGCCGGGCCTCGATGAAGGGGCGGACCATGTCGGCGGCGACCGGGCCCGGCCGGAAGAGCGAGATGTCCACCACCAGGTCGTGGAAGGTGGCCGGCTGGAGCCGGCCGACCAGATCGCGCTGGCCCGGCGACTCGATCTGGAAGCAGCCCAGGGTCTCGGCGGACCGGATGAGCCGGTACGTCGCGGGATCACCGGGCCGTACGTGCCCGGGGTCGTCCAGGTCCACCCGCTCGCCGGTGGCCCGCTCGATCTCCCCGACCGCGTAGGCCATCGCGGACTGCATCCGCACCCCCAGCACATCGAGCTTGAGCAGGCCCAGGTCCTCCACGTCCTCCTTGTCGAACTGGGCCATCGGGAAGCTCTCGCCACTGGTCGGAACCACCGGTGTACGGGAGCGGAGGGAGGCGTCGGAGAGCAGCACCCCGCACGGGTGCATGGCGACCCCGCGCGGCAGCGCGTCCAGCGCCTCGACCAGTTCCCAGAGCCTGCCGTACTTCTCCCGGTCGGCGGAGAGCGCCCGCAGCTCGGGCAGTTCGTCCAGCGCGGTCCGGGCGTCCTTGGCGCGGATGTGCGGGAACGCCTTGGCCACCCGGTCGATCTCGGCCGGGTCCATGGAGAGGGCGGCGCCCACGTCCCGTACCGCGTGGCGGACCCGGTAGGTCTCGGGCATGGCGACGGCGGCCACCCGCTCGGGGCCGAAGCGGTCCAGGATCGCCCGGTAGACCTCCAGGCGGCGAGCGGACTCCACATCGATGTCGATGTCCGGCAGGGCGGGGCGGCGGACCGAGAGGAACCGTTCCATCAGCAGGTCCTGCTCCACCGGGTCGGCATGGGCGATGCCGAGCAGGTGGTTGACGAGCGAGCCGGCCCCGGAGCCGCGCGCGGCGACCCGGATGCCGAGGTCCCGGGTGTCGTCCACGACCTGGGCGACGGTGAGGAAGTACGAGGCGAAGCCCAGCCGCTCGATGGTGCGCAACTCGTCCTCCAGCCGGTCCCAGTACTTCCGCTTCCGGTCGTGGCGGCGCAGCACCATCCCGGCCGCGCACCGGGAACGGAGCACCCGGTCGGCGGTGCGCCGGCCGGCGCCCACCAGCCACGGCTCGGGGAAGTGGACGCTGCCGATGCCGAGGTCGTCCTCCGGGTCCACCAGGCACCCGGCGGCGGTCTCCTCGGTGAGCGCGAGCAGCCGGCGGGCGGCGGCCGGCCCCATCCCGGCGGCCTCCGCCACCCGTTCGGCGGTCGCGGCCATGGCGGCCGGGTCCTTGAGCCAGCGCTCACCGGTGTCCAGCGTCTTGCGGGGGTCGACCGGGACCAGCCGGCGGGCCGCGTCGAGCACGTCCGCGACCGGGCCCTGACCGGGATCGGCGTACCGGACGGCGTTGCTCAGCACCGGCCGGACGCCCTGCTCGGCGGCGAGCCCCAGGGTGCGGGCGGCGTGCCGCAGCGAACCGGGGCCGGCGCCGGTGCGGCCGTGGTGGACGACCTCCAGCCGCAGGGCGTCGCCGTACACCTCCCGCCAGGGCGCGAGCAGCCGGGCGGCGCGGTCCGGACGGCCGGCGGCGAGGGCGCGGCCGACCTCGGAGTCGGGGCCGAGCAGCACGGTGAGTTCGTCGCCGTGGTTGTCGACCCAGGGCAGCAGCGGGGTGCCGTCCCCGGCGGCGTGCGCGGCGGTGACCAGCCGGCACAGGGCGGCCCAGCCGCGCCGGGAGCGGGCCAGGAAGACGGCGCGGGGCGCGGACTCGTCGATGAAGGCCCCGCCCCGTACGGGGGTACGCCGCCGCTCGGTGGCCGGGGCGAGCCCCGGACCACCGGTCCCCCGTGATCCCGCGCTCGCCCGGGATCCCGCGCCGCCGGCCCCTCGCGATCCTTCGCCTCCGGACCCGGCCGGGCCTTCGCCGCCGGTTCCGCGCCGGGCCCCGAGCCGGGTCCCGTCGCCGGGCCCGGTTCCTGCCCCTGTTCCTGTTCCGGCGGTCCGTCGCTCCGGGGCCCCCGGGGGCCGCTCGCCGAGGGCCAGGTCCACCCCGAAGACCGGGCGGACCCCCTCCCGGGCGCACGCCTTGGCGAACCGTACGGCCCCGGCGAGGGTGTCCCGGTCGGTGAGGGCGACGGCGTCCATCTCCCGCTCCGCGGCCCGCTCGGCCAGCCGCTCCGGGTGCGAGGCCCCGTACCGCAGGGAGAACCCGGAGACCGTGCGCAGATGCGTGAAGCCCGGCCATCCCGGCATCGCACACCTCCTGGACTCCGATTCCTGGGCCGGCATCACCCGGCCGCACCCGTTCTCACCTCCCCCGTTCTCCACCATAGACCACGTTTCGAACATTCGTACGATAAGCGGAGGCGGGGTGACCCGGGTCCGGTGAACCAGCCGGCCCCGGGGCCCCCGGCACTCCCGGATCCGGGCCCCGGCACTCCCGGTCCCGGATCCCGGTGCTCCCGGGCTCCGCCCGGCCTTCCCGGCTCCCGGGCGCTCCCCGGCTCCGCCATTCGGACCCGTCCCGCCTGCGCGGGCGGGGGGCCGCCGGGAGCGTGGGGGCATGAAGCTCGCCGCCGAGGTCAAGTCCGCCGTCACGCCACGGGCCGCGCTGCTGGTCGTCGGCGTGGTCGTGCTCCAGCTGCTGTTCATCGCCTCCTATGTGGGCGCCCTGCACCACCCGAGGCCGACGGATGTGCCCTTCGGCGTGGCCGCGCCCGACCGGGCGGCGGCCGACCGCGCCGCCGGGCAGCTGGCCGGTCTGCCGGGCGGCCCGCTCGACCCCCGGGTGCTCCGGGACGAGGCCGAGGCGCGCGAGCAGATCATGGACCGGGAGATCTACGGCGCCCTGGTGGTGGACCCCCGCTCCACCACCGACACCCTGCTGGTCGCCTCCGGCGGCGGCACCGCGCTCGCCACCGCCCTGAAGACGATCACCGGCGAGGCCGAGGCGGCCCAGCGGCGGACGGTGCGGACCGTGGACGTGAGCCCGGCCGCCGGCGAGGACTTCAACGGCCTCTCGTCGTTCTATCTGGTGGTCGGCTGGTGCGTGGGCGGCTATCTGCTCGCCTCCATCCTGGCGATCAGCGCCGGTTCCCGGCCCGCCAATCCGCAGCGGGCGATCATCCGGCTCACCGTGCTGGCGCTCTCCGCGATCGCCGGCGGACTGGGCGGCGCGATCATCGTGGGCCCGGTCCTGGGCGCCCTGCCCGGCAGCGTGGTGGCGCTCTGGTGGCTGGGCGCGCTGGTGGTCTTCGCGGTCGGCGCGGTCACCCTGGCGCTCCAGGCGCTCACCGGGATCGTCGGCATCGGGCTGGCCGTACTGCTGATCGTGATCGCCGGCAACCCGAGCGCGGGCGGCGCCTTCCCCGGCCCGATGCTGCCGGACTTCTGGCGGGCGATCGGCCCCGCCCTGCCGCCGGGCGCGGGCACCTGGGCGGCGCGCTCCATCGCGTACTTCCGGGGCAACGCGCTCGCGGGCGCCATGCAGGTGCTGGCCGTCTGGGCACTGGTCGGCACGGTGCTGACCCTGGTGCTCTCCTCGCTCCGGCGGCGGGACGAGGGCCCGGTCGGCGCCGAGACCGGCCCCGCCGACCGGGCGGCGGGCTCCGGCGGATAGGTTCCTGGCAGACTCCGGCGGGAGCGCCGGGCGAACGCGGGCAACGCGGCCAAACGCGAGAACCCGCGAACAAGGGAAAACAGGGGGGATCACGTCGTGGCCAAGCACCGTATGACCAGGCGCGGCCGACTGCTCGTCTGGACGGGCGCGGGCGCCGTACTGGCAGGGGGCGGGGCGTTCACCGCCAGCGCCCTCTCGCCCGCCACCGTCACCCGGGCGGCGGCCAAGGTGGCGCAGAAGCAGCGGCCGGCGCCGGCGGTCTTCACCGGGCACCTCTTCGACACCTGCACCGCCCCCTCGCTCTCCGCCATGAAGGCGTGGAAGGGCGCCGGCGCCTACGGCGGGGTCGCGGTCTACATCGGCGGCCGGAACCGCGGCTGCGCCCAGCCCGAGCTGACCCCCTCCTGGGTGAAGTCGGTCTCGGCGTCCGGCTGGAAGGTCGCCCCGCTGTACGTGGGCCTCCAGCCGCCGTGCCAGAAGAGCGGCAGCAAGCACCGGATCGACCCCGCGCGGGCGACCGAGCAGGGCACCGCCGACGGCGCCGACGTGGTGGCCAGGGCGGCGGCCCTCGGCATGAGGCCCGGCAGCGCGCTCTACTTCGACATGGAGCCGTACGACATCAAGGACACCGCCTGCGACAGCGCGGTGCTCGGCTATGTCCGCGCCTGGAACCGTGCCGTGCGCGCCAAGGGCTACTGGGCCGGTTACTACGGCTTCGCCTCCACCAGCGCCGCCGCCGTCGCCACCGCCACCGCCAGGAACCCGGCCGACATGCCGGACGCCTTCTGGTACGCGCTCTGGAACGGGCAGCGGACCACCACGGCGGACTGGCCCTGGCAGCCGTCGCTGTGGACCGGCCACCGCCGCGCCCACCAGTACCTGGCGAACAGCAAGGAGACCCACGGGGGCGTCACCCTCACCGTCGACCGCGACGACTGGGACGCCCCGGTCGCGGTCGTCACCCCCTGAGCCGGAACCCGCGCGGCCCGTCACAGGACCACGAGGCCACACGACCACACGACCACGAGGCCACGAGGCCACGGGATTCGGGGGCGGGCGTACGACGAAGGCGGCACCACCGTCCGGAAACGGTGGCGCCGCCTGCTCAGCGCCGTTCAGTCATACCGGTTCACCGGTCGGGCCGGTCGGGTCGATCGGTCAGCCGATCTCCGCGCCGAAGGCGGACAGCGCCTCCGGGACCGGCTGGAAGAAGGTCTCGCCACCGGCGGAGCAGTCGCCGCTGCCGCCCGAGGTGAGGCCGACGGCCGCGTCGCCCGCGAAGAGCGAGCCGCCGCTGTCGCCCGGCTCGGCGCAGACGGTGGTCTGGATGAGACCCTCGACCACATCGCCGTTGCCGTAGTTCACCGTGGCGTTGAGACCGGTGACCTCGCCGTCGTGGACCTGGGTGGTGGAGCCGCTCCGGGACACCTTCATCCCGACGGTGGCCTCCTCCGCCTTGGTGATCTTCTGGGTGGAGCCGTTGTAGAGGTTCACCTCGCTCGGGTGCTCCGCCCCGTCGGCGTACTTGGCCAGGGCGAAGTCATTGCCGGGGAACTGCGAGTCGACCATGGTGCCGATCGCCGGGCCGCCCTGCGTCTCGGCCCACTCGCTGCCCGCCTTGCCGCAGTGGCCGGCCGTGATGAAGTGCGGCTGGCCGTCCTTGACCACGTTGAACCCGAGCGAGCAGCGGCCGCCGCTGGTGTTGATGGCGTCGCCGCCCGCGATGAACTTCTTGAACTCGCCCTTCGAGCGCTTCAGTTCGACCTTGGAGCCCAGGTCGTCGGTGACCTCGGAGAGCTTCGCCCACTCGGCCTTGTCGACCGTGCGGTCGGCCGTGACGACGACCTTGTTGGAGACCGGGTCGACCGCCCAGGAGGTGCCGGGGATGGTCGCCTTGCTCTTCAGCGTCTGACGCGCGCCGGACAGCTCGGCGAGCGAGTGGTCCACCAGTCTGGCCTTGCCGCCCGCCTGACGCACCGACTCCGCCGCCGCCTCGTCCACGACGTTGACGACCAGCGCCTTGGCCGAGGAGTCGTAGTAGGCGCCGGCGGCGTCGCCGCCGAGCTTCTGGCTGAGCGTCGACGCGAGATTTCCGGCCGCCGTCGCCGAAAGGGTCTTCACCGTGAACTGAGGAGCATCCTCACTCGCGTTCGCAGTCTGGAAAGTGACTGCGGTGCCCAGCAGAGCCACCACGGCTCCGCCGGCCAGAACCGCGCGCTTGGTGGATATGCGCCGGTGCTTCAACATCAACCTCCTGTGGGGACCCGCATCAGAGCACGTGGGGGGCGCTGACACGGAGGATGGGCGGCCCACTATTCCGATGCCTGTGGGTGACACACAAGGCCGAGTTCCGGACGCCCACATGCCCTTCACGCTGTGGAAACCCTGTGCGGCTACCGGCGGTCACCACTGGTCGGTTCCGAATGCGAACACATTGAGCGATCACGCGTAGGAGGGCAGTAAGGTCTGGACCTGGCTTGTTTTCGCCGTTCACCGGCGCATTTCCGCGCCGCTCCACCCTGTTGAAGAACTCTTCGGCTGCCCTTCGAGACATGACTCACACCGCGAACCGCCATCTTCCCGGGAGGGATTGGCAGGTGATGGAAGGTCATCGCCGTCTATGGCCCACTGGTCGCGTAGCCGACGGTACACCACCGTATAGTCCGTTTTCGGCCGCCCCGAAGATGTGAAGAGCGCGGGTCAGCGGTCAGCGGTCAGCGGGTCAGCGGCTTGCGCTCACCGGCCGGCACGGGCACGGAGAGGGTGTTGCCCGGCGGCGGGAAGGGGCAGATGAAGTGGTCGGCGAAGGCGCACGGCGGCAGCAGCGCCCGGTTGAAGTCGACCGTCACCCGGTTGTCCGGTCCCGGCGCCGGGGGCCGCAGAAAACGGAAGCGGTAGCTGTCCCGGCCGCTGGTGGCGTCCGCGAAGACGGCCCACAGCGAACCGTCCTCCTCCTCCGCCACCTGAAGGGTGTGCTCCACGGCCACTTCGCCGGGTCCGCCGGGCTCCCCGGATCCACCGGGTCCGCCGGGTCCGCCGGGTCCGCCGGATACCCCGAGCGCGAAGACGAGTTCGCCGGAGAGCCCGAGCCCCCGTTCCCGCCCGTCGGCGTTGCCCACCCGGACGCTGCGCCGCTCGGCGTACGGCCGGTAGGTCCCCGGCACGGCCCAGCGCGGGTCGTACGGGGTGGCCAGGATGCCCGCGAAGGCGTGCCGCGCCGGTGCGTCCGGGTCGAAGTCGCGCACCGCCCAGAGGCCCTCGCGGCGCAGCACGACGAGCCGGCGCTCCCCGACGGCGAGCCGGGAGCGCGGTACGGGGGCGTGGTCGGCGGAGAGTTCGACGGTGCCGCTCAGCGGCTTCCCGTCCAGCAGGATGCCGTCCTCGGGGGCGGCGGTGAGGACGACAGCGGCCCCGGCGTCACCGGCGGCCCCCGCGTCACCGGCCTCCCGCCAGGTACCGGGGACGCCGGGGAGGCGCCCGTCGGGGTGGTCGGACAGCCAGTGAGTACCGGTCAGGGAGAGCGGGCCGTGCGGAGAGGTGACGGTGGCGGTGCGCAGCTCGTGCCAGGCCCGCCACTCCCGCTCCGGGCCGGCAGGTGCGGAAGGGGTCTGCTCCGGTTCGGTGGTCATGCGGGCACCCTGCCACACGGGAATGACCGGCCGGCATGCTCCGGACGCTCCTCCCTGATCCGGCCCCGCCCCGGCCGCCAGTTCTCAGCCGCGGGTCCTCAGCCGCCGACCCGCCGGACATCAGCCGTCACTCACCGGCCGTCAGTCACCGACCGCCGCCGTCAGCCGTCAGCCGTCGCAGGAACAGCACTCGCAGCAGTCACAGCAGTCGTCGCAGTCCCGGCAGGCGCCCTGCCGCTTCCTGCGCGACCAGGGGCTCTCGTACTCCTTGGCGCAGCACAACTGACAGGTGCAGCAGAGCCAGCTGAAGGCGGCACATCCGGCGAGCAGTCCCCGCCGGGGCGGCCGGGGCGGCTCGCCCCCGGAGCCGAACGGCACCCCGCCGGGTCCGGCCGGACCCCCGGGGCCGCCCGGCACCCCGTACGGGTTTCCGCCGCCGTACGGGTTTCCCGGGCCGTACGGATTCCCCTCCCCGTACGGATTCCCCGGGTTCCCCGGGCCGTACGGGCCTCCGGCGGCGGCGTGGCCCTGGTGGGAGCAGCCCGCCGTGCCGAAGGCGCGGCCCACCGACCGGGGCAGTTCATGGACGAGCAGCCGGTGCGGCAGCCGGTCGTCGGCGAACTCGACATCCCGCAGCGCCGACCGGATGCCCCGCACCGCGTCGTCCGCGAGCCGCCGGGCCTCGGCCACACCGGTCGCGGTGGCGGTCAGCGGGTTCCAGGCGCCCGAGGCGGCGTCGGCGGCCCGGTCCTCGACCGCGTCCAGCAGATGGGCCAGCCGCCCGAAGAGCCGGCCGGCCTCCGCGAGCGGGGCGGCGTTCCCGGGGCGGCCGGCCAGTACGGCGGTGTGCGCGAAGGCGGCGGCGGTGGCGGTCTCGGTCGGCTCGGTCACGGTGAGCAGGGACGTACCGGGGCCGGCCAGCGCCTCGATGCCGGGCTGCCTGTCCACCGCGTCGACCAGCACGGCGGTGTCGAATCCGACCCCCCGGCCGGTGCGGGCGCCGGCCCGGTCCCAGGAACGGGCCACCCGGCGGGCGGCGAACGCCACCGGCCGGCGGGCCAGCAGTCCGTCCCGGTCGGCCAGGTGGTCCCGCAGCTTCGCGGAGGCCAGCACCAGGGACACGGCCGCCGCCAGCCGGGCGCCCTCGCCGCGCGCCACCGGGGCGGTGCGCATGGCCCGCAGCGGACAGGGCCCGGCGGTGCGACGGGCGTCCGGCGCGGGACCGGACTGAGCCTCCGTCAACACCGAGGCCAGCAAGCCATCGTAATTGGTGACGATCCTGGCGTACTGCCCGTGTTCGGACCGCAGGGTCAGGCAGAGACCGCAGAGATGGGCCGTCCATTCCGCTCTGAGCCCGCTGGTGAGCCGGTGTTTACAGGGTCTGACGATGCCGAACACGGCACTCCCCCGAGAGTCGTGGTGATGGTGCGCGCGCCCGGACGGACCGCGGGACGCCCGAAGAACGGAGGCCCGGAGAACGGAGGCCCGGAGAACGGAGGCCCGGAGAAACCGGAGGCACAGAGAAACAGAGGGACAGAGGACGGACGGACGACCGGTGCGCGTGCTGGATCGTATCCGGGGTAACCGTTCACCCGTACGTCTGGTCGCTCACCCATCCGGCCTGAAAGTCCTATGTGAGTTACGGATCGTCCCTCCCAGGGGCCGTATGTGCGAACAACCTTGACGAAACGCCAGTTTTTCTGCACCAGTACCGTCACGAATCCCCTGCGCGGCGGCTGTCCACTTGGCGCGCGATCCGCATCATGGACGACCATAGGGGTGCGGAATCACACGTGACCGCGTCGAAAGGAGGCGTCCATGGGATCGGTGCGCAAGGCGAGTGCCTGGCTCGGACTCGTCGAGGACAACGACGAGCGTTACTACGACGACGAGTACGCCGAGGGTGAGCGGGGCGAGGGCGACTCCTGGGTCACCGACCCCCGGGTCCGGGTCGCCTCCGAGACCGCCGAGGAGGTGGGGCGCCGCATCGCCACCGTCTCCCCGGCCGGCTTCCGGGACGCCCGGGCGATCGGTGAGCTCTTCCGGGACGGCGTCCCGGTCATCGTGAACCTCACGGCGATGGAGTCCGCCGACGCCAAGCGCGTGGTCGACTTCGCCGCCGGGCTGACCTTCGGACTGCGCGGGTCGATCGAGCGGGTGGCCACCCGGGTCTTCCTGCTCACCCCGGCGGACACCCAGATCGTCAGCGGGGAGACCGGAAGCCGCACCGAGGGCGGGTTCTTCAACCAGAGCTGACCGGTCCGGCCGGATGGGCCGGACCAGATCCCGACCGGACCCGACCGGAACTGATCGGGGATCGGGAAATCAAGGATCGGACGATCAGCGCGGATCACTGCGGATCACTACAGATCAGCGCGGATCAGAACCGATCGGAGCTGAGCGGCGGCTCACCGGAACGCGCTCACCGGAACGCGTCGAGGCCGGTGAGCGCCTTGCCCAGCACGAGCTGGTGCATTTCCACGGTGCCCTCGTAGGTGAGCACCGACTCCAGATTAGTGGCGTGCCGCATCACGGGATACTCCAGCGAGATCCCGTTGGCCCCGAGGATCGTGCGGGCGGTGCGGCAGATCTCGATCGCCTCCCGCACATTGTTGAGCTTGCCGAAGCTGACCTGCTCGGGCCGGAGCCGGCCGGCGTCCATCCGGCGCCCGAGGTGATGGGCGAGCAGTACGCCCTTGTGCAGTTCGAGCGCCATGTCGGCCAGCTTGGCCTGGGTGAGCTGGAAGCCGCCGATGGGCCGGCCGAACTGCTCCCGGGTGCGGGCGTAGGAGAGGGCGGCGTCGAAGGAGGCCCGGGCGGCGCCCATCGCGCCCCAGACGATGCCGTAGCGGGCGTGCGACAGGCAGCTGAGCGGGCCCTTCAGCCCGGTGACGCCCGGCAGCACGGCGTCGGCCGGCAGCCGTACGCCGTCCATGACCAGCTCGCTGGTGACGGAGGCGCGCAGCGACCACTTGTGCTTGATCTCGGGCGCGGAGAAGCCGGGCGCGTCGGTGGGGACGGCGAAGCCGCGGATCCCCTCGTCGGTGCGTGCCCAGACGACGGCCACCCCGGCGACCGAGCCATTGGTGATCCACATCTTGCGGCCGTCGAGGATCCAGTCGGAGCCGTCCCGCTTGGCGCGGGTGCGCATCCCGGCCGGGTCGGAGCCGTGGTCGGGCTCGGTGAGACCGAAGCAGCCGATGGTCTCCCCCGCCGCCATCCCGGGCAGCCAGCGCTGCTTCTGTTCCTCGCTGCCGAAGCGATGGATGGCGTACATGGCCAGCGAGCCCTGGACGGAGACGAGCGAGCGGATGCCGGAGTCGGCCGCCTCCAGCTCCAGGCAGGCCAGTCCGTACTGGACGGCGCTCGCCCCGGCGCAGCCGTACCCCTCCAGCGACATGCCGAGGGCCCCGATCCCGCCCAGCTCCCGGGCCAGCTCGCGGATGCCGGGCAGCTCGCCGCGCTCGTACCAGTCGGCGATGTGCGGCAGCACCCGGTCGGCGGCCCAGGAGCGCACGGTGTCCCGGACGGCCAGGTCCTCGGGGCTCAGCAGGTCGTCGATGCCGAGCGGGTCGGCCGGGTCGAAGGGCGGCGGCGGGGTGGCGGGCACGGACGACGGCGAGGGTGCGGACATGCGGGGCCTCCGGCGGCTGACCGGCCACTGAGCGGCGACCGGAGCGGCGAAACCTGGACCGGGCGAGCCGAGCGGAGCGGGACGGACTGCGGCGTTGACTAGCGCTGGTAGTTACGGTGCGGGGCCGACGTTACGGCGCCGGGTGCCGTGCGTCCAGACCGCCCGATCATGGTCCGGTCGGTCCGGAGGGCTCGGTCGGACCCGCCGGTCCCGTCCGTCCCGTCCGCCCGGTCGGGCTCGGCGGCCCCGTGGTCGTCCGAGTGCCGGGCCGGGGCGGGGATCCGGGCCGGCGGCCGGCCGGCGGCCGCCACCGCGATACCGGCCGGAGCGGCGTCCTTGGCGGTGGCGCGGGCCGCGCGGGCTTCATCGGGGCCGCCGGCCGTGCCCGCCGGGTCCGCCAGGTCCGCCGGGCACTCCATCACCCGGGGCAGCCGCAGGGCCATCAGCGCGCCGGTCAGCAGCAGCCCGGCGCTGACCAGCAGGGTGACGTGCAGCCCGTGGACGAACGAGTGCCGGGCGGCGGTGCGCAGCGCCTCCCCGGCCGGTCCGCCGAGCCGGGCGGCCACCTGATACGCCTCGCCGAGCGAGTTGGCGGCGGCCGCGCCCGCCTCGTGCGGGACGCCCCGGACGGCGGCGAGCCCGGGGGCGTAGGCGGCGTTCATCACGCTGCCGAGCAGGGCGATGCCGATACCGGCGCCGAGCTGGTAGGAGGTCTCCCCGATCGCCGCCGCCCCGCCCGCGCTGTGCGCCGGGGCCTCGCTGAGCATCGACTCGTACGCGCCGAACAGGGTGGTCTGGAGCCCGAAGCCGAGCAGCACGAAGCCGGCGGTGAGCAGCAGCGGCCGGTCATGCTGGCCCATCGCGACCAGCAGCAGCACGGCGGCGGCGGTGAGCGTGAAGCCCCAGCCGACCATCCGGCGCGGGCCGACCCGCCGCAGGGTGTACGAGCCGGTGGCGCCGGCGGCCATCGCGGCGAAGGTCAGCGGCAGCAGCCGCAGCCCGGTCTCCACCGGGCTCAGGCCCAGCACCAGCTGGAGGTACTGGACGGCGATCAGTTCGAGACCGACCAGCGCCAGCATGGCCAGGACGATGCAGCCGACCGAGGTGGTGAAGGGCGCCCGGGCGAACATCCGCATGTCGATCAGCGGGTGCGGGCGGCGCCGCTGGCGGCGTACGAAGAGGACCAGCAGCGCGGCGCCGAGCAGCAGCGGCCCCAGCGTGACGGCGCCGAGCGGGGTCTCCCCCGCGCCCAGCCGCTTCACGCCGAGCACCACGCCCAGCACTCCGGCCGCCGCCATGAGCGCGCCCAGCACGTCCCAGGGGCCGTCACCGCTCCCCCGCGATTCGGGGAGCAGCCAGCGGCCGACCGGCAGGATCACCGCCATCAGCGGGATGTTGACCAGGAAGACCGAGCCCCACCAGTAGTGCTCCAGCAGGAAACCGCCGAGCACCGGGCCGGTGGCGGCTCCGACGGCGGCCACGGCGGTCCAGATCCCGATGGCCGTGGCCCGCTCGCGCCGGTCGGGGAAGACCGCGCGGAGGATCGAGAGAGTGGCCGGCATGATCATCGCCCCGCCGACACCGAGGAGCGCCCGGGCGGCGATCAGGACCGCCGGGTCGTCGGCCGCCGCCGCGAGGGCGGAGGCGGCGCCGAAGAGGCCGTACCCCGACAGCAGTACCCGGCGCCGGCCGATCCGGTCGCCGAGCGTCCCGAAGAGGATCAGCAGCGAGGCGCAGACCAGCGGATAGGCGTCCACGATCCAGAGCAGGGCGGTGGAGCTGGGGCGCAGGTCCTCGGTGACCTGGGGGACGGCGACATGGAGCACGGTCGCGTCCAGCGCGACCAGCAGCAGACTGACGCAGAGCACGACCAGGACGACCCAGCGGTTGGCACCGCCGCCGGGGGCACGCAGGCGTGCTCCGGCCGTGGTCGTCCCGTACATGCGCGTACCTCCCGGTGGATCTCTCGCGCTCGGTGGGCGTTTGCCCCTGGGACCTGCGAGGTGCCCCGGGGTGGGCCCGGCATCGACGGGCGAGGCGTCTCGCCAGCGTACGCGAGTCCCGGAAGGTGACGCGTGGCCCACCTCTCACCGGGGCAGGAGGCAAGGTGTGGCATCGACCACGTGAAGGCCGCACGAAGCTCATGCGAAGGCGGCGCGAAGGCGGTGTGAAGGGGTGGGTGCCGACGGGGCGGAGCGCGGGCGGACGGGCAGGCGGCGGGCGCGGGGACCGGCACGGACTGCGGTACGGACGGCGGTACGGACGGCGTGCCGGCGGTGGCACCGGCCGGATCGCCCGGATCCGCCCGGGTCGGTTCGGGTTCACCCGGGACCGGCCCGGGCGGGCCCGCCGGGCCCGCCCGGGTCCGTGGACGGCCCTTCGGAGGCGGATCCGTTCGGCGGATCGACCCGGCCGGATCGACCCGGCGGATCGACCCGACTCGGTCCGCCGGACCGTTCGGTCCGACCGGGTCCGGCCGGGTCCGATCCGCTCGTCCGAGCCCATTCGGCACGCCGACCCGTCCGGCGCCATGAACGCGGCCGATGGCCACCGCCGATGAACGCCGGTGTTCACCGATGGCTGCCGATGGGCGCCAATGGACGCCGATGAACACGGAGGGTGACTGCGATCGGCGGACGAAGCCAAAACATGTCAGGGTATTTCTGCGATCGCCGAACGGGCTTGCGGGGAAATCCGCACGCTCATACTCGACAAGGCCCTCATGGTTTATGGATAAACAGCGGATAAACCTTCGTTCGAGGCCAGCGCCAGATCACATCGTCATTACGAAGAGGCGTGATCGGCCAAGGGTGTCACTCACTCCCTGTAACGTCGATTGGGTGCGTACCGACATCTTTGCCCGGCTGGACCGGGAGCCGGAACCGCCGAAGATTGAGATCCCGCGGATGAGCCGCACCCGTCTCGCCCTCTTCGGCGGGACCCTGGCGTTCTATGTCGCCATCGTGGTGGCGGTGCTCGTCTCGTCCTGGCTGGTCCTCCTGGACTGGAAGGTCATGCTCTTCCGGCCCTACCAGCAGTGGCCGGAGCTGCACGCCTGGCTGGACTACTACGTGGTGCTCGGTCAGCGCGGTCCCACGGCGGTGATGGTGGCGGCCTGGCTGGGCTGGCGCTCCTGGCGCCAGCACACCCTGCGGCCGCTGCTGGCCCTGGGCGCCGCACTGCTGGCGCTGAACGCCACCGTGGGCGCGGTGAAGCTCGGCCTCGGCCGGCTCGGCCCCCACTACGCGACGCAGATCGGCTCGGCCGAGCTCTTCGCCGGCGGCGATATATTTCCGTCCGGACACACCGCCAACGCGGTGGTGACCTGGGGCATCCTGGCGTACCTCGCCACCACCCCGCGCGCCCGGCGGTATCTGTCCGCGCTCTCCGCCGTGGTCGCGCTCGGGGTGGGGCTGACCACCGTCTACCTCGGCACGCACTGGCTGAGCGATGTGCTGCTGGGCTGGGCCGCCGGCCTGCTGATCCTGCTCGGACTGCCCTGGTGCGAGCCGGTGATCGCGCGGGCCGAGGCGCTGATCCTGGCCGCCCGGGAGCGGCTGCGGGCCCGCCGCAGGTCCGCCCCCTCGCGCCCGGTGGCGGCGGGCGGCCCCCGTCCGGCCCTGTATCCGCGGCTGACCGGCACCGGGGCGGTGACGGCGATCGCGGAGGCGACGACGGCGACGGCGGTGGACGACGACCCGGTCCGCGCGGCGATGGCCGCCCCGGGGGCCGGCCGTACGGCTCCGGCGGCGGCGACCGCCGGCGCCCCGGCCACCGCGGGGGTCGCGGGTCTGGCGGGCGCGGCCGGGCCCTCGGCGGCACGTACGACCATCACCCAGCCCCGGCCGCACGCCATGGCCCGCTCGGAGCGCTCCCCGGTCTCCCCGACGGGCAGCCGCCGGCCGCCGCACTCCCGGCCGGTGGCCGGGGCCTGAGGGCACCACGACCCGCTGAACGCCTCGGGGTCCGGACCGGTCGCCGGTCCGGACCCCGAGGCGTTCGGGCCCCTGAAGCCTCGCCCCGGGCCGGGGCGGACGCGGGTCTCAGCCGACCCAGCAGCGGGTGACGGTGTGGTCGTCCACCTCGAAATTGAGGCGGCCGACCACGTACTCCATGGTGATGATCGCGCCCGGCGGCAGGGACCGGACCGTGGTCCAGCCGCGCGAGCGGGCCAGCCGCTCGGCGGCGCGGTCGTCCCGGCCGAGGTAGCTCTCGGGGTCGTCGTCGGGCTGGGCGGGAGGGGTCGGTATCGCTGCCATGCCGTCCACCGTAGGCGGCGGCGAGGGGGTACGGAAACCGGGCGCGGCACCCGGCGAGGGGGGTGCCCATCACGCCCGGGTCCCTTTTCGATCACGCTCGTGTCACAACCTCTCGACACCGTCCCGGGCCGCCGGTCCCCTCCCCGGAGGGGTGTTCGAGCGTCAATTCGGCGGGCCCCGGGCGGCTCGCGCGGGCGGCTCCGCACACCATTTCCCGGGAATCCCGGTGACTCCGGAAACCCCGGGATCGCGGCCCGGTCACGGAAAGCGCTCCGCGGGACGGCGAATACGACAAGCTACGGCGGATACGCCGATGCGCCGCCGGGGCACAGCGGGATTAACCGGGGCCGTCATTCCCCGGGAACGCCCGGACAGCGCGGTACACCGGCATGCGGGTGCGCCGGGGGAAACCGGACACCGGCGCCGCCGAGGCCACCGATACCGCCGTGCCACCGGGGCGGGTCGGCGCGAGCACGTCACCGGCACGCGCCTTTCACTATTCCGCCGCATCGCTCTCACACCCGGCGACGAGCGGCCCGGACAGGTCCCGGCTCTTCGCTCCGGGTGTCCGGGTACCCGAGTGCCCGGGTGCCCGGCTGTCCGCCACCCCGGCCCGCCCGTGACCGCCCCCGAACGTGACCGTCCCCGGCCGGGCCCCGCCGTCAGCCGCCGGTCCGGTCCAGGGCCCGGGTGAGCCGGTCCCGCAGGCTCCGTATCCGCTCGGTCAGCTCCGCCGGCTCCAGCACCTCGAACTCCACGCCCAGGAACAGCACATGGAAGGCCATGACGTCCAGCGTCCCGGCCCCGGTGCGCAGCAGACAGGTCGCGTCGGTCTCCGCCTCCAGCGTCCCGTTGGCCGGCCCCACCACCCGGGCCGCCTCCTCGTACGGAACGTGCAGCCGCACCAGCGCCCGCTCGGGATACCCGGCCGTGGACACGCCCCGCGCCACATAGGCCGCCAGGTCACCGGCGGGCGGGGGGCGCGGGGTGAAGCGGGGGCCGTGCGGCGGGCGCGGCTCGATCCGGTCGGCCCGGAAGGTGCGCCAGTCGTCGCGCTCCACGTCCCAGGCGACCAGGTACCAGCGGTGCTCGGTGCACACCAGTCGGTGCGGCTCCACCGTGCGGCGGGTGGCCGTACCGCCGTGGTCGCGGTAGGCGAACCGCAGCCGCCTGCTGTCCCGGCAGGCGCCCGCCAGCTCGGTCAGCACCCCGGGGTCGACCCGCGCGGAGGGGGTGCGCAGCAGCGGCACGGTGAAGGCGTTGAGCGCGCCGATCCGGCGGCGCAGCCGGTCCGGCAGCACCTGTTCCAGCTTGGCGAGGGCGCCCACCGAGGTCTCCCCCACCCCCTCGATGCCACTGCTCGCCGCCGTGCGCAGTCCGACGGCGACCGCCACCGCCTCGTCGTCGTCCAGCAGCAGCGGCGGCAGCGCGGCGCCCGCGCCGAGCTGGTAGCCGCCGCCGGTGCCGGGGGTGGCGTTGACCGGATAGCCCAGCTCCCGGAGCCGGTCGACGTCCCGCCGCACCGTACGCGGGGTGACGCCGAGCCGCTCCGCGAGGTCGGTGCCGGACCAGGAGCGACGGGCCTGGAGCAGCGAGAGCAGGCGCAGCAGCCGTGCCGAGGTCTCCACCATGCGGCGAGTCTGTCACCCCTCGCGGACAGCCACGGTCCGCGATGCCCCCGGGCGGCCCGGCCTTTCCGGTCCCGGGCGGCCCGGCTCCAGTCCCGGGCGCCTCGGGCGTCCGGCCGGCCCCGGGCCCGAGTCGGCCGGGGTCATGGCCCGGGCCGGGCCCGGCTCAGCCGGTGACGCGTACGCAGAGGTCGTTGCCGTTGGTGTAGCAGGGCACCGCCCGGTAGCCCTCGCCCCGCCGGGCCGGGTACGCGAAACTGCCCCGCCGGTCCCAGACGTCGTCCAGCACCCGGGAGATCCGCACCGGCTCGGCGTCCGCGGCGGGGCGCAGCCAGAGCGCGTACATCCGCTCCTCCGTCACCGGCGGCGCGGCCAGCTCCCGGTAGTCCAGGGTGAAGCGGAACGTCCCGTCCCGGCCCTCGGCGGCCGTCCGGTACACCCGGTCGCCCGCCCGGGCCTCGGCCACCGCCCCGGGCCCGAGCGGGGCACCGTACAGGGCGCCCTCCACCGTGCAGCCGGCCGGTCCGAAGGCCAGGTCGCCCGCCTCGGCGTGCGGGAACCGGTGCCAGACGCGCACCGCCAGCCGGCCGTCGGCCGCCGGGCAGGGCACCCGGGCGGCGACCCCGTCCGCTCCGGCCGGGGGCACCCGGTCCAGCAGCGCCCGCAGATCGCGGAAGCCCGCCGCGACGCCCCGGCCGCCGAGGTACACGTCCCAGTGCCCCTCGGCGAGCGGCACCGAGAGCGGCAGCTCGGCCCGTGCCCGGCCGTCCGCCCCGGCGGCGCTGAGCGGCAGCCGTACGGTGCCGTCCCTCTCGTCCCCGTCCGCCGGGGCCCCCGGGGCGCTCCGGCCGCGCCGGCGCAGCTCCAGCACCGGCGCCGGGGCCGAGCCGGCCCGGTCCGTGTCCGCCGGGTCCGTGCCCGCCGCCGCGTCCGCCGCCGCCACGTCGGTGGCCGGGACCGTGAAGACGATCGCTCCCGCCGCGTCCGCGAGGCAGTCCACCCGGGGCGTACCGCCCGCCGGTTCGATGCCGCTCATACCCGCTTCCCCTTCCCCTTGGCCCGCTTCCCGGCCGCCTTCCGCTTCCGGAGCTGGTCGGCGGCGCGGTAGCGGAGCGCGTACAGCCCGTCGAGCAGCGAGCCGCGCACCCGGTGCAGGGCGTCCCGGGCCCGGCTGCGGGAGCGCCCGTGCTCGCCCCGTTCGAGCAGCTCGGCGAAGAGCGCGGCGTGCCGCTCCGCGATCCGGGCCGGGTCGAACCGCTCGGCGGCGGCCAGTGCGGCCTGTCCGGTACGGCGCCGCAGCTCGTCATCCTGGATCAGGGCGAGCAGCGCGTCCGCGACCGCGTCGGCGTCCCCGTTGGGGACAAGCCGGCCGTCCACCCCGTCCTCGATGATCTCGCGCGGGCCGTGCGGGCAGTCGGTGGAGACCACCGGCAGTCCGCAGCGCATCGCCTCCACGATGGTCATCCCGAACGACTCCAGACGGGAGGTGACGGCGGCGATCGAGCCCTTCACCCACTCCGGCTCCAGCGGGTTGGCCGGGCCCATCAGAAAGACGTGGTTGTGCAGCCCGCGCTCCTCGATCAGCGCGCGCAGGGCGCTCTTCTCGTTGCCGGTCGCGTCCCCGGAGCCGTAGACGCGCAGCCGCCAGTCCGGGCGGGCCGCCACCACCTTGGCGAACGCCTCGATCAGCAGGTCGTACCGCTTGACCGAGGTCAGCCGTCCGGCCGCGACGACCCACTTGGCGGTGGCGTCGGCGGGCGGGACCGAGGGGGCGGGCACGCTGTTGGGGACGGCGGCGATGGTCACCCCGGACAGCTTGAGCCGGGTGCGGTAGGAGCGGGCGTCGGCCTCGGTGACGGTCGTGACGGCGTCCAGCAGCGGGTAGCGGTGGCCGATCTCGCGGCGGAGCCGGTAGCCGTGGCTGTCCAGGGTCAGGTGCTCCTGGGCCACCCGGACCGGGCCGCGCCGGGTCTGGCGGGCGATGTGCACATTGAGCCCGGGCCGGGTGCCGACGACCACGTCCGCCTCCAGACCCCGCAGATGGGCGGCGATCCGGTCGTCGGTCAGCTTGCTGTACTGCTTCCAGCGGCCGTCGCCGCGCGGGAAGACCTTGGCGGGCCGCCGGTAGTCGGGGTGGTCGCCGTCGTAGCCGGAGCTGTGCTTGCGCAGGTCCACCAGATGGCGCATGGTCACACCGGGCGGGGCGCCCAGGGTGGGTTCGTCGCGGTGCCGGAAGACGGAGACGATCTCCACCTCGTGCCGCTCGGCCAGCGTCCGGGCGAGGGTGAACGTCGTACGGATCGTGCCACCGATGCCGTAGGCGTTGTGGAGCAGAAAAGAAATGCGCATCGCGTCGCCGCGTCCCCCCGGTCCGTCCGGACTGTCCGTCTCGCTGGTCGTTGCTGGTGGTGGCCCCGGGCGGGCCCCCCACGGACTGTACTGCGCCTGCGCGGTACGGGACCGGGCCGGGGTGACCGGCGGGGCGGCGGGACCGCCGGCCCTCCCGGTGCCGGGAGGGCGGCGACCGGAACGGCCTCCTCCCCTCGGCCCCGGGAGGTCCGGGCCGTCAGGGGAGAGTGAGCAGCATGCCCGGCTTGATCTTGCCGGGGTCGGGGCCCACCACCGCCTTGTTGGCGGCGTAGAGGGCCTCCCAGCCGCCCTTCACCGAGAAGCGGCGGGCCACGGCGCTGAGGGTGTCGCCGGGCTGGACGGTGTGCGCCCGACCGGAGAGGCCGTACTTCTTGGAGCACTCGGGCCAGGCGCCCCAGCCCTGCCACCGCAGCACCTCCTGGGCGACGGTGATCTGCTGCTCCTTGGTGGCGAGGTCGGCGCGCTTGGCGTGCCCGAGGCCGCCGTACTGCTCCCAGGTGGACTGGCGGAACTGGAGCCCGCCGTAGAAGCCGTTCCCGGTGTTGAGGTCCCAGCGGCCGCTGGACTCGCAGGAGGCGACACAGCTCCACGGCCAGCCCTCGGCCGCGCAGGCGTACGGGACGGTCTCCACCTCGTCGTAGTGCGGGTGCCCGTGCGCGCCCGGGGCGGGCGGCGGGGCGGTGACCGGCCGCCCGGCGGGGACGGCGGCGGCGGGGCCGGGAGCGGGGGTGGAGCGGGGAGCGGGAGCCGGGACGGGCCCGGGAGCGCGGGTGAGGCCGGGAGCGGGGGCGGCTTCCGGGCCGGCGGGGGCGGCGGGCCGGGCGGCGGGCGCCGGGGCGGCGTGGGCGACCGGGGCGGCGGACAGGGCGAGCAGCGCGGCGGCCAGTGCGGAGACCGGCCCGAGGCGGAACGTCGGCATCGCGCCACGCTAGGCGGCCGGTCCGGGACCGGCGGCGGCGCCGCGCGGCCGGCGGGGCCCGGTGCCACCCGGTCGGCGGCCCCGGAAGCGGTACCGGGCCGTGGGGCGGGGCCGCGTCCCTGAGCCGTACCGGAGCCGTACCGGACCACCCGTGCGGCGGGCCCGGACTCCGGCGCCGTACGGGCCCCCGGGACGCCGTGCCGGGCCCGTGGGACGGAGCCGTACCGGGCTGTCGGGACCCGGGGGCCGGCCCGTGCCCCGGAGCCGTACGGGGCGGCGGGACGTCGTACCGGACGGGTGCGATTAGCCCGTGCCGGACGCGTGACCCCGGCCCCGGCTCGCCCGTTGAACTCTTCATGAGACGTGCCGGGAAACGCCCGGCACCGCACGCACCGAGTCCGAGGAGCCACCCGTGCCGCGCATGCTGGACGTCAGCGAGGACGTACGCGCCGAGATCGGCGACGAAGAGGCCGACCGGCTGCTCGCCGGCGACAACGCACCGGGCAGCTACGACTGCACCTCCTGCCGCACGCCGGGCGACTCCGACCAGGAGCGCACCAGCACCGTGCTGTTCGTCGGCGAGGAGACGGCGGTCCTCGCCTTCGCCCACGCCACCTGCATCCCCTCGCAGGTGGTCCAGGTCGCCGAGGAGCAGTTGCAGGGCGCCGTCCGCTCCATCACCGGCGGGCAGCAGCAGGTCCCGGCGCAGACCGCCCCGCCCGCCGCCGGCAACCAGGCGGTGCTGGGCGTCACCAGCGGCCTGGTGCTGGTCGAGAACGAGCTGCACCCGGCGCTGGTGGTGGAGCCGACCGCGCGGATCGCCCGGCCCGGCACCGCCGGTGGCGGCGACGAGTTCCTGCCGCTCCTGATCGAGCAGGGCTTCCAGCCGGTGACGGACGTCAACCGCAGGCCCGCCGTGCTCGGGGGCTGGTCGGTGCTGCTCGCCATGGGCCAGCTGCACGCCATCCTCCAGCCGGGCACGGGCGGCGGCGGCAGCCCGGTCTCCTGGTGGCAGGCGCACCAGCCGCTCCAGGTGACCGAGGGCTGGCGCACGGCCGCCAACAAGTCGCACACGGTGCTGGTCTTCGCCGCCCCGGTCGGCTCCATCGGCCAGCAGCCGCGCGAGGACCTGATGCGCGACGCGCTGGAGAAGGCCGCGGCCAACGGCCTGCTGGTCGCCGCCGCCATGCCGCTGGCCGGCACCTGATGGACGAGCGCCACCAGAGCCGGGGCCCCGGGCCCGTACCGCTCGTGCCGGTGCCGTCGTCCGCCCCCGGCACCGGCCGGCACGCGGTGCGCCGCCCCGCGCATTCCGCGCCCGGGCCGCATCCGACGGGCGGCGGGGTCGTTGGCTCCTACGTGCACCCATACGAACCCGCCCGCCAGTCGTACCAGCAGATTCCCGCCATGCGCCCGGCGCAGGAGAGCTCGCCGGGCGTCTCGGCGACGCCGATCTACGACGCGCTGTACTCGGAGTACCTGCGGTCGTTCCGGACCCTGCCGGGCGACCGGAGCGGCGAGGAGGACATGGGCTTCAAGGCGTTCTCCACCGGCTCCGGCACCTCGGGCACCGGTCTCACCTACGGCGGGATGCGCGCCGGGGCGTACGCCACCCAGACGATCCCGAGCCCTCCGCAGGCGCACCCGCACTCCGGCTATCCGGGCCAGTGGCAGCCGGTGGCGGTCCGCCCGCACGCCGGTCACTTCCCGGCCCTCCCCCCGGCCCCCCGCCGGGAGACCTGACCCCGGCGCCGTACGGGGCCCCGCCCGGGCTCACGGTCCGTACCCCCGTACGGGACGGCCGCCGCCCGGGACACGTCTCCCAGGTGGGAGGCCGCCGCCCGGGTCACGGCCCCGGGCCGGCAGGCGACGGAGCCGCCGGGCAGCGGGGAAGCCGGTACGGACGGAGAAGCCCCCGGCCCGGGCATCCCGGGACGGGGGCGTTCCCTGCCTGTCGGCTACTTCTTGCGGCCGCGCTTCTCGCGCACCCGGACCGAGATGTGGATCGGGGTGCCCTCGAAGCCGAACTCCTCGCGGAGCCGGCGCTCCACGAACCGGCGGTAGCCGTGCTCCAGGAAGCCGGAGGCGAAGAGCACGAACCGGGGCGGCTTGGTGCCCGCCTGGGTGCCGAACAGGATGCGGGGCTGCTTGCCGCCCCGGATGGGGTGCGGGTGGGCGGCGACCAGCTCACCGAGGAAGGCGTTGAGCCGGCCGGTCGGGACGCGGGTCTCCCAGCCGGCGAGCGCGGTCTCGATCGCCGGGACCAGCTTCTCCATGTGGCGGCCGGTGCGGGCCGAGACATTGACCCGGGGCGCCCAGGAGACCTGCTGCATCTCGGTCTCGATCTCGCGCTCCAGGTAGTAGCGCCGCTCCTCGTCCAGGTCGTCCCACTTGTTGTAGGCGATGACGAGCGCCCGGCCCGCCTCCACGGCCATGGTGATGATCCGCTGGTCCTGCACCGAGATGGACTCGGTGGTGTCGATCAGGACGACCGCGACCTCCGCCTTCTCGACGGCGGCGGCGGTGCGCAGCGAGGCGTAGTAGTCGGCGCCCTCCTGGAGGTGGACCCGGCGCCGGATGCCGGCGGTGTCCACGAAGGTCCAGGTCTTGCCGCCCAGCTCGATCTGCTCGTCGACCGGGTCCCGGGTGGTGCCGGCCAGCTCGTTGACGACCACCCGCTCCGCCCGGGCCACCTTGTTGAGCATGGAGGACTTGCCCACGTTGGGGCGGCCGATCAGGGCGATCCGGCGCGGCCCGCCGGGCGCGTTGCCGAACCGCTGCTCGGGAGCCTCGGGCAGCGCCTTGAGGATCTCGTCCAGCAGATCGCCGGTGCCCCGGCCGTGCAGCGCGGAGACCGGGTACGGCTCGCCCAGGCCGAGGCCCCAGAGCGCGGTGGCGTCGGCCTCGCCGGAGGGGCCGTCGACCTTGTTGGCGGCCAGCACCACGGGCTTCTTGGCCCGGCGGAGCAGCCGGACGACGGCCTCGTCGGTGTCGGTGGCGCCGACCGAGGCGTCCACCACGAAGACGACCGCGTCGGCCGCCTCGATGGCGTACTCGGCCTGGGCGGCGACGGAGGCGTCGATGCCGAGCACGTCCTGTTCCCAGCCGCCGGTGTCCACCACCTTGAAGCGGCGGCCGGCCCACTCGGCCTCGTAGGTGACCCGGTCGCGGGTGACGCCGGGCTTGTCCTCGACGACCGCCTCGCGGCGGCCGATGATCCGGTTCACCAGGGTCGACTTGCCGACATTGGGCCGGCCGACGACGGCGAGGACGGGAAGCGGGCCGTGCCCGGCCTCCTCGATCGCGCCCTCGACGTCCTCGATGTCGAAGCCCTCTTCGGCGGCGAGCTCCATGAACTCCGTGTACTCGGCGTCGCCAAGTGCCCCGTGGTCGTGCTGGTCGTTCATGAAGTCCGTTCCTCGTTCTTCGGCGTGCTTCGGCGTGCTACAGCGTTCTTCGACGTGCTATGGCGTTCTTCGACGTGCTATGGCGTTCTTCGGCGTGCTTCGTCATCGACGGACCCGGTGGGGACCCGCTACCGCGAGTCGCCGGCCGACCGGGCCGGTGGCCGGACCGGTGGTCACCGGCCCGGTCCGTCGCGGTCAGGTGTCCAGTGTCGCCCGGCGGCCGGTGAGACGCCTGGCGTTTTCCAGGTGGGCGGTCAGCCGTTCCTGGATGCGTACGGTGGCCTCGTCCAGGGCCGTCCGGGTGCGCCGGCCGCTGCCGTCACCGGCCTCGAAGGCGTCCCCGAAGACCACGTCCACCCGGCCGCGCAGCGGGGGCAGTGCCGATATCAGCCGGCCGCGCCGCTCGGCGCTGCCGAGGACGGCGACCGGGACGATCGGCGCTCCCGCGCGTACCGCGAAGTACGCCAGGCCGGCCCGCAGCGAGGCGAAGTCGCCCCCGCCCCTGGTGCCCTCCGGGAAGATCCCCAGGACTCCGCCGGCCGCCAGCACGTCCAGCGCGGCGGTGACGGCGGTGCGGTCGGTGCCGGACCGGTCCACCGGAAGCTGCCCGATGCCGCGCAGGAAGGGGTCGAGCGGGCCGGTGAACGCCTCCTGCTTGATCAGGAAGTGCACCGGCCGGGGCGCGGTGCCCATGAGCATCGGCCCGTCGAGATTGTGGGCGTGGTTGACCGCGAGGATCACCGGTCCCGCGGCCGGCACCCGCCAGGCGCCGAGCACCCGGGGCCGCCACAGCCCGTACATCAGCCCGATGCCGATGCCCCGGCCGACCGCCGCGCCCCGGGCCGACGGGGTCGCGCGATCGGGGCCGGCCGATCCGGCGCGGGGCGCGGACGTCGTCACGCGACGGCCCGCTTCTCCTCGACCAGGGTGACGACGCACTCGATGACCTGGTCGAGGGTCAGCTCGGTGGTGTCCACCTCGACCGCGTCGGCCGCCTTGGCGAGCGGGGAGGTCTTGCGGCTGGAGTCGGCCGCGTCCCGCCGGACCAGCAGTTCGCGGGTGGCCGCCACGTCGGCGCCCTTGAGCTCGCCGGAGCGGCGGGCGGCACGGGCCTCCGGGGAGGCGGTCAGGAAGATCTTCAGATCCGCGTCGGGCAGCACGGTGGTGCCGATGTCCCGGCCCTCCACCACGATGCCGCCGGGCGCTCCGGCGGCGATGGACCGCTGGAGATCGGTGATCCGGGTGCGCACCTCGGGCACCGCGCTGACCGCGCTGACCTTGGCGGTGACCTCCGGCGTACGGATCGGTCCGGCGGCGTCCAGGCCGTCCACGGTGATCGTCGGCCGGGACGGGTCGGTGCCGGAGACGATGGCCGGCTTCCCGGCCGCCGAGGCCACCGCGTCGGCGTCGTCCGGGTCCACCCCGTTGCTGAGCATCCACCAGGTGATCGCGCGGTACTGCGCCCCGGTGTCCAGGTAGCTGAGCCCCAGCTTGGCGGCGACCGCCTTCGAGGTGCTCGACTTCCCCGTGCCGGAGGGGCCGTCGATGGCGACGATCACGGATTCCACGGTGTCGGACACCTTCCTGGTACGCGAGGAGTGGGCCGGCCGATTGCCGAGGGGCCCGCCACCAGATTACCGACTGCCGCCGCCACCCCTCGCACCCGTTCGGCCCAGCCCGCCCGGGGAGGGGCGGGCCACCGGCGTACGGGCTCGCCGTCCCGGGCGTCCCGCCTCGCCCCGGGTGACGGGCATCACCCCCGGCCGGGCCCCCATCTCCGGGCCCCGGCCCGCCGGCCGCCCCCGGTCCCGGCCCATCGGTCGTCCTGGCCCTGGCCCGTCGGTCGCCCCCGGTCCCGGCCGCCTTCTCCGTCCCCGGCTCCGGCCCGCGGCCCGCGGGCGGCGGGCCCGGTCCCGGCTCATCGGTCGTCCCGGCCCTGGCCGTCTTCTCCGGCTCCGGCCCCGGCCCGCCGGTCGTCCCGGTCCCGGCCCATCGGTCGCCCCCGGTCCCGGCCGCCGGTCGTCCCGGCCCCGGCCCGTCGGTCGCCCCCGGTTCCGGCCCGTCGGTCGCCGGGTCGCCGTCCGGACGCCGTCCCGGCCGTTCACCCCGGCCGCCGGCCCGTCGATCACGCCGGCGCTTTCCCCGTTCGCCCCGGTGTCACCACCGTCCGCCGGCCGCCCGATCGTCGTCTTCGGCTCCGCCCCGTCGGTCACCCCGTGGCCGCCCCGGCCACCCGTACGTACCGACCGCCGGCCCGGTGGTCCGGCCCCGGCCGCCCACCCAAGCCGTCCGCCCCGCTTCCGTACCGGTCCCTACCGGTACGGAAGCGGACCGGCCTCTGCCGTCACTCCGGGCGCTGGCGCAGTGACCAGCCGCGCTCGCGCAGGGCGGTGCTCAGGCCCGGGGCCGCCGCCGGTTCCACCATCAGCTGCACCAGACCGGCCTGCTGGCCGGTGGCGTGCTCGATCCGGACGTCCTCGACGTTCACGCCCGCCCGGCCCGCGTCCGCGAAGATCCGGGCCAGCTCGCCGGGCTGGTCGCTGATGAGGACGGCCACCGTCTCGTACGCCGCCGGGGCCGCGCCGTGCTTGCCGGGCACCCTGGCCCGGCCGGCGTTGCCCCGGCGCAGCACGTCCGCCACGCCCGACGCGCCGTCCCGCCGCTTCTCCTCGTCGGCCGACTGGAGGCCGCGCAGCGCCCGTACCGTCTCGTCCAGATCGGCGGCCACACCGGCCAGCACATCGGCCACCGGGCCGGGGTTGGCGGCCAGGATCTCCACCCACATGCGCGGGTCGGAGGCGGCGATCCGGGTCACGTCCCGGATGCCCTGGCCGCAGAGCCGTACCGCCGTGTCGTCGGCGTCCTCCAGCCGGGCGGCGACCATCGAGGAGACCAGCTGCGGGGTGTGCGAGACCAGCGCGACCGCCCGGTCGTGGGCGTCGGCGTCCATGACCACCGGCACCGCCCGGCAGAGGGCGACCAGCTCCAGCGCGAGGTTGAGCACCTCGGTGTCGGTCTCCCGGGTGGGGGTGAGCACCCAGGGGCGGCCCTCGAAGAGGTCGGCGGTGGCGGCGAGCGGCCCCGACCGCTCCCGGCCGGACATCGGATGGCTGCCGATGTACGAGGTCAGGTCGAGGCCCAGGGCCGCCAGCTCCCGCTGCGGGCCGCCCTTGACGCTGGCGACGTCCAGATAGCCCCGGGCCGTACCGGCGCGCATGGCCTCGGCCAGGGTCGCCGCCACATGGGCCGGGGGCACGGCGACCACCGCGAGGTCGACCGGTCCCTCGGGCGGCTCGGTGGTGCCCGCACCGCGCGCGGCGGCGGTCCGGGCGCTGGTGGGGTCGTGGTCGACCAGATGGACGGTGACCCCGCGCCCGGCGAGCGCCAGAGCGGCGGAGGTGCCGATCAGTCCGGTTCCGATGACGACGGCGGTTCTCACTGGGCGATGTCCTTGCGGAGTGCGGCGGCGGCGCCGAGGTAGACATGGGTGACCGCGCTCTTCGGCAGCTCGGTCTCGATATGGGCCAGGACGCGGACGACCCGGGGCATGGCGCCCGCGATGTCGAGTTCCTGGGCGCAGATCAGCGGTACGTCCACGATGCCGAGCTCGCGGGCGGCGACGGCCGGGAAGTCGCTGTGCAGATCGGGCGTGGCGGTGAACCAGACGCTGATCAGGTCGTCCGGGACGAGCCCGTTGCGCTCCAGTACGGCGGTGAGCAGCCCGCCGACCAGCTCCCGCATGTGCCCGGCGTCGTCCCGCTCCAGCTGGACGGCCCCTCGGACCGCTCGTACCGCCACGTCCCGCTCCTTCACCGCTGCCGCCCGCCCTGGTCCGGCGGCGTGCCCGCTCAGCCTAGTCAGCCCGGCCGCCGCCCGGCTCCCGCACCCGGCGGGGCCGGCCCGGTCCGGGGCCTGTCCGGTCCGGTTCGGGGCGGGCGGGGCCGGGTGCGGGGCCCGGTGCCCCACCTCCCCCGGTCATCGGCTGAAATGGGCGCATGCTCTTTCATGTCGTCCCGCCGCGGGACTGGACCGCCGCCCCCGGGGAGCCGTACGCCCCCGCCTCGCTCGCCGCCGAGGGCTTCGTCCACTGCTCGGACGGTGAGGCGGCGGCACTCGCGGTGGCGGAGGCGTACTACCGCGAGGTGCCGGGGCCGCTGCTGCTGGTCGGGCTGGACGAGGCCCGGCTCACCGCCCCGGTGCGGCGGGAGGGCGGCTACCCGCATGTGTACGGGCCGGTCGAGCGGACGGCCGTGACGGCGGTACGGGAGCTGCGCCGGGCGCCGGACGGGCGGGTCACCGGCACGGCCCCGTGGCCCGGGGAGGCGGGGCGGTGACGGCGGACGCGCGGGAGGGGGAGACCGAGGCATGACACCGGAGGAGCTGATACGCGACCACACCGTTTACGCCTGTGTGATGGGCTCGCGCGCCTATGGCCTCGAGACGGCGGAGAGCGACACCGACCGGCGCGGGGTCTTCCTGGCGCCGACCGCGCTCCAGTGGCGCCTGGAGAAGCCGCCGGCCCATCTGGACGGTCCGGCGCCCGAGCAGTTCAGCTGGGAGCTGGAACGGTTCTGCGAACTCGCGCTGCGCGCCAACCCCAACGTCCTGGAGTGTCTGTACTCCCCGCTGGTCGAGCACGTCTCCGGCGCCGGACACGAACTGCTGGCGCTGCGCGGGGCGTTCCTCTCCCGGCAGGCGCACACCACCTTCACCCGGTACGCGCTGGGCCAGCGCCGGAAGCTGGCGGCCGATCTGCGGACGCACGGGGCGCCGCGCTGGAAGCACGCCATGCATCTGCTGCGGCTGCTGACCAGTTGCCGGGACCTGCTGCGCACCGGGGAGCTGGAGATACGGGTGGGCGCCGGCCGGGAGCGGCTGCTGGCGGTGAAGCGGGGCGAGGTCGGCCGGCCGGAGGTGGAGGCATGGATGACCCGGCTGGCCGCCGAGGCGGACGCGGCGCTGCCCGGCTCCCCGCTGCCGGCCGAGCCGGACCGGCGGCGGGTGGCGGACTTCCTGTACCGCGTCCGCCGGGCGTCAGCGCTGGCCGCCCCGGCCGAGCCGGACCCGGACGACGAAGTCGTGCAGGGCGTCGTACGCGGTGGGGGCGTCGGGTAGCGCGGAGGACTCGCGCGCCCGGTCGAGCACCTCGTGCAGGGCGTCCACGTCGGGCCGTACCCGCTCGGCGGCCACCCCGGTGGCGGGTGCGTGCTCGGCGTCCGCCTTGGCGGCGATCAGCTCGGCGACGTACTCCGGGGCGGGCACCGCGCCCAGCAGGGTGGGCAGATGGGCGACGACCTCGCCGGTGCGCATCAGATGGATGCCGGTGAGCAGCGCCCGGAAGGTGTAGAGCAGCGGCTTGAGTTCACCGCTCTTCTCGAACAGCCGCCACTGGGTGGCCGCGAAGCCCCGGTAGTGGTGGGCGTGATGGGTGGTGAGCACCCCGGGCGCCAGCGCGGAGAGCTCGGCGTGCTCGTCGGTGGTGTGGGTGACCAGCGGGGAGAGCAACTGCTCCAGCACATAGCCGTTGCGCCGGAGCATCAGCCGGACGAACTTGCGCAGATCGTGGGTGACCAGGTCCATCTCCACCCCGTCCCGGTCCCACGTCCGGGAGCGGGTCTCCTCGGGCTCGCGCAGCCCGATCAGCTCCTCCACCGGCAGGACGTGCACGCCCCGCAGATCCACGTCCGAGTCGCGGGACGGGAAGCCGTAGAGATGCGCACCGGAGACGGTGGCGAACAGCAGCGGATCGGGCTGTTCGGCGACGACGGCACCGAGTCCCGGCAGATCGAGGAGAGCGCTCATGGGCCAAGCCTTCCAGAAGTCATGGAAGGAGCCTGCTCAGACCGCGGGCCCCGGACACCCCCGGCGTCACCGGGGCCCGGACACCTCCGGCGTCACCCGGGACCCCGGACACCCCCGGCGCTCCCCCGTCCGCCGGGCACGCGCCCGCCGCGCAGGCGCCGCGCGCCCCCTCGCGGGCCCGGGGACGGCCGGGTCGGGGTCGCCGGGAGGGCGGGAAGGCGGGAAGGCGATCGGCCCGGAGAGGGCCGAAACCCGGGGACGGCCGGGGGCCCGGGACCGCCGCAGCGGTCCCGGGCCCCGGTGTCCTCGTGTACGGGACGGGTCAGAGATCGACCTCGCCCATCAGCATGCCGACCTCGGTGTTGGTCAGCCGGCGCAGCCAGCCGGACTTCTGGTCGCCCAGCGCGATCGGGCCGAAGGCGGTGCGGACGAGCCGCTCGACCGGGAAGCCGGCCTCCGCCAGCATCCGGCGCACGATGTGCTTGCGGCCCTCGTGGAGGGTGACCTCGACCAGGTAGTTCTTGCCGGTGTTCTCCACCACCCGGAAGTGGTCGGCGCGGGCGTAGCCGTCCTCCAGCTGGATGCCGTCCTTGAGCCGCTTGCCCAGCTCGCGCGGGAGGGGGCCCTGGATGGCGGCGAGGTAGGTCTTCTTGACGCCGTACCGGGGGTGGGTGAGGCGGTGGGCCAGCTCACCGTGGTTGGTGAGCAGGATGATGCCCTCGGTCTCGGTGTCCAGCCGGCCGACGTGGAAGAGCCGGGTCTCCCGGTTGGTGACGTAGTCGCCCAGGCTCTGCCGGCCGTCCGGGTCCTCCATGGTGGAGACCACCCCGGCCGGCTTGTTGAGCGCGAAGAACAGGTACGACTGGGTGGCGACCGTCAGGCCGTCCACCTTGATCTCGTCCTTCTCCGGGTCCACCCGGACACCCTGCTCGATCACGATCTTGCCGTTGACCTCGACGCGGCCCGCCTCGATCAGTTCCTCGCAGGCGCGCCGCGACCCCATGCCGGCCCGGGCCAGCACCTTCTGGAGCCGCTCGCCCTCCTGGTCGCCGGAGGTCTTGGGCGTCTTGATCGCCGGCTTGTCCGCGTACCGCTGGCGGTTGCGCTCCTCGATCCGGGCGTCCAGCTCGCGCGGGCGCCCGGGGGCCGTGCGGCCGCCGCGCCCGGTGGGCGGCTTCGGGGACTGCTTGGGACCGCCCTTGGCGCCGCCGCGCGCCGCCGCGCCGCGCCCCTTCTTCGGGCCGGGGCCGCCGTCCTGGGAACCGCCCACGTCGTAGCGGCGCTCCTCGGGACGGGGCCGGCCGGCGCGCTTCTGCTTGTCGTCGCGCTGGTTGCCGGCGCCCCGGTGGTTACCGCGCCCGCTGCTGTTCCTGCCGCTGCTTCGCATCAAAGTTCCGTCTTGTCGTCTTCGGCGTCCTCGGGATCCGGAGCGTCCGGATCGAACGACGGGACTCCTTCCGCCGTCTCGGCCTCGATCGCGTCCGCCTCGGGGAGGAAGGGCGCGAGCTCCGGGAGCTCGTCCAGGCCGCGCAGGCCCATCCGCTCCAGGAAGTAGTTCGTCGTCCTGTACAGGATCGCACCTGTTTCGGGTTCCGCGCCCGCCTCCTCCACCAGCCCCCGCTGGAGCAGGGTGCGCATCACGCCGTCGCAGTTCACCCCGCGTACCGCCGAGACCCGGGAGCGGCTCACCGGCTGGCGGTACGCGACCACGGCCAGGGTCTCCAGTGCCGCCTGGGTCAGCCGGGCCTGCTGGCCGTCGAGGACGAAGCGCTCGACGGCGGGGGCGTACCGGGGCCGGGTGTAGTAGCGCCAGCCGCCGGCGACCAGCCGCAGCTCGAAGCCACGACGCTGGGCGGCGTACTCGTCGGCCAGCTCGCGGAGCGCGTCCGTCACCTCCCGCCGGGGCCGCTCCAGCACCCGGGCGAGGTGTTCCTCGGTGGCGGGCTCGTCCACCACCATGAGGACGGCCTCCAGGGCGGGCTTCAGCTCCATGGCCGGGTCCTCGGGCGGGGCCTCGGGCGGGGTCTGGAACGGGGCCTCGGGCGGGGCCAGTGGCTCCGGCACCGGGGCGTCCGTGTCCCCGGTGACCAGGGGGTGTCCGGGTTCCGTCATGCGTCTCGCTCCTCCTCTTCCTTCTGCTCCTCCCGCTCCTCCTGCCGCCGCCGGCCGGGCGCCCGGTCGAACTCGTCGGTGACCCCGGCGCTCTCCGCCCCGGTCCAGCCGACCGTGAGCTCGCCCAGGGCCGCTTCCTGGTCCAGGGTGACGGCCCGCTCCCGGTACAGCTCCAGCAGGGCCAGGAAGCGGGCGACCACGGTGAGGGTGTCCGGGGCGTCCCCGGCCAGTTCCCGGAAGGTCGCGGTGCCGCGCTCCCGCAGCCGGGCCAGCACCACCGCGGCCTGCTCCTGGACGCTGACCAGCGGGGCGTGGATGTGGTCGACGTACACCTGCGGCCTGGCCCGGGGCTGCATCGCCTTCACGGCCAGCCCGGCGAGCCCCTCGGCGCCGATGCTGATCACCACGTCCGGCAGCAGCTCCGCGTGGTGCGGCTCCAGCCCGACGGTCCGGGGGTACCGCCGGCCCTCGTCCGCCATGCGCTCGCCGAAGATGTCGGCCACCTTCTTGTACGCCCGGTACTGGAGCAGCCGGGCGAAGAGCAGGTCCCGGGCCTCCAGCAGCGCGAGGTCGGCCTCGTCCTCCACCTCGGCGGCGGGCAGCAGCCGGGCGGTCTTGAGGTCGAGCAGGGTCGCGGCGACGACCAGGAACTCGGTGGTCTGGTCGAGGTCCCAGTCCGGGCCCATGGCCCTGATGTGGGCCATGAACTCGTCGGTGACCCGGGAGAGGGCGACCTCGGTGACGTCCATCTTGTGCCTGGTGATCAGCTGGAGCAGCAGATCGAACGGCCCCTCGAAGTTGGCCAGCCGCACGGTGAACCGCCCGTCCCCGGCGGCCGCCCCCGGGCCCGCGCCCTGGGGTGCCTCCCGGGTCTCCGGCGCCTCCGGGCGCTCCGGGCCGGACGCGGCCGGGGTTTGCCGGGCCACCGGGGCCGGCTCCTCGCGGGGCGCGTACGGCTCCGGGGCGCCCGGCTCCGGGGCTTCGCTGGGGTCGTACGGCTCCGGGGCGCCCGGGGCCGGGGCCTCGGGGCCCGCGCCCGCAGGCGCCTCGGGCTCGGGGGGCGCGTACGGCTCCGGGGGCGCGGGCACCGCCGGTTCCGCGGCCGCCGGTTCCGCCGCCGGGGGTTCGGCGGGCGGCCGGCTCCCGGGCCCCCGGCCCAGCGGGCGGCGGCGGGAGCCGGCGGCGGAGTCGGAGCCGGGGCCGGAATCGGAGTCGGCCTCGTCGGAGGGACGGTGGATCATCGTGGTCCAGGGGCGGCGGAGCGGTCGGCGGCAGTTCCCGCAGGCTACCGCCGCCGGCGGACACGGCCCGGCAGGGGCGCCCCGGGGCCGCCGTACCGGACGGACGCGCGGGGCGCGGGCGGCGGCGGCCAGGGGCACCGAACGGCCGGAGGCACCAACCTCACGCACCCGGACGGCCCGGGGCCCGGCCCGCGCGGCGGCCGGGGCGCGGCGAGCCCGGAGGGCGCAGAGGGCGCGGGGGCGGGGAGATGGGGTCAGCGGCCGCGCAGCCGGCGGACCAGGATGCTGGCCTCGCCCCGGGACTCCAGGTCGGCCAGGACCACGGCGACCGCCTCGCGGACGATCCGCCCCCGGTCCACGGCGAGGCCGTGCTCGCCGCGGAGCACCAGCCGGGCGTGCTCCAGGTCCATCAGCTCCTCGGCGGAGACATAGACCGTGATCTTCTCGTCGTGCCGCTCGCGCCCGCTGGGCCGCCGGCCCGCCGCGCGCCCCCGGCGCCGGGCCGGGGCCTGGCCGGGCGCGGCCTTGCCGGGGACGGCCGGGGCCTCCTCGCCGGTCCGGGCGCGCGGCTCGGCGGGGGCGGGCGCGTCGGCGGTGGTGTGCTCACGTGCCCGGGTGCCTCTGCCACCGGCGGCGGCTCCGGCGTCCGCACCGGTCGGCTCGGCGGCCGCCGGGTCGCTCTCCCCCGCCGGGGCGGGGACCCGCGGCTCGCCGTTCTGGCGCCGCTGGGCGGCGGGGGTGGACGCCTGGAGCGCCGTCCCCCCGGTCGTACGGAACAGCTCGTCGGCACCGGGCAGACTCACTCGGCGTGACACCGGGCGAGCACCTCCCTGGCGAGCTGGCGGTAGGCGGCCGCGCCGACCGAGTTGGAGGCGTAGGTGGTGATGGGCTCACCGGCGACGGTGGTCTCCGGGAAGCGCACGGTCCGGCCGATGACCGTGTGGTACACGTGGTCGTCGAACGCCTCGACCACCCGGGCCAGCACCTCGCGGCTGTGCACGGTGCGCGAGTCGTACATGGTGGCGAGGATGCCGTCGAGCTCCAGCTCGGGGTTGAGCCGCTCCTGCACCTTCTCGATGGTCTCGGTGAGCAGCGCGACCCCCCGCAGTGCGAAGAACTCGCACTCCAGCGGCACTATGACCTTGTGAGCGGCGGTCAGCGCGTTGACGGTCAGCAGACCGAGCGAGGGCTGACAGTCGATCACGATGTAGTCGTAGTCCTGGAGCAGCGGCTTCAGGGCGCGCTGGAGGGTGGACTCCCGGGCGACCTCGCTGACCAGCTGGACCTCGGCGGCGGAGAGGTCGATGTTGCTCGGCAGCAGGTCCATGTTGGGCACGGCCGTTTTGAGCAGCACCTCGTCCGCCGACATGCCCCGCTCCATGAGCAGGTTGTAGACGGTGAGGTCCAGCTCCATCGGGTTGACGCCGAGACCGACCGAGAGGGCGCCCTGCGGGTCGAAGTCGACGAGCAGCACCCGGCGGCCGTATTCGGCGAGCGCCGCGCCCAGGTTGATGGTCGACGTGGTCTTGCCGACGCCGCCCTTCTGGTTGCACATCGCGATGATCTTCGCGGGCCCGTGCTCGGTGAGCGGCCCGGGGATCGGGAAGTACGGCAGGGGGCGCCCGGTGGGGCCGATGCGCTCACGGCGCTGCCGGGCGGCGTCCGGGGCGAGGGTGGCCGCGTACTCGGGATCCGGCTCGTACTCGGCGTCGGGGTCGTAGAAGTGTCCCTCGGGGACCTCGTCGTAGGCGGCGAATTGGGTGGACTCTCGGCCACTCTCGTTGCCGGCCGTGGCGTTCACGTGTTGGCCGTCCATCGTCTTCATCGTGTGGGCTGTCGTCTGGTCCTGGTGCGTCGCGAGGGTGCGAACGGCGACGGAGCCGACGGCGACAGGGCCGGCGGCTCCGGATCCGGGCGGCGGGTCCTGGCCCGCCACAGGCATGCCCACCTGACCACCCCCAGGAGTAAATGTCGACTCATTCACAAGTCGTCTTACCTCCTTGGACGCGACCGGGAAACTTGTCGATAGGTCAGCGTGGCACCATGCCGACGATTCGCGACTCTATGGCGTGTCACCGGTCCGCAGCAACACAATCGGCCGGACGCGGCCCGATGTGTCGGAGGTCGAACACCCGGATGTCAAGGGCGTGCGGGCATCGGTCCGGGGCTTTCGCGACGACGCGAAACGGCTAAAGGGTGATCTTCGCGGCGACTTGACGCCGTGTCACGCCGCCATCGACAGACGCGTCCGGCCGGACCTCGCGCACAAGGTCCGGCCAGACGCGTGACATTGACCGCCGCCCTTGACGGCGTCCGGCGGCCGTCGCCGGCGAGCGCCGGACGCGACCGCCGGGCGGCGGATCGGCCGATCAGCCGATCAGCGTGCCCAGTTCGACGTGCTCCAGGCCGTGGGCCTCCGCGACCTCCTTGTAGACGACCTTGCCGTCATGGGTGTTGAGACCCTTGGCGAGCGCGGCGTCCCGGCGCAGCGCCTCGACCCAGCCGTTGTTCGCCAGCGAGACGATGTACGGCAGCGTGGCGTTGGTGAGCGCGTAGGTGGAGGTGTTCGGCACCGCGCCCGGCATGTTGGCGACGCAGTAGAAGACCGACTCGTGGACCTGGAAGGTCGGCTCGGCGTGGGTGGTCGGACGGGAGTCCTCGAAGCAGCCGCCCTGGTCGATGGCGATGTCGACAAGGACACTTCCGGGCTTCATCTTGGCGACCAGCTCGTTGGTGACCAGCTTCGGGGCCTTGGCGCCCGGGATGAGGACGGCACCGACGACCAGGTCGGCCTGGATGACCGCCTTCTCCAGCTCGAAGGCGTTGGAGACGATCGTCTTGATCTTCGTGCCGAAGATCCGGTCGGCCTCGCGGAGCTTGTTGATGTCCTTGTCGAGCAGGGTGACGTGGAAGCCCAGGCCGATGGCGATCTGCGCGGCGTTCCAGCCGGAGACGCCGCCGCCGATGACGACCGCCTCACCGGCGTGGGTGCCGGGGACACCGCCGGGGAGCACACCCCGGCCGCCGGCCGAGCGCATCAGGTGGTAGGCGCCGACCTGCGGGGCGAGCCGGCCCGCGACCTCGGACATCGGGGCGAGCAGCGGCAGCGCGCGGCTGGGGGTCTCCACCGTCTCGTACGCGATGGCGGTGGTGCCGGACTGGAGCAGGGCGTCCGTGCACTCGCGGGAGGCGGCGAGGTGCAGGTAGGTGAAGAGCGTCTGGTCCTTGCGGAGCCGGTGGTACTCCTCCGCGATCGGCTCCTTGACCTTCAGCAGCAGGTCGGCGGTGGCCCAGACCTCGTCGGCGGTGGCGAGTATCTCCGCACCGGCGGCGGTGAACTCGGCGTCCGTGATCGAGGAGCCGACACCGGCGTTCTGCTCGATGAAGACCTGGTGGCCGTTGCGGACGAGCTCGTGCACACCGGCGGGGGTGATCGCCACCCGGAACTCGTTGTTCTTGACCTCGCGGGGGATGCCGACCTTCACGTCGATCACGGTCCTTGGCTTTGGGGGTACGGGGCAATTCAATACTTACCCGGATGCAACGGGCACACCGTACGCACCGGGATGGACCGCACTCAAACGCGGCCCACCCAGTCTATTGAAGGACTTCTTCTTGTCTAGCCTTGCAAAGCATTAATCTTTCGCGGAAGCAGTACGGATTTCGCAGGCCATCTAGGTGTCCTGGCCAGTGGATGTTGCCTTGAGGCCCTCCCGGGCGCCCTGACCGGCCCCGACGGCCGCCCCGAGCGGGTCCCGGACGGCCGTGCCGGGCCCCTCCACGCCGCCCGTGTCACCACCCGAGACGCCGCCCGAGAAGCCACCCGAGTCGTCCATGTCACTGTCCGCGTCGCCGTCCGTGCCGTCCCCGGCCGCACCGCCCGCCTCCGGGGTGCCGGTCGCGCCCCCCTTAGGCTCGCCCTCGCCCCGGCCGCCGGCCTCGGCGGCCCGGCGGTCCCGGAGCAGTTTCTCCGCCGCCGCCCGGTGCAGCCGGGCCGCCGCCGGGTCGCCCAGCCGGTCCAGGGTGTCGGCCAGCCGCAGCTGGAGCGCGGCGAGCAGCCGCTCGTCCCCGGCCCGGCGGGCCCAGTCCACCGCCTCCTCGCAGGTGCGCAGCGACTCCTGGGGGCGCCCCGCGTACTCCTGCACCCGGGCCACCTCGCTGAGCGCCCGGGCATGGCCCGGAAGGTCACCGAGGCGGCGGTACCCGGCCGCGGCGGCCCGCCAGTTCCGCAGGGCCTCGCCGTACCGGCCCTCGTAGGTGAGGACGGCGCCCAGCCGCCCGTACAGCCGGGCCTGGTCGGCGCGCTCGTCCCGGGCCAGCCGCTGGGCGAGCGCCCTGCCGTACCAGTCGGCGGCCCGGGGCCAGTCCGCCAGCTCCTGGTGCGCGCCGCCCATGGATTCCATCGCCCGGGCCACCGCGTACGGGTCCCCCGCCAGCCGTCCGGCGTCCAGCGCCTCCCGGTACCGGGCCAGGGCCTCCCCGGGCCGGCCGGTGCGGACGTCCAGATCGGCGAGGTTCAGCAGGGCGGCGGCCCGCTCCCGGTGCAGCCCACGCCGCCCGGCCACGTCCAGCACCAGCCCGTGCAGCCCGTAGAGCTCGGGCGCGGCCTCCTCGGCGCCCCGGTGCGCGGTGAGCGCCCGGACCAGCGCGGCGACCAGCCGGCGGGCCAGGGTGTCCAGGTCCCCGTCGGCCACCGCGAGCCGGGCGGCGGCCAGCAGCGCCGGCTGCCGGTCGAGCAGCCAGGCCCCGGCCGCCTCGGGCGACGGAAACCGCAGCGCCCGGGGCCGGCCGGCCAGCCGGCGGCGGGCGGCCGAGCCCTCCGGTTCGGTCGCCACCCGGCTGGCGTGCAGCAGCCGTACCGTCCGCTCCAGCATCCGGGCGCGGGCGAGCTGGATCTCGGCCGGCCGGTCCTCGGCCACCAGCACGGCGGCGAGCAGCGGCAGCAGACAGCCGGGCACCTCGTACTGCCGGTCCGGTCCGCCGGTGCCCGCCGCGCCCTCTCCGCCGGCCTCCTCGGGTCCGCTCGGCCGACCGGGTCCGCGTGCGGTGCCGGCTCCCGCCCCGGCCTCGGCGCCGTACTGGGTGGTGGCCGCCGCGCGCGCCGCGGACGCGGATCCGGTGGCGGCCCGGGGCGCCGGTCCCAGGGAGCGTACGAGTCCGCCCGCGCCCTCCCGTACGAAACCGGCGGCGGCGAAGTACTCCAGCAGGGACTGGGCGGTCGCCACGGAGCAGCCGGCCAGCGCGGAGGCGGTCTGCGCGTCCACGGCCCCGAGCGGGGCGAGGGCGAGCAGCCGCAGTATCCGGGCGGCGCCCGCGGGCAGTGCCTCGTAGGCGACCCGGAAGGCGCGGGCCAGCGGCCACTGGTCGGCCGGGATCAGGGGGTTCTCGGGAACGGCGCGGAGCCGTTTGGTGAGATCGGCCACCGAGGACATCGGCCGGGCGGCCAGCCAGCCGCCCGCCAGCACCAGGGCGGCCGGCAGCCCGCCGCACAGCTCGGCGAGGGTCTCGGCGGCCTGCGGGTCCACGGTGATGCGCACCGAACCGGCGTAGCCGTCGAGCAGCTCGATGGCCGACTTGGTGTCCAGGCCGCCGACCGTGCAGGGCCGGACGTCGGTGATGCCGGTGAGCGGGCCCCGGGCGACGGCGACGACCAGACAGGCGTGGTTGTCCGGCAGCAGCGCGTCCACCTGTTCGGCGTCGGCCGCGTCGTCGAGCAGGAGCAGCACCCGGCGGTCCGCGAGGGTGGTGCGCAGCAGTCCGGACAGCTCCTCGGCGTCGGCCCCGGCCGGGGTGGCCACCCCGAGCAGTGCGAGGAGGTCCCGGGCGACCCGCTCGACCGGTACCGGTTCGCCGCCCGGCTCGGTCAGCCGGGCTCGCAGCACCCCGTCCCGGTAGCCCCGGGCGAGGTCGGAGACGAGCTGTCCGGCCAGCGCGGTACGGCCGCTGCCGGGGCCCCCGGCGATCAGCAGGATCCGGGCGCGCGGCGGCTTGCGGCCGGCCAGCGTGTCGAGCCCGGCGCGGGCGATGTCGGCGCGCAGCTCCTTCAGCTCGCGCTGCCGGCCCAGGAAGACACGCGGCGGCCGGACGCCCGGCCCTGGGACAGCGGCCTTCCGGTGCCGTCCGGTGCCGCCCGGGTCCACCGCCTGATCAGCCACGGGCCACGCTCCCGTCCGTCCGCACCTGCCGAACCCGCCGGGTCTCCGCGCGGGTGGTCCGAGCGTAGTTCAGCGGCGCGTGCCGTCAGCGCCGAGCAGGGCGGTCGATCCCCCAATCGGATCACCCGATGGTCACACCACAAACCCATGGCATGCACCCATTCGGGGAACGGGCTCCGCGTGCCCGGGGCCCCGTGTCCCGATGCCCGGCGAAGGCCCGGCCCACGGCGCACCGGCGGGTCGCGGTACCCCGGAACCTCCGCGTACAGCCACCTCACCGGGAAGGCCGACGGCGGGTCGCGGTGTCCCGGTGCCCGGGAACCGGGAGGCTCAGGCCGTGAACGGCCGGGCGGGCCAGGGGGCGTCCGCCGGGCGCAGGGCGTCCAAGCCGTCACCCGACCGGGCGGCGAGGGCCGAGAGCACGCCCACCACCAGGCAGGTGTTGTGCAGCTCGCCCGCCAGCACCCCGCGCGCCAGCTCGGCGAGCGGCACCCGGGCCAGCTCCATGTCGGCCTCCTCCTCGGCGACCTCGAACCGGGCGCCCTCCGCCTCCGCGAGGCCGCGCGCCAGGAAGATCCGTACCGCCTCGTCGCAGCCGCCCGGGGTGGGGAAGACATCGGTCAGCACCCGCCAGTCGTCGGCCTTGACGTGCGCCTCCTCGTACAGCTCGCGGACGGCCGCGCTCAGCGGGTTCTCGCCGGGCACGTCGAGCAGGCCCGCCGGGATCTCCCAGAGCTTGTGCCGGACCGGGTGGCGGTACTGGCGGAGCACCAGGACCCGGTCCTCCTCGTCCAGCGCCAGCACGGCGACGGAGCCGGGGTGCACCTGGTAGTCCCGGGTGACCACGGAGCCGTCCGGCATGACCACGTCGTCGGTGCGGACACTGGTCTTCTTGCCCCGGAACGGCGTGGTGGTCGCGGTGACCTCCCACTCCTCGGGCGTGTCCTTGATGGGGGTCATGGCAGACGTTCCTCCGAGCGTGACGATCCGTGCGATCCGTACGGCCCGTGCGATCCGTACGGCCCGTGCGTGACGGTCCGTACGGGACGACCTGGCGTACCGGCGTGCCGCGTACCCGGATACGGGCCGGGCACGTACCGGGACACGGAAAACCGGGGCACCCGCCCGGACGGGCGCGTACCCCGGTCAACCGTAACGCCCGGGCCACCGGGACGATCACGGCCGGGCCACCCGGCCGGTCATGGCCGGAGCCCGGGGCCCCCGCGAGGGGCCCGGCTCACTCGGCGGCCGTGGCCTCCGGCGCCTCGGAGACCGGCGCGGAACCGGCAGCGGCGGCCGCACCGGCACCGGCGCCCTGGCGCTCGACGGCGGCCTTCACCAGACCGGCGAAGAGCGGGTGCGGCCGGGTCGGGCGGGACCGCAGCTCGGGGTGGGCCTGGGTGGCGACCAGGTAGGGGTGCACCTCGCGCGGGTACTCCACGTACTCCACCAGCTTGTTGTCCGGGGAGGTGCCGGAGAAGACGATGCCCGTCTTCTTCTCCAGCTCGGCGCGGTAGGTGTTGTTCACCTCGTAGCGGTGGCGGTGGCGCTCCTCGACGTACGGCTGGTCGGCGTAGACCTCGCGGACCACCGAGCCCTCCGCGAGCTTGGCCGGGTAGAGGCCGAGGCGCATGGTGCCGCCCAGGTCGCCGGCGCCCTCGACGTAGGCGAGCTGCTCCTCCATGGTCGAGATGACCGGGTGGCCGGTGGCCGGGTCGAACTCGGTGGAGTTGGCGTCCGCGATGCCGGCCAGGTTCCGCGCGGCCTCGACCACGATGCACTGGAGGCCCAGGCAGATGCCGAGCAGCGGGACCTTCTTCTCGCGGGCGTACTGGATGGCGCCGACCTTGCCGTTGACCCCGCGCTCGCCGAAGCCGCCGGGGATCACGATGGCGTCCACGTCACCGAGCTGCTTCTCGGCCCCGGCCGGAGTGCGGCAGTCGTCCGAGGTGACCCACTTGACCTTCACCCGGGCCCGGTTGGCGAAGCCGCCGGCCCGGATGGCCTCGGTCACCGAGAGGTAGGCGTCGGGGAGGTCGATGTACTTGCCGACCAGGGCGACGGTGACCTCGTGGTCGGGGTTGTGCACCCGGTCCAGCAGGTCGTCCCAGGTCGTCCAGTCCACGTCCCGGAAGGGCAGGTCGAGCTTGCGCACCACATAGGCGTCCAGGCCCTCGGTGTGCAGGACCTTGGGGATGTCGTAGATGGACTTGGCGTCGATGGCCGCGACGACGGCCGCCTCGTCCACGTCGCACATCAGCGAGATCTTGCGCTTGATGGCGGTGGGCACGTCCCGGTCGGCACGGAGCACGATGGCGTCCGGCTGGATGCCGATGTTGCGGAGCGCGGCGACGGAGTGCTGGGTGGGCTTGGTCTTCAGCTCGCCGGAGGGGCCGATGTACGGCAGCAGCGAGATGTGCACCACGAAGACGTTGTCCCGGCCGACCTCGTGGCGGACCTGGCGGACGGTCTCCAGGAACGGCAGCGACTCGATGTCGCCGACCGTGCCGCCGACCTCGGTGATCACCACGTCCACGTCGTCGGTGGCCATCCGGCGGATCCGGGACTTGATCTCGTTGGTGATGTGCGGGATGACCTGCACGGTGTCCCCGAGGTACTCGCCGCGCCGCTCCTTGGCGATCACCTGCGAGTAGACCTGGCCGGTGGTGACGTTGGCCGAGCCGTCCAGGTCGACGTCGAGGAAGCGCTCGTAGTGACCGATGTCCAGGTCGGTCTCGGCGCCGTCGTTGGTGACGAACACCTCACCGTGCTGGAACGGGTTCATGGTGCCGGGGTCGACGTTGAGGTACGGGTCGAGCTTCTGCATGGTCACACGCAGGCCCCGCGCCTTGAGGAGCGCACCCAGGCTGGAGGCGGTGAGGCCCTTGCCGAGGGAGGACGCCACACCTCCGGTGACGAAGATGTGCTTGGTCGTCGTGGCTGTGCTGTTTCGAAAAGCAGCGGGCGGCATGGCCAAGAGGGGGCTCCCGTGGTCGCGTTCTGAAGGTGCGCACCGGCGTCCGACCGGAGACTTCCGGGGGTGCCGTCGCTGCGGTTCGGGGGCCGCCGATCGTCCGGCGCGGCGCCACCGGTCCACGGGCTACCAGGGTATCAGCGCCACGATGAGGCTGCTTCCGGCCACCGGGATCCGGCCACCCGGAGGCCACCCGGGAGCGGGACCCCGGCCGGCCACGAGGGCGGAAGCGGGGCGGTCACGGCAGCGGACGCGGGGTGGCCACGGGCGGGCGCGGGCATGGAATCGCACAGCCCGCTACCGGTCTCGTACAGCCCGCTACCGGCTCACCCGATCGGCTCAACTGGCAGACAGGGACGCTCACACGGCGGGGCGGTGCGCGTCGTATCCTGCTCGGACATTCGTTTACGAGCGGACCCGTGCGCGGCACCACCCCCACCGCCACGGGGGACCCGCCGTTCGTGACGGTGTTCGGATGTTTTGGTGTTCTGATGTTCAGATGGACTGATGGGCTGAACGCGGGACCCCGACCCCAACCCCTCTGTCCCTTTCTGGC
Source organism: Streptomyces pyxinae (assembly GCF_024756275.1). Taxonomy (GTDB): domain Bacteria; phylum Actinomycetota; class Actinomycetes; order Streptomycetales; family Streptomycetaceae; genus Streptomyces; species Streptomyces pyxinae. Next base: position 20,165 of record NZ_JANUGQ010000021.1, on the reverse strand, counting down.
AGCTGCCAGCTGCCAGCGACACCCACCCCCAGTAAGCGCCCCACGGGGCGGACGTGGCCGTTCGACTGGAGATGCACGTGGCCGGGCGCATCGAAGACTACGCACTCATCGGAGACATGCAGACCGCCGCCCTGGTCTGCCGGGACGGCACGGCCGACTGGCTGTGCCTGCCCCGCTTCGATTCGCACGCCGTCTTCGCGGGAATCCTCGGCACCGAGGAACACGGTTTCTGGCGGCTCGGGCCCGCGCACCCCGCCGGTGCGGAGCCGTCGGCCGCCACCCGCCGCCGGTACCGCGGGGACTCCCTCATCCTGGAATCCGAGTGGGACACCCCGCGCGGCACGGTCCGCGTGACCGACTTCATGCCGCCCCGGGACGGCGCCCCGCAGCTGGTGCGGATCGTGGAAGGGGTCAGCGGCCGGGTGCCGATGCGCTCGGCGCTGCGGATGCGGTTCTCCTACGGCCGGGTGGTGCCGTGGGTGCACCGGATCGGCGACCGCACGGTGGCCGTCGCCGGGCCCGACGCGGTCTGGTTCGACACCGAGGCGGAGACGTACGGCGAGGACCTGACCACCTACGCGGACTTCACCGTCGCCCCGGGCGAGCGGGTGGCGTTCACCCTCAGCTGGCAGGCGTCCCACCACCCGGAGCCCGCGCTGCCGGACCCGGAGGGCGCGCTCGACGCCACCGCCGAGTTCTGGCGGGAGTGGATCGACCAGTGCACCTACCGCGGCCCCTACCGGGAGGCCGTGGTCCGTTCGCTGATCACCCTGAAGGCGCTGACCTACGCGCCGACCGGCGGGATCGTCGCCGCGCCGACCACCTCGCTGCCGGAGGACATCGGCGGCGTACGGAACTGGGACTACCGCTACACCTGGCTGCGGGACGCCGCGATCACCCTCTCCTCGCTGCTGCGCACCGGCTACCGCGAGGAGGCCCGCGCCTGGCGCGAGTGGCTGCTGCGCGCGGTGGCCGGCGACCCGGAGAACCTCCAGATCATGTACGGCATCGCCGGCGAGCGCGAGCTGGGCGAGGCCGAGCTCGACTGGCTGCCGGGGTACGAGAACTCCGCCCCGGTCCGGGTCGGCAACGGCGCCGCCCACCAGCTCCAGCTGGACGTCTACGGCGAGGTCACCGAGGCCCTGCACCTGGCCCATATGACCGGGCTCGCCCGCAACGACTACGCCTCCCTGCTCCAGCTGCGGCTGATCGCCTATCTGGAGGAGCACTGGCAGGAGCCGGACGAGGGCATCTGGGAGGTGCGCGGACCGCGCCGCCACTTCGTGCACTCCAAGGTGATGGCCTGGGTCGCCGTCGACCGGACGATCAAGCTCATCGAGTCCGGCGACGCCGACGGCCCGCTGGAGCGCTGGCGCGAGCTGCGCGACGACATCCACCGGGACGTCTGCGAGAAGGGGTACGACCCCGAGCGCAACACCTTCACCCAGTCGTACGGCTCCAAGGAGCTGGACGCCTCCCTGCTGCTGATCCCGCAGATGGGCTTTCTGCCGCCGGACGACAAGCGGGTCATCGGCACCATCGAGGCGATCCAGCGGGAGCTGTCCACCTCGGACGGCTTCATCCTGCGCTACCCGACCGAGGGCAGCGACGAGGGCGTGGACGGCCTCCCCGGCGACGAGGGCGCCTTCCTGGCCTGCTCGTTCTGGATGGCCGACGACCTGGCGATGATCGGCCGGGTGGACGAGGCCCGCAAGCTCTTCGAGAAGCTGCTCGGCCTCCGCAACGACCTGGGCCTGCTGGCCGAGGAGTGGGACCCGCGCCTCCAGCGCCAGGTCGGCAACTTCCCGCAGGCGTTCAGCCATGTGCCGCTGATCGACACCGCCCTGCGGCTGACCGCCTCCGGCGCGTACGGCGGCTGACCGGGGCCGGCCGGCCGAGGCCGGGTCGGTCCCGGGGCGCCGGCTCCGGGCCGCCGGGGCCTCCGGTACGGCTCCGGCTTCCGGGGCCGACCCGGGACCTCCTCCGGTACGGCTCCGGGCCGCCGGGGCCCTCCCGCGTACGACTCCGCCGCTCGTCCTCCCACGGCCCCGTGGTCCCGGTCTCGCCGGGCCCGGGGCCGTACGGCTGCCCGGCCGCCGCTCCCTCCGCGGTGCGCGGGGTCCGAACCCTGTGAGGTACGCCACATCGGGCGGTGGGTCGGACAACCGTCAAGCGGGGGCGGCGAGTTGCCGGGGGACGCGGGTCGTCCGGGTGCCGGCCGCCGGACGGGGTGCCGGGCGGGTGATGTGCGGGCGGCGGCGGGCCGGGTAGCGTCCGGCCGCATGGACGAGCAGGGCGGAATCACCGTACGCCGGGCACTGGAACTGCCCGGGCTGCGCGGCGGGCTGCCGGAGGTGGTGGCCGGCGCGGACCGGCTGCACCGTACGGTGCGCTGGGTGCACGCGGGCGAGGTGCCGAACATCGCCTCGCTGCTCAAGGGCGGTGAACTGCTGCTGACCACCGGGATCGGGCTCTCCACCCGGCCGGCCGAGCAGCGGGCCTTCGTCCGGCGGCTGGCGGACCGGGGCATCGCGGCGCTGGTGGTGGAGCTGGGACACCGGTTCGAGCGGCTGCCCGCGCCGCTGGTGGAGACCGCCCGGGCGGCCGGACTGCCGCTGGTGCAGCTGCACCGGGAGGTGGCGTTCGTCTCGGTGACCGAGGAGGTGCACACCGAGATCGTCAACGGCCACTACACGCTGCTGCGGCGGGCCGAGGAGGTCCACCGGCGGTGCACCGGGGCGCTGCTGGAGGGCGGGGGCATCCCCCAGGTGCTGAGCATCCTCGCGGACTTCTCCGGCAACCCGGTCTTCCTGGAGACCGCCGAGGGCGAGCTGCTGTACGCCGCCGCCAGCGGGTCCGGGGACGAGTGCGCCGATCCGCTCCAGGTGTGGGAGGGGTTGCGCGGGAAGCGGGCGGCCCGGGAGGCGGGACCCCCGGCGGGCGCGGTGCTGGTGGACGTCCCGGGGGGCGGTACGGCGGCCGGCGCGGTACGGGACGGGGCGCCGCCGGGGCCCGGCGCGGTACGCGGGGGCGCCGGCCCGGGGCCGGGCCCGGTGCGGGCCCGGCTGCTGGTGCCCGCGGTCGCCGCGCCGCTCGCGCCGGTCCACCGGATGGCGGCCGAACGGGCCTCCGGGATCCTGGCGGTGGTGCTGATGCAGCGGCGCCAGGAGGAGGAGCTGGCGGCCCGGGGCCGGGGCGACTTCCTCACCGATCTGGCGGAGGGCCGGATCACCGCCGATGACGCGCCCGCGCAGGCCCGGGTGCTGGGCTTCCGGTCCGGCGAAGGACCGCTGCTGCCGGTGGTGATGCGGCTGGCGGCGGAGCTGGGCCCGGCCGGCAACTGGGCGGTGCTGGCCCGGGCGGTGCTGGAGGAGCTGGCCTCGGTGGGCGTACCGGTGCTGCTGGGCGTACGCCCGGTGGAGGGCCGGGTGCCGCTGCTGCTCGGGCTGCGCGCCGGGGCGGAGCGGGCGGCGGTCGCCGACCGGGTGGCGGCGGCGCTGCGGGCGGGCGTGGAGCGGGCCGGTCTGGCCGGCCGGGCGGGGGACCGGCCGCCGGTGGTCGTGGTGGGCGTCGCGGGCGGCTGGGCGGCCGTCCCGGCGGGGCTGCGGCACGCGGCGGAGACGGCGGTAGCGGCCGGCGGGCTGCCCGACCGCCCCTGGCATGACGCGCGGGACCTGGACATCGACCTGCTGCTGTGGCGGCTGCGGGAGCATCCGGACCTGGCCGCCTTCGTGGAGCGGGCGATCGGCCCGGTGCGGGACCATGACCGGGCCTCCCGGCCGGCGCTGCTGCCGACCCTGGAGACCTATCTGGCGCACGCCGGGCGGAAGGCCGAGACCGCCCGGGAGCTGCACCTCAACCGGCAGACCCTCTACAACCGGCTGGCCCGGATCGGGGAGCTGCTCGGCACCGACCTGGACGACCCCGGCACCGTACTGGCCCTCTCGCTCGCTCTCCGGGCCCGCCGCCACACCGGGTGAGGGCGCCCGCGCCGCCGGGCGTTCAGGCCCGGGCGGCCAGCTCGTCGTAGACGCCGAGCACCTGGGCCACCGTCTGGTCCTCGGTCGGCCAGCGGCGGGCCCGTAGCGGCCCCGCCGCCGCCAGCGCCGCCCGCCGGTCCGGGTCCCCGAGCAGCGCCGGCACCGCGGCGGCGAGCGCTCCGGCGTCCCCGTACGGCACCAGTTCGGCCGCCTCCCCCACCAGCTCGGGCACCCCGTCGACGGCGGCGGCGACCAGCGGCACACCGAGCCGCAGCGCCTGCTGGGCCAGCGGGGAGCGGCCCTCCCAGCGGCCCGGCAGCACCGCCAGGTCGGCCGAGGCCATCAGGGCGGGGAGGTCGTCCCGGCGGCCCAGCAGCCGGACCGGCAGGCGCTCGGCGTCGATCCACCGCTGGAGCGCGGCCCGGTGGCGCCCCTCGCCCACGACGGCGATCAGCGGGGCCGGGCCCGGCTTCCGCCACCGACGGGCCGCCCGGAGCAGGGTGTCGTACCCCTGGTGCGGTTCCAGCGGCCCGGCCACCACCACCAGCGCCCGGTCCATGGCGCCGAGCTCCGCCCGGGGCTTGGCGTCGGCCGGCGCGGGCTCCGGGCGGGGTACGGGGAGGGCGACGGCGCCCAGCCGGGCGTCCCGGGCGCCCCGGTGGCGGGCCCGGTCGACCAGTTCGGTGCTGGCGGCCAGCACCACGGCGGAGGCCCGTACCGCCCGGGTCTCCAGCAGGCGCAGCGCCCGGCCCCGCAGGCCGTCGGCGGGCGGGCGGCCGTGCCAGGTGAGCACGAGCGGCGGATCGGGCACCCGCCGGGGCCCGAGCGCCAGGGCGGCCCGCACCGCCGCGTGCGGATCGTGCGCGTGCACCACGTCGGCGCCCGCGCAGGCCGACCGCAGCGCGGCCAGGGACAGCGGGTCGCTCCGGCGCGGCACCGGGACGAACCGGATGCCGGCGGCCGGGAACCCGGGGGCGCGGCGGAGCTGGGCGGGGGCGCAGACCGTGACCCGCACGCCGCGCGCGAGCAGCCCGGTGGCCAGCGATCCGAGGTGCGCCCCGCTGCCCGTGCCCTCGCCGCCCAGGACGTGAACCGTACGCAGCTGTGTCACCCGCCCAGGATGCCAGCGCCCGCGCGCCCGGGGGCACCGCCGGAGCGAACCACCTGTGCCGAAGGACCCAAGTCCCGGCGTCAGTTCACCCACACGAGGGAACGCCCCGGCGCGCACGACGCCCCGGCCCGCCCCTCGGGGGCCCGGCCTTCCCGGGGCCCGGCCATCCCGAGGCCCGACCTCCCCGGGGACCGGCCTCCCCGGCGGCCGGCGAGCGCGGCGGGTCGGCGCCGCCCATGGCCGGCGGCCTTCGGTTCCGTCACGTACACGAGCACCCACCGCTCCCCCGGGCCACTGGTCCGCCCGGCCACCGGGGTCACCGGGGTCACCGGGGTCACCGGCGAGAGCCGCACCGGAGGCACCCGTCGACGCGACGGCCGGCGGTCGCGCGGGCCCGCGACGGGCCGCCGGGCGCCGTCGGTACGACGCACCCGGCACACCCGGGTCCGGGCCGTACGGCCACCGGCTTCACCGCGTACGCGAGCACCGCCCCCGCCGGGCGGGCGGCCCCTGCCCGCTCCGCCGGCGAGCGACCGGCACCGCCGCCAGGGGGTCCGTACCGGGCCACAGGGCGTCCGGGAGCCGCAACCCGGGCCGGTGTCGTCAGCCCTCCGCCGTCAGCCGTCCGTCGTCCGCCCCGGGCGCCGCACCCGCCGCATCCGGAGCCAGGAGCACGTGCCGGCCCCTGTCCCGGACCGAAGAAGAACGCGGCGCGGCCGGTCCGGCCGGCCACGGCCCCCGCCCCGGCGGCGGCGAGGAAGCCCGGGCACACGGAAGGCACCGATCGGGCCGGGGGGCGCGTCCGGAGCAGCCCCCGGGGACCGCCCGCCCCGCGACCGGACAGCCCAGGGGCCCAGGGGCCGGCTGCGGGCGGCCAGTCGACCGCAGGACCGCCCCTACCGACCCCGGGCCCCGGCATCCGGTCCCCGCAGCCGAGATCCAAGCCCCCCGGGCTCCTGGTGGTTCCAGGGCTCGGGACGACGTCCCGGGCCGGGACCGCCGGGACGGGACGGTCGGCCCCGAACCGGTCGGCCGGGGGCCGGGGCCCGCCCCGGTCAGGTCCCGCCGCCCGGAGCCGCGTCCGGAACCAGCCGGGTACCCAGGGGGCCCGGCCGGCGGTCAAGTCCAAGGCCCGGGGCCCGGGGCCCGGGCCCCGCAGTCGAGGTCCAAGCCCCCGGGGCTCCTGGCTCCACGGATCGGGACGGCGTCCCGCAGACCGGGACCGGGACCGGCGGGACGGGCCGGTCGGCCGGCCGGGCAGATCCGGCCACCCGGTCCCGGCCGCCCGGAGTCCCGCTCCGGGCGGCCGAGTCCCGCAGCGCAAGCCCCCAGACCCCGAGGCCAAAGCCCGAGGCCCCCGAGCCGGGGCCCAGGCCCGAGTCCCCCCAGGGCCCGGGCTCGGGCACTCAGAGCTTCCGGCGCCCCGGCGTCTGCGGCTCAGGCGTCCGCGCGGGCGGTGGCGAGGAGTTCCTCGGCGTGCGCCCGGGCGGTTTCGGAGTCCTCCTGGCCGGCCAGCATCCGGGACAGCTCGCGCACCCGGTCCTCGCCCTCCAGGACGGTGACCCCGGACCGGGTCACCGAACCGTCGTTGGTCTTCTCCACCAGCAGCTGCCGGTCCGCGAAGGCGGCGACCTGCGGCAGATGGGTGACCACCACCACCTGGGCCGACTTGGCGAGCCTGGCCAGCCGGCGGCCGATCTCCACCGCGGCCTTGCCGCCGACGCCCGCGTCCACCTCGTCGAAGAGATAGGTCGGCACCGGGTCCGTCCCGGCGAAGACCACCTCCACCGCGAGCATCACCCGGGACAGCTCACCGCCCGAGGCGCCCTTGGCGATCGGCCGGGGCGGCGCCCCCGGGTGCGGGGCGAGCAGCAGCTCCACCTCGTCCGCGCCGGCCGGCCCGTAGGCGACCGGGCGCCCGCCGACCAGCACACCCTCGGGGTCCTCGGTCTGGCTGACCGCGAACGACACCCGGGCGTGCGGCATGGCCAGCGACGCCAGCTCGGCCGTGACCGCCTCCGCGAACCGGTCGGCGGCCTCCGTCCGGGCGTCGCTGAGGGCCTGGGCCAGCTCGGCGAGCCCGGCCCGCAACCGGTCCCGCTCGGCGGTCAGTCCGGCGATCCGGTCGTCGTCCGAGTCCAGCTCCCCGAGCCGGGCCGCGCCGTCCCGGGCCCAGGTGAGCACCGCGTCGATGTCGGCACCGTACTTCCGGGTGAGCGCCGTGAGCGCCGCCCGCCGCTCCTCCACGGCGGCCAGCCGCAGCGGGTCGGCGTCGAGATGATCCGCGTACCCGGCCAGTTCACCGGCCACATCGGTCAGCAGGATGGAGATCTCACCCATCCGGTCGGCCAGCGCGGCCAGCGCCGGATCGTGCGCCCGGACCGCCTCCAGCGCCCGGGTGGCGCCCGCCACCAGGGTGGTCGCGTCCACCGCCTCCGGGTCCTCGGGGTCGCCCGCGAGCGCCCCGTGGGCCAGCGCGGCGGCCGACGCCAGCGCCTCGGCGTGCCCCAGCCGCTCGGCCTCGGCGGCCAGCTCCCGGTCCTCGCCCGGGCGCGGCTCGACCGCCTCGATCTCGTCCAGGCCGAAGCGCAGCAGATCGGCCTCCTGGGCCCGTTCGCGCGCCCGGGTGGTCAGCTCCTCCAGCTCGGCAGCGACGGCCCGCAGCCGCCGGTACGCCTCCGTGTAGGCGGTCAGCGGCCGGGCCACCGCCTCGCCCGCGTACCGGTCCAGCGCGCCCCGCTGGCGGGCCGGCTTGAGCAGGCCCTGCTGGTCGGTCTGGCCGTGCACGGCGACCAGTTCGTCGGCCAGCTCCGCGAGCAGCCCGACCGGGACCGAGCGCCCGCCGACATGGGCGCGCGACCGGCCCTCGGCGGAGACGGTACGGCTGATGAGCAGGGCGCCCTCGTCCAGCTCGGCACCCGCCTCCTCGGCCCTGGCGGCCGGTTTGGCGCCGGGCGGCAGGCTGATCCGGCCCTCCACCACGGCGGACGGGGCCCCGATCCGTACCAGCGCGGGATCGGCCCGGCCGCCGAGCAGCAGACCGAGGCTGGTGACGACCATGGTCTTGCCCGCGCCGGTCTCGCCGGTCACCGCGGTGAACCCGGGTGACAGCTCCACCACCGCGTCGTCGATGACCCCGAGCGACCGTATCCGCATCTCCTCCAACACGAGAGAAGACCTTACGAGGTCCGGCGCCCCCTGTGCGACGGCCCCCGGCCCGCGCGCCGGAACTCGCAGGTCGGAAGGGGGCGGCCGGTCCGGGGTGTCACCCGCCGGGGTGGGCCGGCCGGGTCCGCGCGGGACGGACGACCAGTGCGCATTCGATCACCGGGAGTGACCGGGCGGGGGTGCCCGCCGGACGGCTCACCCCCGCCCGGAGCCGTCCCGGCCGGCCGGCCCTTCCCAGCCCTCCGGGTCGTCGGCGCCCAGCAGTTCCGCGCTCAGCCCGTCCAGCGAGAGCGCGAGGCCCAGCGACTCGGCGAGCAGATCCGCCCGGTCGTCGGGGACCCACTCCTCCGCCGGGCGGTTCAGCTGGCCGAAGACACCCGGTCCGCGCAGCTCCTCCGGCAACTCCCGGTCGCGCGGTACCACGTGGAAGTGCACATGGGCGTACCCCTCCGCCTCCGCGAACTGCGCCACATACGTCTTGGGGCAGCCGACCACCTCGCGCAGCGCGCGGGAGAGCCGGACCTGCCAGCTGCCCAGTGACTCCGCCTCGGCGTCGGTGAGTTCCCACACGGCGGTCACATGGCGCCGGGGCACCAGCACCAGCCAGCCGGGCAGCGCCGTCCCGGTGGCGTGCGCCACCCGCCAGTGGTCGTCGGCGGCGATCCGTTCCCGGGGCGGCAGCGCGGTGCCCCGGAGCTCCTGGGCGCAGGTGAAACAGTCTTTCCGCAGGCTCATCCCGGCAGCCTACGAAGCGCATCCGGCCCATGGCACCGGAACGGCACCGTCCGCCGGGCCCGTTGGCCGGTTCCCCACGGGTGCCCGGCGCACGGCCTTCGGTACGGAACCTCCGGTACGGAGCCTTCCGCGCGGGGCCCGCCGTCCAGGGACTTCCCGCACGGAGCGTCCCGCATGGGGCTTTCCGTACCGGGCCTTCGGCGCGGCGCCTCCGGACGCCCGGGGTTCAGTGCGGGGCGCCGCGCCAACCGGACACCGGCAGGGCGAACTTGGCGACCAGCCGGTCCGCGAAGGAGGCGTGGTGCAGCCGGGCCAGCCGGACCGGCACCGCGCCCCGCCGCACCTCCACCCGCACCCCGGCCGGGAGCGCGGCGGTACGGCGGCCGTCGCACCAGAGCACCCCGGCCGGGGTGTGCGGCTCGACCTCCACCGCCAGCACCGCGTCCGGGGTGGTGACCATCGGCTTGGCGAAGAGGGCGTGGGCGCCGATCGGGACCATCAGCAGCGCCTCCACCTCGGGCCACATCACCGGTCCCCCGGCCGAGAAGGCGTACGCCGTGGAGCCGGTCGGGGTGGCGCAGATGACCCCGTCGCAGCCGAAGCCGGTGACCGGCCGCCCGTCGATGGCGACGACGACCTCCAGCATCCGCTCGGGCGCGTCCTTCTGCACGGCCGCCTCGTTGAGCGCCCAGTCGGTGTAGAGGACGTCCCCGTTGTTGTGCACGGTGACGTCCAGGGTCATCCGCTCCTCGACCTCGTACGCCTTGCTGACGACCCGCTCGACCACCTGGTCCAGGTCGTCCCGCTCGGCCTCCGCGAGAAAGCCGACCCGGCCCAGGTTGACCCCGAGCATCGGCACCCCGGAGGCCCGGGCGAACTCCGCGCCGCGCAGCAGGGTGCCGTCACCGCCCAGCACGATCAGCAGCTCACAGCCGTCGAGTACGTCGGGGGTGGCCTCGGCGACCGTCTCCACCGCCACCGAGGCGGGCAGCGGGAGGTCGGCGGCCTCGGCGGCCAGCACCCGGACCCCGATGGAGTGGTGCAGCAGCCCCAGCACCACGCGCTCGGCACTGCGCACGGCGGCCGGGCGCCCGGTGTGGGCGAGCAGGAAGACGGTACGCCGCCCGGCAGCCGCCGGAGCCGGCGTGCCGGCCGGGACCGGAACCGGGGAGCCCGGGGCGTTCGGGAGACCCGGGGAGTCCGGAGCGGCCAGGGGGCCATCCGAGGAGCCCGAGGACTCCGGGAGGCCCGAGGACTCCGGGAAGTTCGGGGAGTTCGAGGACTCCGGGGAGTTCGGGAAGTTCGGGGAATCGAGCGGGTTCAGCGAGTTCAACGAGGTCCCTCCGCCACGGCGCGGTCCACATCGGCCGGATCCAGCGCGGGCGCCCCGGCCCGCAGCCACAGAAAGTACTCGACGTTCCCGGAGGGGCCGGGCAGCGGGCTGGCCGCCACGCCCAGCACCCCGAGGCCGAGACCGGCCGCCCGGGCGGCGACGTTCCGTACCGCCTCGGCGCGCAGTTCGGGGCTGCGCACCACTCCGCCGCTGCCCAGCCGTTCCTTGCCCACCTCGAACTGCGGCTTCACCATCAGCACCAGGTCGGCCCCGGGCGCGGTGACCCCGGCGAGGGCGGGGAGCACCAGGCCGAGCGGGATGAACGACAGGTCACCGACGACCAGGTCGACCGGGACGCCGTCGATCGCCTCCAGGGTCAGTTCCCGGACGTTGGTGCGGTCCTTGACGACGACCCGCTCGTCGCTCTGGAGCGACCAGGCGAGCTGGCCGTAGCCGACGTCCACGGCGACCACCCGGGCGGCTCCGGCGCGCAGCAGCACATCCGTGAAGCCGCCGGTGGAGGCGCCCGCGTCCAGCGCCCGGCGTCCGGCGACCTCCAGTCCGCGCGGCACGAAGGCGGCGAGCGCCCCGGCCAGCTTGTGGCCGCCGCGCGAGACGTAGTCGGGGTCGCTGTCGTCCTTGGTCACCACGATGGCGGCGGCCGTCTCCACCTGGGTGGCGGGTTTGCTCGCCGGGTTGCCGCCGACGGTCACCCGGCCCGCCGCGATCAGCTGGCCGGCGTGCTCCCGTGAGCGGGCCAGCTTGCGGCGTACCAGCTCGGCGTCGAGACGGCGGCGTGCCACTCCTGCCACGTTCGGTTCAGCTCCTGTGGTCGTACGGGGGTGCGGGCTGGGGGCGGGCGTCGAGCGCGGCGAGCGTCTCACGCAGCTCCCGGTGTACATCCTCGTACACGGCCGGATGACCGTCGGCCGGGAGGTGGTCGGCGGCCCCGAGCCGCTCCAGCGCCGCGTCCACCCAGGGCTGCCCGGTCGGCTCCCGCACCACCCCGAGCGGGGCGGGGGCGGCCGGTTCGCCGCCGTGCCCCGCGCCCGCCCCGGGCCCGGCGGACTCGTCGGGCCGCGCGGGGGCTTCGGGGCGTACGGGATCCTCGGGCCGCGCGGGCCCCGGGTGCGCGTCGCTCATGCCCCCGACGCTACCGCGAAGCGCCGGGACCGGGAGGTGTACGGTCGGTCGCCATGGCGACGATCGAGGAGTGCCGGGCGGCGCTCGCCCGGCTGAGCGACAGGCTGGCCGGGGCGGACGGCCCGGTCCGGGGCGCCACCGCCCTGGACCGGACGCTCAGCTGCCATCTGCGGGACCTGGACACCACCTTCACCGGCCGGCTGGAGAACGGCCGGATCGTGGTGGAGGACCGGCTGGCCGGCCCGCCCCGGCAGAAGGCGCAGCTGCGGCTGGCGATGACCGGGGACGACCTGGTGGCGCTGGTCGCCGGCGAGCTGGACTTCGCCCGGGCCTGGGCCGCCGGCCGGGTCCGGCTGGAGGCGGGGTTCCGCGACCTGCTGCGCCTGCGCTCCCTGCTGTAGGGCCGGTCCTCGGTCCGGCGGGGCTCAGACCTGCTGGACGGCGGCCGGTTCCTGGGGGCGGCGGGCGGCGCGGGCGGCCGGGACCACCAGGGGGGTGCCGGTCTCGGGGTCGTCGATGACCTGGCAGCGCAGCCCGAAGACCTTCTCCACCAGCTCGGCGGTGACCACCTCGGACGGCGGGCCCTCGGCCACGATCTCCCCGTCGCGCACCGCGATGAGGTGAGTGGCGTACCGGGCCGCGTGGTTCAGGTCGTGCAGCACGGCGACCAGGGTGCGGCCCTGGGTCTCGTGCAGTTCGGCGCAGAGGTCCAGCACATCGATCTGGTGCTGGATGTCCAGGAAGGTGGTCGGCTCGTCCAGCAGCAGCAGCGGCGTCTGCTGGGCCAGGGCCATGGCGATCCAGACGCGCTGGCGCTGGCCGCCGGAGAGCTCGTCCACGTACCGCTCGCCCAGCTCCGCGACGCCGGTGGCCGCCATGGACTCCTGGACGATCCGCTCGTCCTCCGGGGACCACTGGCGCAGCAGCCCCTGGTGCGGGTAGCGGCCCCGGGCCACCAGGTCGGCGACGGTGATGCCGTCCGGCGCGATGGACGACTGGGGCAGCAGGCCGAGCGTCCTGGCCACCTTCTTGGCGGGCATGGAGTGGATGGTCTGCCCGTCCAGCAGCACCCGGCCCTCGGTCGGCTTGAGCATCCGGGAGAGGGCCCGCAGCAGGGTGGACTTGCCACAGGCGTTGGGGCCGACGATCACCGTGAAGGAGTTGTCGGGGATCTCCACCGACAGGTCGCGCGCGATGACCCGCTGCTCATAGGCGAGGGTCACCGACTCGGCACTGAGGCGCTGCATGGGCGTACTCCTGGAGTCTGGTATTTCCGGGTCGTGCGGGTGGTACGAGCGGTGGGGCGGGTGTGGCGGGCGGGGAGTGGGTCGTACGGGGGTGGTACGGGACCGGGCGCGGGGGCCGGCGGTCGGGCGGTCGGGCGGGTGGCCGGGGCGCCGGCCACGGGTCGGCGGGGCGGCGGCTCGGGTCCGTCTCGGATCCGGCTCGGCACCGGCTCGGCTCCGGCTCAGATCCGTCCGGCCCGGCGCTCCGCGACCAGCAGCCAGAGCAGATAGACGCCGCCGACCACTCCGGTCACCACGCCCACCGGGAGCTGGCGTTCGCCGAAGGCGTTGGAGGCCGTCCAGTCCGCGACCAGCAGCAGCGCGGCACCCATCAGCGCCCCGGCGGCCAGATTGGGACCGGGCGACCGGGTGAGCCGGCGGGCCAGCTGCGGGGCGCTGAGCGAGACGAAGGCGATGGGCCCGGCGGCGGCGGTGGCGAGGGAGACCAGCAGCACGGCCGCGACCATCAGCACGCTCCGGGTCCGCTCCACCCGTACCCCCAGCGCGTACGCGGCGTCGTCGCCCATCTCCAGCATCCGCAGCGGCCGTCCGAAGGCCAGGATCAGCGGGACGAGGACGACCGAGGCGATCAGCAGCGGCCAGAACTGCGCCCAGTCCCGGCCGTCCAGCGAGCCGGTCATCCACAGCGTGGCCCGGGTCGCGTCGACCAGATCGGCCTTGGTCACCAGATAGTGGATGACCGCGGTCAGCATGGCGGCGGTGCCGATGCCGATGAGCACCAGCCGGAAGCCGTGCACCCCGCGCTTCCAGGCCAGCAGATAGATGAGCGCCCCGGTGAGCAGCCCCCCGGCGACCGCGCCGGCCGAGGTGGCCGCCGCGTCGCCGTGCAGCAGCACGATCACCGTCAGCGCGCCGACCGTGGCGCCGGGGCCGAAACCGATCAGATCGGGACTGCCGAGCGGGTTGCGGGTGATCGACTGGAAGACGGCGCCGCCGAGTCCCAGCGCGCCGCCGACCAGGACCGCCACCAGCGCCCGGGGCAGCCGGAGGTCGTGGACGATGAACTCCTGGGCCGCGTCGCCGTGGCCGAGGAGGGTGGCGACGACCTGGTCCGGCGGGATGTCGAAGTCGCCGCTGCCGATGAGCAGGACACCGGCGGCGAGCGTCACCAGGGTCAGCAGTACCCCGGCGGCCGCCGCCCGGGGTTCCACCCGGACCGAGAGGCCGCCGGGGGTGCGTATCGCGCGGACCCCCTTCGCCAGTGCCCGGCCGCCCTCGGCGGGTGCCGTACGGATCGTGGTGCTCACAGCTGCGCCATCCTCTTGCGGCGGACAAGGTGGATGAAGACGGGGCCGCCGACGAGCGCCGTCACGATGCCGACCTGGAGTTCCGAGGGCCGGGCGACCACCCGGCCGAGCACGTCCGAGCCGAGCAGCAGGACCGGGGCGAGGACCGCCGCGTACGGCAGGATCCAGCGCACATCGGGCCCGGTCAGCGTCCGGACCAGATACGGCACCATCAGCCCGACGAACACGATCGGCCCGCAGGCGGCGGTGGCCGCCCCGCACAGCAGGGTGATCGCCACCATCGCCAGCACCCGGGTGCGGGTCAGGTGCGCGCCCAGCGCCCGGGCGGTGTCGTCGCCCATCTCCATGGCGTTGAGCGGCCGGGCGATCAGCAGGGTGAGGACGACCCCGGCGGCGATGAACGGCCAGACCTTGCCGACCGTCTCCAGGTCCGCGCCGGCCAGCGAGCCGACGGTCCAGAATCGCAGCCGGTCCAGGGCGGCGGAGTCCAGCAGCTGTACGGCGTTGACATAGCCGTAGAGCGCGAAGGTCGCCGCGGTGCCGGCCAGCGCGAGCCGCACCGGGTTGGCGCCCCGGGTGCCGCCCAGCACATAGACCACCACCGAGACCACGGCGGCACCGAGGAAGGCGAACCAGACATAGCCGGTCAGCGAGGTGATCCCGAGGAAGCTGATGGCCGAGACGACGGCGGCGGACGCGCCCGCGTTGACGCCGAGCAGTCCGGGTTCGGCCATCGGATTGCGGGTGAGCGCCTGCATCACCGCGCCGGAGAGGCCGAGCGCGACGCCGACCAGCACCCCCATCAGGGTGCGGGGCACCCGGACGTCCCGGACGATCACATCGTCACCGGTGCCGGTGGGATGGAACAGGCCGTGCCACACCTCACCGAGCGGAATCGCCTTGGCGCCGACCGCGATGCTCGCGACGCAGACCAGCAGCAGGACACCGACGGCGGCCAGCAGTCCGGCCGCGCGCAGTGTCTGGCGCTTCCGGACGGTGGCGGGCCTCGGCTCCGCGCTCTGTCGGGGAGGACTCTGGACCAACACGTGGTTAGGCTAGCCTACCCTGCGCTTTCCGCCCCCGGCCCGGGGTTCCCGGGCCCCGGTCGCGGCCGGACGGCGGCCGGAGCCGGAGCCGGGGACGCCGGTTCCCCCCTCCGCTCCGGAGCGCGGCGGGCACGGGCCCCGTCGGCCCCGGCCGCACGACGGCACAGCCCGTTGCCCTCCCGGCCGTCCCGCTGCTCCCGGCCGGGACTCACCGCCCCGGTCGGCCGGGCCTCACCACCCCAGCCGGGCCAGCGCCTCCCCCGCCTCCAGGGCACAGGAGTCGTCGCCCGCGTGGTCCCAGGCCGCCGCGCACAGCGCCCGCAGCCCGTCCAGCCGCTCGCCGTCACCGTCCAGGGCCAGCGCCTTGCCGCGTACCGAGGCGGTCCAGCCCCCGCAGACGTGTCCGCCGTCGCCCTTCTCCGCCGCGCCGACCTCCGGCTGGGCGGTCAGCAGCCCGCGCAGATCCGCGTCCACATAGGTGGGACGGTGCTCGGGCCGGGCGGCCAGCAGCTCCGCCGGGGTGGTCACCCCGGTCAGCACCAGCAGCGAGTCCACCCCACCGTTGACCGCGCCCTCGATGTCGGTGTCCAGCCGGTCCCCCACCACCAGCGGCTTCTTCGCCCCGGTGCGCAGGATCGTCTCGCGGTGCATCGGCGGCAGCGGCTTCCCGGCCACCTGCGGCTCGGCGCCCGTGGCGATCCGGACCACCTCCACCGCCGCCCCGTTCCCGGGCGCGATACCCCGGGCGCTCGGGATGGTCAGGTCGGTGTTGGAGGCGAACCACGGCAGCCCGCGCGCCACCGCGTACGCCGCCTCCGCGAACCGCCCCCAGGCCAGCTCCGGGCCGCCGTACCCCTGCGCCACGGCCACCGGGTCGTCGTCGGCCGACTCCACCGGCTCCAGCCCCCGCTCCCGGAGCGCCACCCGCAGCCCCTCGCCGCCGACCACCAGCACCCGGGCGCCCGCCGGCAGCTGGTCGGCCATCAGCCGGGCCACCGCCTGGGCCGAGGTGATCACATCGGTGCCCTCGGCGGGCACTCCCAGCTCGGTGAGATGCGCGGCCACCGCGTCCGGAGTCCGGAGCGCGTTGTTGGTGACATACGCCAGGTGCATCCCGCCCCGGCGGGCCGTGCCCAGCGAGTCCACGGCGTGCTCGATGGCCTCACCGCCCGCGTACACCACCCCGTCCAGATCCAGCAGCGCCGTGTCGTACGTCTCGCTCAGTGCCTGCGTGCTGGTGCCCGGACGCGTCCTGGCCGGCTGCCCCATATCCGTACTCCTCACTCAGCGGGTGAGTCAGCGGGTGACTGAGCAGGTGACTCAGCGGGTGACTCACCGTGTGCCCACCCGGCACGCTACTCACCGTGTGCTTCCGACTGCCCCCGATCATCGCGCATACCCGATCACACATACGATGCAGGGATGGACTCGACAGGTTCTGCGGCCAACGACGGTCTGCACGTGATTCCTTTCCGTGGACTGCGCTACGACGCCGAACGGGTGGGCAGTATCGCGGCGGTGACCTCACCCCCGTACGACGTCGTCGTGCGGCCCGACGGCCTGCACCACCTGGAGTCCCTGGACCCGCACAACATCGTCCGGCTGATCCTGCCGCAGGCCGCCGAGCCCGACGCCCGCAACCGGCTGGCCGCCGAGACGCTCAGCGGCTGGCTCGCCGACGGGGTGCTCACCCCGGAAGCCGAGCCCGCGCTGTACGTGTACGAGCAGCGCAACGGCGACATCCTGCAGCGCGGGCTGATCGGCGCCCTGGAGCTCTCCGCGCCCGAGGAAGGGGTCGTCCTCCCGCACGAGGACGTCATGCCGCACGTGGTGGCGGACCGAGCCGGCCTGATGCGCGGCACCGCCGCCAATCTGGAACCGCTTCTTCTCACGTACCGGGGCGACGGCAGCGCCACCGGGGCCACCGCCGTCATCGAACGTGTCATCCAGCGGCCCCCGCTGCTCGCCACCACCACCGAGGACGGCTTCAGTCACCGGCTCTGGGCGATCACCGACCCGGCCGAGCTGGCGGCCACCGCCCAGGACCTCGCCCGGCACCAGGCGCTGATCGCGGACGGCCACCACCGCTGGGCCACCTACCTCCGGCTGCGCGACGAGCACCCGGCGCCCGGCCCCTGGGGGTACGGCCTGGTGCTGCTGATCGACACGGCCCGCTACCCGCTCCAGGTCCGCGCCATCCACCGGCTGCTGCACCGGCTGCCGGTGCCCAAGGCGCTCGCCGCGCTGGACGGCGCCTTCCGGATACGGACGCTGCCGGACGCCCGGCTGCCCAGCGCCCTGTCCGCGCTGGCCGGCGCCGCCCGGCACGGCAACGCGTTCCTGCTCGCCGGCGACGGGCGCTTCCACCTGATCGACCGCCCGGCCCCGGAGCTGCTGGCCCGCACCGTGCCGGCCGACCGCCCGGCGGCCTGGCGCACCCTGGACGCGACCGTTCTGCACGCCACCCTGCTGGACCATCTCTGGCGGGTCCCGGACGCCCCCGAGCACATCGCCTACATCCATGACACCGAGGCGGTCGTCGCCCAGGCCGAGCGGTACGACGCCACCGCGGTGCTGATGCACCCGGTGCGCGAGGAGGTCGTCCGCGACCTGGCCCGGCAGGGCGTCACCATGCCGCGCAAGTCGACCTCCTTCGGCCCCAAGCCCGCCACCGGTCTGGTGCTCCGCAGCCTGGCCATCGACTGACCGTCGACTGAGCCGGGCCGCCGACCCCGGGTACGGCAGAAGGGTGGCACCCCGGCCGGGGTGCCACCCTTCTGCTCTTGGCTCTGGGACATCGCCGCCGGGCCTCCGCCCGGCGGCGGGTCAGTCCCGCCGGATCAGTCCCGCCGGCCGCTCTCGCCGTCGGCGGGCCCGTCGGTCGGCTCACCCTTCACCGGCTCGTCCTTCACCGACTCGCCGTCCCGCTCCTCCGCGGGCGCTTCGCCCCCGGCCTCGTCGGCCACGTCCAGGAACTCCACCCCGTCCAGCTCCGCCAGCCGGTCGGAGGCGTCGGTGGAGCCGTCCTTGTCCGCCTCCAGGGCACGGGCGAACCACTCACGGGCCTCGTCCTCGCGCCCGGCCGCCAGCAGGGCTTCGGCGTACGCGTACCGGAGCCGGGCGGTCCACGGCTGCACCGAGTGCGCGGTCAGCTCCGGGCTCTGCAGGGTCACGATCGCCGCGTCCAGCTGGCCCATGTCCCGCCGCGCCCCGGCCGCGACCAGCCGCATCTCGACCTGGCCGGCCTTGTCCAGCTTGTGCGTCTCGGGCTCGCCGGCCATCGTCACGGCCCGCTCCGGACGGCCGAGGCCGCGCTCGCAGTCGGCCATCACGGGCCAGAGCTCCACGCTGCCGGTCATCCGCCGGGCGGCCCGGAACTCGGCCAGCGCCTCGGCGTACTTCTGGTTGGCGTACGCGGCGAAGCCGGCCGCCTCCCGCACCGACGCCACCCGGGACGCCAGTCGCAGCGCCACCCGCGAGTAGCCGTACGCCTGCTCCGGGTCCTCGTCGATCAGCCGGGCGACCATGACCAGGTTCCGGGCCACGTCGACCGCCAGGGTCTTGGGCAGCGACATCAGGTCCTGCCGCACGTCCTGGTCGATCTCGTCACCGGTGACGTCCTCCGGGATGGGCAGCCGCTTCACCGGCTCCCGGTCCCGGTCGTCCCGCCGGAACCCGCCGCCCCGGTTCTCGTCCCTGCCGTCCCGGCGGAAGCCGCCACCCCGGCGGTCGTCCCGCCGGTCATCACGCCGGTCGTCCCGGCGGAAGCCGCCGCCACCGCGCCGGTCGTCCCGACGCGGCCCACGGTCGTCGCGGCGGTCGTCGCGACGGAAGCCACCCCCGTCACGGTCCCGGTCCCGGTCGTCACGCCGGAAGCCCCCGCGGTCGTCCCGCCGGTCGTCGCGACGGAAACCGGGGCGGTCGTCCCGACGGTCGTCCCGACGGAACCCGCCCGAGCCACCGCGCTCGTCGTCACGACGCGGACCACGCGGCCGGTCGTCGTCCCGCCGGAAGGCCGGCCGCTCGTCCCGACGGTCGTCACGGCGCTCGTCACGCCGGAACGACGGGCGGTCATCCCGACGCTCGTCACGGCGGAAGCCACCCCGGTCACGGTCGCCGCCCCGGTCCCGGTCGTCGCGACGGAAGCCCCCACGGTCGTCACGGCGCTCGTATCCGCCGCCCCGGTTGTCGTCCCGGCGGAAGGCCGGACGGTCATCCCGGCGGTCGTCACGACGATCATCGCGGCGGAACCCACCGCCCCGGCCCTCGTCCCGGCGGCCGAAGCCACCGCGATCCCGGTCACGGTCGTCCCGGCGGAAAGCCGGCCGGTCGTCACGGCGCTCGTCACGCCGGTCGTCACGGCGGAAGGCCGGGCGGTCGTCGCGGCGATCATCCCGGCGGTCGTCACGGCGGAAGCCGCCGCCCCGGTTGTCACCCCGGTTGTCGTCCCGACGGAAACCAGGCCGCTCGTCACGCCGGAACGACGGTCGGTCGTCCCGACGCTCGTCACGTCGGAAAGCGGGCCGGTCATCGCGGCGGAAACCGCCCCGGTCACGGTCGCCGCCCCGGTCACGGTCGCGGTCGTCCCGCCGGAAGCCCCCACGGTCGTCACGGCGCTCACCGCGCCGGTCGTCACGACGGTCATCGCGGCGATCGTCCCGCCGGTCGTCCCGACGGAAGCCGCCCCGGTCGCCGCCACCGTCCCTACGACGCGGTTCGCGCTCCGGACGGTCGTCGGAGGAGTAGGTGGACATGGGTACAGCTCCTGTCTTCGGGTAACGCATTCATTCTCGCGCAGCCGGCGGATCGACGCGCTTCGAGGGATAAGCACAAAACAAAAAGGACCTCTGGTCCCAGCGCTGCACGCTGGGACCAGAGGTCCTTGAAAGATTGTTCGGCGGCGTCCTACTCTCCCACAGGGTCCCCCCTGCAGTACCATCGGCGCTGAAAGGCTTAGCTTCCGGGTTCGAAATGTAACCGGGCGTTTCCCTAACGCTATGACCACCGAAACCCTATCGGGTTCTAGCGAACAAGCACACTTTTCAATTAATGAAGTGAAACTGTTCAACCGGTGCGACTGTTCGCAACCCGGGAA
>NZ_JANUGQ010000020.1 GCF_024756275.1 Streptomyces pyxinae | reverse complement strand
CGGAGTGACGGGGGTTCAGACGTGTCCTCTCCCGACCTCCGGGACCCCCCCCGCAGGACCGGGTGGACCGGCGGGGGCGGCTGGACCGGCGGCTCCCGGCGGGGGCGGCGGCCCGTCCCCGCCGGTGGCCGCCGCGCGCGCTCAGCCCGCGATCGCCTCATAGAGGCTGAAGCCCGCCAGGGCGATCATCAGACCGGCGGCCACCTTGGTGATCAGCCGCAGCGGCACGTACTTCATCAGCGTCCGGCCGCCGAGAATGCCGAGACCGGCGACCGCCCAGAGGGCCAGCACCGCACCGAGGCCGACCGAGAGCGGGCTGTCGTAGCGAGCCGCCAGGTTGGCGGTCATGATCTGGGTCAGATCGCCGAACTCCGCGACCAGGATCAGCATGAACCCCGCCCCGGAGACCTTCCAGAAGGACTGGTCGGCCGGGGCCTTCAGCTCCTCGTCGTCGTCCTCGTCCTTCTTGAGGAGCAGCATGGCCGCCCCCGCCAGGAAGAGCACGCCCACCACCGCCTGCACCAGCCGGTGCGGCAGCAGGGTGAGCACGCTGCCCGCCGCGATGGCGAGCGCCACATGGACGGCGAAGGCGGCGGCGACCCCGGCGAAGACGTAGGACGCCCGGTAGCGGGTGCCGAGCATCAGGCCCGCGAGCGCGGTCTTGTCGGGCAGTTCGGCGAGAAAGACGACGCCGAAGGTGATCGCCAGGATCGTGAAGCTGAGCACGGGAGAGGTTCCTCAATCGGTCGGGCTCCGCCGCACCGAGAAGAGACGAATCAGGGGTCGCTTCGGCACGGCAGGGCCATGGCATGCATGGACACTGCTGTTGCCGAAGGTCTCGCTGGCGGCCCCCGCGGGCCCGCCTCCGGGCGCCGGCCGGACACGAGGCCCGGCAGTATGTCGACGATCCGGCGAAGAGCTACTCCCCTTCTGCTCCGACCAGGGTACGTGACGCTCCCGAGCCGCCACGACCCACGTGCCCGGCGTCACACGGAGCCCGGCCCCGGAGAGCCCCGGACCGGCCGAAGGACCCCGCCCCGCCCGAGCCCGGGGGCCCGGATCCGGAGGAACCCACCCAGGGCCCGGCTCCGGAGGGACCGGATCCCACGTCCCGGGAGACCGGCCCGAGAGACCAGTCCGGGAGACCGGCCCGAGAGACCAACCCGGGAGACCGGCGCCCCGGGGCCCGGACCGGCCCAAGGGCACGGCTCCCCGGGGTCCGGCCCCGGAGGACCCCTCCCGTCCCTCCCGCCCTCCCCCATGCCCTCCCGTAAGAAATCGGCCCAATGACGAACCCATACGGGCTTTCTGTGCCCCCATCAGAAATCTTCAGAACCCTTTCGACACACCCATAGACGTGACGTGCACATGTCGTCACGCTGTTACCTGGTGCTCCCCTCACGGAAACCTCGCGCCATCACGCTGGCCGAGCCGTCCACCGCTGGGGCCCCGGCACTTCGCAGCGCCGCCGTCCGCCCCGGGCGCACCGCACCCCGACAGCGTTCGACATCTCCACCGCCGAGGAGCTCGCATGTCCCGTTTCTACGCGCGTCGCACCGCCGTGCTCGCCGCCTCCGCCGCGCTCACCGCGACCGGACTGCTGGCCACCACCGCCCCGGCCGCCCAGGCCGCCCCGCCCGCCCCGGTGAGCGCCGCCACCGCCCGTACCTATCTGGCCGCCCTGACGGTCCAGGCGGAAGGTTCCTCCAGCGGTTACAGCCGTGACAAGTTCCCGCACTGGATCACCCAGTCGGGGACGTGCAACACCCGGGAGGTCGTCCTCAAGCGGGACGGCACCGGGGTGCAGCAGGACGGCTCCTGTGCGGCCGTCAGCGGCACCTGGTACTCCGAGTACGACGGGGCGACCTGGACCGCGGCCTCGGACCTGGACATCGACCACGTGGTCCCGCTCGCCGAGGCGTGGCGCTCGGGGGCCAACTCCTGGACCACCACCCAGCGCCAGCAGTTCGCCAACGACCTGACCCGGCCGCAGCTCATCGCGGTCACCGACAACGTCAACCAGGCCAAGGGCGACAAGGACCCGGCCGAGTGGCTGCCGTCGCGCACCGCCTACCGCTGCACCTACGCCCGGATGTGGGTGCAGGTGAAGTACGACTGGAAGCTCACCCTGGACTCGGCCGAGAAGGGCGCGCTCCAGACCCTGCTGAACGGCTGCTGAATCGGTTCCTCCGCACGGCTGCCGAATCGTTCGTCCGCACGGTTGCCGAATCGTTCGTCCGCACGGTTGCCGAATCGTTCGTTCCGCCGCGCCGCCCGGGCGCGGGCGGGCACCTCCGGCCCGCCCGCTCCGTTTCGTACCGTACGGAAGAAGCAGAAGAACCGGTGAAGACGCCGGGGAACCGGGCGGGCGACCGGACGACCGGCGCCCGGACGACGGAGGAGGCCGGATGGCAGCCGGGTTGAGGCTGGGACCAGTGCTGCGGTACGTCGACTGGGACGGGGGCGGCCGGGCCACCGTCTGGGTCGAGGCCGGGCAGCCGTGCACCGCCGAGGTCCGGTGCCCGGACGGCGCGGGCGGCAGCGCCCGTACCTTCCGGGTCGCCGGCCACCACTACGCCCTGGTCGAGGTCTCCGGCCTGACGCCGGGCACGGCCACCCCGTACGAGGTGCTGCTCGACGGGGAGCGGGTCTGGCCGCCCGCCGACTCCCGGCATCCGCCGAGCGTGATCCCGGTCCCGGAGCCGGGCACCGACGGGGCCCGGGTCGCCTTCGGCTCCTGCCGCTGGGCGGCGCCCGCCTCCGGCCACGAGGACCCGATCGGCCCGGACGCCCTGGACACGCTGGCCGGCCGGCTGGCGGCCGACCCCGGAGCCGTACGCCCCGACGTGCTGCTCCTGCTGGGCGACCAGGTGTACGCGGACGAGACCTCCGATGCCACCCGCCGCTGGCTGGCCGCCCGCCGCGATCTGCGGAAACCGCCGGGGCCCCAGGTGGCGGACTACGAGGAGTACACCCATCTCTACGACGAGTCCTGGCGGGACCCGGAGGTCCGCTGGCTGCTCTCCACCGTGCCCAGCTGCATGATCTTCGACGACCACGATGTGATCGACGACTGGAACACCAGCGCCGCCTGGGTGGCGGACATGCGCCGGACGGACTGGTGGCAGGAGCGGATCCTCAGCGGGCTGATGTCGTACTGGGTCTACCAGCACCTGGGCAATCTCTCCCCCGACGAGCTGGCGGACGACCCGATCTACGCCGAGGTGCGGGAGGCCGGGGACGGCACGGAGGTGCTGCGCCGGTACGCCGCCGACGCGGACGCCCGGCCGGCCGGTGCCCGCTGGAGCTACCGGCGGGACTTCGGCCGCACCCGGCTGCTGATGGTCGACTCGCGGGCGGGCCGGGTGCTGGCCGAGGACCGGCGCGCGATGAACGACGAGGACGAGGAGAAGTGGCTGCGCGACCAGGCGCTGGCCGACCCGGGCTCGTACGACCATCTGCTCGTCGGCACCTCGTTGCCGTGGCTGCTGCCGCCGATGATGCACGACACCGAGGCGTGGAACGCCGCGCTCTGCCGGGGCGCACGGGGCGGCTTCTGGGCCAGGGCGGGTGAGCGGGTGCGGCGGGCGGCCGATCTGGAGCACTGGGCGGCGTTCCCGGAGTCGTTCGAGCGGCTGGCCCGGCTGCTGACCGAGGTGGGCACCGGGCCGGAGGCGCCGGCGACGGTCTGCGTGCTCTCCGGGGACGTCCACCACGCGTACGTCGCCGAGCCCGACTGGCCCGCCGGATGGCCGGGCGGCGCGCCGGACGCCCGGGTGTTCCAGCTGACCTGTTCCCCGGTGCACAACGGGGTGCCGCGCGCCATGCGGCTGGGCTTCCGGTTCGGCTGGAGCGGCGCGGGACGGTGGCTGGGCCGCGCCCTGGCCCGGCACGGCCGGGTGGGCCGCCCGCCCTTCCACTGGCGCCGCACCGGGGGCCCGTGGTTCGGCAACCAGTTGATGACCCTCACCCTGCGCGGCCGCTCCGCCCGGCTGCGACTGGACCGGACCCAGGACCGGGGCCGGGGGCGGCGGGCCGATCTGGTGACCGTGGACGAACGGGAGTTGACGCCCGGCGGGTGAACCGGGGCGGCGGCGCCGGCTGTCGCCGCCGGGCGGACCGGCCGAGGAGAGCGGCGGACACGCCGGCCGAGAGGGAGAGCGGACACACCCGGCCGGTGAGGGACGACGGACACACCCAGCCGGGACGGACGACGGACACACCCGGCCGGGGACGGACACACCCGGCCGGGAGGAAGGACGCAGCCGCCGGGCCGGAAGGGAGGGCGGACACGCCGGCCGGGCGGGGTGGCCGCGGCGGTGTCCACGTGCGGGGACAGCAGCATCCCGGGAATGGCGAATGTTGAACTTGCAAGTACTGATTAGGTCCGCCTAACCTGTGGGCTGTCATCGGTTTCGTCCCCAACCGAAGGTGGCTCCCCCATGCCCAAGATCACCCCGTTCCTCAATCAGACGCGCCCGTACGCGCTCGGCCTGTTCCGCATAGTGATCGGACTGCTCTTCCTCTGCCACGGCGCCGCGTCCCTGTTCGGCGTCCTGGGCGGCGGCGCGGGCAGCGGGGGCACCGTCCCGGCCGGTGCCTGGCCCGGCTGGTACGCGGCGGTGATCCAGCTGGTCGGCGGCGCGCTGGTGCTGCTGGGCCTCGGCACCCGGGCCGCGGCGTTCGTGTCGTCGGGCTCGATGGCGTACGCCTACTTCTCCGTGCACCAGGGCGAGGGCCTGTTCCCGATCCAGAACGGCGGCGAGGCCTCGGCGCTCTTCTGCTGGGCGCTGCTGCTGCTGGTCTTCACCGGCCCGGGCGCGCTGGCGCTGGACGGCCTGTTCGGGCGCGCCGACGAGCGCGACGAGGCCACGGCGAAGCAGGAGCGGACACCCGTGACGGCGTGACGGCGTGACCTCGCGCCGGCCGGCGCGACGCACGACGGGGCGGGGGTGGTACCAGCGGTTTTCCGCTACCGGTACCACCCCCGCCCCCTGCGTTCCCGTGCCCGGGAGCCCGCGCTCGCGGCCCCCGGGACTCTCCGCCCTCGCGCGGCCCCGGGCGGGCCCCGCTCCGGCCGCCCGGGCACACCCGGTCGGACCGGGCGCGCATCCGTCGGGCCGAGGCGCCCCCGTCAGTGCGTACGGCCGGCCTTCCAGTAGCCGCAGAACTTGATGTTCTCCTTCGGCACACCCGCCCGGACCCAGTGGCGGCGCAGTGCCGTCGGCAGGGTCGACTCCCCGACCACCCAGGCGTAGAACGGCTCCCTCGGTACGGGCAGGGCCTCGACGGCCTCCCGTGCCTTGTGGCCCGGGACCACGGCGGCGTCTCCGCGCACGACCCAGTTCACCTCGACGCCCTTCGGCCCCTCCAGCTCCTGGCGGTCGGCCTCGGCGGGGACCTCGATCAGCACCTGGCCGGTGATATCACTGTCCAGTGAGGCAAGGATGCCCGCGACCGCCGGCAGCCCGGTCTCGTCCGACACGATCAGCACCTGGTGGAGGTGCTCGGGGCGGGTGAAGGTGATGCCCTCGTCGAGGATGGCCACCTGGTCGCCGGGCGAGCAGCTCTCGGCCCAGGCGGAGGCGGGGCCCGCCGTGCCGTCCGCGGCCGAGCCGTGCAGCACAAAGTCCACGTCGAGCTCGGGCCCTTCCGGTCCTTCCGGGCGGTAGGCGCGAACGGTGTAGTTGCGGAGCACCGGGCGGGATGCCTTGGAGATGGTCAGGTATTTGGCGTAGGCGAGGGCGTCGAGCTTGTTGGGCAGCCGGGAGAGGGAGTCCTCCGCGACCGGGATGAAGAGGCGGAACCACTGGTCGAAGCCCATCGGCGTGAACTTCTCGATGTCCCCGCCGCCCAGGGTGACCCGCGCGAAGCCCGGGGACACCCGCTCCTGGCGCAGGACGTTCAGCCTGATCAGCCCGGCCTGCTCGGGCTTGACCCGGGCACTCGCCGCGTTCGTACGTGCCATGTCAGCTCATCCTTCCGAGGCGCGCACGCGAAACGGCCGTTCCGGGCGCCGCCGTACCGTCCGGGTGCCGGACGAACAGAGTGGGCGCTCAGCTTAACTTAGGCTTGCCTAACCGCACCGCGCCCCAGGGGTGCACCGGAAGCGCGTACCGCGGCTTTCGGGGGCGCACCGGGCCCGCCCCCGCCCCCCGGCGCGCACCGCCTGTCACCCGGGACCCGGGCCGGCGGGCTCACTCGCGCCCGGCGGCTCTCCCCACCGCTCTCCCGGCGCCCCCTCCCCGCACCTCGATGCCGTCGAGAAGCCTGCGGGTGGCCTCGGCGATCTCGTCGACCGCCCGGTCGAAGACCTCCCTGTTGTGCGCGGCGGGCACCCGGAAGCCGGAGACCTTGCGTACGTACTGGAGCGCGGCGGCCCGCATGTCGTCCTCGGTGGCCTCACCGGGGAGAGCGGGCGGACGGAGCGTCTTGATACTGCGGCACATACCCCCAGTGTGACCCCGCCCGCCCGCTCGGGCCCTCCGTCATTCACACGGCGTCATTCACACGGCGCCGCACACGGCATCACCGCGCCCCATCCACACCACCGCGCCGCCACACGCCATATCCCCATGCCCCCGTACACACCCACGCCCCCACGCCGGCAAAGAAAACGGAGCACACCCGAACCGGCACGCTGCGTACACTTTCGGCCATCCACCGCCGGCAGGAAAGGCGCATATCCGGGCGCATTCCCCCCGGCCGACAGAAAGGCCCCCGTCACGACGGACTGACGCCCACTCAGCGTCGCCACCGCCGAACCCGCCGGGCGCCCCAAGGCATCCCCCACGTCCGCGCGGCCCCGGCGGGTCCAGGGAGATCATTTATGAGGGTGCCTCACCAAGGGTCGCCACTGCCGAAGATAACGTTTTGACCAGCACACGACACTACCTCTAAGTTTCGGCCACGCCCGGAAACGAATGACCGGGATTCTTCATGGCCCTTGGGGGACGTAATGCACTGGTATGTGGACGTACTGAAGAAGTACGCGGTATTCAGCGGGCGGGCGCGCCGCAAGGAATACTGGATGTTCGTGCTCTTCAACGTCATCGTCAGCATCGTGCTGTCGATCATCGACAACGTCGCGGGTACCAGCCCGGTCATCAGCTCGATCTACAGCATCGCCGTGCTGCTGCCGGCCCTTGGCGTAACGATTCGCCGGCTGCACGACACCGACCGGTCCGGCTGGTGGGTCCTCATCGCGCTGATCCCGCTGGTCGGCTCGATCATCCTGCTCGTCTTCCTGGCCTCCGAGGGCAAGCCGGGCGTCAACGCCCACGGCCCGAACCCGAAGCAGCCGGCCGCGGCCTACTGAACCCCGGCCTCCGCAGCGCCCCGCGCGCCCGGCCTTCCCCGGCACCGACCGGCGGACGGCCGGGCGCGCGCCGTTTCCGCCCCGGCGCGCTCCGGGGGCTACGCCGCCTCCACGACCTCCGTCCGCTGCGCCTCGGCCCAGGCGGTGACGAGCAGCCGGTACTCCGCCCGCTGCTCACGGCTCAACCGCCCGTCGCGGCCCGCATGGGACCACAGGTCACGAATGGCGTCGTTCAGCGCGTCCGCGTCTAACGGCACGCCGCCGGAAGAGGAGGGAAGGCACATGCCTCCAGCGTAGGCCAGGCCGCTGACACTCCCGAACCACCGGTGTGCAGGATCCGTCACACTCCGGCGGCCCTCCCACTGGCGCCACCGCCCCCGGTGCCTCCGACTCCCCGCCCCCGCACCCCTGTACGACCTGGCCACCCACCACCCCCCGCACACCGGCACCCGGTTGCCCCCACCCGTACGCCGACACCCCGGCTCCCCCCGTCAATTGGCCGATACGAGCAGTTCCCCGCACGCTTGCCCCGAGCCGCTTCCCCCACCGGCTCGCCACGAGCCGCCTCCTCCCCCACCCCGCACGCACCCCCGAACGCGCCTCCGGCGCCCGGCACTTCCCCACCACCCCCCTCGGTGCCCCCGGCCCGGCGGCCGACCGTCCCTACGCCCGTACGCACTCGTCCAGCCCGCTCCGCTGAGTACCCTGCCTTCATGGACCACCGCCGAGTCAGTGAGTGGCCGCCGGAGAGCGAGCCGGTACGCGTCCCGGAGGCGGAGGCGCCACCGCGTGACGCCCTGCCCGACATCACCGAGGCGCCGTGCGAGCGGTGCGGGACGACGATCAGCGGGCTGAACGGCCGTTACGCCTGCCCGCACTGCCAGTGGGTGAGCCACTGGTCGGCCGGCTACCGGCCACTGCCCCGCGCCCGGGACCTGGAGACGGCACCGGAGCCGGACTGAGCCCCGGTCGCACGGGGGCGGAACCTACGTCTCCGGCGGGGCGTACAGGAGCGTTCCGCCCGAGCCGTAGACGGCGGCACGGACCGGCCGGCCCGCGTTGTCCCCCCAGCCGGCGAACGCCCGGGCCACGGTCTCGGCGGCGGCCCGGGTGGTGTGATCGGTGGCCAGGAAGCCCAGCTCACCGGGTGTCCGCCAGTCGCCCCACAGCAGGGGGACATGGCCGACCACGGCACCGCGTTGCTCGGCCGGTGCCTCCGCCTCCGCCCAGGCGGTGAAGGACCGTGCCCGAGCGACGGCGCGGCCCGCGTCGTCGACGGCTGGAGGCCGGGGCGGGGCCACCCGGCTGCCCGGGGGCTCCTCCCCCGGGAGACCGCAGCCGGAGAGCAGCAGCACGGCGAGAAGCGACATGAGCGGAGAGGTCGGGCGCACCTGTTCTTCTCCTCCGTCGGCTGTCGGTGGCCGGCCTCGGGTACACGGGCCGGCCACCTGCGGAGCAAGGTCGCGTGTCGGGTCACATGTCGATGGAGTCGGCCCGGTCGTTCCAGTCGCCGCTCAACGGGGGGCCGTAGTCGCTGGATCTGTCGTACGCGGTAGCCCGCCCGCCGGACTCGGCACAGGGCACTGCAGGAGGCCGGCCGGTGTCCCGGGAGGGGCGTGAAGTGGGCCCCACGGAGCGGGGCACGGACCCGTACCCGCCGCCCAGCGCCCGTTGTCCGCGAAGGTGCCCAGCTCCGGGCCGTACGCGGGCCCCGCGGCGGCGTCCTCGCCCCGCGCTTCCGGTTCACCCGAAGGGGCTCTTGCCATCGGTACGCCGGGACACCCGCGTGCGCCGCCCAAGCCCCGCTAGATCGCGTACGGCCAGGTGGTGAGCATGTAGGCGCCGTACCAGCAGCCGAAGAGCGAGCCACAGGCCAGGGTGGTGACAAGGGTGCGGGTACGGGCGCGGGCCAGTGCGCGGGCGAGAGGTATCAGGAAGACGACGGCGGGCAGCAGCATGCGCAGCTTGCAGTGGTAGTAGTTGCTCTGCCCGACGGCGACCAGGACCACCGCCGTGCCGTAGACCAGCAGGGGCGGCCAGGTCGGTGTCCCCCAGGCAGCGGCGGTGCAGCCGAGCGACGCCAGGACGAGCACGGCGGTGCTGACGGCCACCCAGCCCTCGGCGCGGGTGAAGGCGTAGCCCAGGAACTCCGCGAAACCCGCGCCGCTGTCCCAGTGGGTGTCCCAACCCGCCGCCTGGATGAGGAACCAGGCGTCCGGCCGGTGCAGCCGGTCGCCGACCCAGAGCAGATAGGCGGGGGTGCCGGCGCAGGCCAGCGGGACCGCCGCCATGGGCCGGAAGGCCGGGCGGCGGGCGCGGAACATCTGGTGCGCGGCGGCCACGGCGACGGCCAGGGCGACCGCCGCCGCCACCGGGCGAGTCAGGCCGGCCAGAGCGGCGAAGGCGCCGGCGGTGAGCCAGGCCCGGCGGTGGGCGGCGAGCAGCGCGGCGGCGGCGAGGGCCAGGAACAGCGACTCGCTGTAGGCCATGAAGTAGACCAGGGCCATCGGCTGGGCGAGCGCGAGCAGGACGATCGCCACCAGCGCGGTGCGCCGCCCATGGAGCCGGGCCAGCAGATTGTGGACGGCGAACAGGGCGGCGGCGAAGGCGAGATGGGCGGTGACGATCGCGGCCGTCTCCGTCCCCAGGCCGGTGAGTCCGTGCACGGCCCGGACCGCCAGCGGGAAGAGGGGGAAGAAGGCGAGGGTGTTGCCGGTGAGTTCGCCCTCCGGTCCGTGGGTGAAGTGGTCCGGATACCCCTCAGTGGCTATGGAGACGAAGTGCTGGGCGTCCCAGGCGAGCAGCCGGTCGTACACCGTGGCCCCGGCGGAACGATTCATCAGGGCCAGCACCACCAGATGGAGCACGGCGGCGACCGCGTAGACGGCGGCCGCCGGCAGCACGGCCCGGGTCCGGGCCTCCCAGCGGCCGCGCTCCCACCGGCCGCTCGGGACCGGTGGGGCGGCGTCCTCCGGGACCGTACCGGCTCCGGACGGCGGATCGGCGTCGGCCGTGACCGTTCCCGGTGGGGCGGCGGCCGGATCGAGGGTGGGCGTCGGCATCGGCGGTGGCTCCCTTGTCGTACGGGCGTGTGCTGCCTCTACGCACGCCGGCCACCGGCGGGTTGACAGGCTGAGACGCGGATCACACCGGGGGCAGTGTGACGGTGGCGTCCGGGCTCGGCCGCGGGGACCGGGACGGCGGAGGACTCGGCGGCGCCGGGTCGGACGGCCCGGGGGTGGGGGGCGGGCTCGCGAGACGGGTCGGGTCGGCCGGCGGACCGCCGTCCGTCGTCGTCACGGTCGGCGTGGGCACCCGGGGCGACGAGGAGGAGACCCCGTGCGGAGCGGCCGGCGGCTCGTACCGGGGGGCGCCCGCCCAGAGGGCGAGGGCGACCGCGCCGGCACCGCAGAACGCCCCGGTCGCGGCGAACACCGCGTGCCGTCGCCGCCGGCGGCGGCGACCGCGCTCCTCGATCACTCGGAGGTCCACGGGCAGGGCGCGCCGCCCCGCCTCCTGGGCGGCGGACCGCAGACGGGACGCCACGAAGTCGTCGTCAGCCATCGTGGGCCTCCGCTGAGTGGACCTGGGGCGCCAGATACGAGGTGAGCGTCGCCCGGGCCCGGGACAGATGGGACTTCACCGTTCCCACGGCCAGGCCGGTCTCGGCCGCGACCGCCTCCACCGACAGGTCGCAGACATAGAACAGAGCGGCACAGTGCCGCTGCCGGAGCGGCAGCCGGCGCAGCGCCGCCGCGATGTCGACCATGCCGGGGTCCGGTCCCTCGACGGAGGTGGCCGCCGTGCTCCGCCGCCCGAGCTGCCGGCCGCGCAGCACCCGGCGCCACCGGCTGACGGCGAGCCGCCGGGCGACCGTACGCACCCACGCTTCCGGTCCCGGCCCCTGCCGCAGCCGGTGCCGCCGGTCCCAGGCCCGGACGAACGCCTCCTGGACGACGTCCTGGGCCTCGTGAAAGTCGCCGGTCATGACGTACAACTGCCCGGTGAGCCGCCGGACCGTGTGCCCGTAGAACACGGCGAACTCCTCGTCGGTCAACGCGACTCTCCCCCGGGGGGCGCTCCTGTCCCCCCAGCAAAGCACACGCCCCCGACAGCCCCCGGACCGCCCATGAATGGGGCTCCGGGCTCCGGGCTCCGGGCTCCGGGCTCCGGGCTCCGGGCTCCGGAAAGGGAACCGGCCTCCCGGACGGAGGTCCAGGAGGCCGGTTGTCCACACCTGTACGTCGGTACGTCGGTCGACACGGTGGGCGCGGACGGTTTCGAACCGCCGACATCTGCTTTGTAAGAGCAGCGCTCTACCCCTGAGCTACGCACCCGTGGAATGAGCCAACAGAGTACATGGCCGACCCGTGGCCACCGCAAACGCGGGGTGCCCCGGCGGGCAGCGGCGAGCCCCTGCCCACACCGGTGGGCACCAGGGGAAAGAGGGGGGATAGCCCCAGTGCGCCGGCGGCGGATGTTACGTAGAGTCATGACGGTTGACAGGACGGGGGATCAATCGTGGGGGAAGTCATGGCGGGACGTCGTCGCGGTGGCTGGGTGCGGCTCGTGGCGGCCGGCGCGGTGGTGCTGGCGGTGGCGGGGGTGAGCGGGTGCGCGGCCGGGCGCGACGACATGTCCGAGGCGCCGGTAAAGCGGCAGTCGTTCCCGCTGGCCGGGAAGTCGTTGACGGTCGACTCCGGGGACACCGATGTGGTCCTGGTGGAGTCGGACGTCAGAGAGGTGGAGGCCGAGCGGCAGGTGGCGGCGTGGGGGCTGCTGAGTGGTGAGCCCGAGGCCGAGTGGACGATGCGGGACGGCACCCTGACCCTCCGGGTGCGCTGCGAGTCGGCGGTGATGGGCGGCTGCGCCGCACGGCACCAGGTGAAGGTGCCGCGGGGTGTGGCGGTGACGGTGAAGGACGACAACGGCAGCGTCCGCGCCGAGGGGTTCGCCTCCCCGCTGACCATGGGCTCGGACAGTGGGGAGCTGGTGGTGCGCCGGGCGCGTGGGCCGCTGGACCTGCGGAGTGACTCGGGGGAGATACGGGTGGAGGACACGACCTCCTCCCGGGTGGCGGCCCGGACGGACAGCGGGGAGGTGCGGCTCGCGCTGGAGGCCGCGCCCGAGCTGGTCGACACGGCGAGCGGCAGCGGTGAGGTCGCCGTCGACCTTCCGCGCGGCGACACCCGGTACGCGGTGGAGACGCGCAGCGGGAGCGGCGGCATATCCGTGGATGTGCCCACGGACCGGCGCAGCTCGCATGTGGTGCGGGCGACCACCGACAGCGGAGAGGTGTCGGTGCGGGGAGCGAACTGACGGGCTCGTGTGTTCGTCCTACCCGGTGGGAGAATGAACCGGGCAGGGCGGACAGTACGGGAGCGTGATGTGACGGTGACGGACGCGGGGCGGCAGGCACGGAACGCGCTCGCGCTGATGCTGTTGCCGGTGCCGCTCGCCGTGGGGCTCGTCGCCGCGCTGCCCGCCGCCTTCGCCGGGGGCGGCACACGGCGCTGGTTCGGCGGGGGCCGGGACGAGAGCCGGCGGGCCGGTGCCCAGGCGGCCAAGGACGCCGCCGCGGCGGCCTTCTACGAGCTGGACACCGCCCAGCGGGATCTGCGGATCTCGGTGGAGACGATCACGGCGGTGGACGGGTCGCCGGACGCGGCCCGGGCGGCCGAGGAGTTCACGGCGCTGGGCCGGCGGATCGACGAGGTGAGCCACCGCTACATCACCGCGGTCGACGCCTACGACCTGGACCGGGACGACCTGGAGGGCTCGGTCGCCAACCGGGCGCGGGACGAGCTGACGGGCGCCCGGGACGAGCTGGTGCGGGTCAAGGAGGAGCTCGACGGGTTCGGGCTGCGGATCGGTTCGCTGCTGGGCCGGGCCGAGACCGAGCTGGCACGGCTGGCGCCGGCCGTGGAGCGGGCCCGTGCGGCGCTGCGGGGCGCGAGTGAGGCGCTGGACACGGCCCGGGGCGCGGGGCTCGGCGCGGACGACCTGGCCGCGCGGCTGGCGGCCCTGGGGCCCGAGCTGACCCGGCTCAACGAGGGCGCCGGGCGGCACGGTGTGCCGGAAACCCTTCAGCGGGCCGACCGGGTGCTGCGGGAGGCCGAGGCGATACGGACGGAGGCGGAGCGGCTGCCGGAGCGGGCGGCCGAGATCGACAAGCGGCTGGTCTCGCTGCGCACCCGGGCCCAGGCGGTGGCCACCCGGGCAGGGTCGGTCGAGCCGGTGCTGAGTGAGCTGCGCCGGCGGTTCAGCGCCGCCTGCTGGCAGGACCTCCAGCAGGTGCCCGAGCAGACCGCCCGGACGGTCCGGGGGGTAGAGGAGAAGCTCGCGGACGCCGCCCGGGCCCGGGACGAACAGCGGTGGGCCGACGCGACGGCGGTGCTCTCCACCGTACGGGCGCTGCTCACCGGCGCGGACGAGGCCGTGTCGGCGGCCGGTGACCGGCTGCGGCGGCTGGACGCCGTGGCCAAGGATCCGCAGCAGGAGATCGAGCGCACCCGGTTCGCGCTCCGGGACGCCCAGCGGCTGGCGATGGCGGGGCGGGCCACCCCGGACCCCCGGCACGCCCGCCCGCTGGACGAGGCGGTGGGGCGGCTGGAGCGGGCGGTCACGGGGCTGGAGGGCCGGCACCCGGACTACTGGCACTTCCTGACCGAGACGGAGGCGGTACGGGAGACGGCCGCGCGCGTGGTGGAGCTGATCCGCGAGGACCGGGGCGCCGGACGCGGGTGAGCCGGGGCGGACCGGGGCGTCCGGGACAGGGGCCCCGGGTGGAACCGGGGCCTCCGGGACGGAATCGTTCCCGGGGCCGGGGAGCCCCCTTCGGGGCGGAGCCCTCCCGGACGGGGACACCTCCAGGGCGGAGCCCTCCCGGACGGGGACACCTTCGGGGACGAGGCCCCGCAGGGCGGGACTGCCTCCGGGGGCGGCGAGCCTTCCGGGACGGAGGCTTCGCGGGGCCGGGGCCGGGGCCTCCGAGACGGGGTTGCCTCCCGCACCGGTGGGTCCGCTGTACAAGTGGTTGGACGCGGGCCGGGGGCTCCGAGACGGGGCTGCCTCGGGAAAGGGGCCCCGGGGAGGGCGGCGCAGGACGGCCGCCGAGCGCCCGCACCGCGACGGGAGCCTCCTGGGCGGGGAGCCCCTGGGGGCGGGGTTCCTCCGGGGAGCGGAGCGATCCGGGGTGGAAAGCCCGTGCGGCGGAAAGCCCCCGGGGCGGGGAGCACCGGAGGACGGGGCGCCTCCGGGGCGGGAGTACCTCCGGGAACGGGGTGGAGGGCGGCGGGGGCCGACTACGCTGGCTCCATGCCTCGTTATGAATACCGCTGCCGCACCTGTGGTGACACCTTCGAGCTGAACCGGCCGATGGCCGAGTCCGCCGCACCCGCCGACTGCCCGGCGGGGCACGGGGACACGGTCAAGCTGCTGTCCACCGTGGCCGTCGGCGGCACGGCCAAGGGCTCCGCGCCCGCGCCCACCGCGCCCTCCGGGGGCGGCGGCGGGTGCTGCGGGGGCGGCTGCTGCGGCTGAGCCGTCCGCCTCCCGGCACCCGGGAGGCATCTTCAGGGTGGCTTCAGCAACGGCTGCCTAGCGTGACGCCATGGAACGCTGGATCAACAGCCTGATGGAGGCGCTCGGGGCGCCCGGGGCCGGGCTCGCCATCGCCCTGGAGAACCTCTTCCCACCGGTGCCCAGCGAGGTGGTGCTGCCGATGGCCGGGTTCGCCTCGGCCAACGGCAGCATGAGCCTGCTCGCCGCGCTGCTGTGGACGACGGCGGGTTCGGTGGCCGGAGCACTGGCGCTCTACGGTGTCGGCGCGCTCCTCGGCCGGGAGCGGACCATCGCCGTCGCCCGCAGGATCCCGCTGGTGAAGGTCTCCGACATCGAGCGGACCGAGGCATGGTTCGCCCGGCACGGC
Source organism: Streptomyces pyxinae (assembly GCF_024756275.1). Taxonomy (GTDB): domain Bacteria; phylum Actinomycetota; class Actinomycetes; order Streptomycetales; family Streptomycetaceae; genus Streptomyces; species Streptomyces pyxinae. The sequence continues at coordinate 125,724 of NZ_JANUGQ010000020.1, read as the reverse complement.
ACCAAGGCGGTGTTCTTCGGCCGGATGGTGCCGGTCTTCCGCTCCCTGATCTCGGTGCCGGCCGGGGTGGAGCGGATGCCGCTGCCGGTGTTCCTGGGGCTGACCACGCTCGGCAGCGCGATCTGGAACACCGTGTTCGTCCTCGCCGGGTACGCGCTGGGCGACAACTGGGAGCAGGTCTCCGGCTATGTGTCGCTGTACTCCAAGGCCGTGCTGGCGGTGGCGGTGGGCGCGGTACTGGTGTTCATCGGGGTCCGGGTGTTCCGGCCGGGCCGGGGAGCGCGGCGGCGCTGAACCGGCGCAGGATCTCCTCTCCCGCCGCCACCCCCCGCTCGGCCAGCGCGGTGATCCGGTCGGCACTCCAGCCGGTCTCGGCCAGCTCCCCGTGGCCCGGGCGCCAGCCCCGGTCGGCGGCCAGCAGCAGATCGGCGTCGAGCAGCGAGTCGCCGGCCGCCAGCACCAGATCGGCACCGGCCCGGCGGGCCACCTCCCGGACGGCGGCGCTCTTGGTGAGCGGCTGGGGCACGGCGTACACCTTGCGCCCCTGGAGCGAGACGGTCCAGCCGCGTTCCAGCGCCCATTCGGCCAGTTCCTTCAGCCAGCCCCCGGGCAACAGGGACCGGTCCACCACCAGATAGGCGAAGAGGTCCTCGGCCACCCGTTCCTTCAGCAGCCAGGCCGGGTCGGCGGCGGCCACCAGATGGGCGCGCACCTCCGCCAGCGGGGCGCACTCGTCGGTGAGCCTGGCCGCCACCGTCCGCCGCCAGTCCGGGTCGGAGACGCCGTCCACCAGGAGGTGGCCGCCGTTGGCGCAGATCGCGTACCGGGGCGGCGGCCCGGGCAGCCGGATCCGGCCGTACTGCTCCCGGGTGCGGGTGGTGGTGGGGACGAAGACCGTCCGCCGGGCCAGCTCCCCGAGCAGCGCGGCGGCCTCCTCGGTGAGGAAGGAGAGCGGCTTGCCCTGGTACACCTCCACGCACAGCAGCCGGGGCGCCCCGGCGTCCGGCCCGGTGAGACCGAGCGCGGCGGCGGAGTAGATCAGGGTGCGGTCCAGGTCGCTGGCGATCAGGGTGGTGCTCATGCCGGACCGCCCCCGTCCGGACCGCCCGCCATGTCGCCGGGTCTGCCGCCTGCCGCGTCGCCGGGCCTGCCAACGGCCGGAACGCCGGACGCGGCGCCGGGCCCGCCACCGGCCGGGGCGCCGGGTGACCCGCCGCTCCCGTCCGTGCTCGCCTCCGCGCTTCCGCCCGCCGGGGTGGTGACCGCGCGGCCGTCGGCTCCGGTGGCACCCCGGGTGTAGCGGGGGTGGATCAGTCCGACGCAGCTGTACGGGAGTTCGCCGACCTCCTCGACCGGGACCCCGCGCTGTTCCGCGAGCAGCCGGACATGGGCCAGATCGGCGCCCGCGCCCCGGCGGGCCAGGATCTTCCAGGGCACCCGGCGCAGCAGGACCCGGGTGGTCTCCCCGACGCCCGGCTTGACCAGGTTCACATCGTGGATGCCGTACTCCTCGCTGATCCGCTCCACCGCCGCCCAGCCGGCCCAGCTGGGGGCCCGGTCGGTGGTGAGCAGCTCCTTCACGGCGGTGTCCACCTCCGCGCCGACCGCCTCGAAATGGGCGCCGACGGTGTCCAGGAAGTGCCGGGAGACGTCCGAACCGGCCAGCTCCCGGTAGTACTTGGCGCCGTGGAAGTCGTCGGGCCCCACCAGGTCGACGCGGAGCACCGTACGGGAGACCAGGCCGGAGACCGTGGAGTTGAGGCAGGCGGAGGGGATCAGGAAGTCCTCGCGGGTGCCGTAGGTCCGGACACAGGAGCCGGGGTCGGCCAGCACCGCGATCTCCGGGTCGAAGCCGGGGAAGTCCCGGAGTGCGGCGGCCAGTTCGCGGGTGATGGCACCCTTGCCGGTCCAGCCGTCCACGAAGACCACATCGGCCGGGTCGTGGTGGGCGGCGAGCCAGCGCAGGGCGTTGGTGTCGATGCCCCGGCCGCGCACGATGGAGAGGGTGTAGTGCGGCAGGTCGAGCCCGTGCCGGCGCAGCGCCCACCGCCGCATCAGAACGCCGACCGGGGTGCCGGCCCGGGCGAGCGAGGCCAGCACCGGCCGGTCCGACCGCTCGGCGAGCAGGGTCTCGGTCACCACGCCGACCGCGCGGGCGATCCGGGCGGCGGAGTCGTCCAGCGCGGCGCGGAAGAGCCGCTGGTACTCCGGGGACGGCTGGTACTCGACCGGCAGCGACTCCGCGTAGTGGGCGCCGCCGCTCTGTATCGCCTCCTCGCGCTCCTCGGTGGGCGCCTCCAGGGTGACGGCGGAGAGGTCCTGGAGCAGCCAGCCGACCTCCTCGGGGTCGTACGAGGAGAAGGCGGGCCCCCGGAGCGGCCCGGGCAGCGCGGCGGCCGCGCCGGGGACCCGGTGACCGGCGACTGCGCCCGCCGCATTCACCGCGTCCCGGGCGCCATTCACCGCGTCCCGGGCGCCGGGCGTGTACGCGGGTACGACGGCGAGCAGCACGTGCGGAATGTGCGCGGCCAGCCGGGCGAGCAGCCCGTCCGGGGCGTGCAGGGCCGGGGTGTCGCCGGCCGAGTCCACCACGGCGACCACGGCGTCGAAGCCGGCACCCGCCACGTTGTAGGCGTACCGCTCGCCGGGGCCGTCGTGCCCGGGATCCGGCTCGTCGTGCGCCGGGAAGACCAGCCGGGTGCGGATGGCGTAGCCCGGGTCGTCCACGGCCAGCACCGGGGAGCGGGTGGTGGTGGAGAACCGCACCTCCGCGTCGAGCCGCCGCTCCAGCGCCTCGGCCAGCCGCAGCGGGGCGTACATCAGCTCCTCGTTGCCCAGCACCAGCACCCGGGGCCGGGTCCCACCGGCCCCGGGCACGCCCGCCGCCCGAGGAGCCGGGGCCGTCCCCGACGCCGCTGAAGCCTCTGCCGGGCCGGCCGGAGCCGCGCCTGACGAGTGAGTCGCAACCGCCCCGCCGGCGACCGGGGCCAGGGCGTCCGCCAGCCGCTCGGCCAGGGCGGGCAGCGCGGCCTCCAGCCGGGCGCGGTGGGCCGGGGTGAAGCCGTGCCGCCCGCCGTCCGGCAGCCCCCGGGGCCAGTCCAGCTCCACCCGGGCCACCGCGCCGGGGGCCGGAAGCGCGGCGGCCTCCTCCGCCACCGCCGGCGTCCCGTACCGGGCGACCAGTTCCCGGCCGCGCGCCAGGACGTCGGCGGGCAGCCGGACGGTGCCGGCGGCGAGCGCGACCAGGTCCACCCGGGCGCCGATCTCCGCCGCGAACTCCGCCAGCCGTCCCCGGTCGGCCGCCGAGCGCATGTCCACCAGGGCCACCACGACATACCGCTCGCGGGGGTGGCGCGTATGCAGCGCCCGTACGGTGTTGAGCACCGTGGCACCGGTCGAGAACTCGTCGTCCACCAGCACCAGCGGACCCGTACCGGCCAGCAGCTCCGGGTCCTCGGGCAGGAGCAGGTGCGAGGTGTGGTGGGAGTGCGACTCCTCGAAACCGGCCGCCCGGGCCACTCCGGCCACCGGGCGCCGGGTGGAGTGGAGGTACGGGGCGTCGGCGAGCCCGTCGGCCACCGCGTGCCCGAGGCCCGTGGCGGTCTCGGCGTAGCCCAGCACCACCGCCCGGGCCGCGTCGGCCGCGCCCAGCAGCTCCCGGACGCGGACGCCGAGGTCGTACCCGGTCCGCCACACCACGTGCGGGCTCCGCGGCACATGCTTGCCGAGCACGGTGGAGACCAGCAGATGGGCCCGCTTCGGGTTGTCCCGGACGGCCAGTCCCAGCAGCCCCCGCAGTTCCCCGGTGCTGGTGCCGGTACCTGTGCCGGTGTCCGGACCGGTGCCGGCATCCGTGCCGGTGTCCTCGGTGCCGGTGGTGTCCGCCGCCCCGGTCAGCTCCACGTCCAGCCGTTCGGAGACCCATGTTCCCGGCCACACCACGTCGTTGCACTCCCTCGTCGTCATTCCGGTCTCGCCGGCCCCGCTCATGTACACACCACCGTCGCCCGCCCGTGCCCTCAGCCGAGCCCCGCCGCCAGCAGTTCCACGAAGCCCACATCGGCCCGGGCCACCCCGAAGACCTCGGCGCGCTGCAGGGTGCGTTCGGCCCAGGCGCGGTGCGGCTTCACCTCGTTCATCTTGTTGGTGTACGCCGAGCGCAGCACCCCGCCGCCCTCGCGCTCCGGGCGCAGGATGTCCTGGGCGTCGCTGAACTCCTCGTGGCTGACCACCGACAGCGCGTGCACCGGCATGACGTGCGAGGGGTGGATGCAGGTCTTGCCGAGCAGCCCGTTGGCCCGGTCCAGCTCGATCTCGCGCAGCAGCCCGTCCATGTCGTGCTCGATCAGCGCGGTGCGCAGCTCGTCGGCCCGCTGCTCGGTGAACGGGCTGCGGCGGAGCTGGGGCTTGAACATCCGCTCCTGGCGCCGGAAGTACTCCCAGACCGGGCCGGTGATGGTGAAGCCGGTACCGTCGGCCCGGCCGAGCACATTGACCACATCGGCTATCACCTCGGCGACGATCCGCACGTCGTAGGCGGTCATGTCGGGCGGCCGGCGCAGCCCGTACGCCGAACAGAAGTCGGTGACGCCGAGCCGCAGCGCCAGCACCCGGTCCCGGTACTTGTCGACGGTCCTGGCGATCCCGGCCAGCGTCTCCCGCCGGGTCTCCAGGTGCAGCAGCTCCGGGGACTCCAGCACCGGCATGGCGAAGAGCCGCCGTTCGCATACGGTCTCGGCGGCGGTGAGCGCCTCCAGGAAGGCCGTACCGCGCTCCTCGGTGAACTTCGGCAGTACGAATCCGGACAGCAGCCGGGCGCTCGCGCCGAGCCGCTCCACCAGATCCGGTATCTGTTCCGGCCGGCGGACCCGGACGAAGAGCAGCGGGGGTTCCTCGCCCCGCGCGCGCAGTACGGCGAACTGCCGGACCAGGTTCTCCTCGGCGGCGTCGACCTCGCCGTCCGGGATGGAATCCTCCAGGCAGAGGACCATCGACGTCACGCCGCGGCCCACCTGTTTGAGTATGTCGTCGGCGAGGCGCGGCCGGGTGGCCGGGCTGTAGAGGGTGGCGCCCAGGGCCGCCGAGAGCAGCCGGGAGGGCGAGGCGGCGGCGAACTCGCCCGGCTCGCGGTGGAAGAGATCGGCGCGGACAGCGGCCGGGATATGCCCGAAATGACGCATAAATATCCCCTGTACTGCCTCTGTGCTGCCCGGAATCGTCCGGACGGCCCGGACGAGGTGTGGCCGGTAATAGTACGTAGGGAGGGGTGTCCACAGTTCCCCACCCGCGTGAACTTCAGGTAACCCGCCCCGGTCCCCCGCCGCATCTTCTGGCTCCTCCGCCCCATCTCAAACCGGGCCTCCGGAGCTCCCGGCCCCGTGTCTCCCGGAGTTCCGCGCCCCGCGTTGTCCCGGTGGCGGCGCGCCAGGCAGGATGACGGGCATGACGCACGCGATGGTGAAGGGGTCGAACGTCCCGCTCGACGCCGCGGCCGTACGGGCCGTACTGTGCTGGACCCCCGGCCCCGGGACCCCCGACGTGGACGCCTCGGCGCTGCTGCTCGGCGCGGGCGGCCGGGTGCGCACCGACGAGGACTTCGTCTTCTACAACCAGCCGCGCCATCCGTCGGGGCTGGTGCGCCGCCTGCCGAAGAAGCGGGTGGCCGAGGGGCTGACCGACACCGTCGAGGCCGATCTGACGGCGCTGGACGCCTCGGTGGAGCAGGTGGTGCTGGCGGCCTCGTCGGACGGGGACAGCTTCGCGCACGTCGCGGACCTGCGGATTCTGCTGTACGACGCCGGGGCGGCCGACCGGGAGCCGCTCGCCGTCTTCGCGGTGCGCCCGGAGACGGGCGAGGAGACGGCCATCATCTGCGGCGAGCTCTACCGGCGCGGGGACGGCTGGAAGTTCCGGGCGGTCGGCCAGGGCTACCCGACCGGTCTGATCGGGCTCGCCACCGCCTTCGGCATCTCGGTGGACGAGTCGGAGGGGGCCGGGGAATCCGGCCGGTCCGACCACGGCGGCTCCGGGCAGGGGCCCGGGACCGGCCTGGTGGGCGCGGGTGCCGGGGAGGCCCTGTCCGAGGACTCCTCCGCGCTCCCGGGCGTGCCCGGACCCGCAGCGGGGTCGGTGCCGCTGCCCGTGCCGTCGTCGGCCCTGCCGACCGAGGCGGTTCCGGCGCCGCACCCGGCCGCCCAGGGCTCCGTACCGCTGCCGCCCCCGCCGGCCGCACCGCCCGGCTACGGCTACCCCCAGCCGCCCGCGGTGCCGCCCGCCCCCGCTCCCGCCTACGGCTACCCTCAGCCGCCGTCGGGGCCGCCGGCCGCCGGCGGCTACGGCTACCCGGGCCCGGCGGCCGGTGCGGCGCCGGGGCCCGACCCGGACTTCGTGATGCCGCCGATGGGCCCGCAGTTCGTCCGGGGCTGAGCCCCGCCGGCCGGACCCCGGACGGCCCGGGCCCTCGCGACGCCCGTGCGAGGCCGGGGCCGGAGCGGCGGCACAGGCAACACGGTCGTACGACGCCGGAGCCCGGAGTCGGGGCGTACGGCCCGCCCGGTCCCGGACCCGCCGTACGCCTCCGGGGCCCTCGCGACCGGTAGGGCCGGCCCCGTCAGCTCCGCCCGGACTTGGTGCCCCGGCCCCACTGGAGGCCCCAGCCGTACATCCGGTCCAGCTCGGACTGGAAGCCGTAGACGAACCGGACCTCGCGCCGCACGGTCAGCTCGCCCTTGACGTTCTCCAGCGAGAAGACCGCGCAGGAGCGGGCCTGCGGGGCGCGCTCGTCGAGCTGGATCTCGATGCGCGGCCCATTGCTGGGGAAGAGCGTCATGGTGGCGCGGGTCCGGTCGAAGGCGGGCGTCTGGTCGTAGATGTAGACGAAGAACAGCAGCCGCTTGATCTGCTCGCGGTGGTCCAGATTGACGTAGATCGTCTCGCCCGAGGGGGAGCCGAACCGGTCGTCGCCGCTGAGCTTGACGTACGGCGGGCCGTTGAGGTCCCCGAAGAAGCCGCCCAGCGGCTGGACCACCCCCTTGGTGCCGTCGGCCAGCTCGTAGAGGCAGCCGATGTCCAGATCCACATTGACCATGCTCATGGTGTGGGCCTGGACGGCGTCGGGGGTGAACAGCTTCAGCGGATGGCGCAGCAGGCTCCCCGGCCGGGCGCGGCCCTCCAGATCGGAGCCGTTGCGCATCCGCCAGGAGAGGTTCACCCGGAGGTTGCCGGTCTCGGCGCCCTGTTTGGCGAGGGAGACGGTCGGGCGCCGTTTGGTCAGATCGATGGCGTTCGTCAGTGAGCCGCCCGAGTCGAACTGCGTGTTCCGGTCCCGCGACAGCCCGTGCCAGAAAGCCATGCCCCACCCCCAGTGGTCCCCACAACGTCCGGTCCCGGGTGATCCCCGGTGATGTCCGGCGGTCCGGTGGCGGCGCGGCTGGTCCGCGCCGCCGTCGTGCAGCCGTCATGCCTGCGGGGCGGCCGGGAGCGCCCGGCCGCCCCGCAGGGAAGCGTTCCTCGCCGGAGGGCTCGTCACACCCCGGTCCTTCGGCGCGTCAGACGCCGGAGGAGATTTTCGCCGTCTCGTCCGCGCCGCCGTCGCCTCCGCCGGCCGCTTCCAGCCGCTTGTTGCGGCGGACCGAGGAGAGGAAGGAGGCGGCGATCAGGACGACACCGACCAGGCCGGTGATGATCTCGCTGATCTGGTGCTGGATGGTGACCAGCAGGATCACGGCGAGGGCGCCGATGGCGTAGTGGGCGCCGTGCTCCAGGTAGACATAGTCGTCCAGGGTGCCCTGGCGGACCAGGTAGACGGTGAGGGACCGGACGTACATCGCGCCGATGCCCAGGCCGAGCGCCATCCAGAAGATGTGGTTGGTGATGGCGAAGGCGCCGATCACGCCGTCGAAGGAGAAGGAGGCGTCCAGCACCTCCAGATACAGGAAGAGGAAGAACGCGGCCTTGCCGGCCAGGCCGACGGCGGAGACCTGCTTGCCCTCCCTCTTGGCCCGCTCCTCCTCCTCGTGCTCGCGCTCCTCGTCCTCCTCCAGCTTGTCCTCGAAGTAGCCGGAGAGCCCGCCGACCACCAGATAGGTGATCAGGCCGGCGACACCGGAGAGCAGCACGGTGGACGACTTGTCGGCGTGGCCGGTGCTGGTGTGGGCCTGGGTGGCGAAGGTGAGGGCGGTGATCAGCAACACGATCAGCGCGATGCAGACCGAGAGCATGTCCACCTTGCCGAGCTTGGCGACCGGCCGCTCCAGCCAGGCCAGCCACTTGTGCTCCCGCTCCTCGAACATGAAGTCGAGGAAGATCATCAGCAGGAACATCCCGCCGAAGGCGGCGATCGCCGCATGGGCGTCGGTGACCAGGTGCTCGTACTTCGTGGGGTCGTCCAGGGCGAGCTGGACGGCCTCGATCGGCCCGATCTTGGCGCTGATGGCGACGATGACGACGGGGAAGACCAGCCGCATGCCGAAGACGGCGATCAGAATGCCGACCGTCAGGAAGATCTTCTGCCAGAAGGCATTCATCTTCTTGAGGACTCCGGCGTTGACCACCGCGTTGTCGAAGGAGAGCGAGATCTCGAGGATCGACAGGATCAGCACGACCCCGAACGCCTCCCACCCCCACTGCCACGCGGCGAATGCGAGGCCGATCGCCGTGATGGCGAACGACCAGCCGAACGTTTTCAGGAGCACAAGCCACCCAATCGTGTGTTACGGGTCCCCCCGGGCGCGGCCCGGGGGCGAGTCACCCCCACGCCGTGCGCACCGGTTCTTGAACCAACCCGGAGACGTGTTTTAGGAAACATTGACCCCGAAGTCTAGGGCGATGCCCCGCAGTCCCGACGCGTACCCCTGTCCGACGGCCCGGAACTTCCATTCCCCGCCGTACCGGTACAGCTCGCCGAAGATCATGGCGGTCTCGGTGGACGCGTCCTCGGTGAGGTCGTACCGGGCGAGCTCCTGGCCGTCCGCCTGGTTGACCACCCGGATGAAGGCGTTGCTGACCTGGCCGAAGGTCTGGCCCCGGTTGTCGGCGTCGTGGATGGAGACCGGGAAGACGATCTTGTCCACATGGGCCGGCACCTGGGAGAGGTACACGATCAGCGACTCGTCGTCGCCCTCGCCCTCCCCGGTGAGGTTGTCGCCGGTGTGCTCGACCGAGCCGTCCGGGCTGGTGAGGTTGTTGTAGAAGACGAACCAGTCGTCTCCCAGCACCCTTCCCGACTGGCAGATCAGCGCGCTGGCGTCGAGGTCGAAGTCGGCACCGGTGGTGGAGCGCGCGTCCCAGCCGAGCCCCACCAGCACCTGCGTCAGATGCGGAGCGGCCTTGGAGAGGGAGACATTGCCTCCCTTGGCGAGCGTGACACCCATGACGTTGGATCCTCCCCTGTGTGTCCTGTGCGTATTGCTGCTGAAGCAGACGCCTCCGGCGCCGCACGCGGAAGTGCGGCGCCGGAGGCGCGTACCGGACCCGGCCACCGGGGCACCGTCGGCGCCCCGGTGGCCGGAACGGCCGTGAGATCAGACGTTCACGCCGAAGTCCTGGGCGATCCCGCGCAGCCCGGAGGCATAGCCCTGGCCGATCGCGCGGAACTTCCACTCGGCGCCGTTGCGGTACAGCTCGCCGAAGACCATGGCGGTCTCGGTCGAGGCGTCCTCGCTGAGGTCGTAGCGGGCCAGCTCGTTGCCGTCCGCCTGGTCGACCACGCGGATGAACGCGTTGCGGACCTGGCCGAAGGACTGCTGGCGGCTCTCCGCCTCGTAGATCGACACCGGGAAGACGATCTTCTCGACATCCGCCGGGACGGCGGCCAGGTTGACCTTGACCTGCTCGTCGTCGCCCTCGCCCTCACCGGTGAGGTTGTCACCGGTGTGCTCGACCGAGCCGTCGGGGCTCTTCAGATTGTTGAAGAAGACGAAGTTGCCGTCGGTGGCGACCTTGCCCTCGGCGTTGGTCAGCAACGCGCTGGCGTCGAGGTCGAAGTCGGTGCCGGTGGTGGTGCGGACGTCCCAGCCCAGACCGACGGTCACCGCGGTCAGGTTCGGCGCGGCCTTGGTCAGCGAGACGTTGCCGCCCTTGCTGAGGCTGACTCCCACGAGTCCCTCCATTGGTTTCCAGGGGCAGCGCCCCCGTCGTGCGTTGGCATCGGGTGAACGTCTGGATCCTAGTGACCGGTTCCCCGTTCGAGCAGGCACTTCGCCCGAAAAGCCGAAGTTGCCCGTACGGGGCCTCCGGGGCCCTGTACTCGCGGGGCCACCGGTTCCGCCGGGCGCCGGTCCCGCCGGGGCGGGCGGCGCCCACTCGCCGCCGGTGCGCCCCGGTCCCGCCGGCCGCCCGGCCCGGGGGTCTCAGCGGGCCCAGGGGGTCCCGGCGGTTCCGGGGACCTCACAGGCCCCGGGGGTCTCAGAGGGCGTCGAGAGCCCGGACGTACTCGTCCAGGTCGCGGGCGTCCGGGAGGTCGTTGACGACCGTCCAGCGGACCACGCCCTCCTTGTCGATGATGAAGGTGCCGCGCACCGCGCAGCCCTTCTCCGCGTCGAAGACGCCGTACGTGCGGGCCGCCTCGCCGTGCGGCCAGAAGTCGGCGAGCAGCGGGTACTCCAGGCCCTCCTGCTCGGCGAAGATCCGCAGGGTGTGCATGGAGTCGGTGGAGACGGCGAGCAGCTGGGTGTCGTCGTTGACGAAGACCGGCAGCCGGTCGCGCAGGGCGCACAGCTCTCCGGTGCAGACGCCCGTGAAGGCGAAGGGATAGAAGAGGAGGACGACGTTCCGGGAGCCCCGGAAGTCGGAGAGACGGACGGTTCGGCCGTGGTTGTCCTTGAGCTCGAAGTCGGGGGCCTTGGTGCCCACCTCGATGGCCTGGATCCCGTCGATCGCCATTGCCACGCATCCCTTCGCCGGGGCGGATTCCGTCGCCGCCAGCCTACGCAGCCGGGCCGCCGGCCCGGCCCATCGGTCCCGGTCCCGGCCGGGGCCGGGCAGCAGGCCCGGACGGACCGGACCCGGAAAACGACGGGCCCCCGCCGGTGTCCGGATCGCGGGGATCCGGACGGCGACGGGGGCCGGCCCGGTACGGCCTTCGGAAGACGGCCTGGAAGCGCCCTCGGTGCCGGCCCGAGCCGGGGCCGGCGCGTCCGGGCCCGGGTCAGCGCTTGCCGGACTTGGCGCCCTTCGGGGTCACCAGACGGCTGCCGGACCAGTCCTTGCCGGCGCTGATGCTCCGGGTCTGGGAGAGGCCCGCGGTCTGGGCGGCCTCGTTGATGTCGCTGGGTTCGACGTAGCCGTCCCGGCCGGTCTTGGGGGTGAGGAGCCAGATCTCCCCGCCTTCGTCGATCAGACCGATGGCGTCGACCAGTGCGTCCGTGAGGTCGCCGTCCTCGTCGCGGAACCAGAGCACGACGACATCGGCGACGTCGTCGAAGTCCTCGTCCACGAGTTCCTGGCCGGTGATGGCCTCGATGCCCTCACGGAGCTCCTGCTCGACGTCGTCGTCGTAGCCGATCTCCTGGACCACCTGTCCGGGCTCGAACCCCAGCTTCGCCGCCGGGTTGGTCCGCTCCTCCGCGTGGTCCGCGGTCGCGCTCACGGCTTGCCTCCTGATCGTGTCTTGGAAAATGCTGCGCCGCGCGCGTACGCGTGGCTTGGGCCGTAGTCCACACGTGCTGGGCGGATCGCGCAAGTACCCGGCGGCCGAGACCGCCGAAACGGTGACTTTTGGGTCCGTCTCGCCGCAACTCCCGGCACCGTCCCACCCAGGCTCGCGCTGGACACGCGGCTCTTGACCCACTTTAGGGCCTTCCATGTGCTCCGCACCCCGCCGGACGGCGAACGGCTGCCCTCCCGGGGTGATCCGCCCGGCCGGAACAGACGGACGGACGGGGCGTAAGGTTGCGATTCGGCCGTCCTTCCCGGGCGCCGGAGCGACGGACGAGCCCCTGCCGGGCCGCCCGGGCCCCGGCGGTACGGGCCACGGGCCGGGGCGCCCCCTGCCCGTACACCCCGGGCACCGGTCCGTCTCCGTGTCCGTACGGTCCGGTGCTCGTACGCCTCCGGTGTCCGTACTGTCCGTACGCCCCCGGTGTCCGTACGCCCCCGGGTGCGCCCGCCGGTACGCCCCCGGGCCCCGGGCCCACCCGGAGCGCCCCGGGACGGCCGGTGCGGGGTGCGCCGGGCCCCGCCGTCGCCAGGCGCCGGGTTACCTCCCGGTAGAGGTGACGTTTACGACCCGGGGGTACACGATGGGGGCGGCGCGACCGTACTGGTGACACCCCGAACAACGCCCCGGTGAGGACCCGGGGCACCTCCCGTAAGGCACCACCGAACAGCGAAGGAACAGCGTGGCTTCCGGATCCGATCGCAACCCGATCATCATTGGCGGCCTTCCCAGCCAGGTCCCGGATTTCGATCCCGAGGAGACCCAGGAGTGGCTCGACTCGCTCGACGCCGCCGTGGACCAGCGGGGCCGTGAGCGGGCCCGCTATCTGATGCTCCGCCTCATCGAGCGCGCCCGCGAGAAGCGTGTGGCCGTGCCCGAGATGCGCAGTACGGACTACGTCAACACCATCGCCACCAAGGACGAGCCGTTCTTCCCGGGCAATGAGGAGATCGAGCGCAAGATCCTCAACGCCACCCGCTGGAACGCCGCCGTGATGGTCTCGCGCGCCCAGCGCCCCGGCATCGGCGTCGGCGGCCACATCGCCACCTTCGCCTCCTCGGCGTCCCTCTACGACGTGGGCTTCAACCACTTCTTCCGGGGCAAGGACGACGGCGACGGCGGCGACCAGATCTTCTTCCAGGGCCATGCCTCGCCCGGCATCTACGCCCGCGCCTTTCTGCTCGACCGGCTCAGCGAGGCGCAGCTCGACGCCTTCCGCCAGGAGAAGTCGAAGTCCCCGAACGGTCTGTCGTCCTACCCGCACCCCCGGCTGATGCCGGACTTCTGGGAGTTCCCGACCGTCTCCATGGGCCTCGGTCCGCTCGGCGCCATCTACCAGGCGCGGATGAACCGCTACCTGGAGGCGCGGGGCATCGCGGACACCTCGAACTCCCATGTCTGGGCCTACCTCGGCGACGGCGAGATGGACGAGCCGGAGTCGCTCGGCCAGCTCTCCATCGCCGCGCGCGAGGGCCTGGACAATCTGACCTTCGTGGTCAACTGCAACCTCCAGCGGCTCGACGGCCCGGTGCGCGGCAACGGCAAGATCATCCAGGAGCTGGAGTCGCAGTTCCGGGGCGCCGGCTGGAATGTGATCAAGCTGGTCTGGGACCGCACCTGGGACCCGCTGCTCGCGCAGGACCGGGACGGGCTGCTGGTCAACCGGCTGAACACCACGCCGGACGGGCAGTTCCAGACGTACGCCACGGAGACCGGCGCGTACATCAGGGACCACTTCTTCGGCGACGACCAGCGGCTGCGGGCCATGGTCGAGAACATGTCCGACCAGCAGATCCAGCACCTCGGGCGCGGCGGCCACGACCACCGGAAGGTGTACGCGGCGTACGCGGCGGCCAAGGCGCACAAGGGCCAGCCGACGGTCATCCTGGCGCAGACGGTCAAGGGCTGGACGCTCGGCCCGAACTTCGAGGGCCGCAACGCCACCCACCAGATGAAGAAGCTGACGGTCGACGACCTGAAGCACTTCCGGGACCGGCTGCACCTGCCGATCGCCGACAAGGAGCTGGAGGGCGGCGCCCCGCCGTACTACCACCCGGGGCGCGACTCCGAGGAGATCCAGTACATGCACGACCGCCGCAAGGCGCTGGGCGGCTATGTGCCGACCCGGGTCGTGCGCGCGAAGCCGCTGGCGCTGCCGGAGGAGAAGACCTACGCGGCGGTGAAGAAGGGCTCGGGACAGCAGTCGATCGCCACCACCATGGCGTTCGTCCGGCTGCTCAAGGACCTGATGCGGGACAAGGAGATCGGCAAGCGGTTCGTGCTGATCGCGCCGGACGAGTACCGCACCTTCGGCATGGACTCGTTCTTCCCGAGCGCCAAGATCTACAACCCGCTGGGCCAGCAGTACGAGGCGGTCGACCGGGAGCTGCTGCTCGCCTACAAGGAGTCCCCGACCGGCCAGATGCTGCACGACGGCATCTCGGAGGCCGGCTGCACCGCCTCGCTGATCGCGGCGGGCTCGGCGTACGCCACCCACGGCGAGCCGCTGATCCCGGTGTACGTCTTCTACTCGATGTTCGGTTTCCAGCGGACCGGCGACCAGTTCTGGCAGATGGCCGACCAGCTCGCGCGCGGTTTCGTGCTGGGCGCGACCGCCGGGCGCACCACGCTGACCGGTGAGGGCCTCCAGCACGCGGACGGTCACTCCCAGCTGCTCGCCTCCACCAACCCGGGGTGTGTCGCCTACGACCCGGCGTACGGCTTCGAGATCGCGCACATCGTCAAGGACGGTCTGCGGCGGATGTACGGGGAGGAGGCGGAGGACGTCTTCTACTACCTGACCGTCTACAACGAGCCCATCCAGCACCCGGCCGAGCCGGAGAACGTGGACGCGGAGGGCATCGTCAAGGGCATCCACCTCTTCCGGAAGGGCGAGGCGGGACAGATCCCGGCCCAGATCATGGCGTCCGGTGTCGCGGTGCCGTGGGCGATCGAGGCCCAGCGGATCCTGGCCGAGGAGTGGAACGTCCGGGCGGACGTCTGGTCGGCCACCTCCTGGAACGAGCTGCGCCGCGAGGCGGTGGACGTGGACCGGCACAACCTGCTCCACCCGGAGGAGGAGCAGCGCGTCCCGTACGTCACCCGGAAGCTCTCCGGCGCCGAGGGGCCGTTCGTGGCCGTCTCGGACTGGATGCGCGCGGTGCCGGACCAGATCTCCCGCTGGGTGCCGGGCCCGTACACCTCGCTGGGCGCGGACGGCTTCGGCTTCGCGGACACCCGGGGCGCGGCGCGGCGGTACTTCCACATCGACGCCCAGTCGATCGTGCTGGCGGTGCTGACCGAGCTGGCCCGGGACGGCAAGGTGGACCGCTCGGTGCTGAAGCAGGCGGTGGACCGCTACCAGCTGCTGGACGTCACGGCCGCCGAGCCGGGCGCCGCCGGCGGCGACGCCTGACGGTCCGCCCGACGGGCCGGACGAGCGCACGACGGTAACGGCAGTACGGCAGTACGGCAGTACGGCAGTACGGCAGTAACGGAGAGGTGCCCGGGACGGTGGACGTCCCGGGCACCTCTCCGTCTGTTTCTCTGTCTGTTCCGCTGCGCCTGGCCGTGTGCGGGGGCGGCGTGTCCGACTGTGCGCGGGTCTCAAGCCCCGTGCGTACGTCTCAAGGGGACGCGGGGCGGAGGACGGGGAGCCGCCGGGGTGCGGGCCCGGCGGGCGGCCCGTTCCAGAACGGTCGGGGGGCGCCGCCGGGCACCGGCGGCGTCTCGACGGTACCGGGGGTCGCGGCGTCCGGCCCGGTCCGCGACCACGTCCGGCCGCGTGAGCGGGGGCTCCTCCGCGACCGCGAGAGGTACCCGAATCCGTTCATGGAGCCCGGGTGCCCGGTGTCAGTTCTCCCACACCTTGAAGGCCCGCACCTGGTACGGGGATTGGGGCGCCCAGGTACCGCTGCCCGGGTATGTCTCGAACTCGCCGGTCTCCGCGCACTTCGCGGACTGGTAGGTGGTGACCGGCCGTCCGGTGCGGTTGGCGAGGGCCACGGCGGTGGTGCCGGCGGGGAGCGGGACGCAGCTCTCGATGTCGAGTCCGGCCAGCTCATGAGTGCCCCGGGTGCCCTTGAAGTCCGCCTGCGGCCAGAGGCACAGCTGCCCGGTGGCGCAGTCCCCCAGGCGGGGCGCGGCGGCGGGTCGGACGGCCCCGGCCGGGGTCGCGCCGTTCCCGGCGGCCGGGGCGGTGGCGCCGGTGGCGGAGAGGACGGTGAGCAGGCCGAGCAGGGCGAACGCCCGGGCCGTACGCGGACGGCGGGACATACCCGGTCGGCGGGCCGTACGGAAGGACCGGGACGTACGGAAGGACATGGAAACCCCCTGGTGGTCGGTGCTGGGTGCGCCTGGTCATCGGCACGGGCCGGCGACGGCCGGGGCGGACGGCCGGTTCGGCGGCGCGTCGCCGGGCGGCCGTCGCCGGTCCCGCTGCCCGCACCCTGTCGTCCGGCCGGGCGGCGGGGAAGAGGGCCCGGCGGGGAACACCCGGATAGGTGGCGTGATCGCGGCGGTGCCGGAAACGCCCGGGCATCACCCGTTCTCCGTACGGCTCCGACCCCGGTCCCCCCGGGGCTCCCGTACGGCCTCCGCCCCGTTCTCCGTACGGCTCCGGTGCCGCTCCCGGCACGCCGAAGGCCCCGGCAGCGGGTGCTGCCGGGGCCCGGGGGTTCACCCGAAGGTGGGAGGCCTGCGGGCCGGGAGGTCAGATGTGCCCGACCCCCGCGCCGGCCTCCGCGTTGACGCCCCGCTTGGTGAGCAGGGCCACCAGCGCGGCGACCACGGCCACTCCGCCCGCGACGGCGAAGACCACGACCAGGCCCGACATGAAGGTGTCGTGGATGACCCGGCCGATCACGGCGGTCAGCTCCGGGGTCATGCCCGGCGCCTTGGCCAGTTCCTCCGGCACGGTGCCGAACTCGGCGGCCTGCTCCAGCCGGGGGTCCGGCGGGACCGGGATGCCGGCGGCCTTCCAGTTGCCGGCGAACTCGGACTGGACCTTGGCCGACATCACCGCGCCCAGCACCGCCGTGCCGAGCGCGCCGCCGACCTGCATCGCGGCCTGCTGGAGCCCGCCGGCCACTCCGGAGAGCTCCAGCGGCGCGTTGCCGACGATGACCTCGGTGGCGCCGACCATGACGGGGGCGAGGCCGAAGCCGAGCAGGGCGAACCAGAGCGACATGGCGAGGGTGGAGGTGTTCTCGGTGAGGCCGAGCAGGCCGAACATCGCGGTCGCGGTGCAGACCATGCCGCCCACCAGCGGCACCCGGGGTCCGACCTTGGTGATCAGGAAGCCGGCCAGCGGCGAGGAGACGATCATCATCCCGGTCAGCGGCAACAGGTGCAGTCCGCTGTCGACCGGGCTCAGCCCCCGGACGCCCTGGAGGTAGAAGGTCACGAAGAACAGCCCGCCCATGAAGGCGAAGGCCATGAGCACCATGAGGACCGTGCCCGCCGAGAGCGGGACGGAGCGGAACATGCCCAGGGGGATGAGCGGTTCGCGGGCCCTGGTCTCCCAGAAGGCGAAGAGCGCGAAGAGCACCAGCGCGCCGCCGATGAAGGCCCAGGTGCTGACGGAGTCGAAACCCCAGGAGTCACCGGCCTTGATGATGCCCCAGACCAGTGCGGCCATGGCGGTCGAGAGCAGCGCGATGCCGGGGAAATCGAAGGAGCGCGGGGCGTTGGCGGCCCGGTGGTCCAGGAGGATCAACAGACCGAAGACCAGGGCGATCGCGCCGACCGGCACATTGATGAAGAACACCGACTGCCAGCTGGCGTGCTCCACCAGCACCCCGCCGAGGATCGGGCCGCCGGCCGTGGAGGCGCCGATCACCATGCCCCAGATGCCGATCGCCATGTTCAGCCGCTCGGCCGGGAAGGTGGCGCGGAGCAGACCGAGCGCGGCGGGCATCAGCAGGGCGCCGAACAGGCCCTGGAGCACCCGGAAGGTGACGACCAGGCTGATGGAGCCGGAGAAGCCGATGATCGCGGAGGCGGCGGCGAAGCCGGTGACCCCGATGAGAAAGGTCTGGCGGTGGCCGAACCGGTCACCGAGCTTGCCCGCCGTGATCAGCGCGACGGCCAGCGCCAGCAGATAGCCGTTGGTGATCCACTGGACGTCCGCGAGCGAGGCGCCCAGGTCCTTCTGGATGGCGGGGTTGGCGATGGCCACGATCGTGCTGTCGAGCGCGACCATCATCACGCCGATGGCCACGGCGAAGAGGGTCAGCCAGGGATGGCCGCGCAGCCCGGTGGCGGGTGCGGGCCCGGCGTCGCCACCCGAGGACGCCTCTTTGATGGTGGTCTGACTAGTCATACTGTGAGGCTAGTGTCAGCCACTGACACTTGACAAAGGAATACGGCGGCCGCGACTTGTCTCGTCGCTCACATCCACCGCCTCCGCCGGTACCCTGAACAGGCAAAAGGGCCGGTGGAAGGCCCGGCGCGGACGACGGCGGACGAGTCGGGCGGGCCGAGCGGGCCGGCCGAACAACACACACAAGACAGACGGGCCGGACCGGCCGAACAAGACGGACGGACAGGCCGGACCGGATGAACGAGACGGACAGACCGGACCGGATGGACGAGACGGACGGGCCGGGCCGGGCCGGATGAACGAGACGGACGAAGGGACGCCCAGGACGTGACGGTTGAGCGGCCGGCCGCCGGGGGCCTGCGCGAGCGCAAGAAACGACGCACCCGCGACGCCCTGCTGCGCGCCGCCCTGGAGCTCTTCGCGACCCAGGGGTACGAACGGACGACGGTCGACGAGATCGCCGCGGCCGTCGATGTCTCGCAGCGCACCTTCTTCCGGTACTACGCGAGCAAGGAGGAGGCCGCCTTCGCCGTCCAGGACATGGTGGAGGCGCACTTCATGGCCGCGCTGCGGACCCGCCCGGCCGGGGAGACGCCGTTCGACGCCCTGCGCCGCGCGGTGTTCACCGTCTGGGACACCATCGGCGAGACCGTGACGGAGCTGGTCCCGGTCGAGCTGTATCTGCGGACCTTCCAGGTGATCGAGACCACGCCGTCGCTGCTCGCCGCCCATCTCCGCCGCTCCATCGGGATGGAGGAGGAGATGGCCCGGCTGATCGCCGCCCGTGAGGGGGTGGACGTGGACGCCGACCCCCGCCCCCGGGTCGCCGTGGCCGCCTTCGGCGGGGTGATGCGGATCACCGGCCAGCTCTGGGGACGGGACGGGGACTGGTCGATGGAGGCGATGCGCGGCCTCATGGAGACCTATCTCGGCCAGCTGGCCCCGGCCCTGGCCGGCGACTGGGCCGCCCGGCCCTGAGCCCCGGCACCCGCCCCGGGCGCCCGCCCGCGGCACCCTCGGACCCGGCGCCGACCGCCCCCGCGCCCGGCAGCCCCGGCGCCCGGCCGTCGGACCGCCCGGCCCCGGCGCCCGCCTGTCACGACCCCGGTCCACCCCGGATCTGACGGTACGCCACGCCTCCGACATGCGTACGGAGGGTGACGAAGCCCTGGCCCCTTCCCCTCATTCCCGTGATTACGCGTGATACCGGTCACGGATTTCGCGGTGGCCCCCGGGTGTCTCCTAGGGTGTCCGGCAGTGACTTCCTCCGGCCCCACCCCCACGCTCACCGTCTGGCGCACCCTGCTCGCTCTCGCGGTCGTCTTCGTGCTCCTCTCCACCACCGGCTGGACCACGCTGCGGCATCATCGCGGGCCGGACGGGGTGCGGGAGGCCGCGCTCGCCGCCTGGGCGCACGGCACGATAGGGGGCAGAGCGCTTCCCGACCCGGCCTCCCCGCCGGCCGCGACGGCGGCGTTCTTCCGGTCGCTGACCCCCCGGGAGCGCGGCCGGCTGGCCGCCCGCTACCCGCTCGTCGTCGGCAACCTCGACGGAGCACCGGTCACGCTCCGCTACCGGGCCAACCGCCTCGCGCTGGGCGACGCGCTCACGGCGGAGCGGGCCAGGATGGCCGGCGGGCGGCTGTCGCCGGACGGCCGGCAGGAGGCGCTGCGCCGCAGCCACCGGTTCACCGCCCTGATGCGCGACGACCGGCAGATCCTGGCGTTCGACCCGGAGGGCAAGGGCAGGGTGGCCGAGGTCATCGGCGATCTGGACCGGGCCCAGCGGGTCTCGGTGATCGTGCCGGGTGTCGACACCAATCTGCTCACCTTCCAGCGGTCCGCCCGCAAGTACACCGCGCCCGTCGGCATGGCCCAGTCGCTGTACGCCGCCGAGCGCGGTGCCGCGCCCGCGACCCGTACCGCCGTCATCGCCTGGGCCGACTACACCGCCCCGTCCGGGATCGGCGTGGACGCGGCGGCCGGGCGGCTGGCCGGGGACGGCTCGGTGCGGCTGCTCGGCCTGGTGCGGGCGCTGCCGGGCGACTCCCGGGTCTCGCTCTTCTGCCACAGCTACGGCTCCGTGGTCTGCGGGGTCGCCGCGCGGAACCTGCCCGGCCGGGTGGGGGACGTGGCGGTGGCGGGCAGCCCCGGGATGCGGGCCGAGACCGTCGCCGGCCTGCGCACCGGGGCCCGGGTCTGGGCGATGCGGGACGCCGACGACTGGATCGCGGACGTGCCCTATCTGGAGGTCGGTGGACTCGGGCACGGGGCCGATCCGGTCACCCCCGAGTTCGGCGCCCGGCTGTTGTCGGCGGACGGCGCGGTCGGGCACGCCGGGTACTTCGAACCGGGGACGGAGAGCCTGCGCAACTTCGCCGGAATAGGTGTCGGCGCCTACCGCGACCTGAGCTGCGCGAACGGCGCCCGGGACGGCTGCCGCGGCGGAATCTCCGGCACGGAACGGGTCTGACGCGCGTAGAGATCCGTCCCGGGGCGGCCGATCCGGCAACTCTCCGGCCGGTGTTCGGGGCTCTGCGAGGGGCGACGCCGGGGCCACCGGCGCATACGATGAGGCGCATGGGTGATGTGCTGGCCGGAATTCATGCCACCTGGGAGTTCACACCGGACGCCGTGCTCATCCGCTTCGAACGGGGGATACGCGCGCCCAGGCTGTACCAGACGCTGCGCGAACGACGGGTTCCCTACGAGGCGTTGACGTCGGTGAACCTGGCCCCGGGAAGACGCGGCACGGTGGTGCTGCACGCGGTGCCGCGCGCGGGCGCCGATCCGTTGATGGAGGCCGCCGCGGGGCAGCTCAAGGAGGGCAGCGACCCGTACCGGCTGGTGCTCCCGGCCGACCGGGAGACGCTCGCCGAGTACTACGCCGACGAACTGCGCGCCCTGCTGGGGCCGGAGACCGGGGAGCCCGCCGACAGCTTCCTGGTCGAGCCGCCCGGGGGGCCGCTGCACTTCAAGGCGTACGACGGAAAGGCGTCGTTCGAGGACGGCCGGGTCTCCTTCCGCTGGTTCTGGACCGGTGCCTCCTCGGCCAAGTGGAAGGCGGGCGACCAGTCGTTCGCGGTGCGGGAGCTGAGCGGCGTCGAATGGCGCTCGCCCGATGTCTTCGACGGCTATCTGCGGCTGCTGCCCCGGGCCCGGGACGGCGAGCCCCGCCCGGCCCAGCCGGACCAGGACCCGGCGTCGGTGGTCTTCGGCCTCGGCTACGGGCCGGTGCACGAGTCCCTGCCGTTCGCCGCCGCCGTGCTGGCGGCCGTACGGAACGGGGGCGGGGCGCCGGTGCCGGTCGCCGTGCCGGTGGGCGCGGGGCGGCGGGACCCGGCGGACATCGCGGACCGCATCCGGCACCTGGGCGAACTGCACCAGGCGGGGCTGGTCACGGACGAGGAGTTCACCGCCAAGAAGGCCGAGCTGCTGGCCGAGTTGTGACGGCGGGCGGCCGGGTTGGGACCCGTCCGGGATTGGACCCCGTACCGGACTCGGCCCCGTACCGGGACTCGGCGCCGTACCGGACTCCGGGCCGGGGTGTGTCCCGGTGGCCCGCCCGGTGCGGGGTCATACCCCGGTACGGGGCGGGCCCCCGGGGCCGTACCGGGGTATGACGCGCCGGGGCGTCCAGGCTGCCTACGCTGGCCGGATCATGAGTACCGCACCCCCCGTACCGCCCCCGCCGTGGCAGCGGCTGCTCGACTCGGCACGGGAGTCGCTCCGTGCCCTGGGCGACGCCGTCACCTCCCCCACCCCGGGCGAACCGCCGTTCACCCGCGCGGAATCACGCTGGCTGCGGGGACTCCCCTACGCTGTCGCCGCCGTCCTGGTCGCCGCGCTGCTCCCGGTCACCGTCACCGTGCTCGCCCAGGACTACCGGGTCAACGGGGGGATCGCCGGGGCGCTGGCGACCGCCCAGACCGCGCCGCTGCTGCTCGCCGTGGCCCGGCCGCTGCAGGCGTGGTGGATCGTGCTGACCGGCCATGTGGCGGGCGCGGTGGTGCTGCTCGGCGCCGACGGGGTGGCCGGCCGGTCCTGGCCGTGGACCCCGATGGCGGTGGTCGGCTATCTGGCCCTGATGATCGCGGTCGGGCTGCGTGAGCCGCGCCGTACGCTGCTGGGCGTCTGGCTGGTCACCGGCGCCTTCGGCTTCGCCTTCGAGCTGGTCTCCCCGGCGCGCGGCGACGGGATCGGCACGCTGCTCTTCGTGCTGTGCGGCATGGTGCTGCTGGTCAGCGGCGCCCTGCGGGAACGCCGGGAGGCCCAGCGGCGGCTGGCGGAGCAGGAGACCATCAGCGAGGCGGAACGGGCCCGCCGCACCCTGCTGGAGGAACGGGCGCGCATCGCCCGGGAGTTGCACGATGTGGTGGCGCACCACATGTCGGTGATCACCGTGCAGGCGGACTCGGCGCCGTACCGGATTCCGGGGCTGCCGGAGGCGGCGTGCGAGGAGTTCACCACCATCGCCGCCTCGGCGCGCGAGTCGCTGGCCGAGATGCGGCGGCTGCTCTCGGTGCTGCGCAGCGAGGGCAGCGAGGGCGAACGGGGCCCACAGCCCGGACTCGACCGGCTTCAGCAGCTGGTGGAGGCCACCGTACGGGCGGGGGTGCCGGCCGAGCTGTCGCTGCCGGCCGGGCTCGGCGCCGTCGCCTCGGCGGTGGACCTCTCGGCGTACCGGATCACGCAGGAGGCGCTGGCCAATGTGGTGCGGCACGCGCCGGGCGCGCCGACCCGGGTCTCGGTGACGGCGGCCGGCGGGCGGCTGACCGTGCTGGTGGTCAACGGCCCGCCCACCGAGCCGGTCTCGCCGCTGGAGACCTCCGGCACGGGCCACGGCCTGGTCGGGATGCGGGAGCGCGTACGGTTGACCGGCGGCACCCTGGACGCCGGACCGCTGCCGGACGGCGGCTTCCGGATCGCCGCCCGGCTGCCGCTGGGCGAGCCGCCGGACTCCCCCGGCACCGACCCGGCCCCCGCCCGGGAAAAGAAGCCCGGCCCCGGCCCCGCCGTCCGGAAGACCCCCGATCCCGCCTTCGACAAGAAGTCCGACCCCGCCCCGGAGGACCCCGCGTGACGATCCGCGTGATCATCGTCGACGACCAGGCCATGGTGCGCGCGGGGTTCGCCGCGCTGCTCTCGGCGCAGCCGGACATCGACGTGGTGGGCGAGGCCGCCGACGGCCGGGCCGGGGTGGCGGTGAGCCGCTCCACCCATCCGGACGTGGTGCTGATGGACGTACGGATGCCGGAGCTGGACGGTCTGGCGGCGGCGCGGGAGCTGCTCACCCCGCCCAGGGGGGTCGAGCACCGCCCCAAGGTGCTGATGCTGACCACCTTCGACGTGGACGACTACGTGTACGAGGCGCTGCGCGCCGGGGCGTCCGGCTTTCTGCTGAAGGACGCGCCGCCGGCCGATCTGATCGCGGCGGTACGGGTGGTGGCGGCCGGCGAGGCGCTGCTCGCCCCGTCGGTGACCCGGCGGCTGATCGCCGACTTCGCCGCCTCCCGGCCGGCCCTCCGCCGCGACCGCTCGCCGCGCCTCAACGGGCTGACGCCCCGGGAGACCGAGGTGCTCGAACTGATCGCCCGGGGCCTGTCCAACCAGGAGATCGCCCGCCACCTGGTGCTGGCCGAGCAGACGGTGAAGACCCACATCGGCCGGGTGCTGGCCAAGCTGGACCTGCGCGACCGGGCGCAGGCGGTGGTCTTCGCGTACGAGTCGGGGCTGGTCACCCCGGGCGAGGCGGCCTAGCACCACGCCGGTTCCGAGTGGCGCCCCGACCGGGCCGCCGCCCGGGACCGGTTCTGGCCCTCCCCCTCCCCCTACCCCGGTACGACCTCCGGGTTGGCTCCCCGGTGTGACGCCCGGCGGGGCGTCCGCTCCCTACCTTCCTGCCCTCCGCACCGAACGAGGCAGGAAGAGGGAGGGCGTCGATGCGCCGCAGCGTCCGTCACAACCGTTACCGGAGGACCCTGGTGGCCGCCGCGCTGGCGACCACGGTGGTGACCGGGACCGCCGGCTGGGCCACCGGAAGCGCCCAGCGGCCGGTGACCGGCCCGCCGCCGGGGACGGCCGGGTGGCGGGCGGACCGGTCGCTGGGCCGGGAGCTGCCCGACCCGGAGACCACCTCGCCCGCCCGGGTGGCGGCGTTCTTCCGGGGCCTGACGCCCGCTCAGCGGGAGGCGCTGGTACGCCGCCACCCGGGGGTCACCGGCAATCTGGACGGCGTCCCGGTGGAGCTGCGCTACCGGGCCAACGAGTTGGCGGTCCGGCGCGACGCCCGGTACGCCCGGCTGGCCGGCCGGCAGTTGCTGGCCTTCGATCCGCGCGGCCGGGGCCAGGTGGCGGAGGTCTTCGGGGACCTGGCGCGCAGCCGGAGCGTGGCCGTGGTGGTGCCGGGCTCGGACATCGACGCGGGCAGTTACGACCGGGCCCGCGACCCCTATGGCACCCCCGCCGGCATGGCCGCCGGGCTGCGCGCCGCCACCCGGGGCGCCACCGCCGTGATCGCCTGGGCCGGCTACACCACCCCGGTCGGCGTCGGAGTGGACGCGGCGACCGGCCGGCTGGCCGAGGCGGGCGCGGAGCGGCTGACCCGGTTCACCGACGGGTTGGCCACCACCGGGGCTCCCGCGCCGGCCGTGTTCTGCCACAGCTACGGCTCGGTGGTCTGCGGGCTGGCCGCGCACCGGCTGAAGGCCAAGGACCTGGTGGTGTTCGGCTCGCCCGGGATGCGCGCGGACAACGCCGCGGGGCTCGGCACCGGCGCCCGGGTCTGGGCGGCCAAGGACCCGGCCGACTGGATCGGCAAGGTGCCGAACGTCTCGCTCCTCGGGCTCGGCCACGGCACCGATCCGGCCTCCGAGGAGTTCGGCGCCCGCCGGGTGCCGGCCGAGGACGCCCCGGGCCACACCGGCTACTTCGCCCCGGGCACCCGCTCGCTCCGCGCCTTCGCCGCCATCGCGGCCCTTCCGGCGGGGGCCGGCCGATGAGCGCCCGGGCCAGGACCCCGGAGACCGGCGGCCGGCCGGTGAGCGCCGCCGGCACCGGCGGAAGGTCGACGGGCGCCCGGGAGGGGGCCCGCGTGTCCGGTGTCGCCGCGCTGGTGCGCCGGATCGAGACCGGCACACCGGCCCACCGGGACCGGGCGGTGGACGGGCTGCGGGCCCTGGCGCTGCTCGCCGTGCCGGCCGGCCACTGGCTGCTCGGCGGCCTCACCCTCGACCCGGCCGGCGGTCTGCACAACGCCAGCCCGCTCACCGCCTTCGGCTACTTCGTGCCGGTGAGCTGGGTGCTCCAGATGCTGGGCGTCTTCTTCCTGGTCGGCGGGTACGCCTCGGTGCTCTCCTACCGCCGCCGCCCCGGCACCACCGGCGGCTGGCTGCGCGGCCGGCTCGCCCGGCTGGGCCGACCGGTGCTGGGGGTGGCCGCCGTCTGGGCGCTGCTCGTCCCCCTGCTGTCGGCCCTCGGGGTGCCCCGGGCCACCCTGCGCACCGGGGCGACGCTGGTGGTGCAGCCGCTCTGGTTCGTCGGGGTCTACGCGGTGGTCACCGCGCTCACCCCGTACTGCGTCCGGGCCGCCCGGCTGCTCGGCGGCTGGGCGGCGGCCCCGCTGCTCGGCGCGGTCGCGGTGGTGGACTTCCTGCGCTACGGGCCGTACGCGGACGGGCTGCCGTCCTGGCTGGGGCTGCTGACGATCCTGCCCGGCTGGCTCTTCGCGTACCAGCTGGGGGTCTCCTGGGGCGAGGGCCGGATCGGCCGGCGGGGTGCCTGGCTGCTGCTGGCGGGTGGTACGGCGCTGTTCGCGGCGCTGCTGCTGGGCTGCGGCTATCCGGCCTCGATGGTCGGCGTCCCCGGCGAGGCGCGCACCAACTCGCACCCGCCGTCGCTGCTGGTCCTGGCGCTGGCGGCGGCGCAGAGCGGGGCGGCGATCCTGCTGCACGGCCGGATCGGGGCGCTGCTGCGGCGGCCGGGGCGCTGGGCGCCGGTGGTGGTGGTCAATCTGTCCGCGATGACGATTCTCTGCTGGCACCAGACGGCGATGCTGGCGGCCGCGGTGCCGGTCTCGCTCACCGCCGGGTCGGTGCCCGGGCTGACCACCGCCCCGGACACCCTCGGCTGGATCGCCGCCCGGGTGGCCTGGCTGCCGCTC
Source organism: Streptomyces pyxinae (assembly GCF_024756275.1). GTDB lineage: Bacteria > Actinomycetota > Actinomycetes > Streptomycetales > Streptomycetaceae > Streptomyces > Streptomyces pyxinae. The sequence continues at coordinate 99,586 of NZ_JANUGQ010000020.1, read as the reverse complement.
TTCGCCGGGCTGCTGGCGCTGATCGCCCGGTACGCCCGGGGCTTCGAGTCCCCGTGGACCCGCACCGGCCCGACCCTCCGGACGGCCGCCGCCCTGCTCGCGGCCGGCTTCGGCGCCTTCGCCCTGGACCTGGCGTGAGCCCTGCCGCCCGGGCCCGGACGGCGGGGCGCCGACCCGGGGCCCGGAGGCGCGGGGGCGGGGCGCCGGAACCGCTCCCGGCACCCCGTCCCCGTACGCCTGAGGTACGGCCGTACGGCTCCGGGTACGGCAGTACGGCAGTACGGCTCCGGCTCAGACGTCCCGGGCGGCCGAGGTGGAGGACATGTCCGGGTAGCGGTCGCCCGCCACCCGGGCGGCGATCGGCTCCAGCTCCGCCAGTTCCCCGGCGGTGAGGGTGATCCGGGTCGCCGCCGTGTTCTCCAGCAGCCGGGAGCGCTTGCGGGTGCCCGGGATCGGGACGACCGGCAGGCCGTGCGCCTCCGCCCGCTGCTGCACCCAGGCCAGCGCGATCTGCGCCAGGGTGGCGTCATGGGCCTCGGCGATCTTCCGTACCGGCTCCAGCAGTGCGGCGTTGGCCCGGGCGTTGTCGCCGGAGAAGCGCGGCTGGTGCTTGCGGAAGTCGCTGCTCGACAGGTCCCGGGCCGCGTCCGCGAAGGCGCCGGTCAGGAAGCCCCGGCCGAGCGGCGAGTAGGGCACGAAGGCGACGCCCAGCTCGGCCGCCGCGCCCACCGCGCTGCGCTCCACGTCCCGGGAGAAGAGCGACCACTCGGACTGGAGGGCGGCGATCGGGTGCACCTGATGCGCCTCGCGCAGCTCGGGCCCGGTCACCTCGCTCAGCCCCAGGTGCCGCACCTTGCCCTCGCGGACCAGTTCGGCCATGGCGCCGACCGAGTCGGCCAGCGGGATCGCCGGGTCGCGGCGGTGCATGTAGTAGAGGTCGATGGTCTCGACGCCGAGCCGCCGGAGGCTGCCCTCCACGGCCGACTTGATGTAGGCGGGCTCGTTGCGGATCCGGCGGGTGGTGTCGTCGACGCGCTCGATGGCGAACTTGGTCGCCAGGGTGATCTCGTCCCGGTGCGCGGCGACGAACGGCGCGAGGAACCGCTCGTTGGCCCCGTTGCCGTACATGTCGGCGGTGTCGATCAGGGTGACGCCCGCCTCCAGCGCCGCGTCCAGGGTGTCCCGGGCCGCCGCCTCGTCGGTGTCCCCGTAGAACTCGCTGATGCCCATGGCCCCGAAGCCCTGGACGCCGACCGGCGGGCCGTCGCTGCCGAGGCGTACGGTGGCGATCTTCCCGGCGTTCCGGGCGTTCTGGGTGTTCTGGGTGTGCTCGTCGCTCATGCGGTGGTCAGTCCCTCTCCGGCGCCCCGAGGGCGCATCCGTAGTAGTCGATCTTGCGGTCCAGTACGGCGAGCGTGTCCTGGAGCTCCGCGATCCGGTCGCGTACGTTCCGGCGGGTGTCCTCCAGCAGGGCGCGCCGCTCCTCGAAGGTGCCGGCGCCCGCCCGCGCCAGCTCGGCGTACCGCACCATGTCGGCCACCGGCATCCCGGTCAGCCGCAGCTTGCCGACGAAGGTGAGCCAGTCCAGGTCGCGGTTGGTGAACCGGCGCTGGCCGGTGTGCGAGCGGTCCACGTGCGGCATCAGGCCGATCCGCTCGTACCAGCGCAGGGTGTGGGCGCTCAGTCCGGTCCAGGCGGCCACCTCGCTGATGGTGTAACGGTCCTGGCCGTCCGGGCGCGGGGGCGGGGGCGGTTCGGCGCAGAGGTCCGTACGCCGGGTCGGAGCAAAGGGGGGCACGGTCGCCGTGATGTCCGCCGTCATGACCTCCACGCTAGAACCTTGGAGCGCACTCCAGGCAAGCGGAAATCGGGGTGCGCCGTCCGGGGGATAGGCTCGGCCCATGCAGAGCCTCGCGACGATCGACAACTGGCCGGTGCCGCACGCGGCGGCGGCCGTGGTGCGCGCGGACGGCACCGTGGCGGGGGCGCACGGCCCGACCGGGCGGCCGTTCCCGCTGGCCTCCGTGACCAAGCCGCTGGCCGCGTACGCCGCGCTGATCGCGTACGAGGAGGGGGCGGTCGAGCTGGACGAGCCGGCCGGTCCGGAGGGCTCGACCGTACGGCATCTGCTGGCGCACACCTCGGGCCTGGCCTTCGACGAGCACCGGGCGACGGCCGGGCCGGGCACCCGGCGGCTCTACTCCAACGCCGGGTTCGAGGTGCTGGGCGACCACATCGCCAAGGCCACCGACATCCCGTTCGGCGAGTATCTGCGCCAGGCGGTGCTGGAGCCGCTGGGCATGACCGCCACCTCGCTGACCGGTTCGCCCGCCAAGGACGCCGTCTCGACCGTGGACGACCTGGCGCGCTTCGCCGCCGAGGTGCAGGCGCCCCGGCTGCTGGACCCGCGCACGGTGCTGGAGGCCATGTCGGTGGTGCACCCGGGGCTGAGCGGGGTGCTGCCCGGCTACGGCCACCGCAAGCCCAACGACTGGGGCCTCGGCTTCGAGATCCGGGACGGCAAGTCCCCGCACTGGACCGGCACCGGCTCCTCGCCGCGTACCTTCGGCCACTTCGGGCAGTCGGGGACGTTCCTCTGGATCGACCCGGACGCGGGCGCGGCCTGTGTGGCGCTCACCGACCGGGCCTTCGGGCCGTGGGCGATCGAGGCCTGGCCGCCCTTCACCGACGCGGTCCTGGCCGAGTTGCGGGGCTGAGCTCGCGGTCCCGGCCGAGTGCATCGTCCTACGGGCGGTGCCCCCGCCCGCTTACCCGGGCGGCCCGGTGAGCCGGCCGGCCGAGCGGGGTCCGGCACAGGCCGGGCGGCCGGACCCTGGCCCGGTGCGCGCGGCCGGGCCCGGGACCGGCGCCGCTCAGTCGAGGACCGCCGTGGCCTCCACCTCCACCAGGTGCTCGGGCACGTCCAGCGCCGCCACGCCCAGCAGGGTGGCCGGCGGGACCGGGGTGACGCCCAGCCGCTCCGCCGCCCGGGCGATGCCCGCCAGCAGGACGGGCATCTGGTCGGGGGTCCAGTCCACGACATGGACGTTGAGCTTGGCCACGTCCGCGAAGGAGGCCCCGGCCGCGGCCAGCGCGGTGGCGACATTGAGGTAGCACCGCTCGACCTGCGCGGCCAGGTCGCCCACGCCGACCGGGTTCCCCCCGGCGTCCACGGCGACCTGTCCGGCGACGAAGACCAGCTTCGATCCCGACGCGACCGACACCTGCCGGTAGACGTCGACGACGGGCAGTCCTTCGGGATTCAGCAGGGTGATGGCCATGGGTGACGCCTCCTCGTCCGGAGCGCCGCCCGGGGACGGGCAGCCGTGCTCCGGCGCCCGCCGGGGCGGACGCCCGTCGGTCTCTTGTGGTTACTGGGGAACCGTAAGAGACCTGCCGCTGACCTGGAAGAACGCACTTTTGAGTGACTCGGTCACCCCAAGGTGACCGAGCACTCCGACGGCCCGGCTCGGCTACCCGGCCGCGTCCATCGCCCAGACCAGCGCCTCGGCCGGCGCGGGGGCGGTCAGGCGCAGGCCCGTCTCACCGGTGAGGCGGGCCGCGTCGCCGGGGGCCAGGGCGTGCCCGGCCAGTTCGGCCCGGCCGCGCACCAGCTGGAGGTGGACGAAGGGGGCAGCCGGCAGCGGGACCGGGGCGCCGGGGGCCGGGCGGAGGACGTGCAGGACGGCGCCGGCGGCGGGCACCGGGAAGGGCGTCCCGTCCGGAAGCCCGCGCACCACCGCGTACGACGGTTCACCGCCGGGGGCCAGGGGCGCCAGCCACATCTGCGCGAAGACCAGCGGGGCGGCGCCGTCGTTGCGCTCCGCGTGCCGCACCCCGCCGGCCGCGCTGAGGTGCTGGACGTCCCCGGGGCGGACCACGGTGGAGCGGCCGGTGGAGTCGCGGTGGGTCAGCTCGCCCGAGATCACCCAGGTGACGATCTCGGTGTGGCTGTGCGGGTGCTCGTCGAATCCGGCGCCGGGCGCGAGCCGTTCCTCGTTGCAGGCGATCAGCGCCCCGAAGCGGAGGTTGTCGGGGTCGTAGTGCGGCCCGAAGGAGAACCCGTGCCGGGTGGTGATGCCGGCCGCCGGGTCACCGCCCGGGTAGCGGTCGCCGGAACGCCGTACGGAAATCACACCGCCCACCCTAACCAGCCCACGGAACCGCCCAGGGTCTCGCCGGGTCCCGCCGGAGGCGCCCCGGCCGCCGGCCCCGCCCTCGTCCGGAAGCCCCGCACCCCCGGCGCTCCCCGCTCTTCCCTGTCGTTCCCTGCCGGTTCCCCGCTGTCCCCGCCGTTCCCTGCCAATCCCCGCTCTTCCCCGCCGGTCCTGCCGTTCCCCACCGCTCCTGCCGTCCCCGGCGTTCCCGGCGTCCCCGGCGTCCCCGGCGTTCCCGCAGGGTACGGAGGGGTGCGGAACCGGGACGGAGAGGCCCGGTGGGGCGGGGCGCCGTCCCGATGAGGCAGTCTTGTTCCCGTGCCTGAACCCGCAGCGAACGACGCCCACTCCCATGCCGCCACCCTGAAGCGCCTGGAACAGTCATCGGGGCGGCTCGCGGCGAGCGCCATCGCCCGCATGGACGAGACGCTGCCCTGGTACCGGGCGATGCCCCCGGAGAACCGTTCCTGGATCGGTCTGGTGGCCCAGGCGGGCATCGCCGCGTTCACCGAGTGGTTCCGCCACCCGGAGACCCCGCAGGCGATCTCCACCGATGTCTTCGGCACCGCGCCCCGGGAGCTGACCCGGGCGATCACCCTGCGGCAGACCGTGGAGATGGTGCGGACCACCATCGAGGTCATGGAGTCGGCCATTGAGGAGGTGGCCGCCCCCGGCGACGAGGCGGTGCTCCGCGAGGCGCTGCTGGTGTACGCGCGGGAGATCGCCTTCGCCACCGCCCAGGTGTACGCGCAGGCGGCCGAGGCGCGCGGCGCCTGGGACGCCCGGCTGGAGTCGCTGGTGGTCAACGCGGTGCTCTCCGGCGAGGCGGACGAGGGCGCCGTCTCCCGGGCCGCCGCGCTCGGCTGGAACTCCCCCGACCATGTCTGCGTCATCCTGGGCACCGCGCCGGACGGCGACAGCGAGCTGACCGTGGAGGCGATCCGCCGGGCGGCCCGGGGCGCCAAGCTCCAGGTGCTCACCGGGGTGCTGGGCAGCCGGCTGGTGGTGATCGCGGGCGGCCGGGACAATCCGCTCCAGGTGGCGAAGGCGCTGATCGGCCCGTTCGCGGCGGGTCCGGTGGTGGCCGGCCCGGTGGTGCCGGACCTGCTGGCGGCGACCCGCTCCGCGCAGGCGGCGGCGGCCGGGCTGAAGGCCTGCTCGGCGTGGCAGGACGCGCCCCGGCCGGTCCTGGCGGACGATCTGCTGCCGGAGCGGGCCATCGCCTCCGATCCGGCCGCGCGCGAGCAGTTGGTGGAGGAGATCTACAGACCGCTGGAGGAGGTCGGTTCCGCGCTGCTGGAGACGCTGAGCGTCTATCTGGAACAGGCCAGCAGCCTGGAGGGCGCGGCCCGGATGCTTTTTGTGCATCCCAACACCGTGCGCTACCGGCTTCGACGTGTGACCGACGTCACCGGATGGTCGCCCTCCGACGTGCGCTCGGCGTTCACTCTGCGGATCGCGCTCATCCTGGGGCGCCTGGCCGACGCGGACGCCCAGCCGTAGGCTTTTGTCGGACATCAACAATTCCCCCGGCGGTTCTTCGTCCCTGTCCTCACGGGCGTCCCGAGCCGTCCACAAGAGAGAGTGTGAGGGTGCTCGTACTCGTCGCTCCCGGCCAAGGCGCTCAGACGCCCGGCTTCCTGACCCCCTGGCTCGACCTTCCCGGCGCCGCCGAGCGCGTCGCCGCCTGGTCCGAGGCCATCGGTCTCGACCTCGCCCACTACGGCACACACGCGGACGCCGACGCCATCCGTGACACGGCGGTGGCCCAGCCGCTGCTGGTCGCGGCCGGACTGCTCGCCGCGTCCGCGCTCGGAGACGTCACCCCCGGCGCGGTGGCCGGTCACAGCGTCGGCGAGTTCACCGCCGCCGCGTTCGCCGGCGTCCTGGACGACACCGCCGCCCTCCGGCTCGTACGGGCCCGGGGCCTGGCGATGGCCGAGGCCGCCGCCGTCACCGGCACCGGGATGTCGGCGCTGCTCGGCGGCGACCCCGAGGTGACCGTCCCGCACCTGGAGAAGCTCGGTCTGACCGCCGCCAATGTGAACGGCGCCGGACAGATCGTCGCGGCCGGGACCCTGGAGCAGCTCGCCGCGCTGGCGGACGACAAGCCCGAGGGCGTGCGCCGGGTGGTGCCGCTGAAGGTGGCCGGGGCGTTCCACACCCACCACATGGCGCCCGCCGTCGACGCGCTCCGCCGGGCCGCCGACGGCCTGGCGCCGGCCGATCCGGCCGTGCCGTACGTCTCCAACAAGGACGGCGCCGTCGTCACCTCGGGCGCCGAGGTCGTCGCCCGGCTGGTGGGCCAGGTGGCCAGCCCGGTCCGCTGGGACCTGTGCATGGAAACGTTCCAGCGGCTCGGCGCGACCGCGCTGGTGGAGGTGTGCCCCGGCGGCACCCTGACCGGCATCGCCAAGCGCGCCCTGCCGGGTGTGCGCACGGTCGCCCTGAAGACCCCCGACGACCTGGACGCGGCCCGCGCCCTGATCGCCGAGACCGCCGCGTCCGCCGCCGGGACCGCCTCGTCCGCCGCCGATGCCGCCGGCACCGCCCCGTCCGCCGCCGACGCGGCCGGCGCCCGCTGACAAGGAGCCGCAGCGCATGTCGAAGATCAAGCCCAGCCAGGGTGCCCCGTACGCCCGCATCATGGGCGTCGGCGGCTACCGCCCCACCCGGGTCGTGCCCAATGACGTGATCCTGGAGAAGATCGACTCCTCCGACGAGTGGATCCGCACCCGCTCCGGGATCGCCACCCGGCACTGGGCCTCCCCGGAGGAGACCGTCACGGCCATGTCGGTCGAGGCGGCGGGCAAGGCCATCGCGGACGCCGGGATCACCCCGGCGCACATCGGCGCGGTCGTCGTCTCCACCGTCTCGCACTTCAAGCAGACCCCGGCCGTCGCCACCGAGATCGCGGACAAGCTGGGCGCCGGCAAGCCGGCCGCGTTCGACATCTCGGCGGGCTGCGCGGGCTTCGGCTACGGACTGACGCTCGCCAAGGGCATGGTCGTGGAGGGCTCCGCCGAGTATGTGCTGGTCATCGGCGTGGAGCGGCTGAGCGACCTCACCGACCTGGAGGACCGGGCCACCGCCTTCCTCTTCGGTGACGGCGCCGGCGCGGTCGTCGTGGGCCCCGCCGAGGAGCCGGCCATCGGCCCGACCGTCTGGGGCTCCGAGGGCGACAAGTCCGAGACCATCAAGCAGACCGTGCCGTGGACCGACTACCGGGACGGCACCGTCGAGAAGTTCCCCGCCATCACCCAGGAGGGCCAGGCGGTGTTCCGCTGGGCCGTCTTCGAGATGGCGAAGGTCGCCCAGCAGGCCCTGGACGCCGCCGGCGTCGACGTGGCCGACCTGGACGTCTTCATCCCGCACCAGGCGAACATGCGGATCATCGACTCGATGGTGAAGACGCTGAAGCTCCCCGAGCACGTCACGGTCGCCCGGGACGTGGAGACCACCGGCAACACCTCGGCCGCCTCGATTCCGCTCGCCATGGAGCGGCTGCTGGCGACCGGTCAGGCGAAGAGCGGTGACACCGCGCTCGTCATCGGCTTCGGGGCGGGTCTCGCGTACGCCGCCACGGTCGTTACCCTCCCCTAGTGCGCCGTACGGTCCCACCGGACGGACGCCACCTCATCCTCTGAGCGGGGCCGCGGGCACTGTCCCCGGCACCGCCTCCGAGAAACACCTTTCGAGAAACACACGAAGGAGCGCCACATGGCCGCCACGCAGGAAGAAATCGTCGCGGGTCTCGCGGAGATCGTGAACGAGATCGCCGGTATCCCGGTCGAGGACGTCCAGCTGGACAAGTCCTTCACCGACGACCTGGACGTCGACTCGCTCTCCATGGTCGAGGTCGTCGTCGCCGCCGAGGAGCGCTTCGACGTCAAGATCCCCGACGAGGACGTCAAGAACCTCAAGACCGTCGGCGACGCCGTCGACTACATCGCCAAGCACCAGGGCTGAGCCGGCGCGCGCCGGACCTGGTGCGAACCACCAGGTCCGCGTGCGGATCGCCAGGTCCGCGGACGGATCACCGGTCCGCGTGCGGCCCCGGGACCGTGACCGGACCACCAGGTCCGCGTACGGGACACCGGGTCCGCGTGCGGCCCCCGGGTTCCGGCCGGGATCGCCGCCCGGCGGTGGCGCCGCAGTCCGTATACCTCATACACGTGGAGAAAGAATTCCTGTGAACTCGACCAATCGCACCGTGGTCGTCACCGGTATCGGAGCGACCACACCGCTGGGCGGCGACGCCGCCACGACCTGGGAGGGTCTGCTGGCGGGCCGCTCGGGCGCCAGGCGCCTGGAGGACGAGCGCTTCGCCGAGCTGCCCGTGCGGATCGCGGCCACGGCGGCCGTGGACCCGCTCGACGTGCTGCCCCGGCCGCTCGCCCGCAAGCTGGACCGCTCGGCGCAGTTCGCCGTGATCGCGGCCCGTGAGGCGTGGGCGGACGCGGGTTACTCCGGTCCGGCCGGTGAGGACGAGGCCGTCGCCCCGGAGCGCCTCGGTTCGGTCATCGCCTCCGGCATCGGCGGTGTGATCACCCTGCTCGACCAGTACGACGTGCTCAAGGAGAAGGGCGCCCGCCGCGTCTCCCCGCACACCGTGCCCATGCTCATGCCCAACAGCCCCTCCGCCAACGTCGGCCTGGAGGTCAACGCGCGGGCGGGCGTGCACACCCCGGTCTCGGCCTGCGCCTCCGGCGCCGAGGCGATCGGCTACGCGGTCGAGATGATCCGTACCGGCCGCGCCGACGTGGTGGTGGCCGGCGGCACCGAGGCGGCGATCCACCCGCTGCCGGTGGTGGCGTTCGCCAACATGATGGCGATGTCCAAGAACAACGACGAGCCCGAGAAGGCGTCGCGCCCGTACGACAAGGGCCGGGACGGCTTCGTGCTGGGCGAGGGCGCCGGTGTCGTGGTGCTGGAGTCGGCCGAGCACGCCGCCGCGCGGGGCGCCCGGGTCTACTGCGAGGTGCTGGGCCAGGGCCTGTCGGCCGACAGCCACCACATCGCGCAGCCCGAGCCGACCGGCCGGGGCATCGCCGCCGCGCTCCAGAACCTGCTGGACTCCACGGACCTCAAGCCGTCCGAGGTGGCCCACCTCAACGCCCACGCCACGTCCACCCCGCAGGGTGATGTCGCCGAGGTGAAGGCGCTGCGCAAGGTGCTCGGGGACGACCTGGACCATGTGGCGATCTCCGCCACCAAGTCGATGACGGGTCATCTGCTGGGCGGCGCGGGCGGTGTCGAGACCGTGGCCACGGTCCTGGCGCTGCACCACCGTACGGCCCCGCCGACCATCAACGTCACCGAGCTGGACGAGGAGGTCGACGCGGACGTGGTCCGCGACGAGCCGCGCGCGCTGCCCGAGGGCACGATCGCCGCGATCAACAACTCGTTCGGCTTCGGCGGCCACAACGTGGTGCTGGCCTTCCGCACCGTCTGAGGCACCCGAGCGGTCGGGAACCCGCCGGTCCGGTCCCTCCGGGCCCGCCGTACGGCCGCGGCCGGTCACCCTCCCGGTGGCCGGCCGCCGCGCTTCTCCGGCGGCGGCTGCTCCGTGGCCTCTTTCCGGCCGTTTCGCCGTCGTACGGGTACGGGCCCGCCTCCGCACCGGGAGGCGGGCCCGTACGCGTACCGCGGGACGGTCGGCCGGCGGCGGGACGGCCGGACGACGGATGACCGGACGACGGACGACCGGACAAACGGGTGACCGATGACCGGACGACCGGATGTTCGGGCGACCGGATGACCTGGTGACGATCAGACGACCTGGTGCAGCCAGCGGACCGGGGCGCCCTCGCCCGCGTACCGGAAGGGCTCCAGTTCGTCGTCCCAGGGCTTGCCCAGCAGGGTGGCGACCTCGGTGGCCAGATCGGTCTCGCCGCGCGCGGACCGGGCCAGCGCGGCACGCAGCCGGTCCTCGGGAATCAGGATGTCGCCGTGGATCCCGGTGACGGCGTGATAGATGCCGAGCGCGGGGGTGGCGCTGTACCGCTCGCCCTCGGCGGCGGCGGACGGCTCGGCGGTGACCTCGAAGCGGAGCATCTCCCAGCCCCGGAGCGCGGAGGCCAGTTTGGAGGCGGTGCCCGACTGCGCCTGCCAGGAGAACTCGGCTCTCCAGGTGCCCGGCGAGGCCGGTTGCCTGATCCAGTCCAGCTGGACCCGCACCCCGAGCACTCCCGCCACCGCCCATTCGACGTGCGGGCACAGCGCGCGCGGGGCTGAGTGTACGTACAGGACTCCACGTGTCGTCACCGGACCTCCAGTGTGGGACGAGGTTCGCCTTGTCCAGCGGCCTCAGTAAACAGCATCGGGAGTGAAACTCCACAAAAGGGACAGCATGTGACGTGATGTAATTTACCGGAGCCGACCGGCGCGGGCGCCTCTGGTTCGACGGGGAAAAGCTACCGTGCGCACGGGTGCTTGGGATGACGTACGGTCTGCCCGGGTGACCTCGACACCAAGCTTTCACCCGCGAGGACGCCTTGACCGTCACGATTCCGGGAAAGAGTCACCCCTTGCCTCGCCTCCGCGACCTTCCCACCCGCATATGCCGCCGCCCGGGCCCCGTCCCGGGCCGGGTCCGGACCCGGTTCCGGGCCACCGCCGTCCGCCCGGCGGTGGCCGCGCTGCTCTGCGGAACGGTGCTCGCGGGGTGCGCCGGGCCACCCGAACGGGGGCCGGAGCGGGACCGGTCGGCGTCCTCCGCCCCGTCCCCGGTCCCCGATCCGCTCTGGGACCGCAGCCCGTCCTCGCTCGCCGCCGTGGGTGACTCGATCACCCGGGGTTACGACGCCTGCGGGCTGCTGGCGGACTGCCCGGAGGTCTCCTGGGCCACCGGCAGCGACCCGGCGGTGGACAGCCTGGCGGTACGGCTCCTCGGCGCGAAGGGCGCGGCCGCGCGCAGCTGGAACCTGGCCCGGTCGGGGGCGCGGATGGCGGAGCTGCCCGCCCAGATGGAGCGGGCAGCGGCCCGGAAGCCGGCGCTGGTGACGGTCATGGCGGGCGCCAACGACGCCTGCCGGAGCAGTACGGCGGCGATGACCCCGGTGGCGGAGTTCCGGACCGGGTTCGCGGAGGCGCTGCGACGGCTGCGGGCGACGGCGCCGACCGCCCAGGTGTACGTGGCGAGCGTGCCGGACCTGAAGCGGCTGTGGTCCGAGGGCCGGGAGAATCCGGTCGGCAAGCAGGTCTGGAAGCTGGGCCTGTGCGCCTCCATGCTGGGCGACGCCGACGACCTGGGCCCCGCCGCCGAGCGCCGGCGGGCCCTGGTGGACGCGCGGGTGCGGGCGTACAACGCGGCGCTGCGGGAGGTCTGCGCGGCGGACGAGCGGTGCCGGTACGACGACGGGGCGGTGTTCGCCTACCGGTTCACCGGCGAGCAGCTGAGCCCCTGGGACTGGTTCCATCCCGGGCGGGACGGCCAGGGCCGGCTGGCGGCGCTCGCCCACCGGATCGTGACGGACGCCAGGCCGGCCCCGCCGGGTCGGCGCTGAGCGGTCCCGCCGGGCGGGACGGGAAGCTCCGGGGCAGTGGTCAGGTACCGCCCCGGAGCGGCTGATGAGGGCCGGGGCGCCGGTCGGCCGGCTCCGGCCGCCGGCCCGCTCCCTCCGCACGTTACCCGATGAACGGCTGGTACTCATAAGGCAGTTCGGGGCGCTCCGGAGTGGGCCGGGGACGGCGATCCGGTGGCGGTGGACGGCGGCATGGTGGCGGCCGGGGGGCCGCGCCGGAATACTGCGGGCACCCGACGGAAGGATCACCTCCTGTGTCACCCATGCCACGGATACCTCGCCCGTCTCACCCGACTCGCACGTCCCGGACGCCCCGGGCGCGTCTCGGCGTGTTCATCGGCTCTCTCGCCGCCCTGACCGCCCTGGGCGCCGCGCCGCCGGGAGCCGCCGCCGTACCGTCCGGTGCCGGTGGGCCCGTCGCCGTACCGTCCGGTGCCGGCGGGCCCGTCGCCTCCGGTCCCGCCGCGTCCGGCGCCCGGGAGGCCGGTGCCGGTGTCACCGCGCCCACCGTGGAGGAGGCCCGGCTCGACCGGGCTGCGCCCCAGGAGATCCTGCGGCGCGGCGGCTTCGACTCGGCCGGGCCCGGGCTCGCCGCCGCGCTGGCCGGGGCGCGGTCGTACGCCGCCGCCGAGCGGGCCGTCACCCGTCAGGGATCCGCGCTCTGGCGCCGGGCCGTGGACCGGGTGCAGGGGCGGGGGCCCGCGGCCCGCGCGGGCGACCTCAGCCGGGACGACGACCGGCCGCTCTACTGGGCCCGGCTGGCGATGACCCGGGAACTGCGTGCCTGGCAGCCCCGGTTCGCCCTCTCCGACCCGGACCGGGCCCGGCTGCTCGACCGGCTCGAGGTCACCTCCCGGGGCCAAAACACCGTCCGCTACCCGGCCGGCCGGGGCGTGAAGCGGGTGCTGCTGACCGGCTTCGACCCGTTCACGCTCGACCGTGACGTCCGGATCAGCAATCCCTCGGGCGCCGCCGCGCTGGCGCTGGACGGCACCCTGATCCGGACCGCCGACGGGGGCCGGGCCCGGGTGGAGACCGTCGTCTTCCCGGTGCGCTGGCAGGACTTCGCGGACGGCACGGTGGAGCGCACGCTCCGCCCGCACCTGCCGCAGGTGGACCTGTTCACCACGGTGAGCCAGGGCCGGGTGGGCCGCTTCGACGTGGAGCGCACCAACGGCGCCTGGCGGGGCGGCTTCGGGGACAACCTGAACGTCTCCGAGACCGGCCTCGTGCCGGTGACGGACCCGGGCTCGCAGCCGCAGTGGACGCGTACCACCCTGCCGTCCGCCCGGATCACGGCGGCGGACACCGGCCCCTTCCCGGTGTACGACAACACCACGGTGACCGAGATCCCGGCGGGCGGTACGGCTCCGGTGACCCGGCCGGACGGGCCCACGCCCGGCTCGGCGGCCCGGGCGGGCGGCGGCGGGGACTACCTCTCCAACGAGATCGCCTACCGCGCCACCCTGCTGCGGGACCGGCTGGGTCTGACCGGGCTGCCGGGCGGCCATCTGCACACCCCGGTGCTCCAGTTCGGCCCCGGGAACACCGATCCCGGCGGCGCGGTGACCGACCCGTCCTTCCTCCGGGACCGCGCGGCGATCACCGCCCAGGTGCGGTCCGTCGTCGCGGTGGCGGCGGCCCGCCGCTGAAGCCCGCGCCCGCCCCGCGAGCCGTACGGGGCGGGCGCGGGGAACCCGTACAGGGACGGGGTCCGGGGGCCCGTACAGGGGGCGGGGCCCCCGGAACGGACGCGTCCGGAGTGTCCCGTACGGCCCGGCCTCGTTCACGCGGTGTCGGAACCCCGTCACACACGACTGGAGCCCCCATGTCTCCGCACCGCATGACCCGCCGCCGGCGGATCGCCGTCGCCGCGATGGCCGCCGCCGGTCTGCTGGCCCTCTCCGCCACCGAGGCGAGCGCCGCCCCGGCATCCGCTCCCCTGTCCGTCACCGACGACCCGCTGGGCGCGGCCGTCGACCCGCTGGGCACGGCCGCCGGCGTCCTGTACACCTTCGGCGAGCCGGTGGGCCAGGTCGTCGGCACGGCGGCCCTGCTGCTCTGGTCGACCATCAGCCAGGCCTCGGAGGACGCCAGCGCGACGGCCACCGCCGCACCCGCCACCCCCTAGCCGGCCGTACGGGCGGGGCGAGGGCCGGAGCCCCCGGTCAGCGGGGCAGATCCTCGCCCCACCCCGGCCCGGGCGCCGGAGTCGTACCCGCCCCGGGCGCCCCGGACCCGGTGTCCGGGGTCTTCCCTGGTCCGGCGTCCGCCGGGTCCGCGCCCGCCCGGTCCAGGTCGCGGACGAGCAGGGTGGCACCCGCCACCGCGCCCGGCATCAGGAAGACAGCGACGAACGGCACCAGGAAGGCCAGGGCCAGCGGGACGCCGAAGCCCAGCGCCAGCATCCGCCGGCTCCGCAGCAGGGCGAGCCGCTCCTTGAACTCCACGTCCCGGCGCTGGAGCGCCACCGCCGTCAGCTCCTCGGCCAGGAAGAAGCCGGAGACGCAGAAGCCGAGCACCGGCACCACGGTCTGCCCGACCACCGGCAGAAAACCGAGCGCGAAGAGCAGCACCCCGTAGAGCGCCACCCGCAGCAGCACCCGGACGCTGTCCCGGGCCGAGACCCACAGCTCCCGCCAGAGCGGCAGCCCCGACTCGGGCACCGCGCCGCCCTCGCTCCGGTCGACCGCCTCGGAGAGTGACTCGTAGAAGGGCTGGCCGATCAGCAGGGTGACGGCGGTGAAGGTGACGACCGCCAGGAACAGGCCGAGGACGAAGAGCAGGGCGGTGAGGAAGCCCCGGAAGGCGCCCAGCCAGGGCGAGGACCAGTCGTCGGCGAACGGCGTCGCCCAGCCGGCCAGGTCGTCCGCCCCGTACGCCAGCCCCACCAGGGCGCCCGCGTACAGCACCAGGGTGATCAGCCCGGGCAGCAGCCCGATCCCCAGCTGACGGCCGTGCCGGCCCACCCACCGCTGGCCCTTCAGCAGATACCCGAACCCCGCCCCGAAATCGCGCATGGGGGCACCTTATCGGCCGTGTACACGGCAAAGGCGGTCCCGGCCGACCGCGTCCGTCGGCTCCGGTCCGGGGAATATCCCCGGTCCGCCGCCGTGCTGGACTGATCACTACAAGATCATCCATGCGACGGGGAGAGTGCGGTCATGGCGGAACAGCGGACGGCCGGGACGGCGGGCGCGGCCGGGGCAGTCGGGGCGACTGAGGCAGTGGGCGCGGCGGGGGACGGGCGGCGGCGGGTGCGGGGCACCGTGGCCGCGGGCTTCGAGGCGGTACGGGAGGAGTTCGCCGCCGTGGTGCGGGAGGAGCGCCCGGACTACGCGGGCCAGCTCGCCGCGTATGTCCGGGGCCGGAAGGTGGTCGATCTGTGGGCGGGCCCGGCGACCGGCCCCGACACGCTGTTCGCCGTCTACTCCTCCACCAAGGGCGCCGCCCATCTGGCCGTGGCGCTGCTGGTCCAGGAACGGGCGCTGGAGCTGGACCGCCCGGTGGCCGGCTACTGGCCCGAGTTCGCGGCGCGCGGCAAGGGTGCGATCACCCTGCGGCAGTTGCTGGCCCACCAGGCCGGAGTGGTGGGCGTGGACGGCGGGTTCACGCCCGCGGAGCTGGCCGATGACCGGGCGGTCGCCGCGCGGCTGGCGGACCAGCGACCGTTCTGGCGGCCGGGCGCCGGCTTCGGTTACCACGCCTTCGTGATCGGTGCCCTCACCGGCGAGGTGGTGTTCCGGGTGACAGGCCGGACGCTCCAGGAGGTGTACGAGGAGCGGATCCGGGCCCCGTACGGCCTCGACTTCTTCCTGGGGCTGCCCGAGGAGCACGAGCCGCGCTACCGGTCGGTGCTGCCGATGGAGCCGACCCCGGAGCAGCGGGCCGAGCTGGCGGCGGTCCCGGACGGTCCGGCGACCCTGGCCGCGATCACCTACAACCGGAACGCGGTACCGCCCACCGACATCGAGGCACTGCTCAACTCCCGTGCGGTGCGCGCCCGGGGCTCGGCCTCGTTCGGCGGGGTGGCCTCGGCGCGCGGGCTCGCCGGGCTGTACGCGGCGGCGACCGGGGTGCTCGGCGACCGGGAGGCGCTGCTGCGACCGGAGACGGCCGCCGAGTTCGCGCAGCCGCACTCGATCGGTCCGGACCTGGTCCACGGCGAGCAGGACGTGTTCGCGCTCGGCTTCCGGAGCAGCTCGCACGACTACCCCTGGCTGGGCGCCGGCTCGTTCGGGCACGGCGGCGCGGCGGGGTCGCAGGCGCTGGCCGACCCCCGGGCGGGGCTGGCGTACGGCTACACCCGCCGCCGGTACGCCTACCCGGGCGGCGCGGCGCCGGAGAACGAGCGGCTGCTGCGGGCGGTGCACTCGGCGGCGCTCGCGGGCTGACCCCGCCTGCCCGGCGGCCTGAGGGCCTCGCGAGGAAGGCGGGGAGGGCGCACCGGGCGCCCGGAGGGCGCAGGCGCCCGGTGCGCACGACGGGCCGAGGGGCCGCACCCCGGAGTACGGGATGCGGCCCCTCGGCCGTATGTGGCGGAGGCCGGTCGGTGCCGGAGGCCCGGGTGCGGCCTTCGGCCCTGCGTGCCGGGGACCGGAGGACCGGTCGTACCGGGCGCCGGGCGGTCGTACGGGCCGGGCGCCGGGCCGACCGGGCACACGACAGGCGTGCGGCCCGGTCAACCGGGCGGCGGTCAGGCCGTACGTGGCACGTGCCGGGCGTGCGACCCGGCCGGCCGGGCGGCGGTCAGGCCGTCGGGGCGGCCAGCTCGACCGTGATGTTCCCCCGGGTCGCCCGGGAGTACGGGCAGACCTGGTGGGCCTTCTCGATCAGCTCCCGGGCGGTGGCGGGGTCGACGTTCGGGAGCTTGGCGGAGATGCGGACGAGGAGGCCGAAGCCCTCGTCGTTCTTGCCTATCCCGACCTCGGCGGTGACCGTCGAGCCGGTGATGTCGGCGTTCTCCTGGCGGGCGACCACGGCGAGCGCGCCCTGGAAGCAGGCGCTGTAGCCGGCCGCGAAGAGCTGCTCGGGGTTGGTCCCGGCACCGGAACCGCCCATCTCCTTCGGCGGGTTGACGACGACATCGAGCCTGCCGTCGTCCGTGGCGACCCGGCCGTCCCGGCCGTTCTCGGCGGTGGCGACGGCGGTGTAGAGGACATCGGACTGCTGGATGGACATGGAGTGCTGCCTCCTCGGTGGCGCCGCGACTCGCGCCCGTGATCGCGGCGGACTGGGGCGAGCCTAGCGGCGCCCCGCCCGCCGGCCCACCCCCTGCTCCGGTCCGCAGGCCGCTCCGGCACCTCACACTCCGGTCCGCCGGCCGCCCGGTCACCCGTTGACCGCCGGTTACTCGCCGGCCGCGCCGTCGAGCGAGACGAGCATCTTTCCGGTGTTGTCGCCGCGCAGCAGGCCGAGGAAGGCGTCCACGCCGCGCTCCACGCCCTCCACCACGGTCTCCTGGTACTTCAGCTCGCCGGACCGCAGCCAGCCGGACACCTCGCGGACGAACTCCGGCCGGAGCGCGTTGTGGTCGGCGACCAGCATGCCCTGGAGCCGCAGCCGCTTGCCGATGACCAGCGCCAGATTGCGCGGGGCGGGGGTCGGCTCGGTGGCGTTGTACTGGGCGATCATGCCGCAGATGGTGGCGCGGCCATGGACGTTGAAGGAGGAGATCGCGGCCTCCAGGTGGTCGCCGCCGACGTTGTCGAAGTAGACGTCGATGCCGTCCGGCGCCGCCTCCTTCAGCTGCTCGGCGACCGGGCCCTTCTTGTAGTTGAAGGCGGCGTCGAAGCCGTACTCCTCGGTGAGCAGCCGGACCTTCTCGTCGGAGCCCGCCGAGCCGATGACCCGGGAGGCGCCCCGGAGCCGGGCCATCTGGCCGACCTGGCTGCCGACCGCGCCGGCCGCGCCGGAGACGAAGACGGCGTCGCCCTCCTTGAAGGAGGCGACCTCGAAGAGCCCGGCGTAGGCGGTGAGCCCCGGCATCCCGAGGACGCCGAGGTACGTGGTGAGCGGGGCGACCGACGAGTCCACCTTGGCGGCATGGGCGGCC
The DNA here is from genome assembly GCF_024756275.1 of Streptomyces pyxinae. Classification (GTDB taxonomy): domain Bacteria; phylum Actinomycetota; class Actinomycetes; order Streptomycetales; family Streptomycetaceae; genus Streptomyces; species Streptomyces pyxinae. The sequence goes on along the minus strand of NZ_JANUGQ010000020.1, from coordinate 81,848 downwards.
TCCACCTCGGCGTACTCCCGCCAGCCGAGCCGGTGCAGCACCTCGTCACCGACGGCGAAGCCCTCGGCGTTGGAGGCGACCACCTCACCGACCGCGCCGCCGTCCATGGGCCGGTCGAGCTCGAACGGGGGAGCGTAGGACTTGACGTCGTTCATCCGGCCGCGCATGTACGGGTCGACCGAGAAGTACCGGTTGCGGACGAGGATCCGGCCCTCGCCCGGCTCCGCCACCGGCACCTCGCGCAGGGCGAAGTCCTCGGGCTTCGGCCAGCCCTGCGGACGGGCGATCAGGTGCCACTCCCGGGCGGACTGGGGAAGAGCGGACATGGTGCGGGCCTCCTCGGCGTAGGAACGGGCGTCCGGCAGCTCCCGGGGTACCCGCGGCACACCGGACACATGCGTCGGACGCTCATGTGATGCAGGACGCAGAATATTCAGCATCTGTAAGTTCAGCGTCTGCAACCACCATGCAGCTGGATATTTCATGATGTCAAGCAACTGGGTACCCTGGTGCCATGTCGTCTTCAGCGGGCCCGGGCCCGTCCCCGCGCAGCAGGCGCGCCGATCCGCTCACCCGCGAGGTGATCGCGCTCATCGGCGATGTGGTGGTCCGCTACCACCAGGAGTACGAGGAGGCCGCCGCCCGGCACTCCCTGACCGGCGCCCAGGCCCGGGTGCTGGGGCTGCTGGCGCTGGACCCGCTGCCCATGCGGCGGCTGGCCGGGGCGCTGCGCTGCGAGCCGTCGAACGTCACCGGGATCGTGGACCGGCTGGAGGCCCGGGGCCTGGTGGAGCGCCGCCCGGACCCGGGCGACCGCCGGGTGAAGCTGGCGGCCGTGACCGACGAGGGCCGGGCCACCGCCGCCCGGCTGCGGGAGGCGCTGGACTTCGCCCGTGAGCCGCTGGCCACCCTCTCGGACGCCGACCGGACCACCCTGCGGGACCTGCTGCGGCGGATGCTGGGCGCGGAGCTCTGACCCGCCCGGTCCGGTGTCCCCCTGCTGTGCGCCGTCCCGGTACGCCACCCCGGGACGCGGTCCGGTAGGCCGTTCCCGTACGCCGACCCGCCGCGCCGTCCCCGCGGACCACCCCTCAGAGGCACATCCAGAGGAACCAGTCGCAGGTCTCGGACGGGGCGGGTTCCGGCGCCGGCCGGCCGGGGGGCGAGGAGGCGGCCGGGGGCGTGGTGGGCCGGGTGGGGGCGTCCTCGTCGCCGGGCGCGCCGGGTCCGCCGGGCGTGCCCGGGCCGCCGGAGTCGCCGGGGGCCGGCGCCTCCGGGTCCGGCCGGGCGTCCGTGGGGCGCGGGGCCGGGGCGGAGAGCCCGCCGCCCGGCCGGTCGCCGGGGGGCCCGTCCGCCGGGCCGCCCCCGGGACCGTCCGGTGCCGCGCCCGGTCCGTCCGCCGCGTCGCTCGGCCCGGCACCGGCGGAGGCGCCGTCATCGGGGCCGCTCCCGTCCTCCGGGCGCTCCCCCGCCGGGACGCGGGAGGTGATGGCGATCGGCCGGTCCACCGGGGCGGGCACGGCCGCCCGGTCCAGATCGGCCGTGGGCTCGGGGGCCGGTCCGGGCGGGGCGGCGTCCTCCTGCTGTACGGCGACGGCCGCACCGTCCTCGCCCGGGTGCTCCCACGCCAGCTCGGCCAGGCCCAGCAGCCCGGCCGCCAGGACCAGCGCGGCCACCCCGGTGACCGCCCGGCGGCCCCGGCGGCTGCGGGCGCGGCGACCGGACGACCGGGACGCACCCCGCCGGGCGGCCGCCCGACCGGTGCCCCTGCCGGGCCGGGCCGGCTCGGCGCCCCGGCCCAGCGGCCGGTCCAGCTCGTAGACCGGATGCCGGTCGTCCGGCCGGTCGCCCGGTTCACGGGCCGGATGCCGGTCCGGCTCGTGGGCGGAGTGCCGGCGGTCCTCATGGGCCGGGTGCCGGTGGTCCGGCCGGTCCGGTACGCCGGGGCCGCCGGGTCCCCGGGGGCCGGGCTCGGAGCCGTACGACCGCACGGAATCCACGGGGCTCGCCGGGCTCACGAGGCTCGTCGGGCCGGGCTCGGGCACCGGTCCGTACGGGTGCGGGGCACCCTGGCGCAGCACCTCGGCGGGCGTACCGCAGCCGGCGCAGGCGAGGGCTCCGTTGAGGTGCCGCCGGCACCGGTGGCAGTAGTCCATGGCGCCCGAAGAGTATGCGGCCCTGTGACTCCTGGGACAGATGTGGCTGTGGAGATCTTGTGTGAACCGCCGTCCGGCTCGGCGCGCCCGCTCGCACCCGCCTCCTCAGGACCGGACCCGGCGCGCCCGCGCGCGCCGGGCGGTGGTGCACCCGGACGGGACCCGGTGCGCCCGCTCGTACCGGGCAGCAGGACAGGATGTCCCCCATGAACGCCGTACCGCCACCCCCCGGCCGGTCCGCCGGCGGGCCCCCGGCGCCCTTCGGGGTGCGTGACTTCCAGCTGGTGCTGCTGCGCCGGATGGCCGACTTCCAGCCCGGACTGGTCGAGGACGCCCGCCGGGAGCTCGATGCCCCGCTCGCGGAGATGCGCGAGGCCAACCGCCGCTGGCAGGCGATGGTCCGCTCGCCGCGCGGGCGCGGTGCCCTGGCCCGGTACCGCTCGGTGCTGGGCGAGCCCGAGTCCCGTACCCCCCGGACCATCGGCGATCTGGAGTGCGACGCGCTGCTGTGGCCCGTACCGCTCTGGCCCGACCTGCGCTTCGAGGTGCTGGCCGGGCCCGGCGGCGCGGTCTGGAACGAGTGGCTGGTCCGGGCGCCCGGGGCGGCCGGACCCGCGCTGCGGACGGCGGCCGATCTGCGCCCCTGGGCCTGCACCGTGGACGAGGTCGCCCGCGCCTTTCCGCCCGCCCGGCCACTGGAGGGCAGTGCGCCCACCCGCCGGCGGCTCGCCTTCACCCCGCCCGGCGAGGAGCCCCGGGTGGCGGAGTTCACCTGGGGACTCCTCCAGCGCCTGGACTGACGGGGCATCAGGCTCCTAGCACGGCAGGGGCCGTTCCGCCCGGTGCGGCACGCCCGGCGGGACGCTGTCACCCCGACGCCTCCCGGGTCACCCCGACCGGCTCAGCCCAGCGCGCGGGGCGCGGACACCGCCCGGACGATGCGAAGCACGTATCGCTCTCGGGAGGACCGCACCGTGACCGTCAGTCTCGACCAGTTGCGCCGCTGCCATGTCGCCGTCGACCTGGGCGCCGCCAGGACCCGGGTGTTCATCAAGGGGTCCGGCCTCGTCGTGGACGAGCCGAGCGTCGTCGCCGTCAATACGCGTACCGGCTCGCTCATCGCCGTCGGGGAGTTCGCGGAGAAGATGACCGGCCGCACCCCCGAATACATCCGGGTGGCGCGCCCGGTGACCGGCGGCACCGTCGTCGACGTGGAGCTGGCCCAGCGGATGCTGCGCGGCCTGCTCGGCGAGAAGCTCCGCCGCCAGCTGCGCCGCAAGCCGCTGCTGCGGGCCGCCGCCTGCACCCCGCACGACAGCGACCCGCTGGCGCAGCGCGCCACCGTGGAGACCATGGTCGGGCTCGGCGCCCGCCGGGTGGAGCTGGTGGACACGCTGATCGCGGCGGCCGTGGGCTGCGGGCTGCCGGTGGAGCAGCCGACCGCGTCCATGATCATGGTCTGCGGCGCCGCCACCACCCAGATCGCGGTGCTCTCGCTGGGCTCCATCGTGACCGCCGAGCGCATTCCGGTGGGCGGCAACGCCATCGACCACGCGGTCATCCAGTACCTCCGCCACCAGCACGAGCTGATGCTGCCGAGCCAGGCGGTACGGCCGCTCCAGCTGGCCCTGCACGGGACGGGCCTGGAGCCGACCGGGCCGACCGCCACCGAGATCCACGGCCGGGACGTGGCGACCGGGCTGGCGCGTTCGGTGCTGGTGGACACCGCCGCCATCCGCCAGGCCATCCACACCCCGCTCACCGCCGTGCTCGACGGCATCGGCAAGGTGCTGCGCGACTGCCCGCCCGACCTGGTGGCCGATCTGGCCGACGGCGGCATCACCATGGTCGGCGGCTTCGCCCGGCTGCCCGGCCTGGACCAGCTGCTGCGGAACGCCACCACGATGCCGGTGCGGATCGCGGAACGGCCGGAGTACTGCGCCGTGCTGGGGCTCGGCGAGATGCTGGAGGGCCACGTCCAGCCGCTGACGCTGAACCCGCTGGCCGAGGCGGAGTAGCGGCCCCGGAGGGCCGTTCACCGGAGGCGGTTCCCAGGGCGGGCCGGTGCGCGGTCGGCCCGGGGACTCCGGCGGCCCGGTGCGCGACCGGCCGGGCGTGCAGGGGCGTGCCGGGCGTGCCACACCTGCCAGGCGTGCCGGACGTCTCCGGACGTGATCGACGTCCTTGTATCCCCCACGGGGAGTACGGAAAGAATGGCGGGGCCCGGCGTCACGGCGTCCGGGCCCCGCACGGTTCCGTGCGGCGGCGACGCGCTTCGAGGAGGACCACGAGTGAGCTCCCTCTTTCCGGCCCTGGCGGCCGGATCCGACCGGCCCGCGCTGACCTTCGGCGCGTACACCCTGACCCACCGCGAACTGCGTGACGCGGCGGCCGGTCTGGCGGGCCGGCTGGACGGGGCCGGGCGGGTGGCGGTCTGGGCGACGCCCTCGCCGCACACGGCGGTCGCGGTGGTGGCCGCGCTGCTCGCGGGCGTGCCCGCCGTACCGCTCAACCCGAGGACCGGGGAACGGGAGCTGGCGCACATCCTCGGGGACAGCGCCCCCGGGCTGCTGCTCGCCGCCCCGGACGCCGAACTCCCCGCCGCCCTGGCCGCCCTGCCCCGGGTGGACGTGCCGCTGCGCGGCAGCCCGGCGGTGGAGCTGCCGGCGGAACCGGACGGCGAGGCGCCCGCCCTGGTCGTCTACACCTCGGGCACCACCGGGCCGCCGAAGGGCGCGGTGCTGCCCCGCCGGGCGATCGCCGCCTCGCTGGACGCGCTGGCGGACGCCTGGGAGTGGACCGAGCGGGACGTGCTGGTGCACGCGCTGCCGCTGTTCCATGTGCACGGGCTGATCCTGGGCGTGCTGGGCCCGCTGCGGCGCGGCGGGAGCCTGCGCCATCTGGGGCGGTTCTCCCCCGAGGCGGTGGCCGGGGCGCTGGCGGACGGCGGGACGATGCTGTTCGGGGTGCCCACGATGTACCACCGGCTGGCGGACGCCACCGAGAGCGACCCGGCGGTGGTACGGGCGCTCTCCGACGCCCGGCTGCTGGTCTCCGGCTCGGCCGCGCTGCCGCTGCACGACCACGCCAGGATCGCGGCCCGGACCGGGCGGCGGGTGGTGGAGCGGTACGGGATGACCGAGACGCTCATGATCGCCGGCGTCCGGACGGACGACCCGGACCCGCGCCCCGGCACGGTCGGGAGGCCGCTGGCCGGGGTGGACCTCCGGCTGGTGGAGGAGGACGGCTCCGAGCTGACCGCCCGGGACGGCGAGAGCGCCGGGGAGGCCGTCGGGGAGATCCAGGTGCGCGGCCCGGCCCTGTTCACCGGCTATCTCAACCGGCCGGACGCCACCGCCGCCGCCTTCGACGGCCCCTGGTTCCGTACCGGCGACATGGCGGTACGGGAGGAGGACGGGGCCGTACGGCTGGTGGGCCGGAAGGCGACCGACCTGATCAAGAGCGGTGGCTACAAGATCGGCGCCGGGGAGATCGAGAACGTCCTGCTGGAGCACCCGGGGGTGCGGGAGGCGGCGGTGACCGGGGAGCCCGACCCGGACCTGGGCGAGCGGATCGTGGCCTGGGTCGTTCCGGCCGACCCGGCCGACCCGCCGGGCGAGGCGGAGCTGGCCGGTCAGGTGGCGGACCAACTGGCCCCGCACAAGCGACCCCGGAGCGTCCGGTACCTCGACGCCCTGCCCCGGAACGACATGGGCAAGGTCATGAAGCGCGCGCTCGGTGACCCAGGCGGCACCGGTGGTCCTGCCGGGCCCGGCGGCACTGGCGGGCCCGGTGCCCTTGCCGGTCCCGGCGGTCCCGGCGATCTCAGGGGCCCCGGCGGCACTGGCGACCTCAGGGACCCCGGCGATCTCGGTGGTCCCGGCGACCTCGGCGGTCCCGGTGTCTGAGCCGGACCGCCTCCCGGCCCGTACCGTACTGGCCCTGGTGGCCGACGACTTCACCGAGCACCGGCCGCCCGAGCGGACCACCGCGCCGGACGGTCCGCTCGGCTGGACCGGGTACGACACGGCCCGGGCCCGCGCCGCCGAACGCACCGGGGAGACCGAGTCGGTGGTGTACGGCACCGCTCGGATCGGCGAACTGCCGTGCGTGGTGGTGGCGTTCGAGTTCGGCTTTCTGGGCGGTTCGCTGGGCGAGCGGACCGGCGACCGGCTGGAGGCCGCCTTCGGCCTGGCCAGGTCCCGGCGGCTGCCGCTGGTCTCGCTGGTGGCGACCGGGGGCAGCCGGATGCAGGAGGGCATGGTGGCGCTCACCCAGCTCCAGCGGGTGGCGCGCGGTTCGGTGCTGCTGCGGGAGGCGGGCCTGCCGCATCTCGCGGTGCTGCGCGACCCGGCGACCGGCGGCGGCTGGGCCACCCTGGGCGCGGGCGCCGATGTGATCCTGGCGCTGCCCGGGGCGCAGGTGGGCTTCGCCGGCTCCCGGGTACGGCCGCCGGACGCCGACCCGGCCGCGTACACGGCGGAGGGCCAGCTGGCGGCCGGTCACATCGACGCGGTGGTACGGCCCGGGGAGCTGCGCGCGACCCTGGCCCGCTGGGTGGCCGCGCTGTCGGGGCCGGGCGGGCGCATGCCGGGGGACGGCCTTACCGGCGGGTCCGTCGTGTCCGGCGGGTCCGGGTCCGGCCCGGCGCCCGCGCCGGTGCCGGAGGGACTCTCGGCCGAGCCCCCGGCGGCCACCGGCTGGGCGGCGGTGGAGCGGGCCCGGAGCGCCGGGCGCCCGCGCGCGCAGGCGTATCTGGACCGGTACTTCGCCCACCGGCTGCCGCTCTCCGGCGACCGCTGCGGGGGCGTGGACCCGGGGCTGCTGTGCGGGATCGGGGTGCGCCCCGGTACGGGACCGGAGGCCGGGCGGGCGGTGGTGTACGCCGCGCAGTGCGGTACGGCGACCCGGCCGGCCGGGTACCGCACGGCGGCCCGGGTGATCCGGCTGGCCGACCGGCTGGGGCTGCCGGTGCTGACCCTCATCGACACCCCGGGCGCCGCCAACGACGCGACGGCCGAGCGGGCGGGCGCGGGCGCGGCGATCGCGGAGGTGTTCGCGGCCGTGGCGGGCGCGCGGGTGCCGGTGACCAGTCTGCTGATCGGCGAGGGCGGCTCGGGCGGGGCGCTGGCGCTGGCCGCCCCTGGCAACACCTGGACCACCCGGGACGCCTACTTCTCGGTGATCGCCCCGGAACTGGCGGCCGCCATCCTCAAGCGGCCGCAGGACCAGGTCGCCCGGACCGCCGGCCAACTGCGGCTGCGCCCGCAGGACCTGGTCGGGCTCGGCGTCGTACGCGGCATCGTCTGACGCCCGGGCTGCCCGAGCGTCCGTCCGAGATCTCCGGTCGCGACCACGAACGCTCCCGAAGCGCTCCGGAGCGGACCTGACCGGGCACGGCCGGCCGGGCCGGGACCGATGAGTTCTGCCGGGCCGGGAGGTCTGCCCTTCGACCCGGAAGGACACGAAACGACACGGAACGACCCGGAACGACGCGGAACGACCCGGCCCGAACCGAGGAGCACCTGATGTTGTACATGATCCAGATCAATGTGGAAGCCGACGGCTGGGACGGTGTCATGGCGGGCTATGACGAGGACGACACGAAGGCGATGTTCGCCCACATGGGGGCGCTGAACGACGAGCTGACCGCGGCGGGCGAGATGGTCGAGGCCCGTGGGCTCGGCGGGCCCGGCCTGGCGAAGACCGTACGGGCGAGCGCGGAGGGAGCGCCGCGGGTCACGGACGGGCCCTCGCTCAAGGGCGGGATCCTCGCCGGGTACTGGGTCGTCGACGTCGCGAGCGAGGAGCGGGCGATCGAGATCGCCGCACGGGCTTCGGCGTGTCCCGGGCCGGGCGGGACGCCGTGCAACGATCCCGTCGAGATCCACGCGATCCCCGCCGACCCCACCGCCTGACCCCCGCACGCCACCGGAGGGTCGCGGGGCCGGCCCTCACCGGCCGCGACCATCCGGGGCTTCGGCGGCCACCCCCACGCCGGAAGGCGCTCCGGCAGGCGCTCCGGCAGGCCGAGGGGCCCGAAGCGATCGTCCTGAAGCGGCTTGGAGGAGCTCGGGCGTCACCGTGATCGTCGGCCTTCCGGGCGAAGCTCCCCCTCCGGAAGCGTGAGCCGTTCCGAACCGCCGCCACCATGACGCCTTTTCCGGACGGCGTCTTCCGCCCCCATGCGTCACCCTGCGGCCCTGACCTGCACTTCCGAGGTGCCCCGACAGGCTCTGACGCCCGGACCCCCGGTGCATGGGCCGTCCGGCGACCGGGCGGGTGCGGCGGATCCGGAGCGCCCGGGCCCGGCTCACTCCGCTCCGGCGGCGCACTCCCCCGGTCCCTGCCCGGGCCCAGGGCGCCCGACCGCCGGGGCGGGCCCGTCCGTGGATTCCGGCCCGAGTCCCGGCGCGGACTCCGGCCCGTCCGCCGTCCCGGTGCCGGCCCGGTCCAGGGCGGCGGTGAGCCGGTCGAGCCGGCCGCGCAGCTCCCGTACCTCGTCCAGCGACAGCCCGGTGGCGGCGGCGATCCGCCGGGGCACCCCGAGCGCCCGCTCCCGCAGCTCCGCCCCGGCGGCGGTGGGCCGGACGGTGACCGAGCGCTCGTCCTCCGGGTCGCGCCGCCGTTCCACCTGCCCGGCCGCCTCCAGTCGCTTGAGCAGCGGCGAGAGGGTGCCGGAGTCGAGCCGCAGCCGCTCCCCGATCCGCTTGACCGGCAGTTCGCCGTGCTCCCAGAGCACCAGCATCACCAGGTACTGCGGATAGGTGAGGCCCAGGTCCTTGAGGGCAGTGCGATACACCCCGTTGAAGGCGCGGGCGGCGGCGTGCAGCGAGAAGCAGATCTGGTGGTCGAGACGGAGGAAGTCCTCGTCCCGCACGGTCCCGGACAGGTCCATGGCGTCCATGGGGCCAGATTACCGCCACACCCGGAGGCCAATTAAGTTGCACACAACTCAATCGCGCGCTACTAATGGAGACACGCACCGTCGCACCGGTTCGCCGGACCGCCAACGAAGGGACAAGAGGCATGGACGCCCTGTACACCGCCGTCGCCACCGCCAACGGACGCGAGGGCCGTGCCGTCAGCTCCGACGGCACCCTCGACCTGCCCCTCGGCTTCCCGAAGTCCATGGGCGGAAACGGCGAGGGCACCAACCCGGAGCAGCTCTTCGCCGCCGGTTACGCCGCCTGCTTCGCCAGCGCGCTGGGCGCCGTCGGCCGCCAGGAGAAGATCGACGTCAAGGACGCCTCGGTCACCGCCGAGGTGAGCATCGGCAAGGACGCCGGCGACGGCGGCTTCGCGCTCTCGGTCGCGCTGCGGGTGGAGCTGCCGGACCACCTCCAGGGCGAGGCGGGCCAGGCGCTGCTGGAGAAGGCGCACGCGTTCTGCCCGTACTCGAAGGCCACCCGCGGCAACATCCCGGTGGAACTGGTCGTCGAGTAGTCTCCGCCGCCCCGACGCCGGACGCGCGAGGGCCCCGGTGCTCCCCCCTCGGAGCACCGGGGCCCTCGTTCATGGCGCCCGGCCGGCAGCGCCGGACGCCCGTCACCGCCCGGCACGCACCGCCGGGCGTCCGCCACCGGACCCGTCACCGTCCGGTCGGCGGCCCGCCCCACCGGGCCGCTCCCGGCAGGGCCGTCTCATCAGCCCTCAACAGCTCAGCCCCCATCAGCCCGTTCCGTCGGGCCTGTTCCCGCAGGGCCGCGCTGTCGGCCCCGGCTCACCAGTGGCTGGCCAGGTGGTCCCGGTACCAGCCGGCCGAGGAGTCGAGCCGGGCCAGGACCCCGGGGCCGGGCTCGCAGCCCGCCGCCCGCCAGATCCGGTCGTCCCGGTACCAGTTGTCCTGGGCCAGCAGGGCGAGCTGGCGTTCGCTCGGGCCGCCCCGGGTCGCCGCCAGCCGGGCGAGGCACTCCGGCCAGTCCAGGTCCCGGTCCGGCACCGGGGGCAGCACCCCCACGTCGACCAGCCGGTCCAGCAGGTCGCCGACGCGTACCGGCTCGGGGTGACTGGCGTGGTAGACACCGGGCGCCACCGGCTCCGGCGACACCGCCAGCGCCGCGATCAGCCGGGCCAGATCCTTCACCTCGACCACCGAGAGACGCGCCTTCCCGCCGTCCCAGCGCCCGGGCACCCGCGCCAGCAGCTCCGCGACGACCGGGACGACCCAGCGGTCCCCGCCGCCGAGCACCAGGCCAGGCCGCAGCACCACGGCACCCGCGTCGAGGGCGTACCGCTCACCGGCCAGCCGGGTGCGGCTCGCCGGTGAGACCGGTTGCGGGACGAGCCCGGCCGGATCCGCGCCCCGGTGCGGGCCCGGGCCGTGCACGGCGGCGGTGGAGAGGTGGACGATCCGCCCGACCCCGTGCCGTACCGCGTCGGCCATCAGCGCCTCGGTGCCGGTCACATTGACCGCCGCGCAGCTCTCCTCGTCGCCGCCGATCCGGCTGGCCAGATGGACCAGCGCGGTCGCGTCCCGGCAGACGTCGCGCAGGGTGTCCGGAGTCGCGAGGTCCGCCACCACCCACTCGCCGCCGGCCTCACTCCACCACTCGGGTGCGGGACTGCGCCCCACTCCGCGCAGCACGAGCGGCGCCCCGGCGGCCCGCGCCCGCGCCAGGGCGGCCGCCGCCCGTCCGCCGATGAAGCCGGTGACCCCGGTGAGCACGATCCGCCGTGTGTCCTGCCGGCTCATCCGCGCACCGCCTCCGGCAGATCGGCAGCGGCGCCGGCCCCGGCGCCGGTACCGGCAGACGCATCGGCGCGGGCATCGGCACCGGCATCGGCACCGGTGGACGCGTCGGCGGGAGCTCCCCCGGAGGTGGAGGGATCGACCGGAACGTCCGGCACGGCCGAGGCATCCGAGACAGCCGGCACAGCCGGCACAGCCGGCACATCGAGGTCTGCGAGAACGACCCGGGAGAGCCCCTCGGGGGTCGCGATACCCGGCAGCAGATAACGCCAGAGCCCCACGATCCGGCGCGGAAGGTCGGCCCGCCCGGAGGTCATCTGGGACAGTATCTGCGTCCCGGTGAAGGCCCCCACCAGGGTCTGGGCGAACTCCTCGGCGTCCACATCGGGGCGCACATCACCCTGTTCGGCCGCGAGTTGAAGCTCCAGCCGGAACCGCTCGGCCCACCAGCCGTAGATCGAATTGTCCTCGTGGACGGGACCGCTCGGGTCCACCGCGAGCCGCACCCCCGCCCGCAGCAGCACATTGGTGCGCAGCTCCTCGGCGAGCATCAGGGTCACCTCGACCAGTTGCCGGAGCCCCGCGGGGTGATCCGGCAGTGACACATCAGCGGCCTGTTCAAGCATCACCGCCCGGGCCAGCTCGGCCTTGGACGCGAAGTGGAAGTACATGGCGCCCTGGGTGACCCCCGCCTTGGCGAGGATCCGGGCGATGCCCGCCCCCTCGTAACCGGTCTCGTCGAAGACCTCGGCGGCCGCCCGGAGGATCGCTTCCCGTGTCCGGACCGCCCGCTCCTGCCTCGGCCTCACCACCATGCACACCACCCGTCTCGACATCAAACAGAACGGTCTCTATGTTATTGCTGGTACCACTCAAGCGCCACTCCGGCGTAACCGAGCCCCACGGGGAAAGGGAAGCCATGCTCGCAGCCGCACACCGCCCACTCGCCGCTCCGGAATCCGCGGCCGGGGCCGTGACACCACGGCTGGTGCACAAGTCGGATCCGGGTGAGGTCTATCTCGTGCGGTGGCGGCGGACCGCCCCCGACTCCTTCCGGATATCCGCTCGTTGGCCCCGGAGCCACCCCTTCTACCGGATGGCGCCGGAAGCCGACCCGCTGCTGCTCTGCGAGACGATCCGCCAGACGTTTCCGCTGCTCTGCCACGCCGCCTACGAGGTGCCGGTCGGGCATCAGCTGATCTGGGAGCGCTTCTCCTACCGGTTCGAGCCGCCGGCGCCGGGGGTGCCCGCCTCCGAGAGCCCGGAGCTCGAACTCCATGTGGACTGCCACGACCTGGTGCGCCGGGGCGCCCTGACCGTCGCCCTGTCGATGCGCTTTCTGATCACCCGCGGCGGCCGGCCGTTCGCCCGGGCCGAGACCCGGTTCACCGTCCAGTCGCCGGCCGTCTACCGCCGGCTGCGCGGCGCCCGGGGCGATGCCGCCCGGGTCATGGCGGCCGCACCGCCCGCCCCGGCGCCGCTGCCGCACCGGGTCACCGGGCGCACCCGCCCCCGGGACGTGGTGCTCGCCCCGGCCGGCCGGGAGACGGCCACCGGAGCCGGGCCCGCCGGCTGGCTGCTGCGGGTGGACCCGGCCCACCCGGTGCTCTTCGACCACCCCGTGGACCATGTGCCCGGCATGCTGCTGCTGGAGGCCGCCCACCAGTGCGCCCAGCGCTCGGCCGGCGGATCCGCCGTGATCCTGGGCCTGGAGTGCGTCTTCTCCCGGTACGTCGAGCTGGACGCGCCCTGCCTGATCACCGCGGGCCCGGCCACCCCCGACGACGCCCCCGCTCTCGCCGTGGCGGCCGTACAGAGCGGTGAGACCCGGTTCACGGCGACCGTGACCCACACCCTTCCGGCCCCGCCCGCCACCCACCGCGGAGCCGCCTGACCGCCGGCCCCCGCCGCCCCTGACCGGGCGGTGCCGCCGGCGCCGCGGTCGCCGTGCCGGGGGGCACGGCGGCCGCCCCCGTCCCGCCGCACCCTCGCGGCCGGGCGCCCCCTCCGCGTGCCACGGAGGCCCCCCGCATCCCGAACGAGCCGGCCCCCGCCCCCCCCCGCCGCCACGCACGCGAACCGGCCGTCCCCCACACGCCCATCACCACACGACGTCAGGAGCCACCGTGATCAGGACCCTCACCACCCCGTCGGCCCTTGCCAGCGAACCCACCTGGGAGTGAGCGCCCCAGTCGTCCCCCCTCACCACTCCCCGGCCCACCCGCCCCCGCGAGGCACGCTCCGCCGGCGGGGCGGGTGACTGGTGTTCGCCACCCTGGCGCGCTGTCTGGACGGCTCCCCCGCGCGGTCCGACGCGGGGGCGACCGGCGTTCGCGCGAGGACGCATCACGGCGGGGTCGCCGTGATGCGCCGCCGGGTGCCGTGGGAGCGGGCGTGGAGGAAGGTCCTCGGCGGGGCCGGGTGCGGCGGGGACCGGTACGGAGGTGCTGCCGGCGGCGGCCGGCGGGCCGCGCAGGGTGGACACCCTGCTGGTGACCGCCGCCCGGCTGCCGTGAAGGGCCGCGTGAAGGACGGCCGGAGGGCCGGTGCGGCTGGAGGGCCGGTGCGGCTGGAGCAGAAACGGTTCTGCTCGATCGACTGCTGGTGGGGCGGGTGGGACTCGAACCCACGACCGACGGATTATGAGTCCGCTGCTCTAACCGGCTGAGCTACCGCCCCCTACGGCGCGTCGCGCACACATGTACGCGCCGTCTGCCGCAGCATAGCCGCTCATACGATCTCCTGCTCCGTATGGTCGGCTGCTCATGCCCAGGAGGACGGCGCCGTCGCCTGCGCGGTTCCCGGGGTGGCCGGAAATCACCGGGAGTTTCACTCCGGGGGGAGGCGGAAGGGCCCGGAAACGCGAAGAGGGCCCGCCGAGGGGCCCTCTTCCGTATCGCTCCCCCGGCTGGACTCGAACCAGCAACCCTCCGGTTAACAGCCGAATGCTCTGCCAATTGAGCTACAGGGGATCGCGCTCCCCCGACTGGACTCGAACCAGTAACCTGCCGGTTAACAGCCGGCTGCTCTGCCAATTGAGCTACAGGGGATTGCTGCGGTGCATCGAACGTACCCACCCCGGGCGTCCCGGGCGGCGCTCGCTCGCTGCGACACATACATTAGCGCAAGCAGGGGGGTGCTCCGCCAATCGGTGTCCTGTGATCGTCCCGGCCGCCGGCCATCGGGTGATCTGCGGCCATCCCGGGTAGGCGGCGAGCACCGACGCCTACGGGAAGGGTGGCAGCCATGCGGTACAAGGTCACGTTCGTCGCCGGTCTCGCGCTGGGGTACGTCTTCGGTACCCGGGCCGGACGGGAGCGGTACGAGCAGCTGCGCAAATCCGCGCGCCAGGTCTCGCACAACCCCGCCGTGCGGAACGCCGCGGAGTCCGCGAGCCAGACCGGCCGGGAGGTGGCGGGCAAGGCGTTCCAGGTGGTGAGCGACCGGGTCGGCGACCGGATGCCGGACTCGGTCGCGGAGCGGGTGCGGTCGCTGCGGGAGCGCGCCCAGGGCGGTGAGGACGACTGGGGGACGACCAACACCTGACGGGCCCGGGCCCCGCTGAATCCCCGCTCCCCGGTGCCCCCGGGCGGACACCGGGGGCGGCACCGGCGGGGCGACGGCGTGCGGCAGAATCCTCACCATGGGGATAGTCGCCGGGTTGGACAGTTCGTCGGGTTTCACACGCGTCGTGGTCTGCGACGCGGACACGGGTGCGGTGCTGCGGCAGGGCTACGCTCCGCACCCCGTCGAACCGAAGGCCGTGGAGGTCGACCCCGAGGCATGGCTGCTGTCGCTCGGTGAGGCGGCGTCCGGCGGCCTCCTGGAGGGCGTCGAGGCGATCGGGGTCTCCGCCCAGCAGCACGGTCTGGTGCCGCTGGACGCCGGGGGCACCCTGGTGCGCCCGGCGCTGGTCGGCAACGACAAGCGGGCCCAGGTGGCGGCGGCCGATCTGATCGAGGCGCTGGGCGGCCGGCAGGCGTGGGCGGACGCGGTCGGTGCCGTACCGCAGGCGTCCATGCCGGTGGCGAAGCTGCGCTGGCTGGCCAGGACCGAGCCGGAGGCGGCCGCCCGGGTCGCGCTGCTGCTCCAGCCGCACGACTGGCTGGTCTGGCAGCTGCTGGGCCGGCCGGTGCGCCGGACCACCGACCGGGGCGCCGCGTCCAGCACCGGCTACTGGTCGGCGGCGACCGGTTCGTACCGCCCGGACCTGGTGGAACTGGCGCTCGGGCGCCAGGCGGCGCTGCCCGAGGTGCTCGGCCCCGCCGAGGCGGCCGGGACCACGCCGGAGGGCCTGCTGATCTCGGCCGGCACCGGCGAGACCATGGCGGCGGCCTTCGGGCTGGGCATCGGGATCGGGGACGCGGTGGTCTCGCTCGGCGCCTCGGGCTCGGTGATGGCCGTGCACCACGAGACGCCGGCCGACCCCCGGGGCCTGGTCACCGCCTACGCGGACGCCACCGGGATGCATCTGCCGGTGGTGCATGTCACCAACGCGGTCCGGGCGCTGCGCGGCACCGCCGAGATGCTGGGCCTGGACGGCCTCGACGAGCTGTCGGCGCTGGCGCTGAAGTCCACCCCGGGCTCCTCGGGGCTGGTGCTGCTCCCCTATCTGGAGGGCGAGCGCACGCCCCGGCTGCCGCACACCGCCGGGACGCTCCAGGGGCTGCGGCGGGAGTCGATGAAGCCCGAGCACCTGGCGCGGGCCGCCTTCGAGGGGATGCTCTGCTCGCTCGCCGACGCGATGGACGTGCTGCGCGGCCGGGGGGTGGCGGTGCGGCGGGTGTTCCTGCTGGGCGCCGCCGCCGGACTGCCCGCCGTGCAGGCGATCGCGCCCGCGCTCTTCGGGGCGCAGGTGGTCGTCCCGCAGCCGGCCGACTACGCGGCGCTCGGCGCGGCCCGGCAGGCCGCCTGGGCGCTCGGGGTCAACCGGGGTGCCCTGTCGCCGGGGGCCCCGCCCGCCTGGCAGGGCGCGGCCGCGCAGATCTTCGAGCCGGGCGACGAGCTGGCGATGGGCCAGGCGGTCCGGCAGCAGTACGGTGCCACCCGCGACCAGCTGCACCCGGGGGCGTTCGGCGAGCGGTGACGCGAGCGGTGACCGGCCGCCCCCGGGGCGTACGCGCGGGACCGGCCCCGGGGACGTACGCGCGGGAGGGCCCCGGGACCTACGGGCGGGACCGGCCCGGGGACGTACGCGCGGGAGGGCCCGAGGACGTACGGCGCACCGGCCCGGGGGCGTACGCGCGGGGACCGGCCCGGGGACGTACGTACGGGGGAAGGCACCCGGCGCGGCCGGTCGAAACGGGTCGTAACAAGGTGGCCGGGAGAGCGATAGTGGGGCTGTGCTCAGACGAACTCTCCGAACCCATCTGGCGCCCTACAAACGGCCCATAGCCCTTCTGGTCCTGCTGCAACTGCTCCAGACCTCCGCCACCCTCTATCTGCCGACCCTCAACGCGGACATCATCGACAACGGTGTGGTCGCCGGGGACACCGGTTACATCCTGCGCTTCGGCTCCCTGATGATCGGCATCTCGCTGGTGCAGGTGGTCTGCAACATCGGCGCCGTCTACTTCGGCGCCCGTACCGCCGCCGCGCTCGGCCGGGACCTGCGGGCGGCGGTCTTCGAGCGGGTGCAGTCGTTCTCCGCCCGGGAGGTCGGGCAGTTCGGCGCCCCCTCGCTGATCACCCGGACCACCAATGACGTCCAGCAGATCCAGATGCTGGTGCTGATGGCGTTCACGCTGATGGTGTCCGCGCCGATCATGTGCGTGGGCGGCATCGCCATGGCGCTGGCGCTGGACGTGCCGCTGTCGGCGGTGCTGCTCGCGGTGGTGCCGGTGCTGGGCATCGCCGTCCTGCTGATCATCCGGCGGATGCGGCCGCTGTTCCGGACCATGCAGTCCCGGCTGGACGGGGTGAACCGGGTGCTCCGGGAGCAGATCACCGGCAACCGGGTCATCCGGGCGTTCGTCCGGGACGAGTACGAGCGCGGGCGGTTCCGTACCGCCAACACCGAGCTGACCGATGTCTCGCTCTCCACCGGCCGGCTGATGGCGCTGATGTTCCCGGTGGTGATGACCGTGGTGAACGTCTCCAGTGTGGCCGTGGTGTGGTTCGGCGCCCACCGGATCGACTCCGGCGCCATGGAGATCGGGGCGCTCACCGCCTTCCTCGCCTATCTGATGCAGATAGTGATGGCGGTGATGATGGCCACCTTCATGTTCATGATGGTGCCGCGCGCCGAGGTCTGCGCCGAGCGGATCGAGGAGGTGCTCGCCACCCGCTCCAGCGTCGTCCCGCCGGCCGCCCCGGTGCGCGAGCTGTCCCGGCACGGCGAGCTGGAGGTGCGCGGCGCGGACTTCCGCTACCCGGGCGCCGAGGAACCGGTGCTGCGCGGGGTGGACCTGGTGGCCCGGCCCGGTGAGACCACCGCGATCATCGGCTCCACCGGCAGCGGCAAGTCGACCCTGCTCGGCCTGGTCCCCCGGCTCTTCGACGTGACCGGCGGCCAGGTGCTGGTCGACGGCGCGGACGTCCGGGAGCTGGACCCGGAGCTGCTGTCCCGGACGGTCGGTCTGGTGCCGCAGAAGCCGTACCTCTTCTCCGGCACGGTCGCCACCAATCTGCGGTACGGCCGTCCCGACGCCACCGACGAGGAACTGTGGCAGGCGCTGGAGACGGCGCAGGCGGCCGACTTCGTACGGGAGCTGGAGCACGGTCTGCACGCGCCGATCGCGCAGGGCGGCACCAATGTCTCCGGCGGGCAGCGGCAGCGGCTGGCCATCGCCCGGGCGCTGGTGCGGCGCCCGGAGGTCTATCTCTTCGACGACTCGTTCTCGGCGCTCGACTACGCAACCGACGCCCGGCTGCGGGCCGCGCTGGCCCGGGAGACCGCCGGGGCGACCGTGGTCATCGTGGCCCAGCGGGTCTCCACCATCCGCGACGCCGACCGGATCGTGGTGCTGGACGAGGGCCGGGTCGTGGGCACCGGCCGGCACACCGAGCTGATGGCGGAGAACGAGACGTACCGGGAGATCGTGCTCTCCCAGCTGACGGAAGCGGAGGCTGCCTGATGGCGGCGGGACGGATGATGGCGGCCGGCGGCGGTCCCGACCAGCGGTCGATGGACTTCAAGGGGTCCGCCAGGCGGCTGCTGCGCCAGCTGGCTCCGGAGAAGGCCACGCTCTGGGTGATGATCGCCACCGGTCTGCTGAGCGTCGGCTTCTCGGTGGTCGGCCCGAAGATCCTCGGCCGGGCCACCGACCTGGTGTTCGCCGGCGTCGTCGGCCACCGGATCCCCGGGGGCGTCAGCAAGGAACAGGCGCTCGCCGGGCTGCGGCAGCGCGGTGACCACGGGCTGGCGGACATGCTCTCCGGGGTGGACTTCACCCCCGGCCGGGGCATCGACTTCGGCGCGGTCGGCGGGGTGCTGCTGATGGCGCTGGCGGTCTATCTGGTGGCCGGCGGACTGATGCTGATCTCCACCCGGATGGCGACCAGGGCGATCAACCGGACCGTCTCCCGGCTCCGCGAGGAGGTGCAGGCGAAGCTCTCCCGGCTGCCGCTGTCGTACTTCGACCGGGCCAAGCGCGGCGAGGTGCTGAGCCGGGCCACCAACGACCTGGACAACCTCGCGCAGAACATGCAGCAGACCATGGGTCAGCTGATCAACTCGCTCTTCACCATCCTCGGCGTGCTGGCGATGATGTTCTGGATCTCGCCGCTGCTGGCGCTGGTCGCGCTGGTGACCGTGCCGGTCTCGGTGCTGGTCGCGACCCGGATCGGCAAGCGGTCGCAGCCGCACTTCGTGGAGCAGTGGAAGTCCACCGGCCGGCTGAGCGCCCATGTGGAGGAGATGTACACCGGGCACGCCCTGGTGAAGGTGTTCGGCCGGCAGCGGGAGGCCGCCGAGGACTTCCACGAGCAGAACGAGGCGCTGCGCCGGGCCGCGTTCAAGGCGCAGTTCAACAGCGGGATCATGCAGCCGCTGATGCTCTTCGTCTCCAACATCAACTATGTGCTGGTGGCGGTGGTCGGCGGGCTGCGGGTGGCGTCCGGCAACCTCTCCATCGGTGATGTGCAGGCGTTCGTCCAGTACTCCCGGCAGTTCTCCATGCCGCTGACCCAGGTCGCCTCGATGGCCAATCTGGTGCAGTCCGGGGTGGCCTCGGCCGAGCGGGTCTTCGAGCTGCTCGACGCGGAGGAGCAGGAGCCGGACGCGCCCGCGAGCCGCGAGCGCCGGACCCCGGCGACCGGGCGGATCACCCTGGAGAAGGTGTCCTTCCGCTACGAGCCGGACCGGCCGCTCATCGAGGAGCTGTCGCTCGCGGTGGAGCCCGGCCAGACGGTGGCGATCGTCGGACCGACCGGTGCGGGCAAGACCACGCTGGTCAACCTGCTGATGCGGTTCTACGAGGTGACCGGCGGCCGGATCCTGCTGGACGGCACCGATGTGACCGAGCTCTCCCGGGACGAGCTGCGCTCCGGGATCGGCATGGTCCTCCAGGACACCTGGCTGTTCGGCGGCACCATCGCGGAGAACATCGCGTACGGCGCGAGCCGCGAGGTGACCCGGGAGGAGGTCGAGGAGGCCGCCCGCGCCGCCCACGCCGACCGGTTCATCCGCACCCTGCCGGAGGGCTACGACACCGTCATCGACGACGAGGGCTCCGGGGTCAGCGCGGGCGAGAAGCAGCTGATCACCATCGCCCGCGCCTTCCTCTCCGACCCGGTGATCCTGGTGCTGGACGAGGCGACCAGCTCGGTGGACACCCGCACCGAGGTGCTGATCCAGCAGGCGATGGCCCGGCTCGCGCACGGCCGTACGTCCTTTGTGATCGCCCACCGGCTCTCCACCATCCGGGACGCCGATGTGATCCTGGTCATGGAGAACGGATCCATCGTGGAGCAGGGCAGCCACGCCGAGCTGCTGGCGTCCGACGGCGCCTACGCCCGGCTGTACGCGGCCCAGTTCGCGCAGGCGGTGGCGGAGGTCGACTGATCCGCGCGGGGAGTGCGTGGCAGTGCCGGAGGGGGCGACCGGGTGGCCGGCCGCCCCCTTCGGCGGTTGGGTACGGGGCCTCCACCGGGGCCGGTGACCAGGGCCTTCGCCGGGTGGGCGGGGGCCACGCCTCCGGTCGCGCCTCCGGTCACGTCTCCGTCGCGAGCAGCTCGGCCAGGCGGTCGGCGAACTCGTTGATCCGGTCGAGCAGTTCGCCGCCCCGGGCCATCCGGAAGCCGTGCCGGCGGCCCCAGAACGCGGCTTGGACGGCGTGCAGCTGGGCCCAGCGCCGGACGCGTACGCGATCGAGCCCGGCCGTCTCCGCGAAGACGTCCAGCACCCGGTGGGCGGCCCGGCGCAGCTCGTGCGCGCCGCTCAGTCCGAGGAAGGCCGGCGCGCGCGACTTGAGCAGGGTGCCCGCGTCGTACGCCGGGTCGCCCGCGTACCCCTTGGGGTCGACGGCCAGCCAGGGCTCGCGGTCGGCACGCAGGATGTTCCGGGCGTGCAGGTCGCCGTGGACCAGCACGTCCGGCTGGTCGCGGCCCAGCTCCCGGAGGGTCGCCGCGGCGGCGTCCACGGCGTACGGCGCCATGGTGTGGGCCAGTTCCCCGGCGTCGGCGCGCAGTTGCTCCTCCCAGGCGCCGGCCCGGTCCCGCAGCCGGGGCAGTTCCGGTGGCGCGGGGACGGCCAGCCGGCGGCTGATCCGCGCCGCGACGGTGACCAGTTCGTCGCCGTCCGCCGCCTCCGCCAGGGTGACGGGGTGGGCCCGTTCGAGCAGCATCGCGTACTGCGCGTCGTCGCGCTCGTACAGCAGTACGGCTCCCTGGCCGGCCCACGCGGCGAAGGCGTCCGGCTCATGGACGTTGCCCGGGTGCGGAAAGGACACCTTCAGTACGGCGGTCCCCGCCCCCCGGCGGCGTACCGGGACGATGACGCCGACGCCGCCGTGCAGCACCTCACCGTCCGGCAGGCAGTTCCAGCGGTCCAGCAACTCCCCCAGCTCCCGGGGCAGCCGGGCGAGCCAGGCGGCTCCGGGGTCCCCCTCGCGGTCGATCGTGCTCCGCGCGAACGTGTCCGGTACGGCGATCATGCGGGCACCCTAGCCCGGGCGCTCCGGGCGGCGGCCGGATCCGGACGGGGTCGCCCGGGTCCGGGCGGGGTCAGTCGAGGTAGCCGCGGAGCTGGTCGGCGTAGGCGTGGTCGCGGAGGCGGCCGAGGGTCTTGGACTCGATCTGGCGGATGCGCTCCCGGGTGACGCCGAATATGTGCCCGATCTCCTCCAGGGTGCGCGGCCGCCCGTCCTCCAGGCCGTACCGGAGCTGGACCACCTTGCGCTCCCGTTCGCCCAGGGTGGAGAGCACCGCCTCCAGGTGCTGGCGCAGCAGCAGGAAGGCGGCCGACTCCACGGGCGAGGTGGCGTCGCCGTCCTCGATCAGGTCCCCGAGCGCCACGTCGTCCTCCTCGCCGACCGGAGTGTGCAGCGAGACCGGCTCCTGGGCGAGCCGCAGCACCTCCCCCACCCGCTCGGGCGACAGGTCGAGCTGGGCGCCGACCTCCTCGGCGGTGGGCTCGTGGCCGCGCTCCTGGAGCATCCGGCGCTGCACCCGGACGACCCGGTTGATCAGCTCCACCACATGGACCGGGACCCGGATGGTGCGCGCCTGGTCCGCGAGGGCGCGGGACATGGCCTGCCGGATCCACCAGGTGGCGTACGTGGAGAACTTGTAGCCCCGGGTGTAGTCGAACTTCTCCACCGCCCTGATCAGCCCGAGGTTTCCCTCCTGGACCAGGTCGAGCATGGTCAGCCCGCGTCCCACGTACCGCTTGGCGACCGAGACGACCAGCCGCAGATTGGCCTCGATCAGCCGGCGCTTGGCCATCCGGCCCATGACGACCAGCCGGTCCAGGTCGTGGGCGAGCCGGGAGTCCGGGTCGGGGGTGGCGGACAGCCGCTCCTCGGCGAAGAGTCCGGCCTCCACCCGCCGGGCCAGCTCGACCTCCTCGGCGGCGGTCAGCAGCGGGATGCGGCCGATCTCGCGGAGGTACTGGCGGAAGAGGTCGGAGGTGGGCCCGCTCCCCGTCTCGGGCGCCCGCACGGGCGGCGGGTCGGCGGGGAGGCCGTCGGGGAGGAGGTCGCCCGCCTTCCCGCCGGGGGTGGCGGGGGCGGTGGGGCCGGTGGCGGGGGCGGGGACGCCGGTGGCGGTGCCGGGGACGGCGGCACCGGTGGCGATGTCCCCGGGGCCGTCGCCGTCGGCGGGCTCGCCGGGATCTCCGGGATCTCCGGGATCTCCGGCGGGGGCTCCGGTGCCTTCGGCGGGGCCGGGCCCCGTACCGGAACCGGGTCCGGCGCCGGGCCCGCCGGCCGGCCCGGGCTCCCCGGCGGCCGGGGTGCCGGGGGTGTCGCCGGCCGCCGGGGCGGGGCGGCACGGCGGGCGGTCCGGACGGTCCGGTACGGCGAGGGGGGCGGGCGCGGGGACGGCGGCGGTGTCGGGCACGGTCCGGGTCTGCACGAGCGCGACCTCCAGGGTGAGCGCTGCCGGTTCGGGGCGCCCGGCGGCGGGACGGCGGCGCCCCGGCCGTCGTGCTCCGTCCCGTGCGCGGCGCACGAAGTCCGCGCGCGAGCGGCGGCCACCGCCGTAGGACCGGCCGCGCGGTCGGGCACCGCACCCAGTGTGGGGCACGACGAGCGGCGCCCACGAGGGGCGTGCGGCCACTTTTTGAGACCGGCGGACTACAGCGCGTCGGCGCCGTTGTTGCGCAGCGACTGGCCGTACTGCTGAAGCACCCACAGCTCGTTCTGCACCGCCGCCAGCTGCTGCGGGTCGCCGTTCGCGCCGAGCCGGGCCAGCGCCCCCTGCACCTCGCCGATCCGGCGGTCCACCGCGCGCAGCCGGACCTGGACCAGCTGGACACCGGCGTACGCCTCGTCCACCACCCGGGCGTGGATCGCCTCCACCGCCAGCTCGGTGACGAGCGCCCGCACGGTGTCGTCCGGGGCCTCCTCCCGCACTCGCGCCAGATAGTCGGCGCTGCCGTCCACCCCCTGCTCGGCGCCGCCGGCCGAGGCGATGGTCTCGCGCACCGCCGCGTAGGGCGGGGCGGTGAACTCGTCGGCGCCGTACGCGTCGAAGGCCGGCGACACCAGCGCCGGGTACTGGAGCGCCAGCTTCAGCAGCTCGCGCTCGGTGCGGTGGGCGGGGCTGCGCAGATGGAGCGCGGGCCCGGAGGCGCCGGGGGGCCGCGCCGGGGACGGCGGGGCGGCCGGGTGGCGGGGGCCGGGGGCCGGGGCGGCGCCGCGCCCGCCGCGGTCCCGGGCCCAGCGGGCGAGCTGGGCGACCCGCTTGACCACGAACTGGGTGTCCAGGATGCCGAGCATCCCGGCGAGCTCGACCGCCACCTCGTGCTGGGCGCCGATGTTCTTGATCCGGGCCACCACCGGGGCGGCCTCGTCCAGCGCGGCGGCGCGGCCGGCCGGGGTGTCCAGGTCGTAGCGGGAGACGATCTGGCGGAGCGCGAACTCGAAGAGCGGGACGCGGGGTTCGGCCAGCTCGGCCACCGCCTCGTCGCCCTTGGCGAGCCGCAGGTCGCAGGGGTCCATGCCGTCCGGGGCGACGGCGATGTACGTCTCGGCGGCGAACTTCTGGTCGTCCTCGAAGGCCCGCAGCGCGGCCTTCTGCCCGGCCGCGTCCCCGTCGAAGGTGAAGATCACCCGGGCCGAGCCGTTGTCCATCAGCAGCCGGCGGAGGATCTTGATGTGCTCGCCGCCGAAGGCCGTGCCGCAGGTGGCGATGGCGGTGGTCACCCCGGCGAGATGGCAGGCCATCACGTCGGTGTATCCCTCGACCACCACTGCCCGGCTGGACTTGGCGATCTCCTTCTTGGCCAGGTCGATGCCGTAGAGCACCTGGGACTTCCGGTAGACCGGGGTCTCCGGGGTGTTCAGGTACTTCGGCCCGTTGTCGTCCTCGCGGAGCTTGCGGGCGCCGAAGCCGACCACCTCGCCGCCGACGTCCCGGATCGGCCACATCAGCCGGCCCCGGAAGCGGTCGATGGGCTTGCCACCCCGGCTCTCCTGGGAGAGCCCGGAGACGATCAGCTCCTTGTCGGTGAAGCCCTTGCCGCGCAGGAAGCGGGTGAGGTGGTCCCAGCCAGCCGGGCTGTAGCCGACGCCGAAGTGCCGGGCGGCGGCCTCGTCGAAGCCGCGCTCGGCCAGGAACTGCCGGCCGATCTGGGCCTCGGGCCCGTCCAGCTGCTCGGCGTAGAACTGGGCGGCGGCCTTGTGCGCCTCGATCAGCCGGATGCGCTCACCGCGCTGGTGACCGGGGTTGTAGCCGCCCTCCTCGTACCGCAGGGTGATGCCCGCCTTGGCGGCGAGGCGCTCGACCGTCTCGGAGAAGGTGAGGTGGTCGATCTTCATCACGAAGGCGATGGTGTCCCCGCCCTCCTGGCAGCCGAAGCAGTGGAAGAGACCCTTGCTGGGACTGACCTGGAAGGAGGGGGACTTCTCGTCGTGGAAGGGGCAGAGGCCCTTGAGGTTGCCGCCGCCGGCGTTCCGCAGCTGGAGGTATTCGGATACGACGGCGTCGATCGGGACCGCGTCCCGGACCGCCTTCACGTCGTCATCGTTGATCCTGCCAGCCACGGAGGAATTCTACGCACCCGCGGCTGCGCCGAGGCGGGCCGCCGTCACCCGGCCGCCACGTCCTTCGCCCGGTCTCCGCGGCCCGTCGCCCGGCCGCCGTGTCCCCCGTCCGGGGGCTACGCCCGGGGCAGGACGGTGTCGAGCGGGGTGCCGGGGTCGGCGAGGGCCTCGGGGTCCACCGGCTCGCCGGACCGGATCAGCGCCTGCACGGTGTCTGTGACGTCCCACACATTGGCGTTCATCCCGGCGAGCACCCGCCGGTCCTTCAGCCAGAAGGCGATGAACTCCCGCCGGGCCACGTCCCCGCGCAGCACCACCTGGTCGTACGAGCCGGGCGGCGCCCAGCCCGAGTACTCCAGACCCAGGTCGTACTGGTCGGAGAAGAAGTACGGGACCCGGTCGTAGGAGACCTCCCGGCCGAGCATGGCGCGGGCGGCTGCCGGGCCGCCGTTCAGGGCGTTGGCCCAGTGCTCGACCCGCAGCCGGGTGCGGAAGAGCGGGTGGAGGGCGGCGGCCACGTCCCCGGCGGCGTAGACGTCCGGGTCGGAGGTGCGGAGCGAGGCGTCCACCGCGATGCCGCCGCCGTGCTCCCGGTCGACCAGGGCGAGGCCGGCGGACTCCGCCAGCGCGGTGCGCGGGGCGGCGCCGACGGCGGCGAGCACGGCGTGCGCCGGGTGCTCCTCGCCGTCGTCGGTACGGGCGGCCAGCACCATGCCGTCCTGGCCGGTGATCCCGGTGAGCCGGGCGCCGAAGTGGAAGCGGACGCCGTGGCGGGCGTGCAGATCGGTGAAGACCTGGCCCAGCTCGGGGCCGACCACCTGGTGGAGCGGGGTGGGCGCGGGCTCCACGACGGTGACCTCGGCGCCGTACCCCCGCGCGGCGGCGGCGACCTCCAGGCCGATCCAGCCGGCCCCGGCGATCACCAGATGGCCGTTGTCCCGGCCGAGGGCGGCCAGCACGCCCTGGAGGCGGTCGGCGTGGGCGAGCCGGCGCAGATGGTGGACGCCGGCCAGCTCGGTGCCGGGGATCTCCAGCCGGCGCGGCTCGGCACCGGTGGCGAGGAGCAGCTTGTCGTACTGGATGGTGGTGCCATCGCCCAGGGTGACGGTCTTGCGGGACCGGTCCACGGCGGTGACCGGCTGGCCGAGGTGCAGCTCGATGTCGGAGCGCGCGTACCACGCGGGCTCGTGGACGAAGACGCTCTCGCGCTCGGCCTTGCCGGTCAGGTACCCCTTGGAGAGCGGGGGGCGTTCATAGGGGTGGTCGCGTTCGTCACCGATGAGGATCACCCGGCCGCTGAAGCCCTCGGCGCGGAGGGTCTCCGCCGCCCTGGCACCGGCCAGTCCCCCGCCGACGATGACGAAGGTCTGATCTGCGTCGACCACTTGTTGCCTCCTCTGGTTCGCGGGACGGTCCACGCTACGGGTTCCGGGGCGGGCCGTCAGGCGTGCGTGCGGTCGGTGGCGGGGCGCCGGCCGGTGGACATGCGGCCGGCGGCGGACCGCCGGCCGGACGGGCGCTCGTTCCGTGGCGGGCCGCCGGCCCGCCGGGCCGCGCGGTCGGTGATGGGCCGCGCCGGTGATGGGCCGCGCGGTCAGTGGCGGGCCGTCAGGCGGGCGTGCAGGGAGCGCGCCGAGGCGTCGGTGAGCGAGGCGATCTGGTCCACGATCACCCGCTTGCGGGCCCGGTCGTCCGGCGCCGCGTCGAAGAGGGCGCGGAACTGCGGGTCCAGCCCCTCGGGCGCCCGGCGGGTGAGCGCCTCCGCCAGCCCGGCCAGCACCACCCGCTGGTCGGCCCGGAGGACCTCCTGCTCGGCGCGCTGCATCACATACCGGTCGGCCACCGCCTTGAGCACCGCGCACTCGTGGCGGGCCTCGCGCGGGACGACCAGCTCGGCGGCGTACCGGGTGAGGCGGCCGGGCCCGTACGCGCTCCGGGTCGCGGTCTCGGCGGCGGTGCAGAACCGGCCGATCAGCTCGCTGGTGGCGTCCTTCAGCCGGGCCTGGGCGACGGCGGTGCCGTCGTAGCCGTGCGGCCACCACTCCTGGCCGACCAGCCGGTCGAGCGCCTCGGCCAGCTCCGCCGGGTCGGTGTCGGCGGGGACGTACCGGCCGACGGCGACGTCCCAGATGGCGGTGCGCTCGGTGTCGGAGAGCAGCATGTTGGGGTCGATGTGCCCGGCGTGCAGCCCGTCCTCGAAGTCGTGGACCGAGTACGCCACGTCGTCGGACCAGTCCATCACCTGGGCCTCGAAGCACTTCCGCAGGCCGGGCGCGCCGGACCTGACCCACTCGAAGACCGGCAGGTCGTCCTCGTAGACGCCGAACTTCGGGGACGCCGGGTCGGTGGGGTGACCGCCGCGCGGCCAGGGGTACTTGGTGGCGGCGTCCAGGGCGGCGCGGCTGAGGTTGAGCCCGACGCTGACCGGCTCCCCGGTGCCGGACCGGTCGGTGAACCGCTTGGGCTCGATCCGGGTGAGCAGCCGCAGCGACTGGGCGTTGCCCTCGAAGCCGCCGCAGTCGGCCGCGAACTCGTTGAGCGCCTGTTCGCCGTTGTGGCCGAACGGCGGGTGGCCCAGGTCGTGGGCGAGGCAGGCCGCCTCCACCAGGTCCGGGTCGCAGCCGAGCGCGGCGCCGAGCTCCCGGCCGACCTGGGCGCACTCCAGGGAGTGGGTGAGCCGGGTGCGGGGGCTGGCGTCCCAGACCGAGCTGCGCGAACCGGGCGTGACCACCTGGGTCTTGCCGGCGAGCCGGCGCAGCGCGGCCGAGTGCAGCACCCGGGCCCGGTCGCGCTGGAAGGCGGTACGGCCCGGGCGCTTGTCGGGCTCGACGACATAGCGCTCGGTGGCGGCGGCGTCATAGGCGGCGGGGTCGTGCGACAGGGCGGCGTGCGCCGGGCCGCCGGACTCGGCGGGCTCGGTGACTTCGGTGGATCCGGTGGATTCGTGCGCCGGCCGGACGGGCCCGGGGGACTCGTACGTCCCCCCGCCGGCGGGGGCCGCTCCGGGGGCCGTCCGCCGGTGGGTGGTCGCGGGGGTGGTCGTGCCGGGGGGCCGGTGGGCCGGGGGCCGGGGGGTGCCGTGCTGCTCGCCGTTCATGGTCACCACTATCCGCCACCGGACCGACAGCGGGTGCGCGGAGTGGGGCGGAGCAGGGCGGAGTGGGGATGGAGCAGGGGGGAGCAGGGCGGAACGATGGATTCCGGACGGGCCCCGTCCCCCTGCCCGGGCGGTGTGGGGCCCGCCGGGGCAGGGGGACGGGGGGTTCAGCGGGCCGGGGAGCGCGCGGCGGCGGGGCGATGGCGCCGGGCGCCCCGGGGGGCGGGCCGGTGGATCCGGTCCAGCTGGAGGCCGAGCTGCGCGGTGATCCCGGCGAGCAGTTCGGCGGTGCTGGGGAAGGCGTCGTACGCCTCGGGGGCTCCGGCGGCGTACCTCTCCGTGCCCTCGCCGTCGTACGCCCCCGGGGCCCCGGCCGCCGACGGGGACGGCGGCCGGTCGCGGGGCGGTACCGGTGCGGTCATGGGCCCAGCGTGCCGGACGGAGGTTGCGCGGCTGTTGCGCCGGGGTGACGTACGGTCACCCGCTGTCCGGAACGGGAGTGGGTGAGCTTCAGGCCCGGGACGGGGCGCGGAGTTCCGGGACGAGGACGGCTCAGGGGGCGGCCCAGATCCGGAGGGGGCCGACCGCCGTGAAGCCGTGGTGGAGGGCGTCCGCCAGGTCCTCGCCGTGCTCGTACCCGACCACCGGCAGCTCCGGCCGGCGGTCCGCGAGGGCGGCCAGGCAGCCGGTCCGGGAACCGGCGGGTCCGAAGAGATTGGAGACGCCCAGCACCCCGGCCGCCTCGCTCACCACGGCCCCCGCCATCACCCCGCCGCCGTCCGGGTCATGGCCGGCCAGCACCGTGGTCGCCGGGTCGGCCAGCAGGGCGGGGCGGAAGAGACCGGCCGGGGCGCCGCCGTTCCAGGCACGTTCCCAGGCGGCCAGCTCCCCGGGCGTACGGACCTCCCGCCAGCGGGCCCCGACCGGACCGGGCTGCGGCGGCCCGGCGGGGCGGTGGAGCCAGCTCGCCGTGAAGAGCGGCCGGAAGCCGTACGGCGTCAGGTCCAGCGTCCCGAAGGAGTCCTTCACCGAACAGCCGGGCGCGCTCCGGTCGACCCCCGCCAGCACCTCGTCGGCCGTGGCGTCCGGGTCGAGGGTGACGGCGTCCGGATAGTAGGGCGGGGTGCGGACCGGATGGGTCCAGACCCGGGCGCCGAAGGTGCCGCCGGGCAGCCCGTGCGAGCGGCAGAGGGCGTCGCACCACTCCGCGTTGTTGCGGACGGCGGCCCGCGCTTCCCCGCGCACCGGTTCCGTACCTGCCACTTCCGTACGCGCCACTTCCGTCCGTACCGCTGCCGTGAGTACCTGAGTCGCCCGTGCCTGGTGCGGCCGTGTCCGATCCACCCGGCGGACGGTACGGCCGGGACCCGCGCACCGCATCCGTTTTACGCGCTCCGCTCCCGTGCTCGCCTTGACGCTCCCCTCGCTCGCCCTGGCGCGTTTCCCGGGCCGGGTGAACCGGCCGGGCCGTTCCGGCGTCGGACAGGACGGAGCCCCGGGCACGGAGCGGGGCGAACGGGTGGGACGACGGAGGTTCATGATGCGACGCCGGCAGCGGACCGGGAGCCGGCGACGGCAGAGACGGCTGGTGCGGGGGGCGGTGCTCGGCTGCGTACTGGCACTGGCGCCGGCGACCTGGACGCACGCGGTGGCCGGCGACCGGCTCCGGAGCGGCACGGACGTGCCCGTGTCGGACGTGGCGGTGGTCTTCGGCGCCGGGCTGTGGAAGGGGCGGCCGACGCCCTATCTGGCGCACCGGCTGGACGCGGCGGCCGGGCTCTACCGGGCGGGCCGGGTGCGGGTGGTGCTGGTCACCGGCGACAACAGCCGGACCGAGTACGACGAGCCGGAGGCCATGCGGACGTACCTCACCGAGCACGGGGTGCCGGACGACCGGATCGTCCTGGATCACGCGGGTTTCGACACCTGGGACTCCTGCGCCCGGGCCAAGCGGATCTTCGGCGTGGACCGGGCGGTGCTGGTCACCCAGGGCTTCCACATCCACCGGGCGGTGGCGCTCTGCCGGGCGGCCGGGGTGGACGCGTACGGGGTCGGGGTGGAGGAGCCGCACGACTCGGTCTGGTACTACGGCACCACCCGCGAGCTGGCCGCGTCCGGCAAGGCGGCGCTGGACGCGGTGTTCCGGCCCGATCCGCGCTTCCTCGGCCGCCGGGAGCCGGGGGTGACCGAGGCGCTGGCCGCGGCGGGGACACCGGCGGGCTGAGCCGGTGGCCGCGGCTCGTGAGGACGGCGACCCGTGTCACGGCAGCGGCGGCTCGGGAGCGCCCGGCCGGTTCAGCCAGTCGCCGCCCGCGATGGCGGCACCCAGCCGGACCGCCGGGGCGGCCAGGTACACCCAGGCCCGGACGGCCGACCCGTCCCGCGCCCGGCGCACCTCCCGGGCCCGCCGCTCGTACAGATTGAGCGGGTGCCCCGGGGCGGTGAACCGCTCCAGCCGGTCGAGTACGGAGAGGAGGGCGCCGTACTCGCCGGGCGCGGCCCACACCAGCTCGCCCCGCACCTCGCCCGCGCCCCCGGCCAGAAAGGGGTAGCCGGGGCCCTCGTGGAGCACGGCCCCCGGCAGCCGGGCCGGCTCCTCCCCCGCCGTCCGGCCGCGCAGAAACCGGTCGTGGTTGTCCTGCCCGGGGCGGAGCGTGCCGTACACGAAGAACGGCAGCTCCCCGGCCCCGGAGGCCGGGACGGGCAGCCCCGGGACGGACGGATCCGGGGCGGACGGATCCGGGGCGGACGGATCCGGGGCGGACGGATCCGGAACG
The DNA here is from genome assembly GCF_024756275.1 of Streptomyces pyxinae. GTDB lineage: Bacteria > Actinomycetota > Actinomycetes > Streptomycetales > Streptomycetaceae > Streptomyces > Streptomyces pyxinae. The sequence continues at coordinate 51,480 of NZ_JANUGQ010000020.1, read as the reverse complement.
GGGGGCGGCTCCGGGGCGGGGGTGGTCACGGCTGCTCCTCCTGATCGCTGCGCTGCCCACCGTGCGGCTCCGCGTACCGCGTGGTCTCGCGTACCGCGCGGCCCGGTGAGGCCCGGTGAGGCCCGGTGAGGCCCACGGCAGGCCGCCGCCCTCGCTCAGCCGGTGTAGGGGCGGGCGGCCCTGGCCTCGCGCAGGGCCCGGGCCCACCAGGCGAGCTGGTCGAGCATGGCCTTGGCGGCGGCGTCGGGCGCGGCGGGGTCCCGGTGGCGGCCGGTCTCGTCGAAGTGGCCGTGGGCGTTGTGGAAGCTGACGGTGTCCCGGACGGTCGTGGCGTGCAGCTCGGCGAAGACCTGGCGCAGATGTTCCACGGCGCGCAGGCCGCCGGAGATGCCGCCGTACGAGACGAAGCCCACGGGCTTGGCCTGCCACTCGGTGAAGTGCCAGTCGATGAGGTTCTTGAGGGACGCGGGATAGGAGTGGTTGTACTCCGGGGTGAGGACGACGAAGGCGTCGGCCCCGGCCAGTACCGGGCTGACGCGGGCGAGTTCGGCGGTGACGGCGGGCGACGGCCGGCCGGTCAGCGCGGTGGGCAGGTCGAGCTCGGCCACGTCGACCACCTCGACGGCGAAGTCGGGGTGGAGGGCGGTGTGGGCGAGGAGCCAGTCCCTGATCACGGGGCCGAACCGGCCCGCCCGGTTGCTGCCGAGGACGACGACGAGCTTGAGCGGGAGCCGGGTGGCGGCGGGGTTCCCCGCCGGTGTGGTGAGTTCCATGCGAGAAGCCTCGTACCTCGACAATGGTTGAGGTCAAGCCCTGCTCCGGAGAGCGGCCCGCTCCCCTCTCACTCGTTCGGCTCCGGGCCGGTCGCCGGGTTCGCCGTACCGCGCTGACCTGCGGTGACAGGCCCGGGTTCCGATGGGCCGCCGGGGCCGGGCGGCCGGGCTCGGGGTGCGGGGCGGCGGACGGGGCCCTTACCTGGGACAGCAGAACCAGGATTCCGACGGAAGCGCCCGCCCGGAGGCCCCATGCGCACCCCGACCCGCCTGCTGACCGGTACCGCCCTGACGGCCGCCGCCCTGGCCGCCCTCGCCGCACCGGCCGCGGGCGCCGAAGGCGCGGCCGGCCCGGACACCCGGTCGGCCGCCACCGGCCGGCTCCCGGGGGCGGCCGGCGCCACGACGGCCTGCGGCCCGGCCGGGCCGGCGGCGGCCGAACGGACCGCGGCGGGACGGCGGCTGAGCACCGTGGCCTGCCGGGAGGCGCTCGGCGAGAAGCCCGGGGCGGTGTCCCGGGCCGTACCCGGTGCCGCCGGGGACGACAGCGGGACGAGTGCCGGTTCGGAGCTCGGCGCGGATGCCGACCCGGGGCCCGGGGCGGATGCCGGGGTGGAGCCGTACGGGCCGGAGGGCGGCGGGGAGGACCCGTACGGGCCGGAGGAGTCGGCGGGGGCGGACCGGCTGGGCGGACCGGACGGTTCCACCGGCCCGGTCGGCCCCGGCACGGACGGCCCGGTCGGCCCCGCGAAGGAAGGCCACGAGACCGGGACCGGGGCCGGCCACGAGACCGGGACGGGCCCGGCGGGCGGGCACTCCACCGGCCCCGGGGGCGGGCACGAGCCGGAGACCGGCGCCGACACCGGTGGCGGCTCCGACGCCGGGCGGCCGGCGGGCGGGCGGCTGCCCTCCGGGTACGTCGGCACCGGTGCGGGCGGCAGTCTGGCGCCCGACACCACCCAGATCGCGGCGGGATTCGCGGTGCTGGCCGCGTCCGCCGCCGGCGGGGTACGGCTCCTGCGCCGCCGGGCGAGCGGCGCGCAGGGCAGCTGAGACGGGGTCCGTCCCCGTCCCGCCGAACGCTCCCCGCCCGTGCCGCGTGTGTCCCGAGACCGCGGCGCGGGTGGGGAGCACCAATTCCCCGGATCGTGAAAGGCGTGGGCAGCGGTGACCGACCCCGAGCTGAGGCGCCGGGCCTGGAGCCTGGCGGCGGCCGCCTGCGTCGGTGTCTGGCTGGTCCAGCAGGGCGTCCGGGCCCCGGAGCCCCCGGCCCCGGCGGCGGCCCAGGCACTGACCGCCCGGCCGGCCCCGCCCGCCGGAACCGCCGTGGCACCGCTGCCCCCGTCGGCCCCGGTACGGATCCGGGTGCCGGACATCGGCGTGGACGCCCCGGTGGTCGGGCTGGGCCTCAACCGGGACGGCAGCCTCGGCGTACCGCCCGCCGGGCACGCGGACGCGGCCGGCTGGTTCACGGACGGCACCCCGCCGGGGGCCCGGGGCACCGCCATCATGGCCGGCCATGTGGACAGCGCCGAGGGCCCGGCCGTCTTCTACCGGCTGGGCGCCCTGACCAAGGGCCGGCGCGTGGAGGTGACCCGCCGGGACGGCCGGACCGCCGTCTTCACCGTGCACGCGGTCGAGGTGTACCAGGGCCGCCCCTTCCCCGACCGCCAGGTCTACGGCCCCGCCCCGCGCCCCGAACTCCGCCTCATCACCTGCGGCGGCGGCTACGACCCGGCCCACGGCTACCGCGGCAACGTCGTCGCCTACGCCCACCTCACCGCCACCCGCGCCTGATCCGGGCCACCGAGGCCCCTCCCGCGTCCGGCCGTGTCCGGGCTCAGAATTCGACCGACCCCCGGCGGGCGTGGCGGCGGCGGGTGGGGCGGGGGCGGGTGCCGCCGTGCAGCAGGGCGGCGCCGAGCGGGGTCAGGGTGTGCAGCACCGAGCTGCCCTGGCGCAGGGTGACCACCAGGCCGGCGTCCCGCAGTACGCCCGCGTGCTGGCTGGCGGAGGCGAGCGACACCCCGGCCCGGCGGGCCAGTTCACTGGTCGTACCGCCCTGGCCTATGGCCTCCAGGACGGCGGAGCGGGTGTGGCCGACCAGCCGGCCCAGCGAGGAGGCGCCGCCCGGGCCGCCGGGCTCACCGGCCGCCGGGGCCTCCGCGTGGGTCACCGGGTAGACGAGGACCGGCGGCAGCTCCGGGTCCCGCAGCACCACCGGGGTGCAGCGGCAGAAGTACGAGGGCTGGAGCAGCAACCCGCGCCCGTCGAGGCGGAGTTCGCGGTCGACCGGGTAGTCCGCCTCCAGCACCGGCGCGCGCCACCGCAGCATCGGCGGCAGCGAGGCCAGCAGTTCGTCGGCGCCGCCGTCCAGCAGGGCCCGGCCCCGGACCGCGCGGTCCGCCTCCACCCGCCCCTGTATGTGGCTCCAGTGCGGCTCGACCGCCGCCCGGTGATAGGCGCGCAGCGCCCCGAGGAGCCGGCCGAACGGCTCCGGGCGCCCCTCCGGCAGATCCCGGGCCCAGCCGGGCAGCGGGGCGGCGCCGGGGCGCGAGGCGGCCAGCAGGGCGAGTTCGCCGTGGATACGGGCCGGCGGAGTCTCCCGGATCGCCTCAAGACCTGCCTCCAGACCGTGCAGCCCCCGAGCCGGGGTCAGGAAGTCCGGAAAATAACCGCGCGCCGGGACCAGCGCCCCGAGCAGCCGCGTTTCACCGTTCAGCCGGCTCCGCGTTTCGGCACGCCATTCCCCGAAGAGGGGGGCGCCGCGCCGGTCCCGCAACCGGTGAAAGCTGAGAATCGTTTCCCACAACGCATCCGGCCGGGCGGCCATCCGGACCCCGGCGAGATCCGCTCCGGTGAAATGAATCCTGAGCACTGAACCCCCACTGTTGCATCCGCAATCACCCCCCACGGACGAGTATGCATGCCATCACAGCACGTCACCACGGCATTTCAGCCACAGTTGAAACGCATCGCGGCAACCGGGGGCGAACCGAAAAGCTGTACGCCGTCGGGCAGGAAACCTTCGGGACCGAGGTGACGTGTCAGAAGACCGTGGGGGGCTTCGCACGTCCGGCGGCGGAACCGAAAGGTTGCGGCTCTCTTGTCCGGCAGGGGTAATGGGGCGCGGTCGGCGGGTGGGGATCCGGTGGCCGCGCTCCGCCCGTTCCGGGTCCGCGTGTGACGGCCGTCACGTACCGTCCGATCGGTATGCCGGAGGGAATTCCCCCGGGGCTCGTCCGGCGGCAAGGTGACCTTAAAGGTCCGCTCTTCAACAGCCGGGAATTCAACCGGCCGCCACCCAACAGGAACTCACATTTGCCCTCGCAGTCGCGCGCCGCAAGGGGACGAAGGTCCCGTTGGTCCGGACCGAACGCCCCGGGAGGTCCCGGGGATCCCCCTTCTGGTCCGGACCACCGCCGGGCCACCGCCGGACCCGCACCGGCCCCTCGCCGGACTCTTGCCGGATGTCGGCCGCGGCCGGGTGGGCGCGGGTGTGCGGGTACGGCCACGGACAGGTACCCGTTCCCGGCCGCCGGACCCCGCGCCACCGGGCGCGTACGGTCCGGGTTCGCGCGGTGAGGGGCGCGTACGGTCACGGGCTCCAGCGCCGCCGGGCGCGTACGGTCACGGGCCTCCGCGCCGCGAGGGCCCCGCACACGGGCCGGCGCGTACAGCCTCGGAGGGCCCCCGCACACGGCCGGGCGCGTACGTCCCCGGGACGGCCGCGTACGAGCGCGTGCGGGCACGCGGCGGGCACGCGGCGGGGCGGGGCACCTCCGCACAAGGTGCCCCGCCCCGTCTTGCGTCCCGGAGCCGCCGTCCGCCGGTGAGGGTCGGTGTGTGGCCGGCGGCGGCTCCGGTGGTCGGCGCCCGGGCCGGCGACCGGCCCGGGCGACCGCACCGAGGGTGTCAGCGGCTGTCGCTGCCGCTCGACTGCGCCGCCGCGCGGCCCGCCTCCAGGCGCGCCACCGGGATCCGGAACGGCGAGCAGGAGACGTAGTCCAGGCCCACCTCGTGGAAGAAGTGCACCGACTCCGGGTCGCCGCCGTGCTCGCCGCAGACGCCCAGCTTCAGATCGGGCCGGGTGGCGCGGCCGGCCTCCACGGCGTTCCGGACCAGCGAGCCGACGCCGTCCTTGTCGATGGTCTCGAAGGGCGAGACCCCGAAGATGCCCTTCTCCAGGTACGCGGTGAAGAAGCTGGCCTCCACGTCGTCCCGGGAGAAGCCCCAGACGGTCTGGGTCAGGTCGTTGGTGCCGAACGAGAAGAACTGGGCGGCCTCCGCGATCTGACCGGCGGTCAGCGCGGCCCGGGGCAGCTCGATCATGGTGCCGAGCGCCAGCTTCAGCTCGACGCCGGTCTGCCGCCGCACCTCCGCGATGACCTGCTCGGCCTCCTCGCGGACGATCTCCAGCTCCTGGACCGTGCCGACCAGCGGGATCATGATCTCGGCGCGCGGGTCGCCCTTGGCCTCGATGCGGTGGGCGGCGGCCTCCGCGATGGCCCGCACCTGCATGGTGAACAGACCGGGGATGACCAGGCCGAGACGGACACCGCGCAGGCCCAGCATCGGGTTCTGCTCGTGCAGCCGGTGCACGGCCTGGAGCAGGCGGAGGTCGTTCTCGTTGTGGTCCTTGCGGGCCTCCGCGAGCGCCACCCGCACCGACAGCTCGGTGATGTCGGGCAGGAACTCGTGGAGCGGCGGGTCGAGCAGCCGTACGGTGACGGGCAGCCCGTCCATCGCCTCGAAGAGCTCGATGAAGTCGGCCCGCTGGAGCGGCAGCAGCTCCTCCAGCGCCTCGGCGCGCTCCTCCTCGTGGTCGGCGAGGATCAGCTTCTCGACCATGGAGCGGCGCTCGCCGAGGAACATGTGCTCGGTGCGGCAGAGCCCGATGCCCTGGGCGCCGAACCGGCGGGCGCGCAGCGCGTCCTCGGCGTTGTCGGCGTTGGCCCGCACCCGCAGCCGGCGGCGGCGGTCGGCGTAGGCCATGATCCGGTGCACGGCGGCGACCAGTTCGTCGGCGTCGTCGGCGCCGGCGTGCATCCGGCCCTCGAAGTACTCGACCACTGGGGAGGGCACGACCGGCACCTCGCCCAGGTACACCTTGCCGGAGGAGCCGTCGATGGAGACGACGTCGCCCTCCTCGACCACCTGGCCGCCCGGCAGGGTCATCCGGCGGCGCTTGGTGTCGACCTCCAGCTCCTCGGCGCCGCAGACACAGGTCTTGCCCATGCCCCGGGCCACCACGGCGGCGTGCGAGGTCTTGCCGCCGCGCGAGGTGAGGATGCCCTCGGCGGCGATCATGCCGTCCAGGTCGTCGGGGTTGGTCTCACGGCGGATCAGGATGACCTTCTCGCCGGAGCGGGACCACTTGACGGCGGTGTACGAGTCGAAGACGGCCTTGCCGACGGCGGCACCCGGCGAGGCGGCGATGCCCCGGCCGATCTGCTCCACCGCCGCCTTCTCGTCGAAGCGGGGGAACATCAGCTGGGCGAGCTGGGCGCCGTTGACCCGCTGGAGCGCCTCGGCCTCGTCGATCAGGCCCTGGTCCACCAGCTGGGTGGCGATCCGGAAGGCGGCACCCGCGGTGCGCTTGCCGACCCGGGTCTGGAGCATCCAGAGCTTGCCGCGCTCGATGGTGAACTCGATGTCGCAGAGATCCTTGTAGTGGTTCTCCAGCGTCTCCATGATCTGCATCAGCTGGTCGTACGACTTCTTGTCGATCGACTCCAGCTCGGCCAGCGCCACGGTGTTGCGGATACCGGCGACGACGTCCTCGCCCTGGGCGTTCTGGAGGTAGTCGCCGTAGACGCCCTGGTGGCCGGAGGCGGGGTCGCGGGTGAAGGCGACACCGGTGCCGGAGTCGGGGCCCAGGTTGCCGAAGACCATGGAGCAGACGTTGACGGCGGTGCCGAGGTCGTGCGGGATGCGCTCCTGGCGGCGGTAGAGCTTGGCGCGGTCGCCGTTCCAGGAGTCGAAGACGGCCTTGATCGCCAGGTCCATCTGCTCGCGCGGGTCCTGCGGGAAGTCGCGGCCGGCCTCGGTCTTGACGATCTTCTTGAAGTGCTTGACCAGCTTCTTGAGGTCGCCGGCCTCCAGGTCGGTGTCGACCGTGACCTTCTTGGCCTCCTTGGCCTCCTCCAGCGCCTCCTCGAAGAGGTCGCCGTCGACGCCGAGCACGGTCTTGCCGAACATCTGGATGAGGCGGCGGTACGAGTCCCAGGCGAACCGCTCGTCGCCCGCCTGCTGGGCGAGACCGGTCACCGAGGCGTCGGAGAGCCCGATGTTGAGGACGGTGTCCATCATGCCGGGCATGGAGAACTTGGCGCCGGAGCGTACGGAGACGAGCAGCGGGTCGTCGGCCTGGCCGAGCTTCTTGCCCATCCGGCCCTCCAGGGCCTCCAGGTGGGCGCTCACCTCGTCGCGCAGGGCGGTCGGCTCGTGGCCGCTGTCCAGGTAGACCTTGCACGCCTCGGTGGTGATCGTGAAGCCGGGGGGGACGGGGAGACCCAGGTTGGTCATCTCCGCGAGGTTGGCACCCTTGCCACCGAGCAGGTCCTTGAGGTCCTTGTTGCCCTCGGTGAAGTCGTACACGAACTTCTGATCTTTGTTTTCCGACACGGGTCTCGACTCCTGGAGGACTCGGTGGCTGCCCTGACGGCGAGGAACATACCCAGATCGAAGGTGTCTGGGTACGTCTACTTACCCGTCATTCGGCCGTAACCACTCGTCCGCCAGTGGATCGCAGGTGACCTCAGAATCAGTGGCTCCGGATCAGCCCGTTCATCCTCCGAATGGGGCTTGACCGAATGGTGAGGGTAGTCGCTCAAATGAGCGGACTGTTGAGCACTTGAGTTCAAGAAGTGAACGAACAAAGGGTGGCACCCAGTGCCACCCTTTGAGAGTTACAGCCATCCGAGAGGTGTCATGAAGTCGCTCATCTGAGCGCAACCCCGATCAGGGGTGGCGAGAATCACGCTACCCGACGGCTGATTTCCCGGCATCTCCCGGCGTCCGGACCGGCATCAGACCGGCATCGGGACCAGCGGGGGCGCCGGTCCTGACGACCGGTCGGAGTGCCGGTGCCGGGCCGGTCGAAGCAGCGTGCTCCGACCGGCCGGAGCGCTGGGCCCGAACCAGTCGCCACCGCCCCGGCGGCCCGGCCGTGTCCGGAGCCGCCCGAAGACGCCCGGACGGCCCCAGAACGACCCCGGAGACGCCCGGACGGCGCCAGAACGCCCCCCGGACGCGTTCGGACGGGCCCCGCCGTCCTCAGCCCCCCGAGGTGTCCAGCTCGGCGTCGGCGCCGATCCCGGCGCAGTCGTACGGGTCCCGCAGCCAGCCGTCCGGAAGGACCACCCGGTTGTTGCCCGAGGTCCGGCCGCGCGGCCCGTCGGCGCCGTCCGGCCACGGCTGGTCCAGGTCCAGTTCGTCCAGCCCTCCGCGCAGCTCGGCCAGCGAGGAGGTGACGGCCAGCCGCTTGCGCATCTCCGAGCCGACCGCGAAGCCCTTCAGGTACCAGGCGACATGCTTCCGGAAGTCCACGACACCGCGTGCCTCGTCGCCCAGCCACTCCCCCAGCAGCGTGGCATGCCGGACCATCGTTGCCGCCACTTCACGAAGGCCGGGTGCCGCCGGACCACCGGTGCCCTCGAAGGCGGCCACCAGGTCGCCGAAGAGCCAGGGCCGGCCCAGGCAGCCGCGCCCGACCACGACCCCGTCGCAGCCGGTCTCGCGCATCATCCGCAGCGCGTCCCCGGCCGACCAGATGTCCCCGTTGCCCAGCACCGGGATCTCCGGGACGTGCTCCTTGAGCCGGGCGATGGCGTCCCAGTCGGCCGTACCGCCGTAGTGCTGGGCAGCCGTCCGGCCGTGCAGGGCGATCGCCGTGACGCCCTCCTCCACCGCGATCCGGCCGGCGTCCAGGAAGGTGAGGTGGTCGTCGTCGATGCCCTTGCGCATCTTCATGGTGACCGGCAGGTCCCCGGCGTTGGTCACCGCCTCGTGCAGGATCGCCCGCAGCAGCGGCCGCTTGTAGGGCAGCGCCGAGCCGCCGCCCTTGCGGGTCACCTTGGGGACCGGGCAGCCGAAGTTCAGGTCGATGTGGTCGGCCAGGTCCTCGTCCACGATCATGCGGACGGCCTTGCCGACGGTGACCGGGTCCACCCCGTACAGCTGGATCGAGCGCGGGGTCTCGGTCGCGTCGAAGTGGATCAGCTGCATGGTCTTCTCATTGCGTTCGACCAGCGCCCGGGTGGTGATCATCTCGCTGACGAACAGCCCCTTGCCGCCGCTGAACTCGCGGCAGAGCGTACGGAACGGGGCATTGGTGATACCGGCCATCGGGGCGAGCACCACCGGCGGGGTCACGGTGTGCGGTCCGATCGTCAGCGGCGCCGGGGGCGCGACGGGGGCGGGAGGGGTGAACGCGGTCATGCGCCCCATTGTCCCGTACCCGGCGCGGGGGCCCGAGCGGCCGGTTCCGTACCCGCCGCCGGGCCCCGCGCGGCCGGTTCCGGGGGCTCCCGTGGGCCCCGGAGTCCTGTGGACCCGGGGCAGGTAGTTAGTTAGGCGTACTTTGGATCGGGGCGTAGCGTGGGAGACATGCCCGATCTCTCACCGCGCCGGCGGCTGCTCGTCCTGGCGATCTGCTGTATGAGCCTGCTGATCGTCAGCCTGGACAACACCGTGCTCAATGTCGCCCTGCCCTCGATGCGCCGGGAGTTCGGCGCCTCGGTCTCCGGGATGCAGTGGACCATCGACGGCTACACGGTGGTGCTCGCCTCGCTGCTGATGCTGGCCGGCTCCACCGCCGACCGGATCGGCCGCCGCCGGGTCTTCATGGCCGGTCTGGTGCTCTTCACCGTCGGCTCGGTGCTCTGTTCGCTGGCGCCCAGCCTGGAGGCGCTGGTCGGCTTCCGGATGGTGCAGGCGGTCGGCGGCTCGATGCTCAACCCGGTCGCCATGTCGATCATCACCAACACCTTCACCGACCCGCGCGAGCGTGCCCGGGCCATCGGCGCCTGGGGCGGGGTGGTCGGCATCTCGATGGCGGCCGGTCCGCTGGTCGGCGGGGTGCTGACCGAGACGGTCGGCTGGCGCTCCATCTTCTGGATCAATCTGCCGGTGGGCCTCGCCGCGCTGCTGCTCACCTGGGCGTACGTCCCCGAGTCCCGGGCCCCGCGCGCCCGGCGCTTCGACCCGGTGGGCCAGCTCCTGGTGATGGCGCTGCTGGGCTGTCTGACGTACACGATCATCGAGCTGCCGGACGCCGGCTGGACCTCGCCGGTGACCCTGGGCTTCGGTACGGCGGCGGTGCTGGCGCTCGCCGGACTGCTCGGCTATGAGCCGCGCCGCCGGGAACCCCTCATCGACCTGCGGTTCTTCCGCAGCGCCCCCTTCAGCGGGGCGGTGGTGGTGGCGATCTGCGCCTTCGCCGCGCTCTCCGGCTTCCTGTTCGTCAACACCCTCTACCTCCAGGACGTCCGGGGCTTCTCCGCCCTGCACGCGGGGCTCTACATGCTGCCCATGGCGGCGCTCACCCTGGTCTGCGCGCCGCTCTCCGGGCGGCTGGTGGGCGCCCGGGGACCCCGGCTGCCGCTGCTGCTCGCGGGGGTGACGATGACCGCGAGCGGGGTGCTGTTCGCGGCGCTGGCGGCGGAGACCGCCACCCCGCTGCTCTTCACCGGGTATGTGCTCTTCGGTTTCGGCTTCGGCATGGTCAACGCGCCGATCACCAACACCGCCGTCTCGGGCATGCCCCGCTCCCAGGCGGGCGTGGCGGCGGCGGTGGCTTCCACCAGCCGGCAGATCGGCCAGACGCTGGGCGTGGCGGTGGTCGGCGCGGTGCTGGCGGCCGGGGTCTCGCCCGCCGCGCACACCGAGGGGTTCGCGGCGGCGAGCCGGGCGGCCTGGTGGGTGATCACCGGCTGCGGGCTCTGTGTGCTGCTGGTCTCCGCGCTGACCAGCGGCGCCTGGGCGCGCGGCACCGCCGAACGGACGGCCCGGCGGCTGTCCGCCCTCGACGAGGACCGGCCGGCCGCACCGGTGGGCGGCTGACCCCTTTCCGAGCCTGCCGCATGACCCCTTCCGAGCCTGCCGCATCGCGATTCCACCGGTCTTACGTACTGTCCGCCGGTCTTGCGTACTGTCCGCCGGTCTTATGTACTGTCCGCCGGTCTTACGTGCCGTCCGCCGCCCTCGATACCGCGCTCCGTGACGTTGCCGGGGATCGTTCAGCCATTCTCCGGCCGATCGCCCTGTCACATCCGGCCTCATTCCGGCCCGAGCGAAGGCGACCGCAGCCGCGGGGCCGGTCGCGGCCATCGGTCCGAGCGGCCACCGCACCGAATACCGCACCCGCCGCGCCGGTGAACCACCTCATGAAAACGCGCCCACCATCACGACGTGCCTCTCCTCGCCTTCAGGCGGGATACCGCTGACCACACAGCGGCCCCCATGCACACCATGACCAACAGCGACAGGACGACAGAGGCCGGATTGACCCAAGCCGGGACGAGGTCGTAGTGGGCATTGCACATGGTGTGCATGGGAAGCCACCACCGCTCCTCCGATTGCCTCATCAGTGCGTCCCGGTACGCAACGTCAAAGGGCTGACCAGCGGCTTCGCACGCCTCAGCGATATCAAGACCACTGGCGAAGACGGCCACGAAGCGCGCGGCCCCCAGCAGCAACGCGGAAATGACGGCCAGGGAAAGCCACGCCACCGGGCCCAATCGACGCATTGACGACTCCTTCTCCGTGGGTGAGACCAGGCGCGTGGGGGGACTGCGAAAGCAGACGAACCTTACCCGTACAGATGACCGAACGATCTGGCCCGAGCCCGGGGCCAGGACCGGGACGAGAGAACGGAAAGCCTCGGATCGGCATCAGCCGATACGAAAGGCCCGTCGAATCCCGGCCCGCCCACAGCCGGCCAGTTGTCCGTCGCAGTACTCGGAACCCCGGCGACAAAGCGAGAGAACGAGCAGCGCGAGAACGAACGGCAAGAGTGAACAGCCGTCGGCGGAACTCACGCGGAATCTCGCCGGGCATGCCTCATCGCAGCGCCCATACAGCCGGCCAGTCCGGTCCGCGCGCTCCGAGAAAGCACTTCCTTGCCCCGTGCAGCCGGGTTTCAGCGGGTGGCCGCTCCGGTGACGGAATCGGGACCGGCCCCTCCGGTCGCGGGCCCGGGTCCGGCCGCTGCGGCCACGGGTCCGGCCGCCGGGGACGGGGGGAGGTCGCGGAGTCGTTCCAGGGCGGCCCGGGAGGGCTCGTCCGCCGGCACGTAGGTCACCAGCCGGGGACCGGCGGCCGGGCCGAGCCAGAGGCTGGTGTGCTCCAGGTGCAGCAGACCCACGTGCGGGCTGCGGATGTACTTGGTGCGGTCGCCCTGCGCGATGACCTCGTGGCGGGCCCAGATCTCGCGGAACTCCGGCGACACCGCCTCCAGCCGCTCCAGCATCCGCTTCCACTTGGGCTCGGCCAGGTGCCCGGCCATGGCGGCCCGGAAGCGGGCGACCAGGCGCCGGTTGGAGCCCTCCAGGTCCACCACGGCGGCCCGCCACTCCTGGTTGGTGAAGGCCAGCCAGACGCAGTTGCGGTCCTCGGGCGGGATCGCGTCCAGGTCGCAGAGGAGCCGGGCGTAGGCGCGGTTGTAGGCGAGGATGTCGTACCGGCTGCTCTGCACACAGGCGGGCACCGGCTCCAGTTGGTCCAGCAGCCGGCGGAGCGCCGGGGTCACCGTGGGGCAGGGACCGCCGGGCGCGGGGTCGGTGGCTCCCGCGAGCGCGAAGAGATGGGCCCGCTCGCTCGCGTCCAGCAGCAGCGCCCGCGCCAGCGCGTCCAGCACCTCCGGGGAGACCTGGATGTCCCGGGCCTGTTCGATCCAGGTGTACCAGGTGACCCCGACGGCGGAGAGCTGGGCGACCTCCTCGCGGCGCAGCCCGGGCGTCCGCCGGCGCCGTCCGCGCACCAGGCCGACCTGCTCGGGGGTGATCCGCTCCCGCCGGCTGCGCAGGAACGCCGCGAGCTCATGGCGGCGCACGTCGCCGCCGGACCGGGCCGTCCGGGTCTCCGCGCGGGAGGACGCCGGGGCCCCCGCGGCGGTGCGGTCGGGCACGGCGGGCAGGGTGGTGGCGGAGGTCATGACCCCAGCTTGCCGGAGCCGGCTGCCGGTTACCAGGTAGCGCGGGTACCAGGATGAGAGGACTCTGGTACCAGGCTCCGGATCGGCGGAGTGTCGGGGTGTGCGAACTTCGACCTCGGCATCCATGCCTCCGGCTTCCCCGACCGCCCTGTCACCTCCGGCCCTCTCCTCCCCTTCATCCGTCCCGTCGCTCCCGTCCCCCTCGTCTTCCCCTTCCTCCTCTGTCACCTCCGCTGCTGTCACGGTCCCGTCCGGCGCCATGGACTCCCGGAAGAACCGGGTGGGCCATGGGCGGCCGGTGCTCGGGCCGGTCGGGCTCTTCACCGTGCTGCTCGGCGCGGCGCTGCCGCTGATCGACTTCTTCATCGTCAATGTCGCCCTGCCCACCATCGAGCAGGACCTGGCGGCCGGGGCCGCCGTACTGGAACTGGTGGTCACCGGCTACGGCGTGGCCTACGCGGTGCTGCTGGTGCTGGGCGGCCGGCTCGGTGACCTGTTCGGGCGGCGCCGGCTGTTCCTGGCCGGGATGGCCGCCTTCGGGGTCACCTCGCTCGCCTGCGGACTGGCTCCCGACGCCTGGACGCTGGTGGGCGCCCGGGTGGCCCAGGGCGCGGCGGCGGCGCTGATGCTGCCGCAGGTGCTGGCCACCATCCAGGCCACCACCTCCGGGCCGCGCCGGGCCCGTGCGCTGAGCCTCTACGGAGCGACGGCCGGCCTGTCGATGGTGGCCGGGCAGGTGCTGGGCGGGGTGCTGCTCGCGGCGGACGTGGCCGGCACCGGCTGGCGGGCGATCTTCCTGGTCAATGTGCCGGTCGCGCTGGCCGGGCTGGTGCTGGGCGCCCGGACCGTGCCGGACACCCGGGCCGAGCGCCCGGCCCCGGTGGACGTACCGGGCACGCTGCTGCTGGGCGTGGCGCTGGTGACCCTGCTGGCCCCGCTCACCGAGGGCAGGGCGACCGGCTGGCCGCTCTGGACCTGGCTGGCACTGGCCGCCTTCCCGTTCGCCGCGGGGGCGTTCTGGTGGGTGGAGCGCCGGGCGGACCGGCGGGGCGGGGTGCCGCTGGTGCCGCCGAGCCTGCTGCGGCTGGTGACCCTGCGGCGCGGGCTGGTGCTGACCGTGCCGTTCTCGATCGGCGTCGGCGGCTTTCTGTTCGTCGTCGCGGTGGCGCTCCAGCAGGGCCTGGGCATGGGCGCCCTGGCGGCGGGCGGCGCGATGGTGCCGATGGCACTGGCCTTCTTCGCCGCCTCGCTGGCCGGGCCCCGGCTGATACGGCGGTACGGCAGCCGGGTCGTGGCGGCCGGCGCCCTGACGCAGGGGCTGGGCCTCCTGCTGCTGATGCTGACGGTACGGGGCCGCTGGCCCGAGCTGGGGGCAGCGGAGCTGCTGCCGGCGCTGGCGCTGACGGGCCTGGGTCAGGGCTTCCAGTTGCCGGTGGTGATCCGGATCGTGCTGTCCGAGGTGCCGGCCGACCGGGCCGGGGTGGGCAGCGGGGTGCTGGTGACCACCCAGCAGGCGGCGCTGGCGCTCGGGGTGGCGACGCTCGGTTCGCTCTTCCTGGGGCTGTCGGCCACGGCCGGACTGCGGGACGCGCTGGTCGTCACCCTGGCGACGCAGCTGGGCCTGGTCGTCCTGACGGTGCTGCTCGGTCTGCGGCTGCCCCGCTCGGTGGGGTGACCCTTCGGGGCGGACCGGAAGAGTCGGAAGACCGGAAGAGGCAAGCACGGGAGGGCCCGGGGCCGCGCGACGGCGGTCCCGGGCCCTCCCGTGTGCCGGGTCCTGAATGCCGCCGCCCCGGCGTGGTTCGCGGCCGGGGCGGCGGCACGGTCAGTCCTGCGGGGCTGCGTCTCCTGCGGCTCCGGCGGTCGCGGCGGGGGCGGTCGTGGCGCCCGCCTCTCCGGACGCGGCCGGGGCGCTGCCCGGCTGGTCGGCGCTGACGTTCCGCTCGCGCATCCTGCGCAGCAGCTCCTGCTTCTGGTCGGCGGCGGCCCGGCGGTCGGCGGTGCCCGCCGCACCCCGGCCCTGCCGGTCGGCCCGGGACAGCTTTCCGCGCTGTCCGCCGACGCCGAGCAGGTTGTTGCGGCTCTTGGCCATGGGGGTCCCTCCCGTGGAGGTGAGAAGAAGTGGTCGGTCGACTGGCTGCGAAAGCGGTGGACGCCGGGCGCCCACCGCGCGCTCTCACTCGTACAGGGGGAGAGAAGACATGGGACGACGCTAGCCCCGGAGCCGGGCCGACCGCACGGCATTTTCGCCCGCCCGGCGCCCTGCCCTGCCCTCCCCTTCCCGTTCCTCCCCTCCCCATCTCTTCTCCCCCTTCTTCTCCCCCTTCTTCTCCCGCTCCGTCGCCGCTTCCGTCCCCGCTCCGTCCCCGCTCCGCCACTCGACCGTCAAAAATTAAATGACAGATATTGAAATCTGTCATTCGTCATGCCAAGCTGGAGAGGACCCCCACCATGGCCGCATGGCCGATCCCCACCCCTCACCCCTCCCCCTCTCCTGGAGTTCTCCGTGACCACCGTCTCCCTCCCCACCCGCGTACTCGGTGCCGGCGGCCCCCGGGTGTCCGCCCTCGGGCTCGGCTGCATGGGCATGTCCGCCCTGTACGGCGAGGCCGACCGGGCCGAGTCGATCGCCACCGTGCACGCCGCCCTGGACGCCGGCGTGACCCTGCTGGACACCGGCGACTTCTACGGCATGGGCCACAACGAGCTGCTGATCAACGAGGCGTTGCGCACCGCCCCAGCGGCCGCCCGCGAACAGGCGCTGACCAGCGTCAAGTTCGGCGCTCTGCGGACCGTCGAAGGCGCCTTCAACGGCGTCGACGGCCGGTCGGCGGCGGTGAAGAACTTCGCCGCGTACTCGCTCCAGCGCCTGGGCACCGACCACATCGACATCTACCGGATCGCCCGGCTCGACCCGGACGTGCCGGTCGAGGAGACCGTCGGCGCCATCGCGGAGCTGGTCCAGGCCGGGCACGTACGCCACATCGGCCTCTCCGAGGTCGGCGCCGAGACGCTGCGCCGGGCCGCCGCCACGGCCCCGATCTCCGACCTCCAGATCGAGTACTCGCTCATCACCCGGGGCATGGAGGCGGAGATCCTGCCCACCGCCCGGGAACTGGGCATCGGCGTCACCGCGTACGGAGTGCTCTCGCGCGGGCTCATCAGCGGTCACTTCGCCCCCGACCGCGCGCTGGCCCCGGGCGACTTCCGGTCCCTGAGCCCGCGCTTCCAGGGCGACAACCTCCGGCACAACCTGGCGCTGGTCGAGGAGCTGCGGCGGATCGCGGCGGCCAAGGGTGTCACGGTGGCCCAGATCGCCATCGCCTGGGTGCTCTCCCGGGGCGAGGACATCGTGCCGCTGATCGGCGCCCGGCGGCGGGACCGGCTGACGGAGGCGCTGGGCGCCCTGGACATCACGCTGGACGCCGGTGAACTGGCCGCGATCGAGCGGGCCGTACCGGCGGACGCGGCGGCGGGCGACCGCTACCCGGCCGACCAGATGGCGCACCTGGACAGCGAGCGCTGACCGCGCACCCGGCCGGGCCGGGATGACGGAGGGGCGGTGTACGGTCACCGATGGCCGGACCCACCCCCAGCCCCGCCGCCCCACCCGCAGAAAGGCCCGCCGCCATGGCCACGGACCGCCTCACGCCCGACCGCATCCTTGAGGCCACCGAGGACGTGCTGCGCCGGTACGGCCCGGCGAAGGCCACCGTCACCGATGTGGCCCGCGCCCTGGGCGTCAGCCACGGCAGCGTCTACCGCCACTTCCGCACCAAGCAGGCGCTCCGGGAGGCGGTGATCCAGCGCTGGCTCGGCCGTACCGAGGAGGTGCTCGCCGGGGTCGCGGAGGGGCCCGGGGGCGCCGGGCCGCAGAAGCTGGAGCGGTGGCTCCGTACCCTCTTCGCGGCCAAGCGCCACAAGGCGGGCGACGATCCCGAGCTGTTCGCCACCTACTCCGTGCTGCTCGGCGAGGACGGCAGTCAGGTGGTGGAGGAGCATCTGCACGTCCTGACCGAGCAGCTCCGGCGGATCATCGAGGAGGGCATCCGGGCGGGCCAATTCGCGGAGATCCACGGCGGGACGGCGGCGCGGGCGGTCTTCGACGCGACCCGGCGCTTCCACGACCCGGTCTTCGCACCGGCCTGGAGCCACCCGGGGATCGAGCCGGAGTTCGAGGGCGTGCTCGCCCTCCTGCTGCGCGGCCTCCGCGCCTAGGGACCCGGGGTCCGTCGTTCCCGGACCGTACGGCCGCGGCGACCCGCCTGCTTCAGGTCACGGCGCCTCACCGGCCTCCGTCACGGCGCCTCACCGGCTACGGCCGTCCCGACCCGGCCGGCCACGCGGCCCGGGGCCACCGCACCGGGCCCGTACCGGAGGCCCCGATCCGGCCCCCGGGCCCGTAGCGGCGCACACGACCCGCAGGACCACGCACGCCGGAGCCCCCGGCCCCGTACCGAGAAGTACGGGGCCGGGGGCTCCGGAGCGCCGGGGCCGCGCGGGCGGCCGTCCGGGGGCCGCGCGGGCGGCCACCCGGTGCGGCCTGGCCACCCGGTGCGGCCGCGCGGGGCGGCGGGTGTCAGCAGCCGAGCAGGCGGCTGCCCAGGTAGCCCTGGATCTGGTCGAGCGAGACGCGCTCCTGCTTCATGGTGTCGCGCTCGCGGACCGTCACCGCGTTGTCCTCAAGGGTGTCGAAGTCGACCGTGACGCAGAACGGGGTGCCGATCTCGTCCTGGCGGCGGTAGCGGCGGCCGATGGCGCCGGCGTCGTCGAACTCGATGTTCCAGTTCTTGCGCAGGTCGGTCGCGAGGCCCTTGGCCTTCGGGGACAGCTGCGGGTTGCGGGAGAGCGGCAGCACCGCGGCCTTGACCGGCGCCAGACGCGGGTCGAGGCGCATCACGGCGCGCTTCTCCATGACGCCCTTGGCGTTGGGGGCCTCGTCCTCGCTGTAGGCGTCGAGGAGGAAGGCGAGCATCGCGCGGCCGACACCGGCGGCGGGCTCGATGACGTACGGCGTCCAGCGCTCCCCGGCCTCCTGGTCGAAGTACGACAGGTCGGTGCCGGACGCCTTGGCGTGCGCGGAGAGGTCGTAGTCGGTGCGGTTGGCGACACCCTCCAGCTCGCCCCACTCGCTGCCGCCGAACTGGAAGCGGTACTCGATGTCGGCGGTGCGCTTGGAGTAGTGGGAGAGCTTCTCCTGCGGGTGCTCGTACCAGCGCATGTTCTCCTCACGGAGACCCAGGTCGCGGTACCAGTTCCAGCGCTGCTCCATCCAGTACTCCTGCCACTCCTCGTCCTCGCCCGGCTTGACGAAGAACTCCATCTCCATCTGCTCGAACTCGCGGGTGCGGAAGATGAAGTTGCCCGGAGTGATCTCGTTCCGGAAGGACTTGCCCATCTGCGCGATGCCGAACGGCGGCTTCTTGCGCGAAGTCTGCTGCACCTGGCCGAAGTTGGTGAAGATGCCCTGGGCGGTCTCGGGGCGCAGGTAGGCGACCGAGCCGGAGTCCTGGGTCGGGCCGAGGTGGGTGGAGAGCAGGCCGGAGAACTGCTTGGGCGCGGTGAAGGTGCCCTTGTTGCCGCAGTTGGGGCAGTTGAGGTCGGTGAGGCCGTTCTCGGGGAGCTTGCCGTGCTTCTCCTCGTACGCCTCCTCCAGGTGGTCGGCGCGGAAGCGCTTGTGGCAGGAGGTGCACTCGGTGAGCGGGTCGGTGAAGGTGGCGACGTGGCCGGACGCCTCCCAGACCTCGGAGGCCAGAATCACCGACGAGTCGATGCCGACCACGTCCTCGCGCGAGGTGACCATGTAGCGCCACCACTGGCGCTTGAGGTTCTCCTTCAGCTCGACACCCAGCGGCCCGTAGTCCCAGGCGGCACGCTGTCCGCCGTAGATCTCGCTGCACGGGTAGACGAAGCCACGGCGCTTGCTCAGGTTGACGATGGTGTCGATCTTGTCGGCGGCCACGGTGCTCTCTTCATTACGACGACGATAGGAACAGGGGGCGCGGAGCGCCTCGCTGAGGCGGACGGTCAGGCGATGCGCGTACGCAGGCGACTCATGCGAATGCTTCAGATTACCGGCGCGCGCACCCCTCCGATCAAATCGGTGGCCGACGGGACCCCTTACTCCGTTTGTTGACAATCGTTTCCAATTTTGTTGAAAATGAGTGTCATGAACGTACGACGCCTCATACCCACCGCCGCCGCTGGAGCCGTGGCCCTCTCCCTGGTCACCCTGACCGCCTGCTCGGGCTCCTCGGGCGGCGCGGACACCAGCGACGGCAGGCTGGACGTGGTGGCGTCGTTCTACCCGATGCAGTTCCTCGCCGAGCGGATCGGCGGCGAGCACGTACGCGTCGACACCCTCACCAAGCCGGGCGTCGAGCCGCACGACCTGGAGCTCAAGCCGCGCCAGGTGGGCGCCCTGTCGGACGCGGACCTCATCCTCTACCTCAAGGGCCTCCAGCCCGCCGTGGACGACGCCATCGCGCAGGCGGGCGTGAAGAACACGGTGGACGCCGCCTCCCTCACCGCCCTGGAGAAGCACGGCACCGAGACCGGCGGCCACGAGCACGGTGAGCACAGCGACGAGCCCGGGCACGCCGACGAGGGCGACCAGGACGGGGCGCACGAGGGCCACGACCACGCGCACGAGGGCGAGGGCGGCACCGACCCGCACATCTGGCTGGATCCGGTGAAGTACACCGAGGTCGCCAAGGGCGTCGGGAGCGCCATGGCCAAGGCCGACCCGGAGCACGCCGCGGACTACCGGAAGAACACCGACGCGCTGGTGAAGCAGCTCACCGCGCTGAACGGCCGATACCAGCAGGGCCTGAAGAACACCGCCACCCGGACCTTCATCACCACCCACGCCGCCTTCGGCTACCTGGCGGAGCGGTACGGCCTGGAGCAGGAGGGTATCTCGGGAGTGGACCCCGAGTCGGAGCCGAGCCCGGCCCGGATCAAGCAGCTCCAGACCATCGCCCGCGAGGACAAGGTCGGCACCGTCTTCTTCGAGACCCTGGCGAGCGACAAGACCGCGAAGACCCTGGCCCGGGACACCGGGCTGCGGACGGACGTGCTGGACCCGCTGGAGGGCATCACGGACCGCTCCCGGGGCACCGACTACCTGACGGTGATGGACGCGAACCTCACCGCCCTGCGGAAGGCCCTCGGCGCCCGGTGACCCCGCCCGGCGGCCACCCGCCCGCCTCCTCGAAGCCCGACCGGCCCGCGAAGCCCGCGGGGCCCGTGGAGCCCGCAGGGCCCGCGGCCCCCGCACCCGACCCGCACGCCCCGCGTTCCCCGCACCCACCGGAGGTCCAGCCCATGGAGCCCGTCATATCCCTCCGCGGGGCCACCGCGGCCCTCGGCTCCCGCCCCGTGCTGCGGGGCATCGACCTCACCGTGCGCCGCGGCGAGGTGGTCGCCCTGCTCGGCGCCAACGGCTCGGGCAAGTCCACCGCCGTCCGGTCGGTGATCGGCCGGGTGCCGCTGACCGGCGGCTCGGTGGAGCTGTTCGGCACCGAGCTGAAGCGGTTCCGTTCCTGGGCCAGGATCGGCTACGTCCCCCAGCGGACCACCGCCGCCAGCGGGGTGCCCGCCACCGTCCGCGAGGTGGTCGCCGCCGGGCGGCTCTCCCGGGCCCGGCTCGGCCGGCTCTCCCGGGCCGACAAGGCGGCCGTGACCCGCGCCATCGAGCTGGTCGGGCTCGCGGACCGGACCGGGGACGCCGTGGGCGCCCTCTCCGGCGGCCAGCACCAGCGGGTGCTGATCGCCCGGGCGCTCGCCGCCGAACCCGAGCTGCTGATCATGGACGAGCCGATGGCCGGGGTGGACCTGGCCAGCCAGGGCATCCTCGCCGACACCCTGCGCGCCCAGGTGGCGGCCGGCGCCACCGTGCTGCTGGTGCTGCACGAGCTGGGCCCGCTGGAGCCGCTGATCGACCGGGCGGTGGTGCTCCGCGACGGCTGCGTCACCCACGACGGGCCGCCCCCGAAGGCCGTCGGCCAGCACGCGCTGCCCGGCCACGACCACGTACATCCGCACGCGGCCGACGAGCCGCTCCGCACGGGACTGCTGACCTGACCATGGAATTCCTCACCGAACCCTTCATGCAGCGGGCGCTGCTCGCCGCCGTGCTGGTCGGCATCACCGCGCCGGCCGTCGGGATCTACCTGGTGCAGCGCCGGCAGGCGCTGATGGGCGACGGCATCGGCCATGTCGCCATGACCGGGGTGGGCCTCGGCTTCCTGATGTCCGCCAACCCGGTGTGGATGGCCACGCTCGTCACGGTCCTGGGCGCGGTCGCCATGGAACTGATCCGGATGTACGGGAAGACCCGCGGCGACATCGCCCTGGCGCTGCTCTTCTACGGCGGCATGGCGGGCGGCGTGATGCTGATCAACCTCTCGCCGACCGGCTCCAACGCCAATCTGGTGAGCTATCTCTTCGGCTCGCTCTCCACCGTCTCGGACGAGGACATCACCGCCATCTCGCTGCTGGCCGCCTTCGCGGTGCTGGTCACCGTGGGGCTGCGGCGGCAGCTCTTCGCGATCAGCCAGGACGAGGAGTTCGCCCGGGTCACCGGACTGCCGGTGCGCACCCTGAACCTGCTGGTCGCGATCACCGCCGCCGTCACCGTGACGGTCGCCATGCGGGTGGTGGGGCTGCTGCTGGTCAGCGCGCTGATGGTGGTGCCGGTGGCGGCGGCCCAGCAGCTGACCCGGAGCTTCCGGGCCACCTTCGTGCTGGCCGTGCTGATCGGCACCGGGGTGACACTGGCGGGCACCATCACGACGTACTACCAGGACGTGCCGCCGGGGGCCACCATCGTGCTGCTGGCCATCGCGGTGTTCATCGCCCTCACCGCCCTCGCCGCGCCCCTGGCCCGCCGGCGGGCCCGCGCGGCCGAGACCGCCCCGGCGGCGGAGTGCGCCGCCGACGGAACGGCGCGGGCGGACGACGTACGGGTCTGACGACGGCGTACGGCTCCGGGGACGGCGTACGGCTCCGGCTCCGGCTCCGGCTCCGGCTCCGGGGACGGCGTACGGGTCTGATCACGGGCGTACGGCTCCGGGGACGGCGTCCCGGCCTGGCGCGGCCCCCGCAGGGCGTGCGGGCCGGGGGGTACGGCTCGGGCGACGGCGCCCGGCCCGGTGCGCGGGAGCTCCGGGCCGCCGTGTCCGGAACCGGGCGGGGGGACCGCCCGGCGGGGGCGGCCTGGCAGAATGGGCCGACGGATCCATGAGCGGGCGAGGACAAGGAGGCAGCTGTGGCCACGGCTGGACCCCCCGGCGTACGCGGCCGGTCGACCCGGCAGCGCGCGGCCGTGTCGGCGGCGCTGAACGAGGTGGACGAGTTCCGCAGCGCGCAGGAGCTGCACGACATGCTCAAGCACCGCGGCGACTCGGTCGGCCTGACGACGGTCTACCGCACCCTCCAGTCGCTGGCGGACGCCGGCGAGGTGGACGTGCTGCGGACCAACGACGGCGAGGCGGTGTACCGCCGCTGCTCCACCGGTGAGCACCATCACCATCTGGTGTGCCGCGGCTGCGGCAAGGCCGTGGAGGTGGAGGGCCCGGCGGTCGAGCAGTGGGCCGAGACGATCGCGGCGGAGCACGCGTTCGTCAATGTGGCGCACACCGTGGAGATCTTCGGCACCTGCGCCGACTGCGCCGCCGCGGCGAAGGACGCCTGACCGCCGACCCCGGTCCACCCGAGGTTCATCGGAACGAAGCAGAGCAGCACGCACAGACGCGAACGGCCCGTACCCCCGCCCGGCACACGCCGCAGGGGTACGGGCCGTTCGGCGTCCGGGCGTCCCGGCTCAGCTCCCGGCGTTCCCGTTCCCCGGGGTGCCGCCGGCCGGCCCCGGCACCAGCAGGTCGTGCGGGCCGCCGGCGCCACCGGCGCGCTTCTCGTGCTTCTCCAGCGCGGCCAGCTCCTCGTTGGGAATCGCCCCGCCGAAGCGCCGGTCCCGGGAGGCGTACTCCAGACAGGCCCGCCACAGGTCGCGGCGGTCGAAGTCCGGCCACAGCACGTCCTGGAAGACCATCTCCGCGTAGCTGCTCTGCCAGATCAGGTAGTTGGAGGTGCGCTGCTCGCCGCTGGGCCGCAGGAAGAGGTCCACGTCCGGCATGTCCGGGTAGTACAGGTACTTCTGGAACGTCTTCTCATTGACCTTCGACGGGTCCAGCCGGCCGGCCGCGACCTCGCGGGCGATCGCCTGCGCGGCGTCCGCGATCTCGGCGCGCCCGCCGTAGTTGACGCAGAAGTACAGCGTCATCCGGTCGTTTCCGGTGGTCTGCTCCTGGGCGATCTGGAGCTCCTGGACGACCGACTTCCACATCTTGGGCATCCGGCCCACCCAGCGGATCCGGATGCCCAGCTCGTCCATCTCGTCGCGGCGGCGGCGGATCACGTCCCGGTTGAAGTTCATCAGGAAGCGCACCTCCTCCGGCGAACGCTTCCAGTTCTCGGTGGAGAAGGCGTAGAGCGACAGGTTCTTGACGCCCATCTCCAGACAGCCCTTCAGGACGTCGAGCACGACGCCCTCGCCGACCTTGTGGCCCTCGGTGCGCGGCAGTCCGCGATCCTTGGCCCAGCGGCCGTTGCCGTCCATCACACAGGCCACATGGTTCGGCACGAGCTCGGCCGGGATACGCGGCGGGCGGGCGCCGGACGGGTGCGGCTCGGGGTCCTTGTACTCACGGCGGGACCGGCCCAGGATTCCGCGTCGTGCCATGCGGTTCACCACTCCTACTTCGCTTGAGCTCTTGAGCTTGCTGGCCTGCTACGTCTTTTCCACGTACCGGAGCGAACGCAGTCCGCGCTCCAGATGCCAGTGCAGATACGCGGACACCAGCCCGCTGCCCTCCCGGACGTGGCGCGGCTCGCACGCGTCCGCCGCCGGCCAGTCGCCGGTCAGCAGCGCGCTGAGCAGCCGGACGGCCTCCGGAGAGGGTACGACGCTTCCGGGCACCCGGCAGTCACCGCACACCACTCCGCCGGAGGCGACGGAGAAGAACCGATTCGGTCCGTGGATGCCGCAGCGGGCGCAGTCCTCGAACGAGGGCGCGTAGCCGTTGACCGCCAGCGAGCGCAGCAGAAAGGCGTCGAGGATCAGGTGCGGGGCGTGCTCGCCCCGGGCCAGGGTGCGCAGTCCGCCGACGAGCAGCAGATACTGCTGGACCGCCGGTTCGCCCTCGTGGTCGGTGAATCGCTCGGCGGTCTCCAGCATGGCGGTGCCCGCGGTGTACCGGGCGTAGTCGGTGACGATCGTGCCGCCGTACGGGGCGATGGTCTCGCTCTGGGTGCAGAGCGGCAGTCCGCGCCCGATCAGCTCGCCGCCGCGCGCGAAGAACTGCACGTCCACATGGGAGAACGGTTCCAGCCGGGCGCCGAACTTGGACTTGGTGCGCCGCACCCCGCGCGCGACGGCGCGCACCCGGCCGTGGCCCCGGGTGAGGAAGGTGATGATGCGATCCGCTTCACCCAGCTTCTGGGTGCGCAGCACGATGCCGTCGTCGCGGAACAGGGTCATGCGCCCCATTCTCGCGTACGCGCCCGGGGGCCCGGCCCATGACCCGTGCCCCGCGTCCCGCGCTCCCGGTGCCGCCGGGCCTCACCGCAGCCGGCGGCCGCTCCGGCGGCGCTCCTCCCCCGCGAAGGCGGCGTCGTGGCGCAGCGCCCGGGCGAGGACGACGCCCAGGACGATCAGGACGACGCCGGCCCAGGTGGCGGCGGCGTCGAAGGCGAGCACGACGATGCCGAGCGGGATCAGCACCCCGACCACGGGCGCGAGCAGAGCGCGTACCGGAGGCTCCTCGCCGCCGCCCCGGCGGGCGCGGAGGACCTCGCGGTACCACTCGGTGAAGCGCAGCGCCAGGATGATCGCCACGATCTGGATGATCCAGCCGGTCCAGAGGTTGTGCGGGTTGCGCAGCACCAGATCGCCGTAGGCCCCGGCGATCGCCGCGACCAGGAAGGCGAGGCCCCAGACTCCGGTGATCACATAGTTGGCGCGCAGAAAGGCGGGAGCGTGCCAGTGGGCCGGGTCGGTGCTCTCCCGGGCGTACTGGAGGGTGAAGGGCAGCCGGACGGCCATCGAGCCGAAGGCGATCAGCGTCAGTGCGATGTTCGACACCTCACCTGCGTACGTCTCCAGCCAGGCGTGGGTGCCGGCCGAGGCGAAGACCCCGATCACCGCCAGGGCGGCGAAGAAGACCACGTCGGAGACCTCGAGGATCTTCCAGGTGCCGCCGTGGTCCCGGATCCGTCCGGCGACGACCAGCAGCACCGCGAGGGCGAGGGCGAGGCCGACCGACAGTTCGTACCGCCCCGGGCCGACGAGCAGCGAGAAGACGATCCACGGGGACATCCCCACGACGGGGCTGTCCAGGAACCGGGCGGCCCGGCCGGCCGGCGCGGTGCTCGCGGTGGTGGCATGCATGGCGGATGATCCCTTCGGCTGCCCCGGTGCCGGTACCGTCTCCCCCGCCCCCCTCTCCCGTTCGGCTCCCTTCAGCGTGGCGCGCCCGCGCGCCGCACGCGAACGCGAGCCGGGCGGGGGCGGGAGGAACCCCGGGCGGGGACAGCGGTGACGTCTGGGGAAACGGCGGGGAGCGCCGGAAAACGACAGGGAACGCCGGGGAACGCCGGGGAACGCCGAGAAAACAGACCTCATAAGTGGGACTTATGAGGTCATAGGTGGGGGGCGGCTACCAAACTGAGGGTGGCCTTACTTAAGGTTCTCTGGAGCACACCGCTCACTCTGCTGTACCCAGTGCACTCGCTGCACCCCGTCGCTCGAAGGGAACTGTCATGCCCCGCCCTCTGCGGGTCGCGATCGTCGGTGCCGGCCCCGCCGGGATCTACGCCGCCGACGCGCTGCTGAAGTCCGAGGCCGCCACCGACCCCGGTGTCTCGATCGACCTCTTCGAGCGGATGCCGGCCCCGTTCGGGCTCATCCGGTACGGCGTCGCCCCCGACCACCCGCGGATCAAGGGCATCATCACCGCGCTCCACCAGGTGCTCGACAAGCCCCAGATCAGGCTGTTCGGCAACGTCGACTACCCGACCGACCTCTCGCTGGACGAGCTCCGCGACTTCTACGACGCGGTGATCTTCTCGACCGGCGCCGAGGCCGACCGGGCGCTGGACATACCCGGCATCGAGCTGGACGGCTCGTACGGCGCCGCGAGCTTCGTCTCCTGGTACGACGGCCACCCGGACGTGCCGCGCACCTGGCCGCTGGAGGCCGAGAAGGTCGCGGTCCTGGGCGTCGGCAACGTGGCGCTCGACGTGGCCCGCATCCTGGCCAAGACCGCCGACGAGCTGCTGCCCACCGAGATCCCGCCGAACGTCCACGAGGGCCTGGCCAAGAACAAGGCGCTGGAGGTCCACGTCTTCGGGCGGCGCGGCCCCGCGCAGGCCAAGTTCAGCCCCATGGAGCTGCGCGAGCTGGACCACTCGCCCAACATCGAGGTCATCGTCAACCCCGAGGACATCGACTACGACGAGGGCTCCACGGTCGCCCGCCGCGCCAACAAGCAGATCCACATGGTGGCGCAGACCCTGGAGAACTGGGCGATCCGGGACGTCGGTGACCGGCCGCACAAGCTCTTCCTGCACTTCTTCGAGTCGCCCGCCGAGATCGTCGGCGACGAGAACGGCAAGGTCGTCGGGCTGCGCACCGAGCGCACCGAGCTGGACGGCACCGGGAACGTCAAGGGCACCGGCGAGTTCACCACCTGGGACATCGGCGCCGTCTACCGCGCGGTCGGCTACCTCTCCGAGGAGCTGCCCAAGCTGCCGTGGGACGCCACCAGCGGCACCGTTCCGCACGAGGCGGGCCGGGTCGTCGAGGGCGGCGAGCACCTCCGGTCCACCTATGTCACCGGCTGGATCAAGCGCGGTCCGGTCGGCCTGATCGGCCACACCAAGGGCGACGCCAACGAGACGGTGGCCTGCCTGCTGGAGGACCACCGCGAGGGCCGGCTGCACGCCCCGCAGGCCCCCGGCGAGGACGCCATCGTGCGGCACCTCGAAGCGCGGGGCGTGGCGTACACCACCTGGGACGGCTGGTACCGGCTGGACGCCGCCGAGCGGGCGCTCGGGGAGCCGCACGGCCGTGAGCGGATCAAGATCGTGGAGCGCGAGGCCATGGTCAAGGCCAGCCTCGAAGCCGCCGAAGCCGCCGAGAAGGCCGTGGAGGCAGTCGAGGCCGCGGAGGCCGCCGAGCGGCCCTGAGCCGCCGCGTCCGGGGGCCGGGGTCCGGAAGCCGAACCGTCGGAGTCCGGGCCCGCACCGGGCCCCGGAGGCTCACCGGGCCATGGGCCACCGGGCCACCGGGCCGCCGGGCTCAGAACGGCGCCCGGGCCGATTCCAGGAGCCGTACGGTCTCCTCGGAGCAGAGCCGCAGCGCGTTGCCGACGGTCGCCAGCACCTCCCGCTCGGCGGGGGTGTAGGCGCCGTCGGCCAGCGCGATCCGGGCGCCCTGGAGCAGGACCGACTCCCGCCCGGCCGGGGCGAGATGCGGGGTGAGCGGCTCCAGTGCCTCGTGCAGCTCGATGGCGAGCGAGGCCCCGGCGGCGCCCGCCCCGGCGTGCGGGTCCACCGAGCCGGGGAACCGCCCGGTGTCCGCCTCCAGGGCGGCGATCAACGCGATCAGCCCCTCGGCCGTACAGTCCTCGTACCCGGCGGCCCGGACCGCCGACACGGCGCTGTCCACCGCCGTCCGGGAGCCGGTGCCGCCCGCCGCGAGGACGGCCAGCGCGACGGTGTGCACCGCGTCCCGAAGCATCCCGGCGAAGCGCGCGGTGGTGGGGTGGTCGAGCACCTCGGGGGCGAAGTGGTCGTGGCAGGCGGCGCATTCGACCACCGGTCCGGCCGGTCCGCGCGCCAGCAGCGGAACACCGAAAAGAGTGAAGCGCCGCCGGCCCGTACGACGCTGGTAGTTGCGGTCGCCGCCGCAGCCGGGGCAGAAGAACTCACCGTCCCCGACGGTGGTCCATGAGGTGTGCGTCGCCCAGATTCGCGGTTTTCGGCCGCATGAGACCCCTGACAGTCGTGCTGACAGCACGTAGCACCTCCGTAACGCCCCGGCCACTCTGCCGCGTTGGCGTGATGTTAGCCACATCGGTGAGGTGGCGTCAGCACTCCCGGAGGAAAGAAGACCGGACCTGGCCGAACCCCGCCCCCCGGGTCCGGCGGGCGACCGCCGGACCCGGCACGCGCCCCGTCGGGGTCCCCGGCACGACACCGCCTAGCCCGCCATGGCGAGCTCGGCCGCCGGCCGGGCTCGGCCCCCGCTCAGGCGCGGCACGAGGTTACGTTCGGCCCGCCCGGCACAGAGCCACGCTCAGCCCCGGCGCGGGGCCGCGCTCGGTCCACACGGCACGGCGCCACGCTCAGCCCCGGCCGGCACAGCACCACGTTCAGCCCCGGCCCGGCTCGGCCCCCGCTCAGGCGCGCCGCAGGGCCCCGCTCAGCCCGCCCGGCACAGGGCCACGCTCGGCCCCGGCGCGGGGCCACACCGGCCCGGTCCGGCGCCGGGCGGTGCTCGGCCGGCGCCGGCGCGGGGTCACGTCCGGGTTGGCCGAGCGCGGCCTCAGCGGCCCGCGCGGTTCACGGCGGAGACGACCGCCTTCAGCGAGGCGCGGGTGGTGTTGGCGTCGATGCCGATGCCCCACAGCACCCGGCCGTCGATGGCGCACTCGATGTAGGAGGCGGCCTGCGCGGAGGCGCCCTCGCTCATGGTGTGCTCCTGGTAGTCCAGCAGCCGGGCGTCCACGCCCACCGAGTTCAGCGCGTCGAAGAAGGCGGAGATCGGACCGTTGCCGGAACCGGTCAGCACCGTCTCGGTCCCGTCCACCACGGCCTCGACGGTCAGCGTGTCGGTGCCGTCGGTGTCGGTCGTGGTCTGGCCGGAACGCAGCTGGATCCGGCCCCAGCGCGGCGCGCCCTCGGCGCCGGGCAGGTACTCGTCCTGGAAGACGGACCAGATGGCCGCCGGGGTGACCTCGCCGCCCTCGGCGTCGGTCTTGGCCTGGATGATCCGGGAGAACTCGATCTGCATCCGGCGCGGCAGGTCCAGCTTGTGGTCGTTCTTCAGGACGTACGCGACACCGCCCTTGCCGGACTGCGAGTTGACCCGGATGACCGCCTCGTAGGAGCGGCCCACGTCCTTGGGGTCGATGGGCAGGTACGGCACCGCCCACTCCACCTCGTCCACCGTCCGGCCCGCCGCCGCGGCGGCGGCCTCCAGCGCGTCGAAGCCCTTCTTGATGGCGTCCTGGTGGGAGCCGGAGAAGGCGGTGTAGACCAGGTCGCCCGCGTAGGGGTGGCGCGGGTGGACCTCCATCTGGTTGCAGTACTCGCTGGTCCGGCGGATCTCGTCGATCTGCGAGAAGTCGATCTGCGGGTCCACGCCCTGGCTGAACAGGTTCATCCCTAGGGTCACCAGGTCCACGTTGCCGGTCCGCTCGCCCTGGCCGAACAGGCAGCCCTCGACCCGGTCGGCGCCGGCCATCACGGCCAGCTCGGCCGCCGCCACCGCCGTGCCCCGGTCGTTGTGCGGATGGGCCGACAGACAGACGAACTCCCGGCGGGACAGGTGGCGGGACATCCACTCGAACCGGTCGGCGTGCGTGGAGGGCGTCGAACGCTCCACGGTGGCGGGCAGGTTGAGGATGATCTCGCGGCCGGCCTCGGGCTGCCAGACGTCCATCACGCCCTCGCAGACCTCCAGGGCGAAGTCCAGCTCGGTGTCGGTGAAGATCTCCGGGCTGTACTGGTAGCCGAAGACCGTCTCGTCGCCCAGCAGCTTCTCGGCGTACTCCATCACCAGCCGGGTGCCGTCCACCGCGATCTGCCGCACCTGCTCGCGGGTGCCCCGGAAGACCACCCGGCGGAAGACCGGCGCGGTGGCGTTGTACAGATGGACGGTGGCCCGGTGGGCGCCGCGCAGCGACTCCACGGTCCGCTCGATCAGCTCCTCGCGCGCCTGGGTCAGCACGGAGATGGTCACGTCCTCGGGGATCGCGCCCTCTTCGATGATGGAGCGGACGAAGGCGAAGTCGGTCTCGCCGGAGGACGGGAAGCCGACCTCGATCTCCTTGTAGCCCATGCGCACCAGCAGGTCGAACATCTCCCGCTTGCGGGCCGGCGACATGGGGTCGATCAGCGCCTGGTTGCCGTCCCGCAGGTCGGTGGAGAGCCAGCGCGGGGCCTCGGTGATCCGCCGGTCGGGCCAGGTGCGGCCGGGCAGCTCCACCGCCTCGTACGGGCCGTACTTGTGGATCGGCATCCCGGACGGCCGCTGGGCGCGGGTGGCACGGGTGACGGGCGTCGGACGGCCTACGGACGGGATCGCGGGCTCGGTCATGACGGAGGCTCCTCGGGTCTCTGCGGTCCTGCTGTCTGGTTGTCCCGGCTGAGGGGGACGGACGGCCGACTGAGATCGAAGCAGCACCAGACTCCGCGGTGAGGGGGTCGGCCTACGACTACAGGCCCTCGCCGCGGCAGCTAAGGAGAAGCAGCCCGAAACGCATGATGCGTGGCAGCCTAGCCGAGGACCGGGCCGAGCGGAGGTGCCGTTCCAGTATGCGGGATCGCCCGGACTCAACCCTCGAATCGGACGGAATCACTCCTTTTCAGCAATCTCCGCCGCGAGTAGTGACATGACCGTCACGGCTTGCCACATTGCCGGGTATGGCTCGTTCTCATCCTTCCCGCCCCGCCCCGCCGTCCGCTCACCGCGCGCACGGCCCGCAGGGGCCCGCCCGGCCGGTCTTCTGCCCGATCGTCCCGCCGCACCTCCTCGAACGGCTGGCCGGGGCCGACCGCCCGGCGGCGGCCGAGGCGGCCCGCCGCACCCTGGTCGCCGACGCCGCCCACCGCACCCGGCGCCGGCTCACCGCCGTGCCCGCGCCCACCCCCGCCGAGGGCCCGCCGCCGCGCCGCACGGTGTACGACGCCCAGCACGGCACCGCGCTGCCCGGCCGGAAGGTGCGGGGCGAGGGCGAGGAGCCGGTGGCCGACGCCTCCGTCAACCGCGCCTACGCCGGTCTGGGCGCCACCTCCGACCTGCTGCTGGACGTCTTCGGGCGCGACTCGCTCGACGGCGCCGGGCTGCCGCTCGACGCCACGGTCCACTACGACCGGGAGTACGCCAACGCCTTCTGGGACGGCGAGCGGATGGTGTTCGGCGACGGGGACGGCGAGATCTTCCTGGACTTCACCGTCCCGGTGGACGTCATCGGCCACGAGCTGGCGCACGGCGTCACCCAGTACACGGCCAACCTGGAGTACTACGGCCAGTCCGGGGCGCTCAACGAGTCGATGTCCGACGTCATCGGCTCGCTGGTCAAGCAGCGGGTGCTCGGCCAGGACGCCGGCGCGGCGGACTGGCTCATCGGCGCCGGGCTGCTGGGCCCGGACGTGACCGGCCAGGCGCTGCGCTCGATGAAGGCGCCGGGGACCGCGTACGACGACGACGTGCTCGGCAAGGATCCGCAGCCCGCCACCATGGACGACTACGTCCGCACCAGCGCGGACAACGGCGGGGTGCACATCAACTCCGGCATCCCCAACCACGCCTTCTATCTCTTCGCCACCGCCCTGGGCGGCCCGGCCTGGGAGCGGGCAGGCAAGGTCTGGTACGACGTGCTGACCGGCGGTGAGCTGGCCGGGGACGCCCGGTTCGGGGACTTCGCCCGGCTGACCGTGGCCGCCGTCCGGGAGCGGTTCGGCTCGGACGGGCCCGAGTCCGAGGCGCTGGCCAAGGCGTGGTCGACGGTCGGCGTGGCGACGCGGTAGACAGGTCCCATGCGTATTCGGGTGCGGCGCACGGGCGGGTTCGCGGGGATCGAGCGGGTGGCGGAGGTGGACACCTCCTGCCTCCCGGCAGCCGAGGCGGACGCCTGGCGGGAGCTGGCCGGGGCCGCGCTCGCCGGGCCCCCGGCGGAGCCGTCCGCCGGGGTGCCGGACGGCTTCGCGTACGAGATCACCGCGGACGGCCGTACGATCCGGGCCGCCGACCCCCGGCTCACCGACGCCCAGCGGGAGCTGGTGACCCGGGTGCTGAAGGAAGGCGCCTGAGCGCGGCCCCCCGGTCCCGGGAGGAACCGGCCGCCGATGCTCCACCGCCAGGGGCCGGGCGGTCGGCCGGCGCGCGGCCCGGTACCGGGCGGTCGGGTCCCGGGCGGCCCCGCGCCGGGCCTCGGTGGGCCGGCGGGACCGTGGGCCAGTGAGCCGGTGGGACCGTGAGCCGGTGGGCTGGTGGGCTCGTGGGCCAGTGAGCCCGTGGGCTCAGAAACCGAGCTTGCGGAGCTGCTTCGGGTCGCGCTGCCAGTCCTTGGCCACCTTGACGTGCAGGTCCAGGAAGACCGGGGTGCCGAGCAGGGCCTCGATCTGGCGGCGGGACTTGGTCCCGACCTCCTTCAGCCGGCTGCCCTTGGGGCCGATGATGATCCCCTTCTGGCTGGGGCGCTCGATGTAGACATTGGCGTGGATGTCCAGCAGCGGCTTGTCGGCCGGGCGGTTCTCCCGGGGCAGCATCTCCTCGACCACCACCGCGATGGAGTGCGGCAGCTCGTCCCGTACGCCCTCCAGCGCGGCCTCCCGGATCAGCTCGGCCACCATGACCTGCTCCGGCTCGTCGGTGAGGTCGCCCTCCGGGTAGAGCGGCGGGCTCTCCGGGAGGAGCGGGACCAGCAGGTCGGCCACCAGCTCCACCTGCTTGCCGCCGACCGCCGAGACCGGCACGATCTGCTGCCACTCGAAGCCCAGCTCCTGCGCGAGCCGGTCCACGGCGATGAGCTGCTCGGCCAGGGTCTTGGAGTCGACCAGGTCGGTCTTGGTGATGACCGCGATCTTCGGGGTCTTCCTGATCTCGGCCAGTTCCTTGACGATGTACCGGTCGCCGGGGCCGAGCTTCTCGTTGGCCGGCAGGCAGAAGCCGATCACGTCGACCTCGGCCCAGGTGGTGCGCACCACGTCGTTGAGCCGCTCGCCGAGCAGGGTGCGCGGCTTGTGCAGCCCGGGGGTGTCGACCAGCACCAGCTGGGCGTCCGGGCGGTGCACGATGCCGCGCACGGTGTGCCGGGTGGTCTGCGGCCGGTTGGAGGTGATGGCCACCTTCTGGCCGACCAGAGCGTTCGTGAGGGTGGACTTGCCCGCGTTGGGGCGGCCGACGAAACAGGCGAAGCCGGCCCGGTGGACGGCTTCGGGATCTTCAACACGAGCGCTCATGGGAGCCATTCTCCCCGATGCGCGCGCCCCCGACGCACCACGGGGCGCCCCTCGGCCCCCGGGAGCACCCCGGGGTACCCCCGGAGGGGCCCCGCCGGACCGGGCGGGGTCCCCGGAGAGGCCCGCCTGGCCCGGCGCCCCGGACGCGCCGGACCGGCCCGCTCGGCCCCGCGCCCGGACGATCCGGATCAGCCCACCGCCGGCTCGCCGTCAGCCCGCCGTCACCCGGCCGCGCAGCTCGCCGTCGGGACCGGCCAGCAGCACCGGGGTCTCCGGGCCGCCGAGGTCCCGTACCGCCGCCCGGTCGGCGTCCGAGGGCCCGGCCGCGTCGGTGACCACGGCGGCGGCCTCCAGCGAGGCGGCGCCGCTGGCCACCGCCATGGCGACGGCCGTCTGGAGGGCGCTGAGCCGCAGCGAATCCAGGGTCACGGTCCCGGCGACATAGGTGCGGCCGGTCTCGTCCCGTACGGCGGCGCCCTCGGCCACCCCGTTGCGGGCCCGGGCGCTGCGGGCCAGGGTGATGATCTTGCGGTCCTCGGGCCCGAGGCCGGTGCCCGGATCGGTGCTCTGCGTCATGGCCCCGAGCATAGGCCGGGCCCGGTGCCGCCTTCCCGGCCCGCCCCGAAGACGTGCGGGTTCTCCGGAGCCGTACGGGACCCCCGGAGACGTACGGGACCCCCGGCGGCAGGCGGGTCGCCCGCGGCCGGACAGGACCCCGGCCGGCCGCGTACGAGCCGCCCGCGGCCGTACGGGCCCCCGCAGCCGGACGGAATCCCGGCCGCGTACGGAGCCCCGGGGCACCCGGGGCCCCCCGAGCTCACCCCGCCACCGGGTACAGCGCCTCGCGGCGGCCCTCCGGGGTGGCCGGCCACTCCAGCTCGGGGCGGTCCGGTGACCTTCTCCATGATGTCGACCGTCGTCTTCGTGCTGACCCTCTACCTCCAGGAGACGCTGGGCCTCTCCGCCTTCCGGACCGGCCTGGTCCTCGGCGTCCAGGGCGCCCTGGACGTGGTGGCCGGTTCCCTGGTCACCCGGCTGATCGGCCGCTTCGGCGCCCGCCGGGTCCTGGTCCCCGGGCTGGCCGGCCAGGGGCTGCTGACCGCCGCGCTCCTCGGCATCGGCACCGGCATCGGCGCCCCGCTGGCGACGGCCGGCGTCACGCTGGCGAGCATGTGCCATCTGGGCGCCATCGTCGCGTACGGCCTGGCGGTGACCTCGGGCGTCCCGGACGAGGAACAGGGCCTGGCCACCGGCCTGGTGACCACGACCCAGCAGGTCGGCATCACCATCGGCATCCCGCTCCTCGGCACCCTCGCCACGGCGGGCCCCGACCTCTACACCGGAGTCCGCACCGTCCTCGCGGTCGACGCCGCCCTCGTCCTGGTGGCCACCCTGTTCATCGCCCTGGGTCTCCGCGCCCGCCGGGGCGGCCACTGAGCGTGCCCCGCCGGGCGCGCGGGCCGCGCGGGTACGACGTGCTTGATCAATTTCATTCCATGGAATTCACGGCATACGGATGACGCAGATCCGCTTGGAA
Organism: Streptomyces pyxinae; assembly: GCF_024756275.1. Lineage (GTDB taxonomy): Bacteria > Actinomycetota > Actinomycetes > Streptomycetales > Streptomycetaceae > Streptomyces > Streptomyces pyxinae. Next base: position 16,760 of record NZ_JANUGQ010000020.1, on the reverse strand, counting down.
TTAAAGATTCCGTTTGAGATGTCTCAGGATGTTTAATTCCGGGCGGAGTTGCGAAAGAATCTTCTGGACGAGCGCTTGCCCCCGTGTGATACTGAATCAGCCGCAGCGGGGGGCGCTTGAGCGGCGATCGGGGGGTTCCACCTTTTTCTTCCGCATGCCGGTCCGGCATGTCGGCACGGCTGCGCCGCATCCGCGCGCATCCGCACATCCATGAGCCCTCGCACAGCGGCATGCGCCATATGTCCGCAGTTCCGCACTCAAGGGCATTGGATTCCAGTGATAGCGGAAGAAATCTACGATCTGGTACTGGATGATCTCTTCATCCGGGTCGATCAGCTGGCACCGGGAAATTCCGTACTACTCAAGCTGGAGGGCCTCAATCCGGCGGGCTCGGTGAAGCTCAAGACGGCCGTCGCGCTGGTGGCGCGGGCCGAGGAGACGGGCCGGGCCTTTCCGCGCACCCGGCTCATCGAGTCGACCTCCGGAAATCTCGGGGTGGCCCTCGCCATGGTCTGCGCGGCCAAGGGATACCCCCTGACCTGCGTGACGGACCCCAACGCCAACGCCCCGTCCGTGCGCCTCATGAAGGCGCTGGGGGCGGAGGTCGTGGTCATCGACGTCCGCGACGGGAACGGCGGCTATCTCCAGTCCCGCATCAACTACATCCACGAGCGCCTGGCGCGCGAGCCCGACACGTACTGGCTGAACCAGTACGCGAACCCGGCCGGCCCGCGGGCGCACCACGACCGCACCGGCCGCTCGATCTTCGAGGAGATCGGCCATGTCGACTACGTCTTCATCGGCGCCGGGACCACCGGCACGCTGATGGGCTGCGCGGAGTTCTTCCGCAGGCACAGCCCGGCCACCCGGATCGTCGCCGTCGACGCGGTCGGATCCGTCACCTTCGGAGGTCCGCCGGGCCGGCGGCACATTCCGGGGCTCGGCACCAGCAGACGACCGGAAATCCTCGACGCGGGGAAGGTCGACGAGGTGGTGCTGGTGCCCGAGGCGGACGCCGTGGAGATGTGCCGGTCGCTGGCCGAGAGCCGGGGTCTGCTGCTCGGCGGATCGAGCGGGACGGTGCTGTCGGCGGTCAAGGGAATGGCCGGGGAATTCCCGCCGGGAAGCGTCGTGGTGGCCCTTTCCCCGGATTCCGGGGACCGCTATCTGGAGACGGTCTACGACGACTCCTGGGTGGCCGCCCGCTGGCCGTGGCTCGTCTACGAGGAATTCCCGGAGATCTCCCGGGCCGGTGCCTGAGCGACCCGGGCCCGCCGAGCTGTTCCCTCCGAGCTGTTCGAGCGGCCCGAGCCGTCCGGGCGGCCCCGAGCGGCCCGAGCAGCCCGTGCAGCCCGAAAGAGAGGTGTACTTCTGTGTTCCATTTCGATGTGGTGGCCGGCGGGACCGTACGTGAGGTACTGAACGGCGACCGGGCCGAGGTCCTCGCCCTGGTGAGCCGGACCTACCGCGACCACGAGGCCGGCGAGAGCGTCAACCCGGACAGCTATTTCCTCCGGTTCCCCGAGAAGCCCGACTCGCGCATCATCGCGCTGCCCGCCTATCTCGGCGGCGGCGTCCGGCTCGCGGGCATCAAGTGGATCGCCGGCTTCCCGCGCAACACCGAGGCGGGGCTGCCCCGGGCCTCGGCCGTGCTCATCCTCAACGACTACGAGACCGGCTATCCGATCGCCTGTCTGGAGGCCGCGAACATCAGCGCCGCCCGCACCGCCGCGTCGGCCGCGGTCGCGGCGACCGCGCTGCGCCCGGCCGGTTTCGCGGGCACCCGGGTCGCGATCGTCGGCGGCGGGGTCATCGCCCGGAACATCACCGACTATCTCGCGGCCGCCGGCTGCGCGCCGGACGCGTACCTGGTGCACGATCTGCACGAGGAGTCCGGCCAGGCCCTCGTGGCCCACCTCCGGGACACCCAGGGGCGTCCGGCGTCGTTCACCGCCGATCTGGGCACCGCGCTGGAGGCGGAGACCGTCGTCTTCGCCACGACGGCGCCGGCACCCTATGTCACCAGGCCGTTCGAGCCCGGCCAGCTGGTGCTGAACATCTCCCTGCGGGACCTGGCCCCCGAGGTGGTGCTCGCGGCGGACAACATTCTGGACGACGTGGACCACTGCCTGAAGGCGAACACCTCGCCGCACCTGGCCGAACAGCTCACCGGCTCACGGGAGTTCGTGACCGGCACGCTCGCCGGGGTGCTGAACGGCGAGGTGACTCCCGGTGGCGAACGGCCGGTGATCTTCTCGCCGTTCGGGCTCGGGGTGCTCGACCTGGCGGTCGGCGCGTTCGTGCTGGAGCGGGCCCGGGCCGCCGGCGCCACCCTCGCGGTGCCCGACTTCTTCGGGGAGACCCGCCGATGGTGACCACCGGACGCCCCGTCACCCTCGCGATCGTGGGAGCCGGATCGCGCGGCCTCGGCATCGTCGAGCGGCTCATCGGCCACTGCCTGGCCGCCCCCTTCCCGGTCACCGTCCATCTGGTGGACCCGAAGCCGCTCGGGCCCGGCTTCCACCGCCCGGACCAGCCGGACCATCTGCTGCTGAACACGGTCTGCGCGCAGGTCACCGCCTTCGCGGACGAGCGGATGGTGGACGGCCCGGTGGGCGTGCGCGGCCCCTCGCTCCACGAGTGGTGCCAGGCACGGCGGTTGCGGGTCGGGGCCGACGGATACACCGTCCGAGCGGGGGCCGGACGGGAGATCCAGCCGAGCGACTTCCTGCCGCGCAGGCTGCTCAGCGAGTATCTGACCTGGGCCGCCGAGCGCATCGTCGCCGGGGCGCCCCCGGGCTTCGAGCTGGTCCGGCACGCCGCGACGGCCACCGACATCCGGCCCGCGGGCGGGCGCGCGACCGGAGCCGGAGCCGGGAACGGGGCCGGAGCCGGAGCCGGAGCCGGAGCCGGGAACGGTGAGGGAAGCGGGGACGACGGCGGGGAGGTCGTCGTCCTGGACGACGGCACCCGGGTGGCGGCCGACGCGGTCTTCGTCACGGTCGGGCACCAGGCGCTGCACCTGCCCGACGACCCGGCCGGCGCGGGGGCCGGGCCGGGGCTCATCGGCCGCCCCTACCCGCTCCCGGAGGCCCTGGACACCATCGCGCCGGGCGACACCGTGGCCGTGCTCGGCATGGGGCTCACCGCCATGGACGTGATCGCCAGTCTGACGCTCGGGCGCGGCGGGCGGCACGAGCCGGGCCCGGACGGTGAGTTGCGGTACGTGCCCGGTGGCCGGGAGCCACGGATCGTGCTGGCCAACCGGTCCGGGCTGCCCTCCCGCAGCCGCCCGCACCTCAACCCCGGGCGCGTCCGCCACGCGCCGCTCGTCCTGACGCCGGACCTGTTCCGGGCGCTGCGCCGGGCACGCGAGGGCGGCCGGCTCCGGTTCGCCACCGACGTCCTGCCGTTGATCGAGACCGAGATGGAACTGGCCTACCACCGGGCGCTGCTGGCCCGGCGGACCGGCGACCCGGTGACGGCGGGCGCCGAACTGGCCCGCCGGGTGGCGGAGCTGGGCAGCGAACGGACCCTGGCCGCCGCCCGCGCCGAGCACGGGCCCTGGCCGCTGCGCGGGGTGCTGACCGAGCGGCTCACCGACCGCCCGTGGCGGGACACCGGCGAGTACGCCGGGTGGTACGCCGCCCAGGTCCGCGCGGATCTCGCCGAGGCCCGCGCGGGGCTGGGCGCCAGCCCGGTCAAGGAGGCCCTGGAGGTGCTGCGCGACCACCGCGAGGCGCTCCGGTCCGTCATCGACCCGCCGGGGGTGGACGACGCCTCGCTGGAGTACTTCTTCGGGGAGTTCACCCCGGCGGTCAACCGTCTGGTGATCGGCCCGCAGCTGGACCGCTCGGCGGAGCTGCTGTCGCTGCTGGCGGCCGGGGTGCTCCGGCTCGGCCCCGGCCCCCGCCCCGAGGTCGTCGCCCCCGCCGGGCCGGGTCCCTGGCGACTGGTGTCCACCTGTCTGGCGCGGCCCGAGACGGTGGAGGTGGACCACGTCGTACGGGCCCACCTCGCCGAACCGGACCCGGGCCGGCTCCCCGCCTCGCTGCTCGGCCGGCTGGTCGCGGCGGGCCGCGTCACCACCCTGGCCGGGTCCGGCCGCCGGGTGCCCGGGCTGCGGGTCACCCGGGCGGGACAGGGCGTAGGGCCCGGCGGGGAGGTCCGGCGCACCCTGTTCTTCCTCGGCCCGCACACTGAGGGGTCCAGCTACTACAACCACTACGTCCCCTCGCCCGGCGCACCGTCCCGCGCGCTCCGGGACGCCGAACTGGCCCTCCGTACCGCGCTGTCCGACCTGGCCATCCCCTTCGGCCCGTCCGACCGGGCCGACCGGGCCGCCATGCCTGTCCTGACCGACCTGACCGACCTGTCCGGCCTGTCCGGTACGCCCACACCCACCCTGTCCGCCCGCACCGTGAGGACCTCATGACCAATCGCGACACCTACAGTCCCTGGACCCGGGAGTACCGCACCGAGACCCGCGCCGCGCAGGGCGACGGCTGGCGGTGCCCGACGACCGGGGCCGTTCCGCCACCCGTGAGCCTGGGCGCCACCTTCGCCCGGGACGACCAGTACCGCTCCCCCGCCGGGATCGCGTACCTCCGCGACCAGGGCTCCCCGGGCTACGAGCAGCTGGAGGGCGTGGTGGCCGGCCTGGAGGGCGGCTCGGACGCGCTGGTGTTCTCCTCCGGCCTGGCCGCCGCCACCGCGGTCTTCCAGGTCCTGCCGGCCGGGGCCCGCGTGGTGGTGCCGGAGACCATGTACTTCGGACTCACCAAGTGGCTGCTGGAGTTCGGCGGGGAGCGCGGTCTGGAGGTCGTACGCGTCCCCATGGACGACCTGGACGCGGTGGCCGGGGCGGTGGGCGCCGCGCCGACCGCGCTGGTGTGGGCGGAGTCCCCGGCCAACCCGACCTGGCTGGTGACCGACCTGGCGGCCTGCGCCGAGGTCGCGCACCGGGCCGGGGCCCTGTTCGCGGTGGACAACACCGTCCCGACCCCGGTGCACACCCGGCCCTTCGAGCTCGGCGCCGATCTGGTCATGCACTCCGGTACGAAGTACCTCAACGGCCACAATGACGTGGTGGCCGGGCTGCTGGTGGCCCGGCCCGAACCGAGCGAGCGGCACCAGGAGTTCTGGGAGCGGCTGCGGCTGCACCGCCGTCTGACCGGCCCGATCCCCGGGCCCTGGGAGGCGTATCTGCTGCTGCGCGGCATCCGTACGCTCTTCCCGCGCATGCGGCAGATCTCCGCCACCGCCCTGACCCTGGCCGAGCACTTCCAGGGCCATCCGCTGATCAGCAAGGTCGCCTACCCGGGCCTGCCGGGCGACCCCGGGCACGAGATCGCCTCCCGGCAGATGACCGGCGGCTACAGCGGGATGCTCTCGCTGCACGTGGCCGGTGACTGGCAGCGCTCGCTGCGCGCCGCCGAGCACTGCGAACTGTTCATCCGGGCAACCTCCTTGGGCGGTGTGGAAAGTCTGATAGAACACCGCTACACCTTCGAGGGACCTGACAGCACTTCACCCAAGGACATGCTCCGCCTGTCCATCGGTCTTGAGGACCCGGCCGACCTCGTGGCCGATCTGGAAGAGGCACTGGAGCGCGCCGCTAAGGACGTGCCTTGAGCTCTGACACCGGCAAGACCAGTCCCCTGACCGGCGGCTCCGGCACCGCGCCCGGCGCCCCGTCCGGCACGCCCGGCGGCTCCCCGCCCGACGCCGCGCCCGGCACGGCCACCGTCTCCGCCCCCACCACCGCTCCCGCTCCCGCCGGTCCGCCGGTGGGGGCGGGGCAGCCCCCGGGCCGGCGGGGCCTGCTGGCCGACCTCTCCCTGTCCGCCGTCGTCGCCGGGTTCGTGGCCGTCGTGGTCTCGTACTCCGGGCCGCTGGTCATCGTGCTCGCCGCCGCCTCGGCCGGGCATCTCGACACGGCGCAGACCAGCTCCTGGATCTGGGCCATCTCCATCGGCAGCGGCCTGACCTGCGTCGGGCTCAGCCTGCGCACCAGGATGCCGGTCATCACCGCCTGGTCGACCCCCGGCGCCGCCCTCCTGGTCACCAGCCTGGGCGCCTATTCGTACGCGGAGGCCATCGGGGCGTTCGTGGTCACCGGGGTGGTGATCGCCCTGGTCGGGCTGACCGGGGTGTTCGGCCGGCTGATGCGGCAGGTGCCCACGGCGGTGGTCTCCGCCATGCTCGCGGGCATCCTCTTCACCTTCGGCGTCGGCGCCTTCGCCTCGCTGAAGTCCGCGCCCTGGATCGCCGGGGCCGTGCTCACCGCCTATCTGCTCGGCAAGCGGTGGCTGCCCCGGTACGCGGTGCTGATCGCGCTCGCGGCGGGCGTGCTGGCGAGCGCCGCCACCTCGCGCCTGGACATCCAGCTGCACGGGGTCGAGCTGGCCCGCCCGGTCCTCACCGCGCCCGCGTTCTCGGTCGCCTCGCTCATCGGGATCGCGGTGCCGATGATCCTGGCGACCCTGGCCTCGCAGAACGCGCCCGGCATGGCCGTGCTCACCGCCTCCGGCTACCGGCCGGACGACCGGCTGCTGATCGGCTCGACCGGGGTGGTCTCCACGGTCCTCGCGCCGTTCGGCTCCCACGCCGTCAACCTGGCGGCGATCACGGCGGCGATCTGCACCGGCCCCGAGGCCCACCGGGACCCGGAGCGCCGCTATGTCGCGGGGGTCGCCTGCGGGGCGTTCTATCTGCTGGTCGGCGCCTTCGGCACCACGCTGGTGGTGCTCTTCGCGGGCCTGCCGAAGGAGTTGGTGGCCGCCGTCGCCGGCACCGCCCTGTTCGGCGCGCTGGCCGGCGGGCTGAGCGGCGCGGTCAAGGAGGAGCGGGACCGTGAGCCCGCCCTGATCACCTTCCTGGCCACCGCCTCCGGCGTCACCCTCTTCGGCATCGGCTCCGCCTTCTGGGGCCTGGTCTTCGGCGTCACCGCCCACCTCGTCCTCACCCGCCGCCGCACCCCGCGCACCACCGGCTGAGCCCCGCCCCGCGCGCCGCGGGGTGGGTCCCGGCCGTGGGACAGCCCGGTCCCGGCTAGGCGACCGTGAGGACGATCTTGCCCTGGATGTGGCCCCGGGCGGCGCGTTCGTGGGCTGCCCGGGCTTTCGCGAGCGGGAAGGTGCTGTCGATCGCGACGCGGACCGTGCCGGTGTCGAGCAGGCGCCCCGTTTCCGCGAGTTGGGCGCCGTTCGAGCGGACCTGGGTGCCGGAGACCGTGACGCCCAGGGCCGCCGTCTCCTGGTCGTCGTACGCGCCGAAGAAGACGGGGAACAGGGCGCCGCCGCGCTTGAGGGTGCGGAGGAAGCGGCTGCTCCGGGGGCCGCCGACGGCGTCGAGGACGAGGTCGGCGTCGTGGACGAGTTCCTCGGGGCGGCTCCTGGTGTAGTCGATGAACCGGTCGGCGCCGAGTTCGCGCAGGAACGGTTCATGGGCGCCGGATGCCACGGCGACGACCCGGGCGCCCCGCCATGTCGCCAGTTGCAGCGCGAAGTGGCCCACGCCGCCCGCGGCGCCGTTGACGAGCACCGTCGTGCCGGGGCCGAGGGGCACCGGGCGGTGCCGTGCCGCCTGGAAGGGCGACGGGTGGTCGTGTCCGACCTCGATCAGGAACTGCCAGGCCGTCAGCAGGGACATGGGCGCCCCGGCGGCGTGCACATGGTCGATGCCGGCCGGCTTGAGCGCGAGGTCCGAGGCGGGCGCGGCCACGTACTCGGCGTACGCGCTGCCGTCGAAGCTGGGGAAGCGCAGGAGGCCGAAGACCTCGTCACCGGCGGAGAAGCCCGTCACGTCCGGGGCGACGGCCTCGACGACGCCCGACACGTCCGTTCCGGGGATCACCGGCAGGTCGAACGCCGGCCGCGTCTCCGGAGGCAGGTTGTCCAGCCCGTCGCGCAGGTACCAGTCCGGCGGGTTGACGCCGACCGCGTGGACGCGGACGAGCACCTCGCCCGGTCCCGGCTCGGGGACCGGCACCTCGTCGTCGCGCAGGACCTCGGGGCCGCCGTGCTCGTGCAGCCGGATCGCCCTCATGGTGGGAGGCGTGGGAGTGGGCATGGGTCTCTCCTGTCGGCGTCGAGCCTGTCGGGGTCGTACCTGACGGTGTCGCGCCCGTCGGCATCGTGCCGGTGGGCGTCGTGCCTGTGGGCGTCATGCCGGTCGGTGTCGCGGGATATGCTTATCCGGACCACTGATCCGAATATATGGACCACTGATCCGGATAGTCAAGAGGACCCATGCGAGCCGACGCCAGGAAGAACCGCGACCACCTGCTCGCGACAGCGGGCGCCGCCGTCACCGAACAGGGCGCCGACGTGTCCCTGCGCGACATCGCGCGCCGGGCGGGGGTCGGGCTCGCGACGCTCCTGCGGCACTTCCCGACCCGCGAGGCGCTGCTCGAAGCCCTGCTCCGGACGAGCTTCGAGGAACTGACGGCGAAGGCGGACGAGCTGGAGACGTCGAGTTCGCCCGAGGACGCCCTCGTCTCATGGCTGCGCGACTGCACCGCGTGGACGACCGAGTACCGGGGTGTGACCGTGCTGATGGCCGCCGCCATCGAGGACACCGAGTCCGCGCTGCACGCCTCGTGCGTCACCCTGCGCGCGGCCGGCGCCCGGCTCCTCGACCGCGCCCAGGACGCGGGCAGGGCCCGGACCGACATCGACGGCACCGATCTGTTCGCGCTGGTGGCGGCGCTCGCCTGGCTCGGTGATCAGCCCTCGCTCGCGCCACGCGCCGACCACCTCTTCGGTGTCGTCGCGAGCGCGGTCCTGACCGGCGCGGTGAGCGGAGAGGCCGAGGTCAGCGACGCGGGATGAGGCGGTTCTCGTGGGCGTAGACCACGGCCTGGACACGGTCGCGGAGTCCGAGCTTCTGGAGGACTCGCCCCAGATGGGACTTCACGGTCGCCTCCGCGAGGTACAGGGCGGCCGCGATCTCGCTGTTGGACAGGCCGCGGCCCACCTGGACGAGCACCTCGTGCTCACGGGCGCTGAGCCGGGCCAGCCGTTCGTCGCGGACGGCGCCGCCGCCGTCGGGCAGGTGGGGGCGGAACCGCTCCAGCAGGCGGCGGGTGATCCGGGGGGAGACCACCGCGTCGCCCGCGGCCACGCCGCGTATCGCGGCCAGCAGTTCCTCGGGCCGGGTGTTCTTCAGCAGGAAGCCCGAGGCCCCGGCGCCGAGCCCGGCGAAGGCGTACGCGTCCAGGTCGAAGGTGGTGAGGATCAGCACCCTGCTGTGCGGGGAGGCCCGGACGATCTCCCGGGTCGCCTCGATGCCGTCGGTCCCGGGCATCCGGACGTCCATGAGAACGACATCGGGGCGCAGTTCCCGGGCGAGGCGCACGGCCTCGGCGCCGTCGGCGGCCTCACCGACCGGTGCCATGTCGGGCTGGGCCTCCAGGACCGTGCCGAAGGCCATCCGGAGCAGCGCCTCGTCGTCGGCGATCAGGACGCGGATCGTCATGCGGACGCCGCCTCCCCGCCGCCGTCGAGGAAGAGGCGGGTACGGACGCCCCAGCCGCCGCCCGGAAGCGGTCCGGCCTCCAGCTTCCCCCCGTAGGCGGCCGCGCGCTCGCGCATGCCGGCGATGCCGTGACCGGGGCCGGGGCCGTGACCGGGCGGTGTGGCACTGGGGCGCGGCGGGCGGGGGCCGGTGTCGGTGACGTCCACGGTGACGGTCCCGGCCGTGCACCGTATCCGGACCTCCGCGCGGGTGCCGGCGGGCGTGTGCTTGAGGGTGTTGGTCAGGGCTTCCTGCACCAGGCGGTAGACGGTCAGTTGGGCGGTGGCGGGCAGCTGGGTGTGGCCGCCCAGGATCTCGACGCGGGTCGGCAGACCGGCGGCGCACAGCTGGTCCGCGAGGGCCTCCAGTTGCGCGATGCCGGGCAACGGGTGGCGCTCCGCGTCCGGTTCGCCGGCCCGCAGGACGCCCAGCGAGCGCCGCATGTCGGTCAGGGCCTGCCGGCCCGTCTCGGAGATCTGGAGCATCGCGGCGGTGGCCCGGTCGGGCGACCGGTGCCGCGCGTAGACGGCGGCGTCGGTGAGCGCGACCATGACGGACAGATTGTGGGTGACGATGTCGTGCATCTCCCGGGTGATACGGGTCCGTTCCTCGGCGGCGGCCAGCCGCGCCCGCTGGTCCCGCTGCTGCTCCAGGCGCGCGGCCCGTTCCTCCAGGGCCGCGAGGCAGACACGGGTGGTCCGCGCGTTCACCCCCAAGGCGGTGGCGGCGACGACCATCGCGGTCAGCCCGACGAAGGGGATCAGGAAGGCACCCCCCGTCGTCCAGCGCAGGCAGGCGAGCGCGGCCCCGGCCTCCACGACGGCGGCGGCGACCAGCGCGCCGCGCCGGCCCGAGTGCGCGGCCACCGTGTAAAGCGCCACCAGCACGGCGAGGCCCGCCGGGAGCGGGACGCCCAGCAGCCACTGGACGCAGGCCGCGGCCGTCACGGCGCCGAACACCGCGCGCGGGGCCCGGCGCCGCCACACCAGGGGCAGCGCGAGGGCGGCGGTGAGGGCCACGGCCACCGGGAACTCCCCCGGCGCGCGCGGGGTCAGGACGGTGAGCAGCAGCAGTCCCGGCAGCAGCGCGTCCGCCACCAGCGGCGGCAGCCGGAGGCGCCGGGCCCGGGGCAGGGGCCGGGCGGCTCGCACCGGCCACGCGGCTCGCACCAACCACACCGCTCGCACCGGCCAGACCGCTCGCGCCGCTCGCGCGGGGGCCGCCTCGGTCATCACACGTCCCTGTCGGTTCGGCGTCGTGGCGGCCCCGGCCGGGACCACCACCGCGTACGGCCGGAACCGGGGCGGGTACGAACCCGCGCCCCGCGGCTCCCCGGTGGGTACGGCGGCCCTGTCACGGTAGGCCGGGGGCCCGCGAAGCGCATGAGCCCACCGGCTGGAAGCGCGTGCGACCGGCGTCTGACGGCACCGCGCCGGAGTACGACCACAGGAGGAGGCCCGCTGCCGTCCACGGTCGTAAAGCGGCCGGTCGGCCGGGGTGTTCGGGTGCGCCGCCGGTCGCACGCGCCGGAGACCCGGGGCCGACGCGGCGGCGCGTGTCCCGCGCCGAGGATGGCCGGGTGACCGAGATCATCGCGGGGCTGTACATGTCCCCTCCGGAACTGCTCGCCCTGCTGGCTGCCGTCGCGCTGGTGGCGGCGCGCTGGCTTCCCTCCGCCGCCCGGCCTGCTGTCACGCTCGCGGCGGCGGCGGCGCTCCTGCTGTCCGTGATCGTGCTGAGTGTGACGGGAATCCGCTGGCAGCTGCTGCCGGTGCTGGCGGGTGCCGCCGTCGCGCTGCCGTTCGCGCTCGCTCCCCTGCTGCGGCGCCGTACCGGCCGGCCGGCGCGACGGGCCCGGTGGTGGCTGGCGCTCCCGGGGTCGGTGGCCTGCGCCGGCCTGATCGCCACGGGCCCGGTGGCCGCCTGGGCCTTCCCCGTACCCGACTTCCCCGAGCCGTCGGGGCGTTACGCGGTCGGCACCCGGGTGGTGCAGTGGACCGACCCACGCCGCGCCGAGAGCTTCACCGCCGATCCGCACGACCGGCGCACGGTGGTGGTCCAGCTCTGGTATCCCGCGCGGAAGAGCCCCGACGGCGTACGGCGGGCCCAGTACCTCGGGCGCACCGAGCAGGAGGCACGCACCGTCTCCGAGGCGCTCGCCCGGCAGGTCGGCCTGCCCGGCTTCCTGGTCGACGGGGTCCCGCGCGCCCGCTCCCGTGCGGCCGTCGACGCCCCGGTGGCCGACGGGGGCGAGCGGTTCCCGGTGGTGCTGTTCTCCCCCGGGTCGGGCGGAGTGCGCACCCAGAACACCGCCTGGGCTGAGGAGTTGGCGAGCCACGGCTATGTGGTGGCCGCCCTGGACCACCCGTACGACTCCGCCGCCGTCGTCCTCGCCGACGGCCGGACGGTCCACGGCGAGACCGCCTCCACCGGGGACCGGGACGAGGACGACGAGCTGGCGGCCGACTGGACGGCGGTCCGGGCCGCCGACCTCGGCTTCGTCCTCACCCAGTTGGAACGGCCGGGCCGGGGCGGGATCACCGGCCCACCGGCCGGCCGTCTGGACACCGGCCGGGTCGCGGTCGCCGGCCACTCCATGGGCGGTGCCGCCGCTCTGCGAGCGGCCCGGCGGGACCGCCGGTTCGACGCCGTCATCGACCTGGACGGCTACCCGCACGGCCCCGCCTCCCCCGCTCTCCACCAGCCGGTGCTGGCGCTCACCCAGGCCATCACCCCGGCGACCGACCCGCGTTACCTGCCCCGCCTCACCGAGGCCCTCCGGCACAACACCGCGACGAGCTACCGGCTCACCGTCCCCGGCGCCGCGCACCTCACCTTCATGGACGGCCCCCTCTACCTGCCGCCCGTGCCCTCGATCACCGGCTCCCTGGGCCGCGCCGAGAGCCCGCGCCTCGTCGCCGCGACCACGCTCGCCTTCCTGGACGCCACCCTGCGGCACCGACCCGGCGACCTGACCGGTGCCCTGTCCGCCCACGGCGACCTCACCGTCCACCACCCGGGCGACCGGGGCTGAGCGGCTGGGGCCGGCGGGTCGGTGGAGGGAGGGGTGTACAGCCGGGAGATGGTGGGTAGGGAGGGGTGGTGCCTTCAGGGGTGCAGGGGTGCTGGTGACTCCGGGGGTGGCGGGGACTCTCCGGGGCTCCGGGGAGCGGCGGGGGTTCTCATGGCGCTCTTAGGCCGGCCTTATCTCGGCTTCACGAGGCGTCCCTAACGTGCCGCCATGTTCTTCACTTACCTGAGGCGCGAACTGCGCCGCCGCAGAAAGGCGGCCCTCGTCGTCGCCTCCGGGCTCGCGCTGGGGATCGCGCTGGTCATTGTGGTCAACTCCGTGTCGAGTGGCATGGGGAAGGCCCAGGACAAGATCCTCCAATCGCTCTACGGCCTGGGGACGGACATGACCGTCACCAAGGCCGCGTCGGAGAGCACCGGGAACGCGCAGCGGCCCCGCTTCCAGTTCGACGCGAAGGACAGCGACGGTTCCACGTCGCAGAGCAGCGACCGGGTCATGGTGCAGGGCTTCACCACCCTCGCCTCCACCACGGTCGGGAAGGTCTCGTCGCAGCAGGGTGTCTCCGAGGCCGTCGGCGGCCTGAGCCTGAACGTGGTGAAGGTCAGCGGGGAGTTCACCCGGGGCCGGTTCGAGCAGAACCAGAACTCCAGTGGCGGCGGCCGGGGCGGCTCCGGCCAGGGCGACGGCCGGCCGCAGGGCGAGGTCCGCGGCGGCGGCGCCAACTTCGACATCAACCAGTACACGGTCTTCGGCACCGACGTCACCAAGACGGCACTCGGCCCGCTCACGTCCTCGGAGATCACGAGCGGCCGCGGCTTCAAGACGACCGAGACCGACGCCAAGGTCGCCGTCGTGGACGCGGCCTACGCCAAGACGAAGAAGCTCAAGGTCGGCAGCACCGTCACCATCAAGGCCGTCGCATTCTCGGTGGTCGGCGTCGCCACCGCCAGCAGCGGTGATTCGGCGGCCAACCTGTATGTGCCGCTCCAGCAGGCGCAGACCCTGGCCGGCGAGAAGGACAAGGTCACCACGATCTATGTCAAGGCGACCGACTCGCAGCAGATCGACTCCGTCAAGCAGACCATCCAGAAGAATGTCTCCGGGACGACGGTGACCACCTCCGCCGACCTCGCGGAGACGGTCTCCGGGTCGCTGTCCACCGCCTCCGGTCTCGCCACCAGCGTCGGAAAGTGGCTGTCCATCGCCGTGCTGGTCGCGGCGTTCCTGGTGGCCGGGCTGCTCACCTCCTCCGCGGTCTCCCGACGGGTGCGCGAGTTCGGCACGCTCAAGGCGCTGGGCTGGAAGTCGGGCCGGGTCACCCGGCAGGTGATCGGTGAGGCCGTCGTCAACGGCCTGGTCGGCGGCGTCCTCGGCATCGCGCTCGGCCTCGCGGGGGCCTACGCGGTCACCGCGATCAGCCCCAGCCTCCAGGCCCAGATCGGCGGCTCGGGCGGCGGCATGGGTGGTCCCGGCGGTGGCGGCGGCTTCGGCGGTCCCGGCGGCGGGGGTGGCGGCGGCTTCGAAGGGGCGGGCCGGCAGACGGCGAAGTCCCTGGAGGTCGCGCTCACGGCACCGGTCAGTGTGACGACGATCCTCCTGGCGGTCGGCCTGGCGGTGGCCGGCGGCCTGATCGCGGGGGCGTTCGGCGGCTGGCGCGCCTCCCGCCTGCGCCCGGCGGACGCCCTGCGCCGAGTGGAGTAGCGGCGGGAGCGGACCTCGCCCGACACGCAGCACCCCGAAACACCAGGAGCCACCATGTACGTACTGAAAAACGTCACCAAGCGCTACACCCGGGGCAAGGCCACCGTGCACGCCCTCGACGGCATCGACCTCACCATCGGGGAGGGCGACCGGCTGGTCATCCAGGGCCCCACCGGCGGGGGCAAGTCGACGCTGCTCCAGATGCTCGGCGGCCTGGACCGTCCGAGCTCCGGCGAGATCCTGCTCGACGGCACCGACATCGCCAAGCTGCCCGAGGCCAGACTGACCAGGGTCCGCAGCGAGAACATCGGCTTCGTCTTCCAGTCCTTCAACCTGATTCCCACGCTCACCGCGCAGGAGAACGTGGAGACCGCGCTCGTGCCGCTCGGCCTGAAGGCGAAGGAGCGCCGCGAACGGGCCGCCGAGGCGCTCGCCTCGGTGGGTCTCGGGGAACGGCTCGGGCATCTGCCGTCCGAGATGTCCGGCGGCCAGCAGCAGCGCGTCGCCATCGCCCGCGCGCTGGTGAAGCACCCCAAGGTGCTGCTCGCGGACGAACCCACCGGCAACCTGGACGAGGGCATGCGCGACGAGATCATGGAGCTTCTCGAACGGACATGGAAGGAGCACGGGTTGACCTTCGTCATGGTCACCCACGACTCGTCCATCGCCAAGGCGGCCCCCCGGCTGGCGACCATCCGCAAGGGGAAGATCACCGTGACGGAGCGAGCCACCGTGTGAGCCCACCCCCGGCACCCCGACCGAGGCCCCGCCGCCCGGCTGCCGGCGCCTGAACGGACAGCCGGGGCCGGGGGGTCCCTCCGGGTGGGTCCGTGGTCACCGCCTGGAGAGAGGCAGTACGCGCGCCGGCTCCGGCCCCCTCGACAACCGGCTCCCGGGGCTTTGCCGAGGCACTGGCAGAACGTGCGGAGGCGACGCGCCGTGCCGAGCAGCTGCGCGCACGCGTCGTCGACAGCGCGCGGTACCAGGGGGGGGAGACACCCGCCGAGGACGCGGCTCAGCTGCCGGCCGAGGCCGGTGAGGTGCTGGACGCCCTGGAAACGCTGATCCGGCGGATCAACCGGACCAATGCCACCGTGGAGATGGGTCCGGACGGCACGCTCACCGATGCCCTGGCGCGCCGGGACGTCCTGCGGTCGCGTCACTCGGTGGTCACCGCGGCGGCGGACGCGGCGGCGGGCAAGGGTGAGGCGTGCCCGGCCGGCTTCCACGCGGGCACCGGCCACGCTCTGTGCTCCCTTCGCGCCCTCCGTGCACTCCAGCGCCATGGCAGCCGGGGCAGCGCCCGCGCGGGGTTGTCCCCTGACGGAATACTCGAATACCCGGCATCCGATGGGGGATGACCGGGTATTCGAGCGCTGCCTGGGGGCAGCGTGCCGCTGTCGACAGCAGACGGCTGACGCTTTCCCCGTGAGCTGTCCCTGCCGCGTGAACCACCCGGCAGGAAAGGATTCGGGACGGGCGGCGGTTACCTCCGGCTACGACTGCTGAAGGCGGGCTGATTCCCCACCTTGCCGATCAGCAGAGCGTAGGCGCCGGCCAGGACGAACGTGACCACGTACTGAGCCCACTCGACTTCGGACAGCAGCTTATTCGCCACCACCAGTACGATTGTCCACAGAATCGTCACAATGATTTTTGCCGCCATTGATGCACTCCCGAGTTACGCGAAGGACGACAGGCAGGCCGCAGATCCCGCGACGACAATCTTGGCGGCGATGTCCTTCGCCACATCCTTGCTGATGTACCTGCCGACGACGAAAGCGGCGGCACCACCGATACCGGCCTTGACGAGGCAGTTCTTGACCACACTGGTCATCTTGTTGTGCTGCAGAAGAGAGGCGCACGCGGTCTTGCTGTGGTAGACGGTGCACATCGACTTCTGCTCCTGGATCGGGTCGACCATCACCACGGCGGGAGCCTCGGTGACAGCCGGAACCCGCGTGGCGGCCGCAGCGTTCCCCACACCCGCCAGGAGAGTTCCGCCGAGGAGCGTAACAGAAAGTACGCCAGACGCAATACGTCGCATAATAAATTCCCCGTTCTATTGATCGTCTCGATGCTATATGTCCACTACAGGTAGGCGGAATGGTCAGAATCCGCTTACCCGGCCGACGGTCGCTCAGTAACTGTTCGCGGCCCGCTTTTACGACTCGGTGGCACATGCAATAGACAACATCATTCTTATTCCTTCTGCAACGCCGCCGATGTGAGAGGAACTTCACGGGCAGGTGATGGAACCAGCGCCGAAAGTGCCGCCGTTTTTATGGGTGCAAGTGAAGCTTGTTGCCCGTGGGTCCATATGCAAGAACTGGGCGCTATTGACCCTTTTGCGGGATTCTGGCCCCGGGGCCGGACAGGCCCCGCCCGGCTGCCGACCCTTGAACGGGCAGCCGGGCGGGGGGTCCCTCCGGGTGGGATCCGTGGTCACCACCGCGGAGGGGGTCGGTGGGCCCGCTGCCACCAGTGGCGGCGGGCGGGGGCCGGGGCG
>NZ_JANUGQ010000002.1 GCF_024756275.1 Streptomyces pyxinae | reverse complement strand
CGTACCGACCTGTGCCGGACCGGCGCTGGCCGGCTCAAGTACCGGGACCGTGCCGGGCGCCAGGACCCACAGCATGCAGCCGACCGCCCGGCCAGGGCCAGGGCCAGGGCGGGAACGGCGGCCGGGCTTCCCCGGGCAGCTCTCCCCGGAGCACCACGGCTGCCTCGATCACCCCTCCCGACAGAAGATGACCGAAAAGCCGCTTAAGCCGGAAACTGTGAAAGTGGTCGAAAGCCCGGCTGGGCCACCCTAAAGTCAATGGTCAGGTAGCCCACTCCCCGCCCACGCGGGGCTGCTCCCACCCCGGCGCCCGCGTAGCCGTACCAGCCGCCCCACTCCCCGCCCAGGCGGAGGCGGTTGGCCATCGAGCCGGGTGTGGCCAGGCAGAGGTCCTGCTCCGGCTTACCGGAGGGCGGCTATGAGTTGGGTGTGTGGGCGGCCGGTGAGGGTGTGGCACAGCTGTGTGGCGCGGGAGTGGACCAGTCCGGTGCGGAAGCCGGGTGGCAGTCCGGTGAGGACGGCGGTCGCGGTGTCGGCGGCCGTCTGGTGGTCGCCGTCGTGGGCGTGACAGGTGGCGGTGTCCATGGTGAGCAGGGCGCGGGTCATGACGGATGAGGTGCTGGTCAGGGTGTGGGCGGTGTCCTGGGCGGCGTACGCGGCCGCTGTGTCGCCGAGGAGGGTGTACGCCTGGCTGAGGTGGACGAGGTGCTTCTGTGGCGGGTAGCCGGCCCAGGTGTCGGCGGCGGCCGTCGTGTCGAGCCGCTGGGACAGGTTTTCGGCCTCGGTGATGGCGGCCCGGGCGGTGGCGTGGTTGCCCGCGGCGGCCAGGGCGCGGGCGCAGACAGCGGTGGCGAGGGCGGCCGGGGCGGTTGGTGTGGGTCCGGCGGCGCGGCGGGCTTGCTGGGCCAGTCGGAGGGCCTGTGCGGGGGCGCCGTAGTTGAGGGGCACCATGGCGTGGCGGGCGAGGACCCAGGCGGTCAGCCGCCGGTCGCCCGCTTCCCGGGCGGCGGTGGCGGCGGTGGTGAACCACCGGTGGGCGTCGGCCTGGTCGCCGCGGTCGTGCTGGATGATGGCGACCAGTCCGGCGACGCCGGCGGTCGTGCGGGCCAGCTCGGCGCGCTGCCGGGCGGGATGGGGACGGGTCAGTACCTCGCGCAGCAGGACCAGGTCGCGTTCCATTTCCGCGAGGACGGTGTCGGGGGAGCGGCCGCGGTAGCCGCCTTGGTGCCGCTCGGCGGCGCTGGTCAGGTAGGCGATGTCGCCGGCGTCGGTGCCGGTCAGGGCGGTGTCGATCCCGTCGCGGGCCCGTGAGATGCCGGGCAGGGCGCCGAGGGCGGCGGTCGCGGTTTCCATGAATCGGCGTCGGTCCACGTCGTCGTTCCCTTCCTTCGTGCGCCGGGCCCGCCGGGAGGTGGCGACGGCGCGGTCGATCTGGTCGGGCGTCAGGGCGTAGGCGCGGGCGAGCGCCGGGCGCCATACGGGGGTGGGCAGTCGTCTTTCGGTCTCCCACCGTTTGATGTTGTCCGGGTCGAACCAGGAGCCATGGGTGTCCTGGACGAGTGTGGCTTGCTCCCGGCGGGTGCGGCCGGCCTGCTGCCGGGCGGCACGTAAGAGAGCCCCGATTCCGATCCGCTCGTGATCCAGCATGAGGCACCTTTCCACCGGCGGCTGCTGCCGTCCCATGGTGGCCCTCCGAAGCGGCCCCCCGCCGGGAAATCGCACCCCTCGCCGGCCCCTGTTTGAGGGGTGCCCGGCCCGGAGGATGGTCGAACCGGCCCGCCCGTGGCTGCCACGGGCTTCCGCGCGGTGGGCCGTTCCACCCAATCCCTTGTGAAGGAGGCGTTCATGGTGCCCACGTCCGAGCAGGCCCAGGCGGTGCAGATGGAGGAGAACGGGGACATGGCCGGCCCCGTCGTCATCGCGGTCGACGTCGAGGACGAGGAGTAGCCGTCTGCCGCCCCGTTCTGGTGACCCCTGCGGCCGGTGTCCCGTCCGGTGCCCGGCCGCAGGGGGCCGCTCTCCCTTGTTTCTCTCTTTCGCTCGTCAGGAGGACGCGATGAGGCATGTGTTCGTGAGGCCGACGCTGCCACGTTCGGAGCCGGAGCTGTGCGCACCGGGGGTGCGGGTGTGGCCGCCGGCCCGGCACGGAGACCTGTTCGCGCCGGCGATTCGGAGCGGGGACGTGGTGGTGCTGATCGACGGGGTGTATCACCAGGCCCCGGCGCTGCGGCACAAGGAGATCCTGGCCGCGCTGGATCGGGGGCGCGGGTGATCGGAGCGGCGAGCATCGGCGCGCTGCGAGCGGTGGAACTCGCGCCCTTCGGGATGCTCGGGGTGGGCCGGGTCCACGCCGCCTATGCCCGGGGGGAGATCACCGGTGATGACGAGGTGGCCGTCGGCCAGGCCCCGGATGGTGACTACGAGGCTCTGACGTGGCCGTTGGTGAACCTGCGCCATGTGCTGGAGTTGGCCCGGGAGGCCGGGGTGCTGGACGGCGAGTGGATGGGCGGGCTGCTGACGGCGCTGCGAGCGGTCTATTACCCGCAACGGACCTGGAGCGCCGTCCGGGCGGTATGCCGCCGCCATGGGCAGGACGGGTTCGTCCGATGGCTGGACGGGCAGCGCGAGCGTGACCGGTATTTCGGTGACGTGAAGCGCGCCGATGCGCTGGAGGCCGTGCGGGTGGCAGCGACCGGCGGCGGGACGGGCGCGCCGGGCTTTGCCGGGCAGGTGCCGGTGTGGCGGACGCCGTACTTCCTGCGCTGGTCCAACGCCGCGCTGCGCACCGTCGTACGGGGGTTGACGTTGTCCACCGAGGACCGGGTGCTCTACCAGCAGTTGTTCGACCCGGAGTTCCCCGGCCGGTGGGCGGATTTCCTCGCCCACTGTTCCCTGCATCCGACCGACGGCGGTCCCGGGGTGCCGCTGGGGCGGCGGCTGGCTGAAGCCGGTGCCACCGGCATGGCCGCGCACCAGGTCTTCCATCCGCGTCTGGACTTGCGGGACGAGGAGACCGTGGCCCGGCTGCTGGCGGGCGAGAGCGGGCAGGACCGCGCGGCGGTCGCCCGGTACGCCGACGCGCATGCCTGGGCTCGCCGTTCGCGGCCCGGGTTCACAGTGGGCGCGGTGCGCGAGGACCTCGCCTGTCATCTGCTCCTGCACCAGTGGCGGGTTTCACCCGAGCGACTGGACGTCACGGCGTCCGCGCGGGGGCTGGTGAGCGGGGCCCGGGCCGTCGATGCGCTGCGGCGGTTCGTGCCCGGGCTGCTGGAAGACGTCGCGGCTGGGACGGCCGGGAGGCGGGTGGAGGTGTCCTGTGCCGGGGGCTGAGGAGTGGGTGGTCCTGCCGGGCACGGTGAGGGCCCGGACGCCGGAGGAGACATGGGAGGCGCTGGCCGGGCTGCTGCCCGATTTCGGTATCACCCGGGTCGCGGACCTGACCGGCCTCGACTGTATCGGGCTGCCGGTGTGGACGGCGGTCCGGCCCGCGTCGCTGACCTTGACCACCTCACTGGGCAAGGGTGCGACCGCCCTGCTGGCGAAGTTGTCGGCCGTATTGGAGGCGGTCGAGCTGTGGCACGTCGAGCAGCCGCTCCCCGTCGCCGCCCGGGGCCCGGCCGCCGAGGTCGCCCCCGACTGTCCGGTGGCCGCGCTGCCGCTGATCGTGCCTCACCCCGGGCGGGTGCTGGCCGGGGTGGTGTGGGAGTGGACGCCCGGCACCGGTCTGGTCGACGGCCTGCGGCGGCTGCTGCCGGTGGGCCTGGTGCGCCGCCGGGCGCAGCGGTCGGAGTGGGCCCCGGACCTGCTGCGGACCACCAGCACCGGCCTGGCGGTCGGCAACACCCGGGACGAGGCGCGGCTGCACGGGCTGTTGGAGGTGGTGGAGCGTGATGTGCTGTACCGGGACGCGGTGTCCGGTGGCCGGTGTCGCACTTTGATCGACCCGGCCACGGTGGACGACCCGTACGGCCGCGAGATGCTCGACCGGCTGGCGGCCGCGGGCATGGAGCTGGAGGTCGCGCTGGTCGCCGGCCCGTACGGGCTGCCGGTGTGTGCGGCCTACCTGTGGTCCGAGGACTACCCGGTCGTCTTCGCCGGGGGCGGCTGCCACATCGACCCGGGCATCGCGCTGAGCCGGGCGGTGAGCGAGGCGGTGCAGTCCCGGCTGGCCGCCGTCGCCGGTACCCGCGACGACCTGCCCACCGACACCGGCAGTGCCGGCCGTGTCCTGTTCCGTCCGGCGACCACGACCGGGCTCGTGCCGTGGCCGCAGGCCACCGAGCAGTTCGCCCCCGCCTTGAGCGGTTTCGCCGCGCAGGTGGCCGCGGTGGCCGGCCGCGTCGCGGCCGTCACCGGCCACCAGCCGGTGGCCCTGGACCTGTCCGCGCCGGGCGGGCCCGTCCACGCGGTGCAGATCGTCTGCCCCGGCGCCCGCTCCCGCCTCAGGAGGTCGATGCCCCGATGAACCCCGCCACCACGAACACCCCGGGTCCCCGGACCGGCCTCATCCCGGTCATCCCGCCCGGCCCGGGTCCCGGCGCTCAGTCGGCCCCGGGCCGGGTGCCGTCCCGGGCGGCCCCGTACGACGCCTTCCACACCGCCCGCGCCCGCACCACCTTGGTCGCCCGCTTCTACGCCGAGGCGATGGGAGCGGACCATCCCGCCGAGGTCTGCGCCTCCAGTTCCTGCGACTGGCCCCTGCTCGGACTGATGACCGCCCGGCTTCGTATGAGTCCTGGTGCTCTGCTGGTGGACGCCGGCTGCGGCACCGGCGGCATCGGCCTGTGGCTGACTCGCGCCCTGAACTGCCGCCTGTCCGGCTTCGACCTTTCTTCGGTAGCCGTCACCCAGGCCACCCGCCGCCGCACCCGCTTCGGCCTCCACTCCGGCCGGGCCGCCTTCCACATCGCTGACCTGGAGCACCCCGGCCTCACCCTCGCCTCGGCCGCCGGCATCATCTGCGTCGACGCCCTCGGCCGCGTCACCGACCGGGACGCGGCCGTCCACGAACTCGGCCGCGCCCTGGCCCCGGGCGGCCGGCTGCTGCTCACCCGGGCCGTACGCTCCGGGACCGCCCCCACGTGGGAGGAACAGGCGCGGGCAGCCGGGCTGATGGTGGAACACGTGGACGAACGGCCGGGCGAGCCCGGCATGTGGCAGCGGCTGTATCGGCTGTGGATCACCCACGCAGACCGGTTGCGCGCCGAGGTGGGTGAGGTGCCGGCCCGCCACATGCTGGAGGAGGCCCACCGGATGCTCCCTACCCTGTCCGGGCGGCGCGCGGTCCTGCTGACCCTGCGCCGTCCCCCGGCGGACCCGCCTGGCAGCGGCCGGGCGGTTGCCGGTGCGGCCGGTACGATGTCGCCGACCGGCGAGCCCGACGCCCGGCCCGCCGCTCCCGAGAGGACGCCCCTGTGACGCACCGATCCACCGCGGCGGTGTTCTCGGCCGGGTCATGGGGCACCGCCGTGGCCAAGGTCCTCGCGGACGCCGGCACCACGGTCACCGTCCACGCCCGCCGCCCCGAGATCGCCACCGGCATCAACAGCCGCCACCGCAACCCCGATTACCACCCCGACATAGAGCTGCCCGCCTCCCTGACCGCGACGACCGACCCGCCCGCCGCCCTTGAGGGAGCCGACTTCCTCGTCCTGTCCATTCCGGCCCAGACCCTCCGCACCAATCTGGCCGCCTGGGCGCCGCACATCGCCCCCGGCACGGTGATCGTGTCGCTGATGAAGGGCATCGAGCAGACGAGCGGGCTGCGGGCCAGCCAGATCATCACCGAAGTGACCGGTATGGCCGCCGAGCGGGTCGCGGTGCTCTCCGGCCCGAACCTGGCGGCCGAGATCATGGCGGGCCGGCCGACCGCCGCCACCATCGCCTGCCCCGACAACGCCGCAGCCCGCCGCTTTCAGCGCGCCTGCCACACCCCCTACTTCCGCCCCTACACCAGCCCCGACGTGGTCGGCTGCGAGCTGGGCGGAGCGCTGAAGAACGTCATCGCCCTGGCCGTCGGTATCGCCGCCGGCATGGAACTGGGCGACAACGCGGGCGCGATGCTCATCACCCGGGGCCTGGCGGAGACCACCCGCCTCGGCCTGGCGATGGGCGCCGACCCGCTCACCTTCTCCGGTCTCGCCGGCCTCGGTGACCTGGTGGCCACCTGTTCCTCCCCGCTCTCCCGCAACCGCACCTTCGGCGCCCACCTGGGCCAGGGCATGACGGTCGAGCAGGCCACGGCCGCCACCCGGCAGACCACCGAGGGCGTCAAGTCCGCCGACGCCGTGCTGGAACTGGCCCGCGCGCACGGCGTGGAGATGCCCATCACCGAGGTGATGGCCGCCCTGCTGCACCAGAAGATCACCCTGGACGAGGCAGCGGCCGCGCTGATGCAGCGGCCCCCCAAGCCCGAGCGCTGATCCCCGGGCGCCCCCGCCACCATCGCCGGGTGGCGTCCACCCCCTCCTTCACCCTCCGGCCATGGAGGCTTCCGCCATGCCCGCATTCACGTTGCCCGCCGTCCAGTTCACGATCACCATCGTCCTGGTGGCGTGGATGATCACCGGGTTCACCCCGCTGCCCGGCCGCTGGCTGCGGTGGAAGATGTTCTGCCGCGCCACCTTCACCCATGTCACGCTCACCGGCACCAGGCCCGACGGCCGCACCCAGCCGGTCAACGTCTACGAGCATCTCTCCCCGGGGTCGTTCATCCTCGGGCCGCCGCAACTCCAGACCATCCTCGATCACCTCACCGCCAGCGGCGGATACACCCGGATCGACGGCCACGGCCGCGTCCTTTCCGCCCGCGGCGAGCACCCGCTGGAGGTGACGGCGAGCCGTGTGGTTCTTTGACACCCTGGCCTCCGGCTTCCAGACGACGACCGATCCCGCCCGCCTGCACACTTTCCGGATCGTGTTCGGCGCGGTGCTCACCGCCCGCTTCGCCCTCGCCTTCGGCCAGGGCGGCTGGGACCGCTTCACCCCCGGCTCACTCAGCACCCGCCTTGCCGCCCAGCGCTTCGGCGCCGCCCGCGCCCGGCTGCTGACCACCGCCTACCGGCCCGTGCTCATCGCCCGTACCGCCGCCGCTCCCGCCCTCACCGCCGGCCTCCTCCCGCGCCTGGCGCTCGCGTTCGTCCTGACCGGCGCCGCCATGGAACTGCTCTACCTGCGCAGCCCCAACGCCGTCCGCTACACCCTGCTCGCCGGCGGAGCCCTTCTGCTCGCCGGCGACCTCGGCACCGGGCCGGCCGTCCGGCACGGGGCCAGCACCGCGAACACCTGGGCCCAGTGCCTCCTCGTTCTGATCACCACAGACCTCTACTGGAACTCGGCCTGGCAGAAGCTCCGTTCCCCACAGTTCCGCTCGGGGCTCTACCTCGCCCAGTGGATCCACACCCTTGACCGCCTCCGGGACCAGCTGCCCTACCGCCACCAATTCGCAGTCCCCGGCGTCGTTCGCCGCCACACCGGCAACCTCACCCCCCGCGACATCCGTCTATGGCGCCTGGTGGCGGCCACCGTCATCACCCTGGAGGCCGTCCTGCCGCCCGCGATGCTCTTCCCCCGGACCATGCCGTACGCCGTCGCCGCCGGCATCGCCATGCACACCGCCTTCACCTGCCTCAAGCCCCGCCAGCTCATCACCTTCTCCGGACTCACGACAGCCAGCTACCTCGCCTTCAGCACCTGAGAGCGACCCATGGCCCCAGAACGACATGATCGTGGAAGAGAATCGGTCGGAGCGGCGCGACCGAGGGCGCTTATACGTGACCGTTACGCAGCATGGGCATGAAGGTGTGGGAACCGCAGGAAGAGCACGCAATTCGAGGACCGGTCTCCGCGCGGGCGAAGGTGGGCAGGCGACGGTGCCACGCGGGCGCGGACGTGAACCGAGGGAGTGGGGCGGCCGACGGGGCGCAGCACCTGCTCTCCGCGCAGGCGGAGGTGAACCGGCGCATCGGGCTCGGGGAATGCCTGGCAGGCCAGCTCCCACATCGTCGCGGTCTGCCGCTCCATCACCCGTGATGGTCGGGTTGACCCGCAGGGGCAGTGTCACCTCCTGTTGCGGGGCGAGCGCATGGCGCTCCGAGGGCGGCCCCCCGGGTACGCATCAGTACGGCGGGTGCAGCGATGAGTTCCGCCACCGCGCTGGGCACCAGGGCTGGCGGAGATCGCCAGTAGTCGTACGGTCCGTCGGTGTGTTCGCGGCCGTGGTGCCCCGGATTTGCTCTGGCCGGGCCTTCACCGCTCATCGGCGGACTCCGGGCACACGGTCAGTCGGCCGGAGCCCGCGCCGTACGGACTGCCTGCCGGCCGGCTCGGGGGCGTGGGCCGCCCACCACCGGCTAATGGGCGACGGCGACGCGGCGACGCTCCGGGAGCTGGTCCGGGGAGGACTTTTCCCCAGGACCAGCTCCCGACCGTCGTAGATGCCGCCGGGACACGGCTCCGAAACCGAGGCGTCTCCGGCGGCTGCGGCGTAGACACTGGGCACGGCGTCGGCCTGACGGTCCTCGCGGCACAGTGGATAGTTCCGGCGGCCGGGGACGAGCAGTACCCAGCCGTGGCTGGTCCGTCACGCGCAGGGCAAGCCGGAGCCCAGGCACCGGACTACCCTCCCCGCCCATGCGCGCGGACCGGGACTGGCGACGGCGCTGCCGTACTGCACAGACGCTCACCTCCGCCCGCGCGAAGACCCGGCGCCCGGCTCGCGGCACCGGGCCTTGACCTCGGCCCCACCCGTCTGCGCGGAGACCGGAGCGGGGACGGACCGGACCGGTGGTCTACGGGTGGTCCACCTCCGCCTGCACGGAGACCGGCGCTATGGCACCCGCCTGCCCAGCGTTCGCGACGGTCCACCTCCGCCTGCGCGGAGAGCAGTGATCGTGGTGCACCCGGCGGGCACGGTGGGCGGTTCACCTCCGCCTGCGCGGAGAGCGGGTCGGTGACGAGGTCATCACCCCGAGCCTGGCCGGTTCACCTCCGCCTGCGCGGAGAGCGGGCTTTCCGACTTGGGCTGTTATCGGGGCTTTGCAAATACTTGACTGGTGCTCAGCGACTGGGGCGGGTGTTGTTCGGTCGGCGATGTTATGGCTGGGCAGCCTACCCGTCGGGTGAGCCGGAGGCTGGTGAGGTGCGTCCGGGGAAAGCCGGTGCCTGAGCCGGCCACCAGCTCAGTAAGCCCGCTCTCCGCGCGAGCGGAGGTGAACCGATGCCGGGGCTGGCGCATCGTCCGGTGCGGCATCGGGCTCGTTAAGCGGCCGGCAGGACAGCTCTCACATGGTTGCGGTCTGCCGCTTTACCAGCCGCGATAGACGGGTTCGCCCGAGGGAGCGGCGTCGCCTCCCGGCCGCGCGACGAGCGTACGTGGTCCGAGGCGGCGTCCCCGGGGCCCTGGGGACGCGCCGGTCCGGCGGGCGCGGCGAGCAGTTCCGCCGCCGCGGCGGGCGCCAGGACTGGCGGGGGAGGCGGCCAGCCGTACGGCCCGCCTGCCGGACCGGCTCGGGGACGATGGCCGCCCACCACCGGCTGGTCATCGGCAGCTGCGCGACGGCGTCCCTCCAGGAGCTGGTTGCCGGTGAGCTCCCCGCAGGACCAGTTCCTGATCGTCGTAGACGTCGCCGGGCCCCGGCCCCGAATGCGCGGTGTCTTCGGCGGCTGCGGTTGTGGAGCACAGGGCACGCCGGTCGGCCCGGCGCTCCTCGCGGCACGGCGGGAAGTCCCGGGCACCGACCACCGCCCGCCCACGCGCGCAGGCCGGGCACCGGCGCCGGCGCCCGCGGTAGGGCACCGGCGACGGCGCTGCCCTACCGCGCGAACGCCTCATCTCCGCCCGGGCAGAGACCGGGCGCCCGGCTCGCCGCACCGGGCCTTGGCCTCCACCCCACCTCCGCCTGCGCGGAGACCGGGTGGGGCGCCGAGGGTGCGGGCTGCTGCCTGCCGACGGAGGGTATGGGTGAGGTGATCGGTATGAGCGGCAACGGCAAGAAGACCCCGATGACGGCGAAGGCGTCTCCCGGGTGCAGTCCTCGGCCGCGAAGAACCCCTCCGGCAAGTCGGCCGCGTCCGGGTCCCCTCCCCGCGCGCAGTCGACGGCCACGAAAGCCGCCAACCGCAAGCGGTGACCGCCCCGACCTCCACGCGGCCCAGCCGGTTGCCGTCCGGCACGGTCCCGCTGAGCGGCGAGCCCGGGCCCGGACGGGGTTCAGGGTGTGAGGTCAAGGACGCGGACCGGCTGGCCTTTCCACCGGTCGGGGGTGGGTGGTGCCGGCCGGCCCGGTCGGCCGCCGCGCTGGCACTGGCGCTAGAAGGTGATGAGCTTGACCGCGGTGACGGTGAGGACGTCGGGTGCGCTGACGTAGTAGACGACGATCGCGTCGGCTCCGGCGATGGTCACTTCGCGGTAGTCCCGTTCGCCGGGCTTGGTCTCCACCGACCCGTGCCCGTAGGGGTTGGCGCCGATCGTGGACTTCATGGCCTTGTCCAGCGCGGAACGGCGCTGCGCGGGGAGCCGTCGGCGGGCGGCATCTGCCTGCGAGGCGTAGGCGATTCTGTAGGCCATCAGGCGGCCTCGCCGTCCTGGTCGTCGAGGATGGTGACGCCGGAGTAGTCGCCGGCGCGGAGCCGGTCGACCTGGTCGTCCATCTCCTCGATCGCGCCCTGGACGGTGCGCAGGGCCCACATCGCCAGGCGGAGCGGGAGGTCCGGGCCGGGGGT
The DNA here is from genome assembly GCF_024756275.1 of Streptomyces pyxinae. Classification (GTDB taxonomy): domain Bacteria; phylum Actinomycetota; class Actinomycetes; order Streptomycetales; family Streptomycetaceae; genus Streptomyces; species Streptomyces pyxinae. The sequence goes on along the minus strand of NZ_JANUGQ010000002.1, from coordinate 434,033 downwards.
GGTGCCGATCTCGGTGTCGAACGCGGCCCGCTGGCCTTCGGGGAGGGCGGCGCGGACGCCCGCGATCGTGGACGGCAGCTCCACCTCCTGGTCGTGAACGGTCGTCGTCCACCGCTCCGGTGTCTTTTCCACTGCTCTGCCCTCCACACCTGTCTCCGGGCCTCTGGCCTGCAACCGCTCACCGTACGGCGGCCCGAGCGCGCGGCGATACGGCCCCGGACCGGATTCACCCTTGCAGACGACGAACGGGTCCCGGTCGTGATGCTCGTCTGGTTCAGCGGTTCCAGTCCTTCTTGCGGAGCCCCTCCTTGATCGGCGTGAGAATCCACCGATTACGTCGAAGTCGGTTCATCTCGGGTCTCCGTCGGCTCGGGCCGGTGAAGTCGGTGGGGCCGGGTGGTGGCTCAGCAGCGGTGTGGGGGCCGGCGCGGTGGGGGGATGACGCGCAGGAGGTTCCAGATCGGGGTGGAGCCGGCGGCCCACTGGGCCAGGAGGTGGCGGTCGACCAGGTGCAGGCGCTGGGTGGCGGCGAGCCGTACGGCGCGGTCGGTGATGCGGCCGTTGGTGACCAGGACGATGACGTCGCCGCCGTGGATGGGCGGCCGGTGCCGTTGAGCACGTGCAGGTCCGGGGTGCCGATCGCAGCCCCCTCCCAGCCCGCGGCGCGGTGCTTGCACTGGATGACCCACAGCCGCCCGTAGGGATCGGTGGCCTTCACGTCCGCGCCGTCGTCACCGGCGCCGCCGACCTGGACCGCGTCCGGGCAGCCGTCGCGGCGCATCAGGTCGCGCACCGCGTGCTCGAAGTCCCGGTGGTGCAGGGCATCGATCTGGGGCAGCGAATACCGCAGCCCCCGAGCCTGGACCTGCTCCCGGCGCCGCCACAACCATGCCGCACCCGCGCTGAGGGCGGCGCCCGCCAGGAGCGCGGGCACCAGCGGGTGGGCGGCGAGCCAGCGCACCAGACCGGCCAGAACCGTCCACACCACCGCGGTCACCAGCGTGGCGACAGCCATCTGCTCCCGCCCCCACGGACCGCGGGCCCAGCGCCGCAGGCCCGCGCCCGGGCGGTGCCCGGCAGCCGACCGGCGCCCGGGCCGGCCCGGGCGGGAGGGTGCGCCGCGGCGGCGTGCCGTGCGGCGGGTCAGGGCCTGTCGCCGGCTCAACGCAGGCCCCGGGCCGAGCGGTCCAGTCCGCCGGGCCGGAGCGCGAAGCGGGTTCGGCGACCTGGCCGCCGAGGCGGCCGACTGCTCCGCGGGCGCGGGGTCGACCTCTGCCTCGCCAGGCGCCGGGCCGACGTCCTCTTCGCGATGCTCCGCGACGGAACCTTCTACGAGCCCCAACCCGCTACGGTCAGGTGAGGAGAGTCCAGACTGCTCGATCAGTCCTCCGGCCGAAGCCGCTGACAAGCCGCCTCAAGCCGCTGGTCATAGTCCGCTGCGAACAGCTCAGGAAGCGCCTTGTCGAGCGTTCCTGCGATCCGATGGATCGGCGCCCAGACCGCCGGATCGTCGACAACGCGGCTGAGGTCCGTCATCTGGAGCTTCTCCAGCCAGTGCGACAGCACCAGTGCCTCGTCACTCGTGAGCTTGATCGTCACCTGGCTGTCACTCATACACACCCCTACGGCTCGACCCGCCCTTGACCGCACGAACCTACTGGCCTTGGACCTTGACCAAATACATAGGAGCACCCCGGGGACCGGCGATCCCGAGGGGACAGTCGGCCGGCCGGAGTCCGCTCGGGGGCGACGGCTGCCCACCGCTCCTCCAGAGGCGCGCTGCGGCCGTGTGCTGCGCCCGGCCGGGTGCCGCCACGCCGGACGGCCGCCTGCGCAGTCCGGCCGCACCTCAGCCGCGTCCCTCCGGGCCGGCCGTTCGCCCGGCCCCGGCCGGCCGGACGGCCCGGAGGAGGGCCCGGTGGAACGGGACGGCAGTGCGGCCCACCGCCTGTGAACCCGCGCGGGAAGTCCGCCGGCCGGGAGCCCGGCGGGCCCGGACGCCACGACGGCCGAGGAACCATGACCGCCGACACCGACCACCCCACACTCCCCCCCGGGTGTCGCAGCACCAGTCGGGGATCAGGTGCCGGCACTGGCCGTGCCGGACCGCGCGCCGGAGTTCAAGCGGTCGGCCGAGCCCGCCTGCCGGCCCCCGGGAGCCACCGAGCCGACGGGCGGCACCCGGCACCGCGCCGGTAAGCACCGCCCCCCACGGCCCATGCCCCCGTCTCGCCCGGCGTTCGCTCGTCCGGACGCGTGGTGCCGGACGTACGGATAGAGCACGGGATGCCGCTGAGGGGGGCGGCCGGGACCGCCGACGAGCCTGCGGCCCACTGCGACGTCGGGGGGTTCCTCACCGCTCCGGCCGCCGAGTGCGCACCCCTGGGCCGGCCGGGGCGCCCGGTCCGATCGGCCGGACTGCCCGCAGGAGGGCCTGGCGGAAGGGAGCAGCAGAGCGGCGAACCGACGGTGACCCGCACGGGAAGTTCATCCGCCGGGAGCCCGGCAGACCCGGGCTCCACGTCGATACGAGATGGCGGTCGGGCCGCCACTGTCGTGTGCCGGCCCAGGGCGTCCGGGCGGGGCTGGCCGGGGGTCAGACGTTGCCGCGCCAGGCGCCGGTCTCGGTGCCACCGCGGGACTCGATGAACTCCTTGAACCTCTTCAGGTCTCCCGTGGCCTGGCGCTTGACGAAGCCGAGCTTGTCGCCGACGGCCTCGGCCAGGCCCTCGGGGTCGTGGTCGAGCTGGAGCATGACCTTGGTGGTGGTGTCGTCGATGCGGTGGAAGGTGACGACACCGGCCTGCCGGGCCTCCCCGCCGATGCTGGTCCAGGCGACCCGCTCGTCGGGGATCTGCTCGGTGATCTCCGCGTCGAACTCCCGCTCCACCCCGGCGATCTTCGTCTTCCAGTGGGTGAGGGTCTCGGTGCGCTGCTCGATCCGCTCGACGCCGTCCATGAACCGGGGGAAGTCCTCGAACTGAGTCCACTGGTTGTAGACGGCGCGGACGGGGGCCTTGACCTCGATGGATTCCTCAACCTGCGACATGAACTCAACCCTTCCTGATCGTGGAGGCCATCGGCGAGTACGGGACCATCGACACCGATGCACGAGCGCACTCCTTCCCTCTCCTCTCCTCTTCAGCCCCAAAGCCCCCGGCGGCCGCTCAAACGGATCAGCGGCACCACCGCGCGGGTCCGCGCCCGTATCGCCGACGAGCTGGCGGCCTACCGTGACACCGGAAAGTTCACCACCGCCCTGGCTGGCCCGTTGAAGACCTCAACGGAGAGCGGCGTCCGCGCCGCCCTCCCGGGCCGCTCGCTGGTCACCACACGGATCCGGCTGCGGGAGACCGCGCCCGGGCCGACCTCTCCAGACCGTTTCAGCACGGCCAGTCCACCGGCGGGCGCCCGAATGCGCAGGGCCCCCCGGACGCCCGCCAGTACTGAGCACTGGGTGGACATGGGCTGGGAAAACTTGGCACTGGCCTGCTGACTGGAGTCTTGCTGGAGTCCCTGCGGCGGGCAGGCCCGGAGCCGGCGGACAGCCCGGGCCCAGCACTGGTGAGACCCGCCTCCGTACAGGTCCTTGCCGACCGCCTCCCCCGGCACCTGCCAGCCGGTCGCCGGGTGCCGGGCTTACGGATGGAGCACGAACCGATGCTGCTGGAGGTAGCCGGCACCCCCGCCGAGTCAATAGTGCACCGCACACCTGAGACCCCGTCACCGCACGGGCCGCCACGTACGCCCGCTCCCCCGGGGACGGAGCGGCCGACCCCGCGCCGGTCAGCCCGCCATCCCCCCGGGGGCCAGCGGTTTCCCATGCCTCGCGCAGAAGCCGCGCCGTAGTGGCCGCCGTGTGCCGTACGGCCGGATCGGCCGTCGCGCTCCCGCAGGTCCTCCAGGAGCGCGACGGCTGCGTCGATCACCGGTACCCGGACCGGCGCTGTGTCGGGGACGGCCGGCGCGGTGGCCGCCCGCTCGGCCGGGGCGTCGGGACAGCGGAGGACGACATCACGCTGGCCGACCAGGCGGCCCGCTCCCCGCCCGGACCCGGGCCAGGTTGACGCCGGACGTCTCGCCGCCGCTCCAGGTGCCCAGGCCGGCCAGGCGCTGCACCCGGGCGACGAACGCCCGGGTGACCAGGCGCTGCGCCGACAGCTCGCCGTCCCGGTCGATGTGCCCGAAGACCAGCTGGTGGTCGGCGGCGGCGCGGTCGCGCCAGTCCAAGACTGCTCCCGGGTAAGTTCCCCCAGGACCAGCTCCTGGCCGTCGTCGACGTCGGCGAACTCCGGTTCCGCAGCGGGGGCGACGGCGACGACCGGGCGCGGCCCGGGCAGCACGGCCGGGGCCACCGGCCCGACCACGACGTCGCCGGCCGGGCTGCGCGGCCGACGACGTCGGCACGCGCCCCAGCCGCGGCGGCCTGCTGCTCCCGGGCCTGCTCCCACCGGCCGGCCCTGGCCCACGCTTCCGCCTTCCTCCCCTGGTGCAGCTGCTGCTCGACAGCCGTACGGCGCCTGCGCGGTCACGTCCCGGTGCACCTGCCAGCCGGCGGCCACCCGGCGCTCGCTCGCGGAGGCACCCGGCAGCACGGGGTCGCAGGCGGCCGCGACCACCGGCACTGGGCACGGCCGCCGGCCCGGCGGCACCCTGAGCACGGTCCTTCCCGGCCGAAGGCGAACAACCTTGGACACGACATCGCACGCCACCACGCTCAAGCCGCTGACTGGCCGTCCTGCCGCGAAGGCGGCGATGACGGCGGCATAGTGCTCGGTTGGCAGCGAATCCAAGTGAATGAAAACACGGCCTCTTGCTAGCATCAGCCCAGCTCAACAAGTGTCGGCCCCGCGCCTGCGGGGGTGCTCCCTGGTTGAAGTCCACCCGCGCGCGGGTGCTCGCGTCGGCCCCGCGCCTGCGGGGGTGCTCCGAGCTGGTTCATGTCCTTGCGGATGAGGAGGGCATCGGCCCCGCGCGGGCGGGGTTGGTCCGCACGTCACGGTCCTGGCCCCGACCGGTGGGGGACCCGCTCCCCGCCCGGGCGGGGGTTGGTCCCCAGCAGCGCACGGCGGATCGGGTTGGGCGTCGCCGCTCCCCGCCGGGGCGGTAGCCCTCCGGCGGGGCCGCTCGCGGCCCGGCCTGGCGGGGGAGGCCGACGGCGGGGCGGGGGCGGCGGACGCCGTGACGGAGCCGGCCGTCACGGGCGCGGACGCCAGGACACGGACGGCGCGGACGGGCGCACCCCGCACCCGCTCGTTGGCCACCGCGATCAGCTTCGGCGCGCTCCAGCACAGCTTCGCGCCGACGGCCGGGGTGGCTGGTGCGACGTCCAGGCGGAGTTGGGGCCAGGAAGGCGTTGTGCGCGGCAGCGTCCTCTACGGCCGGCGGGCCGACCGCTCCCAGGTCAGCGAGTCGGTCAAGTCGGCCCGATCAAGCTGCCGCGAGGAGACCGGCTTCGCCGATCAGGACCTCGGCCAGCCGTCGGGGGCCGCACACCGCACACGGCCCGGCCTCCAGCAGCCCGACCCCCCAAGTGCACCCGGCCCCAAGTCCCTTGCCTTGGCCGAAGACACGGCCGCCGCCCCGGGCGGACTCCGCCTTCTGCCCGGCCTCACGCCGTCCGCCAGTGCCGACGGCGGCACTGGCGCTCGGCTAGGCGGGGACCGCGCGGGCCGCCGGGCCGTCCCGCCCCTCCAAAAGCCGGCCGCTGCCCACGCCGTCTTGCCCACGCGCCCTGGGCGTTCCCCGGCCCGAAGACACGGCCACCGCACCGGGCGCACTCCTCCGTCAGCTCGGACTCTCACCGACCGCCGCATGCCGGCGGCACCGGCGCTCGACTCGCAGACCGAGCGAGCCGCCGGGCCGCCCCGCCCTCCGGACCCGGCGTACGGACCTCCCGCAGGCACGAACTGCCCGCTGGGACGTGGTTCAGGGCCAGCCCAACAGCCAGACGGGATCACGGAAACGGGGTGGCTCGGTGCGCCCGGCGGCGGTTCCCCGGGACGGTGCTTCCCGGCATCAGGCCCGCCGGGACGGCTCCCGGAGCGCAGCCGTCTGCCACCCCATTACCTCTGCGGTGGCCGGGGCCGCCGGAATAGCCGGGCCGCCCTGAAGCGCGGCGGGCGTACGGTGGCGGCCGGGCGGCCCCTGCGGGGCGCCGGATCGGCGCCGGCCATCTCGGGCGCCGGGACCGCGCCGGATCGCCCCAACGTCCGGACCGGGCATCTTGGCCCAGGGCCCCGGCCGCCGGGGCGGAGTCGGAAGTGGTGTCGATCGCGCCTCGGTAACCGGTCGGCAGGGGGCTGGGGTCTGCGTACGCTGTCTGGCCGGTGCCGACGGGTGAGTGCCGCCTTCGTCTAGAAGGCGCCACTGTTCCGCTGAGGAGGGGACGTCAGGCGCGCGCTCTCGCGCCTTCCCGGCGGGTGTTCACGTCTCGGGGCTGTGCGGCGGGCTCTCCATGGCTGCTTTGAGGTTGCGCAGGGTGGTCCTGATGTTCTGCCGCTGGAAGTCGGCGAAGGTGTGGCCGCGGGTCACGATCCGGTCGAAGGCGTTGGCCGCGAAATCGGGCCACTTGCGGCGGTCGTCCGTCCAGGTCTCCGTGACCCGGGTGCCTCCCTCCGCCTCTTCGAAGCGGTACTCCCAGGTGGCGATCGGGCCCCGCAGGCGGGGCCGCTTGAGACCGATGGCGTGGACGCGGAAGCGGAAGAGCCGGCCCTCGTCGGCCGCGGTCACCGTGCAGCGAGTGGTCCAGCGGACGGCGCCGCGCTTGTTGTGTCCGTCGAAGACCAGGCCCACCCGGGTGTGCTCCCGCGGCTCCCGCACGGTGGCGCCCCGATTCTCCGGGCTCCACCGGCCCATGAGGGCAGGTTGCGAAACCTGCCGGTAGATGGCGGCCCGGTCGGCATAGATGAGGATGCTGTCACTGACAGTGAACGTACGCGGCATGAGTCTCCATTCGTCTCCCCGACGCTACCCTTCCGCCCCACCGCCCGATCGACGCCCCCGGCCGGCCAGGGGCCCTGCCCGCTCCCGGCGGAGCCGTGTTCGATCCGCCCGCGGCCAGCCCGGCAGGGTCGCGGCCGAAGCGGCGAAGAGCGCCCCGGATGCCGGCCGGCGCGGTGTCCGGTGGAACGGTCCGCACCCGTGACGTCGGTGAGCAGGCCGTCGAGTGCCCTCGCCGGCGCGGGCGGCCGGGTGCCCGGGATGCGCCCGGCCGAAGCGCCCCGCAGGGTGGAACGCGGGGGTCCCCATGAGCGTCTGGAGGATGCACATGATCGTGAAGATGCTGCACGACAAGGGCCTGAAGGCCGAGCACGCCTACTGCGCCGGGTTCGCGTCGATCGGGCTGACGGTCGTCTCGTGGCTCGGATCGCTGAAGGCCGAGGGCCGGGGCATGGACCGGGCAGACCGGTGGGGCATCTTCGTCGGCGAGTGGGCGCCGACCTTCTTCGCCCTCGGACTCGCGCTGGCGAACTACGAAGAGGACGAACCGGCCCGCATCTGAGGTCGCCAAGGCCGGCCGACCCAGCAGGTGCCGGTTGCCTGAGGCCGGAGACGGGCGCCTCGTCCGTGAGCCCCGCACCCTTGGAGGTGGTGGAGCGGCAGACCGCGACAACGCGGGAGCCTCCAGCCGCGCGGCCCGTTGTGGCCCTGACGTACAGCTCCAGGGATCCGAGATACCGCCCAGGAACGGCACTCCCGCCCCTGACGTCACATGTCTGGTCCGACGTCCGACCTGCGCTTTGGAGGTACCTCATCAGGCACTCAGCGGCCCTGGCCCGCCTGAACCCTCCCCGTCGCGTTGGGGCCGGCGGGGGCCGTCACTCCGGCTCGTACTCGGAGTCGGACCACGGCGGGTCCTCGCTCGTTGATGCCGGGGTGCCCTTCACTTCGATCTTCCGACCTTTTGCTTCAAGGCGGCGGTCCCCTTGCACTCTCGCCATGACCATTCGGCGGACCTTCTCCATGTGCGCCGTTCCGTCGAACAGCCAAGGGGGCAGGAACCAGGGGTAGGGGCGGCTGTGTGTCTGCGTCGCCACGACCGTGAACCCGTGCGCCTGGCCGATGACCACATTGACCGCGTCGATGACCCAGTGGCACAGGAGACACGGCATCTTGGAACCTCCGAGGCGGACCTTCTCTTCCTCTCCCTCGGGAACTGGTCCGTTTCGCGCGCGGTCCGCGATGATGGACTGGAGCATTCTCATCTCGGCGTGCAAGCCCCCGCCTCTGGGGCGTTCCGCCCTGTTTCCCATCTGCACATCCCAGGTGACGCCCCGCTGTACCGCTGCCCTCGCCGCTTCCATCCAAGGCGTCATGCGGCCTTCGTCGTCGTAACTCCCGTCCACCAAGGCGGCGATCTTGTGCGTGTCGCGCAGGTGACGTTCCTGACGGTCCTCCGGAACGGAGTCGGTGGGCGGCACTGAATTCCGCACAGCGTGACGCAGAAGCGCGTCCGCCCGGACCCTCTGAGGTCCTGTGAACGGCACGTCCGTGTTCGGGGACGCGTGCAGCACACCGTTTCGCAGGACGACCGCTATATGGGGCGTCGGCTTCTGGCCGTCAGGGCGCGGCGCGCCCTCCACGCCGGCGATGAGGATGCGGGCGATCCTGTCGAGAAACCTCACCTCTGCCTCGCGCTGGGAAATCTGTTTCTGCCTCTCCGAGTAGCCGGGAGGCATCCTTCCGGTCCTGCGCACGTGGCTGCCCTGCCGGCTCCTCGGCGTCGTCTCCCCCGGCGCCTGGGTGGCCGGGGCGTCGTGCATGACCGTGTCCTGCTGCGGTGGTGCCGCCTGGGGTATGTGGACCGGCAGGTCGTCGAGTTCGATGTCGCTGTCCGATCCCGGTGACGCGCGCTGGACCAGCGGAAGGTGCCCGCCGTTCCGCGACGCTCGTGCAGCCGGCGCCCCGGGGCTCCTGGCCGGCGGCGGTTCCCCGGGCGTGTGTTCCGAGCGCTGCACCGGCACGTTACCGGCGAGGCCCGGTCCCCGGACCGTGCTGGCGCCGCCCGAGCTCATCCGCGCGGCGTTCGACTCCGCCTCGCGTTCCTCATGGTCGTGCGGGTGGGTCATGTGGAACCCGCCGCCTGTCTGATGCCCGACCGAGGACTTGTGCTGGTTACGGATCATATGGGTGAGTTCGTGGTCCAGGGTGCGGGAATCACTGCCCTGTCTGCCGATCATGATGTCCTGCCCCACCGTGAACGCACGTGCCTGGACAGCGGCGGCAGCCTGCTCCGCGGCCGCGCCGGTGTGCACGCGCACACTGGACAGGTCGGCCTGGAACTGCTCCTCCTTACGGGCCCGCACCCCCGGATCCAGAGGACGGCCGGGCGCCAGCAGGCCAGCTTCGACATCGGAGCGCTCGGGAACGCGCGGACCTTCCCCGGTATGCGTACGCTGCACTGCCTGCCCGGGGCCCCCAGCGGGCTGGTGTCTGCCCCGCTCCGCCTCGCGGGCGGCACGCACCGTCCTGGCCACTGCCTGGTTACCGACAGTGGCCTGCAAGCCCAACAGCCCTCCCGGGAAGGCCGTCATGTGCGCGGCGACACCGGTATCCGGGCGCTGGACGGTCTGCTCGCACTCGCCGACGTGCTCCTGCTGGTGCTCGTCCTCCTCCGCCTCGCGGGCGGCGCGCATCATCCTGGCCACCGCCTGGTTACCGATGCTGGCCTGCAACCCCGACGGAGCGGCACGCGTCGCCCGGCGTGGGCCGCCGGGGGCATCGGAACGGGACTTCTCCTCGTGCGAGTGCACGGGGCCTCCTCACCGAGAAACGCAGAACTCGAACATAGAATGGCCAAGCGACATCGAACGAGCGGACGGTGGACTTCCGGTAACCGGACCGGTGATCGCTGATGCCCGGCGTACCCGGCCCTGCCTGCCGTGCTGCACATCCCGACGCTGCGGCCGCCCCCGGCTCTGCCCCCCCAAGAACTCGCAGAACCGCCCTTCCGGCCACGAACGCTGTGCCTCACGCCCACACAGCCGGGTGCCTTTTCGAACCGGCAGCCGCCGGATACCTGGCTCCCGGCCGCGGCCCCGCACCCTGGCCGCGAGTAACGCGCGAACACCCCGAATGCCCCGAGCGCCCGCCGACCTGATGGCCGGGTCCGCCTACCAGTGATCCCGAACCGGGACCTGTCAGGAGCGCCCGGAGGGGGCGTTGAGCAGCGCGATGCCTGTGGGTGTGGCGACGTGCGCGGTCGTCCGGTGCTCTCGGTGGGTGTCGATGAGGCCCGCGTTGCGCAGGATCGTGGCGTGCTCGCTGGCGCTGGCCTTGGCGATGCCGACGAGCGCGGCGAGCTGCTGGGTCGAGCAGCCCGGGTGCCCGGCGATGGCCCTGAGCACCGCAGCTCGGGTGTGGCCCAGCGCGGATCCGACGGCGTCGACCGCCGACGCCGTCCGGCCGTCGGTGGGCGGGGAGGAGGCGAACAGCGGGGCGATCGCCGTCTCCTGGAGCCGGGCCACCGGATAGGAGAGGACGGGTTGGGGTATCGCGTCGAGGTCGATGATCGGGGCCTCGGCGGCGAACACCGACGGCTGGAGCAGCATCCCCCGTCCGGCCAGGTGTACGTCGGCGTCCAGACCGGAGACGGTCGTGATCTCCAGGACGGGCGCCCGCCAGCGGATCCAGCGTGGGTTGACGCGTCCGAGGAGGGTCTCGACGCCGCCGTTGAGCATCTGGCGGGACCTCACGGCGGCATCGGCCGCTGTCATGGCCCGGACTTCCTGCCAGTGGGGGACGAGGGCGTGTTCGGCCACGTGCTCAAGGCTGTCGCACAACTGGCGCAGCAGCAGCGGTTCGTCGGACAGGCGGTGGGCCCAGCTGGGCAGGGGCTGGTGCCGGGCGGTGGTCTCCAGGCTGGCCCGCAGCCGGGCCCGAGGCGTGGACCGGATCTGTTCGAGCAGTTCGGCGGGGGTCGCGCCGGCCGCGCCGCTGAGGAAGCCGGTGATCCTTCCCCTCGGGGGCATGAGCGTGAGGGCCATGCGGGAGGCGGGATGCAGGGCGGAGAGGGTGCGGTGGCGCCAGGCCCCGAGCCGCACCCGGTGCGAGCGTTCCTGGAGCTGGCGTGTGGCGGAGGTCAGCTCCATGCAGGGCGCAGGGCCGTCTGCGACACGGGTCCGCGCGAGGTCCTCCATGGTGAAGTGGATGCGTAACGGCATGTCGTCGCCAACTCCCGGAGCCCGACCGGCCCCGGCCGGTGCCACCGTCCTTCTGCTCTTGACGCCCATCCTGACGGGGAGCGGGAGCGGTGACCAGTAGGGATCGAGCCGACGCCCGGGCCTCGGACGGCGGGCCGTCCCGGCCGGTCGCCCACCGGCCGGGACGGCCTGGGTCAGTGGGCGGCAGCACCCGGTGACGGCGCGGCCGGCCCACCGCGTGGTCGGACAGCGCCTTCGGGCCCTGGGCGTGCGTCCACGCCCGCCCGTACGGGAACGTTCGGAACCGCCGGCCCCACTCGGCGTCCTCCCAGGGGTGGTAGCCGTAGGCGTTCCGGACCTCCCACGCGTGGTCGTGCAGCGTCTGAGGCCGCTCCGCGTACCGCTTGACCACCGACGGGCCCTCAATGCCGAGGTGCACGGCCAGGTGCTCGATCACCGGGCCACGGCACCGCGAGCGGGTCCTCCAGGAACACGCCGGCGTATCGCACCGTGCACAGCTGGAGCGCGAACCCGAGCCGGTGATGCTCCGTCCGCCGCAGCGCGCGATCAGGTCCCGGTCCACGTCGTCCGCGTGGTTCAGGGTATGAGGTCCAGGACGCGGACCGGCTGGCTTGTCCACTGGTCGGAGGTGGTGGTGACGACGACGGCGCCGTCGGGGCGGTCGGCGGTGGGCTGGGCGGCGTGCCGGCAGTGGGCGGTGGCCCAGGTAGTGGCGTGGGTGAGAGCGAGGGCGGTGATGCCGGCCGTGGCGGGCGGGGGCGCAGCCTTCGGGGGAGCCGACCTCGGCGGACGCCCGGCACCGTGCCGGTCAGTCGGCCATCTGCCCGGGGCCGGCGGTTTCCCGGGCCTCGCGCAGGAGCCGCGCCGTGGTGGCGGCCGTGTGCCGTACGGCCGGATCGGCCGTCCCTTTCTCCAACTCCTCCAGGAACGCGAGGGCCGCGTCGATCACCGGCACCCGGACCGCCACGGTCTCCAGGGCGGCCGGCGTGCCGGCCGCCCGCTCGGCCGGGGACTGCGGAGCGGCGGGGGCCGGGCCGACGCCCCGCGGGCGGTTGCCGATGGACAACCCTGCCTGCGTCAGGGCCAGTCGATGCTCAGCTTCCCCGGCACCATGTTCGACGTGCTCCTGAAAGCCGATGAGTGACCGCCCGCGCCGCCCGGGCCCGGACGGCGCGTCCTGGCCGAGGAGGAGACGACCGCCTACCGCTCCCACATCAACCGCCTGGCCCCGGCGCCCGCTGAACCCGCCCCCGGGCACGGGCCTCGCCGGCAGGCCGGTGGCCGCGGGCACACAGTCGACCAGCCGGAAGCCGCGTCGTACGACACGGCGACATGCCCGGCCGGCTCGGGGGCCATGACCGCCGACCTCGACCCGAACGCCTGCACTGGGGGCGTGGCCGGCCGCACCGGGTGGCACCAGTTCTCCGGTCGCCACAGCCGGACGCGAAGTAGCTGATGATCGGCTGGAGCCGTCTGAAGTCGAGCCTCGCGGCAGAGGACGGTAGAGGTCGGTACCTGATGCCCGGTTACCGACTGCTGAGGCGGCCCCTGCGCTCGGTGAGGTGGTTGTCGCGGTGCTTCACAGGCCGCGACGCCATATGCGGTCGTCGTCGACGCGATCGCCGAGGGTGAAGGTACAGTGTCCGACCTCTGCGAACCCGTACCGGCGGTAGAAGCGCTTCGCGCGCTCGTTGTGATCAAAGACGGTGAGGTAGATTTCCGGGGCCTGGTCTGCGACGGCGGTGGCCAACGCCCACTCCATGAGATGGGCGGCGACCCCGCGGCCGTGCCATTCGCCGAGGACATAGATCTGTTGCAGTTCGAGAGCACCGGGCATTGGCGCCGGAGCTGGGGCACGAAGCGGCGTGAGCTTGGCATAGCCGACCGGGGCAGACAGATGGGAACCTACGAGCCAGCGGACCGTCGGATCTCTGAGATCATGCTCCATGCTGCCCTCAGGACCGTAGACGCGGTCGAGGAAGACGGCGAATGCGTCGGCATCGTACAAGTGCCCGAACGCCGCTGAGAATGACGACCGCGCCATCGCCCTCAGCGCCTCGCTCCGGCCCGCCTCGGGGGAGGCGTAGGTGATCAACTCACTCGTGTCTGGATACAATGGACGTCTCTCTCCGGGTATAGACGCCCTTTGAGTAAACGAAAGCCCGAGCGTGGCGGGCTCGGCCCGCTGCAGCGTCTCTCAGACTCAGCTCAGAGCCTACCAACACCCCGAGCGAGCCGCCTGGTTCGACGCTCTCATCGCAGTGTTCGGCCTCACCATCGAGGCGACCGGCCCGACTTCGGCTCCGGCGCGTTCCACGACACCATCTCCGACACCCCGGCCCTGGTCACCTCTCGTGGGCGAACACACCCGCCTCATCCGGTCCGCCGACCACGGCCCGCGCCGGGGCCCGTGACGACCGGTCCGACACCCGTCCACCCGCGCTCCTCCTTCTGGCACCACGACAACCTCCAAAGCGAAGGCATAACCCGCTGTGTTCCGGCGCCGCCCGGCCATCATCCGGCTCCTCGCCGCCCACTCGGACGCGGCCGTGGTGAGGATGGTCTGCCACTGGGCCAGGACGTTGCCGCCGGCGGCCGGGGCGGCCAGGCCACGCTCGGTCATCGGCACACTGATCGCCGTACCGAACGCGAGCGGCGAGCGGCCGTCGCACACCACGGTGGCGGTCCCCCGCTCCGGCTTCTGCCGGACCTCGGCCTTCCTCGCCTTCGCCCTCTCGCGGGCGGCGAGGAGGGCCTGGGGGCGAGGTCGACGCCGGACGTCTCCGGGACGGAGCTCACGCGATCGTCCCCGGGGTTTCGCCGTCCAGCGGGCAGGCAGCGGGTTCGGACAGGCGCCACGACCCGGCGCGGGCCGGACCGGCTCGAAACGGGTATCGGTACGCAGCTGCTCCAGCGGCACGGCCAGGAGGTGTTCGGCGGTGCGGGCCTGGGCCTGCCCGGTGGCCTCGGTCGCGGCACCCAGGGCATCGTCGCCCTCGGGCCGAGACCGGTGCCACGGCTTGCCGCGCCCGGTGGCGTACGCCTGCCGGGCCCCGGCCTCTGCCTCCTCGCTGCGTCCCAGCATCGCCAGCGCCTGGTGCCGATACTCCGCGATGGCTCTGCCGAGCAGTAGTGAAGTCGCTTGGCGATCGCCTCCAACGAGTCGTTCGACGGCTGGACCAAGACCTTCACCGACCCCCGCCTCTGCGCGGGCGTCGTCGACCGGCTCGCCTTCGACGGCACCATCATCGGAACCGGCACCGACTCCTGCCGGCTCGCCTCCGCACGAGCCCGAGTCGAGGAACCGGTCAGGGCCGGCTGACCCGCGGAGCTGTCTGCCTCGATTGCCGGCCGCCTTCGCAGGCGGCCGGCGATCCCGCATTCGCGCCGCTACCGCCAGGCACTTCCGGTCCGGGGCACGCTCGGCCGCCGCGTTGTGTGAATGGACCTCAAGAGTCGAGCACCGCGGCGACGGCCTCGATCTCGACGAGCTGGTCCTGATAGCCGAGGACGGTGACCCCCATCAAGGTACTGGGGACATCGTGGTCAGCGAACGAGTCACGGACTACCTCCCAGGCAGACACCAGGTCCTCCCGCCGGGCCGATGCGACGAGAACCCTTGTACTGATGACGTCCTGGAGTGACGCGCCCGAGGAAGCGAGAGCAGCCCGCATGTTCTCGACGGCTTTCAGCGCCTGGCCCGCGTAGTCCCCGACCGCTGCCGTCGAGCCGTCGTCATTCAGGGGACACGCCCCGGCGAGGAAGATCAGACGGGAGTCGGCGGGAGCCGTGGCCGCGTAGGCGTACTCGGCGACGTCGGACAGGGAGGCGGAGCGGATCAGAGTGATGGCACGAGCCACGGTCGTCGGGTCCTTTCCCATGGAGTCTTGAGCGTGGACATCCTGCCAACGGCCCGTTGGCGCCCGCCTCCCGTTTTCGCGCCGCGACCAGGCAACGCCGTCGATTCTGGCCAGCACTCGTGGACCCGGTGATCACCAACTGACTCCGGAACCCCTCGAGAAACGCTGTTCCTGGCGATCAACGAAGCCACGTTCTCCGACGGCCGTCCGGTGCGTTCGGCGCGGGTCGGCTGGATCGCGGCGGTCCGCACGGCTTCGGCGGCCTGCCGCTGCTGGGCGCGGGCGCCGCCGAACGTCGCCGGCGCCTCGTCCTCCTGGTCCCGGCCGACACCGGGGAAGTCTGCTCGGCGTGCTCGCGGGCGGACCTGTTCCTGCCGTTCGACGGCAGCGGCCAGGGCCGGGTCCCTGATGGGGCGGGGCGGGGGCGCGGTGGTAGTCGGCCGACGTGCTCTCCCTCGTCTTCACCCCGCCCGGCTGGAACGACCGGGCGCGGGTCCGGGCCGTCGACCGTCGCCGTGGTGCCGATGCGGACGACGGGCGTCCGGACGTGCGTGGCCCGGACATCCGCCCCGGTCGTCGGCCAGCAGCGGCGGCGCACCCTCCGGCGCCGCGCCCGGGCCCGCCGGCGCCGCCTTCGCGGCCGCCTCCACCTGGTCCTGCTGCCACCCGGACAGCCGCTCCCACAGCCAGGACACCGGCCCCGGGGCTACCCGCCGACGAAGACCAGCAGGCATGGCCACCCGTCTCTGCTGCTGCGCTGTTCCCCGCCCCACGGCCTTCGGCGGAACGGTTTCTTCGCGTACGCGAACCAGCCGTCGGGCTCGTCGGAGAAGAGGCAGCCGGCCCGGCGGCGCCAGATGACCGGGGTCAGGTGCCCGGCCGACGGGGGACGGCTCCGGGCCCGGCCCGGCCCAGCCATGTCAGCGGCGATACGGCACATGGTTCCCGCCGCGACCGCCGCCGGCTGAGACGACACCGGATCCGGTGCACGGGACCCGGAGCCGGAGGGGCCGGCGGGCACCCGCCGGCGCAGAGGCGGTGCGGGCGGCCGGCCCTCCGGGGTCGGCCGCGACCGCCACCGGCGCACGCGACGGGAGTCGAATGGACGATCGGCCGGCTCAGGAACTTCCGGCGGTCGCAACCCGCTACGACTGGGACAAGCGGGCCCGCGTCGGCCACGGCACCGCCACCGCGGCAGCAGTCCGCTACGGCTCCGCCCATGAGCCGCCGGGCAGTGCTTGGCCGGGGACGGCCGGGCCGAGTGCCCGGGCCAGGGCGGTGCGGGAGGAGACGCCCAACTTGCGGTAGGCGCTGCCCAGATGGGAGTCGACGGTGCGGTGGCTGAGGAAGAGGCGTTCGGCGATCTGCCGGGAGCGCAGTCCCGTGGCGGCCAGATCGGCGACCTCCCGCTCGCGCTCGCTCAACGCGGACCGGAGATCCACGGCCGAGGGATCGGTGGCGGGGGCATCCGCGGTCCGGGGGCCCGCTGTCGGACTGGCGCCCCGGCCCGGGCGGCTGTCCGCGCAGAGCCGGCCGCGAACACGTTCGGCTTCCTCCACGGCCAGGGTCGCCCCGTGGAGCCGGGCCAGGGCCCCGGCCCGCCCCAGGACGTCCAGCGCGGCGGCCGGACCGCGTACCGCCGCGGTCACCGGGGCCGCGGCGATGAGCGTCCACGCGTGCTGCACGGGCAGCCCTCCGCCACGGAAGCCCGCCGCGGCCCGCTCGAACAGCTCCAGCGCCCCGGCGTGCTCCCCGCGTGTCGACCGCAGCTGGGCGCCGGCCCGGTGGACGCACGCCCACTGCAGCGGCAGGCCGAGCCGGCCGGCGTCCGCCTCCGCGTCGGCGAGCAACCGCCCGGCACCCTCGGCGTCCCCGCCGGCCAGCGCGGCGGTCGCCATCAGGGCGAGGAGCGAGGGACGGAAGGTGGGCTGCACCTGCGGCAGGCCCTCACCGCCCCCGCCGTCCAGCAGCGTCCGCAGGCAGCCGGTGGCGTCCCCGGTGAGCAGCTGCGCGTGGGCCAGCAGGCTGATCGCGGAGGTGGCCCACCAGCCCCGGCCGAGGGCGGTGGTGTCCACCGCCCGTGCCGCGAGCGCGACCGCCTCGCCGGCGTACCGCCGCCCCCGGGCCCAGACCAGCGTCATGGCGCGCATCGCCGTCGCCAGCGTCACCACGTCGGGCGCGCCGACCGCGCGGGCCAGCTCCTCCGCCTCGGCGGCCCGGCGCTCCGCCTCGTCGAGCCGGCCGGCCCACTGGTCGATCATGGTCAGGCCCAGCAGCTGGTGGGCGCGGATGTGCTTGTGCGCCCCGCCGGTCGCGGCGTCCAGACCCCGTTGGAGGTGGCGGCGAGCGTCCGTGAACCGCTCCAGGTACAGCTCCGCGCAGCCGAGCAGGGCGAGGACGTCCGGGGTGTGGCCGGCCACACCGTCCGGCAACGCGTCCACCAGCGCGGCGCAGTGGGCCACGTCGGGTGCTCCCCGCGCGATGTCGCCGGAGAAGACGTCGCAGAAGGCGATGAGGACGCCCAGGGCCACCGAGGCGGAGGGTCCGGCCTCGGTCCGCGCCCGGGCGGCCTCCCGCAGCAGCGGCCGGATCCGGTCGTGGGTGCCGCTCAGGACGTGCACCAGCCCGTACTCGTAGATCAGCTCGGTGGCCTCGGCGGACAGCACGGCGGGCAGCGGCCGGGGCAGCAGCGCCATCCCGGCGCGGGCGATGGCCTCCGCCTCCTCGTAGCGGCACAGCAGCCGCTCCGCGTCGGCGCACACCGCGTACGCCCGCAGCAGCAGCCCGGGGGCCGGCCGCGCGCCTCCGTCGCCGGCCCGCCCGGTGAGAGAGGGGCCGCCCCCGGCCAGCAGGTCATGGGCGCGGGCGCGGGCCTCCCGGACACGTCCGGAGGCGATCAGCGCCCGGCAGTGCGCGAGCTCCCAGGCGGCCCGCTCCCCGGTCCCCCGGCCCCGGGCGGGCAGCGCGTCCAGGGCGAGCCGCAGCCAGCGGGCCGCGAGCGCGGGCGCCCGGGTGACCGTCTGCGCGGCTCCTTCGGCGAGCACGCGAGCCGCGGCGGCCCCGTCGGTGTGCACCAGGTGCTCGGCGTGCCGGGCCCGCTCCAGGGCCGGGGCACCCCGCTCGGCGGCGATCCGCAGGGCCCGCCGATGGGCGTCCAGCAGGAAGGGCAGCTCGCACTCGGCGTGAGCGACCTGTCCGACGACCGGGTGGCGGAACGCCAGCCGCTGGCCGTGGTCCGCCGGACGCACCAGGTCCGCGCGGACCAGCTCCGCGCACGCTTCCAGGCCCTCCCGCGCGCCGAGCCCGGCGATCCGGGCGGCGTCCGCCGGCCGGAACATCCCGCCCAGCACGGCCGCCGCCCGCGCGGCGGCCCGGGCCGGTCCGCTCAGCTCGCCGAGCTCGGCGAGCAGCGGCGCCGCCTCACGCAGCAGACGATCCTCGTCCCCGCCGGCCAGGTCCGGCCACAGCCCGGCATCGAAGCCGGCCGCGACCAGCAGCCGCAGGTAGCCCGGAAGTCCCTTCGACGCGGTGTGAAGGGCCGCCGCGGAGGCCCCCGTCCCGCCCGGGAGCGCATGCGCGGGCGCCATGTCCGCGTCCGGCGCCCCGGCCCCGTACACCACCGCTCCGGCCGGCCGGCGCCAGCGGTCGAGCAGGGCCGCCACCGCCGCCACGTCCAGCGGGCCGGCCTCCACCCGGACGATCCGGTCCGTCCGCACACCGAGATCGAGCGCCTCCAGCAGGGCCGGCGGACTCTGCCGGGGCCGGTGCGCCAGAACCAGTACGAAGGCAGAGCGGGACGAGGGCGGGGAGGAGGGCGGGGGCGAGGACGAGGAAGAAGGAGCGGAGAAGGGAGCGGAGGAGGAAAAGGAGCGGATCAGCCGGAGCGCCAGCTCCAACGAGGACGGATCGGCCCGGTGCAGCTCGTCGACCAACAGCACGCCACCGGCGGCCCGCCGCCGGATCAGCTCGCACCAGGCGGCCGGGTCGGACGCCTCGGCGGCCCCGGCCGGCCCCGCGGTGTCGCGGAAGACCCGGAAGGGGCCCTCGCCCGAACGGGGCGCGCGGGCCCAGATCACCGGAAGCCCGCGCCGCGCGGCCTGCTCGGCCAGCCCGCAGGCCAATTGCGTCTTGCCCGCGCCCGGTTCACCGGTTATCTCGACCACGGCCCCCCGGCCGCGCTCCAGCCCGTCCAGAACCTGGGCGAGCCGGGCGCTCTCCGCCTCACGTCCCACCGGTGGACCGTCCGCCATCGGTGACGGCACAACGAACACCACCCCCTCCCCCCTGCGGCCGCTGCTCGCCCCGGGCAATGCCACGGCGAGGCCGCACGCCAGTCTCGGAAACCTCTCCCCCGCTCCTCACTTCGGATCCAAAGTAGCGCGCCGCACTGACAGCGACTCGGCGCCGCCGACGGTTCGCTCCGGGACAGATCGCGCGCCCGCACGGACCCGGACCGCCGAGCATGCCGACGGTCCCGCCGGCACTCCGCGCTGCGTAGCCGGTTGCGTAGTTCTACGGCTGTGCGGGGCCGGGCCACCGGGAAGACTGCTGAGCCGTCAGCTCATCACCCCGACCCGGGAGAACCCGTGAAGTTGAGATCCATGACGGCGACGGCCGTACTCGGCGCCGTCGTCTTCACCGCCGTTCCGGCCGCGGCCGTCCCCTTCACCGCCTACGCCTGCGGCGGCTCCACCCTGTGCTCGGACGAGGACACGGGCGACGAGGGCGGCGGCGGCAGCGACTGGGGCGGCGGTGACTGGGGCGGTGGCGACTGGGGCGGCGAAGGCGGCAGCGGAGACGGCGGAGACGGCAGCGGCGACTGGAGTGACGATCCGGGCGACCCGGGCGACCCCGGAGAGCCGGGCGACCCCGGGAACGTCCCGTCCGATCCCGGAGGCCCGGGGGTGGAGATCGTGGACGGGCCGATCGGCCAGCCCATCGACGCGACCCTGCCCGAGGTCGTGGTCACCGGACACGCCACCCGCCCGTCCGCCCCGGCCACTCCCGGCATCCCGACGACCCATGGGGGCGGTCTCAGCGGGTCCGGCCCCCTGGTCACCGTGCACAGCCGGGGCAGG
Organism: Streptomyces pyxinae; assembly: GCF_024756275.1. GTDB lineage: Bacteria > Actinomycetota > Actinomycetes > Streptomycetales > Streptomycetaceae > Streptomyces > Streptomyces pyxinae. Next base: position 413,930 of record NZ_JANUGQ010000002.1, on the reverse strand, counting down.
GTGTGGGAGGAGCGCGGGAAGTGCTACCGCAACCAGTCCACCTCCGTCGAGGCCAAGTACAGCCGGGGGCTGACCTACACGGTCTCCTCCCAGACCAGCACCAATATCTCGGCGACGGCGCTCCAGCTGCTCACCGCCCAGATAGGCACGCAGCTCAACACCACCGTCACCGAGACCTACAACACCGAGCTCACTCTCAAGCCGGGTGAGTCCTGGGCCGTGTACGTCGAGTACCAGACCAATGTCTACGCGATCACCACGTCCGACATCTGGGGCAACTACTCGACCGAGTTCGTCAACGTCACACAGCCCACCGGCGTCGTGACCGGACGCGCCTGCTAGGCACTGTCCCGGCAGGTCACGGGCGGAGCCATCAGCGCACCGCTGCCGCGGTGACGGCGCCGGGGCAGCGGTGGCACCGGGGTGCCGTCCCTTTCTCCGGGGCCCTGCGGCCGGGGCCTGCGGGCGCCGGCCGCGGGCCGGCGGGCCCGACAGGGCGCCGGGTCGGTGCCGATCATCGACCAGTCGACCGGTCCCCACGGCCGGCGCCGGTCCGGGCCGCCCGTGGGGGCCGGCCCGGGTCTGCTCCGCCGGCCGGCGCCGGTGCCGCCCGCAGACGGTTTCCCGGCAGCCGCGGCAGTCCCGGCGGGCCGGGCCACGGGGCACCGGTGCGGATCCGGGACAGGATCCCGTCGGGTACGGTGCGGTGGCCGTCTCCACCGCCTGCCCCGGTCACCCGGAGGCCGCGGAGCGGGAGGGGCAGGCGGGGCCCGCGCGCACACCCGGCCCGGGCCCGGCGCGAGTCCGGGAACCTTCGCACGGCGACCGGTTCCCCGGCCGGTCGGCGACCGGTTCACCCCTGTGCGCCGAAACCCGCACGACCCGGCCCGGGCGCCCGCCGGGTCCGAAGAACCGCTGGTCCCATTCCGCCACGGCCGTGGGGCCGGCTCTCGCCAGCAGCCGGGCACACCGGCGACCGGCCCGCCACAAGGCCGGCACCCAACCACGGCGAACCGGTTGAACAACCAGCCGAGTGAGTGTGTGAGTACCTCGCGAGGGCAGGTCGGGGAGGGAGCGTGACGTGGGACGGGAGTCACCGTTCCGAGAGAGTGTCACGGCGACGGAAGTACTTCCGGAGGCCGGCGGCCCGCGGACGCCGGGAACGTACCGCCGGCTCCCTCCCGGGAACATCAGCGGCCACCACCGGCCGCACGAGGAAGAAGGACGAACCGGTATGGCGATCCAGCGGATGGACAATGTCGGCATCGTCGTCGAGGACATGGACGCCGCCATCGCGTTCTTCGTGGAACTCGGCATGGAGCTGGAAGGCAGAGCGGAGGTCGGGGGCCTCTTCGCCGACCAGTGCACCGGACTCGACGGCGTCCGCTGTGATATCGCGATGCTCCGCACCCCGGACGGTCACAGCCGGCTCGAGCTGGCGAAGTACCACCACCCGGCGGTGATCAGCGCCGGACCGCGCAACCGTCCGCACAATGTTCTGGGCACGCACCGCGTCATGTTCTCCGTCGACGACATCGAGGACACCGTTGACCGCCTGCGCCCCCACGGTGCCGAACTCGTGGGCGAGATCGCCCGGTTCGAGGACAGCTATCTGCTCTGCTACCTCCGCGGCCCGGAGGGCATCATCGTCGGGCTGGCCGAGCAACTGCGCTGAGTGCTCGTCACCGAGACCCCGTCGTCCCGCGGAACGACGGACCCGGCCACGACGAGCGAAAACACGGGCCCGAGCGCCGGCCGGCGCACCCACGGTACGCGGCCGCCCCCGGACCGGGTCCCCGAGCGCACGACGGGCCGACACCACGGACACTCCTCCAGCGCACTCTCGGCCGGCAGCCGGCGGGCCCGCGCGTCCGACCCGACCGTGGTGTGCTCCGGCACCCGGCAATCGACCGGAGACGGACTCGAGGCGGCGACCACCGGACATCCCGGAGCCACTCCCCCCGGTAGGCGGCCACCGGCTCCGCCGGGGCAGCGGGCTATGGAGCCCTGGTGGGCCGCCGACGGCCGGCGACCCTCTCACGGACACGGGCCGGGGAGAGCTCCAGCCGGCGCTTCACCACCCACCGCCGTTGGCGGCCCGCAGGTTCATGGGTTCTCTCGCGGGCGGGACGAGGCGAGCGGGGTCGTCAGAAGCCCTGTCCGGCCCTGTCCGGCCCGGACCGGGCCCGGTGCCTGCCCCGGGCGCCGTCCGCGCCGGCGTGCGCCCCGCCCGCCCCGTGGAGATCGCACGGCGCCCCGGCCGCGTGCGTCCTCCGGCCCCTGCGCCGCAGCCCCACGCCCCTGCGGCCCTCCCGGCGCGGTGGCCCGGCGACGAAGTCATACCCCGCTGTGTGACACCACTTCCCTCACCCCTCCCCGGAGGCTAGCCCGGCCGCCCACCGGGTACTCACCAGGCACGGCAAACCCCGACCCACCGCACACCGCACACCGCGCACCGCACACCGCGAGGAGCCCTGATGACCGTGTCCGACCGCTACCGCACCAGCTGGGACGGTTTCTGGGAGCAGAGCTCCGGCGAACAGGGCGAACCCTTCTGGGACGCGGACCCGGCCCTGACAGCGCGGCGCGACCTCGATCACCTCGCCCCGTACGCCGACCCCTCCCTCCCGATCGCCGACCTCGGGTGCGGCAACGGCACCCAGACCCGCTTCCTCGCCACCCGCTTCGCCCGGGCCGTCGGCGTCGACCTCTCCGCCGCCGCCGTCGCCCACGCCCGCCGCGCCGATCCGGACGGCGCCGCCGCGTACGAACAGCTCAACCTCGCCGACCCGGCCCAGGCCGGCGACCTGCACGAACGCCTCGGTGACGCCAACGTCTACATGCGGGCCGTCCTGCACCAGAGCGACCCCGAGGACCGACCCGCGGTGGCCGCCGCAGTCGCCCGGCTGACCGGCACACACGGCCGCGCCCTGGTCCTGGAACCGACCGGCGAGGCCAAGGAGGTCATTTCCGCCCTCGCGGCGCAGCCCGGCGGCCCCTCCCCCAAACTGCGCCGTGTCAAGGAACACGACCTGCGCCCCGGCGAAGTCGCCGAGGGTGAAGTCGCCGCCCTGCTGCGCGCGGGCGGCCTCACCGTCCTCGCCGAAGGCACGACCGCCCTCGCCATGAGCGAGACCCGCCCCGATGGCTCCCCGGTACAACTCCCCGCCCGCTGGTACGTCGCCGGCCGCCCCTGACCCGACATCCTCCGCCGGCCGGGACCCGGTACCCGGCCGGACCGTCCGTCCCTCAGCAGGAGCCGGAGCGTCCCTCCGCGGGGGCCGGGGGTGCGGCGGCGACACCCGGGGGGGGCGGGGTCGGCGCCGGCCGGCTCCGCGACGGCAGGCAGGACGTCCTTGTGGGGGTGCGGGCCACCGACGTGCCGGGGCGGCGGCAACACCGCCCTGTCCCCGCGACTTTGCCGGAATGGCAACGCCGATCGCGCCGAGTGGCCGCCGCGCCGCATGATCAATGGGTACCGGCCGCCCGCGAACCGAGGAGAAGTCCCCCATGCGATCCGAGCCGACCGCCGCACCCCGCCACCGCACCGTCGAGGCCCCGGCCGGGCGGCTGCACCTGGTAGAGCAGGGCACCGGCCCGTTGGTCCTGCTCGTGCACGGCTTCCCCGAGTCCTGGTACTCCTGGCGCCGTCAGCTCCCGGCCCTCGCCGCGGCCGGGTACCGGGCAGTGGCGATCGACGTGCGGGGCTACGGCCGCTCCTCCAAGCCCGCCGCGACCGACGCCTACCGAATGCCCGACCTGGTGGAGGACAACGTCGCCGTCGTGCGCGCCCTCGGCGAGGAGAGCGCGGTGATCGTCGGCCACGACTGGGGCTCCAACATCGCCGCCGCCTCCGCCCTGCTCCACCCCGGAGTCTTCCACGCCGTCGGCCTGCTGAGCGTCCCCTACGCACCGCCCGGCGGTCCCCGCCCCACCGACATCTTCGACCGGATCGGCGGCCCCGAGCAGGAGTTCTACGTCTCCTACTTCCAGGAGCCCGGCCGCGCCGAGGCGGAGATCGAGCCCGACGTCCGGGGCTGGCTCGCCGGCTTCTACGCGGCCCTGTCCGCCGGCACCATGCCGGCCGACGGCGAACCCGACCCGCACTTCGTCGCCCCGGGCTGTCAGCTGCGCGACCGTTTCCCCGCCGGCCCGCTCCCGGCGTGGCTGAGCGAGGAGGATCTCGACGTCTACGCCGGGGAGTTCGAGCGCACCGGCCTGACCGGCGCACTCAACCGCTACCGCAACCTGGACCGCGACTGGGAAGACCTCGCCCCCCACCACGGCGCCCCGATCAAGCAGCCGTCCCTGTTCATCGGCGGCGCACTGGACGCCTCCACCACCTGGATGGCCGACGCCATCGACGCCCACCCCACCACCCTCCCCCGCCTGTCGGCCTCCCACCTCCTGGAAGGTTGCGGCCACTGGATCCAGCAGGAACGCCCAGACGAGGTCAACAGCCTGCTGACCGACTGGCTCGCCACGATTCAGAGCTGAAACAGGCGGGCCGCCGGCGCAGCTTGGCGGTGTGTTCCGGGTGGGCCGCGCCGAGGTGGCGCATGCCGGTCCGCTCGGTGATGCCGAACGCACCGCGCAGGTGACGACTGACAGAACCGGCGGTGCCACCGAGCTCCGCCGCCACCGCCCCAGTCGTCCTCGAACGAACCGGAACCGTCGCGCCGGGACTTCGAGGAGGCGGCGACAGGCCGCCGCCAGGCGTTCTCCCCCGAACTCGGCGCGGTCGGCTTCCCGGGCGGTGATGCCCGGCGCGCACGCCCGGCGCCCGACGCCCGGGCGGCAGCGGCCGAGGTCGGACCGGACAACGTGGTGTTGTCTCGCTTTCGGGGAGGAGAGCGGCCCCAGGGCCGGTCCTGCCGGGTGGCGCTGACGAGGTCCGCGAACGCCTGGCGACGGCGGGATACCGGCTCGGCGTCCGGCCCGGTGGACCGGGCCGTTCTCGTCATGTTGACGAGACAGGCGCTCACGCGCCGCCGTCCGGTCCTGAAGGCCGCGTTCGGCCGGCCGGCGGGCAGGCGGCACTCGGCGGCCGGCGGGCAGGTCGCGGGCGCGGTGGTGCGGGATGATCCACGGGCTGGGATGCGGGGAGGGGGGTCGGGCTCGCAGCATGAAAGGGCAGCTCCGTTTCCCGGCCCGCGTCGGAGGCACTCATGGCCCACACCCACGAACGGACCCGCAGCGCGCACTCCACCCGTCCACCGGGCCCGCACGGCGGCATCCTCATCAGCTTCGCGCCCTGGATCATCTTCGATGTGATCGCCGGCCCCAGCACCTGGAAGCTCGCCGCCTTCACCGCGTTCGTCGCCTCGGTGGTGCTCAGCCTGCCCGACTTCCGGCACGGCACGGCCAAGGTCCTCAACGTGGCCGGCATCCTCTTCTTCGGCGTGGTCTGGTTGCTCGGGTTCGCCCTCGACCGCCAGGACCTCGTCTGGCTGGAGACCTATGCCCAGGTGCTGTCCAACGGTGTCCTCGCGGTGGTCGCCCTCGCCTCGCTGGCCACCGTCCCCTTCACCGAGCAGTACGCGCGGGAGTCGGTGCCCCGGGAACTGTGGGACAGCCCCGGCTTCCATCGCACCAACCGGGTGATCACCGCCGTATGGGCGGCGGTCTTCCTGGTCACCGCCGTCCTCGGACTGATCGCCCTGCACACCACGGGCGGGGACGACTGGCTCAACTGGGTCGTCCCCGTCATCCTGCTGGTCCTGGCGATCAAGTTCACCAAGTGGTACCCGGCACGGGTCAGGGCACGGGCCCACGCCACCGGGGAGGGATGACCCGGGGTGCCATGGCGGCAGCCACCGGCCGTCCGTGTCGTGTTCAGTCGTGCGGGACGACGGCGACCGGGCAGCCGGCGTGGTGGAGGGCGGCGTACGCGGTGGAGCCGATGCGCGCCCCCAGCGCGTACGGCCGGGCACGCCGTCCGACGACGAGCAGCCGGGCGCCGGCGGCCGCCGACAGCAGGACCTGCCCGGCGTTTCCGAGCTCGACGTGCTCGACCACCGGGACGCCGGGGTAGCGCTCCCGCCAGGGCGCCACAGCGGCGGCGAGGCGTGCCCGCTCCATCGGTTCGAGGGCGGCGGCCTCGACGGCCCGCTCCATCGCCGCGGGACGGAAGGCGTCGGGGACCGGCAGGTTCCAGGCGCGGACCGCCCGCACCCGCGCCCCGTGCAGCGCCGCGTACCCGAAGGCGAAGGCGAGGACCTCATTGTCGGCGTCGTCGGCGTCACCGGCCTGCTGGCCCACCACCACCTCGCCGGTGGCCGCTTCTCCCCGGTCCGGGCCGGCCTCCCGTACGGCGACCACCGGGCAGGTGGCCGAGGCGATGACCTGCAGGCCGTAGGAGCCGAGGAGAAAACCGAGAACGGCGCCGTGGCCGCGACTGCCCAGGACGAGCAGGCCGGACTCCTGGGCGGCCTTGAGCAGGGCGGGGACGGGTGGCTCGGCGACCGCTTCCGTACGCAACGACACCTGCGGCCGGCGGGCGGCCAGCCTGGTCTCCACCTGGCGCAGGATGGCCGCCGACACCCGTTCGCGGGTCTCCTCCACCACCACGGGCGCCACATCGAGAGGCTGCCACAGCCAGGCGTGCAGCGCTCTGAGCGGCACCTTCCGTCGCTCGGCCTCGGCGGCCGCCCAGTCCACCGCCCGCAGGCTCTCCGGCGAGCCGTCCACCCCGACCGTGATGCCGCGTGTCTCCATGCCGTTCCTCCCCTGTGCCGTACGCCCGCCTCCACGAGGCGGCCCGAGTGCCGGAGCCGGTGACGGCCGGCGATTCCACGCCGGCGCCAGGGCCGGCACGGCGTCACCGACGTCCCGTCCTCGCCGGGCCGGGGCATGCTCCCTCCCCGGCCTCGTCCCCTCAGTCTCGGCGGAACGCGGCGCGGGCGGGCCGGGCGGACGGGCCCCATCCACCGCGCCGAAGGGCCCGGCTCCCGCCCGCCCCCGGGGCCGGAGGTCCCCGGCCCCCGCGTGGGCGGGCCCCTCCCGGGGACTTCCACGGCCCGGGTCTCGGCCCGGGTCTCGACCCGGGCCGCGGCCTCGCCCCCGGGGGGCCCCGGCCGGGGCTCCCGGGGGGCTCAGGCGGTGCGCCGGCCGCCGTCCGCCCCGGGTCCGGTGCCGGTGCCGGACCGGAACGACCGGAGGGCCGGGCAGTGGCGGGAGGCGTGCAGCAGGAAGGCGACCTCGGCGGTCACGGCCGTCCCGCCGTCGCCCACCGGGCCGGCCCGGGGCGCGGCGGGCGGGACGGACCGGGGCTGCTGGGCACAGCCACCGCCGAACAGGCAAGCGGGTTCGGCACCTCCCTCGCCGCCGGGCGGGCCGGCCGGCCGGCGTTGTGCGCAGTCGAGGGCGGCCGGTCCCGCGCGGTCCCGGAGCACCAGCACCGCGTCCCGGGTCTCGATCACCTTGCGGTAGGCGAGGAAGCGCCAGTGGGAGGGCGGGGTCAGCAGTTCGGCGCAGCGGGAGCGGTGGCGGTCGAGCACCACCTGCGGCGATGCCCGGACCAGCTCGTGCCAGAGCGGCCACAACCGCCACAGGGCACGGGCGTCGCCGGCGGCCCGGCGGGCCGCGCCGAGCAGCGGAACGAGCAGCGCGGCACCGCGCAGTACCGCGTGCAGCCCGATGACCAGCCGCAGCGCCGCGCCTTCGCCGGGCAGCGGGGCCGGGGTGAGGATCCCGGCGAGCCGGCCCGCCCAGTAGATCCCCGCGCAGACCGCACCGGCGCCGAAGAGCCGCAGGCTCAGCCCGAGCCCCCGGTCGGCCGACCGGCGGCCGTGGCGGAGGCAGAGCGTCGCGCAGGCGGTGTTGGCCGCGAGGTGGATGCCGCCGAGGACCAGCCAGTAGAGCGCCGAGTGGGTGACCCGGAGCACGCCGTCCACCAGGGTGGGGGCGCGGGAACGTTCGGCGAGCACGAGCGCCGGCAGCACCGTCAGGGCGATCAGGGCCCCGGCCCGTACCGCGGTGCGCAGCCGGGGCTTGTCCGCCGCGTCGGCCACGAAGAGCAGGACGGCGCCGGCCGAGAGGACTCCGGCGGCGTTCCTGACCAGCGGCAGGGCCCAGGGCGCGCCGGACGCGCCGGAGGCCTGCCGGGGGAACGGCAGGTCGAGCACCATGGCGACGGCGGCCAGCGCCACGCCGCCCCACAGCAGGCGCTGACGCGGGCGGCGGACGGCGCCGGGCAGGCTGGAGAGGACCGCGGCGACCAGGAACCCGGTGGTCAGCGCCTGGTACCAGACGACCCAGGCGGGCAGGTGCGCCGCCATGTCAGGGCCACGCTCCGGTGGCGTCCCGCAGCCGGTCCAGCACCTCGCCCGGGCGGCGGGCGGGGGCCGTGCCGCCGAGCCGGAGCATGGTGGCGAGGGTCTCGGCCTCCCGCTCCTGCGGGGTGGAGTAGTCGGCGCGGGGCATCAGCCGGAGGACGAGCCGGCTGTCCAGGTCGGGCAGCAGTCGCTCGGCGCCCGCCCCGCCCGGGGCGATGCGGTGGTGGTCCAGGAGGATGTGGGCCAGCTCGTGGAGCACGATGTGCTCCTGATGGAGCCGCCCGGTGCGCTGCTCGTAGAAGATGTGGTCGGCGGTCTCGGTGCCGATCCACAGCCCGCAGGTGCCCGCCGCCGCCGCGCCGACCGGGAGCGGGTGGAGGTGCAGGGGCCGGCCGCGCCGCTCGGCGACCTGGCTGCAGAGCTCCGGCACGGAGAAGGGGCGGGACAGCCGGAGTCCGGCCATCGCGGCCTCGCACCGGCGGCGGCGTAATCGGGTGTCGCACAAGGACATCTGCTCTCCTGCGAGGCGGGGGCTGGGGCGGCGGGCGGAACGCGCGCGTGACGGTGTCCGGCCCGGTCGGCGGCGGGACGGGCGGAAGGGCGAACGCCGGAAGAACGGAACGGACAGAAGGGCGGGACGGGCAGCAGAGCGGGACGAGCAGAAGGGGGCGGACGCCGGAAGGACGGGATGGGCAGAAGGGCGGGGCGGACGGAGGGAGGGAAGGCGGGTGGGGTACGGGCGCGGGGCGGCGATCGGCTCCGGTCGCCCGCCCCCGGAGCGATGCCCGGGCCGGCACGGCCGGGCGGGCCCCCGGCGGAGTGTCCGGTCACGGGCCGCCACGGGGCCCGGCGGGGTGGTGGCGGAGGCTACACCCCGGGGCCTCCCTCGCCCGGGGGCGGCCCGGCGGAGTCGTCGACCGGGAGGTTCTGCACTCTCCGTGCCTCGTTGACCATGGTCAGCAGAGCGTCCAGGGTGGCGGGTGACAGCCCGTCGGCGCGCAGCGCGAGATTGCGTACCCGGGTGTCCCGCAGGGCGGCGGCGAGTTCGAGCTGGGCGTCGACGCGGGCGGCCACCTCGTCGTCCACGAAGTAGCCGGCCGGCACGCCGAAGAAGTCCGCCAGCACACCGACCTGGTCCAGCGTCACATTGCGCTTCCGCCCGGTGGCGAGCTCCCAGAGATAGGTGCCGGAGATGGCCCGGCCGGTCTTCTCGGAGATCTCCCGGGCCAGCCGCGCGTAGCCGGGGCGCTTGCCCTCGCCTGCGTAGTAGATGGTGATCAGCCGGACCAGCCGCTCGTCGAACCCGCCGGGCACCGGCCGGTCCGGCGACGGTCTCGCCGTGTCGTGCTCGCTGCTCATCCAGCACCCCTGTCCGTGTTCGGCGGCCCGGGTGTGTCGGGCGGGTCCGGGCCGGCCCGGCGTCGGCCGGAGCCCGGAGGGGACCGGGCCCGGAACACCAGGCCGGGACCTTGGTCCAGTCAAACAGCCGTCCATGTCGGCTGACAACAGCAACTGCCAGCGGAACTTGGCTACTTCACCGGCCAGCGACTGATCCCGGCCACCGGGACCGGGCGGGTGCCGGACGCGTGCCGGGCCGGCGGAGCGGCTCCCACCGGCCGGGACGCGTAACGGGCCGGGCCGTCCGGCGTACGCCACAGCGGACACGGAACGCCGGAAGGCGTGGAGAACCGGTCATCCGCCGGGCGCGGCTTGACATGCTCGCCACCCACCGGCGTACGGTTGCGGCACGCGACAACCGCTACAGCGGACAGCCGGACCGCCCCTCGCGGCCGGCGGCACGGACCGGACTCCGGGCGGGCGCACCACTCGTGCGTCCGGTGCCCCATCCGGCCCCGTCCCGTCCCGTTCCCCCCATTCACGCCGCTCTCCCGCGCGATCCGTCCCGGTCCCCACCGGCTTCCCGTCCCGCGCCACCGGCACGTCCCCGGCCGGCCGTCTCCCGGCCCTCCCGGCCGGATTCCGTACGCGTTCCACCCCGGGCACGCCCCGTCCGGGCCGGGTCCGTCCCACCGCCCCACGGGCGGCACCGGGTGGCCCGGCCCGGTGTCCCGGCGTCACCCCGTTCCCCGGTGTCACCCCGATCCCCGGCACGTTCCCCGGCCGCCCGGCCGGAGGACCCCATCGGAGGTTCTCGATGACCGACGCACAGCCATGGCCGGCCTGGCCGGTACACACTCCCGAGACCGAGCGGCGGCTGCTCGACGTGGTGCGGTCCGGCCGCTGGGCGGTCAGCGGCGCGTTCACCGGCCGGCCGTCGTACGAGCAGGAGTTCGCCGACGCCTTCGCCCGGTTCATCGGAGTTCCGTACGCGGTGCCCGTGTGCAACGGGTCGGCGGCGCTGACCGTCGCGCTGGAGGCGCTGGGGGTGCGGGCCGGGGACGAGGTGCTGGTACCCGGCCTGACCTGGGTGGCGTGTGCCTCGACGGTGCTCCGGGTGGGAGCCGTACCGGTCCTGGTGGACGTCGACCCGGAGACGCTGTGCCTGTCGGTGGAGGCCGCGGCGGCGGCGATCACCCCGCGCACCCGGGCGGTCATGGCGGTCCATCTGCACGGCTCCGCCGTCGACATGGACGCGCTCACCGAGCTGGCGCGCCGCCACGATCTCGCCGTACTGGAGGACTGTTCGCACGTCCACGGCGCGGCCTGGCGGGACCGGCGGCTGGGGTCGCTGGGCGACGCGGCGGCCTTCAGTCTCCAGCAGACCAAGCTGCTCACCGGCGGCGAGGGCGGGGTGGCCACCACCTCCGACCCGGCCGTCCATGAACTGCTCTACCGCAAGCGGGCAGACGGCCGGGGGCCCCGGCCGGACGCGCCCCTCGGCGAGCTGCAACTGGCCGAACTCCCCGGTGTGCAGGGCTACAACTACTGCATGAGCGAGTTCGGCGCGGCCGTGGCGCTGGACGGTCTGGGCAGGCTGGCCGAGGAGAACGCCCGGCGCCGCCGGTCGATGCGGCGGCTGGAGGAACTGCTCGCCGGGTTCGACGGGGCGGCGCCGCTCTCCCGGCCGGAGGCGGTCACCGAGGACGCCGCCTACCAGGTCTGCGTCCGGCTGGACCCGGAGGTGTTCGGCCCGGCCGCCAAACACACCGTGGCCGCTGCCCTGTCCCGGGAGCTCGGTGTGCACGTGGAACCGATCGACTCGGCGCTGAACCGGAACGACCTGTACCAGCCGCTGGCCTCGGTGTGGGCCACCGGCGACCGGCGGCGTGAGCTGGATCCGGCGCGGTTCCGGTTGCCGGTGGCGGAGGCGGCCGGGGAGAACGCGGTGGTCCTGCCGCACCGGATGTTCCTCGCGGAGCCCGAGCGGATGGGCGAGATCGTCGCGGCGCTGGAGAAGGCGAGGACGGCATCGTGACGCCCCCGGCCCGGTGGTCCGGCCCGTTGGACCCGCCGGGCCGGACCAGGACCGGACCGCCCGTCACGGGGCGCCTCACCGCCCGGCGGCCCGGCCCCGTCGCGTACCCCGTACGCCGCCTTCCGGTCCGGGAAGCGGCACCCGCCCCGGGAGACGTCCGCGCTCCCGGCCGCGAGGTCACCGCCCGGCCGGCGGCCGGTCGCGCCCCGGGCCGGGGATCGTCCCGGACCGGCCGGAGAGCCGCCCCGGGGCTCCCCGGAGCGCCGTTCCGGGGCCGTCCGGGCCCGGCCGGAGACACCCACGGCCACCCGGCCCGCTCGGGTCCTCGGGTCCGGTCCGATCCGATCCAGTCCAGTCCGGTCCGTTCCATCCGCCCGGCCGGCCTCCGACCCCGTCCGCTTCCCCCATCCGCTCGGCCCCGTCCGCTCCCCCGGTCCGGTCGGCCCGGCCCGGTCCGGCCGGCGGCAGCGGGCCCGTACCCCGTCCTGACCAGAGACCCGTACCCCGTCCTGACAGAGAGAGGTTCGGCGATGAGTCTCCGCACCGAGGCCGAGTCCCCGGCGCGCCCCGTGGCGTCGACCGCTCAGGGGACGCTCTTCCACGGCGACGCCACGGCCTTTCTCCGCGCGCTGCCCGAGCGGAGTGTGCGTCTGGTGGTCACCTCCCCCTGGTTCACCGGGCCCTGCGAGCCGTCGTCGGAGGACCCGGCCAGCCCCGCCTTCGGTGACTGGCTCGGCCACTACCTGGCCGAGATGGGGCGGGTGCTGCTCCCGGACGGCAGTGTGGTGCTGGAGACCGGGGGCGCCTGGGCACGGGACCGCCCCGTGCGCACCGTCCAGCACTACGCGGCGCTCAGCCGGCTGCTGGAGCGCGGCGACTGGTACCTGCTCCAGGAGTTCTACTGGTACAACCCCGGACTGCTGGATGTGAACGAGGAGTACGAGGAGCGCCGGTACACCCGGCTGCACGACTGCGTGACCACCTGGTTCTGGCTCTCCCGGACACCGGACGCGCCGGCCGACACCCGCCGGGTGCGCGGCTTCCAGAACCATCTCACCCACCCGTTCGGCAATTTCCTCGCGCTGGGCGACTCCTGGGCGGACCAGCCCTATCTGGAGGCGGCCGGGGAGCGGCGGTCCCGCGCCGACCTGGACCGCTTCCCGGTCGCCGCCCCGCTCTACTTCATCCGCCTGCTCACCGAGGAGGGCGAGCACGTCGTGGATCCCTTCGCGGGGATCGGCTCCACCGCCCTGGCGGCCGAGCGGGCCGGCCGCAGGTGGTCCTGCAACGACATCTCGGCAGCGGCGATCAGCATCGCGAAGCAGCGCATCGACACCTTCCGGAAGTGATGGCGATGGACTTACAGGCACGTGAACCGGCGGACGCGGCGAATGCCGCCGCCGCACCACCGCGTCCCCCGGGACTCAGGGAACGCTCCTTCGACATCGCGGGGAAGCGGGTCCGGGTCGTCCTGGGCGAGCACATCGAGGCGGAGATGGCCGCCGCGCTGGCCGAGCTGGACGCCGACCGGTTCGTGGTGGTGACCGACGCCCGGGTGGCGGAGCTGGCCGCCGGAGCGCTGGCGGAACGGCTGGAGCGCACCACTCCGACCCTGCTCCTCTCCCACCCGCCCGGTGAGGAGTTCAAGAACCTGGCCACCCTCTCGCGGTTCGTGGACCTGGCCCTGGACTTCGGGGTGACCCGGCGTTCGGTGGTGGTGGCGGTCGGCGGCGGCATCCCGGGCAATATCGCCGGGGTGCTGGCGGGGCTGCTCTTCCGGGGACTGCGGCTGGTCCATGTGCCGACCACGGTGATCGCCGCCTGCGACTCGGTGCTCTCGGTCAAGCAGGCGGTGAACACCGGGCACGCCAAGAACACCGTCGGCCTCTACCACATCCCCGAGGCCGTCCTGGTCGACCTGGCGGTGGTGGCGGGCGGCTCACCGCGCGACCTCCGGTCGGGGACGTGCGAGACGGTGAAGAACGCCCTCGCCATCGAGCCCGCGCAGATTCCCCGGCTGCGGCGGCTGCTGCGCCGGGAGGCCGACTACTCCCCCGCCGACCTGGGCGAGATCTTCGAACTGAGCCTGGCGGTGAAGGGCCGGCTGCTGCTGGAGGATCCGTACGAGAAGCACGCGGGCGTCCTGCTGGAGTACGGGCACACCGTGGGCCACGCCCTGGAGCTGGCCGGGGCGGGGCGCGGACCGGGCGGCGGCGACATGATCAAGCACGGTGAGGCGGTGGCCCTGGGCATGACCGCCGCCGCGGACGTCGCCCACCGGGCCGGGCTGCTGGACGCGGAGGGCCTGGCCGTCCACGAGGAACTGATCGACCGGGTCGGGGTCTGCCGCTGTCTGACCGTGGGCATCGCGCCCGAGACCGTGCTGCACCACATCGCGTACGACAACAAGCGCGGCTACCGGTCGTGCGACGGGTCCGAGGTGGCCATGGTGCTGCTGCGGGCGGTCGGCGCCCCGCTCAACGCCGAGCAGCGCTACCTGACCCCGGTGCCGCACACCCTGGTGGCCGCCGCCGTGCACGACCTGCTGCGCCGGGGCAAGGAGTGCACCGCCGGGCATGGTCCGTCATGACCGGCGTCACGTCCCGGCTGCCGGAGCCGGCCCTCGCGGCGCCGGCGGTCCACCCGCCGGACGAACCGGCCGTGGTGACGGTCCGCTCGCCGCTGCGCATCTCGCTGGCGGGCGGCGGCACCGACCTGCCGAGCTACTCCTCCCGGTACGGCGGGCTGGTCGTCGGCTGCGCCATCGACCGGTATGTGGGGGTGACCCTCTTCCCCCGCGACTTCCGGGGCCGGCTGCGGACCGCCGTCGACACCACCGTCGAGTGCGACCGCGCCACGAACCATCCGCATCCCATGGTCCGGGCCTGTCTGCTGCGGGCGGGAGTGGACGACGGCTGCCAGCTGGCCTCCTTCAGCGACGCGCCCAGCGGCAGCGGGCTCGGCGGTTCGGCCGCCTTCGCCGTCTCGGTGCTGCACGCGGCGGCACCCGGGGCGACGGCCCGGAGGCTCGCCGAGACCGCCGCGGCGGTGGAGATCGACGACCTCGGGCGGGCGGTGGGCAAGCAGGACCACTACCTGGCGGCGTACGGCGGCATCCGGCTGCTGCGCTTCCATCCCTCCGGACGGGTCGACCCGCAGCCGCTGGAGCTGCCCGCGGCGGTACGGGCCGGACTGGAGGCCCGGCTGCTGCTCTTCTACTCCGGCACCAGCCGGGACGCGGGCGCGGTGCTGGCCGAGCAGAACGAACGCACCCGCAGCGGCAACGACGACGCGCTGCGGCGGCTGCACGCCATCCGGTCGATCGCCGACGAGATGGTGAGCGCGCTGGAGCGGCGCGACCTGGCGGCGATCGGACATCTGGTCAATGAGCACTGGTCGCTGAAGTCCGGGCTCGGCTCGCGGATCAGCAGCCCGCGGCTCCAGGCGCTGCACGACCGGGCGCGGGAGGCGGGGGCGAGCGGGGCCAAGCTGCTCGGCTCGGGCGGCGGCGGCTTCCTGCTGCTGGTCTGCCCGCCGGAGCGGCACGCCGAGGTACGCCGGTCGATGGCCGCGGCGGGCCTGCGGGAGCTGCCGTTCCGGCTGGCCGACGGCGGTTCCCGGGCGATCCGGATGCCGCTGTGAGCGCCGCCGGAGCCCCGCGCCCGGCGGAGCCCGGACGGCCGGTTCCCCCGGGTTCCGCGCCGGCGGTCCCCGGACGGCCCGCGCGTGCCGGAGCGGCGGCCGAGCCCGGGAACTCGGCGGTTGCCGGAGCGGCGGCCGACGGCCCGGCGGCGGAGCACGGGCCGGGGGCACCCGGTCCGCGTGCCGGAGCGGCGGCGGGGCACGGAAGCGCCGCAGTGGCGGCGGGGGCCGGGAGCGCCTCCGTGGCCGGGACCGGGAACTCGGCGGTGGCCGGGCCCGGGAGCGCCGCGTCCGTGGCTCCCGGGCGGCGCACGGCCGTGGCGGTCACCGTGGTGACGATCACCCGTACCCGGCCGGCGCTGCTGGCCCGGGCGCTGGCCAGCGCGCAGGCCCAGTCCCCGCCCGGCGGCTTCGAGCACCTGGTGGTGGCGGACGACTGCGACGACACCCACGCCCTGCTGCGCGGCCGCGAACTGCCGGGGAACGTCCGCTGGTTGCTGGCCGGCCGGGGGCCCGGCGAGGTCTCGGGGCCCGGCCGCTCCTCGCGGCTGCGCAACATGGCCGTCCGGGTCAGCGAGAGTCCCTGGATCGCGTTCCTGGACGACGACAACGAGTGGGAGCCGGACCATCTGGCGAGCCTGCTGGCGTGCGCCCGCCGGACCGGACACCGCGCGGTCCACTCCCAGCTGCGGATGTTCCACCCGGACGGCACGCCCTATCTGGAGCCGCTCGATCCGTGGACGGCCGACGAGGACGCCGCCCGCGCCGAGTACGCGCGGATGCGGGCCAGGGGCGTGGTGGCGCCCGGCACCTGCGTGCGCCGGGACCGGCTCGACCCGCTCGGGACGCCGGACCCGGTGGTCTCGGTGGACACCGGCGAGTGGCTGCTCGCCCGGGAGCTGCTGCTGCGGCTGCCGTTCCGGGACGACTTCGACGCGGCCGACGAGGCCGCCAGGACCGGCGAGGACGACAAGCTCGCCGCCGATCTGCGCAGAGCGCGGGAGCCGGTCTCCTGCACCGGCCTGCCGACACTCCGCTACTACCTGGGGGGTTACTCCAACAACTTCACCTCCGCCTTCGACCCGACGTTCTCCTGGCGAGCATGAGGAACTCCGATGAGCTATGACCTCGTCGACGGGAAGGTCGTCAGCCCCGAGGGCTGCGAGCTGAACGTCGCACACCACTGCAACCTCGGCTGCGCGTCCTGCAGCCATCTGTCACCGGTCTTCCGCCGGTCGCTGATCGCGCCGGAGACCGCCGCGCGCG
Organism: Streptomyces pyxinae; assembly: GCF_024756275.1. Taxonomy (GTDB): domain Bacteria; phylum Actinomycetota; class Actinomycetes; order Streptomycetales; family Streptomycetaceae; genus Streptomyces; species Streptomyces pyxinae. The sequence continues at coordinate 397,370 of NZ_JANUGQ010000002.1, read as the reverse complement.
ATCTGTCCCTGCTGGCCCGCTCCTTCCGTGCCCGGTTCGTCAAGGTGCTGGGCGGCGAGCCGCTGCTCCACCCCGAACTGGTGCCGCTGCTCGGCCTGGTGCGTGACTCCGGGATCGCCCCGCACACCACGGTCTGCACCAACGGGATGCTGCTGCCGAGGATGCGGGACGACTTCTGGGCGGCGGTGGACGAGGTGGAGATCTCGGTCTACCCCGACCGGGAGCTGCCGGAGGAGAAGATGGCCGGGGTACGGGCGTACGCCGAGAAGCACGGCGTCCGGCTCACCCTGGCGTACTACTCCCACTTCCGGTACTCGTACGCGGAGCGCGGCACCGGGGACGACGGGCTGGTCCGGCACATCTACGACACCTGCCAGATCGCCCATGTCTGGCGCTGTCACACACTGTACGAGGGCCACTTCTTCAAGTGCCCGCAGTCGGTCTTCCTGCCGCAGGTGCTGGGGGACGGCGGGGACCCGATGGCGGACGGGCTGCGGCTCAGCGACGCACCGGACTTCCCCGCACGGCTGCTCGCCTACCTGCGGTCGCCGGAGCCACTGCGGGCCTGCCGCAACTGCCTGGGCAGCGCCGGCCTGCGCATGCCGCACCAGCAGCGCACCCGCCGCGACTTCCGCGAGCTCCAGGACCACACCTCGGAGGAGCTGACCGACCGCCGGTTCCTCCGGCTGCTGGACGAACGGCCGGACGCCGACGACGGCTGCGCCGTCGAGGACCGGGACGCGTGGCGGGAGCGGCTGGCCGAACGGCCCCCCGGGGCGCCGGCCGCGTCCGCGCGCGCCGGAGCCGCCCGGTCCGCTCCGCACACCGGGGCCGGCCGGTCCGCCCCGTCCGACGAGTCCGGTGCGTCCGGCGGTCATGCCCCGTCCACCCGTTACGCCCAGGGAAAGAGGTCCTGATGCGCTGTCTGGTCACCGGCGGCTCGGGGTTCATCGGCCGCCATGTCGCCCGCCGCTTCCACGAGGGCGGCCACGAGGTCCTGGTGCTGGACACCCGGTGGGCGCCGGACGACCCGTTCCCCGGGGAGGCCGCCAGCGTCACCGACGAGCGCCGGCTGCGCGAACTGTTCACCGACTGGCGCCCCGATGTCGTGGCACACCTGGCGGGCATGGCGGACGCCCGGGCGGTGCTGGCCGAACCGGTGGCGGCGATGGACGCCAATGTCACCGGCACCGCGGCGGTGCTCGCGGCCGCCGCGGCGGCCGGGGTGTCCCGGGTGGTGATCGCCGGAAGCTGCTGGGTCTACAACGCCATGCCGGTCAACGCCGTGGACGAGGACGAGCCCTTCCTCCCCTCGGGCGCGGGCCACTTCTACACCACCACCATGATCGCCAAGGAGCTGCTCGCCCGGGACTTCGCCCGGCTGCACGGGCTGGAGTCCACGGTGCTGCGCTACAGCCCCGTCTACGGCCCCGGCATGTGGCCGGGCCTGGTCGTCAACGCGTTCCTCCGGGCGGCGGCGGCCGGCGGGCCGCTCACCGTCTTCGGGGACGGCGGGGAGCGGCGGGCCTTCCTGCATGTGCACGATCTGGCCGAGGCGTTCTACCGGGCCACCGCGCCGGTCGCGGCAGGCCAGGTCTACAACCTGGAGGGACCCGAGATCATCACCACCGGTGAACTGGCCCGCAAAGTCTCCGAGTTGTTCGGCGGTGTGCCGGTGGAACACCGCGAGGAGCCGACGCGCCGGGGCGAGCTGGTCTACTCCCAGCGGTTCGTCTCCACCGACAAGGTCCGCAGAGACCTCGGCTGGACCCCCCGGATCGGGATCGACGAGGGACTGCGCACCCAACTGGCCGCGACGCGGGAGGAGGTGGCGGCCGGATGACCGCCCCGCGTGTGGTTCCGGTCCGGCCGGACTTCTCGGCCGGGGACGTCGAGGAGATCCTCGGCGCGATCCGTATCAGCCTGGAGACCGGCCAACTGGCCCAGGGCGAGCAGGTGGCGGCCTTCGAGCGGGAGACCGCCGCCGCCACCGGGGCGCGCCACGCGGTGGCGACCGGCACCGGCACCGGAGCCCTGGTCTGCGGGCTCCGGGCGCTGGCGGCCCGGGGCGACGGCGAGGTGCTGGTGCCGGCCAACTCCTTCTACTCCTCGGCCGCCGCGCCGCTGCTCGCCGGACTGCGCACCCGGCTGGTGGACGTGGAGCCGGACACCCTGGCGCCCTCCGTCCGGACGCTGCGGGAGGCCGTCACTCCCACCACGGTGGGGGTGCTCACGGTGCACCTGGGCGGTCTGATCAGCCCGGAGCTGCCGGAGGTGGCCGCCTGGTGCGCCGAGCGGGGGCTGTGGCTGTACGAGGACTGCGCGCACGCCCACGGCAGCCGGCTGGACGGCAGGCACGCCGGCCGCTTCGGGGTGGCGGGCGCCTTCTCGTACTTCGCCACCAAGGTCATCACGGCCGCCGAGGGCGGCATGGTCGTCACCGACGACGACGAACTGGCCGCCGCGGTACGGCTCCACCGCAATCTCGGCAAGCCCGAGGAGTGGCGCAGCCATCACACCGTGCTGGGTGAGAACGCCCGGATGAGCGAGCTGCACGCGGCCGTGGGCCGGGCACAGCTCCGCCGGCTGGACGAGTTCCTCGCGGTGCGCGACCGGCTGGCCCGGCGGTACACGGCGGGGCTCGCGGAGATCCCGGGGCTGACCCCGGTGCTGCCCCGGCAGACGGCGGCGAGCTGGTACAAGTACGTCGTCCTGCTCGATCCCGGCACCGACCGGGCCGCGCTGCGCGCCGCGCTCGCCGAGGCGGGTGTGCGGCTGGGCGGCGAGATCTACGAGAAGCCGCTGGACGCCCAGCCGGTCTTCGAGCCCCTGTTGCCGGCCGGCCGCCATCCGGTGGCGGACGACCTCTGCGCCCGGCACATCTGTCTGCCTCTGCACACCCGGATGACGGAGGAGGACGTCGACCTGGTGCTCTCCGTGCTCCCGGCCGCGCTGAAGGCGGCCACCGGCTGACGCCCGCCCTGTCCGGCCCCCGCACCCGGCCGGGCCGGACGGGACGGCACGGGCGCCCGGCGAACCACCGGTGATGCGCGGCGGCGGGGGCCACCGGTGGCGCACGCGGCGGGGCCGGCCCCCGGCCGCCGGGCCACCGCCGCCGCTCCCCCGTCCCCCTTGCCGGGCCGCCCGGCCGCCCGCTCCGCCGTCCGCACCGACCGCCCTGCGCCCGCGCTGCCCGTTCCCGGCCGGGGCCCGTCTCCGTCATGGGTTCCGGGCCCGGGGGCCCGCTCCGGCCGACCGCGCCCGAACTCGCTGTCGTTCCTTCCCCACCCGCTTCGTCCGCCGATCCGAACCCCCGCCCCGCCGGGCCGTCCGGCCGGGGCCCCGACGCCTCCGAGAGGTGACTGACGTGCCCGCGCTCACCCATGAGCAGCTGTATCTCTTCGACACCACCGGGTTCCTGGTGATCCCCGGGGTCTTCGGCTCCGGGGAGGTGGAGTCCTTCCGCGCCGAGCTGGAGCGGCTGGACACCGTGGACCCCGGCTTCCCGCGCACCCGCCGCTATCCGGACCTGCCGGCCGCCAGCCCGGTCTTCGCGCGGCTGGCCCTGGACGACCGGCTGCTGGCACCGGTGCGGGACGTGGTCAACCAGCCGCTGCGGCTGCTGGAGGGGTACGGGCTGCGCCGCACCAAGGACAGCGTGCTCTATCTGCACGGCGGCAACGCGGAGCTGCTCGACCTCGGTGACCGGCAGGTGGGCCGGGACCTGTCGATCACCCACACGTACCACGACGGCAAGCTCTACTGCCCCTACGTCAAGGCGCTCGTCTACCTCAGCGACATCCAGTCGCCGGAGGACGGCTCCTTCTGCTACGTGCAGGGGTCGCACAAGGCCAACTTCCCCCTGCTGCGGGAGCGGGCCGAGCGGGGGGAGAACACCTCCCTGGTGGACTCCGGATTCCCCACCCTCACCGATGTGTTCGTCCGCTCCGGGGACGTCCTGCTGCTCAACGAGGCGCTCATGCACGGCACCCGGCGGAAGCTCACCGAGGGGGACCGGCTGCTGACCGCCTTCGGCTACGGCCCCACCTTCTTCACCGACTGGCGCGAACTCGACGGGGAGACGGCGGATCTCCGGGGCTCGGGCTACGTCGACCACGACGTGGAGGAGGACTTCGTCCCCTGAGCCCCCGGTCCGTCCGCCGCCGTCCCCCGTCTCCCTCCTCGCTCCCTCCGTTTTCCTCCTCCGGGCTCGCCCGCGGGTCCTCGCTCCCGACGCCCCTCCTCCCGGCTCACACCCGCTCCTTCCCGGCTTCCGTCCGCGCCCACCGAACCCACGAGAACAGGTCTGGGGAACACACCGATGACACAGGATTCCTTCGCCCCCGCCGTCCGTCCCGGACGGGACGTGTGGGACGAGTACCTCGCCACCGCGGGACCGCTGCTCGGCTCGATGGGCGCCCAGGTACGGTCGCTCATCACCGAACTCGACGCGGTGCGCGACGAGGGCTCGACCATCTACCTGGCCGGCAACGGCGGCAGCGCGTCCGCCGCCTCGCACCTGGCCCAGGACCTGCTGAAGGGCGCCTACGACGGCGGCCGGCCACTGCGGGCGGTCGCCCTCACCGACAATCTGTCCATGCTCACGGCGTACGCCAACGACTGCGGCTACGACCGGGTGTTCGTGGAGCCACTGGCACATCTGGCCGCCCCCGGTGACCGGTTGCTGGTGATCAGCTGCTCCGGCACCAGTGCCAATGTGGTCGCCGCCGCCCAGTGGGCCAGCGAGGCGGGGCTGCGGGTCGTCGCCGTCACGGCGGGCGACGGGGGGCGGCTGCGCGAACTCGCCGACGTGGAGGTCAACGCGCCGACCAAGGACGTGGGGCTGGCGGAGGCGATGCACAGCCTCGTCTTCCATTTCGTCACCCAGTGCCTGCGCGACGGCACGGGTGACCGGTGAACCGGCCGGACCGGGAAGGGACAGGAAGGGAAGCCCCCATGCGCGCAGCGGTAGTGAACGGACCGCGGGACGTCACCGTGACCGAGGTACCCGGCCCCCGGCTGCCCGAGGGCTGGGCGCTGGTCCGGGTCGCGTACAACTCGATCTGCGGCAGCGACGTCTCGCTCTACAACAACGCCTGGCACGGCACCGCCTTCCCGGCCGTGCCCGGCCACGAGTGGAGCGGTGTGGTCGAGCAGGCACCGCCCGGCCGGGTGGCGCCGGGTGACCGGGTGGTGGCCGATCTCACGCTGAGCTGCGGGCTGTGCCGCTGGTGCCGGCGCTCGCAGCCGGTGATGTGCCCGGGGCTGCGCGAGTTCGGCTTCACCGACCCGGGCGGCTGTGCCGAGTACGTCGCGGTCCCGGCCGCCAATCTGGTACGGCTGCCGCCGGACACCGACCTGCTGGCGGCCACCCAGGCGGAGCCGCTCGCGGTGGCCCTGCACGCGCTCTCCCGGGTGCGTCTCGCGCCCGGGGAGACCGTGGCGGTGCTGGGCTGTGGCGGGATCGGGCTGACCCTGCTCCAGGCCGCCCGGGTGGCCGGGGCGCAGGTGGTGCTGGCGGTGGACCCGCTGCCCGGGCGGGCCAAGACGGCCGGGCTGCTCGGGGCCGGTGCCGCGCTCAGCACTCCCGAGGAGGTGGCCGACTGGATCGCGGACGCCGGGCCGGACGGGCTGCCGGACGTGGTGCTGGAGGCGAGCGGCGAACCCGACGCGATCCGCACGGCCACCGAACTGGTCGTCCCGGGCGGGCGGGTGGCCCTGGTCGGCTACCGGGTGGGGCGGCGGGTGGAGCTGGAGTCGGCCCGCTGGCCGCTGAAGCTCATGGAGACGGTCGGGACGATGGGGCCGGGCCGCTTCATGGGCGCGGCCGCCGCGCTGGTCGCCCGGGGCGCCCTCCGTACCGATCTGGTCGTCACCGACGTGCTGGACCTGGCGGCGGCGGACGAGGCGTTCCGGCTGGCCGACGCGCCGGGGCCGGACACGATCCGGGTCGCGGTGCGGGCGGACGGGGCCTAGCCGGTGGAGACGGCCCGCACACGGGTGGACCCGCTGACCGGGGCGCGGGTGGTGGTGGCCGGGCACCGGCAGCGGCGCCCCCGCACCCGGTCCGAGGACTGCCCGTTCTGCCCCGGCGGTCTGGAGGCGCCCGAGCCCTACCGGGTGCGGCGCTTCCCCAACCGGTGGCCGGCCCTGGGCGAGGGGCGGTGCGAGGTGCTGCTGTACTCGCCGGATCACCGGGCCTCCTGGGCGACCATGGACGAGGCGCAGGCGGAGCGGGTGGTGGAGCTGTGGCGGGAGTGCGCCCGGGAGCTCGGGGCCCGTCCGGACGTCGGCTATGTGCTGCTCTTCGAGAACCGGGGGGCGGACGCCGGGGCGACCGTGGACCATCCGCACGGCCAGGCGTTCGGGCTCGCGGAGCCGCCGCCGACCGCGAGGGCGCAGCTGGACCGGGGCGGCGGGGACTGCCCGCTCTGTGTGCCGCCGGCCGCCGGCCTGGTGGTGGCGCGGACCGGCGGTTGGACCGCCTGGGTGCCGGAGGCTCCGCTCTACCCGTACGCCCTCCGGCTGGCCCCGGTCCGCCATCTGCCGGACCTCGGGGCGTGCGGTCCGGCCGACCGGCGCTCGCTGGCCTCGCTGCTGGTCTCGGTGGCGGGCCGGGTGGAGCGCTTCTTCGGCGGCCCGGCCCCGTACTTCCTCTGGGCGCACCAGCGTCCGGTGGACGGGGGCGACTGGCCGTCGGCCCATCTGTACCTGGAGATCAACGTGGTGTGGCGGGCGCCGGGAGTGCCGCGCTATGTCGCCGCCGGCGAACTGGGCAGCGGGATCTTCTTCACCCCGCAGGAGCCCGAGGTCACCGCGCGCCGGCTGCGGGAGGCGGAGTGAGCGCCCGGCGCCCGGGCCGGCAGGCTCCGGGCGCGGGCGTCAGGTCAGCCGGCCGGCTCCTCGAACCGGTCGCCGGCCGGCTCGGCCAGCTCCTCGAACTGGTCGACCAGCAGGGCGATCGGGTCCGGCGGCAGCTGCTTGCGGACCGCCTCGGCCGCGCGCCGGCCGATCGCCGGCCACTCGGCGCGCCGCTGCCAGGCCCGCTCCAGGGCCTCGTCCAGGCAGGCGGCGACCGGCCCGGCGGCGACGAACCCGGTCTCCCCGTCGGTGAGCAGCTCGGCGTTGCCCGCCACATCGCTCACCACGACCGGGCGGCCGCAGAGCATCGCCTCGATGATCACGGTGGGGAGTCCCTCGGCGCGGGAGCAGAGCACCAGCGCGTGATGAGTGCGCCAGACGTCCTCGATGTCCTTCACATACCCGGCGAACTCCACGTTGCGCAGGTCCAGCCGGTCCCGCAGGGCGCGGAGCACCTGCTCGTACTCGCCCGCGCCGTAGAGCGAGAGGGTGACGGGACGCGCCCGCCACTTCGGCATCGCCAGCACGTCGAAGAGCACGTCGTGGCCCTTGCTGTTGGGGTCGAGCCGGGCCAGGCAGGCGAGCCGCACCGGGGTGTCGCCGGCCGGCCAGGGCGGCGCGGCGGTGTAGTCGACCTTGAAGTGGCAGCGCACCACCCGGGCGTTGGGGAGGGACTCGCCCACCTGGCGCTCGGTCAGCTCGCGGTTGCGTTCGGAGACGAAGAAGGAGGCGCGGGCGCCGTGGTAGCCGACGGCCAGCCGCCGCGCCACGTCGTCGGTGCACCACTCGTACTCCGAGGCGGAGTTGGCGTACGCGACGTAGGGGTAGCCGCGCCGGGCGCACTCCTCCAGCCAGCCGAGTCCCTCGTAGTTGTCGCCCTGGGACACCACCACGAAGTCCGGCCGTATCTGTTCCAGGGTGCTGGTCCGCCGCTCGGACCAGGGCAGTTCGGCGACCGGCCGGGCGTCGAACGGCGGCAGGTCCCAGCGCCGGTGGACGGCGCAGCCGGCCCGTTCCAGGGCGGCCAGTTCGCCGGGCACCTCCTCCCAGCCCTTGACGCTGGCGTGGACTTCCGCGCCCCGCCGCAGCCACTCGGCGGCGGCGAGGGACCAGTTGGTCTCGCTGGGACCCCAGGGCGCCGACTCATTGGCGGATACGAAGAGCACGCGCGGACGCGCGGATGCGGTTTCGCTCATGTGTGTGACCACCTCGGGAAAATGCGGCCGAACTGCCGCGATCAATTCCGGACGGCATTCGGGAGCACCCACCGAATACCCGGAGAGACAGCATCGAAGGTAACAGTGAATCGGTTCACGAGGAAGTACGGAGAATGCCGCGCACACGAGAGGGAAAAAGTCCGGCCACCTTCTTCCTGGACCGGGACGGAACGGTGAACGCCGCCCCGCCGCCGGGTCTTTATCTGACGCGTCCCGAGGAATTACGGCTGCTGCCGGGCGCGGCGGAGGCGGTACGGACGCTGAACCGGAGCGGCCGCCGGGTGGTGGTGGTGACCAATCAGCGGGGGGTGGCGCGCGGCCTGGTGACCCCGGGGGAACTGGCCGCGGTGGAGCGGAGGCTGGCCGAATTGCTCGGGGCCGAGGGAGCGCACTGGGACGGTTACTACGTCTGTCCGCACGCGGAGAACTCCTGCCGGTGCCGCAAGCCGCGCCCGGGGCTGCTGGAGGCGGCGGCCCGGGACATTCCCCGGCTCTCCCTGCCGGACGCGGTGATGATCGGCGACAGCGAGTCGGACGTGGCGGCCGGCCGCGCGGCCGGGTGCCGCACGGTGCGGCTGGCCCCGCCGGGCACGCCGTCGGCGGCGGACCGGGTGGTGGCGGATCTGCGGTCCGCCGTACGGATACTGACGGAGGGAGAGTGACGATGCGGCTCCTGGTGACGGGCGGCGCGGGGTACATCGGCAGTGTGGTGGCGCGGCGGCTGCTGGACGAGGGCCACCGGGTGGTGGTGGTGGACGACCTGTCCAGCGGCTTCGCCGGCGCCGTGCCCGAGGGCGCGGAGTTCGTGCGCGGCGACATGGCGGTGGCGGCCGGGGTCCTGGCCGGTCCCGACCGCTTCGACGGGGTGGTGCATCTGGCGGCGCGCTCGCTGATCGACGACTCGGTGCGCCGGCCGGAGCGCTACTGGCGCGGCAACACCCAGCAGTCGCTGGTGCTGCTGGACGGCATGCTGGCCGCCGGGGTGAGCCGGATCGTCTTCTCCTCCACGGCGGCGACGTACGGGCAGCCGGAGCGGGTGCCGATCCCGGAGGACGCCCCGACCCGGCCCACCAATCCGTACGGCGCCTCCAAGCTGGCGGTGGACGGGGCGCTGGCCGACTACGCGCGGGCGCACGGTCTCGCCGCGGTGAGCCTGCGGTACTTCAACGTCGCCGGGGCGGTCGGCCGGCACGGGGAGCGCCACGAGCCGGAGACCCATCTTCTGCCGCTGGCCCTGGCCGCGGCGCTGGGCCGGGGGCCGGAGCTGCGGCTCAACGGCGACGACTATCCGACCCGGGACGGCACCTGCGTACGGGACTTCATCCATGTCGCGGACGTCGCGGACGCGCATCTGGCGGCGTTGGCCGGGGCGGTGCCCGGCACGCACCGGGTCTACAACCTGGGCAACGGCCGGGGGTTCACCGTGCTGGAGGTGCTGGAGGCGGTGGGCCGGGTCACCGGGCACCGGGTGCCGTACCGCAGGGCGGAACGCCGGCCGGGTGATCCGGCGGTGCTGGTGGCCTCCGCCGAGCGGATCCTCGCCGAGCTGGGATGGAAGCCCGGCCGGCCCACCCTGGAGGAGATGATCGAGGATGCCCGGGCCTTCCACGCCCGCCACGCCTGAGCGCCCGCCGACGGCCCCCGCGCCGCCGGGCGGCCCGCTCCGGTCCCGTACGTCCCCGGGACCGTACCTTCCCGTGCTCGTACGTCCCCGGGAGCGGTGCTCCGGCCCGCGCCCCGCGCCCCGGGCGCACCGGGCGGGGCTCCGCCCGGCGGGCCGCCCGGGGCCGGTGGCGGCGCCGGGCGGCCCGGGGCCGGCGGCAGGCCGTCAGCCGATGGTGGCGGCGGCCGAGGGCCGTCAGCCGGCGGGGGCGGTGTCCGGCGGCCCCCAGAGGAACTCCGCCAGTTCCTCCGGATCGGTGAAGCCGGAGAGATCCAGCGGGGTCTCCTCGAACACCTCGAAGTCGTGCAGGAAGGTGAAGGCGAGCAGCTCGCGGGCGAAGTCCCCGGTCCGCTCCCACCGCGCCCCGTCGAGCAGCGCGGCCAGGATCTCCCGGTCGCCCCGGAAGGCGTTGAGATGCAGTTGCACCAGGCTGTAGCGGGGGTCTCCCGCGTAGACGTCGGTGAAGTCGACGATCCCGGTGATCGCGGTCGCCGCCAGGTCCACGAAGATGTTGGTCCCGTGCAGGTCGCCGTGGACGAACCGGGGTTCGCGGCCGGCCAGCAGCGTGTCCACGTCCGGCAGCCAGCCGTCCAGGCGGTCCAGCAGCCGGGGCGAGAGGTAGCCCCACGCGCGGTGGTCCGCGACGGTCGCCGCGCGCCGCTCCCGCAACAGCTCGGGGAAGACCTCGGAGCCGGGGGTGAGCACGGTGGCCCCGGTCAGCGGCACCCTGTGCAGCCGGCCGAGCACCCGGCCGAGTTCGCGGGCCAGGGCGAGCAGCGCGCCCCGGTCGGCCGTGCCGTCCATCGCGGACCGCCAGGTGGTGCCGGTCATCCGGCTCATCACCAGATAGGGCCACGGCCAGGCTCCGGTGCCCGGCCGCAGCTCGCCGCGGCCGAGCAGCCGGGGCACCGGCACCGGGGCGTCCGCCAGCACCGCGTACGCCTCCGACTCGGACGCGAGGCTCTCCGGGCCGCACCAGTGCTCCCCGAACAGCTTGATCACCGGGCCGGGCTCGCCGACCAGGACCGGGTTGGTGCTCTCGCCCGGGACCCGCAGCACCGGCGGCACCGGCAGCCCGAGCTCCTCCAGGGCGCGGCGGGCCAGCGGCTCCCAGAATTCCTGGTCGTTCCGCAGGCTCGCGTAGGAATCATCCGAATCAATACGGTCGAGAAGTAACAGGGATTCTTGTGTCACAGTGGACCTCGATTCACAGGGGACGGGCCGGCGTCATTCCGCACGGCCGGTCGCGGCACGGCCTGTCCGCACCGCGGCTCCGAGAATTCGACGCCAGGCTAGCACGGACATTTTCCCGGCCGCCGGTGAAGACCGGTCACACCATCTCCCCGAGGAGTGAATGGAATTGAGCGCGCCGCTCGCGGTACCGGCCGGACCGCGTTCCTCCTGGGCCGCCCTGCGGCGGCTCGGTCCCTATCTGCGCCCGGTCCGGCTGCCGGTGGGTGCCGCCGCCGCCGCGACGCTCGGCGCGCTGCTGTGCGGGCTGGCCGTTCCGCTGGTGACCCAGCGGATCGTGGACGGGCCGCTGAGCACCGGCGACGCGGGCGCGGCGGTGCGGCCGATCCTGCTGGTGGCGGCGCTCGGCGCGGCCGAGGCGGCGCTGTTCTACGCCCGCCGCAAGCTGATCGCCCGTCCCACCGCGCTGGTGGAGTCGCGGATGCGGGCGGACCTGCTGGCCCATCTGCTCCGGCTGCCGGTCGCCTTCCACGACCGCTGGCCGTCTGGGCAGTTGCTCTCCCGGGCGGTGGGCGATCTGGTCGTGCTGCGGAAGTTCCTGGCGTTCGCCGCGCTGTTCCTGGTGGTCAACTCGGTCACCGTGCTGGTGGGTCTCGGGGTGCTGTTCCTGATCGACCCGTGGCTGGCGCTGGTGGGGCTGGCGGGCGCGGCGCCGCTGCTGCTGGTCTCCTACTTCTACGAGACGCGGTACAAGGTGGCCGCCCGCGCCACCCAGGACGAGGGCGGCCATCTCGCCACTCTGGTCGAGGAGACCATGCTCGGCATCCGGGTCGTGCGCGCGTACGGGCAGGGCCGGGGCAGGCTGGCGGTCTTCCGTGCCCAGGCGGAGCGGCTGCGTACCGCGGAGCTGCGGGTGGTGCGCATCATGGCGGCCCTGTCCACCGCGCTGCTGGTCCTGCCGGAGCTGGGCATCGCGGGCCAACTGGGCCTCGGGGCGGTGGGGGTGGCCAACTCCACCCTGTCCCTGGGCGATCTGGTGGCGGCCGTCACGGTCAGCACCTATCTGCGCTGGCCGACCGAGTGCATCGGCTGGGCGCTGGCCGAGACCAGCACGGCCGCCGCCGCCTGCGACCGGTACTGGGAGGTGCGCGACACCCCGCCGGGCCTCACCGACCCGGCGCGTCCCAGGCCGCCGGTGCGGCCGGCCCGGGGCCATCTCCGCCTGGAGCACGTGGAGTTCCGGTACCCGGGAGCCGGCCGGCCGGTGCTGCGGGACGTGTCCCTGGAGCTGCGGCCGGGCGAGACGGTGGCGCTGGTGGGCGCCACCGGGTCGGGCAAGACCACGCTGGCCGCGCTGGTGCCGCGCCTCGCCGATGTGACCGCCGGCCGGGTCACCGTCGACGGTGTGGACGTCCGGGAGCTGCGGCTGGCGGACCTGCGGGCCGTGGTGGGGTGTGCCTTCGACGATCCGCTGCTCTCCTCGCTGACCGTGCGCGAGAACGTGACCCTGGGCGCCCCGGAGGCGACCGACGACGCCGTGTGGGAGGCGCTGCGGGTGGCGGGCGCCGCGGACTTCGTGGCCGCGCTCGGGCCGGACGGACTCGCGGTGCGCGTCGGCGAGCAGGGCATGTCGCTCTCCGGCGGTCAGCGGCAGCGGATCGCCCTGGCCCGGGCGATCGTGGGCCGGCCCGCGCTGCTGGTGCTGGACGACCCGCTCTCCGCGCTCGACCTGCACACCGAGGCGGAGGTGGAGCGGGCCCTGCGCCGGGTGCTGCGCCGCTCCACCGCCCTGGTGGTGGCGCACCGGCCCAACACCGCCCGGATGGCCGACCGGGTGGTGCTGCTGGAGGACGGCCGGATCACCGCCCGGGGGACCCACCGGGAGCTGCTCGCCGCCTCGGCCGCCTACCGGGCGCTGATGGCGGTGGACCCGCGCCCGGCCGGGGAGACCCACGACGACGGGGTGGTGGTCCGGTGAGCGCGGACACCACCTCCCCGGCCGCCGGAGCGGTGGCCGACCGCCCGGCCGGGCCCGCCGGGCGACCGCCGGAGCGCCGGGAGTCCCGCCGGGTGCGGCGCGCGTCCCGGCGGCTGCTGTACGCGCTGCTCCGGCCCCACCGGTGGCCGTCCGGCGCCGCCCTGGCCGCCCTGGTGCTGGAGAACGCCTTCCAACTGGTCGGCCCGCTGCTGGTGGCGCGCGCCATCGACCTCGGCATCCCCCGGGCGGCGGCGGGCGACTGGGGCCCGCTCACCGGGTGCGTGGCCGGTTTCACCGCCTGCGGGCTGCTGGCCGCCGGGGCGCGGTACGCGTTCTTCCGGGTCTCCGGTTCGGTGGGCCAGGCCGTGCTGCTGGAGCTGCGCACCCGGATCTTCGACCGGGCCCGCCGACTCCCGGTCGCCTTCCACGAGTCGTACACCTCGGGCGCCGTCATCTCCCGGCTCACCGCCGATGTGGACGCCGTACGCGATCTGATCGAGGCCAGCCTGGACGGGCTGCTCACCTCGGTGCTGACGGTGACGGGCATCTCGGTGCTGCTGCTCTGGCTGGACGCCCCGCTGGCGCTGGTGGTGCTGGGGTCCATCGTGCCGCTGGTCGCGATGACGCGCTGGTTCCGGCGCCGTTCCCGGATCGCGTACCGGCGCGCCCGCGACACGGTGGCGGAGATCATCGCGCGGTTCGGGGAGAGCATGAACGCCGTGCGGGCCGTGCAGGCGTTCCGCGCCGAGCGGCGGAAGCACGCGGCGATGAACCGGCTCAACGACACCTTCCGGGACGCCCACACCGACGCCCTGGAGGTGGTCGCCCGGTACACCGCCGGGGTCCGGCTGACCGGCAATGTCGCCCTGGCGGTGGTGCTGGCCCTGGGCGCCTGGCGGGTGTCGTCGGGCGCGCTGCCGCTCGGCGTGCTCGCCGCCTTCCTGCTCTATCTGCGGCGCTTCTACGATCCGCTGGACGAGCTGGCGACCTTCAACAACCTCTACGCCTCGGCGGCGGCCGCGCTGGAGAAGATCGCGGACTTCCTCGCCACCCCCTCCTCGGTGCCGGAGCCCGCCGCCCCGGTGCCGCTGCCGCGCGACCGGCCGGTGCGGGGGGCGCTCTCCTTCCGGGGGGTCGGCTTCCGCTACCGGCCGGACACCCCGCCGGTGCTGCGCGGTCTGGACCTCGACGTGCCGGCCGGGCAGACCCTGGCGGTGGTCGGCGCGACCGGGGCCGGCAAGTCCACCGTCGCCAAGCTGGCGGCGCGGTTCTACGATCCGGCCACCGGTGCCGTGCTGCTGGACGGGGTGGACCTGCGCCGGATCGCCGACCGCGAGCTGCGCCGCGAGATCACCCTGGTGACGCAGGAGAACTTCCTGTTCGGCGGCAGTGTCATGGAGAACATCGCGCTGGCCCGTCCGGACGCGGGACCGGAGGAGATCCGGGCCGCCGCGCGGGCGGTCGGCGCCGACGCGTTCATCGCCGCGCTGCCCGACGGCTACGACACCGAGGTGCGCAAGCGGGGCAGCCGTCTCTCCGCGGGCCAGCGCCAGTTGGTCGCCCTCACCCGGGCCTTCCTGGCGGATCCGGCGGTGCTGCTGCTGGACGAGGCGACCTCCAGTCTGGACATCCCCACCGAACTGGCCGTCCGGCGCGCCATGGACGCGCTGCTGGCCGGCCGCACCTCCGTGATCATCGCCCACCGGCTCTCCACCGTCCTGGCGGCGGACCGGGTCCTCGTCCTGGCGGACGGCGCCGTGGTCGAGGACGGCCCGCCCGCCCGTCTCGCCGCCGGCGACGGCCCCTTCGCCGCCCTCCACGCCCGCTGGATCCACGCGACGGGCTGACCTCCCCGGCGCCCCGACCCGGCAGGCCGTCGGGTGGGCGGAGCCTCCGGGAGCGTCCCGCCACGGCGCCCGAGATCGCGGGCCGGCGGGTCACCGAGGTGCCGCGCACCCCGCCGGCCCGACGTACCGGCCGCCCGGTCAGGTGGCCGGTGCTCCGCCCGCCCGGGAGGGGTCCCGTGGCCGTACCGTCATCCGGATCCCGTCCCGCGCCCACAGCACGAACCGTTCCACCGGCGTCACCTCGTGTCCCGGGGCGGGCCGGAAGCGCAGGCGTTTGAGGAGGACGGCCAGGACGAGCTGGGCCTCGACCGTGGCCAGCGCGGCGCCCTCGCAGGCGCGCGGCCCGATCCCGAACGGGATGTACGCGAGCCGTGGGCGCTTGGCCACTTCCCGGGGCGTGAACCGCTCCGGGTCGAAGCGCTCAGGATCGGGCCAGTACCCGGGATTCAGGTGCACCGCCCAGAACGGGTAGAACACCGTCGTCCCGGCGGGAATCCCGTACGGGCCCAGGACCAGGTCCTCGGTCGCCTCACGCGCGCCGTAGGGGCCGGGCGGGAACAGGCGCATCGACTCCTTGAGCACCCTGTCCAGGTAAGTGAGCCGCCGCAGATCGCCGTAGTCCGGCGCGGTGCGCCCGCCGAGCACCCGGTCCAGCTCGGCGGCGACACGGTCGGCCGCGCCGGGGTGGCGGCCCAGCAGGTGCAGTGTCCACGAGACGGCGACCCCGGTGGTGTGATGGGCCGCGAGCAGCGTCACCATCACGGTGTCCCGGATCCGCGCCGGGCTCTCCCCCGCCTCGACGAGTGCCCCGATCAGGTCGCTGCGGTCGGTGCGGCCGTCGGAGCGGTGCGCCGCCACCACACGGTCGACCGTCGCCCGCAGATACGCGAGGGCCTCACCGGCCCGCTCCGCCGAGCGCGGGTCGGCCCGCGGCACCTGGTAGAGCCGCCCGAGATGCTCGGTGAGCACGTCCTCGAACGCCGCGACGACCCGAGCGGTGTCCGTGCCGGCATCCGCGCCGCCGAGCGCGAACCCGCAGATCATACGGAGCGACAGCACGGTCAGCTCCTGTTGCAGTTCCACGGGTTCCCCACCGGCCCGGGCGGCCCAGTGGTCGGCCAGGTCGTGCGCCAGTTCCGTGAAGCGCGCGAAGTGCCGCTCATGGGCGGGGCGTCCGGCGAGCACCGAGAGCAACAACCGCCGCCAGGGCGTGTGCTCCTCGGCGGGAAGCACTTGCAGATTGCCCGCCTCGCACAACGGGTCGAGGAATGCGAACAGTTGCTCGGGTCGCTTGTCGAGGTGCGCCGTGGCTTCCAGGAGCACGGGATCGGCGACCGACACGGCCTCGCCCGCGCCCGGCAGCTGGAAGCGCACGACGGGCCCGTACGTCTCGTGCAGACGTACGGGGTACTGGTGGAGCCCGCCCGCGGCCGCGACGGCGCTCGACCCACCGTCTTCCTGGTGCTCGGGGCCGGGAATGCGCATGACGGTGCCTCCTGTCCGGGGCCTGCCCGACCGGTCCGGGGGTCCCCGGCTCGTGCCGGCCGCCCCCATCTGTTTCCCCGGCCGCCGCGTCCGATCCCGCGGTGGGCACGGCCGGGTCCCGGTCGGCCCGGCTCGGTCACCAGATGGCGCCGACCCATTCGGGGTGGTCGACGAAGGGGTTCCGGTTGTGCTGATAGGTGGTGTAGATGGTCTCGTTGCGGCGCTGCTCGAAGGCGTCGGGCGGATCCTGGAGGGACCACTGCTTGAGCACGCTCAGACGGCCGATCGCCGGCGTGGAGCCGTTGTTCACCCGCTCGTTGGGCTCCAGGTCCGGGAACCCGTCCCCGCCGTCGTAACGGACGGCCATGTAGAGGATCATGCGGGCCACATCGCCCTTGACGGCGTCCCTGGGCTCGAAGGAGTCGGAGTCGGTCCGGTTGCCACTCGCCCCGGGGACGGGGCTGCCGCCGTTGTCGAAGTCCTTGTTGCCCCGCACCGCGTTCACACCCACGTCCTCGGGGCGCAGATGGTGCAGGTCGGTGCCGGGGCCGGTGGCGGTGCCGAAGTCGCCGTGGCTCTTGGCCCACACGTGCTCGCGGTTCCACTCCCCGCTCCCGCCGCCGGAGCGGGACTTGGCGATCGAGCGCCCGGTGTACAGCTCGATCACACTGCCGGGGTCGGACGGGTCCTGGTCGGTGGCTTTCAGCGCCTCCCACACCTGCGGGTAGCCGAGCCTGTCCTGGGCGCTGATGATCGTGTGCAGGGCCGCCTTCAGCGCCGGACCGGTCTTGCCCCGGGCAGCGGCGTAGTACGTGTCGACGGCAGCGGCGGGTTCGCGCGCCGGGGCGGGAGAAGCGGCTACGACTCCGAGGCCGGCCGCGACCGCCAGGGTGACGGCCCGTCGGGCACGAGCGGTACGGCGGAACGCCGACGGCATGGACATCACGGTCTTCTCCCCCGCAGAGAGCACCGGCAGGACGCGCGGTGCGGCTGCCGGGAGGTTTCCACCGCCGGGTACTCCCCCGGGTGACATCCATGCGACGCCGCCATGTCCATTACCCGGACGGGGGATTCCCGCCTCCGGGCTCCGGCGGGGCGGCGGCCCGGCCGGCCGCGGCCCCTGATGTGCGGTCCGGTCGGCCCCCGGGGATGCGTGGCCTCTGTCCGTCATGGCCTCGCGAGGACGAGCCGTCACTGCGACTCGGGTACCACGCAACGGCGTTGTGTAGCTCTCAGGACGGAGGGGAAATGCGGTCCGGCGAGGGATCCACAGGCGTGGCCGGCTCCTGAAGGATTCTGCCCGTCCGCACACGCCACCAGAAGGATCGATACCGTGCACAGACGACGTCTCGTGCCCCTGTTGGCCGTGAGTGTCACGGCAACCCTGGCTCCCGTGCTCGCCACCTCGACGGCCACCGCCGCTGCCCCACCGATCGCCTACGCCTCCGCGTCCGCCGCCGAGGGCACGCTGGACTGGTATGTGCAGCAGAAGCCCCGGTGGAAGCCGTGTGCCGCCGATCTCCCGGCGGCACTCGAATGTGCCACGGTCAAGGTCCCGCTGGACTACCGGGCTCCCGGGGGCGAGCGGCTGGACCTGACCATGTCCCGGATCAAGAGCACCGCGCCCGCCGAGCGGCGCGGCGTCCTCCTCGTCAACCCCGGCGGCCCCGGCGGGCCGGGGCTCTCCATGCCGCTGGGGTTGCGGGAGGTGCTCCCCGCGTCCGTACAGCGGGCGTACGACCTCATCGGTTTCGACCCGCGGGGTGTGGGGCGCAGCAGCCCGCTCTCCTGCGGCCTGAAGCCGGCGGAGGAGACCTTGCTGCGCCCGTACCGGGAGGAGAGGTTCGGCGAGGACGTCGCCTGGGCCCGCGGTGTCGCGGACAAGTGCGAGCGGAAGGCGGGCGACACGCTCCCGTACATCACCACGCGCAACACCGCGCGCGACATGGACCTGCTCCGGGCGGTCCTCGGCGAGAAGAAGATCTCGTACCTGGGCTACTCCTACGGCACCTACCTGGGCTCCGTCTACACCCAGCTCTTCCCGGGCCGGACCGACCGGTTCGTGCTGGACAGCGGGGTCGACCCGGCGCGCGCCTGGCGGGGAATGATGCGCTGGTGGGCGGAGGGCGCCGAGCCCGCCTTCGACCGGTGGACCGAGTGGGCCGCGAGGCGTTCGGAGATGTACGGCCTGGGCGACACCCCGGAGAAGGTCGACCGGACCTTCTGGAACCTGGTCGCGCGGGCCGACGAGAAGCCCATCGAGGTGGAGGGGCGGCCGACCACCGGCGACGACATCCGAAGCCGTATGCGCCCGGCGGTCTTCAGCCCGCAATGGGCCACCGCGGTGGTCGTGGAGCTGAGGAAGGCCGCGGCCGGCGAGCCCGCCACGGCGAAGCGGCTCACGGCGTCCACCGGGTCCGGAAGCACGGGGAGGGCGGCCGACGCCCCCAAGGTGCCCGCCGACAACATGACGGCGAGCTCCTGGGCCGTGGTCTGCGGAGACAACTCAGCGGCATGGCCCCGGGATCCGGAGAGTTACCGGCGGGACGCCCTCGCGGACCGGGGCCGCTTCCCGCTCTTCGGTGACTTCGTGTCCAGCGTCAAGCCCTGCGCGTTCTGGGGCGCGTCGGTGGAGCCGGCGACCCGGGTGAACAACAGGGCCGGAGCCCTGATCGTCCAGAACGAGTGGGACCCACAGACCCCGTTGCCCAGCGGTCAGGCTCTGCACGCCGCCCTGAAGGGCTCGAAGATGCTCACCGTCCTCGGCGGCGAGGGCCACGGCGTCTACCCGAACGGCACCGTGTGCGCGGACGGCACGGTGACCGGCTATCTGCTCACCGGCACGCTCCCGGCGAAGGACGTGTCATGCGAGGCGACGGCCGGCTCGAACGCGGAGGCGCGCGAGAACCGGGAGCGGGACGCGCTCCCCGGTTCTCCGCTCCCGCAGCGGGCGCCGGACCGCTTCTGACCCCGGCCGCCCGAACCCACCGCCCATGACCCACTGAGGACGGGGCGGGACCTCCTCGCAGGAGTCCCGCCCCGTCCTCAGTGTCTTCGGTACGCCGGGTCTTCGGTGTCTTCGGTGCGCCGGCCGAAACCCTCTGGTGAACGGCACAAGGCAAGGGCGAGGAGATTCCTCTCCTCGCCCTTCTCAACATATAGCGCACCGGGGGGCTTGCGGCAAGGCCCGGTGGGTGGCGCAGAATCATCGGCCGAGGCCACGACCTGCGGCGATGAGGTCGCGACGGACCATGTGCCGGCGTACGGGGGTCGGTGGCACCAGACTCGTCGCGGGCACCGGACTCGTCGCGGACCCGGCAGTGGGCTCGCGGCCGCCCGGGCCGGACGGGGCGGAATGCCGCTCCGTCCGGCCGGGGCGGCCGGCAGACCGGTGGTGGCAAGGCAACCAGGGATGAGGACATGCCCGACATGAAGTTCGACAGAGCCGGGGGCTCCGGTGGCGCGATCGACCGGGACGGCGCGGCGGAGCACGGCCGCCCCGGAGGTGGCGCGATGACCGGGCAGTATGTGCGGGATCTTCAGGAGATCGACAGGACCCAGGGCGCGGTCGCCGGCGGGAAGGGCGCCCACCTGGGGGAGCTGTCGCGGATCGACGGCATCCGGGTACCGGCCGGCTTCTGTGTGACGACGGACGCCTTCCGGCGGATCATGGCGGAAGTGCCGTCGCTCGACGACCGGCTCGCTCGGCTGTCACGCCTGGACCCGGACGACCGGGAGGCGGTCCGCGGACTCAGCGCGGAGATCCGCCGGATCATCGAAGAGACCGCCGTCCCCGGCGATCTCGCGGCGGCGATCACTCGTGCGCTCGCCCGGCTCGGTGCGGAGGCCGCCTGCGCCGTGCGGTCCAGCGCGACGGCGGAGGACCTGCCGACGGCTTCCTTCGCCGGCCAGCAGGACACTTACCTGAACGTCGTGGGGCCGGCGGAGATCCTCCGGCACATCAGCCGGTGCTGGGCCTCGCTGTTCACCGAGCGGGCCGTGACCTACCGGCGGCGCAACGGCATCGACCACCGTACGGTCCACATGGCGGTGGTCGTCCAGCGGATGGTCTTCCCGGACGCGGCCGGCGTCCTGTTCACGGCCGACCCCGTCACCGGCAACCGGAGGGTCGCCACCGTGGACGCCGGCTTCGGCCTCGGCGAGGCCCTGGTCTCCGGCCTGGTGAACCCGGACGTCTTCACGGTGCGGGACGGCGAAGTCGTCACCAGGACGATCGCCGCCAAACGGCGTGCCGTGCACGCCCGGCCGGCCGGCGGCACGCGGGAAGTGGCGGTCGACCCCCGGCGGCAGGAGCAGCCGGCGCTGACGGACGCGCAGGCCGTGCGGCTCGTCGGGCTCGGGCGGCGGATCGAAGCACACTTCGGCCGCCCGCAGGACATCGAGTGGTGCCTGGCCGACGACGACTTCCGGATCGTCCAGAGCCGGCCGATCACCACCCTGTTCCCCGTCCCCGAGAGCGGCGACCGGGAGAACCACGTCTACCTCTCGGTCGGTCACCAGCAGATGATGACCGATCCCATGAAGCCCCTGGGGCTTTCCCTGTGGAAGCTGACCGCCATGGTGCCGATGCACGAGGCCGGCGGGAGGCTGTTCGTCGACGCCACCCGGATGCTGGCCTCGCCCGCGAGCCGTGCCCCGCTCCTGGAGATGGTGGGGAGGTCCGATCCCCTGACCGGGGACGCGCTGGCGACGGTCCTCGACCGCGGCGACTTCGTTCCCTCGCTCCCGGACCCGGAGCCGGGCCCGGGTTCCCACGCCCGGCCGGCCGCCGGGGCACCGGCCCCGATCGAGACCGATCCGGCCGTCGTCGCCGAGTTGATCGAGCGCGGCCGGGCGTCCGTCGCCGCCCTGGAGCGCGGCATCCGGGGGAAGACCGGACCGGCGCTGTTCGACTTCCTGCTGGACGCCTTCGAGGAGCACAAACGCGTCCTCACGGATCCGCTGAGCCATCAGGCGATCATGGCGGGGATGGAAGCCACCTGGTGGCTCAACGACACGCTGCGGGAGTGGCTGGGCGAGAAGAACGCGGCCGACACACTCACGCTGTCCGCCCCCGGGAACATCACGTCGGAAATGGGGCTGGCGCTGCTCGACGTCGCCGATGTGATCCGCCCGCACCCGGAGGTGGTGGCATTCCTGCGGGGAGCCGGGGACGAGGACTTCCTGGAGGAGCTGGCCGAGCTGCCGGGCGGAACCGGGGCGCGCGAGGCCATCGAGGGCTTCCTCGACCGGTACGGCATGCGCTGTGCCGGCGAGATCGACATCACGAGGCCGCGCTGGCGCGAGCGCCCCGCCACGCTCGTGCCCGCCCTCCTCGACAATGTCAGGAATTTCGGACCGGGCGCCGCCGGGCGGCGCTTCGAGGAAGGGCGGCAGAAGGCGCGAGAGAAGGCGCGGGACGTGCTGTCGCGCCTGCGGGCCCTGCCGGACGGGGACCGGAAGGCCGACGAGACCGAGCGGATGATCGACCGGGTCCGGACCTTCATCGGGTACCGGGAGTACCCGAAGTACACCATCGTCGGCAAGTACTTCGTCTACAAGCGGGCCCTGCTGGACGAGGCCGGGCGGCTCGTGCGGGCCGGCGTGCTTACCGAGCGGGAGGACGTCTTCTACCTCACCTTCCAGGAGTTCCACGACGCCGTGCGCTCGCACCGGGTGGACGGCCGGCTCATCGAGGAGCGCAAGGCCGCGTTCCGGTCGTACCACGCGCTGACGCCGCCCCGGGTGCTCACCTCGGACGGCGAGGCCGTCACCGGGGCCTACCGGCGCGACGACGTGTCGGCCGGCGCTCTGATCGGTCTGCCGGTCTCGGCCGGGACCGTCGAGGGCAGGGCCCGCGTCGTCCTCGACATGGCGGAGGCCGATCTGGAGGCGGGCGACATCCTGGTCACGACCTGCACGGACCCCAGCTGGACCCCCCTGTTCGTCGGAATCGCGGGCCTGGTGACGGAGGTGGGCGGCCTGATGACCCATGGCGCGGTGATCGCCCGGGAGTACGGCCTGCCGGCCGTCGTCGGTGTGGAGCAGGCCACCCGGCTGATCCGGGACGGGCAGCGGATCCGCGTACACGGGACCGACGGATACGTCGAGATCCTGACCTGACCTGACCTGACCGGCCCCGGCCCCCGGCCCCTCGGGCAGGCCGCCGCTCGCGGTGGGCGCGCGCGGCCGGCCCCCGCCGCCCGGCCGTGCCGGGCGGGGTGGGCGCCGGGCGGTCAGGTGGTGAGGTGAGCCAGGGGGGTGATGACACGTTCGGCGATGCCGGCCGGCCAGGGGAAGGCGCGGGTGACCGCGCGCTGGTGGGCCAGGCCGTGCAGCCCCAGCCACAGCGCGACCGCGTCGGCGGCCGGGTCGGTGCTGGCCGACGCGCCGGCCGCGACACACTCCGCGAGCAGGTCGGCCAGCAGGGCGAGGGACTCCTGCCCCAGGTCGGTGAGATCCCGCTCGGTCACGGAGCTCTCGCCCAGTGCGGGCATCCACAGACCGCCGAACATGGTCCGGTACCGCTCCGGATGGTCCTGGGCGAACGTCAGATACGCGTGGCACAGGGCGCCCAGGC
Source organism: Streptomyces pyxinae (assembly GCF_024756275.1). Taxonomy (GTDB): domain Bacteria; phylum Actinomycetota; class Actinomycetes; order Streptomycetales; family Streptomycetaceae; genus Streptomyces; species Streptomyces pyxinae. Next base: position 374,548 of record NZ_JANUGQ010000002.1, on the reverse strand, counting down.
GCTCGCGCGGATCCCGGCCGGCCCGGTCCACGGCGTGGCGCAGCGCGCCGTTCAGCTCGACGTGGGCCTCCCGCACGACGGCCAGCATGATCGCCGGCTGGTCGGGGAAGTGCGCGTAGATCGAGGGGGCGGCGATCCCGACCCGGCGGGCCACCGAGCGCAGGGTGATGGCGCGTTCGTCGCCGGTCTCCGCCAGCAGCCCGGCCGCGGCGGCCACGATGTCGTCGCGCAGCCGCGCGCCCTGCCCGCGGCGGTTGCGGGCGCGCGCCGTCGGCCTGCCCGTGTCCGTACCCGTGTTCTCGTCGTCTTCCACGCCTCGACCTTACAGGCGAGAACTTACAGGGATGCGCCTCTTGCGCACTCAAAGGTTACGCCCGTAAGTTTATGACTGTTACCGGAACGGCGGTGACGCGGTGGCCACCGCGCGCCCGGCACACAGCCGGCCGCGCGGAGACCCCTCCCGCCCCTGCCGGCGGACGGAGCTCCGCCCCCGCCGCTCCGAGTTCGACGACCGGCCCCGCAGGCCGCGCCGGCCACGACGAAAGAGAGTGTCATGCGCACGACCATCACGCCGACCACGTCACCGACCGCCTCACCGTCCACGTCCTCGCGCTCCGGGACCGGCCTCGTACGGTCCGCCCGCCGCCGCTCCCCCGCGCGCCTCGCCGCGCTCGCCGTCCCCCTCGCCCTCACCACGCTGCTCGGCACCACCGCCGCCTCGGCCCACCCGCGACCGGCCCTCCGGCACACCCCCGCCGCCTCCGCGTGCCGGGGGCAGGGGACCGACCCCGGTGCCCTCATCCGCGCCTCGGCCGACATCGTGATCGACGCCCCGCTGAGCACCGTCTGGAAGCTCCAGACCGACGTGGAGCGCTGGCCGACCTGGCAGAAGCCCGTCCTCACGATCAAGCGCCTCGACCCGGGCCCCCTCCACCGGGGGTCCCGGTTCCGGTGGACCACCCCGGCACCCCCCACTCCCAGCACGCCCGCCACCACACTGACGATCACCTCCACCATCCAGCAACTGCGGTCCGGCTCCTGCGTCCTGTGGAGCGGGCCGGCCGTCGGTGAGGGGGTACGCATCGACGAAGGCGTCCACCTGTGGACCTTCCGCGAGGTCGGCGGCGTGGTCCGCGTGCACACCGAGGAGACCTGGACCGGACCGCAGCCGGAGGCCGATGTCCCCGGTTCGACCGCCCTGCTGCGCACGGGCCTGGAGACCTGGCTGCGCGATCTGAAGGCCACCGCCGAGGCCGACGGCCCCTGTGTCGGCGTCCGGACCGCCACCCCGGTGCCGCCCCGGGCGGCCGGCTGAGCACGCCGCCGCGCCGCCGGAGGGCCGGCGCGAGAGCCGCGCCGGACGGCGGGAATCACAGCCCGGCCGGGTCGCCGGCGCGGTACGCCAGATAGGTGTGCAGGGCCCCGGCGGCCCGCAGCCCGTCCAGGCTGCGGCGGTTCACCTCGCTCTCGCGCCGGGCGAGCTCGGTCCGGACGCGTCCGGCGTCGCCGGAGGCCCGCAACTCCCCCAGCACCGCGCCGATCGCCTCCAGCGGGTGCCGGCCCCGGCGCAACAGGGCCACCACATGGGCCAGCCGGGTCTCCAGGGGGCCGTAGAGGCGATGGCCGGTACCGGGCGCACGGTCGGGACGCAACAGCCCGCGCGCCTCCCACAGCCGGAGAACCGGGGCGCGCACACCGACCAGCGCCGCCACCTCCCCCACCCGCAGCGCGGCCCCGCCGGCCCCGGCGGCCGGGGCCGTGCGCGGCGGCACCTGCGCCTCCGCCTCCGCCTCCGCCTCCGCCTCCGCCTCCGCAAGGATCTCGTCCAGGGCGTCCAAGGCCGTGGCCAGCAGGGCCCGTTCGCGATCGAGCCCGGCGTGGGCGGCGTCGAACGCCGCGAGGGCGGCCGGTACGTCGCCGCGGTGCACGGCCCGCATCACGGCCCGGGCCACCGGCCAGCCGTGGCTTCCGGCGATCGCCCGGACGGCGGCGAGCGCCAGCACATGGGCCCGGGTGAACACCCGGTAGCCACTGCCGGTGCGCGACACCGGCGGCAGCAGTCCGGCGTCCACATAGTTGCGCACCTGCTGCACGGAGATACCCGCCGTACGCGCGATGTCGACCGCCCTCACCCCGGACTCCCCTCGTCTCCTTGTTTGAGGGTTTCAGGGTAGAGCGATCGGCCGTATCGGGCCGATGGCGGACCGAAGTCTCACACAGCAGTTGAATGAGAAAATTGAAGGCATGAGATTCCTGCTGGAGATCGACATGACCGACCCCGCCTTCGGGGACAACGCGGCCGCCGAACTCGGCCGCATCCTGCGCTACTGGGCCGGCAACCTCCACCACTACCCGCTCAGCCCCGGCACCCGGGAAACCGTCTACGACTCCGCCTACCGGGAGGTCGGCCACTGGGCGGTCACCCCACCGGCGGGAGAACAGGGCACCGCACCGGCCACCGCCCACTGACCGGACGGCGTCCGGCCCGGGGACCGGTACGTCCCCGGGCCCGAGCGGGCCTCAGTCCAGCGCCAGCCACATGTCCGGGCCGAACACCTCGTAGTGGACGGCGCCGGACGGCACGCCACGCGCCAGCAACTGGGCACGGACGTCCCGCATGAAGGGCAACGGACCGCAGAGATACGCCCGGAGCCCCTCCGGCAGGTCCAGCCCGGCGAGGTCCATCCGGCCGGAACGCGGGCCGGGATCCTCCGGGTCGGGCTGCTCGTACCAGGTGCGCAGCGTCGCGCCGGGCAACCCGGAGACCCGCTCCCGCAGCACACCGCCGAGGGCGTCGGCGGCCGGGGAACGGTCGGCGTGCAGCACGGTGACCGGAGCGCGGTGGCCGTCCCGGGCGAGCTCCCCGAGCATGGACAGCATCGGCGTGCAGCCGATGCCGGCGGAGGCGAACAGCAGCGGCGTCTCCCGGCCCCCGGCGCGGCCGTCGAGCACGACATCGCCGCAGGGAGCGGAGAGGTCGAGCCGGTCCCCGGTCCGGAGCCGGTCGTGCAGGTGGTGGGAGACCTCTCCGGCCGGGCTCCGGCCGTCGTCGACCCGCTTGACGGCGATGGCGAACTCGGGCTCGCCCGGGGTGCTGATCAGGCTGTACTGGCGGATCTGGCGGGCGCCGTCGGGCAGCAGCACGCGTACGGAGACATACTGGCCGGCCCGGGCCCCGGGCGCCGGGCGGCCGTCGGCGGGCCGCAGCCGGAAGGTGACGACCTCCGGGGTGTGCTCCTCGCGGGCGGTGACCGTCCAGGGGCGCCACGTGTCACCCGCCAGTACGCCCCGCTCGGCGTAGAGGCCGCTCTCCAGGGCGATCAGGGTGCGCGCCAGGTGCCAGTAGACCTCGTCCCAGGCGGCGGCCACCTCGTCGGTGACGGCCTCTCCGAGGACCTCACCGATGGCGGCGAACAGATGCTCGTGGACGATCGCGTACTGGGCCGGCGCGACGCCCAGCGATACGTGTTTGTGGGCGATCCGGCTCAGCACCGCCCCGGGGTCCCGGGCGGTCCCGCCGGGGCGGCCGGTCCGGTCGGTGAGCGCGGTGGCGAAGACGACGATGGATCCGGCCAGCGCCTGGCGCTGGTCTCCCCGCGCCTGGTTGCCGCGGTTGAACAGATCACGCAGCAGGGCCGGGTGGGCCTCGAACATCCGGCGGTAGAACACCTCGGCGATCTTCTCCAGCGCCGCGCCCACGACGGGCAGGGTGGCACGGACGACCTCGGCGGAACGCGGGGTGAGCACGGGGACGAGCACGGGGGGCTCCTTCTTCGGCCGGAGATAATTGGGTTTTGAGATGCATATTCAAGGTGGTGGGAAAACCCGCCCTGGCGGGCGGGGTGACGCCGCGTGCCGGGCGGCTATCCGGGAGCGCGGCCCTCGCGGCGGCCGATGCCCAGCAGCACCGGGCCGGTGGGCGGGCCGACCAGTTCGTCGACGGTCAGCGGATCGAGCGTGGCGTAGAAGGCCTCCTGGGCCCGGCGCAGCGCGCCGCGCAGCCGGCAGGCGCCGGCCAGCGGGCAGGGCACCTCCCCCTCGCAGTCGACGACGTCCCCCACCCCCTCCAGCCGGCGGACCAGCACACCGATCGAGCCGGTACGACCGCCGGCGGTCAGGGCGAGTCCGCCGCCCCGGCCGCGCCGGGTCTCGACCACGCCGAGACGCTGCAACTGCGCCACCACCTTGGCCACATGGGTGTACGGCACCCGCATGTCCTCGGCGACCCGGCGGGCGACGAGCAGTTCATCACCCGCCACCGCGAGCCGCATCATCACCCGCAGTGCCAGATCCGTCGCCTTCGTCAGCCGCATGACCGCAGGCTAGGTAAATATGCAGGCGAGAGTCAACTTAGCTGGCGGGCTTCCGGCCGGTGCGGTGGTCCGGCGGTAGGCTGCCTGGGATGCGTACGGTCGAACTCCTGCTGGACGAGGCGGCGGACGCCCGGGTCCGGGAGGCCTGGCGGCGGCTCGCGGACGCCGGACTGCCCAGTCAGGCCCGGCACCCCGGCAGCTCCAACCGGCCGCATCTGACCCTGGCCGCCTGCCCGGAGCTGACCGCCCCCATCCGCTGGGAGCTGGCCCGGACCGCCGCCGCGCTGCCGGTGCCCGTCCGGTTCACCGGCGTGGTGCGTTTCGAGGGGCGCAGTTCGGTCCTGGCCTGGGCGCTGGACAACGACCCGGTGCTCGGGACCCTGCACCGGCAGGTGTGGGAGGCGGTGGCCTCCGACAGCCCGCCGGGGTCTCTCAACCCCCTGCACCGGCCCGGTCGTTGGCGGCCGCACATCACTCTCGGCCGCACCCGCCGGCCGGACGCCTTCGCCGGCCGGCGCGTACCGGGCCTGCTGCCCGCGCCGCCCGCGACGGCCCGGCTGGTGACCCTGCGCAGTTACGACACCGAGACCGGCGAGCCGGAGATCCTGACGTCCCGCCTCTGACGAACCGGCGTCAGGGGCGAGGTCACCGCGGGGCCACCAGGGGCAGAGCGAGCGGGGCCCTCCGGGGCGGGGGCGTCGACGCGGAAGGCGTCAGCGCTGCGGCAGGACGACGCTCTTGACCGCCGTGGCGTCGCGCAGCCCCGCGGTGAGCGCCAGTTCGGTGTCGGCCAGCCCGTAGCGGTGGGTGACCAGCGGGTCGAGCCGGACCCGGCCGGACGCGGCCAGCGCGATGGCGGCGGGCCAGGTGTGGGCGTAGCGGAAGGTGCCGGTCACCTCCAGCTCGTGGTTCTGGATCCGGGAGAGCGGCAGTGTCACCTCGTCGCCGCCCATGCCCACCAGCACCACCCGGCCCGCCCGGACGACCGCGCGGACGGCCTCGGAGAGCGCGGCCGGCGCACCGCTGCACTCCAGCAGGACGTCCGGCGCGTACCCGGAGTCGGCCAGGGAGGAGCGCGAGACGTCCAGTGCGGCGGCGCCGAAGGCGCGTACCCACTCCAGCCGGTGCGGTACGACATCGGTGACCAGGACCTCGGCGGCGCCGAAGGCCAGGGCGGTCTGGGCGGCCACCAGTCCGATGGGCCCGGCGCCCGTGACCAGCACCCGGTCCCCCGGCGCCACCCGGGCCTTGCGGCAGGCCCAGACGCCGACGGAGAGCGGTTCGAGGAGGGCGGCCGCCTCGTCGCTCAGGGTGTCGGGCACCGGGTGGGCGAAGTCCTCGTGCACCGCCGCGTATTCGCAGAAGACACCGTCCACCGGGGGCGTCGCGAAGAAGACCATGCCGGGGCAGAGGTTGTAGCGGCCCCGGCGGCACTCCGGGCAGGTGGCGCAGGGGGTGCCGGGCTCGACGGAGACGCGCTGCCCCACGGTGTGCCGGGTGCTCCCGGAGCCGGTGGCGACCACGGTGCCGGCGGGCTCGTGGCCCAGGATCAGCGGGCCGTCGACGACGAACTCCCCGATCCGCCCGTGGCGGTAGTAGTGCACATCGGACCCGCAGGTGCCGACCGCGTCGATCCGCACCAGGACCTGGTGCGAGGCGAGGGCGGGGACGGGACGTTCCTCGAGCACGAGCCGTTCCGGGCCGTGCAGGACGGCGGCGCGCATGGTGGTGGGAATGCGGGACACGGTGGTGCGGGCCTTTCGGTGGGGGGGCGGGGGTGGGAGCGGACTCCGGGGTGGTGGCGCGGTCACGCCGGGGGGCGGCGCCCGGGGCAAGGACGGGGACGGGGGCGCGGGGGTGGCCGGACGGCGGGCAGGGCCGGGTCAGGCGGGCTTCACGGCGCCGGGTTCGGGCTCCCGTACGGGCGCGGGGGCGGCCTTCGGCAGGCCGTCGCCCGGGGAGGTGACCCGGAGGCAGAGCACCGCGTTGACCAGCAGCAGGACCGCGTAGATCCACATCAGCCCGCCGAACCCGAAGGAGTCGTACGAGAGGGTGCCGATCAGCGGGCCGACGGCGACGCTCAGTCCGGCACCGAGGGTGTAGACGCCCATCACCTGGCCGCCGCGCCCGGGTGCCTGGGCGACCATCATGGCCGGCAGCGGCACATAGCCGGCCAGTCCCGCCCCGTAGACCACGACGGCCGCGGCGGCGACGGCGAAGTTGTGCCCGGCGGCCGCCGGGAGGTAGTAGCAGAGCAGACAGCCCAGGGCGCCGAGCACACCGCCGAAGAGGGCGCAGGTCTTGCGGCCGCTCCAGTTGTCGCCGAGCACCCCGAAGACGAGCAGCGCGGCCAGATTGCTCACCATCATGATCACCAGAAGCGCGTTCCACTCGCCGTCCCGGAAGCCGAGGTCCCGGACGAAGAACGGCATGAAGACCCACATGCCGAAGGACGGTGTGGTGTTGATGAGCCGGATGATCAGGCTGATGCCGATCTTCGGCTTCTCGAACAAGATCCGGAAGGTGCCGGCCAGTTCGGTGCGCGCGTCCCGGCCGGGGGCGAGTCCGGTGAAGCCGGTGCGTTCCCGCAGGAGCAGCAGCACCACCAGGGAACCGGCCGCGATCATGGCGAGGGAGATCCACAGGGTGGCGTAGAAGCCGATCACCGGCATGGTGGCGGAGAGCAGGAACGACCCGAGGATGGGGTAGCCGGCGCTGTACGCGAACCAGAACCAGCCGACGGCCTTGCTCTGGTGGTCCTTGGGCGCCACGGCCATGATCCAGGAGAGGAACCCGTAGGCGAACATCGGGTAGCCGAAGCCCCGGATGCCGTAGGTGACCATGACCAGGCCGTAGCTCTCGGCCGGTATGGCCACGGTGAGCAGCAGCAGATGGAAGACGGCCCAGACGGCGGCGCCGGCCGCCATCACCCGGCGGGGGCCCCAGCGGTCCGCGAAGAGGCCGGCGCCGAGGAACGAGGCGATGGCGGCGGTCACTCCGTAGACGGTGATGATCGCGCCGGCGCCGGTCTCCGAGAAGCCGAGGTCACCGGCGAAGTACTTGGAGAGATAGCTCGTCTCGACACCGTCGCCGATCATGAAGAGCAGCAGTCCCGCGTAGCCCCAGAAGAGCGGGCGGGGGATGCCGATCCGGTCGAGCGGATGGGGCGCGGGCGGCGTCGCCGTCGTGGAGTCGGTCCCGGTCATGCCACCGCCCCCTTGCCCGGAGCGATGTGGATCTTGCGGCCGGTGCCGGCCCGGAAGGCGGTGACCGCCTTGTCGAAGTCGTCGATCGCGAAGACGTCGCTGACCAGCGCGTCCAGCCGCAGGCCGGAGGCGAGCAGGTCGATGGCGGGCTGGAAGCTGTGGTGCACCGCCATGGAGCCGATGATGTCGATCTCGTCGCGGTAGACGGCGTACGGGGAGACGGCGACGGTGGCGTGCGGGTCCGCGACGCCGAACTGGAGGAAGGTGCCGCCCCGGCGGACCCGGCCGAGGCCGTCCTCGATGGCGGCGACCACTCCGGTGGCGTCGATGACGACCTCGAAGCCCTCGGGCCGGCCGAAGGCGCCCGCGTCCGGGGCGGTGGCGTCGATGCCGAGCGTGGCGGCGAAGGCGAGCCGGTCCTGGTTGGGGTCGGTCACCGAGACGGACGCGGCCCCGGCGTGCCGGACCAGGGCGGCCATCATCAGCCCCATGGTGCCGGCGCCGTAGATCAGATAGTGCTCCCCCGGCCGGCGCGGCAGCCGGTTCAGTCCGTGCACCGCGCAGGAGAGCGGTTCCACCAGGCCCGCCGCGGCGTCGCTCAGGCCGTCCGGGAGCGGGTGGGCGCAGCGGGCGGGGACGGCGACCAGCTCGGCGAAGCCGCCGTCGCGGGTGACACCGACGGCGGTGTAGTTCTCGCAGAGGTTGCCCCGGCCGATCCGGCAGTAGTGGCAGGCGCCGCAGGGCAGGTTGGGGTCCACGGCGACCCGGGTGCCGACCGCCGGTCCCGTGACACCGGGGCCGAGGGCGACCACCCGGCCGGTCAGCTCGTGGCCGGGCACCAACGGGTAGGTGACGGAGGGAAGTTCGCCACCGAGGATGTGCATGTCGGTGCCGCACAGGCCGCACGAGATGACGTCCACGAGCACTTCTCCCGGTTCCGGGACGGGGTCGGGCAGGTCGGTGACCGTGAACCGGCCCGGGCCGGTGACGCTGACTGCGCGCATGTGCTCGCTCCTCACTTCTTCGTGGGTCGCGGTGGACGCTAAGCGAGACGTAAACGGTTGCGCAAGCGTTTACGCGATATTTCGCGTGCGGTAGGTTCGGCGCTGGCGGAGTGAGCGAGCGGCCCGGCACCGGCCGGCCGGTGCGCGGAGAGGTGCGGGGACCGATGGTGACGATGACCGATGTGGCGCGGCGCGCGGGGGTGTCCGTGGCGACGGTCTCCCATGTCCTCAACGACACCCGGTTCGTACGCCCCAGCACCCGGGAGGCGGTGCGGGACGCCATCGAGGAGCTGGGCTACACCCACAACACACTGGCCCGCTCCCTGGTGACCTCACGGACGCACTCCATAGGACTCGCGGTCTCCGCCAGCAGCAACCCCTACTTCACCGAGATCTTCCAGGGGGTGGAGGCCGGGGCCCTGGCCCACGGCTACAGCCTGCTGACGGTGGATCCGCACGACGACCCCGAGCACGAGCTGAAGGCGGTACGGCTGCTGCACGAGCGGCGCGTGGACGGCATGATCATCGCGCCGTCGGCCGAGCCGTCCGCGATGCTCGGCCATCTGGCGCGCTTCCACGTGCCGGCCGTCTTCATCGACCGGCTGGTCGGCGGCGCCCACGACCAGGTGTGCGCGGAGAACGAGGGCCCGACGGCGGAGCTGGTCGCCCATCTCGCCGCCCGGGGCCACACCCGGATCGCCCTGGTCGCCGGCCTGCCCGGGCTCAGCACCACGACGGAGCGGCTGGCGGGCTACCGGCAGGGGCTGGAGCGCGCCGGTCTGCCGCACGCCCCGGAGCTGGTCATCAGCGGCAACTCCCAGGCCCCGGGCGCCCAGGAGGCCACCCGGCGGCTGCTGACGCTCGACGAGCGGCCCACCGCGCTGGTCACCGCCAACAACGCGATGACCATCGGCGCCCTCCAGGCGCTGCGCGCGGCGGGCGTGGCGGTGCCGGACCGGATGGCGCTGGCCTGCTTCGACGACTTCTCCTGGGCGGACGTCTTCGAGCCCCGGCTCACCGCGGTCGCCCAGCCGAGCCGGGAGATCGGCGAGACCGCCGTACGGCTGCTCCTCGACCGGCTCGCCGAACCGGACCGGGCCCCGCGCACCGTCCGGCTGCCGTGCGCCCTCGTCCACCGCTCCTCCTGCGGCTGTCCCGCCGGCCGTTCGGACTGAGCGCCCCGTCCCACTCCCCCGTACTCCTCACACCGCACCGTCCCGTGCGCCGTCCCGTGCACCGGGGCGCGTCCTTCCGTGAAAGGCTCCTGTCACATGATCGTCGTCGCCGGCGAAGCCCTCATCGACCTCGTGCCCGCCGGGCCCGCCGCCGACGATCTCCCGGCGCTGCTGCCCAAGCGGGGCGGCGGGCCGTTCAACACCGCCGTCGCCCTCGGCCGGCTGGGGTCGCGCACCGCGTTCTGCTCCCGGCTCTCCACGGACCAGTTCGGCGAGGCGCTGCTGCGGGGACTGGCGGCGGACGGGGTGGACACCTCGCTCGTCCAGCGGGGTCCGGAGCCGACCACGCTGGCCGTCACCCGGATCGGTGCCGGTGGCTCCGCGTCGTACGGCTTCTACACGGACGGCACGGCGGACCGGCTCTTCCGGCTGCCGCAGGAGCTGCCGGCGGCGGCGCGGGCGGTGCACTTCGGTACGTGCTCGCTGGTCCTGGAGCCGGGGGCGTCGGCGTACGAGGAGCTGATGCGGCGCGAGTCGGCGCGCGGCCGGTACATCGCCCTGGACCCCAACATCCGGCCGGACCTGATCGCGGATCCGGACGCCTACCGGGCGCGCTTCCGCTCCTGGCTGCCGTACGTCTCGCTGCTGAAGCTCTCCGAGGAGGACGCCGCCTGGCTGGCCGGGACGGCCGATCCGGTGGCCGCCGCCCGGGAGTGGCTCGCGGCCGGCCCCGGCACCGTCGTCCTCACCCGGGGCGCCGACGGGCTGACCGCGCTGACCCGTGCGGGCGGCCGGACGGACGTGCCGGGCGAGCGGGTGGCGGTGGCCGACACCATCGGGGCCGGCGACACGGTGAACGCGGCGCTCCTGCACCGGATCGACCACCACGGGGCGCTCGTCCCCGGGGCAACGCTCGGCCCGGACCAGTGGCACGACGTGCTCGGCTTCGCGGCCCGGGCGGCCGCCCTCACCTGCACCCGGGCGGGCGCCCAGCCGCCGTACGCCGGGGAGCTGGCGGCTGCCGGGGCGGTGTGACGGGAGCCGGGAGGAGGACGGGCCCGGCCGGCGGGCGACCGGGGAGCCACCCGGCTATCCGAGTGCTTTCCCCGGCGACCCCGGGCGGGTGGGGAAGACACACAGGGTGCCGATGACACCGGCCGTCACAGGGGCGGCCGAGATCCCAGGAGGCTCCGAACGTGTCAGCCAGACGTGGTGTTGCCCGGGCGGCCGTCGCCGTGTGCTGTACGGGGGTGTTGCTGACCGGGTGCGGAGGCGAGCGCCCGGCGCCCGAGCCGGCCGGGGCGCGGAAACCGGCTCCCACCCGGCCGGCGGCGAGCGGTCACAGCGGGCCCGGCGCCGCGAGCGCCCCGGCGGCGGGGGCGCCCCGGCCCGCCCCGCTGGGAGCCCTGGGGCCCGCCACCCTGAAGCGGGTGCCCCTGGGCACCTCGCAGGCCCTGGTGGTGACCGGTGAGGGGGTGAACTCCCCGGACTCCTCCGCGGTGCTGTACGAGCGCGGCGCCGGCCGAGCCTGGCGGGCGGTGGCGGGGCCGTGGCCGGCGCACAACGCGCTGCGCGGCTGGACGCCCGACCACCGCGCCGACGACCTGCGCAGCCCGGTGGGGGTGTTCCGGCTGCGGGACGCGGGGGGCCGGCTGCCCGACCCGGGGACGGCTCTTCCCTACGACGAGGACCCGGAGTTCGCGGACTCGGGCACCGGCTTTCTCGGGGAGTCGCTGGAGGGGTCCTTCGACTATGTGATCGCCATCGACTACAACCGGGTGCCGGGCACCTCGCCGCTCAACAAGTCGCGGCCGCTGGGTGAGGCGGCGGGCGGCGGCATCTGGGTGCATGTGGACCACGGCGGCCCGACCCGGGCGTGCGTCTCGCTCGCGGTGGAGGAGATGGAGAAGCTGCTGCGCCGGCTCGACCCCGGCAAAGAACCGGTGATCGTGATGGGGGACGCGGCGTCGCTCGCCCGGTGACACCGTGGGCCGGCGCCCGCCCCGGCCGGTGACGGGCGCGTCGGTCGTCCCGGTGTCGGAGGGCCGTGGACACCGGGGGGCCGGTGGCCCTTCCGCCCGGGCCGGGTACGTCCGGGGCGTCTTCAGCCGGTGGTCGTTCCGCCCGGTGCCGGCCGGTGGGCCGCCCGGGTCTCCGCGTCACCGGCCGGACACCCCGGCGGGCCGGGTGAGGCCGGCGCCGGGCCGCGCGGTGCGGGCGCCGGCCGCCGCTCCGGCGCGGGTGGCGGGCGAGGTGGCAGGAGTGCGGTGGACGAAGCCGGTGAGGCCGACCGTGAAGTCGCCGTGGTGCGGCCGGTACGCGAGACAGTAGCGGGTCGGGTACCAGCCGGCCAGGCGCCAGGCGCGCGGCTGTGGCACCGGGGCGCACTCCTCGTGGCGGGACGCGGTCCGCAGCCGCTCCAGTGAGTCCTTGGTGAGCATGGGCTCCACAAAGATGATCTCGCCGTCGTAGGCGCCGTAGATCAGGGTGTGACCGGTCAGCGGCCCGCTCGTCGGCGGCCGGCTGTCCAGGTGCTCGCCCATGGCGCCCTCCGCCGTCTCGGGGGTGCTCGCCGGGTAGCCGGCCGGAAGCTGGGCGGCGGGCACCGGCCGTGACGCGACGGGGAGTTGGCGGCAGTCGACCAGCAGGGCGCAGGAGCCGAGCCGGATGCCCTCGCGCACGGACCTGGGCACCAGGTAGAAGTGCGCGTCGAAGTGCGGGACGTCGTACCGTCCGTGCGGGCTGTGGCCGTGCGGGTTCCAGTTGACCAGCGCCCACTGGAAGGGGGCGACGGCGCCGGCGCCTCCGGCCCGTGGCAGCGCCAGTTCGCGGCCGTGTCCGCCGACGCACTCGTGGAAGGCGTCGGTGCGGCCGTCGCGATCGGCGTCGTGACAGTGGGCGCCGTCCGTGGGGACGGTGGGCAGCCCGGTCAGGGCCCGGGCGGTGAGGGCGATGCCGAGCGTCCGGGGGGTGGTGCCGGTGTGTTCGGTGTAGACGCGGACCCGGCCCCGGCCGAGCGGGGCGGCGGTGCCGTACCGGACGCAGGTGGTGTCGCCGTACGCGCGGTCACCGGCGCCGGCCGGCCGGCAGACCGCCGCCTGGCCGGGCCGGTCGGAGGCGGTGGTGGCGGCCGCCGGCAGCAGGGCGGCGAGCAGGGCGGTGGTGGTCAGACCGAGGGCGTGGGCCAGGCGCATACGGGTGCCGTTCGTTCCGGGACGTCCCAGGAGGGGCGTGCGTTGAGGCCGGCGGCGTCCACACCGGTGACCCGGCGGGTGCAGGTGCTGATGCCGGCCAGCTTGTCGGGGGCCAGCACCTCGCCGATGTCGGTGAAGCCGTACGGGGCGAGGTTCTCCACCTCGTGGAGCAGCGCGTCCGGGTCCATGCGGCGGTGGGCGGCCAGCAGCCGGCTCGTCTCGGGACGGCGCACGCGGTCGTAGTGCGCGAGAGCCTGGTCGACGGGGCGGCGGGCGAGGTGGTGGGCGAGGAACCGGGCGTCGACGATCGCCTGGGAGGCGCCGTTGGAGCCGGTGGGATACATCGGGTGGGCCGCGTCGCCCAGCAGCACCACCCGGCCGTCCACCCAGGTGGGCACGGGGTCGCGGTCGATCATCGGGTAGCGGAGCACCCGGGCGGTCGAGGAGATCAGCGCGTGCAGGTCGAGATGGGGATTGCGCCAGCCGGTCAGATGGCGCAGCGCGCCGGCCGCCGGGACGGCCGCGTCCCAGTGGGCGGGCGGGCCCGCGGCGGCGCCGTCGCGGGCCTCGACCACCCAGTTGAGCAGGCAGCGCCCGGTGCGGTCGGCGGGGGTGAGCGGATAGACCACCGCCTTCACCCGGGAGTTGCAGCCGAGGATCAGCATGGTGCGGCCGTCCAGGAAGGGCGGGCCGTGCCCGATCCCGCGCCACATGCGGATGCCGTTGGCGAGCGGTGGCCCCTCCCCCGGGTACATCCGTCCGCGTACGGCCGAGTTGACGCCGTCGGCACCCACCAGGAGGTCGCACTCGAGCGGTGCGGCCCCGCCTTCCCCGTACACCAGGACGGTCCGGTCGCCGGCGCCGTCCCGCTGCTGGTACCCGATCGTCCGCCAGCCGGTGGTCAGCGCCTCCGCCCCCAGTCGCCGGCGCACCTCGTCCAGCAGCACGGTCTGGAGCCGGCCGCGGTGCACCGAGTACTGCGGCCAGCGGTAGCCGGCCGCCAGGCCACGGGGCTCCGACCAGATCACCCCGCCGTAGCGGTGGTGGTACTCCAGCCGTCCGGTGGCGACCGCCCGGCCGGCGAGCCGTTCCGCCACACCGAGTTCGGTGAGTTCGCGCACGGCCGCGGGCTGAAGGTTGAGGCCCGCCCCGACCGGGCGCAACCGGGGGCAGGCCTCGACGATCCGGATGTCGCGCAACCCGGCGGCGTAGAGGCTGAGCGCGGCGGCCAGACCACCGATTCCGGCGCCCGCGACAACAATCCGGAGGGAGTTCCGGTCCTTTCCACGGGCCACGTTCTCACCCTCCTTGGAAAAAGTCCCCGTCGATCAAAAATGGGCCACGCGGGCAAACCCCACAACCGGTCTTGTGACTGCCTGTAGTAACCCCAAGTCAACCTGGCCGAGTTCACCCGGACGGCGCACAGGCGGATGCCGCCGGACGGGGGGCGTGCGCTTAATTGGGTGACGGCGACAGGAAGGCCCAGTCATGAAACACGTGGATTTTGACGCGTGCGACCTGCAGCGCCTGCGGCATGCCGTGAACTACGCCCATCACGCGTCCGAGACTTCCCTGGAAACCCTGCTTCCGCCCTGGATTCCGCGGGAGCTGAAACGGCGGATCAAGGCGGAGTGCGTCGTGTCGCACTGCGCCACACTGCTTTTCCCGCCCTCCGAAGAGGCGGCAGCCGAACTCTTCCGCGCCTGCGGCTGGAATGCCACGGACCCCATTCCCAGCGTCCTGGTGAAACAGCGGCTGACGGAACGCCACCGGCTCCCGGAAGACGCCCGGGTGCTGGTGACCCGGCTCCGGCCGGTGGCCGGGCCCGAGGTGGAGGTGTTCCTCTTCCCCAAGGACGACCCGCACTACCGCGAGGACATCGGGAAGGCGGAACGCGCCCACAATCTGGAGAACCATGTGGGGCTGTTCATGGCCCGGGCCCGCGAGGAGACGCTGCGGCTGCTCACCGACCGGCTGGAAACGGTGGGGCGGCTGGTCTACGAGGGATGCGCGCACAACCCGCACGAGAACACCACCATGGTCTACTTCGCACCCGAGGCGCGGATGGCCGGTACCCGCCGGCGCTTTCCGCGCTGGGAGGTGCAGTGCCCCGGCGATCTGACGCACGCGCTCGGGGACCGGCCGGTGCGCACCGCGGCGCTGGCCGACACCTACGCCGTATTGCGCGCCAATGTGCCGCCCGGGGTCACCGCCGCGTGCGGTGAGACCGGGCGGGCGGTGTCACGGATACCGGTCCCCCTGAGGTGACCCGTACCGTTCGCCCGGGAGGCGGGCCGGACGGGACGACGAGGCGGGTGGTACGCCCTGCGGCGACCACCCGCCTCGTCGTGTGTCCGCCCCCGGGTTCCCCGTGATGCCGCCCGGTTCGCAAGGGTGTGGCGTGGTATGTCCGTTGGGCTTTTTCTCGATGCGGTATCAGCTGTGATGGGATCTGGTGGGGTGTGCCGACACCACGACGGGACAGTGGTATTCATACACCCACTCCGGCCGGTGAGCGGCGGACACGCGGACCGTGCGCGGCACGGCCGTTCGGCGGTCCGAAAGCGCCTCACCGAAACAGCGAAGAAAGGTCCGGCATGACATCCACCGACAACAACGCACCCGGCAGCATCACCGCCACAACCCACCTCCTCCAGGAGGAGCTTCCCCAGCTGGAGGAGCACCAGCAGACCCTGGAGAAGGAGTTGGCGACCGTCACCGACCGCCTGGAGTCCGTCCGGGGCGCCCTCAGCGCGCTGCAGGCACTGTCGGCCTCCGACCCGGTGCGGACTCCGGTCGGCGGCGGGGCGGCCGCCGGGGCACCGGCACCGGCCGACACCGAGGCGGAACTCGCCACCGGCCCGAAGGCGTTGCCCGCCGAGGCGGCGCAGGACGAGCCGCCGGTGACCACGCCGCGCCGGGTCTCCCGCGCCACCGCCAAGGCCGGCGGCGGCACCGGGAAGGCCACCGCGGGCAAGAACTCCACGGGCGGGGACGCCCGTTCCCGGAGCACGGCGGGGAAGAAGACGGCGGCGAAGAACACCACCGCCAGGAGCACCGCCACCAAGGCCACGACCACCACCAAGAACGCGGCGCCGAAGAGCACCGCGGCCAAGGCGGCGGAGCCGAAGAAGGCCGCGGAGCCGAAGAAGGCGGCCCCGACGTCCCCGGCCAAGCGGGCCAAGTCCCAGGAGAAGGCCCCGCAGCGCGCGGGCGGGACACCGGCGGCGAAGGCGGCGGCCGAGAAGCCGGCCACCGCCCCGGTGGCGCAGACCGACAACGGCGGCGAGACCAACGGCCTGACCGAGCAGGTGCTGCAGGTCCTCTCCTCCGCCGGCGGCCCGGTCCGCGCCCGTGATGTCGCCGAAGCGGTGGGGCGCGACTCCTCCGCCGGTTCCATCAACGCCGTGCGCAGCACGCTGGACCGGCTGGTGGCCTCTTCCCGGGCGGGCCGTGCCGGACGGGGGCTCTACGAGGCGGCCGACACCGTCTGAGCGGACGCGCCCGGGGCACGCGCCGGTGTCGCCCGGCCCCACCGACCGGGGGCCGGGCGACACCGGCGCGGCCGTAGGGCGGACCGAGCGTGTCACCGGGGCGGGCCGCCGCCGGGCCGGGCCGGTGTCACCCGAAGCGCGGCCCCGGGATGCCCCGGAACCCGCGCGGGCGCACGGTGGGGTCATGACCTCCGACACCCCCGTGATCGTCCATCCGCCGTCCGAGATCGGTGGCCGCAGTGTGCAGGCCGGAGAGGACTCTCTCGGTACGGCGCACAGCGTCGCCGACGTCGTGGACCTGCTGAGCGGTGTGGGACTGGAACTCAGCCCGGACGAGGTGGCCACCACCCGGCTCATCGACTGGCGGGGCGGCGGACCGGGCGTCTGGGCCGAATCGCCCGCCTGATCACTCAGCGGCGCGGCCGGGCGGCGGGAGGCGGCGCAGTTCCACCTCCGTGAGCCGGCCGCCGCCGGCCGTGGCGGTCATGTAGGTGGCGAACGGCTGGCGCCTGCGGTCGGTGGGCGAGCCGGGGTTGAGCAGCCGCAGGCCACCGGGGGCCGTCGTGTCCCAGGGGATGTGGCTGTGCCCGAAAACCAGTACGTCGAGATCCGGGTACCGTTCCGCGCACCGGTGCTCCCGCCCCCGCGCGGGGCCGGTCTCGTGGACGACCCCGAAGCGCACTCCGCCGACCTCGGCGCGGGCGAACTCGGGCAGCCGGGAGCGCAGTTCGGGACCGTCGTTGTTGCCGTACACGGCGATCAGCCGGCGGGCGCGTGCCTCCAGCAGGTCGAGCGTCGCGGTGTCGGTCCAGTCCCCGGCATGGAACACCGCGTCGGCCTCGCCGATCTCCCGCAGTAGTTCGGGGGGAAGCCGGCGGGCACGCCGGGGAAGGTGGGTGTCGGTCGTCAGCAGCAGTCGCATGGTTCCAGCGTGCGGGAGAGTGCCCCCGGTCGCAGCCGGCCGGGACGATGACGGGGCGGGGGCGGGAAGCGGAGCCGGAGGGCAGAGGTGTGGGACGCGCCCGGCCCGTACGCCGGTCGCGGGCCGGTGGTAAGCGGTCGCCGGTCGCCGGTCGCCGCCGGAAGGACGAGGGGGCCGCCCCCGGTCACGGACCACCACCGGCCCAGAACCACCGCCGGTCGGGCCACCGCCGTCCAGAGCCCCGCCCCGTTCACCGACCACCGCCGTGCAGAGCCCCGCCCGGGTCGCAGGCCACCGCAGGTCGCGGGCCACCCACGGTCACGGACCACCGCCGGTCGGTGGAGAAGTCGCTACCGGAGAGTAGAGAAAACGTCTTCTGCCGTCCATCATGGGGCGCGAGCATGCCAATTCCGGTTCGACGCTTCCCCCTTGAGGAGTGCACCCCATGCATGCACACACCAGGACGACCAGATTCGGCGCCGCTCTTGCCACCGCCACGGCCGCCGTGACCCTGATCTCCGCGACCCCCGCCACGGCCGCGCCGGCCACCTCCCCGGCGGTCCCGGGGTCCGTGAGCGCCCACCCGGCCGGGGCCGTACCGGCCGCTACCGACGGTGTCGACTACGGGGTCTGGCAGCGGGACGTGGCGGTGGCCGTCGCCGCCGCCCGTTCCTACCTCGAAGAGCGCACCTCGGCGCGCCCCGGAGAACGGCGAGCGATCGTCCTGGACATCGACAACACCTCGCTGGAGACGGACTTCCACCACTTCTGGGAGTTCCCGACCCCGGCGGTGCGGCCGGTGCTGGAGCTGGCCCGGTACGCCAAGTCCCGTGGTACGGACGTCTTCTTCGTCACCGCCCGGCCGGGCATCCTGCACGCGCCGACCGTCCTCAACCTCCGGGCGGTCGGTTTCCCGGTGGCCGGGGTCTACGTGCGCGACCTGCCCGACCTGTTCGAGGAGGTGAGCGCGTACAAGACGGCCAGCCGGGCCGACATCGAGGCGAAGGGGTACACGGTCATCGCCAACATCGGCAACCGGCCCACCGATCTGGTCGGCGGGCACGCCGAACGGACCTTCAAACTGCCGGACTACGACGGCGCGCTGTCCTGATCCGGGGCGCCCGGGACCGGCGGGCGGCGGCGCGGAGAGGCCGGGAGCCGGCCCGCGGAACGAGGAGGGCGGAAGCCGGCGCCGGCGTCATTCCCCGGCGAGTTCCACGACCAGCCGGGCCGCGTCGGCGCGGAAGACCCCGGCCCCGGCACTGACCGCCGCCGTGCGGGCCGTGCCCGGCGGCGCCAGCCGGTCGACGGCCGCCAGCAGATCGGCGGGGCGCGGCGCGAACACACACAGCCCCGCCTCGGCCATCGCCCGCACCCCGGCGGCCCCGTGGCCGACGAGCGGCCGGTGGCCGATCACCGGCAGTCGGGCGGCCAGCGCCTGCACGGCCGTCTGGCCGGCCGCGTTGTCGACCAGCAGCCGCACCGAGGCCAGCAGGCCCGGCATGTCACGGACCCAGCCGAGCGCGACCACGCCGGGCAGCCGGGCGGCCCTGGCGCGGAGCCGCCGGTCGTGGCCGCACAGCACCACGGGCCGGCAGCCGTGGGCCGCGAGCCGCCCGGCCGTGTCCGGCAGACCGGGCCCCACGCCCCAGGCACCGGCGGAGAGCAGGACGGCCGGCGGCCCCGTCGTCCAGGAGGGCCGGGCCGCGCCGAGCGGCGGGTGGAACTCCGGCGGGACCACCGGGCCCGGCGCGGCGGCGGGACGGCCGGTGGCGGCGCGAACGGCCTCGGCCGCGGTCTCCGTGACACACAGATAGAGGTCGTTCCCCGGGTCGAGCCAGGCCCGGTGGACGGCGAAGTCGGTGACGAACACCGCGCTGGGCACCCTCAGCCGGCCGGCGGCCCGCAGCCGGCCGGTGATCTGGCCGGCCAGATGGAAGGTGGAGACGACGACGTCCGGCCGCCAGCCCGCCACCAGCGCGGCCAGCCGCCGCTCCGCGAGCGCGGCGAGGGGCGAGACGTCCGGCCGGTGCGGGGCCGTACCGGAACGGCCGGCGCGGGCCCGTCCCCCGGCGGGCTCCAGGAAGAGGGCGTAGATCGCCTCGTACACGGCCGGCGCGTGCCTGACCGAGAAGCGGTAGAAGGAACGCACCGCGGGTCCGGCGCCGGGGGGCAGCAGGGTGAGCACGTCCCGGACCAGCACCTGGTGCCCGGTGGCCCGGAGCCGGCGGGCCAGCTCGCCGGCCACGGCGTCGTGGCCGGCGCCCATGCTCGCGCTGAGCACCACACAGCGCCGGGTCACACGCGTCGCCGGGTCAGTCGCCGGGTCAGTCGCGGGTTCATGGGGCCGCCTCGCCTTCGGCCTCGCCGCCGGTGGGCGGGCGCGGGTGGTCAGTCGTCGGTCACTCGGTGGCCGGTCGTCGGTCGCGCCGGTGGCCGGCCGTCGGTCGTCATTCGCCGGTCACTCGGTGGCCGGTCGTCGGTGGCCGGTGGTGCGGTGGGTTCCATGGTGACGCGGGTGGGCGCCGGGCGCGGGGCGGCGGGCGGAGCCTGTTCGGGTGGTTCGGCGGGGCCCGGGGCCGGTGCCGGGAGGCGATCCGGCGGGAAACCGGGACGCTGGAAGGGCACGGTTACCGATGTCCGGAGGGATCTGCCATGCCGCCTGTGCCCCGTCGCGCGACCGTCGTGCCCCGTCGCGTGCCCGCCGCCGACGGGACGAGCGGTGACGAGGGCGACCGGCCGGGAAACCCGGTCGCCCTGATCACCGGGGCGTCCTCCGGGATCGGCGCGGCCGTGGCCGAGCGGTTCGCCGCCGACGGGCGCTGCCGGCTGCTGCTGGGCGGCCGCGACGAGGGGCGGCTGGCGTCGGTCGCCGGCCGGACCGGGGGCATCCCGCTCGCCGGTGACCTGGCCACCCGGGCGGGTGTCGAGCGGCTGGCCGAGCGGGCGCTGGCGGAGGCCGGGCGGGTGGATGTGCTGGTCGCCTCGGCGGGGCTGGGCTGGGCCGGGCCGTTCACCGGGATGCCCGCCGAGGCGGTCGACCGGCTGCTGGCGGTGAACCTCGTCGGCGTGGTGCAGCTGGTGCGGCTGGTGCTGCCCGGCATGGTGCGGCGCGGGACCGGCCGGGTGGTGCTGATCGGCTCGGTGGCCGGGAGTGTGGGGGTGCGCGGTGAGGCGGTGTACGCGGCGACCAAGGGCGGACTGCTGGCCTTCGCGGACAGTCTGCGGTATGAGCTCGCCGGTACCGCCGTCCGGGTGGCGACGGTGCAACCCGGCGCGGTGGACACCCCGTTCTTCGGCCGCCGGGGCGCCCCGTACCACCGTGAGCGCCCCCGTCCGGTGGCCGCCTCCCGGGTCGCGGACGCGGTGTGGCGGGCGGCGGTGCGGGGGCGCGAGGACCAGTTCGTACCCGGCTGGCTCGATCTGCCCGCGCGGGTGCACGGGGCGGTACCGGGGGTGTTCCGTGCGCTGGCGAAGCGGTTCGGCTGAGCGGCCGGTGCCGGCGGCCGGCCGTCGACGGGAGGCGGGAGCGCGGTGACGGCCCTCTCCATCTGTCTGGCCCTGCTGGCCGCGCTCGGCAACGCCGGGGCCTCGGTGCTCCAGCGCCGGGGCGCGGCGACCGAGCGCGAGGGACGGCACCGCGGGTCCTGGCTGGCCGGTCTGGTGCACCGGAGCGTATGGCTCTGGGGCGCGGCGCTGCTCGCCGTCTCCGGCGTCCTCCAGGCGCTCGCCCTGGCGACCGGGCCGCTGGCCATCGTGCAGCCGGTGATGAGCACGGAGCTGATGTTCACCCTGATGGTCGGCGGGCTGGTGTTCCGGCGCCGCCCGGACGCCCGGACCAAGTGGGCGTTCGCGGCGATGGCGGTGGGACTGGCCGTGTTCCTGGCACTGGCCGACCCGGGCGGCGGACGGGCCACGGTACCGGACGACGACTGGTGGTGGGCCGGGGTGGCGGCGGGTGCCTTCATGGCGGTGGCGGTCGTGGTGGCCTTCCAGCTGCCGTCGGCGCCGCGTGCCGCCGTGCTGGGGACGGCGACCGCGACCGGCTTCGCGGTGACGGCGGCCCTGCTGAAGGACGCGCTGGGCAGGCTGCCGGACGGGATCGTCGCGGTGTTCCAGGGCTGGCAGCCGTACGCGGCGGTGGCGGTCGGTCTGGGGAGCTTTCTGCTGCTCCAGGTGACCCTGCGGGCGGGCTCGCTGGTCGCCTCGCAGCCGGCGCTCACCCTGGGCGACGCGCTGCTGAGCGTGGTGCTGGGGGTGGCGCTCTTCGAGGAACGGGTGCAGTTGGGCTGGCGGATCGGGTTCGAGGCGCTGGCGCTGGCGGTGTTGCTGGCCGGCTGCGTCCAGCTGGCCAGATCGCCGCTGGTGACCGGCGGGGAGGACCAGGAGACATGGTGAGCGGCACGGGTGTCGGAAGGGCCGGGAGGCAGGTGAGCGGCGCGGGCGTCGGGCGGACCGGAAGACATGGGGAGCGGCGCGGTTGCCGCGCGGGCCGGGGACCTGATGAGCCGCGCGGCCGCCGGGCGGGCCGGGAGACCCGGTGAACGGGGACGGTGTGCGCCGGGGGCTCGTGATGGCGGCGGCCGTGGCGGGTGCGGTGGCGGCCGGGCACGTCGTACCGGCGGGGAGCTGGCTGCCGGGGCCCCGGGGCCTCCTCCTCCCCGGGCTCGACGGGCGCGGGCACCCCGGGCGGGTGGCGCTCACCTTCGACGACGGGCCGGACCCCCGGAGCACCCCGCACATCCTGCGGGCGCTGGACCGGCTCCAGGTGCGGGCGACGTTCTTCGTGCTGGGCGACCGGCTGGCCGGGCGGCGGGCGCTGGGCCGGCTCATGGCCGCCGAGGGACACGAGCTGGCGGTGCACGGCTGGCACCACGACCGGCCGTGGTGGCCCCGGCCGGTGCGGGACGCGGTCGAGACGCGCCGGACGGCGGAGCTGGTGGCCGGGGTCTGCGGGGAGTGGCCGCTCTGGTACCGGCCGCCGTACGGCATCCTGACCGGTGGCCGGTGGACGGCCGCCCGGACCTGTGGGCTGCGGCCGGTGCTCTGGTCGGCGTGGGGGCGCGACTGGGCGGCCGGGGCGACACCGGACGGCGTCACGGCCGAGGTGCTGCGGGGGCTGCGCGGCGGCGGGACGGTGCTGCTGCACGACTCCGACACGGTGAGCGCGCCGGACTCCTGGCGGGCCACTCTGGGGGCGCTGCCGGGTCTGGTCGGCGCGTGCCGGGAACGGGGGCTGACGGTGGGCCGGCTGGCCGACCACGCGGTGCGCGGGGCGGACCGGGGGCACGGGAGCCGGCGGGAGCCCCCGGCCGGCGCCCGCTGACGGCACGGCGGCCATATCGCGTACGCCCGTACACCTGTCCGGCGCCCCGCACACACCCGGCGGGGCGCCCGTACGCGGATGAGGAAAGGCGCGGCACCCGCCCACCGGGCACCGAGCACGCTCCTCGCCCGGTCCCGCGGCGTCCGGTTCAGCGCCGGTGGAACGGGAACACCGCCACGGTGCGGGCGCGCCAGGAGCCGGAGGAGTGGTGGGCCCGCCAGGCCCGGTCCCAGTGCGCCCGGCAGGGGCCGCCGGGCGCAGGGCGCACCGGCGACTCGGCGGCGGCGCCGCAGGCGAGGGCGGTGAGCACCGCGGTGAGGGCGGCCAGTTCGGTCACGTCCGGTTCGCCGCGGACGATACGCAGATGGTGGGACATTCCTCCAGCCTGGGCCGGCCGCCGGGCCGGGGCACGCCCGGTTGCGCCGTCCGGGGGAATCCGGGCCGCCCGGGGCCACAGCACCCCGTCGGGCCGGGCGCAAGGGGACGCTTCCGCCGGGCGGGGTGCTCCGAACGGGTGAGGGGCGTCCGTCCGGGCCCGGCGTTGTTGTTGCGCGGTACGGCGAGCCCGGGTGGGCCGGCGTCTCACCGGAGATTCACAGGATTCCGCGGCCGGAGTGACCGCCCCCCGCCCCCGCACGGCCTCCGGCGGGACCGGGAGGGCGCCGTCCGCGCCCGGACGGGCGTTCGCCTCACCCGGACGCAGTAACGGCCCCGGGAAATTCCCGGCGCGCGCGCCCCGGGCGACTCCCGGATCCTTCGAGGGACGCGAGCACAACACGACGAAAGGGCTCGACTTCATGGCCACCCTGTGCAGACCCACGGTGTCCGTCCCCGAGCATGTGATCACCATGGAGGAGACGCTCGACCTGGCGCGCTCCGTCCACGCGGATCATCCGCAGCTGGCCCTCGCCCTGCGCCTGATGGAGAACACGGGCGTCAAGAAGCGGCATCTGCTCCGGCCCATCGAGGAGACGCTGAAGCACCCGGGCTTCGAGCAGCGCAACGCGGTGTACGAGGCCGAGGCCAAGGCGCGGGTGCCCGCCGTCGTGCGGCAGGCGCTGACCGACGCGGAGCTCCGGCCGCAGGACATCGACCTCATCATCTATGTGTCCTGCACGGGCTTCATGATGCCGTCCCTCACCGCCTGGATGATCAACAGGATGGACTTCCGGGGCGACACCCGGCAGATGCCCATCGCCCAGCTCGGCTGCGCGGCGGGCGGGGCGGCGATCAACCGGGCGCACGACTTCTGCACGGCGTACCCCGAGGCCAACGCGCTGATCGTGGCCTGCGAGTTCTGCTCGCTGTGCTACCAGCCGACCGACCTGGACGTCGGCAATCTGCTCTCCAACGGGCTGTTCGGCGACGGGCTGGCCGCCGCCGTGGTGCGGGGGCGCGGCGGCACCGGCGTCGACCTGGAGCGCAACGGCTCCTATCTGGTGCCGGACACCGAGGAGTGGATCGCCTACGACGTCCGCTCGACCGGCTTCCACTTCAAGCTGGACAAGCGGGTGCCGGGCACCATGGAGCCGCTGGCGCCGGCGCTCCAGGAACTGGCGGGGCAGCACGGCTGGGACGCGTCCGACCTGGACTTCTACATCATCCACGCCGGCGGTCCGCGCATCCTGGACGACCTGAGCAAGTTCCTGGGGGTGGCTCCGGAGGCGTTCCGCTTCAGCCGGGCCACACTGACGGAGTACGGCAACATCGCCAGTGCCGTGGTGCTGGACGCGCTGCGCCGGCTGTTCGACGAGGGCGGCGCGCACCAGACCGCGCGCGGGCTGCTCGCCGGTTTCGGTCCCGGGATCACCGCGGAGATGTCGCTCGGCCGCTGGCGGGTAGCGTCGGGCCGGGGCGCCGCGCCCACCCGGATCGCGGATCTGGTGCCCGGTCTCGCCTTCGCGGAGGAACCGCACCGTGCTGGATGAGACGGCGACGGCGCCGCTGCCCCCGGTCCGTGACTGGCCCGCGATCGATCTGCACGGGGTGGACTTCGACCCGGTGCTCGCGGAGCTGATGACGGAGGGCCCGGTGACCCGCGTCAAGCTGCCCAACGGCGGTGGCTGGGCGTGGCTGGTCACGCGGTACGACGATGTCCGGATGGTCGCCAACGACCCCCGCTTCAGCCGGAAACTCGTGGCGGAGAAGAACGTCACCCGACTGGCGCCGCACTTCATCCCGGTCGACGGGGCGGTGGGTTTCGAGGATCCGCCGGTCCACACCCGGCTGCGCCGCGCGGTGGCGCCGGCCTTCACCACCCGGGGTGTGGAACGGCTCCGGGAGCGGGCCACCGGGATGCTGGACGACCTGGTGGACGGCGTGCTGCGGGACGGGCCGCCGGCGGATCTGACGGCGCGGCTGCTGCTGCCCTTCCCGCTCGCCGTGGTCTGCGAGCTGATGGGGGTGGCGGAGGCCGACCGGCCCCGGGTGCACGAGTGGACCGGGCTGATCCTCTCCTCCTCGCAGGGCGCCGAGCGGAGCAAACGGGCCCAGGAGGAGATGTGCGGCTACTTCTCCCGGGTGCTCCGGGAGCGGCGGGACAGCGGCGGCGAGGACGTCATCGGGCTGCTGGCCGGCGCGGTGGGCCGGGGCGAGCTCACGGAGTCGGAGGCCGTGGGCCTCGCGCTGCTGATCCAGATCGGCGGCGAGGCGGTGACCAACAACTGCGGCAACATGTTCTTCATCCTGCTCACCCGTCCGGAGCTGATGGCCCGGCTGCGGGCCGAACCGGGCCTGCGGCCCCGCGCGCTGGACGAGCTGCTGCGGTTCATCCCGCACCGCAGCGCGGTCGGTCTGTCGCGGATCGCGCTGGAGGACGTGACGGTGGCCGGGGTGCGGATCCGGGCGGGTGACGCGGTGTACGTCTCCTATCTGGCGGCCAACCGGGACCCGGAGGTGTTCCCGGCTCCCGACGAGATCGACCTCGGGCGGAGCCCCAACCCGCATGTGGCCTTCGGCTACGGGCCGCACTTCTGCGTCGGGGCGATGCTGGCCCGGCTGGAGTCGGAGCTGCTGGTCTCCACTCTCCTCGACCGGTTCCCCGGGCTGCGCCTGGCGGTGCCGGCCGAGGACGTCCCCTACCGGCTGGGCGCGCTCATCCGCGGCCCCGAGTCCGTGCCGGTGACCTGGTGACCGCGCACCAGGGGGTGCCGGCCTCGCTGCTCGCCGCCGGGGTGCCCGAGGGGCTGCTGGTGCCCAGCGGACAGGGCCGTACGCTGCGCGCTCCGGCGCACCAGGTGACCTTCAAGGTGACGGGCGACCACTCCCGGGCGGCGTCGAGCTTCGAGGTCGTGGTGCCGCCCGGCTTCGACGTGGGCGCCCATGTGCACGCGCACAGCGAGGAGTTGTTCTACATCCTGGAGGGCGAGCTGGATGTGCTCGCGTTCGAGCCCCGGGTGCGCGGCGGGGACGACTGGCGCCACTGGGAGTCGTTCTCCGGGCAGCGCGTCGTACGGGCCACCCCCGGGACGGTGATCGTGGTGCCGCCGGGGTGTCCGCACGCCTTCGCCAACCGGACGGACCGGCCGGCCAAGATGTTCTTCCAGGCCTCTCCCCCGCCGGACCACGAGCGGTACTTCGAGGAGCTGATCGCGCTCCTGGACACGGGCGGTCCGCCCGACGAGGCGGCCATCGCCGCGCTGCGCCGGCGGTACGACATCGAGCAGCTCACCCCGCTGCGGCACGACGCCGGCGACACCGGTGATCCGGCCGGCGCCGATGACACCGACGCCGGGTCACCGCGTCCCGACGGGCACCCGCACCTCCATGCCCACCCCCATGTCCACCCTCATCCGCACCCGGCGCAGGCGCACCCGGACTCCCGGCCGCCCGGGCGGCCGGACACCGGCACGGACGTCTGACCCGGACCGGCGCGCCGTTCCCCGCTGCGGGGAGCGGCGCGCCGCCGTGTGCCCGGTGCCGCCCCGGAGGCGTACGGCTCTGTCCCGCGGCGGACGGAGGGGCCGCGCCCGGACACGGGTACGCGCCCGCCGGAGGTGACGGGCGCGTACGGGAAGCCGGGGCCCCGGCGGGGAGCCGGGGCGCGGGCGGGTCAGAGCGCCGCGGGGAAGCGCTCCCAGACCCGGTGCTTGGCGAGCAGCGCGGTGACGTCCGCCAGCACCGCGGAGCCACTGTCGCCGGTCACCACGCCCGGCGCGCCGGTGGGTACGCCCGCCGCCGCCAGCGCGGTCTCGGCACCCGCCCAGCCACCGAGCGCCTTGGCGTGCCGGTACGCCTCGGCGAGCATGAGCAGCACCCGGGGGTCGGTGGGCGCTTCGGCGGTGCCGGTGTCGCCGGCCTTGGCGTCCCGGGCGCCGAAGGCGTCGCGGCCCCGGCCGGGGACGCCGGCGAGCAGAAGGGCGTCGAACTCGGTGGAGCGGGCGGTCGCGAAGGTCCGCTGCACGGTGATCGGGTCGCCGTCGGCGTCGAGCTTGCCGCCCGCCGGGGCGATGACCAGCGGGACCATTCCGGCGTCCAGTACGGCGCGGCGGACTTCGCGTACGCCGGCCAGGTCGCCGTTCCCGTCGGTGACGATGCCGATGATCCGGCCGTCGGCCGGCCACTCCTGCCCCAGCTGGGAGAGGGCGGGGCTGGGCTCGGCCTCGGTGTGCGGCACGGTGGGTTCCGGCGCGGGCAGGCCGAGGCCGGCCGCCACCTGGGCGCAGAGCTCGCCGTCGATGTTGGCGAGGACCTGGAGGCCGCGCTCCTTGACCGCCTGCTCGTAACACTTGCCCAGCTCGAAGGTGTAGGCGGCGACGATGTGTTCGCGCTCCGGGGGCGTCATGCTGAGCCAGAAGAGCCGGGGCTGGCTGAAGTGGTCGTCGAAGGAGGCGGCGGCCTCGCGCACCTTGCGGGCGGCCGGGAGCTCCTTGGGGACCTCGATGTACGCCCCGGTGTCGTTGCCCGCCAGGAAGGGACAGCCGCCGTCCAGCGAGTTGGGCCGGTAGGGGGCGACACCGGTGTGCACGGCGGTCTGGTGCATGCCGTCCCGCAGCATGTCATTGACCGGGGCGTGGGTGCGGTTGATCGGCAGCTGGCCGAAGTTGGGGCCGCCGAGCCGCGTGATCTGGGTGTCCAGGTAGGAGAAGAGCCGGCCGGCGAGCAGCGCGTCGTCGGTGATGTCGATACCGGGGACGAGGTGGCCGACGTGGAAGGCGACCTGCTCGGTCTCGGCGAAGTAGTTCGACGGGTTGGCGTTGAGGGTGAGCAGCCCGATCGGCTGCACCGGGGCGAGTTCCTCCGGCACGATGTTGGTCGGGTCCAGCAGGTCGATGCCCTCGAAGGTCTGGTCGGGGGTGTCCGGGAAGGTCTGGACGCCCAGTTCCCACTGCGGGTAGGCGCCCGACTCGATGGCGTCGGCCAGGTCCCGGCGGTGGAAGTCCGGGTCCATGCCGTTGATGATCTGCGCCTCCTCCCAGGTGAGGGAGTGCACGCCGAGCTTGGGCTTCCAGTGGAACTTGACCAGGGTGGTGGCGCCCTCGGCGTTGACCAGCCGGAAGGTGTGGACGCCGAAGCCCTCCATCATCCGGTAGGAGCGCGGGATGCCCCGGTCGGACATGTTCCAGAGGGTGTGGTGGGTGGCCTCGGTGTGCAGGGTGACGAAGTCCCAGAAGGTGTCGTGGGCGCTCTGGGCCTGCGGGATCTCCCGGTCGGGGTGCGGCTTCCCGGCGTGGATGATGTCGGGGAACTTGATGGCGTCCTGGATGAAGAAGACCGGGATGTTGTTGCCGACCAGATCGAAGACGCCCTCGCTGGTGTAGAACTTGGTGGCGAAGCCGCGGGTGTCCCGGACGGTGTCGGCCGAGCCGCGCGAGCCCAGGACGGTGGAGAACCGGACGAAGACCGGGGTCTCGATGTCCTTCTCCAGGAACGCCGCCTTGGTGATCTTCGCGGCGGTGCCGTACCCCTGGAAGACACCGTGCGCGGCGGCGCCCCGGGCGTGGACCACGCGCTCCGGGATGCGCTCGTGGTCGAAGTGCATGATCTTCTCGCGCAGATGGTGGTCCTGGAGGAGCACCGGTCCGCGCGGCCCGGCCTTGAGCGAGTGGTCGGTCTCGTACAGCCGGTTCCCCTGCGCGGTGGTCAGGTACGCCCCGCTCTGGGCGACCCTGGCCTGCTCGGCGCCGGTGGGCTGGCCGGTGGGGCTGACCGTCTCGGGCCCGCTCTGGTCGGACTTGGGCGGCAGCGGCACCCGAGGCTCGGTGGGCTCCGCGAACGACGGCGGCTCGGGTGCCGGCACGCCCGGGATCTCGGGTGCGGGGCCCGCCTCACCGCGCACCGCCTCCGTGATTTTCTCCGCCGCCGCCTTCAGGGGGTTCTCGTTGTTCATCGTCTCTCCGTGCTCGGGACGGGACAGTCCGGACTGGACAGCAACTCCACAGCCATGACCGTCGCGGGGCACGGTGAAACGGCCGGTCCGTCGAAGTCCGTCCATCGGCACACGCCACGCCCCGGACGGCCGCTCCATGGCCCCGCGAGCGGCCACGGCAGCGCGGGTACCCACGGTTCGGTGGCGGATGCAGTCAGTGTTCCGGTTTCTCGCACGTCATGGATGCCCGGTGCCGTGCGGACGGCTCAGTGGTCCAGCGGCCGGTGGGCGGTCTCCGGAAGCCTCGCGTAGACGGCGGAGGAGACGAGGCAGAGCGCGGCGACGTACCAGGGGAAGAGACCGGGCTGCCCCAGGTCCGTGAACAGGGTGCCCGCATAGGGCGCGGTGCCGCCGAAGAGGGCCACGGTGAGGGAGTACGGGAAGCCGATGCCGGCGGCGCGGACCCTGGCCGGGAAGATCTCGGCGTTGACGGCCGCGGAGATGGCGGTGAAGCCGGTGAGCAGCACCATGCCGGCGCACTGGGCCGCCAGCAGCGACCAGAAGGAGCCGACCGAGCGGAGCAGCGGGACGCTCAGTACGGCGAAGCCGAGACCGAAGAAGAGCAGGAGGGGGCGGCGGCCCCAGCGGTCGGAGAGCACTCCGCCGACCGGCTGGAGGAGCCCGAAGAAGGCCAGCGCGAGCGTGCCGGCGAGCAGCGCGTCGGACTTCGGGACGCCGGCGTTGAGTTCGGCGTAGGTCGGGAGGTAGGAGGTCCAGGTGTAGTAGGCGAGTGTGCCGCCGGCGGTGATGCCGCCGATCAGCAGGGACTGGCGGGGGTACTGGCGCAGGGCGTCGAAGAGCCCCGGCCGGTCCGGTGCCGGGTGCTCCCGCGTGCCGGTGGGGTGCGGGGCGGCTTCCGGGAGGGTGGCGGTGGTGTCCGGGACGGTGACGGTGTCCGGGAGGGTGACGGTGTCCGGGACGGTGACGGTGTCCGGGTACGAGGCGGTGGCGTCCGGGGTCGCGGTGGCGAGCGTCTCGTGGGCGCCGCGCCGGATCCAGAAGCCGACGAGGCTGAGCAGGGCACCGAGCAGGAACGGCACCCGCCAGCCCCAGCCGTTCATGCTCGTCTCGCCGAGTGTGCCCACCAGGAGGGCGGCGAGGCCGGAGGCGGTCAGTTGCCCGGCGGTCGTGGAGACGTACTGGAAGCTGGAGAAGAGACCGCGCCTGCCCGGGGTGGCGGACTCCACCAGGAAGGTGGTGGAGGCGGCGAACTCCCCGCCCACGGAGAGCCCTTGCAGAAGCCGCGCGGCGACCAGGACGACCGGGGCGAGGGTGCCCGCGGCAGCGTAGGTGGGGGTGAGACCGACCAGCAGGCTGCTGCCGCCCATGAGCAGGATGGTGACGGTGAGCGCGGCCCGCCGGCCGTGCCGGTCCGCCACCGCTCCCATCAGCAGGCCGCCGACCGGCCGCATGAAGAATCCCACCGCGAAGACGGCGAACGTCGACAGCAGCGGGACCAGCGAGTTACCGGTGCCTCCGGGGAAGACCTGGGCGGCGATGTAGGTGGCGAGGAAGGTGTACGCGTACCAGTCGTACCACTCGACCGCGTTGCCCACGGAGGCGGCGAGCAGTTGCCGTACGGGGCGGCGGACGGGGGCGGTCGTGTGTGTCATGATCACCGCCCTCCCCACCCCGGCCGAACCGCACACCTGAGCGGTATGAAGGCTTTGTGAACGCGGGCGGGGCGGAACGGCCGGGGGCGAGTGAGGGCGATGTGGGCGAGCGCGGACGAGACGGCCCCGGCACCGCCGGTGGGCGGGCGGTGCCGGGGCCTTCGGCCGGCGGGACCGGTGGTGGATTCCGGGGGCCGGCCCGGGAATGGCTCGGGGATCGCTCGGCGGGCGAGCGGCTCACCGCTCCCTGGCGGCGGGTTCCCTGGCGGCGGAGGAGCGGCCGGTGCGGCGGTCGCTCATGGCGGCCATCGCCAGGCCGAGCACCAGGGCCACGGCGCCGACGATGATGTTGTTGACGACCGTGCGGGTGGTGTCGGCGCTCCCGGCCACCACCCAGGGGGAGATGATCGTCCAGGCGCCGATGACGATGGCGGCCCAGGCCATGGCGTGGGTGCGCTCGTAGGCGTTCCCGAAGCCGCCCATGCACAGGGCGTATGCCACACCGGTGATCAGATTGCAGACGGCCAGGTTGGTGAGACCGCTGAACCCGGCGATCCACGGTGAGGCCGCCAGGTAGAGGCCCGTCAGCAGGGCCAGGGTCTCGACCGCCTGCGCGCGCGGGGTGGCGGTCGCCCGTTCGAACCGGGAGCGCATCTCGGCGATGTCGGGGTGGTGCTCGATGCTGGGGCTGGGGTGGGTGGTCATCGCGGGCCCGCCTCCTAGGGAAGACTTTATATGCCCTTTAGCCCCATATAACGCCCGCTCCCGGGCGCCGGTCAACCGCTCACGGGCCCCCCGCCGCCACCCCGCGGGGGCCGCCCTCCTCCGGCGGTTTCCGGGCCCCGGGCCCGCCGGAGGAAGCCCGGGCGTCCCCAGGGGCCGGACGACGCCACTTCCGGGGCGCCCGCTCGTTGGGCACGGCACCACCCGACAGCCGAGAGGGGCTCCCATGAACGTCCGTACCGTCGCCACGGCCTGCGCGGTGGCGGCCGGCACGCTGCTCGCCGCCACCGCCACCGCCACGGCCGCCGCCGCACCCCGGGACACCGGGGCGGCGACGGATCCCGGAGCGCGGCCGGGCGGGGGCGTCGCCGTCATCCAGAAGGACCGCCTGACGCCCTCCACCGTGGTCGCCTATGTGTTCCGGACGGGGGCCGGCCGGGCCGGCTCGGCCGGCTGACCCACCGGGCGGCCGGACGGCGGGGACAGGAAGCGGACCGGCTCCGTGCCCGCGCCGTTGTGGCGCAGCGCCCAGTTCTCCAGGGCGACGCGGCAGGCGTGGTCCAGGTGGCGCAGTTCGGAGAGGTCCAGCTCGATGGGCCGGTCCCTGGGCAGCGCCTCCAGTTCCCCCAGGATCTTGGGGAGTCGCAGGAAGGTGGCGTTGCCGCTGATGGCCGCCACCATCCGGCCACCGGTCAGTTCACGGACCTCCACATGGAGATGGGAGGTCTCCCAGGCGGTCTTGCACACCGCGAGCAGCAGGCCGAGGATCACGCCTTCGAAGAGGTTGGTGACCAGGATCGCCACGGCGGTCACCGCGAGGATGACGGCCTCGCCCCGGTGCTCGCGCCAGAGCGGGACCAGCTCCCGCACCGGTATCAGCTTGCAGCCGGCGTGCACCAGGACGCCGGCGAGCGCGGCGAGCGGGATGACCCCGATGGCGGCGGGCAGCAGCGCGGCGAACAGCAGCAGCCACAGCCCGTGCAGCACACGGGAGAGCCGGGTGCGGGCGCCCGCCTGGACGTTGGCGGCGCTGCGGACGATGACGGCGGTCATGGGCAGTGCGCCGAGCGCCCCGCACACCGTGTTGCCGACGCCCTGGGCCAGCAGTTCCTTGTCGTAGTCGGTGCGCGGGCCGTCGTGCATCCGGTCCACGGCCGCCGCGCTGAAGAGGCTCTCCGCCGAGGCGATCAGGGTGAAGGCCAGCACGGTGCCGATCGCCGCCACGCCGGCCAGGTCGCCGAAGTCACCGAGCCCCGGCGGCTGTACGGACTCCAGCAGCCCCCGCACCTCCACCCGGGCCACCGGGAGACCGAGGACGGCCACCGCTCCGGTGGCCAGCGCCACCGCCACCAGCTGGCCGGGCACGACCCGTGCCCGGGCCGGGAGCCTCGGCCACACCACGAGTACCGCCACCGTCGCCGCACCGACGAGGAAGGCCGTGAGGGGCGGGCCGCCGCTCAGGACGGAACCCGCCAGTCGGGGCAGGCCGGCGAGCTTTGCGGGGCCGCCCGAGGGCTGGGCGGTGTCGGCCATCGCGTAGACCTGCCCGAGGACCAGGACGAGGCCGATGCCGGCGAGCATGCCCTGCACGACGGCCACCGATATCGCGCGGAAGTAGCGGCCGAACCTGAGGGCTCCGAGCACCAGTTGAAGCAGCCCGGAGACGAGGACGATGGCGCCGAGCGCCCCGAGGCCGAACTCCCGCACGGCCTCGTAGACCAGCACGGTCAGTCCCGCGGCGGGGCCGCTGACCTGGAGTGCGCTGCCGGGCAGGGCCCCCACCAGCAGCCCGCCGACGATGCCGGTGACCAGGCCCAGTTCGGCGGGGACGCCGGAGGCGACGGCCACCCCGACGCAGAGCGGCAGGGCGACCAGGAAGACGACGAGCGACGCCAGGAAGTCCCGGCGCAGCACGGTGGGATCCTTCATCAGGGAGAACACGAGGGTGGGTTTCCTCACGGTGCGGTCCGCGCGGAGGGCGGCGGACAGGGACGGACGAGTGGGCGGGACGGGGCGCGCCCGCCTCAGAGCGGTCCGAACTCGCCCACTGTTTCCGGCAGATGGGTGGTGACCAGCCCGGTGTCCACCTCGTAGTACCAGGCGTGCAGGGCCAGATCGCCGCGCTCCAGCCGCTCCCGCACGGCGGGATAGCCGCGCAGGGCGGCCAACTGGGCCACCGCGTGGGAGCGCACCGCGTGGGCGAGGTCGTCCGTTCGCGGAAGCGCCGTCACCGAGTGGCTGAGCCAGCCGTGCACGGCCGGTGCCGCGGAGAGGTCGTCACCTCGTACCAGCGCGCCCACCGCCCCGCAGTGGGAGTGGCCGCACACCACCACGTCCCGGACACCGAGC
Source organism: Streptomyces pyxinae (assembly GCF_024756275.1). Taxonomy (GTDB): domain Bacteria; phylum Actinomycetota; class Actinomycetes; order Streptomycetales; family Streptomycetaceae; genus Streptomyces; species Streptomyces pyxinae. The sequence continues at coordinate 340,862 of NZ_JANUGQ010000002.1, read as the reverse complement.
ACGCGCAGCGCGTACTCGACGGTGGCCGCCTCGCCGCTCGGCCGGCCGGTGTCATAGGGCGGAACGATGTTGCCCGCGGTGCGGAGTTCGAAGAGTTCACCCGGACGAGCGCCGGTGATCAGGGAGGGGATCACCCGCGAGTCGGAGCAGGTGATGAAGAGGGCCTCGGGGGCCTGTCCGGCGGCGAGTTCCCGGAACTCGTCGGACCGCCGGGCGACGGTGTGGGGAAACGTACGGGCGTGGTCGATGAGTGACTGCATGATGGCCTGCCTCCTGCTGCTCCCGGCCGGGGGCCGGGGCGCGGTGTGGTCGGGTCAGTGGGGGCCTGCGGGATCGCCGCAGAAGCGCCGGGACACACCACACCCGGGGAGGCGGGGTGGTGCCGCTCCGATGATGGTGCACCGGGGCTGCCCCAACTTTGCCCGCACATTACCTTCCCGTGAAAGGTGCCGACCACCACCTTCGCCGGCGGGGGCCGGGTCTTCGCCGCTCACGGGAGACTCATCCGCCCCACAGGGGGCGGGAGTGTCGTGTTACCGCCGCGTTTCGGCCGTGTTGCACGTCACAGACCCTCACTATCCGAGCAGTCGTACGGATTTGAACTTCCCTTGACCACCCGGTCACCCCTGGTGGCTCCGGGAACGGCATATTCGCGGCGTACCGGCGACCGCTATTTCACGTCACTGCTTGAATAGCAGACAAAACTGAAAAGAGTTGCTGAATGTGCATCAACAGCGAGGGTGCGGCAGTGTGTTCCCCGTCCGCACGAACACACAAACCGAAAAGAGAAGAGGTCCACTGCAATGCGGAAGACCATGACGCGCACGGCCGTCTGCGCACTCGCCGCCGCCGGTGCTCTGGCCACCGCCGTCGCCCCCGCGACGGCGGCCCCCGCCCCGCGGACAGAATCGCTCTACGCCCCCTCGGCGCTGGTGCTCACGGTGGCCCGCGGCGAGACCGCCGCCGCCGCGACGCCGCTGCGCGCGGTCACCCTCGTCTGCTCCCCCGGCGCCGGCGGCAGCCACCCGGACCCGAAGGCCGCGTGCGCGGAACTCAAGGCCGTGGACGGTGAGTTCCGTGCCCTCGGCGACCAGAACAACGGCCGCCCGTGTGTCAAGATCTACGACCCGGTGGTCGTGACGGCACAGGGCGTATGGGACGGTCGCCGGGTCCAGTTCGAGCGGACCTTCTCCAACTCCTGCGTGATGCAGGCGGAGGGGACGAGCGTCTACTCCTTCTGAGGCCGCACGCCCCGGGGACGGCCGCGCTCCGTACCGCTGTCGTCCCCGCCGGGCCGGTACGGCCGGGCACCGCGCCACCGGGGCGCCGGCCCGTCCGCCGGCGCCCCTCCCCCGGCCCGCCGGCCCCGCCGGCTCGGCCGGCGGGGCCGTCCGGCCGAATCGGCGGCCGTCCGGGGCAGCGGCCGTACGGTGCCCGCCCGGGCGGGCGTCCGGCCTCCGGCGCGCCGCCCCCGGCCGCCGGTCAGCGGCCGAAGCCCCCGCGGCGACCGCCCCGCTCGTCGGTGTCGTCGGTGTCGTCGGCGGCGGCGTTCTCGGCCGCGTCCGCCATGTCCGCCTCGATACGCTCCTTGCGCACCTGTCCCCGGACCGTCTCCTCGTCCGTGTACTCGTCCGTCTCCAGGCGCACCCGCTCCACCGGGACGGCCTCGGTTTCCATGACCGGGCGCTCCTCGTGCAGGGTCACCTCGTGCTCGGCCTCGGTGATCTCCGGGCCGGAGAGGGCGGCGTCCCGGTTGGCCTCGGTGATGGGCTCGCGCTCGACGCGCACCTCCTCGTGGCGCACCGGCACGGTCTGCTGGACCTCCTCGGTCACCACGTACTTGCGCAGCCGGGCACGCCCGGTCGCACGGCGCTCGACGCCGATGTGCAGCTGCTCCTCGGAGCGGGTCATCGCCTCGTCGCCGGTGCCTCCGGGCGCCGTCCCCGGGTGTCCGGCGCCGGTGGCCCCCGCGTACCCGGCGGTCGCGGTGTCGTCGTATGTCGCGGTGTCGTCGTATGCGGCGCGCTCACCCGCGTAGTCGGCCGCGTAGCCGGTGTCCTCGGCGTACCCGGCTCGCTCGTCCGCGTACCCGGTGGTCTCCTCGCCGCGGCCGGCGGTCCGCTGCCGGGACTCGTCCCAGCCGATGCCGTAGTAGTCGTACAGCCGGCGCTCCTCCACGGCGGACAGATGACCGCCCGCGTCGACATCGACGTGCGGGGCGTCCTTCACCTTGCCCTTGGGGTACGGCACCTCCAGGTGGTCCTCGATCAGGATGGCCTCCCGGATCGGGATGAAGGACTCGCTGCTGCCGAAGAGGCCGGTCTTGACGCTGACCCAGTCCGGTTCCCCCGTCACGTCGTCGACGAAGACATGCTTGGCGTCACCGATCTTGTTGCCCTCGGCGTCGTACACCGCGTGGTCGAGCACGGTGGGGATCTGCTGGTGGCTGATCATCTGTCCTCCCGGGTGTGGGGCGGTGCTCCGGTGACGGGTCACCACCCGGGAGGGGGTAAAACACTTATTTCGCCCGGACTCGCGCGTTACCCCGGGTGGCCTCCCGTTCCACGACCTCGGCGAGGCGCCTGAGCATCGCCCGGTGGCGGAGTTGCAGCAGGGCGTCGGCGGCCGTGTTGTGCAGCAGCCCGCCAGGCCCGCGCAACGGGTGCTCGTCCACGACGACGAGCGTCGCGTCGCCCCAGGGGCGCAGTTCGAAGGCGATCCGCGCGGTGCCCAGTGGCCCGCTCTTGGCCTCCAGCTCCAGCCGCCGGCCGGGCTCCACCAGACGTACCACCGTCTCCCCCTCCCCCGTCCAGGGGCCGACGCTCACCGTGTAGGCGAGGGCGGAGCCCTCCTGCGGCCACCGGTCGTCCTTCTGGCGGGAGGACGAGGTGCCGACCACCCAGTCCGCGTACCGCGACCCGTCCGCGAGGACGGCCCAGACCGCCTCCGGGGGCCGCTCGATCAGCCGGTGCCGTACAGCCATGGATGTCCTCCCGGTTCGCCGGTGGTCAGGGGCCCGCTCCGGCCACGGTCGCGCCCGGCCGTCCCCGGGCGCCCGCCGGCCGGGCTTCCGGCGGGTACCCACACCCTCCCGGACCAACCGGAACACCCGGCCGGACGGGGTCAGGGCCGGACGGGGTCAGCCCCGGTGGAGGCCGGTCAGCGACAGGATCGCGTCCACCGTCTCGGGCACGCTCAGTTCCGCGCTGTCCAGCCAGCGGCCCTCGCCGCCGAGTTCGGCGCGCATCGCCCCGTCCAGAAAGGACCAGTCGGTGGCCAGCCGCTTGTCCCGGGCCAGGTTCCGCCGCCTGGCCACCTCGGGGCCGGGCGCGAGGAAGACGGTGCGGACCGTGAGGCCCGCCAGGGCTTCCCGGTAGCAGGCGAGGTGGGACCGGCGTACCACCACGTCGTCGACGACCGCGGTGAACCCGGCGCGGGCGAAACTGCCGGCCAGCAGGCAGGCGTTACGGGCGCGGAGGAAGATCTGCCGGTCGGCCTCCTCGTCGGGCTCCGGCGCGGGCCACCGGCCACCGCTGACGATCATGCCCTGGAGGGCGTCGACCTCGATGTGCGCGGCGGCCGGCAGCCGGGCCGCGAGCGCCGCGGCCACCGTGGTCTTCCCACTGCCGGGCACCCCGCTCAGCAGGACGACACCCGCCGCTTCCGTCCGGTTGACGGGCACCCGCTCCATGCCGCCTCCCCTCCCGCCGTCCCACCGCCCTCGCCCCTGCGGCCGGCCGTACACGGCCGGGTGCTCCCTCCCGTACGGACCCTCCCTCCCGCGCGGGCCCGGGACGAGCCCGAGGCGGGCCCGGCCGCGACGATAACGCCGGGACCGCCGCAGCGGCGGAGGTCGGGGCGGGTGGCCCGGAGGTCATTACGTGGCGAGGGTGTCCCAGAACATCAGCTCATAGGTCTGGAGCAGCCGTCCGTACCGGTGGCCGGCGGCCGTGAGGAGCCCGCGGTCCAGTCCCTCCTGCACGGCGGCCACCGCCAGTTCCTCCAGGGCGGGCGCGGGCAGGGCGAAGAAGTCGAAGAAGCCGCACTCCTCGTCGGCGAAGCCGTAGCGGGCGCGCATCGCGGAGGCGATGGTGGCGCAGTAGCCGCCCCAGGCGGAGAAGTTGGCGAAGACGGCGAGGGCCACGTCGGCGGGCTCGCCGTTGAGGGCCAGCCAGGCGACGTACGCGGGGTAGGTCTGGCAGCCGGCCCGGGGCTCGTACGCCTCGGCGGCCGCCTCGTCCAGTCCGCAGCCGGCGAGCAGGGCGCCGAGCCGGCGGAACGCGACGTCCTCTCCCTCCGCCAGCGTGCCGAAGAGTTCGGCCGCGCGCGGATGCCCGGCGGAGCGGTCGGCCAGGTAGCCGAAGGAGCGCCGGTCGGAGGGGATGATGTGCCGCTGCTCCAGGGCGAGCGCGCCGATGACCTTCCGGCTCGCCGTGCCCGCCGCGAGCGAGGCCACCAGCGGATTGGCCCCCTGGCGCGGCGCGAGCTCCGCCGCCGCGGACTTCAACACGTCGCCGGCCTGCCGCGTGGTCATCACCGCACTCCTTCGGCTCCTCGGGACGCCCTGGGCCCAGGGTCGCACGCCCGCCCGGCGGGGACATCCGGCGGGGACATGCCATGGCCAGGGCGCCGCACACCGGCCGGGCCCGGCCGCGCGCCCCGGCCGCCCGGGTGCCGGGAACCGCGGCGGACGCGAAAGAGCCCCGGCCGGACGGGGGGACTCCGGCCGGGGCGGTTCGCCGGACCGCGCGGGGCCCCGGACGAGGGCGCGCGCGCCACAGGGGTTTCGGCCGGACGTCCGTCCCCCCGGGCGGTGCGCGCGGCCCGGGCGCCGGGGCCGCTCCCCCTCGGTCAACGGGCACGGCGCCCCGGGTTCCCGGACCGGCCGGAACGCCGCTGTACGGCGCCCGCCCCGGCCCCGGGCCGTGGGACGTGGCCGGCCGGCGCCGAGGAGCCCCCCGAGGGTGTTTCTCGTCCCCTTCCGGGGAAACCCGCGTCGTCATGGTGCAAATCGGATACACGATGATGACCGAGCAAGCGGGTCCCCGGGACCTGGTCGACCACCTCGTGCGGGCGGAGGCGGCGGGTTTCGACTTCTCCGTCACCTCCGACCACTACTTCCCGTGGCTCCGTTCCCAGGGACACTCGCCCTACGCGTGGGCGGTCCTGGGCGCGGCCGCTCAGGCCACCTCCCGCATCCCGCTGATGACCTATGTGACCTGCCCGACCTTCCGGTACCACCCGGCGGTGATCGCGCAGAAGGCCGCGACGTTGCAGTTGCTGTCGGAGGGCCGCTTCCGGCTGGGTCTCGGTTCCGGCGAGAACCTCAACGAACACGTGGTGGGCGGTGGCTGGCCCTCCGTCGACGTGCGGCACGAGATGCTGGAGGAGGCCGTGGAGATCATCCGCGCCCTGTTCCGGGGCGGCCACGTCAACCACCGGGGCACCCACTTCGACGTGGAGTCCGCGAAGCTCTGGGACCTGCCGGACGAGCCGCCGCCGATCGGCGTAGCCGTCTCGGGCGAGCGGTCCTGCGAACTGGCCGGCCGGCTGGCCGACCTGGTCATCGCGACGGAGCCGAAGCGGGAGCTGGTGGAGTCGTTCGACCGGCACGGCGGACAGGGCAAGCCACGGGTGGGGCAGCTGCCGATCTCGTACGACCCGGACAAGGACACCGCGATCGCGCGCGCCCATGACCAGTTCCGCTGGTTCGGCGGCGGCTGGAAGGTCAACTCCGAGCTGCCGCACCCGGACTCCTTCGCCGGAGCCACCCAGTTCGTCACACCGGACGACGTGGCCGCCGCCATCCCCTGCGGTAGCGACCCGGACGACTTCGTCGCCGCGGTGAAGCCGTACGCCGACGCCGGATTCACCGAGGTCGCCGTGGTCCAGATCGGTGGCGAGACCCAGCCGGCGTTTCTGGAGTGGTCGGAGAAGACCCTGCTGCCCGCGCTGCGTGACGCCCTGGGGTGACCCCGTGAGCGACGACCGGGTGGTCCGGCGCGGGAAGACCGCCGTGATCGTGATCGACATGGTCAACACCTATGATCACCCGGACGCGGAGCGGCTCCTGCCGTCCGTGCGCGAGGCGCTTCCCGTGCTGGTGGAGCTGCTGCACCGGGCGCGGGAGTGCCGGGTCCCGGTCATCTACGTGAACGACAACTTCGGGGAGTGGCGCTCCCACCACGGTGAGCTGGTGGACGCGGCGCTCGACGGGCCGCACGCGGACCTGGTGGAGCCGATCCGGCCGGACGGCTCCTCGCTGTTCGTGGTGAAGGCCCGGCACTCGATCTTCTACGAGACACCACTCGCGTATCTCCTGCGGCAGCTCGGAGTGGACCAGGTGGTGCTGTGCGGTCAGGTGACCGAACAGTGCGTGCTGTACTCGGCCCTGGACGCCCACATCCGGCATCTGTCCGTCACGGTGCCGACCGACGCGGTGGCCCACATCGACGGCTCGCTGGCCGACGCCGCGCTGGAGATGATGCGGCGCAACATGGGGGCGCGGACCGTACGGGCGAAAGAAATCGCATTCGACACCGGTCCCGGGCGGGAGGCGCCCGGCGCGATGAGGAATTGACAGCGCGGCCGGTGGCGGTATTGCGCGACGGGAACCGGGAGGGGCCCGAAGCGGGCGTTCCGCCGGCTCGGCCCGCCGGTTTTTCACCGGACGGCCTCTTTACCGTGCGCTGTTCCCTGTTGTTGTCAGCTGTTGTCGGGGTGGTCGTCCGGATGTCATTCTTCCCGGCGCCGTTCCGCCCGGGTTCACCGTCCCGTCCCCGGAGGATCCGGTGCCGTCGGCCGGCGGAAGCACTCCGACCGCGGCCGGGCGGTTCCCCTGGGGTCTCTTTTCCCTCCCGTTTACCCGGCGGACCGATGCCCGCCGGACGTCGGGAAACAGGCCGGAATTTGGCCGAAACACTGCGCTTCGGCGTATCGGAGCAGCCCGGAGCGCCCCGTCCCACCTCCACGACGGGGCGCTCCGGACGGTCCGCGCCTAGGCGCCGGCCAGCAGCAGCCGGGTCTCCTTCTCGTGCTCGCCGGCCACGTCTTCCGAGGAACGCACGTCGAACACCCGGGCGAGCGCCTGCTCCACCGCGTCCACGGCCTGCTGACCGCCGGTCAGCAGGGCGGCCACCTCGCCGCCGAGGCGCGGGCGTCCGGTGGGCTCCCCGGACCGGGCCGAGGTGCTGTCGAACGTCGCCGTCCACACGGTCGGCTCCGGAGCGTCGCCGTGCTCCGGGCCGGGCGCACCGGAGTCACACGCACTGAAGACCTGCTCCAGCGCGCCGAAGACGGCCCTCGCCTCCTCGCGTCCGCACTCGCTGAGCTGCACGGTGACATCGCACTCCGAGACGCGATCGGTCGTTGCCTTGTTCTCCACGTCGCTCCACTCCTCGCTGGGTCCGGTTGACCCGTACTGCCACGAATACCTCGCCGTCCGGCCCCCAATCACGTCCGCCGGCACCGCCCTCCCGGGGCGGAGGCCCGGTGCCGGGCGGGAAGGCCGGGGTGCGGAAGGGTGGCCGGAGGCCTGCCCGCGCGTCAGGACGGCGGTCTGTCGGTGGGCGGGCCGGACCGCCCGCGCGGAGGCAGGCGGTCCTGCCGCTTCGGGCTCAATGCCCGGAGGCGCCCGCGGAACGGCCGAGCGGGCTGCCGTCCAGGCGTGCCAGCAGGTCGGCGGGGTCGTCGTACACCACGGAGGCCCCCGCCGCCGTCAGATCGGCCCGGGGGATGCCGCCGCAGAGCAGCCCCACACAGGTGACACCGGCTCGGGACCCCGCCCGCATGTCCCACACCGTGTCCCCGACGAACACGGCGTTCTCCGGCCGCGCCCCGGCGATCTCCAGAGCCCGGTGAACCGGTTCCGGTGCCGGTTTGCCCGCCGCCACGTCGTCGGCGCTCGCGGTGCCGCCGATGGCGTCGTCCGCGTCGATCGCCCGGCGCAGCGCGGCCAGCTCCGAGCCCCCGGCCGAGGTGGCGAGGACGACGGACCAGCCGTCGCCGGCCAGGGCGCGCAGCAGCCGTCCGGCGTCCCGGAAGGCGGGCAGCCGGTCGAAGTACGTGGCGTAGAGCGTCTTGTGGGCGGCGCTGATGGCCTCGTCCCGGTCCGGATCACGGTCCGTGCCGAGCAGATGCGCCACCAGATCCGTCGAGCCCAGGCCGACGGCCCGGTGGATGGCGTGCATGGGCACCTCGTGACCCGCCTGGCGGAACGCCTCCCACCAGGCGGTCACATGGAGGTGGTTGGTGTCGGCGAGAGTGCCGTCCACGTCGAAGACCGCTGCGCGGGTCATGCCGCCCTCCTCCAGGCCGGGGTGTCGGGACGGTGGGACATGCGGTGCTCCGTTCTGTTCACGGACTGTGCCGTTCCGTCCGTGGACCGTGCGTTCCGTCCGTGGACCGTGCTGTTCCGTCCGTGGACCGGTGTCCCGGACGGACGGCCCGTTGATCTGTGCGCCGCGTTCCCCGGGACCGCCCTTCGATGCGGGACTCCCGGGACTCGTGGTGCGGCGCGCCGGTCGGTGCCGGGTGCCTCGCACCACGAGTCCCGCACACTCGTGCGACTCCCGCCCGGTTGAGCGGGGCCTTTGGGGTTACACGGCAGGGGCGGAGAAGGATGGCGGAAGTGGTGGGAGGGCCGCATGCTGGGACAGGACCGCGAGAACGCGCGTTCGGAGGCGGACAGACCGGGGAAGTCCGGTCGGGAGCACGACGGGCCGGTGGAGCGAGGACGGAACGAGACGGCCGAGGAGCGGGCCGACCGGCGCTGGACCGAACTGATCCAGGAGATCCGGGTCGCCCAGACCGGTGTACAGATCCTCTTCGGCTTTCTGCTCACCGTCGTCTTCACCCCGTCCTTCGGGGACCTGTCGGACATCGACCGGAACGTCTACATCGCCACGGTGGCCCTGGGTGCGACCGCCACGGGCGCGCTGATAGGGCCGGTCTCCTTCCACCGGATCGTCTCCGGCCGGCGGATCAAGCCGCAGGCCGTGGTGTGGGCCTCCCGGCTGATGTTCACCGGCCTCGTGCTGCTCCTGGCCACCATGGTCTCCGCGCTCTTCCTGGTGCTGCGGGTGGCCACCCATGACCACTTCGTGCCCTGGCTGGTGGGCGGGGTCCTGGCCTGGTACCTGATCTGCTGGTTCCTGCTGCCCATGTGGGCGCGACACCGCCACACCACCCAGGACTGAGCCGGGAACCGTACCGTCGCCCGCGCCTCAGTCCGGCACGGGTCCGGTTCCGGGGCCGGGGCCGGCGGGGTCCGGGCCGGCCGGGCCGGCGTCGCCCCCGGCGGGCCCGGCGGAGGCGGGTCCGGAGGAAGCGGCGGGGCCGGACTCCCGTACCCGCTCGATGGTGTCGGCCTCGGCGGCGGGCTTGTCCGGGCGGTGGCGCAGCACCCGGGCGAAGCGCAGCGCGAGGCCGCCCGGGTAGCGCGTGGACCGCTGCAGCCCGTCGTACGCGATCTCCACCACCAGCTCGGGCCGCACCCGTACGGTGAAGCCGTCGTCCGACACGGCCAGCTCCCGCAGCCGTTCGGTCTGCCACTGGAGCATGGCGTCGGTGAGGCCCTTGAAGGTCTTGCCGAGCATCACGAACGAGCCGTCCGCCGCCCGGGCGCCCAGATGCAGGTTGGAGAGGGTGCCGGTGCGGCGGCCATGACCCCACTCGGCGGCCAGGACGACCAGGTCGAGGGTGTGCACCGGCTTCACCTTGAGCCAGGACCGGCCGCGCCGTCCCGCGCTGTACGGGGCGTCGAGCGCCTTCACCAGGACGCCCTCGTGGCCGCGCGCCAGGGTGTCGGCGAAGAACCGCTCCGCCTCCGCCACCAGCTCGGGCCGGTCCGGCTCGGCGACCACGGTACGGCGCACCCGCAGGGGCTCCGGGACCAGCCGGGCGAGCGCCGCGTGCCGCTCGTGGCCGGGCCGGTCGAGCAGCGTCTCACCGCCGGCGGCCAGGAGGTCGAAGAAGACCGCCGAGACGGGCAGGGCCGCCGCCGCGGTCGCCACATCGGTACGGGAGCCCACCCGGGAGGCGATCTCCTGGAACGGCGCCGGCCGGCCCGCCCGGTCGAAGGCGATCACCTCGCCGTCCAGGACGAACCGGTCGCCGGGGAGGTCGCGGGCGGCGGCCACCACCTCGGGGAGCCGGCCGGTGATGTCGTCCAGGGAGCGGGTGTAGACCCGGAGCGTGTCGCCGGCCCGGTGCACCTGCACCCGGATGCCGTCCAGCTTCTCCTCCACCACGCAGGGGCCCACCGCGGCGACCGCCTCCGCCACGCTCCGGGCCGTATGGGCGAGCATCGGCTGCACCGGGCTGCCCACCCGGAGGGTGAAGCGTTCCAGGGCCGCGGGGCCCTCGGCGAGCAGCGCCCGGGCCACCCGGGGCAGTGAGCCCTCCAGCATCACGGCCCGCCGGACGTCGGCGGCGGGCGCGGCGGCGGCCAGGGCGACGCCCTCCAGCGCCACCGCGTCCAGGGCGCCCTGGCGGACCTCCCCGGTGAGCAGTCTGACCAGGAACCGCTGTTCGGGCGCGGTCGCCGCGGCCATCAGCTCCCGCACCAGCCGGCGGCGCTCTCCCTGGGATCCCGGGCCCGCCACCCCGGCGAGCGCGGTGAGGGCCTCGTCCGTACCGCGGACGGTCAGGGTGGCCGTCGCGGCCGGCGGGACCTCCTCGGAGAGGGTGCTCCAGCCGATCCCGATCCGCCCCTGCGGCAGCCGCCCCGCGAGGTAGGCGATGACCAGTGGAGCCTCGTCCGGCGTGGCCGCCGCGAACAGCTCGGCGAGCGCGGCGGTCTTGCGCGACCGGGCCGAGGTGGCGGCCACCTGGTGGGAGACTTCCGCGAGTCGGGCCAGCAGCATGCGGCCATGGTGCACGCCACGCGGCCCGGCCGCACACGGACGGGCCGGCGGGCGGGTGTCAGCGGTCGCTGAGCGCGTCGGTCATCGGCTGCCGGATCGCCACCGCGAGGTGCTCGCCGACCCGGTTGACGAGCAGGGTCATCTCGTAGGCGACCTGGCCGACGTCCGCCTCCGCCGCGCTCAGGACGCAGAGGCAGCTGCCCTCGCCGGCGGCGGTGACGAACAGCATGGCCCCGTCGAACTCCACCATCGTCTGGCGGGGCCGGCCCGCGCGGAAGTGCCGCCCGGCGCCCCGGGCCAGGCTGTGCAGGCCGGACGAGACCGCCGCGAGGTGCTCCGCGTCCTCCCGGGCCAGTCCGGAGCTCGCTCCGGTCACCAGGCCGTCGCTCGACAGCACCAGGGCGTGGCTTATGTGCTCGACGCGCGTGGTCAGGTCGTCCAGCAGCCAGTCGAGCCCTTTGTCCGGTGCCATGCGGTCCTCCCCCTCCATGGTTTCCCCGTCGCCCCCGTCAGTCAGCCAGCCTCGCGCACTGTCGTGAGCAGGGCAAGCGTTCCGGGCCGGGCACGGCGCCGGGCGATGCACGGTCCGGTGCGCGCCGGCCGGCCCGTGCACCCCCGTGAACGCCCCCCGGACAGCGGTGTGCGCCGCCGTGCGGACGGCGGCGCACACCCGGGGGTGTCGTGCGGGCGTCGCGAGGGGGTCGTACGGGGGTCGTACGCGTGCCTCACGGGGGGGGGCGGCCGGGCGCCGGGTGTGCCGGACCGGGGCGAGCGGTCCGGCGAGCCGCCGGGCGCCGGGAGCGGTCACCGGCTCCGGCGGGGCGGGGCACCTTATGCCGTACGGCGCGGTCGCGCGACCCGGGGGTCAGCGCACCCAGACGTCGAAGACGGGGGAAACCACCCGCTCGCCGGAGACCAGACGGAGCTTGTTCTGCCCCTTGAGGCCGAGCACCACCCGCAGGTTGTAGGTCGACTTGCGCGTCGTGTTCATGGAGGCGGGCAGCGAGACCCACCGCTTCCCCTGCTTCTGCTGGAGCGTCACCTTGCTGCCCGGGCGCAGCTGCTTGGCGGCGCCACGGATGCGGAACTGCTGCCAGGCCCGCACGCTCTTGGCGGAGACCGAGGCCGGGGCGGCCTGGGTGGACACGGGCTTCGGCAGGGTGGGCGCCGGGGAGGCGACCGCGAGGCCCGCTCCGATCGAGCCGGCGAGAACGGCGGCCGAGGTGATGCCGGCGGCCCAGGTGCGGCTGAACTGACGCATGGTTCTGTCTCCCGAGTTGGTGGGGGGAACTGCTACAGCCGCAAACCTAGACACATCACTCGATAACCTGATCATTCGACACGAGTCGGATACTCCAGCCGTGGGACGCGCCCTCCCGGGGCCGGCCGCCCGGCCCGACCGCCCGGCTCCGAAGCCGGAGGACACGGCCGCCGGGGGGCCGGGCCGCCGCTGTTCGGCTGCCGCGCACCGGGGCCCGGGCCACCGGCCGGGCCGCCGCTTCCCCGGGCCCGGGGCGCCTCCCACCTGCGCGAAGGTGTGATCACTGTGCGCCGGTCGGGTCACAGTCTCTTGGCAGTATCCTTACGTGGCGCTGCACACCAGGTGCCGTTGGACGCGATGGGAGGCTGGGGTGGAGTTGACCGCGGGAGACCGCGCGATGCTGCCGGAGCCGACGACCGTCTCTTCCATATGGGGGCACGACGTCTCGATCCTGCTGGTCGAGGACGACGCGGGCGACGCGCTCCTCTTCGAGGAAGTGCTCGCGGACAGTGATCTCAACGCCGAGCTGACCTGGTGCAAGACGCTGACCGAGGCCGAGGCGCTGCTGCGGAACCGGTCGCAGGGTGTCTGTGTCCTGCTGGACCTGCATCTTCCGGACGCCCAGGGACTCGTGGCGGTGCGGCGCGCCCTCACCTGCGCGCCGGACGCCGCGATCGTGGTGCTCACCGGGCTCGCGGAGTCCCGGTCCGGACTGGCCGCGGTCGCCGAGGGCGCCCAGGACTATCTGTCGAAGGGCCAGCTCACCGCCGAGGGGCTCTCCCGGGCGGTGCGGTACGCGCTCCAGCGCAAGCAGGTCCAGCAGGCCAATGACGCCCTGAAGGCGAGCCGGCTGCGGGCCCAGGAGAACGCCCGGCTCGAACGCGGCCTGCTGCCCGTCCCGCTGCTGCGGCGGCCGGGCTTCTCGGTGGTGGCGCGGTACGAGCCGGGCCGGGCCCACGGCATCCTGGGCGGTGACTTCTACGACGTCGTGCAGACCGAGGACGGTGCCGTGCACGCCGTGATCGGGGACGTGTCCGGGCACGGGCCGGCCGAGGCCGCGCTCGGGGTGTGCCTGCGGGTCGCGTGGCGGGCCGCGGTGCTCAGCGGGCGAACCGGTGCCGACCAGCTGCGGCTGCTGGAGGAGATCCTGGTGGCGGAGCGCGGCGGGGATCATCTCTTCGCCACTCTGACCAGCTGCGTCTTCGCCCCGGACCGCTCCTCGGTGCGGGTGGTGCGAGCCGGACACCCCGGGTTGCTGCTCCACTCGCGCGACGACGGGCGGGTGACCTGGTACGACCCGCCGGGGGGCATGGCGCTCGGCTTTCTCCCCGGGGTGGCCCGGTGGCCCGAGACCGAGCTGCCGATCATGCCGGACACCAGCGTCGTCGCCTTCACCGACGGCCTCTTCGAGGGGCGGGTGGGGCCCGGCCGCCGGCTCGGCGAGGAGGGGCTGCTGGAGATCGCCAGGAATCACGCCGGGCTGCCCGGCCAGGAATTCGTGGACCGGATGGTGGACGAGGTCGCGGCCGGTGCCGCGCCGTTCGGCGGCCTCTCCGACGACATCGCGGTCATCCATCTCAACTGGAACGGTGAACAGGAATCGTGAGCATGCCCGGTGAACGGCCGGCCGACGAGGAGAAGGGTCCGGCCCGGGGCCGGCTGACGGTGCAGGGCTGGTTCCATGTGGTGCTGGGTCTGCTCGTGGTGGTGGTCGTGGTCGCCGCCGCCGTCGGCGCGTCCATGCTCGGACGCACCCAGGACCGGATGAACCAGCTGGTGGACGAGATCCAGCCGGCCCGCTCCGTCTCGTACCAAATTCAGAAGGCCATCGTCGACCAGGAGACCGGGGTACGCGGCTACGCGCTCACCCGGCGCGAGGAGTTCCTGGAGCCGTACCGGCGGGGACTGCGGAACGAGCGCGAGCGACGGGCCGAACTCGACGAGCTGGTCGCCGGCTATCCGCGGCTGATACGGGACGCCGAGGCGATCGACGAGGCGGCCGACCGATGGCGGGCCGGGTACGCGGAGCCGTTCATCAAGGCGGTGCGGAGCGGCGGCACCTCCGGTGTGGTCACCCGGCTGAACGCCAGCAAGCAGGCGTTCGACGAGCTGCGGGTACTGTTCGACCGGCAGGTGCGCGACACCGAGGCGGCCCGCGACCAGGCCCGGACCGAGTACTCGGACGCCCGCACCCAGCGGGACGTGGCCCTCTCCGTCGTGCTGGGGGCGATCCTGGCGGCCGCCGTGCTGCTGACGATGCTGGTGCACCGGATGGTCGGGCGCCCGCTGAACCGGTTGCGGGCGGCGTCGGACCGGGTGCGGTCGGGCTCCTTCGACGAGCGGATCCCGGCCGACGGCCCCTCGGACATCCGGGCGGTCGGACGCACGGTGGAGGCGATGCGCCGCCGGGTGGTCGAGGAGCTGCGGGCCACCCGCGCCCGCGAGGAGCTGCTGAGCAGGCAGACCGACGAGCTGGAGGCGCAGGCGGCGGAGCTGCGGCGGTCCAACAGCGAGCTGGAGCAGTTCGCGTATGTGGCCTCGCACGACCTCCAGGAGCCGCTGCGCAAGGTCGCCTCGTTCTGCCAGCTCCTGGAGAAGCGGTACGGCGAACAACTGGACGCGCGCGGCAAGCAGTACATCGACTTCGCGGTCGACGGCGCCAAGCGGATGCAGGTGCTCATCAACGACCTGCTCACCTTCTCCCGGGTCGGACGGCTGGACCAGGAGCGGGCCTCGGTGGAGCTGGACACCACGGTGGACCGGGCGCTGCGGAACCTGGCCACGGCGGTGCAGGAGACCGGTGCGAAGATCGGCCGCCCGGCGGAGATGCCCACCCTGACCTGCGACCCGACCCTGCTGACCATGGTCTGGCAGAACCTGGTCGGCAACGCGATCAAGTTCCGGTCCAAGGACCGGCCGTGCGAGATCACCATCGGCTGCGAGCGGACCGGGGCGGAGTGGTCCTTCACCGTCCGGGACAATGGCATCGGCATCGCCCCCGAGTTCGCCGACAAGGTGTTCGTGATCTTCCAGCGGCTGCACAGCCGGGAGGAGTACGAGGGGACCGGCATCGGTCTCGCGCTCTGCCGCAAGATCGTCGAGCACCACGGCGGCCACATCGGTTTGGAGAGCCCGCCGGACGGCGGCACGATCGTGCGCTTCACCCTGCCCGCCGCCCAGGACCAGGCCGGTGACGCCACCGCCGGCGCCGTTCCGGCCGACGCGTAGCCCGCTACCCCCGCACTCTGGAGTTTCTGATGAGCAGCCCCGTGGAACCGATCGAGGTCCTCCTGGTGGAGGACGATCCCGGCGACGAGCTGATGACCCGGGAGGCGTTCGAGGACAACAAGATCCAGAACACCCTGCACGTGGTCAGGGACGGGCAGGAGGCGCTCGACTTCCTCTTCCGGCAGGGCGCCCACGCCGACGCCCCCCGGCCGGATCTGATCCTGCTCGACCTGAACCTGCCGAAGTACGACGGCCGGCAGGTGCTGGAGCGGATCAAGTCCAGCGAGGAGCTGGCGATGATCCCGGTGGTGGTGCTGACCACCTCCTCGGCCGAGGAGGACATCCTGCGCAGCTACAAGCTGCACGCCAACGCCTATGTGACCAAGCCCGTCGACCTGGACCAGTTCATCGCCGCGGTGCGCCAGATCGACGACTTCTTCGTGAGCGTGGTACGCCTCCCCCGGCGCCGCTGACCGGGTCCGACCGGGCATCCTGTCCCCATGGCCGCCGACCCGTTCCCTTCCCGCCACACCCATGACCCGGCTCACGGGCGGGCGCCCGAGCCGGGCCCCGGGCCCGGAGGGGTGCCCGGGGGCGGGTCCTCCGGTCCGGTGCCGGACGTCCGGTCGGCGCGGGCCCGGGTCCGTGCCTTCTTCGGTGTCCGGGCGGCCGGGTGGGACGCCCGCTTCCCGGACGACGGGCCGGCCTTCGCCGCCGGGGTCGCGGCGCTGGGCCCGCGCCGGGGCGACACGGTGCTCGACGCGGGGTGCGGAACCGGCCGGGCGCTGCCGGCCCTGCGGGCGGCGGTCGGCCCCGGGGGCCGGGTGCTCGGTCTGGATCTGACGCCGGAGATGCCGGCCGAGGCCGTACGGGCCGGACGGCACCACTGCGGGACGCTGCTGATCGGCGACGTCTCCCGGCTGCCGGTACGGGACGGCGCGCTGGACGCGGTCTTCGCCGCCGGTCTGCTCGCGCACCTGCCGCGACCGGCCCACGACCTGCGGGAACTGGCCCGGGCGGTACGGCCGGGCGGCCGGCTGGCGCTCTTCCATCCGATCGGCCGGGCCGCCCTCGCCGCCCGGCAGGGACGCCGGATCACCCCCGACGACCTGCGGGCCGAGCCGAACCTCCGGCCGCTGCTGGCGGACGCCGGCTGGCGGATGATCTCGTACGCCGACGAGGACAGCCGCTTTCTCGTCCTGGCCGTCCGCCCGGACTGACCCAGTCCCCCACGAGGGCCGCGCTCCTCCTCCGCCGGCCGGCCGCCGAGGACACACCGCCACGGGTGCGGGCCGTTCCGCGTCCGGCCCCCTTCTGCCGGCGGTTCTCTCACCCTACGGTGAAGGTCGAGACTCCATGGCCGGCGCCGGGCACGGCCGTGGCGGCGGCCCCGGAGAGGAAGGCGGGAGACGGTGTGGAACCGACTGCGTACCTGGCTGAGGCAACCCCGGCCGGCCGGCACGGCGGACCGGGAGCGGAGTGCCGGGGGGCGGGGGCACAACATCTTCGACGCCGCGGCGGAGTATGTCGCCGCCCGTGCCGAGGACGATCAGGAGCGGATCGACGAGGCGGCCGGCTGGGTCTCGCCCGAGGCGCTGTCCTTCGGGGTGAGCGAACTGGCCTGCCGGGCGGTGCTCGCCCTGGCCCGGGAGCGGGACGAGTCTCCCGGGGCCGTGGCGCGCGGGCTGCTGGGCCTGCCCGCCGCCTGACCGCCGTACGACTGGAGTGACCGGGACGACCGGGGCGGACACGGACGCCCGCTCCGGGGAACGGACCCCTCTCCGATCCCTCCGGACTCTCGACGGGCGGGTTACCGGCTGGTTAGGGTGCGCCGACGAGCGGTCCGGGCGGGTGGCGCGGGAGGGTGCGGTGGCGGAAGACCGGAGGACGGCGGACGGGGCGCCCGGGGCCGCCCCGGACGGCGGGGGCGGCGCCGTGGACGAGGGGCGGGCGGGTGACACCGGTGCCCGGGCGGCGGGCGGCGCGGACGACGCCGGGGACTCGCTGTTCGTCCTGACGGCCCTGCTGCTGACGCCCGCGCGGTTCCCCGCCGTGCTGGGCGACGACTTTCCGGAGGTCTGTGCGCTGCTGGGGCTGGAGCCGCGTGCCGACGGCTATGGCCTGGTGCTGGGACAGGACGGGAACGGCGCCCGGTGGACGGTCGCCGTGGACGACGTGTCGCTGGTCGCCGGAGCCATCGCCGCCTGGGACTGCGGGATGGCGCACGACCTCTCCCCCGACGACCGCAGCGTGGTCACCGCCCTGCCCGGGTGGCCGCTCGAACTGACCGTGGCGGCGCCGGGGGTGCCGGAACCGCACGACCCGGAGCCGCTGCCGGGCGATCCGCCGCCGCTCCGCCCGCCGGACGTGTCGGCCTGGGGCCCGGCCCAACGCCGGATGGGGGCGGACCAGGTGGAGACGGGGTGGTCGTCCTGGCGCGAGCAGGCAGGCGTCGGGGATGCCGGGGGCCCCGCGGGCCCTGCGGGCATGGGGGGCGCCGAAGACACCGGGGATACGGAGGACGCCGAAGACACCGGGAGTGCGGAGGAAGCCGGGGGCACCGGAGTGACTCGGCGGGGGCCCGGAAGCGGGACCGGCGGCCACCCGGGGGTGCGGCGGGTCCTGGAGGCGGCCCGGGCCTACCTGACGGACGCTCCCCCGCCCGGCCGGATCCGATCGGGTTTCGCGCCCGGGAACGCCCGGACCCTGAGGGTCGACGGCCCGGGGTGGTCGCTGGTGGCGCGCACCGACGACATGGCGTTCATCCTGCTCGACGAGGAGCCCCGGGGCGTGCTCCCGGCCGGACGGGGGCCCGGGCTCGCCGTCCTGCTGGAGGCGCTGGACGCGATCGCGGCCCGTCCCGCCTGAGCGGCGGGGAGGCTCGCGCCGGCCGGTGCCCTCCGGGGTGGTCCGTCTTGGCGGGTCTCCGATCGCGGTGGAGCCGGCGCCGGCCGGCGCCTCGGGGCGCCCCCTTGCCGGTCTCCTCTCCCCGTTTGCCAGTCTCCTCTCCCCGTCTCCTCCCCGGTCTCTCTGCCGCTTTCCGGTCTCCCCTTCCGCCGGCTGTCCTGGCGGTGAACCGGTGTCCGGGCTTCCGGTTACGGGGCGTCCGGCCGGCCGGACGCCCGGCCACCGGTCCTGGCGCACGGCCCCCGTCCCGGCGTGACAGTCCTGATCCCGCCCGCGGCCCCGAGGACGGCGCTCCGGGCGGGGGCGCGGGCGGAGATTCCGCAGCCCCGCCACCGGCCAAGCCGACCAGGCCGACCGGGGCGAGGTGGCCGACCGGGGCGGAGCCCGGTCAGGCGGTGGGCTCGGGCGATCCGGCGCCCTCGGGACCGGCGCTCTCCTCGTCCTCCTCCGTACGCTCGGGATCGGCGTCGGCGGCCGGGCGGCGCTCCTCCGGCTCGTCCTCGCCCGCCGCGCCGGCCAGATCACCGTCCCAGTGCTCGTCCGCGCCGCCGGCCTGTTCGTCGGGCATGTCCCTCGGGATGCCGGGGCCGTCCTCGCCGGCGCTTTCCAGCCGCTTGTCCATCGTCTCTCCTGTTCCTGGGCGGGTCCGCCGGGTACCCCGGGGACCCGCTCCTCAGACGTGTGCCGGACCTGGGACCGGCTGCCCGGCCCGGGGGTGCCGGAAACCGGTGCCCGGGTCCGGGCGCCCGGACCGGCCGCCGGAGGCTCCGGTCAGCCGGTCCGCAGCGGCTCGCCCACCGTGTGCAGATGTCCCAGTGCCTGGCGGTAGGAGTCGAGGAGCCCGGTCTCCGTGTAGGGGAGGGACAGCGATCGGCAGTGGGCCCGGACCAGGGGCCGCGCCAGCCGCAGATGGGGGCGCGGCATACCGGGGAACAGATGGTGCTCGATCTGGTGGTTCAGCCCGCCCAGGAACCAGTCGGTGAGCACGCCACCGCGTATGTTCCGCGAGGTGAGCACCTGGCGGCGCAGATGCCCCCAGGGCTCGCCCTCCGGGTCGGGCACCGCCATGCCCTTGTGGTTCGGCGCGAAGGCCAGGGACAGCTGGAGTCCGAGCAGGCCCTGGTGGAGCAGGGCGAAGACGAGCGCCTGTCCCGGAGTCAGGGCGGTCAGCAGCAGGGTCGCGCAGCCCACGAGGTGGGCCAGGATCAGGGCGCCTTCGAGGACACGTGCCCGCCGGCTCCGGAAGGGGGCGGCCGGGGAGAGCGGCGCCCGGATCCCGTACATCTTGAGGGCGAGTGCCTCAAGGGTGGCCAGCGGCAGGAAGAGCCCCGCCTGGTGACGGGTGAGCCAGCCGCGGAATCCGGTGCGGCCGGCCGCCTGGTGGGCGGCGAAGACCAGGACGTCGGGCGCCACGTCCGGGTCCTTGTGCTCATGGTTCGGATTGGCGTGGTGGCGGTTGTGCTTGTCGTTCCACCACTCCCGGCTCATGCCGAGCAGCAGATTGGCGTGGATCAGCTGCACGGCGCGGTCCCCTCGCCGCCCGGCACCGATCTGGGCGTGGCCGGCGTCGTGTCCGTGGAACGCCGCGCGAGCGGAGAGCACCGCCAGTGGCCCGGCCAGTGCCATGGACCACCAGGAGGGCCCGGACATCACCAGGGCGGCGCAGAGGGCGGTGATGCCGAGGAGGTTGGCCGTGATCCCGGCGGCGTACCAGCCGGTGCGCCGGCCGAGGAGGCCCTGCTCCCGGACGGCGCGCAGCAGCGGCGCGAATTCGCTGCCGGGCCGCCGCGCGCGGGGGCCGTCCTCGGGGGGCCGGGTGCGCGGCGAGGGCGGCCGGGCGGGTGGCGCCGTCGAGCCGCCGGACGGGACCGGCGGACGGCCGCGCGCGGCGAGCGGGGCAGGGGTGGCCCGGGACATGGCATCTCTCCTGGTGGACGGGGGGACGGCGGATGAAGGAGTCCGGGCGCTCGGCCGCGCGCCGACTTCTTGAACGTACGGACCCGGGCCTGGTCCGAACCATGGGATCAGCACCCCCATACCGGCTGGGGGTGCCCCGAGGGGAGGGCGGGGGTTTTCCCCCGGCGACCGGGACCCGGCGCGCGCGAGCCGAGGCTGCGGGAACCGAGCCCGGCCGGCAGGCGTGACGGAGAACACTCGCCGGGCGCCTTCGTGCGGGCGCCGTATCCCGTATGATCGGCGGCTCCGCTCGCTAGTCAAATTTGAGGAGTGCATCAGCGCCGTGCCCAGCCCTTCTCCCCACTCACCCCCGCCGCCCCGCCCCACCGCCTTCGACGGCGCCGGTGACACGGGCCCGGTCACCCGGCTCGCCGTCCACCGGGAGCGGCCGCCCCACGGCCTTGTCGCGGCGGCCCGCCGCCCGGTGTTCTTCCTGCCCGGCGATCCGGCCAGGACCGGGCGCGTCGTCTTCCTCGCCGAGGACGCCGCCGGCGAGGAGACCGCGGAGGGCGCCGGGAAGGCCGCGCAGGCAGTCGTGTTCCCGGACGGCCGCACCCCGGACGGGCCGCTCGTGGAGCTCTCGGTCGCCGGTCCGGACGGCCGGCTCCGCGAGGTCCGGGGGCGGGCGCTGCCGCCGGGCGAGGCGCTGCCGCTCCTCACCCGGCTCCGGCTCCTCCCGGACGTCTCCCCCGCGGCGGCCTTCTGGGGCGCGGCGGCCCTGCTGGCGCTGGCGCTGGTGGCGCGCGGGCGGCTGCTGCCCGGGGCGAGCCCCGACGGCCACGACGCCTGGCGGACGGGCCCGCCGGCGCCCGGGGACCTGGAGCGGGTGCGCGCCCTCGCCGGGGCGATGCCGCCGGAGGCCCGGGCCGTACCGGTCGGCGCCGCGCCGGACGGCACCCCGTTGCTGCCGGCCGCCGGACCACTGCTGCGGGCCTTCCTGGACGCCGTCGCCGACGATCTGGCCCGGCCGCCGGCCGCCCCGCTGCTGGCGGGCGGATCGGTCTTCGCGGCGGTCGGGCCGCGGCTGCTGTCCCCGGAACAGCGGGAGTGGGCGGCCGAGGTGGCGGCCGGTCATGACGCCGGGGTGCGGCTCTCGCTGCGGGTGGAGGTGACAGGGCTCGACCAGGCGACGGAGGCGGCGGAGGCGGAGGCGGCGGGCGCGGCGGAGACGGGCACGGCGGAGGCGGCAGAGACGGAGGGCGCGGCGGAGGTGTCGGCGGACGGCACCGTACGGCCGCGCTTCCGGGCGGTGCTCCAGTTGCACGGGGTGGCCGATCCGGCGCTGGTGGCGGACGCGGCCGGGGTGTGGTCGGGGACGGTGGACGAGCGTTTCGGGCCCCGCGCCCGGACGGACGCGCTGCTCGCCCTGCGCCGGGCGGCCCGTGTCTGGGAGCCGCTCGCCCCGCTGCTCTCCGCCGCCGTGCCGGACGCCGTCGACCTGGTCGAGGAGGAGGTGGCGGAGCTGCTGGGCCCGGCCGGACAGGCGCTGGCGGCCCACGGGGTGACGGTCCACTGGCCCCGAGGTCTGGCCCGGCCGCTCACCGCGCGGGTGGTGGTCGGTCCGGCGGAGGACGGCCCCGGGAACCGGTCCGCCGGGGCGCCCGGCCGGCCTGCCGGGTCGGGCGGGTCGGGCGGATCGCTCTCCCCCGGCGGGCTGCTCGCCTTCGACTGGCGGTTCGCCGTCGGCGGGGAGGAGCTGACCCGGGCCGAGCTGGAGCGGCTGGCGGAGGCGGGACGGCCGCTGGTCCGGCTCCATGACCGGTGGGTGCTGGTCGACCCCGGGGCGGTGCGGCGCGCCCGGGAGCGCCGGGACCGCCGGATGGCACCGGTCGAGGCACTGGGCGCCGTGCTCACCGGGACCACCGAGGCCGGCGGGGAGCAGGTGCCGGTGGAGGCCACCGGACGGCTGCGGGCACTCCGCGACCGGCTGGCCGACCCCGAGGCCGGACCACGGGCGATCGGGGCGCCGGACGGGCTCGACGCCACCCTGCGCGACTGCCAGTTGCGGGGGCTGGACTGGCTGCACCGGATGACCTCGCTGGGCCTGGGGGCCTGTCTCGCGGACGACATGGGGTTGGGCAAGACGATCACCCTGATCGCCCTGCATCTGCACCGCAACGGGTCCCCCGGGACGGCGGGTCCGACGCTGGTCGTCTGTCCGGCGTCCCTGCTGGGCAACTGGCAGCGGGAGGTGGAGCGGTTCGCGCCCGGGACCCCGGTGCGGCGCTTCCACGGCCCCGCCCGGGAACCGGCCGAACTCCCGGCGGGCGCCGTCGTCCTGACGACGTACGGCACCATGCGGCGGGACGCGGCCCGGCTCGCCGGGACGGACTGGGGCCTGGTGGTCGCGGACGAGGCCCAGCACATCAAGAACCCGTACGCGGCCACCGCCCGGGCGCTGCGGACGATCGGCGCCCGGGCCCGGGTGGCGCTGACCGGGACGCCGGTCGAGAACAACCTCTCCGAGCTCTGGGCGATCCTCGACTGGACGACCCCGGGGCTGCTGGGCCGGCTGGGCACCTTCCGCGACCGCTACGCGCGCGCCGTGGAGGGCGGCGATCCGGTGGCGGCCGGGCGACTGGCCGCGCTGGTCCGGCCGTTCCTGCTGCGGCGGCGGAAGTCCGACCCGGGCATCGCGCCCGAGCTGCCGCCGAAGACCGAGACCGACCGGGTGGTGTCGCTCACCGCCGAACAGGCCGGGCTGTACGAGGCGGTGGTACGGGAGACCCTGGCCGCCGTCGCGGCGGCGGACGGCATGGAGCGGCGCGGACTGGTGCTGCGGCTGCTCACCTCGCTGAAGCAGATCTGCAACCATCCCGCCCAGTACCTCAAGGAGCACGAGCCCCGGATCGCCGGCCGCTCCGGCAAGCTGGCGCTCCTCGACGAGTTGCTCGACACCGTCCTGGCCGAGGACGCCGGGGTGCTGGTGTTCACCCAGTACGTCGCCATGGCGCGGCTTCTCGAACGGCATCTGGCCGGGCGCGGGGTGCGCACCCGGCTGCTGCACGGCTCCACCCCGGTCGCCGAGCGGGAGGCGATGGTGGCCGGCTTCCAGGCGGGTGAGGTGCCGGTCTTCCTGCTGTCGCTCAAGGCCGCGGGGACCGGGCTCAACCTGACCCGGGCGAGCCATGTGGTGCACTACGACCGCTGGTGGAACCCGGCGGTGGAGGCGCAGGCCACCGACCGGGCGTACCGCATCGGGCAGACCCGGCCGGTGCAGGTGCACCGGCTGATCGCGGAGGGCACGGTCGAGGACCGGATCGCCGGGCTGCTGGAGCGCAAGAAGGAGCTGGCGGACGCGGTGCTCGCCGCCGGGGAGCCCGCGCTGACCGAGCTGTCCGACGCCGATCTGGCGCGGCTGGTGGAACTGCGGCCGGCCGTTGGGCCGGGCGGGCACGACACGGAAGGGGGCCGGCGATGAGCCGGAGCACGGACGGACCGGGGACGGAGGAGCGCGTCTTCGCGGCGCTGCCGCCCGCGCGGGGGCGCGGCTTCGCGGTGACCTGGTGGGGCCGCGCCTGGCTGAAGGCGCTGGAGGAGAGCGCGCTCGACGGCGAGCAGCTCCGGCTGGGCCGGGCGCGTGCCCGGGCGGGCGCGGTCGGGGCGGTGGTGGTACGGCCGGGCCGGATCACCGCCGTGGTCCGGGACCGTGACGGCACCGCGCACCGTGCCGACGTGGTGTGGCGGGAGCTGCCGGACGAGGCGTGGGAACGGTTCCTCGGGCTGGCCGCGGACCGCGCCGGTCATGTCGCGGCGCTGCTGGAGCGGGAGGTTCCTCCCCATCTGGTGGAGGACGCGGCGGCGGTGGGCGCCGACCTGTTGCCGGGCATCGGGGACCTGGAGCCGTCCTGTTCGTGCGAGGCGTGGGACCACTGCCCGCACACGGCGGCGCTCAGTTATCAGATGGCCCGGCTGCTCGACGAGGACCCGTTCACGCTGCTGCTGATGCGCGGCCGGGGAGAGCGCCGGCTGCTCGGCGCGCTGCGGGAGCGGAGCGCGGCCCGGGCGGAGTCCCGGGACAGAGGAGTGGCGGCCGGGGACGGCGGTCCGGAGGGGGTGCGGGCCGACGAGGCGTTCGCCGTACGGACGACCCTGCCGGAGCTGCCGGAGCCGTCCGCGCTGCCCGACGCGCCGGGGGAACCGCCGGCGCTCGGCACCGGAGCCGCGCCGCCGCCCGGGGTGGACCCGGCCGTGCTGGAGGCGCTGGCGGCGGACGCGGCGGCGCGCGCCCACCGGCTGCTCGCCGACGCCCTGGCGCCCGGCCATGTCGATCGTGCGCCGCAGACTCCGCCGGAGCCGGTACGGGACGCGGTGCGGCTGGCCGCGGCGGCGGAGCAGGTGCCCGGGGCGTGGGCCCGGCTGGCGGCCGGCAGCGGACGGCGTCCGGCGGAGCTGGCGCGCGCGGTACGGGCCTGGCGGCTGGGCGGAGAGCCCGCGCTCGCCGTGCTGGAGGGCCGCGACGGCCCGGGGCCCGAGGCGCTGGCCCGGGCGGCGGACCGGCTGGCCGGGGCCTGGGAGCCGGACGAGCGGCCCCCGCTGCGGGCCGCCGGGCCGGGACGCTGGACGATACCGGGGGCCGGCGCTCAGCTGCGGGTGGACCGGGAGGGCCGCTGGTGGCCGTACGCCCGGGAGGCCGGTGACTGGGTGCCGGCGGGTCCGCCCGACCGCGACCCGGCAGCCGCGCTGGCCGCCGTGACGACCGGCCGGGCGGACGGCTGAGGCGCCCGGGGCCGGGGCCCAGGGGCGGGACCGGCGGCGATCGGGCCCGGGCCGGCGGTGCGCGTCGCCGGGGGCCGGAGGCGCCGGAGGAACCGGGCGGCGTCGGAGGGGATGGCCGGTGCCGGGGCCGGGCCCCGGAAAGACGCCGGCCACCGGGTGCCGCGGGCCGGTGCGGCAGCCCGGAGAGTGCCGTGCGAACGGATGCCGGGCCAGGGATCACCGGCTTCGGCGGCACCGGACAGGTGATCGCGGCCGGGCACGGCCGGGGCACGCCGGCCCCGGCGGCCACCGGACAGGGCGCGGCGAGGCGTCGGCCAGGGTTCACCGGCTGCAGCGGCCGTGCCCGGCAGTTGGCCGCGCCCGGGCACAGCGGAGGCGTGCCGGTCTTGGCGACCACCGGGCAGGCGCGGCTGGACACCGGGCTGGGTACCACCCGAGCCCGCCGGCATCCGTGGTCACCGGAGAGGACGGCCACGGCCGGGTGACCGCCCCGGCCCGGCGTCTGCCCTGGCCACCGGACGGGTCCCGGCGGCCAGGGCTCGCCGGCCGCTGTGCCCCCCTGACAAGTGGTTGCGGCGGGTACGCCCGGGCCCACGGCACCCGAACGACCACCGGACAGGTCGCGGCCCGGTGCCGCCGCCCGGGCTCACCGGCTTCGGCGACCTCCCGGGCAGGCGGTCGCAGCCGGGCACGGGAGGGTTCGGCGCCCTGCCGCCGCCACCGGACAGGGCGCGGCGAGGCACCGGGGGCACCGGCTGCGGCAGCCACGGCAGGTCGTGATCGGGTGCGATCCGGGCTCACCGGCCTCGGCAGCACCGGGCAGGTCCCGGTCGGCAGGGGCCGGGTCTCACCGGCCTCGGCCACCGGCAGCCGGTCGCGGCCGGGTACCGGGCGGGCGCTCACCACCCCGCCGCCGGACAAGGCCCCGCGAGCCGGCGACCAGGACCCACCGGCTTCAGGCTCACCGGGCAGGCCCGGCGGGCATGGGCCGGGTCCCACCGGTCGCGGCGGCCACCGACCTGTGGTCGTGACCCGGTACCAGGCCGGGCCCACCGGCCCTGGCAGCCAACGGACTCGTAGCCGCAACCCGGTGACGGGCCCGGGATCACCGGCTGCTGAAGCCACTTCACCCGGGGCGCGGGCGGGGCTCCGGGTTCGCGCCCCCGGCGTGCGGACGGCGGCGGCCGCCGGTGGCGTTCCGGCCGCCGGAGGCGCACGGCGGGGAGGGCCGGGCAGGGCGGGTGCCGGGCCCGTACGGACGGACCGCGGGTCCACCGCCCGGTGGGTCCGGGCCGGTCCGGCGGGACGGCATCGCCGGGAGGTGGGGGCCCGCGAGAGCGAGGACGGCCGTCCCGCCCCGGTTCGTCCGGGCGGGGAAAACACGCCATTTCGCGTCACCTCCGGCACACGTTCCGCAACCGCTTGCTGGCCCAGCGTCACGGACGGGGGCGCACGCCCGCGCAGCGGTCCCGTCCGGCGCATATGCGGACGGCGCCGTCCGGACGGGCCCCTCGCCACTCGCTGCACCGGACCGAGCGGTTCGAGCCGGGCGCGGCGGTCCCGGTCCCGGCGGGGGCAGACGGGCGCGCCGGGGGTGTCCTAGCCTCCCGCGCCATGCGCATCTCACACATCAGACGCCTGTCCGCCGCCGCCGTCCTCGCCTTCGCCATGGTCCTGCTGGGCCTGGGACAGCCGGCCGGCGCCGCCGCTCCGGACCTTCAGATCACCGCCGACCAGGCGACCGTGACGCCGGGCTCCTCGGTCAACCTGACCATGACGTTCACCAACAACCAGACCACCGACATCTGGTTCGTGTACCAGTCCGTGCAGCCGACCTGGCAGACGACCCAGCGCAAGGACCTCAAGTACTCCTTCGCCACCTGCGCCGGCGAGGGCGTGACCTGTACCGGAACCGGAACCGGCAGCCTCGGGGTCAACTACGCGATCCCGGTCGCCCCCGGCACCAGCCGCACGGTCGCCCTCACCCTCGATGTCGCCGCCGACTCCGGCTGCAACGGCACCATCGGCTTCTACTCGTACCTCTACTACGAGTACAACAACGGCCAGACCACCAAGGACGGCGTCTACAACACCCCGGAGACGCGGATCACCTGCGCTCCGGCCGCCTGACCTCCGCACGCCCCGTCGGGGACCGGCGCGCGCTCCGGCGCGTCCGGTCCCCGTCCGGCGTGGCCGAAAGTGATCGTCGACCGCATTCGGCTTGAGGTCTGCACCACTGGCATATCCGGCTCGGCGGGCTTCGGCGGCGGTAAGCGATTGCAGCCGCGCAGCGCCTGCTGTGACGCCTCGTCCACCGCCTCCGCAAGGGGCGGCGGACGGCTCCGGAGGGACGCCGCGCGCCGTGCGCGCGGGCAAACGGCACCTGTGGTTTTCCGTCATGTTCCACGGTGGGCGCACGGAACCTCCACAGAGGCCGCACTATGTGACCCGTTGGTACCGCCGCGCCGATCCGACGGGGTCCGGTACGGCACTGGGGGGCGGGGCTGGTCCGGTGGGGAGTACCGGGCGGGCCCCTCCGGGGAGGGATGACACCGCATGAGGCGGAACGCACGTACCATCGCGCTCACCGTGGGCGCGCTGCTCCTGACGCTGGGCTCACCGGCCGCGTCCGCGAGCGCCGGGGAGGCACCGGGCAGCACCGGCGCCGCGCGGACCGGGGCGGGAACCGCCGCCGGCACCGAGCCCCGGATCGATCTGAGGGTGCTCGTCGTCACCGACGGGGGCCCGGCCACCGCCGCCGTCGCCGCCGAACTGGACGCCGGGGGAACGCCGTACACGCTCGTCGATCTGAGCCGGGCCGGGCGCCCGGTGATCGACGCGGCCTTCCTCGCCGACACCACCGGCACCGGGGACGGCCGGCCCAGGGCGAAGTTCCAGGCCGTGGTGCTGCCGAACGACGCGCCGTTCCCGGCCGGTTCGGCCGAGACGGCCGCGCTGGTGGCGTACGAGAGGACCTACGGGATCCCGCAGGTCGACGCGTACAGCTACGCCCGGCCGCAGAACGGGCTCGACTACCCGGTCCCCGGCGGCTATTCGGGGTCGGTGGACGGCATTCACGCCGAGGTGACCGCGGCGGGCCGGGCGGGGCCGTTCGGCTATCTGAAGGGGCCGGTCACCTTCGAGGACAACGCGCCCTCGGTGAGCGAGAGTTACGCCTTCCTCTCCCGGCCGGCCGCCGGGGCGGACTTCACCACCTATGTGGACGCGCCGATCCCGGGCCGGTCCACCCGGGGCGTGCTGGTGGGCGAGTACCGGCACGACGGGCGGCGCGAGCTGGTGGTCACCTTCGCCTACAACCAGTACCAGCGGCAGTTCCGGACGCTGGCCCGGGGCATCGTGGACTGGATGACCCAGTCCGTCCGGCTGGGCACCACGCGGAACTACTTCGCGGTGCACGTGGACGACGTGTTCGCGGCCGACGACCGCTGGGACACCGTGCTCAACTGCACCCCCGGCGACGTGGACTGCCGGCCCGGCGAGGGCACGCCCCGGCCGATCCGGATGACTCCGGAGGACGTGACGCACGCCGTGGACTGGTCGCGTGAGCGTGGCATCACCCTGGATCTGGCCTTCAACGGCGGCGGCAGCGTGGAGCACCGCGCGGACAACGGCGGCGCCGACCCGATGGCGGACCGGTTCGTCGCGGACCGGGACGCGTTCCGGTGGATCAACCACACCTATGACCACGCCTATCTCGGCTGCGAGCAGGATGTCAGCGCCGTCCCGTGGAAGTGCGTCACGGACGCGGGTGGCGCCACCCGCTGGGTGAGCCGCGCCGAGATCGACCACCAGATCGCGGACAACCGCCGGTGGGCGGAGCGGGCGGGGCTGCCGCTGCGCGCGGGCGAGCTGGTCACCGGGGAGCACTCCGGACTCCGGCTGCTCCCCCAGCAGCCGGACGACAACCCTCAGCTGGCCCCCGCGGTCACCGCCGAGGGCGTCCGCTGGCTGGGCGCGGACAACTCCCGCGACCCCGGGCAGCGTCAGGTCGGCTCGGCGCTCACCGTGGCCCGCCATCCGATCAACATCTTCTACAACGCGGGCCGGATCGCGGAGCAGGTCGACGAGTACAACTGGATCTACACCAGCCGCGCCCACGGCGGCAGCGGGCTCTGCGAGGAGCTGGCCACCACCACCTGTCTGGACGCGCCGCTGGACCCGGCGACCGGTTACCAGAACCACATCGTGCCGCTGGAGACCGCCACCGCGCTCGGCCATGTCCTCTCGGGCGACCCCCGGCCGCACTTCATCCACCAGTCGAACCTGGCGGAGGACCGGATCGGCTACCCCGTGCTGGACGGGGTCCTCGACCAGTACGCCGCGCTCTTCGCCGCCGACACCCCGCTGGTGAACCTGCCGATGAGCGGGATCGGCGCGGAGCTGCGCGACCGGGCCGCCTGGCACGAGGCGGTGACGGCGGGCCGGGCTTCCGGCTACCGGATCGGCTCCACCGTCACGGTGACGGCGCCCGCGGGCCTGCCGGTGGCCGCCACCATGCCGGCCGGTACCACCCGGACCGGCTCCGGCGGGCCGGCCGCCTTCGGTGAGCCGTACGCCGGTACGGTCTCCGGCCGGGTCGCCCCGGACGGCGCGGGCGGCCTGACGCTGGCGCTGCCGGCGGTGCCCGCGGCAGATGCCACGGCCCCGGCGGCGGCGCCCGAACCGGCCCGGGTGCCGGCCGGACGTCCGCCGGTCCCGGCCGGGGTCGCCCGGCCGGTGCCCTACGGCGCCGCCGGCTAGCCGGGCCCACCGCGCCCCGGAGCCCTCGGGCCCCGGCCGGTGCCCGGCCGTCACCCGCCGACCGGTCCGGTCATCCCGACCGCCCGGCGGCGGGCCGGACGACCGGGCTCCCCGCCCCGGCCGGCCGCGGCCACCGCCCTGGCGGTCCGGGCGCCATCCGGCCGCACTCCCCCGCGACCGGTCCGTCAACGGCGCTGCCCCCCGGCCGCGCCCCGGTCTCCCCCCGGGTCCACGGCTCCCGGGCCGGCTCCCGCACCACGCCGGCCCCCGCACACCGCACAGCGCCACCCCAGACCCGCACACACCCGCTCAGCACCGCACACACCCGCTCAGCACCGCTCCGACCCGCCGCACTCCGCGCCGTGCCCCCGAGCCAGGGGCCGGCACGGCCCGTCCCACCACCGCACCACCCCACGCCACCCCGTCCGGAAGCGCCGAGAGGCGCCTCCCGGCCGGGCGGGCGGAGCGGTGCCGTCCCGCCTCTCTCCTGCCGTGGAGCACAGTTCATGCACGTATCGCACTCCGTTCCGGGCACCGGCACGGCACGTGTCACCCTCCTCACCGAAGGCACCTATCCCCACAGTCACGGCGGCGTCAGCGTCTGGTGCGACCAGCTCGTCAGCGGCATGCCCGACATCGACTTCCAGGTCCTCGCGGTCACCGGCACCGGCCGGGAGCCCGTCGTCTGGGAGCTTCCGCCCCAGGTGGCGGAGGTGGTGTCGCTGCCCATGTGGGGTCCGGCCCCGGTCGGCCGGGCGCCGCGCGGAGGCCGGGAACGGCGGCTGATGGACACGTACGAGGAGTTCCTCACCGCCCTGCTCGACCCGGCCGGCGAGGGCGGTTTCGCCCCGGCACTGTATGAGCTCGCGGCCGCCGCCCGCGACGGGCTGCTGAGTCCGGCGCTCCGGGGGGACCGGGCGCTCCGGGTGCTCACCGCCGTCTGGAAGCGCCCCGGGCTGCCGGTGGCCGCCGCCCGGCCGACCCTGCACGACGCGGTCACGGCGACCTCGCTGCTGGAGCACGCCCTGCGCCCGCTGGCCGCCCGGCCGCCGCAGACGGGGGTGGCGCACGCCGTGAGCGGCGGCATCGCGGTGCTGCCCGGTCTCACCGCGCGGGAACTGCACGGAGTGCCGCTGCTGCTCACCGAGCACGGTGTCTACCTCAGGGAGCGCTACCTCGGCTACCGGACCGCTCCCTACCGCTGGCCGGTCAAGGCGGTGATGCTGGGCTTCTTCCGGCTGCTGGCCGAAGAAACGTACCGCCAGGCCGCCCTGGTCACGCCGGGGAACCAGTACAACCGGCTCTGGGAGGAGCAGGGCGGGGCGCCTCCGGAGCTGATACGCACGGTCTACAACGGGGTCGATCCCGCCGCCTTCCCGGCCGCCGGACCGGAGCCGCAGGGTCCGGTGCTGAGCTGGGCCGGGCGGGTCGACCCGATCAAGGACCTGGAGACACTGATCCGTGCCTTCGCCCTGGTCCGCGCCGAACTTCCGGACGCCACCCTGCGGTTGTTCGGAGGTACCCCCCGGGGCGGCGAGGCGTACCGGGAGCGGTGCGAGGAACTGGCCCGGTCACTGGGCCACGGGGACGCGGTGCGGTTCGAGGGCCGGGTCGAGGACATCAGGGACGCCTATGCGGCCGGCAGCGTGGTGATGCTCTCCAGCATCAGCGAGGGCTTCCCGTTCACCCTGATCGAGGCGATGTCCTGCGGCCGGGCCACCGTCTCCACCGATGTCGGCGGGGTGCGGGAGGCGGTCGGCGAGACGGGCCTGGTGGTGCCGCCGCGCGATCCGGAGGCAATGGCGGCGGCCGCCCTGGAGCTGCTGGCCGACCGGCCCCGGCGGGCGGCGATGGGCGAGGCGGCCCGGCTGCGGGTGATCGAGCAGTTCACCCTCCGCCAGACCGTGGACACCTTCCGCTCGATCTATCAGGAGCTGGCCGGCGCGGGTGCGCGCCGGGAGCGGGAGACAGCGCTTCCGGCCGTCGCGACGGGCACCGGCCGCGAACCGGCGTACGCTCCGGGGCACTTCGCCCGGCCGGCCGGGGAGCCGGCGGCGGGACCGCCCGTCGGTCCGGCGCCCGGTAACGGGCCGGCCGGGCGCGAACCGGCGGCGTGCGGCGCGGGGAGCGTGGCCGGATGAGCAGGACCACCGGACACGGAGGCGACCGTGCCACCGGGGGCCGCGACGGCGGCACGCGCGGTACCGGCCGGGCACCCGGCGCGGGAAGGGCACCCGGCACCGGCGGGGCGGACGGCGGCGACACGCTGATCCTGCGGGCGGTACCGGCTCCGGCACCGGCCGGGACACGCCGCACCGGTGGCGACGGCGGCGGTCACGGCGAAGGCGGTACGGCGCCGCTGCCTGCGCGCCGGGGCGCCGCCCGGAGCGCGCCGGACAGCATGGGCGCCACCCGGACGGCGGTACCGGACCGCGACGGCGCCACCCGGACGGCCGAACCGGACGGCGACGCCGTCACCCGGGCGGCGGTACCGCACGGCGATGGCCCCGCCGACACCACCCTGACCCTCCGCGTCGTACTCGCCCCGGAGCCGGGGCCGGCCCGCCCTCCGGTGCCCCGGCCCCGGGCGCGCAAGACGGCCCCGCACCCCGACGGGCGCCAGGGGGACACCCTGGCGCTGCGGCTGGTCCCCGCCCCGGAGCCGGACCGGTCGCCGGCCGTGGCGGAGCTGGCCCATGAGCTGGCCGACCGGATCGCCCCGGCCGTGCACGCCTACGAGGTGGCGGCGGTACTGGAGTCCGAGGGGCTGACCGGTGAGCGCATCCGGCAGCGGTACGGCCACCCGAACCTGTTCTCGCTCGCCGCCGAGCTCTACCGGCTGGTGCCCCGCACCTATCCCGAGCCCCCGGTGCCGGCCGATCCCTGGCGCCCGGACCATGTGCGCTGCGCGCTGCGCGGGGCGCTGTTCGCCCTGCCGGGGCTGGCCTTCCCGCTGACCGCCCCGCTCTGGGAGGCGGACGGGCGGTCGGTGCCCGGCCTGGTGGCGGCCGCGCTGGTCTCCTGGGCCTGGGGCCAGGCGGTGGGCCACCGGGCCTATCTGCGGCTGGCCACCGGACGCCGGGAGGCCGGGCGGGCCCTGCTGACGGGTGCTCCGCTGGGCGCCGTGCTGGCCTCGCTGGCCGCGTTGCTGGTGGCCGGGCCGGGGCCGGCCGCGCTGATCGCGGTGGGCCAGTCGGTGTATCTGGCGGCCGCCGGGGTGCTGCTGGTGCTGGGCCGGGAGCGGGTGCTGCTGGCGTCGCTCGGGCCGCTGGCCGCCGGGGCGGTGGCGCTGCCCTGGTGGGACCCGGGTCCGCTGCTCCGCACCGGGCTGCCGCTGCTGACCGTGGCAGCCGCCACCGGGGCCGCCGGGTGGGCCGTGCGCGGGACGCTGCGGGAGCCGGCGGTCCCCGGGGACGTACCGCCCGGGTATCTCGGTTCGCTGCCCTACGGGCTGTTCGGTCTCGCGGCCGGGGTGCTGGTGCTGTGCGCCGGGCAGGACCGGCCGTACGCCGTGGTGGCCCTGACGCTCAGCATGGGCCCGGCGGAGTGGCTGCTCTACCGGTTCCGGGGGCTGGCGGTACGGGCGCTGCTCGCCTCGTCCTCCGCACGCGGCTTCACCCTGCGCTGTGCCCGCGCCCTCGGCCTCTGTCTGGGCGGCTATCTGCTGCCGCTGCTGCCGGCCGCGCTGCTGACCGGCACCGACCCCGGGGCGCTGGTCGCCCTGGGCGCCACCCTCTGGACCGCGCTGCTGCTCCAGGCGTTCGGCATCGCCTGGCCGCCCGCGCTCGCCGCGCTCGCCGCCGCCTGCGGTACGGCCCTGGCGGCGCTGACCGGCCGGCCACCGGGGCCGCTGCTGCCGGTGATCTGTTGTACGGCCGCCGCCGGGGTGCTGGTCGTCCTGGTGCTGCGCCGGCTCGGCAGCCCGGCCGCCCACGCCTGACCGTCCCCGTCCCCTCCCCACGGACTCTCCCCGGTCCACCCCGATCGACCTCCGATCCGCGCCATCCGGCTCCACGACCCCGTTCCCGCAAGTCCGTCCCAGTCCCCGCCGGTCGGGGACCGGCAGAGAAACACCGCAGAGAGGAAAGGCCACGTGACCACCGCACCGCTCGCCGCCGTCACCGGAGCCGAGGGCTTCATCGGCTCCCATCTGACCCAGGCCCTGGTCGCCGCCGGCCACCGGGTCCGGGCCATGGCCCAGTACAACTCGTTCTCCTCGTACGGCTGGCTGGAGACCCTCCCGGCCGACGTACTGGACCAGGTGGAGATCGTCCTCGGGGACGTCCGCGACCCGGGCTCGGTCCGGGCCCTGGTGGAGGGCGCGGAGACCGTCTACCACCTGGCCGCGCTGATCGCGATTCCCTACTCGTACCAGGCGCCGCACAGTTATGTGGAGACCAATGTGACCGGCACCCTCAATGTGCTGGAGGCCGTCCGGGCGCTGGGCACCCCGCGACTGGTGCACACCTCCACCAGCGAGACCTACGGGACGGCGCGGACCGTGCCCATCACCGAGGACCATCCGATCAACACCCAGTCCCCGTACGCCGCTTCGAAGGCCGGCGGCGACCGGCTGGCGGACAGCTACCACGCGAGCTTCGGCACCCCGGTGGTCACGCTGCGCCCGTTCAACACCTATGGCCCGCGCCAGTCGATGCGGGCGGTGATCCCCACCGTCATCGGCCAGGTCGCGGCGGGCTCGCGGACCATCACCCTGGGAGATCTCCGTCCCACCCGCGACTTCACCTATGTCGGGGACACCGCGCGGGCGTTCCTGGCGGTGGGCACCGCTCCGGCGGAACGAGTGGTGGGCCGCACCTTCAACGCGGGCACCGGCGGGGAGATCTCGGTCGGAGATCTGGTGCGGCTCATCGGCAAGGTGATGGCCACCGATCTGGACGTGGTGGAGGACGCCCGACGGATCCGGCCGGCCGCCTCGGAGGTGATGCGGCTGGTGGCCGACGCCACCCGCCTCCGGGAGGCCACCGGCTGGGCGCCGGAGCACGACCTGGAGCAGGGGCTCGCCCGGACCGTCGAGTTCTTCCGCGACCCGGCCAACCTGGCCCGCTACAAGACCGGCATCTACAACGTCTGACCCCGCCGCGGCCACGCCGGAGGCCGCCTCCGACGGCAGCCGGAAGGCCCTTCGACAGCTCTTCGGCGGCTCTCCGGCAGCCCTTCGGCGATGTCGCCGTCGCGCTCGCCGGCGGCGTTCGACACCTCGTCGAAGGCTGACAGCTGACAACCGCCAACTGACAACTGACAACCGCACCACCAGCCGTACCAACAGGGAGGCTCTCATGCACGCAGTGATACTCGCCGGGGGCAAGGGCGTCCGGCTGCGCCCCTACACCACGGCGCTGCCCAAGCCGCTCGTGCCCATCGGGGACCGCCACGCCATCCTGGAGATCGTGCTGCGACAGCTGGCATCGGCCGGCTTCACCAGCTGCACCCTGGCCATCGGCCATCTCGGCCAGATCATCCGGGCCTATGTCGGGGACGGTTCGCGCTGGGGACTGGAGATCGACTACTCCTCCGAGGAGAGCCCGCTGGGCACCATCGGCCCGCTGCTGACCATGCGGGACCGGCTCCCCGAACAGTTCCTGGTGATGAACGGCGACATTCTGACCGATCTCGATTACGCGGATCTGCTGCGCCGGCACGCCGAGTCGGACGCCCCGCTGACCATCGCCACCTACTGCCGCAAGGTGCACATCGACTTCGGTGTGCTGCGCACCGACGCGGGCAAGGTCGTCGGTTTCACCGAGAAGCCCAGCATGGACTGCCGGGTGTCGATGGGGGTGTACGGTCTGTCGCGCGCCACGCTCGACGGCTACACCTCCGGACTGCCGCTCGGCTTCGACGAGTTGATCCTCGATCTGCTGGGTTCCGGCAATGCCCCGCACGCGTACGAGTTCGACGGCTACTGGCTCGACATCGGCCGGCCGGACGACTACGACCGCGCCAACGCCGAGTTCACCACCCATCAGTCACTGCTGCTCAAGGGAGCCTGACCCGCTCATGCGCATCCTCGTCCTGGGGTTCACCGGATACCTGGGCGGGCACGTCGCCGGACAGCTGCGCGCCCAGCCGGGGGTACGGCTGTCCGTCGGCGGCCGCTCCCCCGGCGCCCCCGCCACCGGAGGCCCGGCCGGCCGCACCGGCCGGGCCGGGCCGGTGCCCGAGCTGGTGGCCGATCTGGCGACGGTCCGGCCGGACCGGCTCGCCGCCGGCCTCGCCGCGCTGGCGCCGGACGCCGTGATCAACTGTGCGGGCGCCGTCGCCGGTGACCCGGTCCGGCTGGCCGAGGTCAACGCCCGGGGCCCGGCCGTGCTCTGCGCGGCCCTGCGGGAGGCCGCCCCCGGGGCGCGGCTGGTGCACCTCGGCTCGGCGGCGGAGTACGGGCCCGGCGCCCCCGGCGAGCCGGTCACCGAGGACGCCCCGACCCGGCCGGTGGCGCCGTACGGGGCGACCAAGCTGGCCGGCACCGTGGCGGTGACCACCTCCGGTCTGGACGCGGTGGTGCTGCGGGTCGGCAACCCGGTCGGCGCGGGCGCCCCGGCCGGGGGGCTGCCCGGGGGGCTGGCGCTGCGGCTGCGCCGGGCGGGCGACGGGCCGGACGCCGTCCTGCGGACGGGTGACCTCTCGGCGTACCGCGACTTCGTGGACGCCCGCGACGTGGCCCGGGCGGCGGTGCTGGCGGCCACCGCCACCGGCCCGCTGCCCTCGGTCCTCAACGTGGGCGGCGGCGGGGCCGTTCCGGTGCGGGAGCTGGTGCACGGGCTGGCCCGCGCCGCCGGGTTCCGGGGCCGGATCGAGGAGGCGGGCGGCGACCGCGACTCCGCCCGGTCGGCGGGGGTCTCCTGGCAGTGCTCCGACATCACGGCCGCCCACCGGGCGCTCGGCTGGACGCCCCGGTACGGGCTGGCCGACTCCCTGGCCGACCTCTGGGCGGCGACGGGCCCGACCGGTCCGGCGGGCACGGCAGGCGGGGCGGGCGCGCCAGATGCGGCCGGCGCGGCGGGTGCCGGTTCCCCGGCGGCCTCCGGGCTGGTGGCGGAGGGAACATGAGGAACACCGCGCCGGAGGCCCGGCCCACGGGCCTCCCCCGCCGGCCGCCACGCGCCAGGGTGGTGCTCGGTGCCCTGCTGGCCGGTCTGCTGCTCCTGGTGACGGCCTGTTCACCCGGCACCACCCGCCCCGACCGCCCGCCGACCGGGGGGCGCTGGCTGCCCCGGCCGGGCACGCCCTGGCAGTGGCAGCTCGACGGGCGGGTCGATCCACGGCCCGACGTCCCGGTCTACGACATCGACGGCTTCGAGAACGACGCCGCCGACGTGGCCCGGCTGCACCGGGACGGCCGCAAGGTCATCTGCTACATCAACGCGGGCGCCTGGGAGAACTTCCGCGCCGACCACGACGCCTTCCCGGCCTCGGTACGGGGCCGCCCCAACGGCTGGAACGGCGAGCGCTGGCTCGACATCCGGCGGCTGGACGTGCTCCGGCCGCTGATGGAGGCACGGTTCGACATGTGCCGGGCCAAGGGGTTCGACGCGGTGGAGCCCGATCTGCTGGACGCCTATCTCAATGACACCGGGTTTCCGCTGACCGCGGCCCATCAGCTGGCCTACAACCGGATGATCGCCCGGATCGCCCACCAGCGCGGGCTCTCGGTGGGGCTGAAGAACGATCTGCCGCAGATCCCGGCGCTGGTGGGGGCCTTCGACTTCGCCGTCAACGAGGAGTGCGCGCAGTACGGCGAGTGCGCCCGGCTCCGGCCGTTCGTGACGGCCGGGAAGGCGGTGTTCCACGTCGAATACGCGCTGACCACCAAGGAGTTCTGCGGCGAGTCGCGCCGGCTCGGTCTGTCCTCGATGCGGAAGAGACTGGCGCTCGACACCTGGCGGCAGCCCTGCTGACCGCCACCGGGTCCCCTGCGACCCCTCCCTGACACGAGCTCAGCACCACCCGAACGGCGACCGGTTACGTCATAAGTCGTCCGTTCGGGCGGTTTCGCGGGGCGCCGGTGGCGGGCAGCTTCTCCGCGATCCGGGCCCGAGCGTCGGGCCGACCCGAGAGCCTGGGGGAACCGTGACCGCAAGAGGCCGCCATATCGCGCTGCCGGGTGCCCGGACGCGCGTGCTTCTGCTGATGCTGCTGCTGGCCCTGGTGGGCACCGGGGTGGCCGGGGCGCCGCCGGCCGCGCCCGCGCCGGCCGGGGCCCGGGTGGCCGGGGGCGTGACCTACCGGCAGTTCGACATCGACTCGCCCCGGGGCACCGCCCGGGCGCATCTGCTCACCGTGGACCTGGACGTGCCCGGGGTGTCCGTCGGGCTGCTCTACCCGGGCAAGGTCGCCGCCCGGTCGGCGCTCTCCGCGCTGGCCGACGGGGCGAACGCGGTCGGCGGGGTGAACGGCGACTTCTTCCACCTCTCCGAGACCCAGCACCCCGGCGTCGAGGCGACCGGCGCCCCGGTGGGCCCGGCGGTGGTGAACGGCCGGGCGCTCAAGGCGGCCGTGCCCAAGGGCCAGCGTTTCGGCCCCTCGCTGCCGCCCGGTACCAACCCCCGTCAGGTGCTGGGGGTCGGCACGGACGGCCGGGCCCGGGTCGGTGAACTGACCCTCGACGGCACGGTGACCACCCCGGACGGCTCGCTGCCGCTGGGCGGACTCAATCAGTACGCGCTGCCGGTGGGCTCGGTCGGCCTGTTCACCGCCGACTGGGGCACCCCGTCCCGGGTCCGGGCCACCTGCGGCACCGACACCCGGCGGGACGCCCCGTGCAGCACGGAGACGTACGAGGTGACGGTGCGCGGCGGCGAGGTGGTGGCGGCGGCCGCCACCCCGGGCCGGGGCGCGATCCCGGCCGG
Source organism: Streptomyces pyxinae (assembly GCF_024756275.1). Classification (GTDB taxonomy): domain Bacteria; phylum Actinomycetota; class Actinomycetes; order Streptomycetales; family Streptomycetaceae; genus Streptomyces; species Streptomyces pyxinae. Next base: position 302,295 of record NZ_JANUGQ010000002.1, on the reverse strand, counting down.
CACCCAGGTACTGGTGGGCCGGGAGGCGGGCGCCGCCCGGCTGCGGGAACTGTCCGTCGGCGACCGGGTGTCGGTGCGGTACGCGCTGGTGGGGATCGGCGCGGCGGCGTTCCGGTTCGCGGTGGGCGGCTTCCCGGTGCTGCGGGGCGGCCGGCCGCTGGACGGCATGGACACGGTAGCGGCCGCCGTGCGGACGGCGGCCGGGACCAGGGACAGCGGGCGGCGGTTGCTGCTGCTCGCGCTGGACGGCGGGACCGGGTTCCGGACCGGGCTGACGGTGGTGGAGATGGCCGGGGTGATGCGGGACCTGGGTGCCGTGGACGCGGTCAATCTGGACGGCGGCGGCTCCTCCACGCTGGTGGCACGGGCGGCCGGGGCCGACCGGGTGAGCGTGCTCAACCATCCGAGCGGGGGCGCCCAGCGGCCGGTGCCCAATGGGATCGGGGTCTTCGCCCCGGCCGGGTGACCCCGTCCGGCCGGCGGCGGGGGCGGGAGCGGGGACGGGGACGGGCGAGCGGGTCAGGGCCTGAAACCGCTGACCACGTCCGCGGTGGCCGAGACCCCGTTGTAGATGGTGGGGGCGAGGCTGGTGCTCGCCAGGAAGAAGCCCAACAGGGCGCAGACGATGGCATGGGAGAGCTTCAGCCCGCCGTTGCGCAGGAACACCACCGCCAGGATCACCAGAAGCACCACCACGGAGATGGATACGGCCATGTGTCGCCCTCCTCGGCCAGTCGCCGCGGCCGGGTTGCGCGGCGGTCGGCGGCCAGTCTGGCGGAGCCGGACTGCCGTCCGGGCGTACGGCACGTCCGCCGAACGGGTGGGAAAACGTGATGGTCCGTTACCGGAGTGAGCCGGCGACGTACCCGCCCGGTCACCGGAGAGCCCGGTCCGGTCGGATTCTGTCGGGCCCGGCCGGGAGCGGTCCCGCCCCGGCGGCCGGTCACCCCCGCCTCCCTCCCCGGCAGCCGGCTCCGGTCGCCTCCGCCCCTCCCCGGCGGCCGGTTCCGGGCCCCGGGCGCTGGGCTCCGGGCGCTGGGCTCCGGGCGCTGGGCTCCGGGGAGGGTCGCCGCGCCGGAGCCGTGCCGCCGGAGCCCGCGGGCCGGCCGGTCCGGCCGGATCGGCCGCGGGCGCACCGGCGTACCCCGGCCGGCCCCGGAGCGCCGCCGGGTGACGGCTCCGGGCCCGGACGGGCTTCCGTACGAGCGGAGCCGGCCCCGGGCGGTCAGCTTCCGGCGCCGTCCCCGGCGGCCGGGGGCAGCACGACCAGGCGTCCGGTCGTCGTCCCGTCCGCGACCCGCCGCACCGCGCCGGCCGCGTCCGCGAAGCGGGCCCGCTCACTGATCAGCGGCCGGATCAGGCCCCGGGCCGCGTAGTCGGTGAGCGTGTCGTGGCAGCGGCGGACGGCCTCGGGGTCGTACCGCTGGTACAGCCCCCAGTGCAGCCCGAGGATCGCGTAGTTCTTGATGAGGGCGTGGTTCAGCGCGGGCGCGGGGACCTCGCCGCCGGCGAAGCCGACCACCACGATCCGGCCCTCGAAGGCGACGCACTTCGCCGACTGGCGGTAGGCGTCGCCGCCGACCGGGTCGTAGACGACGTCCGCGCCGCGCCCGCCGGTGGCCTCCTTCACCGCCGCGACCACGTCCTCCCGGCGCCGGTCCACCACCACGTCGCAGCCCAGGGAGCGGGCCACGGCCGCCTTGTCCGCGCCGCCGGCGACCCCGATCACCCGGGCCCCGGCGGCCTTGCCGAGCTGGACGGCCGCGCTGCCCACCCCGCCCGCCGCCGCGTGCACCAGCAGGGTCTCGCCCGGACGCAGGGCGGCCCGGCGGTGCAGCCCGAACCAGCCGGTCTGGTAGCCGATGTGCAGGGCGGCCGCCTCGGCGTCGTCCAGCGCCTCCGGGGCGGGCAGCACCCCGGACGCGTCGGCCACCGCGTACTCGGCCAGCCCGCCGTGCGGCAGGGCGGCGGTGGCGATCACCCGGCGTCCGTCGGCGGTCTCGCCGCAGATCTCCACACCGGGGGTGAAGGGCAGCGGCGGGCGGATCTGGTACTCGCCCCGGCAGAGCAGCGCGTCCGGGAAGTTGATGTTGGCGGCCCGCACCCGCAGCAGCAGCTGTCCCGCGCCGGGCTCCGGCCGCGCCGTCTCCTCCAGGCTCATCACCTCGTCCGGCTCACCGGTCCGGTGGACTCGCCATGCCTGCATCCGGGGCCTCCGTGAAGGGTCGGGACGGCAGCGCGTGGGAGCGCGCGCCGGGCACCGCATACTAAGCGGTCGCTCGTACCGTCGGACAGGCCCCGTCCGGGCCCACGGGCCGCCGGGCGCCGGCTCAGGACCCGGGGGGTCCGGCGCGGACGTGGCTCAGGACGTGCGGGGCCGGGGCCGGGCGCGGACATGCATCCGTTCGCCCTGCGGGCCGAAGAGGCTCAGGAACTCCACCGGCCGCTCCCCCGCCGGGCCGAACCAGTGCGGCACCCGGGTGTCGAACTCCGCCGCCTCGCCGGGCTCCAGGATCAGATCATGCTCGCCCAGCACCAGCCGGAGCCGTCCGGAGAGGACATAGAGCCACTCGTAGCCCTCGTGGGTGCGCGGATCCGGGGCCCCGGCGCCGCCCGGGTGCTGGATGATCTTGTACGCCTGGGTGCCGCCGCGCCGGCCGGTGAGCGGCAGCATGGTGCGTCCGTGCCGCACGATGGGCTCCGCCCGCACCCGGGGGTCGCCCACCGGCGGGGCGCCGACCAGTTCGTCGAGCGGTACCCGGTGGACCCGGGCGAGCGGCAGCAGCAGTTCCAGGGTGGGGCGGCGGCGGCCCGACTCCAGCCGGGAGAGGGTGCTCACCGAGATGCCGGTCGCCGCGGACAGCTCGGTCAGGGTCGCGCCCCGGTCCTTGCGCAGCCTGCGGAGCCGGGGGCCCACCTCGTGCAGTACGGCGTCCAGCGGGGCCTGGTCCGGGGCCTCGTCCGGGGCCTCGTCGTCGCTCATGGCGCCAGGGTGCCCGGCGGCTTGCGGGAGCGGCAAGCTTCTTTGCCGTTCCGGCGAAAACGCGGCGGGCGGGTGCCGGCGGCCGGGGCTCAGCGCGGGAAGAGCTCGAAGGCCACGGCCGGGCGGCCGCCGAACCGGGCGGCCGTCGCCCCCGCGGTGCCGGTCAGGAACGCGCGACAGTACTCCTCCGGGTCCTGGTCGGTCAGCGCCGTGAGATAGGCGCGGTGCTCCAGCAGTGAGCGCACCGCCCGCTCCATGCCGGGCTCCGCCGGTACCGCGTGGGTGGGCGTGGCGGAACCGGCGACGGCGACCCAGCGCACCCCGTCCCAGGGCTCCAGGCCCGCGGCGGTGAGTTCGGGGAAGATCCAGCGGTTCCCGGCGTCGCCCGCCGCGTCCAGGGTGGCGCGGCCGACGGCGACATGATCCGGGGTGTTCCAGACGGTGCCGCCCCAGGTGTCCCGGTGATTCAGGGTGATGACCAGCTCCGGCCGGTGGCGGCGGATGGCGGCGGCGATGTCCCGGCGGAGCCGGGGGCCGTACTCGATCACCCCGTCCCGGTGGCCGAGGAACTCCACCTCGGCCACCCCGACCACGGCCGCGCCGGCCCGCTGCTCGCGTTCCCGGAGGGGCCCGCACTCGTCCGGGGCCAGGGTGTCGATCCCCGCCTCGCCCCGGGTGGCCAGCGCGTACGCCACCTCCCGGCCGGCGTCCGTCCAGAGCGCCACGGCGGCGGCGCAGCCGTACTCCAGGTCGTCCGGATGGGCGACGACGGCGAGGGCGCGGTGCCAGTCCTCGGGCATGGGCTCCAGCGGGGCGTCCGGCCGTCCGGACGGGTGCGCGGTCATGCCCGCAGGATAGGCCCCGGATGATCATCCCGCCGGGGCGGGGCGGAGGCGCCGGTCCCGTGTGCGGGCCGGGGCGGGCGCGCCTACCGTGGTCGCATGATCCTGTTCGAGCAGGTCAGCAAGGTGTACCCGGACGGGACGACCGCCGTGGACGGTCTCTCCTTCGAGGTCGCGGAGGGCGAACTGGTGACCCTCGTCGGGCCGTCCGGCTGCGGCAAGACCACCACCATGATGATGGTCAACCGGCTGATCGAGCCCACTTCGGGCCGGATCCTGGTCGGCGGGGAGGACATCGCCGGCACCGATCCGGTCGCCCTGCGCCGTCGGATCGGCTATGTCATCCAGCAGGTCGGGCTGTTCCCGCACCGCACGGTGCTCGACAACGCCGCCACCGTGCTCACCCTCACCGGCCGCCGGAAGGGGCCGGCCCGGGCCCGGGCGGCGGAACTGCTGGAGCTGGTGGGACTCGACCCGGCGACGTACGGGTCCCGCTATCCGGCCCAGCTCTCCGGCGGGCAGCGGCAGCGGGTCGGGGTGGCCCGGGCGCTGGCGGCGGACCCGCCGGTGCTGCTGATGGACGAGCCGTTCGGCGCGGTCGACCCGGTGGTGCGCGAGCGGTTGCAGAACGAGTTCCTGCGCCTCCAGGCGACCGTGCGCAAGACGGTCCTGCTGGTCACCCATGACATCGAGGAGGCGGTGCGGATGGGTGACCGGATCGCCGTCTACGGGGCGGGGCGCATCGAGCAGCTCGACACCCCGGCGGCGGTGCTGGGCGCGCCCGCCAGTCGGTATGTCGCCGAGTTCGTCGGGGCGGACCGGGGGCTGAAGCGGCTCTCGGTCACGCCCATCGAGCCGGGCGACCTGGAGCAGCCGGCGGTCGCCCGGCTGGACGAGCCGGCCCCGGTGGCGGCGGGCCGGCTGCGCGCCGAGGGCGCCCGCTGGGCGGTGGTGCTCGATGCCACCGGCGAGCTGCACGGCTGGGTGGCGGCCGACGCGCTGGCGATCGCGGGCGAGGAGGGCCGGGTGCGGGACCTGGCCCGCCGGATGGAGGCGTGGGTGCCGGTCGGGGCGCCGCTGAAGCGGGCGTTCGGGGAGATGCTCCAGCACGACGCCGGATGGGTGGCGGTGCTGGACGGCTCACGGTTCGTCGGGGTGCTGACGCCGGGTCTGCTCCACGAGGCGCTGCGCCGCTCGGTCGGGGCGGACGCCCGGGGGGTGCCGCGCGGGACGGTGGACGTGGACTCGGTGTCCGACGCCTGAGCGAGGGGCCCGAGCCGGAGGCGGGGGCCTGGCCGGGCGGGGCGCCGGGCCGAAGGCCGGAACCAGGGGCCGTCCGGGAGCCCGGGCCGGGGGCCTGAGCGGGGCGGGAAGCCGAGCAGGGCGGGAAGCTGGGCCGGGGGCGGGGGCGGGGAGCCGAGCAGGGGCCGGGGGCCCGGGCCGGGGCCGGGAAGCCGAGCAGGGGCCGGGCGGGCCCGGGCCGGAGCCGGGTGCCGGGTCGCGGCCGCCGTCCGGGGCTGGGCAGGCCGGGACCGGCGTACCGGTGGCGGCGGGGCCGTCGGGGACCTCCGTACCGGTGGCCGCCCGGGGTCAGGGCAGCAGGCCCTTGGCGGTCAGATAGTCGCGGGCCACGTCCTCGGGCAGCCGCCGCCAGCTGTCCACCTGCTCGTTGAGAGCGGCCAGGTCGGCGGTGGTGAGCACCGGGCGGAGCGCGTTCAGTGCCCGGGCCACCCCGGGGCCGCCTGCCCGGGCGCGGTTGACGACCGGGACGAGGTAGTCGGCGTTCTGGAGGTGCTTGTCGTCGGCGAGCAGGACGAGGCCGAAGCCGTCCAGGGTGGCGTCGGTGGTGGTGGTCAGCACCAGCTGGTCCCGGCCGTCCCGGACCGCCTGTTTGGCCTGGGTGGTACCGACGCCCTTGGGGTCGACGGCGGTGATGTCGATGGCGTACACCCGGCGGAGCCCCGGCGCGCAGTACGGGCGCCGCACGCACTCGTCGCCCGCCGCCAGCCGGACCGGCAGTCCGGCCCGCCCCAGGTCGCTGAGGTTTCTGAGCCGGTGCTCGCGGGCGTACGTCTCCGTCACCGCGAAGGCGTTCTGGTCGACGGCCCGGCCCGGTTCGAGGACGGTCAGGCCGCGCGGGGCGGCGAGCCGGCGCAGCGCGGTCATGGTGGCGGTGAGGTCGGGGGATCCGACGGTGGCCGCGTCCGGGCCGTTGGCCTTGGCGTTGAGCCAGTCCGCGAAGGTGGCGGCGTACTCGGGCACCACATCGATCCGGCCGCTCTCCAGGGCGGGTTCGTACAGCTCCCGGTTGGTGACGGTGAGAATGCCGGTGCGGTAGCCGGCCCGCCGGAGGAGCAGGGCGTACATCCGGGCCAGCAGCTCGCTCTCGGTGAAGCCGGCCGTGCCGATGGTCAGGTCCCGGCTGTCCCCGGGCGGGGCGGTGACCTGGCCCCGGTTCTCCAGGGACGGCCCGGTGGCGCAGCCGGTGAGCGCCAGCAGCAGCCCGGCCAGTACGGCCCTCCGGCGGGCGGACCGCCCGGGGGTCCGGCCGGCGGGCCGGTCCGGCGCCCGGCAGACCGTCCCGGGGCCCGGCGCCCGGCGCGCGGACGCCTCCGGCGGACGGCCGGGCGGGGCGGGCGCCCGGCGGGGGCGCCTCATCCCGTACCGCCGCCCGGGTGGGCCGAGGCGAACCGCTGCACCAGGGCGAAGGCGCCCTCCACCAGCAGCGCGAGCCCCGCGACCAGGAAGGCGCCGGCGATCACCTGCGGGGTGGAGGCGGTGTTGAAGCCCGCCGTGATGATCCGGCCGAGGCCGCCGCCGCCCGCGAGCGCGGCGACGGTGGCGGTGGCCACCAGTTGGACGGCGGCGATCCGCACCCCGGTGAGGACCAGCGGCAGCGCCAGCGGGAGTTCGACCCGGAGGAGCAGCTGGCGGCCGGTCATGCCCATCCCCCGGGCCGCCCGCACCACGTCCCGGTCCACGCCGCGCATCCCGGTGTACCCGTTGGTGAGCAGCGGCGGCACGGCGAACAGGACGAGGGCGATCACGGTCGGCCAGGAGCCCCAGCCGCCGATCGGGCTGAGCAGCAGAAGCACCAGCACGGCGAAGGTGGGGACGGCCCGGCCCGCGTTGGCGAGGTTGACGGCGAGCGCCCCGCCCCGGCCGAGGTGGCCGAGGACCAGGGCGACGGGCAGCGCGACGGCGCAGCTGAGGGCGAGACAGACGCCGGTGAGGTAGAGGTGCTCGGCGAGCCGGTGGGCGACGCCGTCCCCGCCGGACCAGTGGGCGGCGCTGGTGAGCCACTCCCAGGCGGCGCCGAGGGTGGTCATGCGACCGGCTCCGTGCGCTGCGCCGGCTCCGTCGGCCCCGTCGGCTCCGCGGACTCCGCCGGCTTCGGTGGCGCCGGCGCCCGCCGGGGCCCGGCCCGCCCCGGCCTGCCGCCTCGCCGGGTCCAGGGAGTGAGCAGGCGCTGGACGAACAGGAGCAGCAGATCGGCGGCGACGGCGATGACCACGCAGAGGACCGAGGCGGTGAGGACCTGTGCCTTGAAGTAGGTGTTCATCCCGGAGTAGATGAGGTTGCCCAGACCCCCGAAGCCCACGATGGCGCCGATGGTGGCCAGTGAGACGGCCGAGACGGTGGCGATCCGCAGGCCGGCCATGGCGGTGGGCAGGGCGAGCGGGAGTTCCACGGCGAGCAGCAGCCGTACGGGGCCGTAGCCCATCCCCCGGGCCGCCTGCCGGGTCTCCTCGGGGACGGCCCGCAGCCCGGCCAGGATGTTGCGCACCAGCAGGGTGAGCGAGTAGAGCGCCAGTCCGGCGATCACCAGGGTCGCGGAGAGCCCGTACACCGGCAGCAGCAGCGAGAACATGGCCAGCGACGGGATCGTGTAGAGCACGGTCGTCAGCCCCAGCACGGGCCCGGCCGCCCAGCGCAGCCGGCGCGCCGCCACGGCGAGCGGGACGGCCACCACCAGGGCCACCAGGACCGAGACCACGGTGAGATGGAGGTGCTGGAGGACGGCGTCCCGGAGGATCTCGCGCCGGCTGGAGAGATAGGCGCCGCAGATCCACTCATTGCGCGCGAGGCAGTCGTCGGGGGGCGCGGTCATGCCCTCCATTGCAGCCCGCGCCCCGCCGTGCCGCGCGTCCGGCTCGGCTGTTCGTGCGGCGGGGCCCTCCGCCCGGCGGGGCGGTGCGTACGGCAGGACTGCCCGTCCGGCGGGGCGGTGCGTACGGGGGCTGTTCGCGCGGTACGGCTCCGCCGCCCGCCCGGTACCGGCGGCTGAACGGGCGGGCTCCGGGCGCCGTATCCGGTGGCGGCGGATACCGGGAGGCGGGGACGTACGGAAGGGGTCGATGCGGGTGCTGCGCCGATGGGCAGGAGCGGGAGCGCGGGCGTGGGCGCGCCGGTGGCGTCTCGGCGGGCGGAGGGCGGGTGCCGGCGGGCGGGGCCCGGCCGGGACCGGACGGCGCTTCCGGGTCGACTATCCGCGCCGGGGGCGGCGCGGCCCCCTCCGCTGGCTGCCGTCCTGGCGCCAGCTGCTCGGGCTGGCCCTGCTCTGCTGCGCGGCGCTCGCCGCGCTGGTCGGCCGGGTGTACGCCTCGGTGAGCATCGAGGACGTGAACACGGCCTCCCGGGCCGAGGCCAATGTCTACTACTGGGCGGACGGCACCCAGATGGTGAGCGTGGGGCCGGTCAACCGCCAGAACGTGCCGCTCTCCGACATCCCGCCGGCGCTGCGGAACGCGGTGATCGCGGCGGAGAACGCCACCTTCGCCACCGACCCCGGATTCTCGGTGCGGGGGTTCGGCCGGGCGGTGGTGAACATGGTGCGGGGCGGGGAGGTGGAGGGCGGCTCCACCATCACCCAGCAGTATGTGAAGAACGCCTATCTGACGCAGGACCAGACGCTGGAGCGGAAGCTCAAGGAGCTGTGTCTGGCGGTGAAACTGTCCCGGTCGCTGTCGAAGGACGACATCCTCCAGGGCTATCTGAACACCAGCTGGTTCGGCCGGGACGCCTACGGGGTGCAGGCCGCCGCCATGGCCTACTACGGCACGGACGCCAAGGACCTCGATCCCCCGCGCGCGGCCCTGCTGGCCGCGCTGTTGAAGAGCGGCGAGCAGTACGACCCGTCCCGGGGCCCGGCGCACCACCGGCGGGCCGAGGCGCGGTGGCGGTACGTGCTGGACCGGCAGGTCGAGCTGGGCCTGATGTCCCGGGCGGAGCGGGCAGCGTACCCGGTCTTCCCCGAGCCGCGCCCCCGGTCGGTGGCCACCAGCCTGGCCGGGCAGACCGGCTACCTGGTGGACGTGGCCGACAAGTACGTCAGGAAGCGGACCGGGCTGACCACCGAGGAACTGGGGCGCGGCGGCTACCGGATCCGCACCACCTTCGACCGGGCGGAGGTGGAGCGGCTGCGGCGGACCGTGGAGCGGGTCACCGCCGAGGGGCTCGATCCGGCGCGCCGGACCGCGGACCGGGACGTGCAGATCGGCGCCGCCTCGGTGCGGCCGGGCGACGGGGCGGTGCTGGCGCTGTACGGCGGTGCGGACGCGACCCGGCACTTCACCGACAACGCCGACACCTCGGGGGTTCCGGTGGGCTCGGCGTTCAAGCCGTTCGTGCTGGCGGCGGCGCTCCAGCTCGGGGCGGGCCCGGCCGGCTCGCGGTCCGGCGACGACAGCGACGACGGCTCCGGCTCGGACTCCGGTGGCGGCAGTGGTCCGGACGGAGCCGGACGGGTGACACCGGACAGCTTCTACGATCCGTCCGGGCGCCTGACCGACCGGTCGCCGCAGGTGCTCCCGCTGCGGCCGGAGGGGGCGGACCCGGTGTCCGGCGCTGACCGGACGCCCACCCTGCGGGAGGCGCTGGTCCGGGACGGCGACGGCGTGTACCGCCGGCTGGGCGAGGACGTGGGGCTGGAGCGGGTGCGCGATCTGGCGGTCGGCACCGGTCTGCTGCCGCTCAGCATGGCGCCGCTGGAGCCCGGCTTCTCGGCCGGCACCTCGACGCCGAGCGCGGTGCGGATGGCGGGCGCGTACGCCACCTTCGCGGCGGGCGGGCTGAGCAGCGAACCGTACTCGGTGACGGCCGTGTCGTACCGGGGCGAGCCGCTGGAGGGGTTCGACCCGCCCCGGGGCGGACGGGTGCTCGACCGGGAGGTGGCCCGGGGCGTCACGGAGGCGCTGCGGGACGTGGCGGTGGACGCCGTCTCCCCCGAGGCGCTGCGGGCACTGCCGCCGGTGGCCGCCGGTCGCACGGAGGCGGACGACCGGATGCCCGCCTCCTGGTTCGTCGGCTACACGGACCGGCTCTCCACGGCGGTCACCGCCTTCCGCAGCCGGGCGGGCGAGGGCGGGCTGCTGCCGATGACCGGGACGGCGGGCGGTGACGGGGCGGAGGCCGGCTCGCTGCCGCTGCGGGTGTGGTCCGGGTACATGACCGGCGCGCCGGACGTGCCCGGACGGCGGACCGGATGACGGCCGGGCACGAGGTGGTGGCCGGGTCGGGACGGCGGCCGGGTGACGGCCGGGCCGAGGTGACCGCCGGATGCCCGACGGGCCGGGACGGCGGCCGGTGACGGACGAGCCGAGACGACGACCGGTGGCGGGCGCGGACCGAGACGAGGGGCCGGGCGGCGGGCGGGCCGGGCGGATATACGGGCCCGTCCGCGCCGGATGTCCGCCCGCGCCGGGTACCCGTCAGTGACCGGGCGTCCGTCAGTGACCGGACGGTGGCCCGCTTCCGCCGGCCGGCGCCCGGCCCGGGGCGGCGGTCGCCTCGGCCGCGGCGGCCATCCGGTGGACCGCCTCGGTGATCACCTCGGGCGAGGCGGCCAGATTGAGCCGGGCGTGGCCGGCGCCCCCGGTGCCGAAGACATGCCCGGGGGTGAGGGCGACCCGGCCGTGCTCCAGGAAGACGGCGGCCGGGTCGTCACCGAGCCCGAGTCCCCGGCAGTCCAGCCAGGCCAGATAGGTGCCCGGCTCCGCCGTGTACCGGACCCCCGGCAGCCGTTCGGCCAGCAGGCCGGTGAGCAGTTTCCGGTGGGCGTCCAGGGCGCGCAGCACCGCGTCGAGCCAGGGGCCGCCCTCGCGCAGGGCCGCGGTGTGGGCGAGGACGCCCAGGTGGCTGGGGCCGTGGGAGACCTCGGGCGGCAGCCGGGCCAGGTCGGCGGCGGCGCCCGGCCCCGCGACGGCGAGCGCCGCCTTGGCCCCGGCGAGGTTCCAGGCCTTGGAGGCGGAGAGCAGCGCGAAGGCGTCCTCGGTCCCGGGCACGGTGAGGTACGGCACGAAGGGCACCCCGGGGGCCACCAGCGGCGCGTGGATCTCGTCGGCCACCACCCGTACGCCGTACCGGCCGGCCAGGGCGGCCACGGTCGCCAGTTCCTCGGCGGTGTGCACGGTGCCGGTCGGGTTGTGCGGGCTGCACAGCAGATAGGCGGCCCGGCCGCCGCCGGCGGTGACCCGGCGGAAGGTGTCCGCCAGCCGCTCCGGGTCGACGCGGTGCCCGGGGCCGAGCGGAGCCTCCACGACCCGGCGTCCGAGGTGGCCGGTGAACAGGTAGAACGGCTCGTAGACGGGGCTGTTCACCACCACCGGGTCGCCGGGCCCGGTGATCAGCTTGAGCACCTCCACGATGCCCTGCATCACATCGGGCACCATGGCGGTGCGCTCGGCGGCGAGGTGCCAGCCCCAGCGGTCCGCGGCGAACGCCGCCAGGGCCTTCCCGTACGGGCCGCCGACGGCGTATCCGGTGTCCCCCAGGGCGACTGCCTCGGTGAGGGCCCGGGCCACCGGTTCCGCGAGCGGCACATCCATCTCGGCGATCCAGAGCGGGAGCACATCGGGCGGGTACACCCGCCATTTGGCGCTGGCACGGCGGCGCAGGTCGGCCAGCGAGAGTTCGCGGAACGGATCGGGACAGTGCCCGGGAGCGGCGTCCGGATCGGCGCCGGGGCGGGGACGGTCCTCCGGTGCGCGCCGCGGGGGCTGCGGTGTCGGCTCCATGGGCGGCGATTCTAGATCCGCCGCGGGGCGGTGGCACGGGGTGCGCGTCTCTTCCGGCCGGTTCCGGTACGGGTGGCCGGTCGGTGCGGGCAGGCGCCGGTTTTCCGGTGTCCGCCCGGCCGGGGCCCGGTCAGCGGCCCTCGGGGGGCGTGCGTTCCTGTCAGTGGCCCCGGGGGGCGTACATGATGACGGCCATGCCCGCGAGGCAGACCAGGGCGCCGAGCACGTCGAAGCGGTCGGGCCGGTAGCCGTCGGCCACCATGCCCCAGGCGAGCGATCCCGCGACGAAGACACCGCCGTACGCGGCCAGCACCCGGCCGAAGTCGGCGTCGGGCTGGAGGGTAGCGACGAATCCATACAGCCCCAGGGCGATCACCCCGGCCCCGATCCAGGCGAGCCCCCGGTGCTCGCGGACGCCCTGCCAGACCAGCCAGGCGCCGCCGATCTCCAGCAGGGCGGCGAGCACGAACAGGGCGAGGGAACGCATGATCGTCACACCCCGGAACTCTAGACGCGGGAATTTCGCCCGCGGCCTCCCGGGGCCCGCCGGGACCGGCGCCGGGGGCGGCCCGCCGCCGGCTGCCGCGCCCCCCGGCTCAGAGACCCGGGCCCGGCCCGGTGCCGCCCTTGAGGCGTTCGATGTCCGAGGGCCGGACCTGGATCACCAGCAGGGCGATCAGCGCGGCGATCCCCGCGAAGACCGCGGCCAGGATGAACGCCGTGGAGACGCCGTAGGTCAGTACCTGGTCGGCCAGGCGGCCGGGCAGCTCGCCGGAGCGCTGGAACCGCAGCCGTTCCTGCGGGGTGGCCCGGGCCAGGAAGGCGGGGATCAGCCGTGCCGCCTCGTGGGCGCTCGCCGTGCCGAAGACGGTGACCAGGATGGCGAGCCCCAGCGAGCCGCCCACCTGCTGGGTGGCGTTGAGCAGCCCGGACGCGGCTCCGGACTCGCGGACCGGGACATTGGAGAGGGCCATCAGCGTCAGCGAGACGAACATCATCCCCATGCCCAGGCCGAAGACCAGCATCGGCCCGAGCACCCCGCTCGCGTAGCTGGAGTCCGTGTCGATCAGCGTCAGCCAGGCGAGCCCGGCGGCGGCGAGCAGCGCCCCGGTCACCATGAAGGGCTTGGGGCCGAACCGGGGCAGCAGCTGGGAGGCGAGCCCCGCGCCCACCGCGATGATGGCGCTGACCGGCAGAAACGCCAGACCGGCCAGGAGCGGGCCGAAGTCCAGGACGTTCTGCACGAAGAGGGTGAGGAAGAAGAACATGCTCATCATGGCGGCGGCGAGACAGAGCATGATCCCGTAGGTGCCGGCCCGGTTGCGGTCGGCGAACATGTGGAGCGGGGTGATCGGGTTGCGGGAGCGGCGCTCCACGAGGACGAAGAGGACCAGGACCAGCAGGGCCACCGCGAAGGAGGCCAGAGTGAGCCCCTCGCTCCAGCCATCCTGGCCGGCGCGGATGAAGCCGTAGACGAGCAGGACCATGCCGGCGGTGGAGAGCATCGCCCCGGTGAGGTCGAAGTCGCCCGGGTGGCGCTCGGACTCCTTGATGCAGCGCGGGGCTGCCAGGGCGATGAGCACACCGATGGGCACATTGACGAAGAGCACCCATCGCCAGTCGAGCCATTCGACCAGGACCCCGCCGGCCAGCAGACCGATGGCGCTGCCCCCGGAGGAGACCGCCGCGAACACCCCAAAGGCCCGGTTGCGTTCGGGGCCCTCCTCGAAGGTGGTGCTGATCAGGGCGAGCGAGGTCGGGGAGGCGATGGCACCGCCGACGCCCTGGAGCGCGCGGGCGGCCAGCAGCTGCCAGGACGCCTGGGCGAGTCCGCCGAGGAGCGAGGCGGTGACGAAGAGCAGGATGCCGAAGACGAACACCCGGCGGCGGCCGAGGATGTCCCCGGCCCGGCCGCCGAGCAGCAGCAGTCCGCCGAAGGTGAGGGTGTAGGCGTTGACCACCCAGGAGAGATCGGTGGTCGAGAAGTGCAGCGCGCGCTGCATGTGCGGCAGGGCGATGTTCACGATGGTGATGTCGAGCACCACCATCAGCTGGCACGAGGCGATGACGAGCAGCGCCATGCCGTGGCCGCCGTGGCGTCCGGCGGGGGCGGCGGTCGTCGCCGGGGTCGGCCGTGGTCCGGTCATGGCATCCCTCGCAGGAGGGTCGGCGGACGTTCCGTACGGGCGGACGGCTCCGTCCGCCACCCACCCGACGGTACGGCCGGGCCCGTGGCCGTACCAGTCGATCACCAGTACGGCCCCCGGGCGTCCACACCGTGGCCCGGACGCGCCCCCACGACGAGTGCCGGGGCGCTGACCGGCTCGTATCCCGGCGGCGGGGGCCGGGGGCCGGGGGCGCGAACCGTAAACGCGCACCGGTACGCAGCGGATAAACTTCCCACATGCTCAAAAGTGATCGCCTGAACCGCATCCTCGACCATGTGTCGGCCGAGGGCAGCGCCGATGTCCACGAGCTGGCCGCGCTGCTGGACGTCTCCCGGGCGACCGTACGCCGCGACCTCCAGCTCCTGGACGAGCGGGGGCTGCTCCAGCGCACGCACGGCGGGGCGGTCACCGCGGCGTCCGAGCTGCCGCTGCGGCACCGCACCGGCCGGCAGCAGGCCGAGAAGCAGCGGATCGCCGCCGCGGCCGCGGCGCTGGTGCCCGAGGGGGCCGTGGTCGGCCTGACCGGCGGCACCACCGTCTCCGCGCTCGCCCGGGAGCTGGCCGGCCGGGGCGGGCTCACGGTGGTGACCAACGCGGTGAACATCGCCGCCGATCTGGTGGTCCGCCCGGACGTGCGGCTGGTGGTGGTCGGCGGCGAGGCCCGGGCGCAGAGCTATGAGCTGGTGGGCCCGTCCGCCGAGCGGATGCTGGACGAGTACCACCTGGACATGACCTTCCTGGGGGTGGACGGGCTGACCGTGGCCCACGGGTGCAGCACCCATGACCAGCTGGAGGCGCACACCGACCGGGCTTTCCTGCGGGCCGGCTCCCGGACGGTCGTGGTGGCCGACTCCACCAAGATCGGCAAGGTGACGTTCGCCCGGATCTGCCCGGTACGGGAGATCGGCACCCTGGTGACCGACGCGGCGGCGGACGGGGCCGAGCTGGCCGCCGTCCGCGCCCTGGGCGTCGAGGTCCTCACCGTCTGAACCGTCTGAACCGTCTGGGCCACCGGGCCCGGCGGCGGCACCGCTCACGGGCGGCGGCTCGCGGGACGGGAGCGATCCGGGGTCAGGCGGAGGCCACCGGGTCCCCGTCGCCGGCCGTCCGGCGGGCGCTGCCGGTGGCGCCCAGGACGCCCAGCAGCCGGGCCACCTCGGCGGCCATCGCCTCCCGGGCCGGGGCGAGATAGCGGCGGGGGTCGACCAGGGCGGGGGCGTCCCGCAGGGCGGTTCGGGCGGCCCGGGTGAAGACGGCGTTCAGATGGGTGGCGACGTTTATCTTGCGCATGCCGGCCGCCACCGCCGCCGCGAGGGTGTCGTCCGGCACGCCCGAGGAGCCGTGCAGCACCAGCGGGACCGGGACGGCCGCCCGGAGGGCGGCGACGAGGTCCAGGTCGAGCCGGGCGCTGCGCTCCGTCATCGCGTGCGAGGAACCCACGGCCACCGCCAGCGCGTCGACCCCGGTCCCGGCCACGAACGCGGCGGCCTCCGCCGGGTCGGTACGGACGCCGGGGGCGTGGGCGCCGTCCTTGCCGCCGATCTCGCCCAGCTCGGCCTCGACCCAGACACCCCGCTCGTGGCACCAGTCGGTGATCCGGCGGGTGGTCTCGACATTCTCCGCCCAGGGCAGCCGGGAGCCGTCGTACATCACCGAGGTGAATCCGGCGGCGACGGCGGAGCGGATCAGCTCCGGGCGGGTGGCGTGGTCGAGGTGGAGGGCGGCCGGGGTGTCCGACTCCCGGACGGCGGTCAGGGCGGCGGCGGCCAGCGGGGCGAGGGAGCCCCGGTAGGCGACGGCGTTCTCGCTGACCTGGACGACCACCGCGGAGCCGGCCCGGCCGGCCCCGGTCAGCACGGCCTCCAGCTGTTCGAGCAGCGCCACGTTGAACGCGCCCACCCCGTGCCCCCCCGCCTCGGCGGCGGCGGTGATGCGACCGGTGCCGGTGAGGCTCACGCGCCACCGCCCAGCACCACGGAGCGGGTGAGGTGCGGCGGGTTGTCCACATCCCGGCCCCGGGCGGCGGCGAGCGCCACGGCCACCCGCTGGACCAGTACCAGTTCGGCCAGCGGGTCGAGTTCCGGGCGCACCAGGCCGGCGCCGGTGGCGGCGATCTGCTCGGGGAGCCCGTCGGGCAGCGGGCCCAGGCTCCACACCGCCCGGCCGGGGGCCGCGATGCCGATGGGACCGTGCCGGTACTCCATGGCCGGGTACGCCTCCGACCAGAACGCCGCCGCTTCCCGGACCTTCAGCGCCGCCTCCTGGGCGAGCCCGTACGACCAGCCGGTGCCCAGGAACGTCAGCTGCCCGGCGCCGGTCACCGCCGGGTCGAGCTCCCGGGTCACGGCGGCGGCCGCGTCCGCGACGGCCCGGTCCGGGTGTCCGCCGAGATGGGCGCGGAGCAGCATCAGCTGGGTGGTGGGGAAGCGGGTCTGGACGACCGACCGCTCGTCCGCGTACTCCAGGGCGACCGTGGTGTCGGCCAGCGCGGTGACCGGCGACTCCGGCACGGCGGTGACGGCGGTGGTGCGGACGGTGCCGCGCACCGCCTCCAGCAACTGGAGGACCTCGGTGGTGGTGCCGGACCGGGTGAGCACCACCAGCCGGTCGTAGTGGCCGGGGCGCGGGGGCGCCTCGGAGGCGGCGAAGGCGTCGGTGGTCCCGTGGCCGGCCGCCTCGCGCAGCGCGGCGTAGGACTGCGCCATGAACCAGGAGGTGCCGCAGCCGGCCACCGCCACCCGTTCCCCGGCCGCCGGCAGCGCCGGCGCGTGGCGCGGCAGCTCGTCGACGGCGCGCTGCCAGCAGTCCGGCTGGGACGCGATCTCTTCCACGGTGTACGACGGCACGGGCCCTCCCTGGACGAAGCTCCGCCCCGGCCGGGGGCGTGGGTGTCACTGCTCGTGCGCAGGATCACGTTGCTCATTGCTGCGCACTTTCGTTTCTTTGTATCAGAAGTGCGCAGTCGGGTGCGAGAGCCCAGGTCGGGCGGTCGGGCCGGGCCGCCGGGGCGAGCGGGCCGTCAAGCCCGGGGGCCGGGCGAGGAGCCGGAGGGGGTCCCGGCCGTCGGGCCGAGGAGCAGCAGGGCGGTGTCGTCCGTCCGGTCCTCGGAGGCGCGTCCATGACGCATCAACCGGTCCGCCAGGGCACCGAGGGTGGGTGCCCCGGCGCTCAGTACGGTGGCGAGCCCGGCCGTGGCGTCCTCGATGTCGGTGCCCGGCGTCTCCACCAGGCCGTCGCTGAAGAGGGCCAGCACGGAGCCGGGCGGCAGGGACACGTCCACCGCCTCGTAACGTGCCCGGGAGTCGATGCCCAGCAGCAGTCCGGGGGGCAGGGCGACCGTTCCGGTGGCGCCGCCGGGGTGGCGGAGCAGGGGCGGCAGATGGCCGGCCGTGGCGAGGCGGACCCGGTGGCGCTCCAGATCGACCTGGGCGTACAGACAGCTGGTGAAGAGGCCGGGGTTGAGGTCGGTGAGCAGCCGGTTGGTGCGGGCGAGTACATCGTCCGGGGCGGCCCCGGCGATGGCGTGGGCGCGGACCGCCGTCCGCACCTGTCCCATCAGGGCGGCGGCCGTGACGCTGTGCCCCTGTACGTCCCCGATGACGGCGGCGGCCGTGGTGGGGTCGAGGCGCACCAGGTCGTAGAAGTCGCCGCCGACGTCGATGCCCCGGGTCGCGGGCAGATAGCGGGCGGTGGCCCGGAGCCCCGGCAGCTCGGGCAGCGCCTGGGGCAGCAGGCTGGCCTGGAGGCTGCGGGCGAGTCCGCTCTTGGTGTCGTAGAGGTGGGCGCGGTCCAGGGCCTGGGCGGTCAGCCCGCCGAAGGCGATCAGCAGTGCCCGCTCGTCGTGGCCGAAGACATGGGGGCGGTCGTAGGCGAGGACGCAGCAGCCGATCGGCCGGCCCGCCGCCACCAGCGGCAGAAAGGCCCATGCCGCGTGGCCGTCGTCCTGGGGGGCGTCCGGGAAGACGCTCCGCAGTTCCCGGAGCGAGCCGTAGAAGGCGGGACGGACGGTGAGCACCGCGCGGCCCGCCGGGTTGTCCGGCGAGACCGGCACCGAGTCGAGCGGCTCCGCGCTCCCGGGGCCGTAGCCGTACTGACCGCGCAGCCGCAGCCGGCCCGCCTGAGCGGCGAACAGGGCGACGGCCCGGGCACCGAAGCTGGGCGTGATCTGGTCGACCACCAGCCGGATGACATCCGGCACGCTGAGCGCCTCGGTGAGCGTGGCGGCCAGGTGCGCCAGCTGGTACAGGACCCCGACCCGGGCCCGGGCCCCGGCCCCGGGGGCCGCCGCGCTGTCCGGGGCTCCACCGGCCGCGGAGGCCTCCGCGCTGTCCGGGGCGCCGCCGGTCCCGGAGGGCGTACCGGGAGCGGAGGGCGTCGCCGGGTCCGTACCACCGCCGGAGACCCCGCCGGTCCCGGAGACCCCGCCGGTCGCGGGTGCCGGGCCGGGCCCCGGGGCCGTACCACCGCCGGAGGCGGCAGCCACCCCGGAGCCCGTGCCGGTCGCGGGGGTCGCGGCGCCACCGTCCGGAACCGTTCCGGTCACGGGCGCCGTCCCGCTCGGGGGCGTTCCGGGGGCGGCCGCCGGGGCGGGGCCGGCCATGGCGGCGCGGGCGATCCGGACGCTGATGCCGCGCGCGTCCGGGAAGAGGTCGAAGGAGAGCCAGAGCCCGTCCGGCCGGCGGGTGGTGAACGAGGTGGGGCGGCGGCTCATCACCGCCGAGCGATAGCGATCCTCGAAGACGGGGTCGTCCAGCCAGGGCAGCACCTCCCAGGGCCGGTTTCCCAGCAGCGCCATGACCTCGCTGCCGACCAGCTCGGCACCGGCCGGGGTGAGAAAGGTGACCCGGCCGTCCAGATCCAGTGAGCAGCCGCCCTCCGGGAGCCGCTCGGCGTAGTCCACGGCGGCCTGCGCCTCGGCGTGGGTGACGCCCCGGCGGCGCGGCACCGGGACCACCCTCGGCTCGGCGGCGGGCAGGACGGGGCGGCCGCCCTCGTCGGCCCGGCGGAGTGCCGCGCCGACATGGCCGCAGGCCCGTTCGACGGCCCGGCGCCGTTCCGGCTCGATCTCCAGCGGGTGGGAGCCGGGCCAGAGCAGCAGCAGACCGCCCCAGGTGTGCCGGGCGCTGACCGCCGGGGCCGCCGCCAGGGCGAAGGCGTACGGCAGAGCGAGCCCGATGCGCGGATACCGGCGGGACAGTTCGCCCTGGGCACCGACCCAGACCAGCCGGCCCTCCCGGACCGCCTGCGCCAGCGGCCCCGAAGCGGCGGTCCCCACCCGGGCCCCGGGCAGGGCGACGCTGGTCGGCACCCCCGCCATGACCACGGCGGAGAGCACCCGGCCCGGCGGATCCAGGACATAGATCCCGCCGCCGTACGCGTCGGTCTCGCGCAGCGCCCGGGAGAGGAGCCGGTCCAGCGGATCCCGTTCCCCCGTCTCCTCGGGCCGGACCACGTCGCCACCGCCCTCCGGGCACGGCGCTCCCCGGACGGCCCGGGACCGGCCGGAACAGGCGCGGGCGACGGTCCCCGGGGCGCGCGCTCAGGGTGCGCGGCAGAACACATCATCTATGGACATTACGGTAAAAGTCGGACAGGCTGCACCCGAGGACTTCCGGCGGACCGCCCCCGCACCCGGCGGCGGAATGTGCTCGGTGACCCTCCGGTGAACGACCGCTCACGCGTGGTTCACCGGAAAGGGGGCATCCGGACACCCCGGACGCTGGAGGGACGCCATGACCATGACCGATCAGCCCGCCGGCCCTCCGGCCGGAACCCCGGAGCGGGAGGACCTTCCGGCGGCGGCCGGGGCCCGGCCCGCCGAGGACTGCCCCGGCACGTGCCCCACCTGCGGGACGGCGGACCCGACCGGCGAGCACGGGCCGCCGGAGACCGCCCGCGAACGGGTGAACCGCCGCTGGCACGAGATCCTCCAGGAGACCCGGGTCGCCCAGACCGGTGTGCAGATCCTCTTCGGATTCCTGCTCAGCGTCGCCTTCACCCCGCTCTTCCGGGACCTCGCCACCTTCGACCGGGTGGTCTATGTGCTCACCGTGGTGCTCGGCGCGGGCGCCACCGCCTCCCTCATCGCCCCGGTGTCGATCCACCGCTTCCTGTCCGGCCAGCGGCTGAAGGCCGAGGTGGTGGAGGCGGCCGGCCGGCTCATGATGACGGGCATGGTGCTGCTCGCCCTCACCATCGGCTGCACCCTGCTGCTCATCCTCCATGTGGTGCTGCCGAGCCTGCTCGCGGAGCTGATCGCCGGCGGTGTGATGCTCTGGTTCGCGCTCTGCTGGTACGTCCTGCCGCTCCGGCTCCGCCGCCGCGCCCGGAGGGACGCCTGAGCCCGCGCCCCGCCGGACCGGGAGGCCGCAGGGCCGGAAGGCCGCCGACCGGGAGGCCGCAGGACCGGAGGTCCGCCGGTCAGGAATGGCCCGGATGAACCTGGGCAGCAGCATCTTGTGCCCCGTGGGCGGCTTCCCCCCCGCCGCCGTGGGGTCACCGGCCCCGCCGCTTTCCCCCCGGTGGCGGGGCCGCCTCACGCACAGCACCATCGGGGTGTGTGCCGGGACGCACGGGGCACCGGAGAACTCCCGGGAACCGGGCCCGGAACGGTCCGGGGCCACCGGGGCCAGGGAGGTGCCGGATGACGACGGCCACACCGGAGGCCGTACCCCCGCTCGACCGGGTGGTGACCTTCCCCGGGGTGTACGCCCCGCAGTACGACACCCGGCTGCTCGCGGGCGCGCTGCGCCGGGAAGTCGAGGAAAGCCGGGAACGCCAAGAACGCCGGGACAGCAGGGAAGACCGGGAGAACGGCATGGCCGGCCGCACGGTGCTGGACATCGGCACCGGCAGCGGGGCCCTCGCCCTGTACGCCGCCCGGCTGGGCGCCACGGTGACGGCGGTCGACATCGCGCGCCGGGCGGTGCTGACCGCCCGGCTGAACGCCCTGCTGACCCGCCGCCGGATCACCGTGCGCCGGTGCGATCCCACCGGCTCGGGGCCCGGACCGCTCTCCCGCCCCCTCCGGTTCCCCCGGTACGACCTCGTGGTGAGCAACCCCCCGTACGTCCCCGCCCCGGCGGCCCGGACGCCGCGCCGGGGTGCCGCCCGCGCCTGGGACGCCGGCCCGGACGGGCGCGCGGTGGTGGACCGGATCTGCGCGGTGGCACCGGGGCTGCTCCGTCCAGGCGGAGTGCTGCTGATGGTCCACTCCGAGATGTGCGGACCCGAGCTGACCCTCGCCCGGCTCCGGGACGCCGGGCTGCGGGCCGGGGTGACCGACCGGGCCCGGGTGCCGTTCGGCCCGGTGCTCCGCTCCCGGCTGCACTGGCTGCGGTCCCGGGGGCTGCTGGCGGAGGAGGCGGACGGGGAGGAGCTGGTGGTGGTCCGGGCCGAGCGGCCGGTCGCGGCCGGCTGATCCACGCCCGGCGGGCACCCGGTCCGGCGCGAGCCTCCCCGGTGCGCCCGGGGGTCAGTCGTTCCCGGCGGTGCGCCCGGTGGCCCCGGCGGCGCGTCCGGCGTGCCGGGCCCAGAGAACGAGCGGGAGCTGCAGGGGCAGCCGGCCGTAGGCGAGCGCCCGGGCGCGGGCGGAACGGTGGCGCCAGTCGTGGGCCATCTTGACGTTGGCGGGGAACACCCCCACGAAGAACAGCTCGGCGGCACGGGCGCTGACCCGGCGGGTGCGCGGTGCCAGCAGGCCGGCCGCGAGCGCCAGTTCGGCCACACCGCTCGCCCGGGTCCACGCCCGCGGGCTGCCGGGCAGCGCCCGGGGCACCACGGCGTCGAACGGCCGGGGCACGGCGAAGTGGGCGGCACCCGCGGTGGCCAGCAGACCGGCGAGCAGCAGGGCGGAGCGCGCGGAAGGGGCGGCGGGGGCGGGACGAGCGGCGGGGGTGCGCGGCACGGAGACTCCTGGGGCGGGAGCGAAGGAACGTGGGGGACGGTCCGCGACGACCTCACTCGCGGGCGTTACTCGCGGGTAAGCATGGCCTCCCGCCACCCACCCCGTCCAGCCCGGTGGCCCCCGCACCGGACCACCCGGTGGCCCCCGTACCGCTCCGGCGGTCCCGGCACCGGCCCGCCCGGCCGCCGCCCCGGCCGGAACCGCCCCGGAGGCCGGAGGGGACGGCACGGCTTCCGGGGCGGCGGATCGGGCGGGCCGGGAACGGTGTGCCCGCCCGGCGGGTCACATCTTCGGCATCAGCACCGAGTCGACGATGTAGACGGTCGCGTTGGCGGTGGGTACATTGCCGCAGACCACATTGGCGGTGTCATTGACCTTGTACGACTCGCCGGAGCCCGAGGTGGTGAGGGTGCTCTTCTCCAGCGTCGGGTACGAGCCCTTCTCCAGCTGCTGCGGCGTCAGCTTCTGGCCCACCACGTGGTAGGTGAGAACCTTCGTCAGCATCGCCTTGTCATTGAGGACCTTGTCCAGATCCGCCTTCGGGATCTTGGCGAAGGCGTCATTGGTCGGCGCGAACACCGTGATGTTCTGGGCGTTGTTGAGGGTGTCGACCAGACCGGCCTTCTTGACCGCGGTGACCAGCGTGGAGAGGGCCGGGTTGTTGGAGGCGGCGGTGGCGACCGGGTCCTTGGCCATGCCGCCGAAGCTGCCCGCGCCCTCCTTGGGCACCGAGGAACAGGCGGGGCCGAACGGTCCGTCCATCTCCATGCCCCCGTCGGAGGAGGCCGGGGCGGAGGCGGCCGCCGAACTCGCCGGGGAGCCCTCGGCGGAGTCCTTCGAGTCGTCCGTCCCACAGGCCGTCAGGGCGAACGGCAGGGCGGCGGCGACCGCGGCGGCGGCGAGGGTGCGGCGCGAGCGGGTGGTGAACATGGTCTGCGTCTCCTTAGAGGAACGACCGGTGGCAGCGGATGCCACCGAGGGGTGAGGGACCTCCGGTCAGCGGGTGCGGTCCCCGCCGGTTCGAGGGGCCGAGGACCGCACCGCTGCCCTCACACCCCCCATTCGGACCGCCCCCCGGGGTGGATTGGTGGCGCGGAGAAAAAACTTCGGACGGGTCGCGTACGGCGGTCCCCGGCCGTTCCCGGTCCGGGCGGAACACGCCGGAACGCCCCGGAACCCGCCCCATAGTGCGGGATCATCGGGACCGTGCGGGAGTGCCCCGGACACACGGGCGGACCACGAACCCATCCGCGAGCCCGGCGGCTCCGAAGCACCGCCGAGGAAACACCCCGGGGCCTCCCCTCGGGCACCCACCGAGGGGCGGCCCGCCCCGTCATGTTCGAGGAGTGGTACATGCGCGACCCACGCGATCCGCACGCCGCCGCCGGTCCGGCGCGGCCCCCGCGCCCGGCGGGTGCGCCATGAGGGACCCGGTGCGGCTGGACGGCCCGGGCCGCGGCGGGCCCGATCTCCCCGAGGTGATGGCGCGGGTCGCGGACGGCGACCAGGACGCCTTCACCACCGTCTACGACGCGGTCTCCGGCCCGGTCTTCGGACTGGTCCTCAAGGTCCTGCGCGACCCGGCCCAGTCGGAGGAGGTGGCGCAGGAGGTGCTGGTCGAGGTCTGGCGCACCGCCGCCCGCTACCGCCCCGAGCTGGGCAGTGTGACGACCTGGGTGATGACCATGGCGCACCGCCGCGCGGTGGACCGGGTCCGCTCCGAGCAGGCCGCCGCCGAGCGGGAGCGGCGTACCGCCCGGCGCTCCCACACCCCGGCGTACGACCAGGTCAGCGAAGAGGTGACGGTCCGTCTGGAGAGCGAGCAGGTACGGCGCTGTCTGCGCACTCTCACCGAGCTCCAGCGGCAGGCGGTGACCCTGGCCTACTACCGGGGCTACACCTACCGGGAGGTGGCGGCCGCGCTGTCCGCGCCGCTCGGCACCGTCAAGACCAGGCTGCGGGACGGCCTGATCCGGCTGCGCGACTGCATGGGAGTGAGCGCATGAGCGACGAACACCTGCACGCGCCCACCGGGGCGTACGCGCTCGACGCGCTGCCCGACGACGAGCGCGCGGCCTTCGAGCGGCATCTCCGGGACTGCCCGGCCTGCGCCCAGGAGGTGCGGGAACTCACCGCCACCGCCGCCCGGTTGGGTCTCGCCGCGGCGGGGGCCCCACCGGCCGGGATGCGCGAACGGGTGCTGGCCGGGATCGGGACCGTACGCCAGCTCCCGCCCGAGGTGCCGGCGGATCCGGCGATCCCGGGGGCGCCGCAGGTCCGTGCCGCCCGCCGGCTGCCCCGGCTGGCGCTGGCCGCCTGCCTCGCCGCCGCGGCGGCCTTCGGCGGCATCGCGGTCTGGCAGCACCAGGTGGCCGACCGGGCCGAGGAGCGGGCCGACCGCTCGGTGGCCGAGGCGGCGGAGCTGGCGCGGGTGCTCGCCGCGCCCGACGCCCGCACCGCCAGCGGTGAGCTGAAGGACGGGGCGAGAGCCACCGTGGTGGTCTCCCGGTCCCGGAACCAGGCCGTCTTCGTGGCGTCGGGACTGCCGGAGCTGCCGAGCGGAAAGACGTACCAGCTCTGGTTCGCCGACGGTGGCACCATGCGCCCGGCCGGTCTGGTCGGTGCCGACGGGGCCCTGTTGATGCGGGGCGAGGTGGGGGCGGCGACCGGGATGGGGGTGACGGTGGAACCGGCCGGCGGCTCGGACCGGCCCACCTCCCCGCCCCTCGCGGTGATGGCGCTGCCCGCCTGAACCGCTGGGCCCGCCTCACCCCCGGGCCCGTCCCGGCCGGCACGGACCGGCCGGGACGGGCCCGGCGCGAGAACGGCGACGATCCGGCACGGCGAGGATCCGGCACGGCAGCGGAAGGTCCGGCGGTCCGGTGGGGGCACCGGGCCGCCGGACCTCCGGTACGGCGGGCGGACGCGGCCGGCGGTACCGGTCCGGCGGAGGCGGGTCACTCCACCGCCACCACCACCGAGTGCCACCCACTCGCCCCGTCGGGGACGGTCCGGGTGCGCCGCTCGGTCTGGGTCTCGCCGGTGCGGTCGGTGGCGCGCACGGTCAGGGTGTAACTGCCGGGGGTGGCTCGCCAGCGGTACGACCACTGGCGCCAGGTGTCGGTGGTGGCCTCGGCGGCCAGCTCGGCGGGGCGCCAGGGGCCGTCGTCGACCCGTACCTCCACCCGGTCGATCCCCCGGTGCTGGGCCCAGGCGACCCCCGCCACCACGACGGTCCCGGCCGCCGGACGGGCGAAGGGCTTGGGCGTGTCGATCCGGGCCTGGGTCTTCACCGGGGCCTTCCGGGCCCAGTCCCGCTTGACCCAGTACGGGTCGTAGGCGTCGAAGGTGGTCAGCTCGATGTCCTGGATCCACTTGCAGGCCGAGACATAGCCATAGAGGCCGGGCACCACCATCCGGACCGGGAAGCCGTGGTCGAAGGGGAGCGGTTCGCCGTTCATCCCGACCGCGAGCAGGGCGTCCCGGCCGTCCATCACGTCCTCGACGGGACTGCCGAGGGTCATGCCGTCCACCGAACGGGCGACCAGCTGATCGGCCGGGCCGCCCCGGGAGGGCGGCCGCACCCCGGCCTCCCGCAGCAGCCCGGCCAGCGGTACGCCGAGCCAGCGGGCGGTGCCCACATAGGGGCCGCCGACCTCGTTGGAGACACAGGTGAGGGTGATGTCCCGCTCGATCAGCTCCCGGTCGAGCAGGTCCTGGAAGGACAGGGTGAGCGGGGTGCGCACCCCCGCGCCGTGCAGGCGCAGCCGCCAGCGGGTGGCGTCCACCTTGGGCACCACCAGTGCCGTGTCCACCCGGTAGAAGTCCCGGTTCGGCGTGGTGAAGGGGCTGATGCCCGGCACCCGGAGCCGGGTGCCGGGCGGTACCGGGGCGGCGGCCGAGCGCGGCCGGGGCAGCACCACGGCGGCCCGGGAGGCCACCGCGTCCTCGGCCCCGGCGGCCCCGAGGGACCGGCCCAGGGCGCCCGCCCCGGCGGAGGCGGCGGCCGCCGCCGAGGCGGCGAGCAGAAAGCGCCGCCGGTCCCAGCCGGACGGGCGCCCGTCCGGCGCCTCGGGCGAGGCGGCCCGGGGCCACCACAGCAGCCACAGCAGCAGGGCGGCCCCGGCCACCGCGCCGGCCAGCGAGGGCAGCGCGTCGGTGAAGGACACCGAGTCGGGGCGCCCGGTGGCCGCCGCCGCGCCGACCACGCCGAAGAGCAGCACCCCCGCGGCCCCCGCCCGGCGGTGACGGGCCGCCAGCAGGCCGGTCAGGGCGGCGAGGAGCGCCAGTACCAGCAGGATGCCGAGTTGCAGGACCAGTTTGTCCTGGGTGCCGAAGGTGCGGATCGCCCAGTCCTTGACCGGCGCGGGGGTACGGTCGACGGCCGCCCCGCCCACCGCGACGATCGGCCCCGCCTCGGGGCGGACGGCGACGGACACCAGTTCGGCCGTCGCGAGGGCGGCACAGCCGGCGAGGAGTCCGCTCAGTGCGGCGGGCAGGGGGCGCACCCCGGGTTCACGGGTCGTGGTCACACCCCTGCTTCGACACCGGGCGCCCGCCGGATTGCCCGGCCGGGATCACCGGGCGGCCCCGGCCGGCACGACGGCGGGCCGGGGCGGCCCCGTGGAACCGGCACCGGTCCGCGCGGGCTCAGCCGGTGCGGTCGGTCCCGGCCGGGTGGGCGGCGGGGGACGGCAGGTCGCCGGGGCGGGACGGCAGGTGCACCGCCCAGTCCACGATCGGCACCGCCGCACCGGCCGCCTCCCGGCCCCGGCAGCGCGCGTGGTGACGGCGGGCCATGCCGTCCAGGTCCAGCAGGCCCCCGAAGGCGGGGTGCTCGGCGAGCCGGCGGGCGTACGCCCACAGGGCGGAGTGGCCGGCCAGCCGGTGCACGGCGGCGGCGTCCAGATGCAGCCGGTGCACCCGGTCCAGCTCCACCAGCGTCACCCAGAGTTCGACGTCGGCGGCGGTCACCGTCTCCCCCAGGGCGAAGGTCCGGTGCGCGAGCCGTTCCTCCAGCACGCCCAGGGCCCGGAAGAGCACCCCGAGCGGGGCGTCGTGGCCGGGGCCGGAGATGCCGAGCACCCCGGCACGCTGGGCGGCGGCCGCGATCCCGGCGCAGCGGCGGGCCAGGGCGGCGATCTCCCGGCGGGCGGGCGGCGGGCACAGCTCGGGGCCGTGCCCGCCGAACCGCAGGGCGAGGTCACGGGTGATGTCCGGGGTGTGGGTGCTGACGATCCGTCCGGTCCAGTCGTCGGCGAGGGCGGGCGCGGTCGCCGGTCCGGCGTACTGGTGGGCACCCGCCTCGTAGAGCGGGCGCAGGGCGGAGTAGCCGTTGCCGGGCAGGTCGGGGGTGGGCGGCAGGAGCCGGACGGGCAGTTCGTCCCCGAGGCCGAGGAGGGCATGGGTGACGGCGACGCGCAGTCCGTCGGGACAGGCGGTCGAGAGATGGAGCCGGTAGCGGCGCGGCACCGCGTAGTGCCCGCTGCGGGCGTCGGTCCCGATCCGCCCCCGGAAGGCGGGGGCACCGGCAGGACCGTCACCGGGGGTCCGGCCGGGAGAGAAGGGGGAGGTGCGGGGAGGGATGTGACCGGACACGGGGGCGGGGGTGCGGGCGGACATGACGACTCCCTGGGCAGAACCGGACGGGGCGGGCGGGGCGGGCCCGGTGACCGGTCCGGGACGGCCCGGACCGGCGGGACGAGCGGGCCCCGCTCTCGGAGCGGAGCGGAGACGGCGGTACGGGGTGGCCACCGGCCCCGGATCGGAGACGGCGGTACGGGGTGGTCACCGGCGCGGAACGGAGGCGGTGGCGGGGACGGCCGCCGCCCCCGGTACGGAGACAGCGGTACGGACAGCCGCCGGCCCCGGAAGGGAAACGGCGGTACGAGTGGCCGCCGGCCTGCCGGACGGAGACGGCGGCCGGGGGCGGGGCGGCGGTACGGCGGGCGGCCCGGCGCCGGGTGGCGCGGGCACGGTGCGCCGCGGCGGGCCCAGGCGTCGTCCGGGTCCGGGCGCGCCGGAGGTACCGGCACGGCGGACGGCGGGAAGGGGGGCGTACGACGGGCCGGCAGGACCGGGCCGGGGCCCGCGGGTTACTGGGCGCTGGAGACGCGCAGCAGGTCGATATGGCGACGGGAGGTCAGCAGCAGGGGTGGCGGAGCCGTCCGGCTCCTGGCCCCGCTCGCTCGCCGCACCATGGTCTCCGCCGTCCTCCCGGTCCGCGCCGGGCGCGCCGGGTCCGGGTGCGTCCCGGACCGCCTCTGCCCGAGTGTCGGATCGGTCTCCGGTGCCGTCAAGAGGGCGGGCACCGGCAGGACCGGCGCCGGCGGCGGCGGAGATAATGCGGCCATGCGCATCTCAGCCCGTGCCGACTACGCCGTACGAGCGGCCCTGCACCTGGCGACCGCCGAGGAGACGGGTCCGCTGAAGGCCGAGGCCATCGCGGACTCCCAGGCGATCTCGCACAAGTTCCTCGAAGGCATCCTCAACGATCTGCGCCGGGGCGGTCTGGTGCGCAGCCAGCGCGGCGGCAACGGCGGCTACTGGCTGGCCAGGCCGGCCGACGAGGTCACCGTCGCGGATGTCATCCGGGTCGTGGACGGGCCGCTGGTCTCGGTCCGGGGCGTGCGCCCGCCGGAGCTGTCGTACAGCGGTCCGGCCCAGTCGCTGCTGCCGCTGTGGATCGCGCTCCGGGCCAATGTCCGGCAGATCCTGGAGGGAGTGACGCTGGCCGATGTGGTCGCGGCCGAACTCCCTCACGAGGTGGCCGCTCTGACGGCCGATCCGGCCGCCTGGACCAATCCCTGAGACCAGTCCCTGAGACGCTCCCACCGCCGTCCTCCCAGGTGACGGGGGTGACCGTCCACTGGCTGAACACCCTCTTGGTGTAGGGCACATCGTCTGGCACTATCCCTACTGAATCAGTAGGGAAATGGGATCGCGGTGGATTCCGCCGCGTGGTGAGGTGACGGTCACGTGATGGCGACGACGCTCCTTCCGGCCCCGGACTCCGCCCTCGCGGCTCCGGTCCTTCCGGTGCCGGACCCGCTCCGCCCCGCCCCGGGCCCGCTGCCGGCCCCGGGGGCCGCTCGTCCGCCGCTCGCGACGGGGCGGCGATGAGCCGGGCCGTGCCGGGGCGGCGGACGGCCGGGACCGCGCCCGTACCGGCCCTTCCGTCCGGCGACGGCCCCGAGTGGTGGCCGCGGGTCGCCCGGGAGGTCGCGGACGACCTCGCGGTGGACGCGGCGGCCCGCGACCGAGCCGGCAAGCCGCCGTTCGACGAGGCGGCCCGGCTCCGGGAGGCCGGCCTCCCGGCCCTGCTCGCCCCGCCGGAGGCGACCGCCGCGCCCGGGGGCGCTCCCCGGTCTCCCGCCGGCGGGCGGGAGACCGACTGGCCGGCCGCCTGTGCGGTCGTCCGGGAGCTCGCCACGGCGGACAGCTCGATCGGCGAGATCCTCGCCCACCACTACGCGCTCTTCCGCAGTGCCCGGTTCTTCGGGGCGGCGGAGACCGCCGAGCGCTTCGAGCGGGAGGCCGCCCGGGAGGGGTGGCTGCTGGCCGGCGGGGTCTTCCCGCCCGAGGGCCGTACGGACGACGCGATCGCCGCCCGGCGGGTGGCCGGCGGACATGTGCTCACCGGCTCCCGGGCCTTCGCCACCGGCGTCGCGGTGGCCGACCGGCTGGTGGTCGGGGTGCGCCCCTCCCCCGGCCCGGCGGACTTACTGGCCGTCCTGGTGGACCCGGCAGCGCCCGGTGTGCTCGTCCAGCCGGCGGGCGACCGGCCGGGGCAGCGGCTCTCCGGCGCCGGTACCGTCGCCTTCGAGGACGTCCTCGTACCGGCGGACGCCGTACTCGGCACCGTACCGCCCGAGGAGTACCCCGGTACGGCACTGGCGGCGCTGGCACCGCTCGCGCTGCGGCTGATCCTGGCCCAGGTGACGCTGGGCACCGCCGAGGGGGCACTGGCCGAGGCGCGGGACAGCAGCCGGGCGGCCTGGGCGGGCGGGGCGGGCCCCGGGGGCTCCGGCGGGTTCGCCGGGCGGGACTCCACCGATGCCACGGACCCGTATCTGCTGCTGGCCTACGGCGAGTTGTCGGCCGCCGCGCTCTCCGCGGCGGCCGTGCTGGAGCGGGCCACGCTGGCCCTGGGCCGGGGCATGGCGGCGGCCGGGGCCCTCGGGGCCGACGAGCGCGCCGACATCGCCGTCCTCGTCGCCGTGGCCGAGGCGGTGACCGGCGAGGTGGCCGTACGCCTCACCTCCCGGCTGCTGGAGCTCACCGACGCCGCCGAGGCCCCGGACGAGGGCCCCGGCCTCGACCGGTTCTGGCGCAACGCCCGGATGCTGACCGCCCGGAACTCGCCCGCCCACCGGCTGCGGGACATCGGCGACCACTACCTCAGCGGCACCCGGCTGCGCCTCACCTCGTACGCCTGACGGCCCCGGTGCCGCCGGGTGGGGGCGAACGGCCCCCGGGACGGGGCCGTCAGAATGGGGCCATGACGAAGCCGACGCGAACGAGGCGCCCCCGGCACGGCGGTTGAGAACGGCACCGGGCGAGGACCCGGTGCCCGGAACCGGCGGTGTCCGGGAGACGGCGGGCCCGGGCGAGGAGGCCGTTCCGGTCCTGCGGGTGGCGGACGCCGGGGCGGCGGCGCGGTGGTACGCCCGGCTGGGCTTCGTCCCGCAGTGGGAACACCGCTACGAGCCCGGTTTCCCGGCCTTCGCGGAGGTGGCGCGCGGCCGGGTGAAGCTGTTCCTCTCCGAGCACACCGGCGACGCCCGGCCGGACGGCCTGGTGTATCTGCGGGTCACCGATCTCGCCGCTGTGGCACGGGAGTTCGGCGTCCGGCCGGAGAAGCAGCCGTGGGGCCCCGAGCTGGAGCTGCGCGACCCGGACGGCAACCGGCTGCGGATCGTCACCACCGGCGGCTGACGGCGGACGGGCCGGGCGCCCGCCGGGCCGCCGGGGTCATTCGTAGGCGGCGGCCGCCTCCCGGAGCGCGGCGGTGATCACGGCGGGGGCGTCCGGGCCCGGCTCGCCCGGGGTGTAGCCGACCACGTGGAGGGCGCCGGTGTACCGGAACGTGCCATGGCGTTCGTACACCGGCCAGGAGACCGGCGACTTGCGGTCGACACCGATGCTGATGCCCTGGAACGGGGCCATTCCGATGAGTTGGTGGACACTCGGCGGGGCCGCCCGCCGTTCGCCGTCCACGGAGACGGTGAACCGCCAGCGCAGACCGGCCTCGGCCGTGGCCGTCAGCTCCACGGCGCGGGTGCCGGCGGGCAGCGGTCCGGCGTCCGTGGTGTGCAGCCGGCCGTACTCGTTGTACGCGAACCACAGCCGGCCGTTCTCGGCGTAGAGGCTGTAGCCGCCGCCCTGGTCGCCGTGCGAGACCAGCACGCCCCGGTCGGCCGCGCGATGGCAGGCGAACTCCACGGTGAGGGCGAAGGAGCGGAAGGCGATCAGCCGGGAGGAGCGGTAGCGCTCCAGCTCCGGGGTGCCCGGCAGCAGGGTGAGCGGCCGGACGAGACGGTCCTCGGCCGGGCCCCGGCGGGCCAGGGCGCCGCTCGGGTCGGGCAGCGGGAAGACCCCGTCCCGCCAGGCCGCCCGCTCCCACGCCTGAGAGAGTTCCTTGACCAGCTCCGGGCGGTCGGCGGCCAGGTCGTGGCGTTCGGTGGGGTCGGCGCGGATGTCGTAGAGCGCCCACTCGGAGTCGTCGTAGGGCGTCCCGGGCCGGTGCAGGGTGACGAGCTTGTGGCCGTCGCGGTAGTAGCTGCGGTTGCCGGTCATCTCGCAGTACTGCTCGGGATGGGTACTCACCGCCGCCCGGTCGGCCAGCACCGGGACGAAGCTGACGCCGTCCTCCTCCTGCACCGGCCGCCCGGCGCGTTCGGCGGGGCGGCGCACTCCGGTCAGTTCCAGCAGGGTGGGGGCGAGATCGGTGACGTACTGGTACTGGGTGCGCACCCCGTCGTCGTCCGGGGCGCGGTGCAGACCGGCGGGCCAGGAGAGCACGAAGGGCACCCGTACCCCGCCGGCGTAGGTGTGCCGTTTGTAGAGCCGGAACGGGGTGTTGGAGGCCATCGCCCAGCCGCGCGGGTAGTGCACGGTGCTGCGCGGGCCGCCGATCAGCTCCGGGTCGCGGTCCACGTCCGCCACCCAGTCGCCGGGCAGCCGCGGATGGTGGGCGAAGCGGCTGAAGTAGCTGCGGGTGCCCTCCGCGCCGCCCTCGCCGCTGCCGCCGTTGTCGGAGGTGAACACGACGACGGTGTTGTCGAGTTCACCGAGCGCCTCCAGGGTGCCCAGGAGCCGGCCGAGGTTCTGGTCGATGTTGTCGACCATGGCCGCGTACACCTCCATGTAGCGCGCGTGGAGCCGCCGTTGGTCCGGGGGCAGCTCGTCCCAGGGACCGACGTCCTCGCCCTCCTCCTGGTTGCGGGGCGGGAGCCCGGTGTCCGCCGGGAAGAAGCCGTCGGCCAGCTGGCGGGCGAACCGCCGCTCGCGCAGCTCGTCCCAGCCCCCGTCGTACCGGCCGCGCTGCCGGGCGAGGTCCTCCGGCCGGGCCTGGAGCGGGGCGTGCACGGCGTTGTGGGCGAGGTAGAGGAAGAAGGGCTTGTCCGCGTCGTGGGCGCGGAGCGACTTCACCATGGCGATGGCCTGGTCGGTGATGTCGTCGGTGTAATAGTAGCCGTCGGGCAGTTCGTCGATGTCCAGCGGGCTGTTGTCGCGGACCAGTTGGTGCGGGTGGAAGAGGCTGGTGAGCCCCTCCAGGACGCCGTAGTACTGGTCGAAGCCCTTCTGGAGCGGCCAGTTGCGGCGGTTGTCGGCGGCGTTGGAGGAGGAGTCGCGGGCGAGGTGCCACTTGCCGACCGCGTAGGTGGCGTAGCCGGCGTCGTGCAGGGTCTGGGCGAGGGTGGGGATGTCGTCGGCGATCTCCATGCCGTAGCCGGGGAAGCCGGGGTCACTGTTGGCGACCGTGGCGTATCCCACCCGGTGCGGGTTGAGGCCGGTGAGCAGTGCGGCCCGGGCGGGCGAACAGAGCGGCATGGTGTGGTAGTTGGTGAGCCGGACGCCTCGCTCGGCCAGCCGGTCCAGGACCGGCGTGCCGATCTCCGAGCCGAACGGGCCGATGTCGCTGTAGCCCATGTCGTCCACCAGGACGACGACCACATTGGGCGCGCCGGCCGGCGGGCGTACCGGTTCGGGCCAGGCGGGGCGGGACTCCGCGAAGGTGCGGCGGATGTGTCCGGCGAAGCCCGCGTAGGGGTCGCGGCGGTGCGGGGTGCCCACGGGAGCGCCGGGAGCGCCGGGCGGGGTGGCACCGGGGGGTTCGGTGGGCCGGGCGGGACCGGCCGCACCGGCCGACGGCGTTCGCGGTGGCGGCCCTTGGGTCAACGGCGCCCCGGCCGGTGGCACTTCAGTGGACGGCGCTTCGGTGGGCAGTGCTTCGGTGGGCGGTGCTTCGGTCATCGGTGGTTCGGTCCTCCGGTCGGACGGCGGGCGGGCAAGACGGGGTGGCGGGCCGGGGCGGGCAGGCTGCCCGGTGTCACGCGGAGACCGCGCGGGACGCGGACCCGGCGGGGGCGGTGGCGGCGGGCGGTGCCCCGGTACCGGCTCCGGAGGACGGATGTACCCCCGGTACGGGGGAGAGCGCGGCGGCGAGCAGGGCGCGGGTGTACGGGTGGCGGGGCCGCTCGCACACCTCGTCGGCCGGTCCGCTCTCCACGATGCGGCCCTGGCGCATCACCGCGATGCGGTGGCTGACCTGGCGCACCACGGCCAGGTCGTGGGCGATGAAGACCAGCGCCAGGCCCAGCTCGCGCTGGAGGTCGGTGAGCAGGCCGGTGATCTGGGCCTGTACCGAGACGTCCAGCGCCGAGACGGGTTCGTCGCAGATCAGGACGGAGGGCCCGGGCGCGAGGGCGCGGGCGATACCGACGCGCTGCCGCTGGCCGCCGGAGAGCGAGCGGGGCAGCCGGTGCGCGGTCGCCGGGTCCAGCCCCACCTGCCGCAGGAGTCCGGTGACCCGGTGGTCCCGGGCCGCGCGGTCCCCGAGGCCGAAGGCGATGAGCGGCTCGGCCACGATCTCGCCCACGGTGAGACGCGGGTTGAGCGAGGCGTACGGGTCCTGGAAGACCATCTGCACCTCCCGCCGCGCGGTGTGCCGGTGACGCCGGGCCGGGCGGGTGATGTCCTCGCCGCGCAGCCGGAGGATCCCGCCGTCGGCCGGGTGGGCGTGGGCGAGCACCCGGGCCAGGGTGGACTTCCCGGAGCCGGATTCGCCCACGACGCCGAGGGTCTCGCCGGCGGCGAGGGTGAGGGAGACACCGTCCAGCGCGGTGCGCGGGTGTTTCCGCCCGGCGCGCCCGCGCCTCCGGTAGACCTTGCGCAGGTCCTCGGCGGTGAGCACCACCGGGCCCGGCGCCGGCCGCGCGGCGGGCCCGGGCGGTGGCGGTGTCCACGGCGGCGCGGTGCGGTCCTTCGCGGGCGGGCAGGCGGCGCGTACGCCTCCGGGAAGGGCGAGGAGCGGCGGTGCGGCGGTGCGGCAGGAGTCCTCGGCGGCCGGGCAGCGGGCGGCGAAGGCGCACCCCTCCCCCAGCAGGGCGAGGTCGGGCGGGGCCCCGGGGATGCCGGTGAGCCGGGTGCCGGAGGGGGCGGAGAGCCGGGGCACGGCGGCGAGCAGCCCGGCGGTGTAGGGGTGCGCCGGCCGGGTGAGCACCTCGGCGGTGGGCCCGTCCTCGACGACGGAACCGCCGTACATCACCAGCACCCGGGCGCAGGAGCGGGCGACCACGCCCATGTTGTGGGTGATGACGACCAGGGCGGTGCCGGTGTGCCGGTTGAGGTCGTCGAGCAGGGTGAGGATCTGGTCCTGGACGGTGGCGTCCAGGGCGGTGGTGGGTTCGTCGGCGAGCAGCACGTCCGGTTCGGCGGCGAGAGCCAGGGCGATGAGGACGCGCTGCCGCTGACCGCCGGAGAACTGGTGCGGGTGGTCGTCCAGCCGGCGGCGCGGGTCGGGTATGCCGACGAGGGCGAGGAGTTCGGCGGCCCGGGCGGTGCGGGCGGCCCGGCCGCCGTGTCCGTGCGCGCGCAGGACCTCCGTGAGGTGCTGCCCGGCGGTGAGGAAGGGGTTGAGGGCGGTCATCGGGTCCTGGAAGACCATGCCGATCCGGGCGCCGCGCACGGTGCGCAGAAGGGGCTCCCCGGCGCCGGCGAGATCCCGGCCGTCGAGCAGGACCCGACCGGCGGTGATCCGTCCGGTGCCGGGGAGCATGCCGGTGAGGGCGAGGGCGGTGGTCGACTTCCCGGAGCCGGACTCCCCGACGACGGCGAGGGTCTCGCCCCGGCGGAGGGTGAAGGAGACGTCCCGGACGGCGCGTACGGCGGCGCCGTCCGGGGCGGTGAACTCCACGGTCAGGCCCCGGACGTCGAGCAGGGGCGGCGGTGTCATCGGGGCGTCTCCCGGTGGGTGGTGGCGGTGGCGCCGGAACTCCGGCCTGGCGCGCCGGGGCTCCGGCCGGGCGGCGGGAGCGGCGTGTCTCCCGGTGGGGCGGGGGGTGTCATCGGCGGGTCTCCCGGTTGAGGGCGTCCGCGAGCAGGGAGAGACCGAGGACGAGCAGGGTGACGGCGGTCAGCGGCCCGGCAGCCAGGTGCGGGGACCGGTCGAGATAGGGCATGGCCTGGCCGAGCACATTGCCGAGGGTGGGCTCGGGCGGCCGTACGCCGACTCCGAGGAAGCTCATGGCGCCCTCCAGGAACACCGCGACGGTGAGCGAGACGGCGAACTGGACGACGAGCGGGTCGGCGGCGTTGGGCAGTACGTGCCGGGTGAGCAACCGGGCCGGTGAGGTGCCGCCGACCCGGGCCGCCGTGACGTACTCGCGGCCGCGCTGCACCAGGATGCCGGCGCGCAACTGCCGTCCGAAGACCGGGATCTCGGCGAGCGCGACGACCAGGATCACGGGCAGCCGGCCGGGTCCGAGGACGGCGGTGACGGCCAGGGCGAGGATCAGCCCGGGGAAGGCGAGGACCAGGTCGAAGGCGCGCTGGACGGCGGTGTCGGCGGCCGGGTGGACGGCGGCGAGCAGGGCGCAGAGGCAGCCGAGGGCGGCCCCGAGCGGAACGGCGACCGCGATCACACCCAGATCGGCGCGGATGCCGTACAGCACCCGGCTGAGCAGGTCGCGGCCGAGGTCGTCGGTGCCGAGCGGATGGCCGGGCGCGCCGGGGGCCAGCAGACCCTGGCCGCTCTGACCGGTGGGATCGTGCCCGGTGAGCAGGGGCGCCAGCACTCCGGCGAGGACCACCAGGCAGGTCAGGGCGAGGCCGGCGGCACCGCGCGGGGTGCTGAGGGCGGCGCGGTACGGGGAGCGGCGCCGGCCGGCGGCCGGGCGGGGAGCCGGGGCCGAGGCGGCGGCGGGACCGGGGGTGGAGGCGGAGGTGTCGACGGGGGTGCCGGCGGAAGCGGTCATGGGGGTCACTCCCCCCGGATGCGGGGGTCGAGCCAGGCGTAGGCGAGGTCGGTGAGCAGTTGCACCAGGACGAAGACGGCGACCAGCAGGAGCAGCAGGTCCTGGACGACCGGGTAGTCCCGGCGGGTGAGGGCCTGTTCGGCGAGCTGCCCGAGCCCGGGCCAGGCGAAGATGGCCTCCACCAGGACGGCTCCGCCGAGCAGATGACCGGTCTGCATGCCGAGCAGGGTGACCACGGGCGGCAGGGCGCCGGGCAGCACATGGCGCCGGAGCAGCCGCCCGGGGGCGATCCCGGCGGCGACGGCGGTGCGCACATGGTCCTCGGTCAGGGCGCGTTCGATGCCGTCCCCCAGGTAGCGGCCGAGGACGGCGGCGCTCGGCAGGGCGAGGCAGAGGGCGGGCAGCAGCAGATACTGGACGCCGAGGTCGGGGGCGTCCAGCAGCGCCACCCGGCCGCCGGGCGGCAGCACGCCCAGGGTGACGGAGAACAGCAGCACCAGCAGCACCCCGGTGACGAACGGCGGGACCGAGAGCGCCCCGGTGGTGAACGCCCGCACGGCGGCGCGGACCCAGCCGCGCCGCGCGGTGGCGCCCAGGATGCCCAGGGCGCCGCCGAGGAGCACGGTCAGCAGCAGTGCGCCCAGGGTCAGTTCGGCGGTGGCGCCGAGACCGTCCCCGATCAGGTCGGCCACCTCGCCGCCGACGACGTACGAGGGACCGAGGTCACCGGTGACCAGGGAGCCCAGCCAGGCGGCGTACTGGGCGGGCGGCGAGCCGTCCAGGCCGAGCCGTTCCCGGAGGGCGGCGACGGTCTCGGGGCTCGCGTCCGGCCCGGCGAGGGTGACGGCCGGGTCGCCGGGGACCAGCCGCAGGATGGCGAAGATCAGGACGGAGGCGAGCAGCAGCACCAGGAGCGCGGAGGGCAGCCGGCCGAGAAGGTAGGAGCGGTAGGAGCGCATCTCACACCAACCGGGCGTCGTCGAGGTTGAGATAGGAGAACTTGTTGAGGGTGACGCCGCGTACCCGGGTACTCGCCACCTGTACCTGGCCCCGCACGGCGAGGTCGATGATGAACGCCTCGTCGAGCAGGATCCGCGAGATCCGCGCGTAGCGGGCGCGGGCGGCGGCGGTGCCGTCGTCGGTGCTCGTCCATGCCTCGCGGACGATCCGGGTGTACTCGGGCGAGCGGAAGTGGGAGGTGTTCTTCGCCTCGTTGAAGGGATAGGCGCTGACGGCGAGGGTGGCGGGGTGCACCTGGGCGAAGCCGTGGCTCATGGTCCACAGGGCCGGCATGGACTGGGCGATGAGCCGTTTCTGGGCGGTGGCCGGGTCGGTGGGTTCCAGGGTGACCCGGACGCCGGCCTGCCGGAGGTCGTACTGGATCGACTCGGCGATGGAGGTGTCGCCGGGGGTGCTGAGGTGCAGCAGTGGCAGATCGAGGCCGCCGAGCCCGGCGGACTTCAGCAGCGCGCGGGCCCTGCCCGGGTCACGGGTGTAGTGGGTGCGGTCGGCCTCGGAGTACGCGGGCGAGGACGTGGGCCAGGGGGTGGCGGAGGCCAGCCCGTGGCCGCCGAGCGACTGCCGGAGCAGCCGGTCGCGGTCGACGGCCCGGGCGAGGGCCTGCCGGACGGTCCGGTCGTCCAGCGGCCGCACCGTGGTGTTGACCCCGAGGTAGTACGCGCCCGCCCCGGTGGCGTAGTCGGTGACCGTCAGTCCGGGGGCGTTCTCCACCAGGGCGAGGCTCTTGCCGGGGACGTTGAAGGAGAGGTGGCTCTGGCCGGTGCGCAGCGCGGAGACCAGGGCGTCGGCCTGGCCGACCACCCGGAGTTCGACCGCGTCGAGGTAGGGGCGTCCCGGCTTCCAGTACCGGTCGTACCGGGTCAGGCTCAGACCGGTCCCGGGACTCCACCGGGAGAGTGTGAAGGGGCCGGTGCCATTGAGTTTCCGGCCGGTCACGGCGTCCTCGACGGTCTCCCGATCCGCGATGATCATGAACTCGAAGAGATCGAAGAGGTTGGCCACCGGGTGTGCCAGTCTCAGGGTGAGCGCGTGGTCGCCGTGTTTCTCGAAGCCGGTGACGGCGGCGGCGGTCGCCCGCAACTGGGCGGCGCGCACCGGGTTCTGGAGGTTCCGCACCGCGAAGATCACATCGTCGGCGGTGAACGGCCGGCCGTCGTGGTAGGTCACCCCCTGGCGCAGGGTCAGCCGGATGCTCCGGCCGTCCTTGGCGTAGCTCCAGGCGGTGGCCAGCTCGGGCTGCGGTCGCAGCCGGTCGTCGTAGCGGGTGAGGGTGTTGTAGAGCAGCCGGTGCTGGTACGACTGCGCGCTCTGGGCGAACAGCAGCGCCGGGGTGAAGTCGGCGTTGACGGCGACCCGCAGGGTGCCGCCGCGTGCGGTGCCGCCGGCCGCGGCGGCGGGGCGTTCGGCCTCGGCGACCGCCGAGCGGCAGCCCGTGAGACCGAGCCCCAGGAACAGGGCGCCGGCGCCCGCGGCACGCAGGGTGGCGCGGCGGGCGGGGCCGGCCGACGCGGCGGCGGGCGCGGCGGAGGTCTCGGCGGACGAGGACAGGTACGGGGACGGGGGTGGGAACGAGTGCGGGTCGGTCATCGGAAGCCTGTCTGTGGCGGGCGGGTGTGGAGCGCGAGAGGTGGGAGGGCCGGGGGTGTACGGGGCCGGGCGGGCGGCTCGGGCGGTCGGCGGAGGTGCCGTCGCCTCGGGGGCTCGGCACAAGCGGCTGGGGAGCGCCCCGGAGACGGCGCGGCACGAGCCCCTGGACACGGCGGGGGGTCGACGACCCGCGCTTATTACTTCCGCTGCGGCAGAAATACCCGCCGGAGCCGGCCCCACCGGACGGACAGGGGGCGGTGGGGCGCGCTCAGCCTCCGGCCGTCCAGAACGGCGGTCTCACCGGGGAAGCGGCCTCCGCGCCCGGCCGGTCACCTTCCGGAACGGACGGTGGGCGGAACTGCCGGGCACGGAACGGCGGGAGGAGAAGAGGGAATCAGTGGCGGACGGCACAGACCGCACTGGCCTGCCGACAGAGGTCGACGTGCCTGCGGGAGACGAGGCGCATGTCCGGATTCACGCGAGCAGAATGACAGCGCGCGGCGCGGGAGGTCAACCGAGCCGTCTCAAAACTGACGCCACGTCAGATGCGGGTACAGAGCCGATCACCGGCCTTCACGTGTCCCCAAGGGGTCCTTGAACAGCGGATTCAGCAGCGCGGTGCCCGCCGCCACCGGCAGCACGGCCGGTCCGGCATGTGGACCGACGATCCGCTCCGGGTCGTCGCAGACATGCGAGAGATCCACCGCCGCGCCCCGGATCTCTTCCAGATAGTCGGCGTTGAGCACACTCGACTGCTCGGTGACCACCACCAGTTCAGGGTTGAGCACATCGAGCAGCAGGGCCGCCGCCCGGCCGACCGCGCGGGCCCGTTCCCGCAGCAGCCGGTCCGCCCGGCGATCGCCGGCCGCCGCCGCGTCCACCAGCAGTGCCGTGGAGGGTTCGGGCACGATGCCGCGCCGTACCGCCACCCGGCCGAGCGCCATGTCCGACGCGGTGGCCTCCAGACAGCCGGTCCGCCCGCACGGGCAGGGCGCGGTGGAGTCGGGTACCGGCAGATGCGCCACATCACCGGCGGCCGCGCCGGGCCCCTGGTGGATGACACCGGCGATGCCGACCGCCGCGTCCACCACATTGCCGACGAACAGATGGACCAGGCTGCGGCGGGCGGACGGCGCGCCGAACAGGATCTCCGACTGGGCCACCGTGCGGGCGTGGTTGTCGAGCCGTACCGCCACGCCCAGATGCCGCGAGAGTTCCGCGCCCAGCGGCCGGTTCCGCCAGCCGAGCGCGTCATGGCGCACCACCACCCCGTCCTCGGGCCGCACCCAGCCGCCGACCGCCGCGCCCACTCCCAGGAGCGGGCGCGTCCCGGTGGCGCCGGCGAGGAAGCGGGCGAGCGCCCGGCCCACCGCGCCGGGGAGTTCGCCGGGACCGATCCCGTCGTGCCGGAACAGCCGCCGGGCGAGCACCCGCCCGCGCAGATCGAGCAGGCCGAAGGTGGAGGCCGGAACGCCGATGTGCACTCCGCCGGCCACCGGGCCGCCGACCGCCCCGGTGTGCAGGTCCAGCGGGAAGCTGGGGCGGCCCACTCCCCCGGCCGCCATCGGCTCGGGCAGCTCGCGGACCAGGCCGGTGCCGATGAGGGCGGCGGACTGCCGGGAGACCGCCGCCGCGCTGAGGCCCGAATGGCGGACGACGCCGCCCCGGGTGACCGGTCCGTGGTCGAGCACCGTGCGCAGCACCAGCGCCGCGTTGGCGTCACGTCGTCCGTCTCCCGTCATCCGCGGGCCGGCCGGGGCGAGTGTCATGGTCCGGGCGTTTCCTTCCGTTCGCCGCGGGCCACGGGTTCCGGGAGCCGGGGCCGGTGCGGCAGGGCCGCCGTATCGACAGCAGTATTGCGGGGCGATGAATTGCCCGGCGCTCCGGCCACCGGACCGCACCGGGCTCCGTGTCGCCGCCCGGCCGCGTCACCGGACCGGAGCGCCGGGCGAAGTCCCAGCTCATCCCGGGTGCGAGGAACACCGAGCGGGACGGCGGAAGGCGGCGGACGACCGGATCCGCGCCCCAGGAGCCCGCCCGGCACGGCCCTTGACGTCCCGTCCGGGGCTCTGCCACGCTCCCGGTCATCCCCGGCCCCGCACCGATGCCGCCCGGCCGGGGTGACTCCCGACGACGACGCCCGTGCCCGTGTCACGGCTTCGCCCCCTCTCCCCTGTCGCGCCCTCCGGACGACGGCCATCCGCACCCTATTTCTTCCGCTGCGGAATGAACAGCGCCGAAGAAGGCGCCGAAGGCCACCGGCGGGACCCAAAGGGCCCGGACCGGGGAAGACCCGAGAGGAACCGGAGAAGCCGACCCGTTCAGCCCGGACAGCCCGGACAGCCCGGACAGCAGAGAAAGGTGTTCCCTCATGGCAACCGTCACTCCCCACCCGGCCACCACCACCGAGAACCCCACCACCGACGAGTCCGCCACCCCGGATCTCAGCACCGGCACCGCCGCCGCGAGCGCGGGCCGTGCCGCCCCGGCCGCGCCCCTCGCCGTGCGCAGGCTGGGCGGGCGCATCGGCGCCGTCATCTCGGGGGTCCGTCTCGGCGGCGAGCTGCCGCCCGCGACGGTCGCCGCCGTCCGCGCCGCGCTCCTCGCCCACAAGGTGGTGTTCTTCCGGGGCCAGGACCACCTGGACGAGGAGAGCCACGAGGAGTTCGGCCGGCTGCTCGGCGCTCCGGTCGCCCACCCCACCGTGCCCTCCGCCGACGGGCGTTACTCGCTCGGCATCGATTCGGACCACGGCGGCCGCGCCAACCAGTGGCACACCGATGTCACCTTCGTCCCGGCCTACCCGGCCTTCTCCATCCTCCGCGCGGTGGTCGTCCCGCCCTACGGCGGCAACACCCTCTGGGCCAACACCGCCACCGCCTACGAGCACCTGCCGGAACCGCTCCAGCGGCTCGCCGACGGGCTGCGCGCCGTGCACTCCAACGACTACGACTATGTCGCCCTGCGCCCGGACGTGCTGCCCGAACGGCTCGCCCAGTACCGGGAGGTGTTCACCTCCACCACCTTCCGGACCGAGCACCCGGTGGTGCGGGTGCATCCGGAGACCGGTGAACGGGCCCTGCTGCTCGGCAACTTCGTCCAGCGCATCGCCGGGCTCACCGGCCAGGACTCGCGCCGGCTGCTGGAGCTGTTCCAGGCCCACGTCGAGCGGCCGGAGAACACCGTGCGCTGGCAGTGGGAGGTGGGCGACGTCGCCATCTGGGACAACCGCGCCACTCAGCACTACGGTGTGGACGACTCCGGCGACCACGACCGCAGGCTCCGCCGGGTGACCGTCGACGGGGACGTGCCGGTCGGCACCGACGGCCGTTCCTCGGTGCTGCTCTCCCCCGGGTCGGTTCCCGAGCCGGCGTTCGGCCCCGCCTCGGGAGCGACGACCGCCGGCTGAGCCTCCGGCCGTCACCTCAGGAACGGCCGAAGCGCTCCACCGGGTTGAGGTAGGGCAGCCCGTCCAGCGGCCGGTCGGTGAAGAAGCGGGCCATCAGATCGGCGGTGTCGGTGTCCCGCTCGACCGGCACCAGGTGGTCCGACTCGCGGACGGTGGTGAAGCGGCCTCCCAGGCGCTCCGCCACCCGCCGGCCCTCGACGGGTGGTGTGAGTGTGTCGTACTCGCCCGTGAAGACCAGCAGCGGCACGTCCACCCCCGGCTCGGGAAGGCTCCACGGGTGGGAGAGCAGGCGCTCGTGGTGGGCGATGTCCATGGCGAGCTGCCGCTCCGTCAGCGCGGCGAAACGCTGCCGCATCAGCCGCGCCACGGCGGTCCGGCGCCGCACGGTGCCGTGCTCCGCCGGGGCCATGAACTCCCCCACCATGTCCCGGGCCAGCTCCTCCAGCGCCCGCTCGTCCACCAGCCGGCGCCACCGGGTGGCGGCGACGACGTACTCCGGGGAGATGCCGGTGGCGGTCGCGCCCAGCAGCAGCCGGGCCACCAGTTCCGGACGGCGCTGGGTGAGGCGGAGCGCCACGGCGGCGCCGAAGCAGGTGCCGAAGAGATTGACCCGCCCCAGTTCCAGGGTGTCCACGGCGTGGGCGACGGCGTCGCTGAGGAAGTCCATCCCGTACTCCACCGGAAGGGGGTCGGCGTCGCCGTACCCGGGGAGTTCGACGGTGAGTACGTCGGCGTACGGCAGGAGCGGGCGCTCGTAGCGCAGCCAGGAGAACCGGTCCTGCGAGGAGCCGCCCAGGATGACGACGGTTTCGGTGGCGGAGGCGTCCGCGCTCGCCGTGCGGACGACGAACCGGTACCCCCGGAAGATCAGCTGTTCTTCGAGCGTCAGCGTGGGCCGTCCGGGCGCCCGGGTTTCACTACGAGGAGTCACCCCGCATGTATACAGGCGTGTTCGGCGGGCTCCCTGCGGATTCCCGGTCGTTTCATCATTCTGAGTGTCAAGCGTGACGTGTGCGCCGCTCGTGTGGGTGACCTGGTACGGCCCCGCCGCCCGCCCCCGGCCCGGCTCCGGCTCGCCCCGGGAGGGGCTCAGGGCGGGCCGTCGCCCCGGGCGCGCTCCTGGCGCCGCAGTTCCTCCAGGTCGGTGAGCCGGTCGAGCCCGCGCACCGCCCTGCCTGTCCGGGGGTTGTGCTCCAGCCGCCTCCGGTGGCGGTCCATGAAGGCCCAGTAGCCCGCGGTGTAGGGGCAGGCGCCCTCCCCCACCCGCCGGCCGGGGTCGTAGGCACAGGCCCCGCAGAGATCGCTCA
This sequence comes from Streptomyces pyxinae, assembly GCF_024756275.1. Lineage (GTDB taxonomy): Bacteria > Actinomycetota > Actinomycetes > Streptomycetales > Streptomycetaceae > Streptomyces > Streptomyces pyxinae. Next base: position 258,578 of record NZ_JANUGQ010000002.1, on the reverse strand, counting down.
TCCGGTTCACATACGCCCCGCCGGAGGTGTACGGCTTGGTGGTCATCCGGCCGCCGTCCGCGTACTGGGACATGCCGACGACGTTCGGCAGCATCACCCAGTCGTAGCCGTCCACGAAGCAGCGGTGGAACCAGTCCGTGACGGCACGCGGGTCCCAGCCGCGCTGGAGGGCGTGACTGCCCAGGATCATGAGCCGGGGGATGTGGTGCGTCCAGCCGGTGTCCCGGACCTGGGCGAGCACGGTGGCCAGGCAGCGGGCCCGTACGCCCTCCGGGTCCAGTTCGTTCCACCACTCCGGCAGCGGCGCGGTGTGACGCAGGGCGTTGGAGCCGCGGTACTCCTCCCCGAAGTACCAGTAGAGCTGCCAGACGTACTCCCGCCAGCCCGCGATCTGCCGGACGAAGCCCTCCACGCTGTTCAGCGGCGCCTCACCGGCCCGCCAGGCGGCCTCGGCCCGTTCGACGCACTCGGCGGGGTCGAGCAGACCCAGGTTGAGCGAGGAGGAGAGCAGACTGTGGCTCATCACCGGGTCGGCGGCGAGCATGGCGTCCTCGTACGGCCCGAAGCCGGCCAGCCGGTGGGTGACGAACCGCTTGAGGGCGCGCAGCGCCTCGGCGCGGGTGGCCGGGAACCGGCGCGGTCCGTCCCGGCCGACGAAGGAGACCTCGCCGTCCCGTTCCCACCGGTCCAGGTCGTGGCGGACCTGTTCGTCGATCTCGTCCTCGCGGGGGCGGTACGGCTCCGGCACGCCCAGCGTGGCGGCCCCGCGCGGCGGCGGCCGGCGGTTGTCGTGGTCGAGGTTCCACTGCCCGCCGGCCGGCCGGTCGCCGTCCATCAGCAGGTCGTGGCCGCGCCGGGTCCAGTGGTAGAAGTCCTCCTGGCGCAGCCGCTCGCCGCCGTGGCCGTCCGCCCAGGCGGCGAAGTCGGCCGGCGGGACGAGGAAGCCGCGGGGCGGGCCGACGGTCACCTGCGGCAGGGTGCGCAGCAGGGCCAGCGCGGCCCGGGAGGTGGGGTGGTGGACGGTGACCGGCGCGTCCCCGACCGCTCGGGCCAGTCCCTCACGGTAGGTGCCGGCCCGGACGTAGGTGACCCGGTCGCCGAGTTCGGCGGCGCGGTGGCGCATGGCGGACAGGACGAGATGTGCCTTGGCGCGGTGGAAGCGGCGGCGCCGGAGGACCGACCGTGCCTCGATCATCAGCACCGGCGCCTCGGGGCCGGGCCCGGGGTCACCCGGGGTGAGGAAGTGCGGGCCGAGCTGATCACCGAAGAGCCAGTGCGTGGCAGTGGACATCCCGCTCCCGTCTTCCGCGCCGTCCGTCCCGGGGCCCCGGTCGCGGTGGCGTACCGCCCTCCGATCGTGGCGGCGGTCCCCGGCGGCCGCCCTCCGGGGACGGGCGAACGGGTGGCGCCCGGGGAGGCGGGACGCACCGCGGGCCCGAAGGCGCGGCCGACCGCGGGGCCCGGAGGGACGCACCGGGACCGGGCAGGAGAGGCGGCGAGACCGGACGCTCCACCGGTACGACGATCTGCCGGCCTCCGGGAGCGAGCCGCCCTGGAGGTTCCTCCAAGCGGTTCGCATCTGCGGCGCGTGAAGCACCAAAGCGGCTGTACATGCCAGGTTCCGGCGCCTACCGTGACGCACATGCAGTCCTACACCATCGGGCAGGCGGCCCGGTTGCTCGGCGTCAGCCCGGACACCGCGCGCCGCTGGGCGGACGCCGGCCGGGTCGCGACCCATCGCGACGAGAGCGGGCGCCGCCTCATCGACGGCCGCGACCTGGCGGCCTTCTCGGTCGAGGTCGCCCAGGGCAGCGGCGCCGAGGAGGAGCCGTACACCTCCGCGCGCAACGCCTTCCCGGGCATCGTCACCGCCGTCAAGCTGGGCGATGTGGCGGCGCAGGTGGAGATCCAGGCCGGCCCGCACCGCCTGGTCTCCCTGCTGACCCGGGAGGCCGTCGAGGAGCTGGGTCTTGAGGTCGGCATGCGGGCCACCGCCCGGGTGAAGTCCACCAGCGTGCACATCGACCGGGTCTGAGCCACCCGCGGCCCGCCCGGCACGTACGCCGGGCGTCCGCGTTCGTACCGCACCCGGCCGCTCCCGGTCCGGGTCTCTTCGTCCCGCCACCCGTGCCGGCGCGGCCGGTCACCATCCGCGCGGACGGCTCCGGCCGGCCGCGGCTTCCCAAGGAGTGCTCCCTGATGTCCCTCGTGCCGTTCGCACCGCTGTCGCCGGCGAACCCGATCCGCCCGCGCCGTCCCGCCGGGCCGGGCCGGCGCCGTACCGCCTCCGCCGTGCTCACCGCCGCGCTGCTCGTTCCGCTCGCCGCCTGCGGGGGCGGCGACGGAGACGGCGGGAAGCAGGACGCGGGTGCCTCCCCCGCCGGTTCGGCGGGCTCGGGTGTTCCCGCCGCCCCGCTGACCGTGCTCGCCGCCGCCTCGCTGACCGATGTCTTCAAGACGGCGGGGGCCGCCTACGAGAAGGCCCATCCGGGCACCCGGGTGACGTTCTCGTTCGCCGGCTCCCAGGAGCTGGCCGCGCAGGTGAAGCAGGGGGCGCCCGCCGACGCCCTGGTCACCGCCGACACCAAGACCATGGACGGGCTGAAGTCCGACACCGGAAAGCCCACCGTGATCGCGCGCAACCGGCTGGTCATCGCCACCGCCGAGGGCAACCCGAAGAAGATCGACGAGCTGAAGGACCTGGCGGACAGCAAGCTCAAGGTGGTGCTCGCCGCCCCGGAGGTGCCGGTCGGCCGGTACGGCAAGAAGATCCTCGACGCCCAGAAGATCGAGGTGAAGCCGGTCTCCCAGGAGCCGAATGTGCGGGCCGTGCTGAGCAAGGTGCAGCTCGGCGAGGCGGACGCGGGGCTGGTCTACAAGACCGACGCGGCCACCGCTCCGGACAAGGTGGACGCGGTGGACATCCCCGACGCCCAGAACGCCGTCGCCCAGTACCCGGCCGCCACCCTGAAGACCTCGAAGCACACCGAGGCCGCGCAGGCGTTCGTCAACTGGCTGAGCTCGCCGGAGGCGCAGAAGATCCTCCGAGAGGCGGGCTTCCAGCAGCCGTAGACCGCCCGCGCCCGAATCCGCTTCGATTCGGTCGGCTTCGATCGGATCCGTTCCCTCCGATCCGCTCCGATCCGCTCCGAATGCGATCCGTTCCGCCGTTCCGCCGTTCTGCCGTTCCGCCGTTGCGCCGCTCTACCGTTCCGCTTGTTCTGCCGCTCTACCGTTCCGCCGCTCTACCGTTCCGCCGTTTCTCTGTTCCGTACAGGAGCGCTGTGCCGATGCCCCGTCTCCGCCGAGGCCGCACCGCCGGGCCCCGTACCCCGGTGACGCTGGCGGTGCCCGCCCTGCTGGCCGTCGCCTTTCTGCTGCTGCCGCTGATCGGGGTGCTGGCCCGCACCGAGTGGGGCGAACTCCTCGGGCACCTGGGCAGCGGGGCCACCACGGAGGCGCTCCGGCTCTCCCTGGTGGTCTCCTGCTGGGCGCTGGGGCTCTCGCTGCTGCTGGGGGTGCCGCTGGCCTGGCTGCTGGCCCGGGTGCCGTTCCCCGGCAAGGCGCTGGTCCGCTCGCTGGTGCTGCTGCCGATGGTGCTGCCACCGACGGTGGGCGGGGTGGCGCTGCTGCTCGCCTTCGGGCGGCGCGGGCTGCTGGGGCCCTGGCTGGAGGACACCTTCGGCGTCACCCTGCCGTTCCACACGGCCGGAGCGGTGGTGGCGGCCACCTTCGTCGCCATGCCGTTCCTGGTGATCAGCCTGGAGGGGGCGCTCGGCGGGCTGCGCCCCCGCTACGAGGAGACGGCCGCCTCGCTGGGCGCCTCGCCGGTACGGGTCTTCCTGACCGTGACGCTGCCGATGGTGGCGCCCGGGCTGGCCGCCGGAGCCGCGCTGACCTGGGCGCGGGCGCTGGGCGAGTTCGGCGCCACGATCACCTTCGCCGGGAATCTGCCGGGCACCACCCAGACCCTGCCGCTCCAGGTGTATCTGCTGCTCCAGGAGCGGCCGGAGGCGGCGACCTCGGTCTCCCTGCTGCTGCTCGCCATCGCGATGGCGGTACTGGTCGCGCTGCGCGGGCGCTGGACCGGGGCTCCGGCGCCGCGCCCGTACATCCCCGTGGACGGAAGTGGCGACGGCGACGACGACGACGGCAGTGACGCGGCCGGGGACGGTGACGGCGAGGGCGGTCACGGCGGAATCCGGAAGGAACGGCCGGGGGCGCCGGCCCGCGGACCGGCGCCGGTCCCGGAGAGTGCGGCGGAGCCCGGACCGGAGCCGGAGCCGGCGGGCGAGCGGTGGGCGCTGGACGCCGAGGTCACCGGATTCACCCGGCTGGCGCTGGCGGCCGGGCCGGGCACCACCATCGCGGTGGTCGGCCCCAACGGCGCCGGGAAGACGACGCTGCTGCGGGCCCTGCTGGGGCTCACCCCGCGTGCCCACGCCGAACTGCGGCTGGGCGGAACGGACGTCACCCGGCTTCCCCCGCACCGGCGCGGGGTGGCCTGGGTGCCGCAGGACGGCGCGCTCTTCCCGCATCTCAGCGCCCTCGCCAACACCGCGTACGGCCTGCGGGCGCGGGGCGCCGGGCGGGGCGAGGCCCGCCGGGAGGCCCAGCGCTGGCTGGACCGGCTGGGCGTCGGGCACCTCGCCCACCGCAGGCCGGCCCAGCTCTCCGGCGGGCAGGCGCAGCGGGTGGCACTGGCCCGGGCCCTGGCCGCGCGGCCCCGGCTGCTGTTGCTGGACGAGCCGCTGGCCGCGCTGGACCAGACGACCCGCGCCCGGGTGCGCCAGGCGCTGCGCACCCATCTGGCGGGGTTCGGCGGCGTGTGCCTGATCGTCACCCATGACCCGGTGGAGGCGGTGTCGCTGGCCGGCCGGGTGCTGGTGCTGGACCGGGGCCGGGCCCTCCAGGACGCCCCGCCCGCCGAGGTCGCCCGGCATCCGCGCTCGCCCTGGGTCGCCCGGATGCTGGGCCGCAACGCCTGGCCGGGCACCACGACGGCGGAGGGGCTCCGGCCCGACGGGGGCGGCCGGCTGGTGGCGGCCGAGCCGCTCCCCGGGGCGGGCGCCGGGGCACTGGCGGTGATCGCCCCGGAGGCGGTGGCGCTGCACCGGGAGCGGCCCGCCGGGAGCCCGCGCAATGTGTGGCCGGGGACGGTCCGGGAGGTGATCGCCTCGGGCAGCCGGCTGCGGGTGCTGGTCGCGCCGGACGGGGCGCCGCCGCTCGTCGCGGAGGTCACCCCCCGGGCGGCCGCCGAACTGGGGCTGGCCGAAGGGGTGCCCGTCTGGGCCAGCGTCAAGGCCACCGAGGTGAGCCTCGTTCCGCTGTGAGCCCCGCCCGGCCCGGGGGTGCCGGCTCCCGCCCCGGGCGCCGGGCCCGCCCGGCCCGCTGAGCCCCGTCGTCAGGGACCTCGCTCAGGGACCTCGCGCGGCCACCGGCCCCGGCGAATCACCCCCTCCCCGGAAGCTCCTCCGACAAGCAATAGCCATCTGTTCATATCAGCGGTTTGCTGGGGTACCAGGAGGGGGATCATCCCAACGGGTACTCCGCGATCGGAGGCGTCATGATCATTCTCGGAGTGATTCTGCTCATCATCGGTCTGGTCACGGGCATCAGTGTTCTGTGGACCATCGGCGTGATTCTCGCCGTGATCGGTGTGGTGCTCTGGGTCGCGGGTGCCGTCGGGCACGCCGTCGGCGGGCGCCGCCATTACTGGTAAGCCGCTCGTGGGCAGCGGGCGGCGGCCGAGGCCGACCGTCCGCGCCCCCACCACCCCTTCCTGAACCGGTCCCCGGTGACCGGGACGTCCGCCCCCGGCGGTGCGACGTACCCGGCCTCCGGGGACCGGCCGCTTTCCAGGTGTGGGGGCGCCGCACGCGGCAATCCGCCGGTCATGACTCACCGGAGAAGACGCGCCCCCGGCGACCGGGCCAGCTCGGCGGGGCTGTTCGCGCTGGCGGCACTCGCCCTGGTCGTCGCCGCGCTGTTTCTGCTGCTCCCCCGCTCACCGGGCTTCTGGACGTATCTGGCCGCCGTGACGGCGGTGGGGGTCGCGGTCGCGGGCCTCGTCAACGGGGTGCGCTCGAAGCGCTGGTCACGGGGGACCCGGCACCCCTGACGGTCCTGTGCGTACGCCGGGGCCCCGTCGGCGCACCGGCCGGACGGGGCCTCGGAAGCTGTCGGGGCGTCAGCCGTCGAGGTCCGCGCGGACGGTCAGCCGCTCCCCGTCGATCGTCAGCCGCGCCTCGCCGCTCGCGTGCCGGTAGGCGCCGGTGCCGCCGGCCACGGCGGCCACCCCCGTGTAGGGCCCGGGGCCGAAGCGGTCCAGCATGGCGGTGGTCACCAGATTGCCCTGGCGGGTACGGAAGACCCGCTGGCACTGGGTGATGGCACCCTCCCGGGTGATCTCGACCGCGGAGCAGCGGGTGCTGGCGTCGCCGATGCGCCGCCCCGGCTTGCCGTTCTCGCTCTCGTGCAGGGTCATGTAGACGGTCCAGCTGTTCCCGGCGCGGAGCGTACGGGGCTGGGTGTCGGTCTTCTTCACCGCGATCCAGTCGTGGCCGACGCGGGCCGGGTCGGAGCCGGTGGCGCCAGTGGTGGTGAGGGCGAGGGCGGCCACCACGGCGCCGGCCGTGGTGAGGACGGCGGCGGTGAGCCGGCGCACGCGGGCAGCGGGCACGGGAGCCTCCTGAGAGTGGGAAGTGCTCGCACCGACCGGGCGAGCGGCTCAACTTCACCGGCTCGCCGGGGCCCTGGGCAAACCGGCGCGAAGAGGTTCATCCGGACGGCTTACTTCCTTCACGCACACGCACCGGCGCGCGCGGGGGCGCGGCCCGGAGACCGGAGCGGCACACCGCGTGAGAGGCGTACGGGGGCGCCGCCCGCGAGAAACGGGCCCGGAACAGGGAAGGCCCGGAACGGGGAGGGCCGCCCCCGGTCTCCCGGGGGCGGCCCTGGCGCCATGGGCTCCGTGCGGCTCGCGGCGGCTCGGGGCCGGCGGTCGGACGGCTCTGTCACGGCATGATCAGCTGCGTACGATGTTCTCGGCCTGGAGCCCCTTGGCCCCCTGGCTGACGTCGAAGGTGACGACTTCCCCTTCGATCAGTTCGCGATAGCCGGATCCGCTGATGCTGGAGTAGTGCGCGAAGACATCGGGGCCTCCGCCGTCCTGGGCGATGAATCCGAAGCCCTTCTCCGAGTTGAACCACTTCACTGTGCCGCTGGGCATACCGCGTCCTTCGATCTTCCGGGAAAGCATGGTCGGTCGTGCAGGCGTCCCGCTGGGGGCGCCAGAGCAACATTTACCCCATATGTCCTCAAGGCGCCCGCCATCCAGGGCTGCGCGTCTCGGCCGGACGGGCGGGAGCGGTCGCGGTGAGGGCGGCGGTCAGAGACCCAGGGCGTCGAGCGCCTCGCCCAGCGAGGCCGTGGTGCGCAGCACGGCGGAGGCACCGGTGATGTCGAGCAGCCGTCGCACCGGCTCGGACGGGGCCGCCAGGCAGAGATGAGTCTCGCCGTTCAGCTGGAGCAGCAGATTGAGCGAACTGGAGTCGGCGAAGGTCACCGAGCGGGTGTCGAGAACGATCCGCCGCCCACCGGCCGCGATGACCCGGTCGGCAGCCGCACGCACCTGGGGGACGGCGTCCAGGTCCAGTTCGCCCGTGAGCTCGACCACCCAGGCGCCGCCGCGCCGGTGACAGCCCAGCACGACGGGAGCGCCGGCGCCGGGCTCGTACGCCACCTTCTCGGAAATTGCCATGGGCCCACACCTAGCAGACCGGACCGGCCCTCACCAGGGGGCTCAGGTGGTACGGACGGGGCATCACCGGTCCGCGCGCTCCGCCCGGATGCGAACGCGTGCCCGGTCTGCTTCGCTGGGCACGGCCGGGCCTGCGCCGGAGCCGGGTCCGGCGGACCGGCGGGCGATGTCCCGGCGGACGGCGTACCCCCGTGGAGGTGGCGCCTCGAACCTGTCAACGGCGGCCCGACGGCGCCGGGATCGTCGCCCTTGTGCGGCATTGCTCCATCCGGTGCATAGCCGGGGAGCTCGCGGGAAGGCGAGCCGCAGTCGTCCGACAGCCCCCACCGGAGGTGATGACGTGTCACTGTCCACGCACTCCCCCGCGCAGCGGCCGGAGCGTGCCGCCGCGCCCGAGTCGGCGAGCGCGCCGCTGCCCCTGATCCCCGGAACCACCGAGATCCCTGAGAGTCCCGAGTTCCGCGCGATCCCGGAGATCGACGACGCGCGTGACATCGCCCCCCGGGACGCGCGCGAGCTGTCGAAGCTCTTCTTCGACCGGCTGCGGAGTCTGGAGGAGGGCACCCGGGAGCACCAGTACGCCCGCAACACCCTCATCGAGATGAACCTCTCGCTGGTACGGGTGGTGGCCAACCGGTTCCGCAACCGCGGCGACGGGGCGATGGAGGACATCGTCCAGGTGGGCACCATCGGCCTGATCAAGGCGATCGACCGGTTCGACCTCTCCCGCGAGGTCGAGTTCACCTCCTTCGCCATCCCCTACATCTCCGGGGAGATCAAACGCTACTTCCGCGACACCAGCTGGGCCGTCCACGTCCCCCGGCGACTCCAGGAACTCCGCGGCGAACTGACCCGCGCCAGGGAGGAGCTGGCCCTGAGCCTCGGGCGCGCCGCCACCCCCCGGGAGCTGGCGGACCACCTCGGGATGACCGAGGAGGAGATCACCGAGGGGATCATCGCCGCCAACGGCTACATGGCCGGCTCCCTGGACACCCCCACCACCGAGGAGGACGCGCCCTCTCCCGGGGCCGCCTCCGGGCACCGGTCGCACGCCGAGACCGTCGGGGACCGCGACCCCGCGATGGACCTCTTCGAGGACCTGCACACCCTCGCCCCGCTGCTGGCGCGGCTGGACGAGCGCGAACGGCACATCCTGCGGCTGCGGTTCGGGCAGGACATGACCCAGGCCCGGATCGGGGCGGAGCTGGGCTACTCCCAGATGCACATCTCCCGGCTGCTCACCCGCGCGCTGGAGAAGCTGCGGGCGGGAATGCGCGCGGACTGACCCGGCCCCGGCCGGGCCTCACCGATCCCGGCCGTCCGGGCCGATCGCGGCCGGACCTCGCCGGACCCGGCCCGGACGGCCGGCGCCCGCGGAGCCGGGGTGTCGGGGGCCGCCTTTCTCGCGCCCCGACACCGCCGGCTCCGGCTCGGCATCCCCGGCCACGGCCCGGCGCCGTCGCTCCGGCTCCGGTGCGGAGGTCAGCCGGCGACCAGCTCCGGGTGGTGGGTCCTGGCGACCCCCGGGTGGGCACGGACCCAGCCCTTCAGCTCATTGCGGCCGTACTCGGCGTGCAGCGGATTGCCGGCGTCGTGGACGACACCGGGCGCCCGGTCCAGATAGGTGCCGGGCACGGTCTCCACGACCGCGTCCAGCCGGGGGTTGTAGAAGAACGGCACCGAGAAGCGCTCCACCGCTCCGGGCGGGCTGACCACCCGGTGGTCGGTGGCCGAGAGATAGCCCTCGGTGGCTATCTCCAGCAGCTCGCCCAGGTTCACCACGAAGGCGCCGGGCACCGGCGGCACGTCCAGATAGCCGTCTCCGGAGCGCACCTGGAGTCCGCCCACGGAGTCCTGGAGCAGCAGGGTCAGGAAGCCGTAGTCCTTGTGGGCGCCCACGCCCTGGTCGGCGCCGGAGGGGGCGGATCCGGGGTAGCGGATGAGCTTGGTGTGCAGATGCGGCCGGTCCGCGAAGGCCGCGTCGAAGAAGCCGGCGGGCGCGCCGATGGCGGTGAGCAGTTCGCGCAGCAGCCGGTGGGCGACGGCCGCCAGCCGCTCCTGCCAGGCCAGCACACCGGTACGGAGTTCGGGGAGGGCGTCGGGCCACTGGTTGGGGCCCTCCAGCCAGAGGTAGGCGGGGTCGTCGGGGCCCACCCCGGCCGCGGCGCGCTCGGCGCCGACGTCCAGCTGGTCGCGCCAGTCGGAGCGGCCGCCGGTGAGTTCGTGGCCGACGCGGGTGTAGCCGCGGAAGTGCGGCGAGCGGAGGTTGGAGACGGCCAGCCGGTCGGCCTCGGGGAGGGCGAAGAACGCCCTGGTCAGCTCCAGGATGCGGGCGAATTCGGCGTCCGTGACCCCGTGTCCGGTGAGATGGAAGAACCCGACGTCCCGGGCGGCGGTGTGCAGCTCCTCCAGGAACGCGGCCCGGCTCGCGGGGTCGTCCGCGCGGGAGAGGTCGATGACGGGCAGCGAGTCCACGGCGATGGTGTGCGGGGACGGCATGTGGTTTTCCGTTTCTGGTGCGGCTCGGCCCTGTGCCCGGGGTTGGCGGGAGAGCGGCTACGGAAAACCCCCGGCGGAAGAGTGGCCGGGTACCGATGTCCGCGACAGGACCGATGGAACGGCTGGAACAGAGGAAACGCGTTCTCGGGTTCAGTCCTGGGGCGAACAGCTCATGGTCGTGACGCGCACGTAGTCCACGTGGCGGCGCATCACGAGAAGAGTCACAGGAGGAGCCTATCCCGCCTCCGGGGGGTGTGGCCGGAGATCTTCGCCACACTCCCGGTTTCCTTCGCCGCACCTGCGGCCGAACCGCCCCCGGACCGTACGGGCCGTGCGCACCGTACTGGCCGTACTGGCGGTGCGCACCGCACCGGCCGTATTCGGCCGTGCTGAGCGGGGGCGGGGCCCCGGAGCCGGGCGCGGTTCAGGCCGGGGGGCCGTCCAGGCTCATCGCCATCCGCAGCTGGAGGCCGTCCGGGGTGTTGCGGAGCTCCACGAAGTCGCAGAGCTCATGGATCATCCAGAGGCCCCGGCCCCCCGAGGGCGAGAGCGGGTCGGGGCGCTTGCGGCCCGCGAGCGGGTCGCCGAGCAGGCCCCCGTCGCGCACCTCGGCCCGGACGGCACCGTCCCCGGCCCAGAGCCGCAGGGTGCCGGCGCCACCGCCGTGCCGGACGGAGTTGGTGGTCGCCTCGCAGACGGCCAGCACGAAGTCGGTACGGCGCCGGGGACCGAGCCCGGACTCCTCCGCCCACCGGTCGGCCCGGGCCCGTACGGCGCTGAGGTCGCCGGAGGTGTACGGGAGCAGCTCCGCCGTACCGGGCGGGGGCGGCAGCTCGGTGTCGCAGTCGGCGCAGATCCGGAGCGGGTCGGTGTAGTGCGGGCTCCGGTCCTGAGCGCCCGGCCGGCCGTCCCCGGCGGCCAGCAGCGGATGGGTGCGGCGCACCCGGTCGAGGACGCGGGACGGCAGGGCGGAGGCGTCGTACGCGCACAGCAGGGAGGCCGTACGTCCCTCGAAGGCGAGGTTGAGCAGCGCCTCGTGCCGGATGGCCTCCCGCACCCGGGCGCTGTCGTGCCCCGGCCGGACGGCCTCCTCCACGATGTGCGGGGCCCGGCCCGGGTGGCGCTCGGCGAAGCCGTGCAGGGCGGACAGGATCCGGCCCGGGTTCCGGCCGAGGACGGTCATGTCCACCCAGCCGGCCCGGTCGGCGGCCGGCCCCAGCCGGTCGCGCAGCGGCTCGGCGGCCGGGGCCGGGAGGGCGACCAGCACCGGCTGGCCGGCGTCCAGCGCCTCCGTGACGAACGCGGCGGCGCGCTCGGTCAGCTGCTCCGGCGCACGGTAGAGCAGGGCCCGGTGGTCGAAGGACTGGGCCGGTGCCCGGTCGGCGGCGGTGGCGAGACTGGTGGTGGTCATCGGGACGGAACCTCCAGCGCCGCGCCCAGCTCGGGGAACAGATCGATGGTGCGGAGCAGGGACGGAGGGGCACCGCGCACGGTGAGTCTGCGGGCCGGGGTGCGCAGCGCCACGGCGGCGAGGCCCGCCGTGGCGGCGGCGTCGATGTGCACGAGGGAGGTGAGGTCCACCTCGTCACCGTCGGAGCCGTGCCGCAGCGTGGCGAGGGCACCCGCCAGGGCGGCCCTGCTGTCGGCGTTCAGCTCACCGGTGAGACCCAGGCCGGGGCGGTCGGCGAGCGGGGTGACGGCCAGTACCGGGGGGTGGAGGCGCTCGCCCGGTTCGCGGATCCGGCTGAGGTGGGCCGCCTCCAGCAACGCCACGTCCCGGTCGGGCAGCAGCCGGCGGTCGTAGAGACACATCGCGGCCAGCGGCAGTAGGTCGAACGCCTCGCGGTGCATGCGGAGTTCGTACTCCAGGAGCCGCTCGGCCCCCGGCACCCCGGCGCCGTACCAGTCCATCTCCCCCATCGCCCGCAGCCCGGTGAACCCCGCCTCCAGCGCCTCCCGGGTGGCGGTGTGCCACTGCCGGATCACCGTGTCGGGGTCGAAGGGCAGCTCAGCGAGGTAGCTCTCCTGCGCGGTGCGGACCGAGAGCTGGCCCCGGCGCCGCGCGGCGGCCACGTCGATGCCCCGGTCGGCCAGCGTGGCGAACACGGTCTCCGGCGGGGTGCGGTGCGCGAAGTAGAGCAGCCGCTCGTCGCGTTCGATGCCCCGGCGCACACAGGCGCTGACGCGGGTGGCCCAGGCGTCGTCGGTGGCATAGACCACACTGGTGTGCATACCGGAACAGGGGTACGCACCGGGGGCAGCCGAGCAGGTCCCCTCGGACACACCGCCCATCCGTTCCCGCCCCTCGCCGTGTCCCGCACCCAGTTTCCGCCACACCCCGTGCGGCAGGACAGCCTACGTCGGCGGGAACCCCGGCTGCCACCGGGTCGCCGGGGTTGCCCCGGGGCGGCCGCGGTCACCCAGGGCCCGCACCGGGCGGGACGGGTTCCGGACCCGTCTCCCGGGCGCCGGACACCGCGGGTCCCGGGCGCGCCTGCCGGGCGCCGGGCGCGTGGCACGCCGGGGCCGGGCTGCCGGGTGCGGGCAGGACCCGCTTGACGCCGATCAGGACCCGGTACCGCTCCCGGCGGGCGAAGTCGGCCGGCGTCCAGACCGCCGGGTGCCCGACCTCCTTGCAGAGATGGAGGATCCGGTCGTCCCCGACCCAGATCCCGAGGTGGGCACCCCAGGCGTCCTCAGTGGGTCCGAAGAACAGCACGTCCAGCGGGGAGGCGGCCGGCACCCGGTGAGTCGCGCCGGTGTCCGCCCACAGCTCGGCGGAACGGAGGGCCGGCAGCCCGAGCCCGTGGCGGGCGAGCACCGCGGCCGCGTAGAGCTGGCAGTTGGCGCCGTACTCCGCTCCCGGCCGGGCGGCCACGGCCGGGGAGCCGGGGTGGCGGGCGCCGTCGTACCGGACCGACCGCAGCGCGGCGGGCAGCCAGCCGGGCAGCGGGTGCCCGGCCGCCCCGGGGCCGGCGGCGGGGGTCACCGGAGCCCCCGCCGCATGAACAGCGCCTGCTCACCGGCGGACGCGGTGTTCTCGTACAGCGAGACGTCCAGACCGCAGAGGGTGAAGCCCATCCGGAGGTAGGCCCGGACGGCGGGGACGTTGACGTTGCTGACCTCCAGCCACAGCTGGCCGGCGCCGCACTCCCGGCCGAAGGCGGCGGCCTGTTCCATCAGGGCCCGGCCGACCCCCCTCCCCCGGTGGCCGGGCGCGACCTCGATGTCCTCGACGGTCAGCCGGGCGTTCCACGGCTCGAAGGAGGCGGTGACAAAGCCGCACAGCGCGCCGTCCGCCTCCGCCACCACGGTCCGGGTACGCCCCGGCCCCGCGCCCGCGCCGCCGTCCGGCGCGTGGTCGCCCGGACGGCGGCCGGGTCCGTCGTCCGGTTCGTCGTCCTCCGGTTCGTCGTCCGGTCCGTCGGCGGGGAAGACCTTGCGCAGGGGTGGGTCGACCGGGGTCTCGCGAAGGGTGAAGCCGTGTTCACCGGCCACCACCTGGTAGATCGTGCCGGTGGTGAAGGAGCTGTCCAGCGCGGCGATGGCCGGGGCGTCGGAGGGACGGGCCGGGCGGAGGACAAACGGGACGGGCGGGACGGGCGGGACGGACGCGTCAGTCATGGCCGGCCTCGCGACCGCTCACCCGGATGGCCATCAGGGCCACGTCGTCGTTGCCGTCCGGCGGGAAGCGCTCCAGCAGGTGGTCGCAGGCGCGCTCGGGGTCGGTGGGTGCCTCGGCCATCGCCTCCAGCAGGGCGTCCAGACCGTCCTGGAGATCCACGCCCCGGCGCTCCAGCAGTCCGTCGGTGACGACGACCACGTCCGTACCCGGCCGGACCGGGACCCGGACGGCCTCCGGGTGGCGCAGACCTAGTCCGAGGAGCGGGCCGTGCTCGGTGACGAAGCGCGGCTTGGCGCCGGGGTCGCGCACCAGCGGGGGCAGATGGCCGGCGTTGGCGATGTGCAGGACGAGGCCGCCGGAGTCGTCCTGCCCGTGCTCTCCGCTCCCTTCGTCCTGTTCGAGCAGCAGAATGCAGAGGGTGGCGGCGCGGCTGGGCTTGAGCAGGCAGAGCAGCCGGTCGAGGCGGACCAGGATCTCGTGCGGCGGGTGCCCCTCGATGGCGTAGGCGCGCAGCGCGTGGCGCAGCTGGCCCATGATCACCGCGGCGTCCAGGGAGTGCCCGGCCACGTCCCCGACGGCCAGCAGCAGCCCGGCCGGCGTGGTGAGGGCCTCGTAGAAGTCGCCGCCGATCTCGGCGGTGACACTGGCCGGCGAGTAGCGCACGGCCAGTTCGGCCCGGTCGGTCTCGGGGAGCGACTGCGGGAGGAAGGTGCGCTGGAGGGTGAGCGCCAGGGTGTGTTCCTCGCTGTAGGTGCGCAGCGCCTCCAGGGCGAGGGCACAGGCGTGGGCGAGCTGGGTGAGCAGATCGTGGTCGTCGGGGGTGAGGCTTCCCCCGGGTACGGCGATGAGCACGGGCGGACGGCCCCGCTTGGCGCGGGCGACGGCGACGGCGCCGGCACCCCGGCCGAAGCCGAAGGCGGCCGGGGTGGTGGCGGTGTGGTGCAGCCGGGCCCCGGTGACGTCCGGCGGATAGGCGGCGAGCGCGGCCGCCCACTCCGCCGCGTCGGCGTCCGCGGCCACGGTGGTGTCCTCGGTGACGTAAGCCTGTTCGATACGCCCCTGGGGGCCGGTGAGGCCGGCCACGGCGCCGGTGCCGAAGATCTGGGCGGCCCCCGCGGCCGCCGCCCGTACCAGGGCGGTGGAGGTGGTGGCGCTGTAGAGGGCCAGGGTCGCGGCGTTGAGCAGCCGGAGCCGGGCGGCCAGCCGTTCGGCGCGCATCCGGGCCCGGGCGTAGCGCAGGGTGGCGGTGAGGGTGGCGATCAGCTCGTCGGCGGCGATCGGCTCGGTGAGATAGGCGTCGGCGCCCCGGTTGAGCCCCTGGGCGCGGTCGGTGACGCTGATGGCCGAGGCCGAGATGTGGATGACCGGCAGGGCGGCGGTGCGCGGGTCCCCCTTGATCCGCTCGCACACCTCGAAGCCCGTCATGTCGGGCAGCCGGACGTCCACGATGGCGGCGTCGGGCAGCGTCCGTGCCTCGTGCAGCAGTTCCAGGCCCCGGGTGCCGTCCTCGGCCTCCAGCACCTCGTGCCCGGCGCGGCGGAGGCAGGTGGTGAGGATGTAGCGGTTGGTGGGGTTGTCGTCGACGACCAGGACCAGCGCGGCCGGCCCTGCGCCGGTGTCCGGGCGGTCGCCGGTGGCGCGGGGGGTGTTCATCACTGCCGCTCGTCCTTCCGGGGCCGCTCGGTGGATGGGGGCCGCGGGGCGGACGGGGCCGCCTGGTCCCCGGGGCGGGGGACACCGAGGGCCCGGGCGAGACGGTCGGCCGAGATCTGGCTCTTGCCCAGCACCGCCCGGGCGTGGCCGAGCCGGCCGGTGTCGATGTCCGCGAGGTCGGCGGAGGTGACGACGACGACGGGCACGGCGGCCAGCTCCGGGTCGGCGGCCAGCTCCGCCAGCAGCTGGTAGCCGTCGGTGCCGGGCATGAAGAGGTCGAGCAGCACGGCGTCGGGCCGCCGGTCGCGCACCACGCCGAGGGCGCGGGAGCTGTCCGCCACCTCGGTCACCTCCCGGGCGAGGCGGGCCAGGGCGGGGCGGGCCACGGCGAGCGAGGCGGGCTCGTCGTCCACGGTGACCAGCCGGTGCAGCGGCGGCTCCTGGCCACTGCCGACCGGGGCGCCGCCGGGAGCGACGACCGGGGGTGCCCCGGCGGGGGCGGCCGCGCGGGCGATTTCGGAGGCCTCGCCGCCGGAAGCGGTGGTGGACCCCGCGCCGGGGGCGGCCGGGGTGTCGTCGGCAGGGGCGACCGGAGCCCCCGTGCCGGGAGCGTCCGAGGCCCCGCCGTCCCCGCCGGAAGTCTCCCCGCCGGGGACAGCCAGAGTCTCTCCGCCGGGAACGGCCGCGGACCGCTCACCGGAGACGGCCCGGGTGTTCCCGCCAGGGGCGGCCGGAGCCTGCCCGGCCTCGGCACGGCGCGCCGCCAGGTCTGCGCCGAAGAGGCCCGGGGATCCCTCGGCGGCGGCACCCGGGATCTCCCGACCGGGACCGGCCGGGGTGTCCGTGCCAGGGCCGGCCGGGGTGTCCGTACCGGGAGCACCCGGGGCTCGGGCCTCCTCAGCGGAAATGGCCGGTGTCCGCCCACCGGCGACGACCGGGGCCTCCCCGCCGGGAGCGCCCGGGGTGTCCGCGCCGGGACCGGCCGGGGTCTGCCCGCCGGAAGCCCCCGGGCCCTGAGCCTCCCCACCGGAAACGGCCGAGTTCCGCCCACCGACGGCGCCCGGGGCGTCGTCACCGGAAGCGCCCGGAGTCCGCCCACCGGCGACGACCGGGGCCTCCCCGCCGGGAGCGCCCGGGGTGTCCGCGCCGGGACCGGCCGGGGTCTGCCCGCCGGGAGCGCCCGGGGCCTGGGCCTCCCCACCGGAAACGGCCGAGTTCCGCCCACCGACGGCGCCCGGGGCGTCGTCACCGGAAGCGCCCGGAGTCCGCCCACCGGCGACGACCGGGGCCTCCCCGCCGGGAGCGCGCGGGGTGTCCGCGCCGGGACCGGCCGGGGTCTGCCCGCCGGGAGCGCCCGGGGCCTGGGCCTCCCCACCGGAAACGCCGGGAGCGCCCGGGCTCCGCTCGCCGGGGGCGGCGTCCGGCGTTCCGCCGCCGGGGGCGGACGGGGGCTCCGCGTCGGCGACGACCGGGGCGTCGCCGCCGGTGCCGGGCTCGGCCGGGAGCTCGATCACCACTTCGGTGCCCGCGCCCGGCTCGCTGCTCAGCCGGAGCCGGCCGCCGAGGAGTTCGGTGAGCCGGCGGGCGTAGGGCAGGCCGAGCCCGGTCCCGGCGACGGCCCGCTGGTGGGGGCCGCGTACCTGGTAGAACTCCTCGAACACCCGCTCCTGCTGGTCCTCCGGGATGCCGATGCCGGTGTCCCGGGCGGTGAAGGTGTACCAGGGCCGGCCGTCCCGTACGGTGTGGGCGACCTCCAGCGACACCTCTCCGGTCCGGGTGAACTTCAGGCCGTTGGAGAGGACGTTGCGCAGCACCCGGGTGAGCATCACCTCGTCGGTGACCAGGGGGTGCGGGAAGTCGCGGTCGGGGACGGCGAAGCGCACGCCCGGCCGGGCGGTGGACTGGAGGGTGCCGCGCAGCTGGAGCAGCACGGTCCGCAGGTCCACCTCGTTGCAGTCGGGCTCCAGCCTGCCGGACTCGGCCTTGGCGACGTCCAGGAGCTCCTCGACCAGCGAGGCGAGGGTCGATCCGGAGGCGGCGATCAGTGACACCTGGCGCCGCTGCTCCTCGGTGAGCGGGTCGGCCTCGGGGGCGAGCATCAGCCGGGCCAGACCGATGACGGCGTTGACCGGGGAGCGCAGCTCATGGCTGACATTGGCCCAGAACCGGGTCTTGGCCTCGCTGGCCAGGCTGAGCTGCTTGGTCTTGTCCTCCAGCTCGGCGTAGAGCGCCACCACACCGGTGTTGGTCGCCTCCAGTTCCCTGGACAGCTCGGAGTAGAGGGCGACCACCCCCTGATTGGTCTCCTCCAGCTCGGCGTTGAGCCGCTGAAGCTCCTCCTGGTGTGCCCGCGCCTGCTGGAGCGCGGCCAGCAGATCGCTGTTCTGGTCGCGGAGTTCCTCGCTCATGCTGATCGCCGGTGGCCCCGTCATTCGTCCGCGTACGTCTGCCGCCCGTACGTCGAGTTCCTCGCCGGCCGGCGGCAGCGGCTGCTGGAGGACCAGGGCCCTGGGCGGGCCGCTCGTGTAGGCGCAGGTGTGCAGCAGCCGGCCGGCCGCGGCGAGCACCTCGGGAGCCGGTTCGGCCGGCGGCTCCCACTGGAGGGTGACCGTCAGCAGCTCCGGCCGGCCGGGGGTGAGCGCCACCTCGGCGACCAGGCCGGCCGCGCCGAGCAGGTTCCGGCCGACCTCGCTGAGCACCGTGGCGAGCCGTACGGTCTCCGGCCCGGGCAGGCCCAGCGTCCGGGCCGCGCTCTGGCCGTGGCGGCGCAGCGTGAACACGTCCCGCTCGCCGGTGAGGGCGAACGGGACGACGATCACCTGCCGGCCGGGGGCCGTCATGGGCCGGCCTTCACCACGACGACTCCGGCGTCGTCCCGGCGGATGCCGGCCTGCCAGAGCAGCTGGCCGGCGATCAGGGTGGGCTCCCGGGTCAGCAGGCCCGGGTAGTCGTGCGGCACCCACCGGTCGCTGAGGCCGTCGGAGTGGAGCACCAGCACCGCGCCCGGCGGCAGCTCCGCCTCGAAGGTGCGCAGGGCGGGCAGCTGGTGGCCGACGATCCCGGGCATCGAGAGCAGCGCGTGCCGGGTGGTGGCGGTGAGGACGAAGGCGCTCACATTGCCGGCCCCGCAGAGCCGCACCCGGCGGGTGGCCGGATCGAACCGGGCCACCGCGACGGCCGCGCCCCGGGTGCCCCGGAGCCCGCTGTGCAGGGCGCGCAGCACCTTCTCCGGCTCGGAGGCGGTGTCCTCGCGGAACACCTGCCGGGCCCGCTCGCCGACCCGGGCGGCCATCGGGCCGTGGCCGAGGCCGTCGCACATCATGACGACCACCCCGTCACCGGGCCGGCCGGCCCCGCCGTCCCGGGCGTCCGGCAGGGCGTACTCGCGGGCCGCCCAGGTGTCGCCGCAGACCCGCTCGCCGCTGATCGGGCGGGTGAGGCCGCCGGTGCGCGGCGCCGGAACGGCCGCGTCCCCGATGCCGCCGCGCTCACCGGCGTCACTGCCCTCACCGACCGCTCCGGCCGATGCGGCGAAGCGGGCGGTCAGGGCGGTGCCCCGGCCCGGCAGCGAGTGGATGTCGAAGCCGTCGGCCAGCCGGGCGATGGCACCGAGCCCCACCCCGAGGGTGCCGGCGGTCGAGACGCCGTCCGTCAGCGCGCCGGTGAGGTCGTCGATGCCCGGGCCGTTGTCGAGCGCCAGGAACTCCACCGCCACCTGCGTCCGGGAGCGGACCAGCCGCAGCGCGATCGCGCCGTCCCGGGCGTGCTGCCGCAGATTGGTGGCGGCCTCGGTGACGGCGAGTTCGAGGTCCGAGACCCGCGCCTCGCTCATCCCTATGCGCCGCCCGAGCGCCGCCGCCTCCCGGCGGGCCGCCGAGGCGAGCGCCACATCGACCCGGAGCCAGGTGACGTCCTCGGCCTCGGTCGTCCAGGTGCCGTTCACCGCACCCACTTGACGACCGTGACGGTGGTGCCCTCGCCGGCGGCCGACCGCAGGTCGAACTCGTCGACCAGCCGCCGCGCGCCGCTGAGCCCCAGCCCCATGCCCTTGCCCGACGACCAGCCGTCGGTCAGGGCGAGCTCCAGATCGGGAATGCCCTGGCCCTGGTCCGTGAACTGCACCCATACCCCCACTTTGGCACCGTCCCGCGCCACACAGGCACGCATGGTCCCCCCGCCGCCGTACACCACGGTGTTCCGGGCCAGTTCGCTGGCCGCCGTGACCAGTTTCGTCTGGTCCACCAGGGAGAGCCGGCTCTGCTGCGCCAGGGTGCGGATGATCTGCCGGGCCTTGACGACGTCCCCGCTGGCGACGATGCCGACCTCCTGGACCGGGTCGCTTCCGACCGGGACGGAGGTCACCGGGTCTCCGCCCCGGTGTCCGGCGACCCGGCCGTGAATCCGGGCACGCCGAGCTGCTTGTCCCGGGCGCTGTTCAGATAGCCGAGGCCCTGTTCCAGGTTGAGCGCGGTGCGGACGCCGCCGAGCGAGAGCCCGAGCTCCACCAGCGTCATGGCGACGGCGGGCCGCATGCCGACCACGACGGTCTCGGCCCCGAGCAGCCGCGAGATGGAGGCGATGGTGGCCAGCATCCGGCCGACGAAGGAGTCCACGATCTCCAGCGCCGAGATGTCGATCACCACGCCCCGGGCGCCGGTGGCGACGATTCGGTCGGAGAGATCCTCCTGGAGGTCCAGCACCATCTGGTCCTCCAGGTCCACCTGGATGGAGACGAGCAGGACGTCACCGATCTTCAGTACCGGTACGCGCTCGGTCACAGCAGACCTCCGGCCTGGCCGGCGGCGGCGCGCTGGGCGAGCGCGTGCCGCAGCGCGTCGGAGAGGGTGGCCTTGGTGGGGATGTCGCCGAACTCGATGCCGAGGGTCACGATGGTCTGCGCGATCTGCGGCCGGATGCCGGAGATGGTGCACTCGGCGCCCATCATCCGGGCGGCCACCACGGTCTTCAGCAGATGCTGGGCGACCTGGGTGTCCACCGCCGGGACACCGGTGATGTCGATGATGGCGTGGGTGGAGTTGGAGTCGATCAGCGACTGGAGCAGCTTCTCCATCACCACCTGGGTGCGGGCGGAGTCCAGGGTGCCGACGAGCGGTACGCCCACCACGCCGTCCCACAGCTTCACCACGGGCGTGGACAGCTCCAGCAGCTGTTCCGCCTGGACGGAGATGATCTCCTCGCGGGTCCGGCCGTGCTCCTCCACCGTGAACAGCCCGAGGTCGTCGAGGAGCCGGGAGAACTGGAGGTAGGCGCGGATGTCGTCGTTCTCACCGGAGAGAACGGGCTCCAGGACCTCCTTCAGGGAGAAGACGCTGATCGCGGTCTCGGTCGGGCTGAAGCCCTGGCGGGCCCGGTTGCGGGAGAGCTCCACCAGCAGGCTGCGGACCTCCGCGAAGTGCTCGGCGCGGGGGGCCAGGCCGCCCGAGGCGAGAGCTTCGAGGACCGCCCCGTACAGCTCGGTGAGCTCCCGCCGGAGTTCGGCCTCGGTGATGCGCCCGCGCAGTGACCGTACGACCGTGTCGACCCACTGTTCGACGAAGGCGTCCCGCTGGTCGGTCAGCAGCTGCACCAGTCTCTGCGCCATGTCGGCACCGGCCATGTCTCCACGCCTTTCACAACGTTCTCGCGATCAATGGACAGCACGAGACTACGCCAGGTGGCGGAGCGTCCGTGCCCCCCGTATCGGCCCGGAAACACCACGGTCAGGGCCGTGCGAACGGCGCCCGGCGAGACGTTTGCCGGCTGCGGACAGGGGCAGGCGGACGGGTTCGCCGGAGTTCGCCGGGAGACCCCCTCGGGGGCCCCGGGGAACGACGGAGGCCGCCGGGCGGTGTCGCCCGGCGGCCTCCTCACGCGTCCACCGGGTCAGCAGTTCTTGAAGTCGGCCTTGGTGGAGTTGTAGGAGCACACGTCCACCCGGGCGCCGTTGGCCTTGCGCAGGGTGGCGGTGTCCTTGTCGTTGTTCCAGACGTACGCGGCGCGGCCCTGGTAGCGGTTGGCCGCGGTGTCGGTGCCCTTGCCGGTGCGTATGGTGACGGTCTTGCCCTTGCCCAGGGTGTAGGCGCCGAAGGTGTACCGGTGGCTGGAGGCGTCGGTGAGGGTCCAGCCCCGGAGGCTCACCGCGGCGCCCGTGGTGTTGCGGATCTGGACCCACTCGCCGTTGAGGCTGGTGTTGCCGCCGCGATCGGTGCCGGGGCTGTCGTAGTAGATCTTGTACAGGTGGACCGAGCCGGCCGCCTGCGCCGGGGTGGGCAGCAGCGCGAGGCCGGCGGCCGCCGTCGCGGCGGTGACGGCGGCGAGGGTACGCGTACGGAGCATGTGCATCCCTGAGTAGGGCCGGGCACCCCCCATGTTCCGGGCCCGGCGGGATGATCAGACTATGTGGTCCGTACGATCGGTGAGCACTGATGCGGTCACGGTTACCGGATCGCGACCTTCGCCCGGTGGCCGGGGCGGATCCGGGTGCTGTTCCTCGCGGCCACCGGGTACGGGCCGCACCGGCCGCGCGGTGGCCCGCGGTGCCGCCGGAGTGCTTCCGCGCGCCCCGTGCGCGCGGCTGTACGGAGCCGGAGGCGCCCGGTATCCGTGGGGCGCCGCCGGGGCGAGCCCGGCGGCGGAAGGAGACCACCGTGCCCGTACCGCGCTTCCCGTCCATTCCGCTCCTGTCCGCGCGCCGCCCGGCCCGGGCCGCCGCCGTGGCCGCCGCGGCGGCGCTCGCCGCGCTCGCCGTCCCGGTCCCCACCGCCTCGGCCGCCCCGGCCGCCGAACTCGGGGTGAAGTCGGTCCAGTTGCTGTGGGCCAACGCCGACCCGGCGAACCCGCCGTTCCAGGGCACCCTCACCGTGGGTGGGACCTACACCTGTACCGAACCGGCCGGGACCAGAGTGAGCGTCTCGTTCACCTCGCTCCAGATACTCCCGACGGCGATGCCGTTCGGGGCCGGCACGCTGCCCTGCGGGCCGGGGGTGGTGGACGCCCCCTGGGAGCTGGTGAGTTACCGCGACTCGGACGTCCACTCGGGCTACACCACGGTGTTCCTGACCTTCGACGGGCAGGGGATGCTGCCGAAGCAGTTCACCGCCTGACGCACCGGCCCCGGCGGGGCGGCGGGAGAAGCCGCTCCGCCGGGGCCCGGCCGGGTGGCGGGTCTCCCGCCGGCCGGAGGGGCGGCGGCGGGCGGCGGGGCTCAGGCCGCCGGCGCCGCCGCCTCCCGGTGACGGGCGACGGCCCGCCGCAGGGCCCGGTCCACCTCGGGCAGGGCGTCCGCGAGCACGGTGTACTCGACGTACTCCACGGTGGCCACGGTGCCCAGCCCCCGTACCAGGAAGGTGTATTCCCGGCCCCTCTCCAGGAGCAGCACGATCGGCTTGCCGAAGGCGCTGGCCCAGCCGATCTCGATGTGGGTGCCGGGTGAGGCGGGATGGCCGGGGAGGGCGACGAAGGCGTCGGCACGGCGGATCTCGTCCCGGTCGAGCGGGGTGCACACCTCGGGCCGCATCAGCTCCGCGCCCCACGCCTCCCTGCGGTGGGCGTTGTGCACCGAGACGCCCAGCGCCTCGAAGTGCGCGATGAGTTCGGTGAACGGGGTGCGGGCCGCCTCCGGCATCCGCCCGGTGAGCGGATCGAGCAACTGGATGAACGGGCCGGCCAGGAACAGGGTGCGCGCACCCACCGGCCCCGCCGCCGGGGCGGGCGCGGCGGGGTCGGGGGCAGTGGCGGCGGTGGTGGTGGCGGTGGGATCCGGGGCGGTCGTGGTGGTGGCGGTCGATTCGGTGGTCATACGGGTCCTCCGGAGCGTCGTCGGCCGTCGGTGGGCGGATGTGGCGGGCCGTCGGGGGGCCGTCAGTCCTTGCGGAAGCACTGGATGTAGGCGTCACCGCTGGTGCCGTAGGTGTACTCGGTGGTGTCGTACGCCGTGTACGGCCGGCGGATCACCCGGATCTCGCGGAAGTGCGGCAGGTACTGCCACCGCAGCTCCGGCCTGGTGCTGAAGAAGGGGATGAAGACTCCGCCGGGGCGCAGCACCCGGACAACCTCGGGGACCGTCCGCCGCCACAGCTCCTCGTCCTTCCACACCTCCATGTCGAGCGCCGGGTCGAAGAAGATGCCGTCGACGCTCTCCGAGGGCAGCTCGAAGATCCGCTGGAAGAAGTCGCCGCGCTCGATGCTCAGCGTGTCCGGCAGCTCGGGGTGTCGCTCCTGGAACAACTCCTCCACCTCGTCGAAGAGTTCGAGCACCCGGTGGCTGCGGGTGGCGGGGTGGTTGGCGATGCGCAGGGCCGAGAGACCGAGGCCGAGGCCCACCTCGTAGAAGTCGTGACCGTGTTCACAGAGCAGATCGGCGCTCTCCCACATCAGGTCCCGTTCCCAGGCCTGCATGGCCTGCTCGCCGCCGATGCTCAGGGTCACCTCGCCGTTCTCCTCGACTAGTTCGACGGCGGGCCCGGCGGCGGGGCCGGCGCCGGGGCCGGTCTTCGTGCCGGTCTTCGTGGCGGACTCCGCGACGGTCCTGGTGGCGTTCTCCATGACAGCACTCCTTGCTCGTGGGCGGTGGGCGGCTGAAGCAGTGGGTCCGGCCGGTCAGAACCCGGCCGGTACGACGCCGAAGTGGCGGCGGGCGGTGGAGACGGCCAGGTCCTGTACGGCGAAGACGGTGAAGTAGTACGCCTGGGGGGCGGTTCCGGGCCGGAAGCGGATCGTGAAGGTGACGTCCCGGGTACGGTCGGCTCCGGCGCGCACCTTCACGGAGGCGGGTTCGGTGGTGGTGTCCTCGCGGAGGTAGCCGGGCAGGAAGAGACCGAGCCGTACGGGGCCGGGCCGGGCGGCGGTGAGGGCGGCGCGCACGGTCAGTTCGCCGCCCCGGGGCACCTCGTCGGCGGCGTACGCCAGCAGCTCGGGGGCGTCCGGCAGCCGGAAGGTGACATCGCCGCAGCGCATGCAGACGGCGCAGACGGTGTCCGGGATCTGCGGCAGCAGGCCCCGCCGGGTGAACTCCTGGGCGGGGCGACCGCAGTGGCAGGTGACCGCCCGTACCCCGGGGTCGAGCCGGCTGCGGTCGCCGAAGTGGGCCGGGTAGTTCATCAGCCCGGTCTCCGGGTCGGCGGCGATCTGCTCGGCGATCACATGGTCGAGCGACTGGAGGTCGGCCGTGAGGGACGCGAGGACCTGCTCGGCGGGCTGGTCGGCCAAGTGGGTGGGGCGGGCCACCCAGAGGTCCACCTTGCGGGCCAGCCTGGCGAGCCGGGGGCGCAGCGGGTCCTGCGGGGCGAGCAGCCCGGAGCCGAGCAGGGCGGTCAGCCGGGCGCCCGCGGTGAGCAGCAGCGGGTCCGGGCGGTGGTCGGACGGGACGGGGGCGGGGAGCGGCCGGTCCGGCGGCACGGGCAGCCCGAAGCGCATGAACGCCGGGTAGGGATGGGAGCCGGCCAGGCTGGCGTTGAGGGTGTCGACGGAGTCGGCGCCGGTCGCGGCGGCGGCCATCCAGGCGGTGTTCTCCGGCCGGTCGGAGTCGTGCACCGAGACGGCGGAGACGACCTGCCGGGCCGGCGAGTCCAGCGCGTTCAGCAGCAGCTGGTACTTGGGGTCGTAGAGGGCGAGGTCGGCCAGCGGGCCGCTGTTGCAGGCGCTGAGCACGATCTCGGCGGCCCGCACCCGGTGGAGCGGTACGAGCTTGTCCTCCGGCTTGTAGCAGGGCAGTCCGTAGGCGCAGCGGGGGCCGAGCAGACCGGGGCGGCGCGGGGCCGCCACGCTGAGGCCGCAGATGGTGAACTCCCCCAGGTTGAGACTGTCGTCCTTGCCGTGGCCCTGGAAGACCACCCGCCGCCAGACGGTGTCCAGGATCTCCCGCTGGATCGCGGCGTCCGGCCGGTCGAAGTCGCGGTCGTCGAAGACCCGGACGCCGGACGGCCGGGGCGGACGGTCGGTGTCGGTGAACAGGCCCAGCGCGTCGGTGCCGGGCGCGGTGACGGCGTACTGCTTGGCGGCGTTCCAGGCGACGGAGGCGCCGTCCCGCCCGCTGATCAGGGTGAGCGCGTGCTCGGGCCCCCGGTGGGTGGCGAGCAGCAGCGCCCGTACGGCTCCGAGGGTGAGCCGGTCGTACGCGCCGGCGAGCAGCACACCGCCGGGGTGCCGCGCGCGGAAGCCGTCCGGGTCACCGAGCTCCCGTTCGTCGGCCCAGACCCGGGCCAGCGGGCGGAGCAGCGCGGCCGTGCCCTCGGGGAGGTCCCCCGGGCCGAGCAGGACGCCGGTGGCGAGCGGCGGGGGAAGGCGCGTCCCGGCGTACAGCGGTGCGGCCAGGGCCAGGCTCTCGGCCAGATCGGGGCGGCCCTCCACCGGGACCGGGACGGGGAGACTCTCCGGGTCCCGCAGGAACGCCTCGACCGCACCCGGGAGTTGGGCTCGGGTGACGGGGCGGAACGGACCGGCCGGCGGCTCGCCGGCCGGTCGGCCGGGGCGCCGCCGGTCGTCGGTGCGTGCGTTCATGGGAGGGACACCTCGGGTTTCTGGTCACGGGTCGTGGTGCGTGGCGCACGGATCGGCGGAGGGGGTACGGCGCGGCCGGCCGTTCCCGGGCGACGGGTGGTGCCGGGGTACGGGGCCCGGCGTACCGGGTCGTCGGGCGGGTGCGGGTCACGGCTCGTCGGGCGGGGGCACGGGGCGCCGGGGGGCGCCCGGGTGGGAAGCCGGGGGGCGGGTGTGCGGGGTCGCCGGAGGCCGGCGGCAGTCGCCACGGGTCGGCTCGGGCGGCGTCAGAAGGTGCCGAGAGGAGGGATGGGGCGGAGTCGGAGCGGGAGCGGGCGGGGTCGGTCACCCGGGGTCATCCGGGGCCGGTCACCCGGGTCGGTCAGCCGGGGTCGGTCACCGCCTTCCGGACGCCCCGGCCGAGCAGCGGCCGGCAACCGAAGGCCAGTGCCGCGCCGGCCAGCGCGACGGCGAGGGCGAGGGCGAACACCGCGCGCGGGCCCCGCGGTTCGATCAGCAGCCCGCCCGCCTGCTGGCCCAGCGCGTCGCCCACCACCGTGGCCAGGGAGGCCCAGGTGAACGCCTCGGTCAGCAGGCGGTCGTCGGCGACCTGGCTCACCAGGGTCATCTCACCGGCGGAGACCAGGGCGATGGGGATGCCGCCGACGGCCAGGGCGAGCCCGAGGGTGAGCGGGGAGACGGCGAGCAGCGGCAGGCCGGTGCCCAGCGCGAAGGCGAGGACCAGCCAGGGGAACCGGCGGTGCACTGGCGCTCCGGAGCCGGGCCGGCCGAGCCAGAGCGCGCCCAGGGCGCTGCCCACCCCCCAGCAGGCGTACACCGCTCCGGTGCTCCCGGTGGCGCCGTGCCGGTCGGTGAAGGCGGGAACGGCCAGGGTGAGCAGGCCGATCGGCACCGCGCAGACGGCCATCACGGCGGTGAGCGCCAGCAGCGCCGGGGCCCGCAGCGGGCCCAGCGGGGAGGACGGCGGCGCCTCCGGGTCGCGCGGGACGGTCTCGGGCACCCCGGGCGGGAGCCGGGTGAGGGCGAGGCCCAGGGCGCCGGCGCCGCCGGCCGCCGCCACCGCGACCACCGCCGGTCCCGCCGGGCCGGCCAGCATCAGCCCGGCGAGGATCAGCGGAGCGCCGATCACCAGGAACTCGGTGAGCAGCGCCTCCCAGAGATAGGCGGTCTCCCGCTCCTCGTCGGTCAGCGGCAGCCGGGCCCAGAGGGAGCGCATCACCGCGTTGGCGGGCGGCAGGGCGATCCCGGCGGTGACGGCGAGCACGGGCTGCGCCCAGCCGCCCGGCCGGGTGGCCGTGACCAGCAGGGTGAGCGCCGCCGGATAGACGACACCGGTGGTGAGCAGCACGGCCCGGCGGCCTCCCCGGTCCACCCGGCGGGCGACGAGCGGGCTGCCGAGCGCCATGCCGAGGGTGTAGAGAGCGGCGGTGGACCCGGCGTGCGCGAAGCTTCCGCCCTGTTCGCGTACGACCAGCACCATGGCGAGCGACATCAGATAGACCGGCAGCCGGGCGAGCACGCTCCACCAGGCCGGGCCGGCCACCCGGGGGCGGGTCAGCAGGGCGCGGAACCGGCGCAGCCGGCCGGGCGGCCCCTTGCCCGTACCGCTCGCGCCGCCCGTACCTCCGGTGCCGTTCACACCGCTCGTACCGCTCTTGCCGTGCGCGCCGCTCGTGCGTCCGGTCACGTACGCGTTCTCCCTTCCGTCGCCGCCGGGCCGGAGGCGGGCAGCGGCGCGAGCTCGATGGTGAAGGCGTCGAGCACCGCGCGCATCCGCCGTTCCACCTCCGCGGCCGAGTCGCCGGCGACATGGACGTGTCCGGACGCGTTGTGCGAGGCCCGGCGGGCGTGCGCGATGTCACCCTCGCCGTACTTCACAACGGCGTCGAGTACCCCGGGGATGCGGCGGAGTTCGGCCTCGCCGGTGATCCGCCGGACCACGCCGGAGCCGGGCAGCGGCAGCAGCAGGTCACCGACGCAGCGCCGGTGATGGTAGCGGAGTTCGGGGCGGCGGCCGAGGTAGACGTCGAGGGTGGCGCCGAAGACGTCGAAGCCGTAGGCGAGGCCGTGGTTGGCGGCGATCTCGCAGCCGGCCATCCGCAGGCCGACCTCTCCGGCGTACACCGTGCCGTCCACGACGAAGAACTCCAGGTGGAGATAGCCGTGGTCGATCGCCATCCCGGTGACGATCCGCTGGGCCAGCTCCCGCACGTCCACCGGCGGGCCCTCGCCGGCGCCGATGCTGATGTTGGCGTTCATGGCACCGGCCACGATGTCCAGCGGACGGCAGGGCATGGCGCTGGGCCAGGCGTCCAGCACCCGGCCCGCGTGGACCAGGGCGCACGCCTCCCACTCGGTGCCGGCCAGGAACTCCTCGGCCAGCCAGTCGCGGGCGGCGAGGTCGATCGCGGCGAGGTCGTCGGGGCCGTCCAGCCGGTGGGTGTCCACACAGGCGAAGGAGTCGGCCGGCTTGAGCACCAGGGGCCAGCCGTGCGCGGCGGCGAACCGGAGCACCTCCGCCCGGGTCCGTACCCGGGCGTACGCGGCGGTGGCCAGGCCCAGATCCCGGAACCGGTCCTTCATGGCCCCCTTGTCACGCACCCAGGAGACCTGGCGCCCGGTCAGGTGCGGCAGCCCGGCGAGCGCGGCGAACCGCTGGGCGACGGCCTGGCGCGGCTCGGAGGGGTTGCAGAACCGGGTCGGGGCGACCGGCAGCCGGGCGGCCCATTCCCGGTAGCGGCGGGCCTCCTGGACCAGGGGGACGCCCTGGCGCACCCAGAAGGCGGGCAGATGGGCGGTCTCCCGGAGGTAGCTCGGCGCCAGGTCGCGGCGGAGTTCCGCGAAGCGCAGCAGCACCAGCCGGCCGGCCAGCCGCCGGGCCGCGTACCGGGTGAAGGTGCTCGCCCGGTCGTCGGCCATCAGCAGCACCGGGCCGTCCGGCTCGTCCGGGACGGCTGCGCCCGCCGGGGCCGGGGGTCCGGCCCCCGGGACGGGTCCGGCCTCCGGGACGGGTCCGGCCTCCGGGACGGGTCCGGCCTCCGGGACGGCCGGGACGGCGGAGGCGGGCCCCGGCTCCCGGTCCGGGCCCGGTCCCGGATCCGCCGCCGGTTCCGGCGGCCGGGGGCCTTGGCCGGTCACACCTCCTCCAGCGCCTGCTGGATCGCCTTGGCGGCGACGATCTGCCCCTGCTCGGCCAGTTCGGGCGAGAGCGGCACGCAGAGGGTGCGGTCCAGCAGGTCCCGGGTGCGGGCGAAGCCGTCCCGGCTGAGGACGAGCGGGCCGGCCGGGGCGTGGTTCCAGGGGAAGCCGTCCGCGTAGATCGAGCGGCGGCCGGTGAACACCGGGTGCTCGGGCAACAGGTACTTGTCGAGCGTCCAGTTGGCGATCCCCCGGGCGGTGAGGGCGGCGACCGCCGCGTCCCGCAGCGCCCGGCTCTCCCAGCGCAGCCGTACGCTCACCTTGGCGTCGCCCGCCGCGCGGGGCAGTACGGTCAGGTCGGGGCGGTCCGGCAGCCGGTCCATCACGACGGCGTACATGCTTTCGAGGCCGGCCAGGATCTCGTCCAGGTGCCGGAACTGCTGGCACTGGACGGCGGCCACTTCCTCACTGGTGACGAAGTTCTCCCCGAAGTGGGCGTCGTCGTTCCAGGCCGGGTAGTGGCCGGGCACCCGGGCCGAGCCGTGGTCGTGGTAGCCGCGCATCCGTGCCCAGGCCGCGGGGTCGCCGGTCACGATCAGGCCGCCCTCGCCGGAGGTGAGCACCTTGTTGTGGTGGAAGCTGAAGGTGCCCGCGTAACCGGCCGTGCCGGCGTGCCGGCCGTCCGGCAGCCGGGCGCCGAGCGACTGGGCGCAGTCCTCGATGACGTACTCGATCCCCTCCGGGACGGGGGCGACGGTGCCCTCCATATGGGCGGTGATCACCCGCCGGGCGTCCGGCGGCAGCAGGGCCGGGTCGAGCGAGAGCGACTCGTCCACGTCGACCAGGACCGGGATCAGTCCGCAGGAGAGCACCGCCCCGGCCACCGCGACGAAGGTGACGGCCGGGATGTGGACGAGATCGCCGACGGACGGACGGGTGGAGATCAGGCAGAGCCGGAGCGCCTCGGTGCCGTTGTGCACGGCGAGCGCGTGGCGGGCACCGAGGCGGGCGGCGACGGTCCGTTCCAGCCGGGAGGCCATGCTCTCCCCCTCGGTCTGGTAGCGGAACAGCACGCGCTGGTCGATCACCTCCCGCAGCTCGCTCATGTCGGACCAGTCGAGGTAGTTGGCGCCGTAGGGCAGGAACCGCTGCCCGAGCCGCTTGCCGAGGGTCATCGCGGGCCGGCCTCCTCCCGGATCGGGCACACCGTGTCGTCGACGGCCATCTCCTCGCCGCGGTAGTTGCGCAGCCGGAGCCCGGCGGGGGTCTCGGTGAAGTACGGCCGGGCGATGGGGATCTTGCCGATCCGGGTGGTGAGCACGTACTGCGGCACCGCGAACCCGGTGATGTGGCCCTGGAGTCCCTCCATGATCTCCCAGCCCTTCTCGACCGAGGTCATGAAGTGCGAGACGCCGGTGACGTTGTCGCAGTGGTAGAGGTAGTAGGGCCGGACCCGGATGCGCAGCAGCGCCCGCATCAACTCCCGCATGGTCTCCACGTCGTCGTTGATCCCGCGCAGCAACACCGTCTGGTTGCCCACCGGTACCCCGTGCCGCAGCAGCCGGTCGACGGCGGCGGCCGCCTCCGCGGTGATCTCCTTGGGGTGGTTGAAGTGGGTGTTGAGCCACACCGGGTGGTAGCGGGCGAGCATCGCGCAGAACTCGTCGGTGATCCGCTGCGGCAGCAGCACCGGGAAGCGGCTGCCGATCCGGATGATCTCCACACTGGGGATGGCCCGCAGCCCGGAGATGATCGTCTCCAGCCTGCCGTCCTGGTACGAGAGGGGATCGCCGCCGGTGAGCAGCACGTCCCGGATCTCCGGGTGGGCGGCGATGTACCGCAGGTCCTCGTCGTAGGAACTTCCCTCGTTCTCGCGGAAGTAGGTGCCGTCCACGTCGGTGGTGTGGAACTTCCGGGTGCAGTGGCGGCAGTAGACCGGGCACGCCTCGGTGATCAGCATGATGACGCGGTCCGGGTACTTGTGCACCACCCGGTTGGTCTTCCGGTAGAACATGTCCCCCACCGGGTCCACCTCGGCGCCGGTGTACTCGGCCAGTTCGCCCAGGGCCGGGACCGCCTGCCGGCGCACCGGGCAGAGCGGGTCGTCGGGGTCCATCAGCGAGGCGTAGTAGGGCGTGACGCTCCAGCGGTACTTGCCCGCCGTGCCGGCGATGGCCTCCTCCTCGGCGGGGGTGAGGTGGATCCACTGCCGGGCCTTCTCCACGGTGGTGACGCGCCTGCGCATGTGCCAGCGCCAGTCGCCCCACTGCTCGGCCGGGACGGTGGGGCGGAAGGTCTCGGGGGCGGACGCGGGTGCCGGAACGCGGGGCGACTGGACGGCCGCGCCGGTCTGGCCGGGGGTGCGGGGCATGGCGACTCCAGGGTCGACGAAGGGAAAGGGGCCATGGACGAGGGGGGTTGGGCGTGGGAGGGCCCGAGGGCCGGCGGTGGAGAACGGTGGGGCGGAGGGGGCGGGCGGCAGTGGAGAACCGTGGGCCGAAGGAGGCGGGCGGCGGCGGTGAAGGGCGGGACGGAGGGGGGGGGGGGGGGCGGTGAAGGGCGGGCCGAAGGGGGCGGGCCGCGGCGGTGAAGGGCGGGCGGGGCACGGGGGCGGGGTCGGAGGGGGCAGAGGGGGGGGTGGAGAGGGCGTCAGAGGGGGGCGAAGGAGAGCTGGCGCAGGGTCCGGGCGACCCGCTGGGCGCCGCGCAGGTCGTCCAGGGCCGGATCGAGGGCGTCCCAGGGGTGCCCGGGCCCGTCCGCCGGCCGCCAGGGCGCCGGGTCGTCCGGGTCGGTGGCCGTGGGCAGCCGTACCCGGGCGGCCACCCGGTCCGCCAGATCCCGCTGGGCGGCGCCGAGCGGCGGCAGCAGGGTCACCGGGGCCCGCCGGGCGTAGGCCAGGGCCAGTCCGGCCAGGGTCGGGGCGGCCAGGAACACCTCGGCACCGGCGTGCAGGGCGTCCACGTCGGTGTCGGCGGCCCGGCACACCGTGACGGCGGGGCTCTCCCGGGGCGGTGGCCCGGCTCCCGGTACGGCGTCCCGGGCGGCCCTCCCCGGCGGTGCGGGGCTTCCGGCGGCCACCGGCGGCGGCCCCAGGGCGTCGAGGGCGGCGCGCACCAGGGGCCCCGCCGAGTCGTACACCACCGCACAGGAGCCGGAGCGGCGCGCCGCGGCCCGGACCAGCGCGGGCAGCGAGTCGCTCGCGAAGGCCGCCGCCTCGGGCTCGGGGACGTCCCAGAGGGAGAGCAGCAGCAGGGTGCCGGACCGCCGGCGGGCTCGGGCGGTGCGGACGGGCGCGAGGGTGCCGGTGGCCCGGGTCCCGTCGTCGCCGGGCCCCGGGGCGGGGAGCCAGCCCGGGCGGTGCACCCGGTACAGGGCCCGCCCGTCCGGCGCGGGGCCGGGACCGGCCGGGATGTGGCCGGAGCGGAGGTGGACCACCGGGACGCCCCGGGCGACCAGCCGCTCCGCCGCCGCCGGGTCGTCGCAGACCAGCGCCGCGTCGGCCGGCGGGCCGTCCTCCGCGCCGCCCGCCCGGCCGGGGCCCGGGGCCGAATCCGGGGCCCCGGCCGGGGCGGGGGCCGCATGTGAGCCCGGTGCCGGGGCCGGGGCCGCGCCGCCCGGGTCCGGCGGGGACACGAGCCGCGCCTCGGTGACATGGGCGGCGACCCGGCGCCGGGCGAGCAGTGAGTCCAGTGCGTCGTCCCGGGAGACCAGCAGCAGCCGGCCGGCCGTGCCGGCCCGGTCCGCCGGCGGGTGGGTGGGCATCTGCGCTCCGATCGTCGGAGGTGGGGGGTGGCCGGCCGGGTGCGCGGAGGCCCCGTACCGCCGTGGTTCAGTACTGCCAGGGCGCGGCGGTGCCCAGTCGGGCCACGTCGTCGCTGTAGCCGGCGGCGGTGGTGGAACAGCCGGAGCACACCTCCGGGCCCCGGTCGCGGAAGAAGTCCGCGTGGGTCCGGAACACCGGTGTGTCCAGCCGGATCGCCCCGCGCTCGCGCAGCGGCGCGCCGCCCGGCTCGCCGGAGCCCTCCCGGTGGGGCAGGCAACTGCACGCGAACATCCGGCCGTTCTTGCCGTCGATGTAGATGACGTCGTCCACCACATGGCAGAGCGGCTTGGAGGCGCGCGGGGTCTGCGAGTCGGCGAAGTAGCGCTCCCGCTCCTCCGGTGTGTCGCCGTAGAACCGCTTGCCCAGCGGTACGAGCAGGGCGTCCGGGTCGGCGTCGTAGACCGGGTCGCAGACGGCGCGGACCTCCTCGGGGTCCGGATAGCGGATGGAGCGGTCGAGTTTCAGCGCGGACAGTTCCCACTGGCGCACCCCGGCGTCGGTCAGCACCCGCTGGAGCTCCGGCATCTGGGCGTAATTGTGCGGCCCCACCACGGTGTTGACCCGGGGCAGCACCCCGAGCGCCGCACACGCCCGCAGTCCGGCGAGGCCGTTCTCGAACATGCCGGGCGAGCGGCGGTACACGTCGTGCGTGGCGGCGGAGGAGCCGTCCAGGCTGACGATCACCTGTGCCAGGCCCGCCCCGGCGAGGGCCGAGGCCATCCGGGGCAGCATGCTGCCGTTGGTGATCAGGGACATCCGCATCCCGGCCACCGTGCCGGCGCGGACCAGCTCCACCACGTCGGGGTGCATCAGCGGCTCGCCGCCGGTGAACCGGACATACCCCACGCCCGCCGCCGCGGCCTGTGGCAGCAGTTCCGCGAAGTCCTCCCTGGAGAACCGGAAGGTGTCGCGGGAGAGGGCGAACTCGCACATGAAGCAGTCGGCGTTGCAGGCTTCCAGGATTCTGATGAAGAGATACCGCTGGCGCTCGGGCATGGCGGGGGAACCTCCGGACCACACGGATGTACTGGGGGCTGGGGTCAGCGCGGCGTCCCCGGCGCCGACGGCCGCGGCTGCGCGGGAAGCAAGGACAGCAGGGCGTGTGCCACCTGGGCCGCGCCGTCGGTGCCGACGGCTTCGGTGAGCCCGTCCCAGCTCCGGTGCGCGGCGGCGGTGCGCAGGGCCTCGCCGGTGGCCGCCCGGAGCCGGGCCCGGGTGCCACGTATGCCGGGTTCGGCGGCGGCCGAGGCGATCGACCGGTAGATCGTCTCCAGGGCGTGGTCCTCGCCCCGCTCGCGGAGGGCGAGGGCGTCGTCCTCGGGGAGCACGTCCTTGGGCCAGGGCACCCGGACGGCGGCGCCGACGGCCCGGCTGTGGAAGCGGCCGTTGAGGATCTGGCTGAGGTTCTGCGGGGGCAGGCAGACGGTGGGCACCCCCAGCGCGCCCGCCTCCAGGAGGGTGGTGAGGCCGGGCGAGGTGAGCAGGACGTCGCAGTCTGCCAGCCGGTCCAGGAAGGCGCCGTGGCCGAGCGGCCCGCTGGTGACGCGCAGGGCGGGGTCCGGGCCCTCGGTGAGCCGGGCGGCCAGTTGGGAGGTGAGGTTGCCCGCGAGGTGCGCCTCGGTGATCCCGTGCGCGGCGAGCGCCTCCAGCACCGGAGGCACCACCAGCCGGGGATAGGCCGACCAGTCACCGAGCCGGGGCGCCCGCAGCCCGCCGAGGCTGACCAGGGCGGTGCGGTACGGCCGTGCGGCGGCCGGCCGGGGAGCGCGGGCGGCCGGGACGCCCACGACCGCCCCGACCCAGCGCAGTTGGCGTACGGAGGCCAGCACGCCCCGGCACTCGTGCGGCAGTTCGGGGCAGCGCTGGGCGCAGTAGACCGAGACGTCCAGGGGGAGCGCGGCCCGGTCGCCCTCGGTCCAGAGGAACGGGAGGCTGTCCACGAAGACGGTGGGTACCCCGGCCTCCTCCAGGCTCATGGCGAGTGGTCCGTCGAGCACCACCAGCGCCGCCGCCACGCCCCGGTCGCGCGCGATCTCCCGGATCACCTCGGCCCGGTGCCCGGCGGACCGGGGCAGGTCGTACCA
This sequence comes from Streptomyces pyxinae, assembly GCF_024756275.1. Classification (GTDB taxonomy): domain Bacteria; phylum Actinomycetota; class Actinomycetes; order Streptomycetales; family Streptomycetaceae; genus Streptomyces; species Streptomyces pyxinae. The sequence continues at coordinate 223,497 of NZ_JANUGQ010000002.1, read as the reverse complement.
GTCGTCCACCGGGTGCCCGGCCAGCAGCGGCCGGCCCAGGCCGGAGCCGAGACCGATGAACCGCACCGGGCCGGGGGCGCGTTCGGCGAGCGCGGTGAGCACCGCGCTCAGCTTGCCGCCGCTCCCCCAGCCGAACTCGGCCCCGGCGAGCGCCACCAGGGGCCCCGCCCCGGCCGGGAGCTCGGGAACGGGGCCGCCCAGGGGGGCGCGCCGGTCGGCTGAAGAGGTCATCGGCGGTTCCTCGGCCCTCTCGGTCGGAAGGACGGTCCGGCTGAGCGCGACGGTCGCCGGAAGGCGGTTCGTGCTGAGCGCGACGGTCGTCGGAAGGACGGTTCGACTGGGTGCAACGGTCGTCGGAAGGACGGTTCGGGCTGGGTGCAACGGTCACGTGAACGCGGCCGGGCGGACAAGGCCGGACCACCGCGTTCCGGACATTCTCCGGCCGGATCGCGGCAGGCCCGCGTCCGCGCCGGGCCGGAAAGCGGCCCGGCCGCGACCGCCGCCCGGGTACGGCGAGGGGGCGCCCCGGAGTGAACCGGGGGGAGCGAAGCGGGGGTGTCCCCCAGCGCCGGTCACCGCCGCTCGCCGCCGCCGGCCGGCGGAACGACCGAAAGGCGCCAGCCGCCCGGCACCGGTCACCCTGCCGGTGGCGTACACCGGCCAACCGCGCATGAAGTCCCCGCATCCGGGGAGCCCGGCCCGGCCTCTCCACCGCCGGGCACGGCCGGGCGCCGGGGCGGGGCACGGCGGTCGGAGGTGCCTACGGGGGACCCGGGGGGCGAGTGGCCGGCGGCCCTGGAGGGACGGGGGGCGGGGACGCGGCACCGGCCCGCCGCCGGGGTCACCGTCGACGAGACCCCCCGGGGGAGTGAGAGCCCAACTCGGCTGACAGCAAAGCAAGTTCGCCGTATACCCCGACGGCCCCGCCGCATCGGCTGCCGGGTGGATGTCGCGGGACCGGTGGTCCGCTCCGAGGCGGAGACGGCTCCCTACCGACGGCGGACGCGCACCGGTGTGCCGGCCGGAAGGCTGGGGCGCGGACCGACCCGGGTCCGGAGAGGGGACTTCCGATGAACAGCGTTCCGCACAGCGTTCCAAACAGTATCTCGACCCACCGCCCGGCGCGACGTGTCGCGCTCGGGGCGGCGGCGGCCCTGCTGGCCGGTACCGGTGTGCTCGCCCTGGCACCGGTGGCGGCGGCCGCTCCCCCGGCCCCGCCGGCCGTGGCCGCCGGCGACCGGGCCATCCCGGTCGACCTGGACCAGGAGGTCGCGGATCTGGTCACACGAGGCGGCGCGTCGGCCGCGCTCGGCGAGGTCCGCCAGGGCGACCGCGTCGAGTGGCGCGGGGCGGCGGGGAAGGCCGACCTGGCGACCGGGGCACCCGCGAGGGCCGGCGGCAGATACCGGATCGGCAGTGTCACCAAGACCTTTGTGGCCACGGTGATGCTCCAGTTGGTGGCCGAGGGGCGGGTGCGGCTGGACGACCCGGTCGAGCGGTATCTCCCGGGGACACTGCCCGGCGGAAGGCTGATCACCGTCCGGCAGTTGCTCAATCACACCAGCGGTGTCTTCAACTACACCGAGGACCCGCGGTTCGCCATCACCGACGAGGCGAGCGCCCGGCGCTATCTCACCGAGGGCCGCTGGCAGAGCTACCGCCCGCGGGAGCTGGTCCGGATCGCCGGCGAGCACGCGCCCGAGTTCCCGCCCGGCCAGGGCTGGAAGTACTCCAATACCAACTACGTGCTGGCCGGGATGGTGATCCAGAAGGTCACCGGGCACAGCTGGCGGTACGAGGTGGAGCGGCGGATCGCCCGGCCGCTGCGGCTGCTCGACACCAGCGTGCCGGACGAGTCCACCCGGATACCCGGTCCGCACGCCAAGGTCTATGTGCCGCTCCCCGAGGGCCCGGCGGATCTGACCCGGATCAACCCGAGCGCCGCGGGCGCGGCCGGCGCCGTCATCTCGTCCAGCCGTGATCTCAACCGCTTCTTCGCGGCGCTCTTCGGCGGCCGGCTGCTGCCCGCCGCCCAGCTGGCCGAGATGAAGAGGACCGTACCGGCCCCCGCTCTCGGTGCCTCGTACGGGCTCGGGGTGATCCGCTACGACACCGGGTGCGGCACCCTGTGGGGACACACCGGAGGTATCGCCGGCTACTCCACGGTCCTGCTCGGCACCGAGGACGGCCGCCGCCGGCTGGCACTGTCGGTCAACGCCTACGGCGAGGACACCACGGGTGGCGAGGTCACCCAGCGGCTTCTCGTCAAGGTGTTCTGCGGAAGCGCGGAGGCGACCGGGCAGCGGGGGGACCGGCACCGGGGAGAAAGCCGGAAGGGAGACGGCCAGGCCACCGCCCTCCCCTCCACCACCGCCCTCCCCTTCAGCGCCGGGCTCCTCTCCCCTGGCGGGCTTCTCTCCCCCGCCCCGCTCCTCTCCCCGGCGCCCGGCCGGCTCGGCTGACCGGGCCGCTCGCCCGCTCGCTCCCTGCCGCCGCCGGTGAGCCCCTGGGGCCGCGGCGGCGGCCCGCCCGGGGGCCGGGACGAGCCACGGTGGACCCCGTCCGGCCTCCGGGCCGGGCGGGAGCGCGTCCGGGCCCCCGGAGCGGACGGACGGCGGGACGGACCGGGACACGCGCGGGCCCCGGCCCCGGCCGGGCACGGCGGCGGCTCGTACCCTGAACCGATGACCCGTCACGAAAGCGACAGCGCAGCGCCCGGACACTCCCTGAGCACACCGGCGACGGAGCCGGCCGGCGGATCCGGCCCGGCGACGGCGGAAAGAGGGGCGGTGACGGCGGAGAGAGGGGCGGCGGGGGTGCCGGAGGGGCGGGTCGCGCTCTTCCTCACCTGTGTCAACGACACCCTCTACCCCGGCACCGGGCGGGCCGTGGTGGAGCTGCTCGAACGGCTGGGTGTCACGGTGGACTTCCCGGCGGGGCAGACGTGTTGCGGCCAGGCGCACTACAACACCGGCTACCGGCGGGACGCGGAGCCGCTGGCCCGCCGCAGCGCGGAGGTGTTCGCCGGGTACGACTACGTGGTCGTCCCGTCCGGCTCGTGCGCCGCCATGGTGCGGGACGTCTACCCGCGCCTCGGCGCGCGGGCCCGGGCGGAGGGACGCGGCGACGGGCTCGCCCGGGAACTGGCGCCGCTGGTGGAACGGACGTACGAACTGACCGAGTTCCTGGTGGACGTGCTGGGCGTGACCGATGTGGGCGCCTCCTTTCCGCACCGGGTGGCCTACCACCCGACCTGTCACGGGTTGCGGGTGCTGGGGCTCGGTGACCGGCCGGACCGGCTGCTGGCGGCGGTGCGGGGGCTGGAGCGGGTGGAGCTGCCGGGCGCCGAGGAGTGCTGTGGCTTCGGCGGCACCTTCGCGGTGAAGAATCCGGACGTGTCGGCGGCGATGGGCGCCGACAAGGCGGAGCACGCGGTGGCGAGCGGGGCCGAGGTGCTGTGCGCCGCCGACAACTCCTGTCTGCTGCACATCGGCGGCGTGCTCTCCCGCCGGGGGGCGGCCCTCCGGCCGCTGCACCTCGCGGAGATCCTCGCCGCGCGGGAGGACGGACCCGGGGACGGTCCGGGCACCCGCCGGGACGCGGGCGGGACCGAGGTGACGGCATGAGCCGCACCTTCGTCGGGATGCCGGCCTTCCCCCGCGCGGCGCGCGAGGCGGTGCGCGACCGGACGCTGCGGAACAACCTCCGCCGGGCGACCCACACCATCCGGGAGAAACGGGCCGGGGCGGTGGCGGAGCTGGCCGACTGGGAGCAGCTCCGGCAGGCGGGCAAGGAGATCAAGGACCGTACGCTGCGCCATCTCGACCACTATGTGCTCCAGCTGGAGGAGCGGGTCACCGCGGCCGGGGGCACGGTGCACTGGGCGGCCGACGCCACCGAGGCCAACCGGATCGTGGCGGAGCTGGTACGGGCCACCGGCGAGCGGGAGGTCGTCAAGGTCAAGTCGATGGCGACCCAGGAGACCGGTCTCAACGAGGCACTGGCGGCCGAGGGAATCACCGCCTACGAGACCGATCTGGCCGAGCTGATCGTGCAGTTGGGCCGGGACCGCCCCTCGCACATCCTGGTGCCCGCCATCCATCGCAACCGGAGTGAGATCTGGGACATCTTCCGCGCCGAGATGGGCCGTTGGGGGCGCCCGGCGCCGGACGGCCTGGGCGATGAGCCGGCCGAACTGGCCGAGGCGGCGCGACTGCATCTGCGGGAGAAGTTCCTGCGCGCCAGGGTGGCCGTCTCCGGGGCCAACTTCATGGTGGCGGAGACCGGCACCCTGGTGGTGGTCGAGTCGGAGGGCAACGGCCGGATGTGCCTCACCCTGCCGGAGACCCTGATCACGGTGGCCGGCATCGAGAAGGTGGTACCGACCTGGCGGGACCTGGAGGTGTTCCTCCAGACGCTGCCGCGCTCCTCGACGGCCGAGCGGATGAACCCGTACACCAGCACCTGGACCGGGGTGCGGGACGGGGACGGTCCGCGCCACTTCCATCTGGTGCTGCTGGACAACGGGCGCACCGCGACCCTCGCCGACGAGGTGGGCCGGCAGGCGCTGCGCTGCATCCGCTGTTCGGCCTGTCTCAATGTCTGCCCGGTGTACGAGCGGGCCGGCGGCCATGCCTACGGCTCGGTCTACCCGGGGCCGATCGGCGCCATCCTCAGTCCCCAACTGCGCGGCACGGAGAGCGGGATCGACGCCTCGCTGCCCTATGCCTCCTCGCTCTGCGGGGCTTGTTACGAGGTGTGTCCGGTCGCCATCGACATCCCCGAGGTGCTGGTGGAGCTGCGCGAACGGGTGGCCGGGCAGGCGGGTCACCGGGCGGAGCGGGCGGCGATGCGGGCGGGCCGCTGGGTGCTGGAGGACCCCGCCCGGCTGGCCCGGGCCCAGCGGGCCGCCTCGGCGGTACGCGGACTGGTGCCGCGCCGGATTCCGCTGCCGGGGCCGGCCGGGGCCTGGACCGCCTCCCGGGACACGCCCCAGGTCCCGGCCGAGTCGTTCCGCGCCTGGTGGGCGGGGCGGGGCGCGGGCGGCGCGGAACCCGGCGGGCCGGACCAGGACCGGCGGGAACCCGGCCCCGGGGGCGGGCGAAGGGAACACGGTACGGACCGGGGCCGTCCGGACCACGGCACGGAGGAGGAGCGATGACCACGGAGGCGGCCCGGGGGCCCGGGACGGCGGCCGGCGGGTCGCGGGAACTGGTGCTCGGGCGGATCCGCGCCGCGCTCGCGGGCCGACCGCCCGGTGAGCGGCCCGGGGACGTACCGGTCGGCCGCGGGTATCTGGACGTCCACACCGACGAGGACCCGGCCGCGCTGGCGGAGTTGCTCGCCCGGCACCTCACCGAGTACCGGGCCGCGGTGCACCGGACGGACCGGTCCGGGCTCCCGGCGGTGCTGGCCGGGCTGCTCGCGGCGCGCGGGTCCCGGACGGTGGTGGTCCCGCCGGGACTGCCCGGTCACTGGCTGGCGGGGACGACGGGGGTCGAGCAACTCCATGACGAGAAGGACCTGTTGACCCCGGCCCTGCTGGACGCGGCGGACAGTGTGGTGACCGGCTGCGCGCTGGCGGTCGCGGAGACCGGGACCCTTGTGCTCGACGCGGGCCCGGGACAGGGGCGCCGGGCCCTCACCCTCGTGCCCGACCATCACATCTGTGTGGTCGAGGCGCCGGGCCAGGTGGTCGCCTCGCTCCCCCGGGCCCTGCCCCGGCTCGATCCGGCCCGGCCGCTCACCTGGATCTCCGGTCCCTCGGCCACCAGTGACATCGAACTCGACCGGGTGGAGGGAGTGCACGGCCCCCGGACGCTGGACGTGGTGATCACCGGCCCGGAATGACGTGCCCGGAGCGACGGGCCCGGGACGGCCGGTTCAGGAGCCCTGCGGCACCGGCTCGGCGTCCCGGTGCGCCTCCAGCCGGACGACCCGGGGCAGCCTGCGGACGGTGGCCTCCCGGTGGGCGATGACCAGCAGCGTACGGTCGGCGCGCAGGGTGTCGAGCGCCGTCTCCAGGGCGGCGGCGGTGGCCGGGTCGATGTCGGCGGTGGCCTCGTCCAGCACCAGCACCGCCGGGTCCACCAGGGCGGCGCGCACCAGGCCGACGAGCTGCAGTTCACCCGCCGAGAGCCCGGCCGCGCCCCGGCCCAGGGGGGTGTGCAGTCCCCGGTCGAGGGTGTCCACCCAGGCGCCCAGGCCGAGCCGGTCCACCGCCCGGGCGACCGTCCGCTCCGCCGGCTCCCCCGGCACCAGGGCCAGATTGTCCAGCAGGGTGCCGGCGATCATGTGCACCCGCTGCGGGACCAGGACCAGTCGGCGGCGGAGTTCGCCGGGATCCAGGGCGGCGAGGTCGTGGCCGTCGTAGCGGACGGTGCCCCGGTCGGGCGGGTAGAGGCCGGTGAGCAGTTTGGCGAGGGTGGTCTTCCCGGAGCCGGTGGGCCCGGCGAGACCGACCCGCTCGCCGGGTCCGATCCGGAGCGAGAGCCCACCCAGCACCTCAGCACCGGGGACGTACGCGTAGTGCACCCCGGTCGCCTCCAGCACCCCCCGCCCGGCGGTGCGGCTCCGGGCTCGGGCCGGTTCCGGCCGCGTACCGGCGCCCCCCGCCAGGCCCGGAGCGCCCGGGGTGCCCAGGGTGCTCGTGGCGGCCGGAGTGTCCGGGGCGTCCGCCGGGCCCGGGGTGTCGGTGACGGTCAGCAGGTCGAGCAGCCGGGCCAGGCCGACCAGGGAGACCTGGGCCTGGCCGACGAGGCCGGACGCCTGGGTGGCGGAGTCGAAGAGCTGGCGGGTGGCGAGGACGAAGACCACCACCGTGCCGACGCTGATGGCTCCCTCGGTGGCCAGCCGGCCGCCGAGCAGCAGCAGAAGGGCGGTGGTGAGCCCCTGCACCACCCGGGAGAGGCTGATCAGGAACAGCGCCCGCTGGCTGCGCCGGGCCGCCCGGAAGCGGGCCTCGTTGTCGGCGAGGAAGCGCTTCCGCCAGTAGCCGGTGCCGCCGGCGGTGCGGAGCATCTCCCGGGACTGGACCAGCTCCCGGTAGGTGGCGGCCACCGTGCCGGCGGCGGCGGCCTCGGCGGCGAACGCCGGATTGGCGTGCTTCCGGAAGAGCCGCAGCACCCCGACGATGGCCGGGGTGAACACCGCGAGCAGGGCCACCGTCAGCAGCGGCGAATAACCGAGCAGCACCACGGTGGTGAACACCAGATAGCCCGCCACGGTGAGGACGTCGGGAAGCTGGCCCCGGACGAAGTTGGCCAGGTCCGCGATCTCGGTGGTGGTACGGCGGAGCAGATCGCCGGAGGGGTGGGCCTCGAGGAAGCGCAGCGGGGCGCGGGAGAGCCGGGTGACGGCCAGGTCGCGCAGGCCGCGCACCACACGCTCGCCGGTGGTGGTGAGCAGCAGCTCGGAGCGGCGGAAGAGGAACAGCCGCAGCAGGGCGAGGGCGGTGAGCGCGGCCACGGCGATGAGCAGTCCGGCGCGGTCGCGGGCGAGCAGTCGGTCCACGCCCGCGCCGACGACGGCGGGCACGGCGACCGCGCAGGCGGTGGCGGCGGCGCTGGTGGCCAGCGCCAGGGCGATGCCGCGCCGGTGCGGGCGGAGGTGGGGCCAGGCGCGGCGCAGCACCCGGCGCTGGTCGGGCGCGGCGGAGAGGCGGGGATGGTCAGCCACCGGTCGTCATCCGTTCCTTGGTCGTGTCGGCCGGTTCGAGCCGGAGGACGTGGTCGGCAGCGGCGATGACGGCCTCCCGGTGGGTCGCCCAGACCAGGGCGGTCTCCCCCGCCCAGGCGCGGAGCCGGTCCAGGATCAGGCGTTCGGTGGCGGGGTCCACGGCCGAGGTCACGTCGTCGAGGAGCAGGACGGCGGGTCGGCGCAGCACCGCCCGGGCGAGGGCCAGCCGCTGGAGCTGGCCGCCGGAGAGGGTGGAGCCGCGCTCCCCCACCGGGGTGTCCAGGCCGTCCGGGAGGGTGTCGAGACAGCCGTCCAGGGCGGCGACCCGGCAGGCGTCGCGGAGGGCGGCGGTGTCGTGGTCGCCGCCGAGCCGAAGGTTGTCGGCGAGGGTGCCGCTGAGGGTGACGGGCCGCTGGGGTACGTGACCGAGGGCGGCGTGCACCGCCTCCGGGGCGGCCCCGGTGAGCGGGACGCCGGCGAACCGGACGGTCCCGGCGGCGGGTTCGGCCAGCTGGGCGAGGGCCCGCAGCAGGCTGGTCTTGCCGGACGCCATGGGGCCGGTGACCACGAGGAGTTCACCCGGCCGGGCGGTGAGGTCGAGCGGGCCGAGCAGCGGCCGGCCGCCGGCCTCCAGGGTCAGCCCCTCGGCCGTGAGGGTGCCGGTGGCGGGCAGCGCCGTGGCGCCGGCCGGCGGCGGGGCGTCGCCGGGGCGCGGGAGCAGCACTTCCTGGAGCCGGCGGGCGGCGGTGGCGGCCTGGCTGAGCTGGCTGAGCCGCAGGGTGAGCACCCCGACCCAGAGCACCAGCATGCTCATCCAGCTGGTGAACGCCACGATGCCGCCGACCGACATGGAGCCGCGCAGTACGGCGAGGCCGCCGAGCCCGAGCCCGGCGCCGACGGCGAGGGCCGGGACGAAGGGCGAGAGGGCGGCCCAGTCGGCGGAGACCCGGGCGGTGCGCAGGGTGTGGTCGGTGACGGTGGCGCTGCGGTCGTGGTGGCGGCGGACCAGGGCGGGTTCGCCGCCGAGTCCGCGTACGGCGGCGCTGGCCGAGAGCAACTCCTCGACCGCGTCGGCCCGTTCGCCATGGGCGGCGGAGAGCTCGGTGTTGGCGGCGCCGAACCGCTTGGGGAACCAGTAGGTGTTGATCCACACCAGGGGCGGTACGCAGCCGACGCAGACCAGGGCGAGCAGCGGGTCGAGCCGGGTGATCGCCACCAGGATCGCGGTGAGGCCGAGGACCCCGGTGACGAACGAGCCCACCCCGGAGAGCCAGCCCCGCACCAGGTCGATGTCCCGGGTGCCGCGCAGCCCGAGGTCACCCTCGCCGAACCGGGCGGCCTCCCGGGCGGAGAGTCCGGCGACCCGGTCGGCCAGGGCGAGGTAGAGCCGGTTGCCCTGGGCGGTGGCGGCGAGGGTGGAATACCAGCCGAGGACCATCTCCGCGAGCGCGGCCAGCACCCCGGCCACCAGGACCGCCACGGCCCAGGTGCGCAGCGCCCCCGGGTCGTCCCGCACGATGCCCTGGTCGACGGCGCGTTCGATGAACCAGGGCAGCGCGATCAGGGCCAGCTGGTAGACGAGGCCGCCGGCCACGGCCAGGGTGAGCGCGCCTCCGCTGGAGCGCAGGCAGCCGGCGAGCAGACGCCACGCCTCGCGGGTGGTGACCGGGGGCGGGGTGGCGGCCTCCGGGGCCGGGGCGCCCGGCTCCCGGGCGGCGGCCTTCGGGACGGTGGCCGTCATCCGCGCTCCCCTCCGGCGGTACGGGCGGCGGCTCCGGAACCGGGAGCGCCGCCGGTGGCGGAGCCGGCAGCGGCGGCCGCGCCGGAGGCTCCGGTGCTGTCGGTGGCCGTACCGGCAGCGGCGGCCCCCGGGGTTCCGGCGGTCCCGGGTACTCCGGCAGCGGCGGCCCCCGGGGTTCCGGCGGTCCCGGCGGCGCCGGTGTCCCCCCGGCCTTCGGCGAAGAAGTCGAGCAGGGCGGCGTTGACCTCGGCGGGCCGCTCCAGGAAGCCGTAGTGGCCGCAGCGTTCGACGGTGCGGTAGCGGGCGCCGGGGACGGTGCGGGCGATCTCCTCGGTGGCCTCGGCCGGCACCACCACGTCGTCGCTGAAGCCGAGGCAGAGCAGCGGGGTGGTGATGGACCGGTAGTCGTCGAGCGGGCGCAGCCGGTCCAGCACCGCGTACTGGGCGCGGATGCCGGGTCCGGAGAGCGGCGGCGCGTACTCGAACACCTCCAGCCAGTCCCGTACCACCCGTTCGTCGCGGAGGGTGTGCGGCGACAGATAGGTGAGCGCCGAGAACACCGCGTGGTGGGAGCCGGGCACGGCGGCGCCGCCGTCGTGGAGGTCGCGGGCGGCGCGCAGGATGGCGTCGGAGAACCGCCGGGGGGTGGCGCGGCCGGCCATCAGCACTGCCTGATGGACCAGTTCGGGCCGCTTCAGCAGCAGTTCGGCCACGACATTGACGCCCATGGAGAAGCCGACCACCCGGCAGGGTCCGAGGTCCAGGTGCTCGATGAGCGCGGCGGCGTCGGCGGCCATCCCCTCCAGGGTGACGTCCTCGGGGGCGTGGGCGTCCGGGATGATGCCCCGGTTGTCGGGGGCGACGACCCGGTGTCCGGCCCGGACGAGCGCGGGCGTCTGGTGGAGTTCCCAGACCCGGCGTCCGCCGCCGATTCCGTTGATGAGCAGGACGGGCGCGCCGTCACCGGAGGCGGCGGGAGTGTCGTCGTAGACGACGGTTCCGCCGTTGAGGTGTGCGTGGGGCATGGGGGGATCAGACCTCGCTGTCCTGGGTCTCGCCCCTGGTCCAGTAGGCGGTGAGGTGGGTGTCGGCCCGGTCGACACCGAGGCCGTGGACGAGGTGGCGGCGGATGGTCCGTACGGTGCCGCGCTCGGCGCCGCCCCAGATCCGGCCGCGTCCGGGTGGCAGGGCGAGCCCGATGGCGTACGCGCACAGCGGCTCACCGTGCGGCCGGCCGGCGCGGTGCAGCCAGCTGACGGTGGCGTCGGCGCGGGTGGTGAGCGGTTGCTCCTCGGCCGCGTCGGCGACCTCGACGGCGGCCAGCACCCGGTGGCCGGGCGGGAGTTGCTCCAGGATGGCGCCGATGGCGGGGAGCGCGGTCTCGTCCCCGAGCAGCAGGGTCCAGTCGCCGGGGGCGTCCAGCGGGTAGCCGGGGCTGGGGCCGAACCAGATGGCCTCGTCGCCGGGGGCGGCGGTCTCGGCCCAGCCGGAGGCCAGCTGGTCGGGCCCGTGCAACACGAAGTCCATGTCCACCTCCGCGAGTTCGGGCCGGTGACCGCGGATGGTGTAACGGCGCAGCCGGGGCTGGACGGCCGGCAACAGGGCGCGGGCGGCCTCGGAGGTGAAGGGCCGGGGCAGTGTCACGTCCGGCGGATAGAAGTAGAAGGCGACATGCTGGTCGGTGCCGTTGCTCCGGAAGCCGGCCAGGTCGGGGCCGCCGAAGGTGATCCGGACCATGCGCGGGGTGATCCGCCGGGTTCCGCGCACGGTGGTCACATGGATGCGCCCGGGCCGGCGGACCCGGTGCCCGTCGGTTGTCGCCGTGCTCATGATGCGCCATCTCCTCTGATCCAGAAGTGAATTACCCCCCTAGATCTTGCTCTGAAGCGGTAGGTTAGGCAAACCTTACTTTCGGCCGCGCGGCGCGTGGCCGGACGAGCTCTTGCGCAGATCGACGGAGGAAGCGGTAAATGACGCGTTCACGTGCGGTTTTCGGTCACCTGGACCGCAGAAGGTTCCTGGGCGGACTGACGGCCACGGCGACGGCTTTGAGCCTCTCCGGCCTCACGGCCTGCGGAGTGAGCGAGTCGGAGGACGAGAGCCCGAAGAGCGGCGGCGGTTCGGCCGGCGGTGACGGCGGCACCCGCACCGTCCGGACCGACAACGGCGCCGTGCGGGTGCCCGCGAAGGCCGAGCGGGTCGTGGTGCTGGAGAACTACGACGCCCTGATGCTCCTGGACCTGGGCCTGGTGCCGGTCGGGGTGCCGGACGGCGCGGCCAACGCCCAGATCCTGCCCAGGGAGCAGTACGACCAGCTCAAGGGCGTCGCCACCATCGGCGCCTCGGGTTCGCCCAACTCCCAGGCCGTCGCGGCGCTCAAGCCGGACCTGATCATCGATCAGTTCTACAAGGAGAAGTCGGCGCCGCTGAAGACCATCGCCCCGGTGGCGTACTACGACTGGCACACCAGCGGCTCGCTCTGGCACCAGCAGATCGCCAAACTCGCCACCGCGGTGGGCCGGGAGGACAGGCTCAAGGACAAGAAGGCGGCCTACGAGAAGCGGCTGTCCGAGGTGAGGACCGCGTACGCCAAGCAGATCGCCACCACCACCTGGGCCCCGCTCAGCGGCGGCCCCGGCGGCAAGTTCTTCCTGGGCTCCCCGCTGGCCACCGTGATGCGGGACGTCGGGCTGAAGCTGGGCGCCGGACTCGGCCCCCAGGAGGCCGGGTTCGTGCCGAAGAGCTACGAGGAGATGGACGTCCTCAAGGACTGCGACGTCCTCATCTACTCGGTGCAGTACGACGGCAAGCCGACCCCGACCACCCAGCAGCTGCTGGACAACAAGCTCTGGAAGAACGTCCCGGCGGTCAAGGCGGGCCGGGCGTTCCCGTCCAAGCACTTCCTGATGGCGAACTACACCTTCGCCGTCGGCGCGGTGGACGAGATCGAGGGCATGCTGAAGAAGCTCTGACCCCCGCTCTCGTCCCGCTCCGGTCCCGCCGCGGCTCCACGGTGATTCCGCTCCGGTCCCAGCGGGATCGAAGAAGCTCCGGCCCGGCGAGGGATCTCCACCGGGAGGGGGCGGCGCACCCGGCGCCGCCCCCTCCCGGCGTTTCGCGCGCGGCCCCGGGGTTCCGACGGGCGGCGCGGGCGGCCCGGGCTCCGGCGTGCGCGGGCCCGGGCGCCCCCCCGGGGGCGGTGGCGGCCACCGCCCCCGGGACGCCCGTCAGGCCGCCGCCTCCTTCCGCTCCAGTACGTCCGCCAGCGCGGCGGCCGTGCGGAGCCGGAAGACGTCCCGGGGCGCGACCCGCCAGCCGGCCTCCCGGAGGGCGGTGACCAGCCGGACGACCAGGACGCTGTCCCCGCCGAAGGCGAAGAAGTCCTCGTCGGCGCCGATCCTGGGCAGCCCCAGCACCGCCGCCATCGCCGCGGCGGCGGCCGTCTCCCGGGCCCCGGCCGGCTCCCGGCCGGTGGAGGCGGCGGCGAAGTCGGGCGCCGGGAGCCGGTCCCGGTCCAGCTTGTTGTTTCCGGTGACCGGCAGGGCGTCCAGCACCACGAAGGCGGCCGGCACCAGATGGGCCGGGAGCCGTCCGGCCAGGTGGGCCCGGAGCTCCGCCGGGTCCGGGGCGGCGCCCGGCCGGGGCACCACGTAGCCGACCAGCCGGCGCACCCCACCGTCCTCGCGGGCCACCACCACCGCCCGGGCCACGTCCGGGTGCGCGGCGGCGGCCGTCTCGATCTCGCCCAGTTCGATCCGGAAGCCCCGGATCTTCACCTGGTCGTCCACCCGGCCCAGGAACTCCACGGCGCCGTCATCGGTCCAGCGGGCCAGGTCCCCGGTGCGGTACATCCGGGTGCCGGGCGGGCCGAACGGGTCGGCGGAGAACCGCTCGGCGGTCAGCCCGGGACGGCCCAGATAACCCCGGGCCAGACCGGCGCCCGCCACGTACAGCTCGCCCGCGGCACCGGGCGGCACCGGCCGCAGCGCGGCGTCCAGCAGATAGACCCGGGCGTTGTCCACCGGGTGGCCGATCAGCTGGTGGTCGCTGTCCCGCACCCGGGCGAGCAGCGAGTCCACGGTGCACTCGGTGGGCCCGTACAGGTTGACCACCTCGGTACCGGCCAGCCGTCCCAGCCGGGCCCACTGGGTGTCCGGCACCGCCTCGCCGCCCACCCCGAGCAGCGGCAGCGGGCAGCGGCCGCCCTCGGTGAGCCCGGCCCGCTCCAGCTCGGCGAGGACCGACGGGGCCACCTCGATGAAGTCGATCCGCTCCTCCCGCAGCCGCCGGTGCAGCGCCTCGGGATCCCGCTGGAGCTCCTCGGAGAGCACATGGACGCAGTGGCCGTCGTAGAGCCACAACTGGGGCTGCCAGGAGGCGTCGAACGAGAACGACCAGGCGTGGCCGACGCGCAGCCGGTCCCGTCCGGTGCGCCGCCGGGTCGGCTCGTGGAGCGCCCGGCGGTGGCTGTGGAAGAGATTGACCACACCGCGGTGGGCGACCACCACGCCCTTGGGGGTGCCGGTGGAGCCCGAGGTGTAGATGACGTACGCCGGGTGGTCCGGGCGCAGCGGACTCCTCCGGTCCCGGTCGGTGGGCGGCTCCCCGGAGTGCCGTTCCAGGGCGGTTACCACGGCCGGGTCGTCCAGCACCAGGGTGGCCGGGTGCCGGGCCCGGCCGGTGAGCGCGGCGGTGGTGACCAGCAGCGCCGGGGCGGCGTCGGTGAGCATGAACTCCAGCCGCTCGGCGGGGTAGTCGGGGTCGAGCGGCAGATGGGCAGCGCCCGCCAGGTGGACGGCGAGCAGGGCCGCGATCATGTCGGTCCCGCGCGGCAGCATCAGCGCCACCCGGTCCTCAGGTCCTGCGCCGCGCGCGATCAGCTCCCGGGCCAGCCGGGCGGCGCGGTCCTGGAGGGCGCCGAAGGAGAGGGTGGTGCCCTCGTGGACGACGGCGGGCGCCTCCGGGTCCCGGGCGCACTGGGCGGCGTACAGCTCCGGCAGGGTGGTGACCGGGTACGGCCGCTCCGCCGGGTTCCAGTCGCGCAGCACCCGGTGGCGTTCGGTGGGGCCGAGGGCGTGGACGCCCCGGAGCCGGGCGTCCGGCCGGGCGGTCAGCTCACCGAGCAGCTGGACCAGCCGGTCGAGCAGGGCGCCGGCCCGGTCGGCGGTGAACAGCTCCGGGTGGTACTCCAGGGTGAGGTGGCCGCCGGGGACGACGGCGAGGGTCAGCGGGTAGTGGGTGGCGTCGGTGTGGTCGGCGGCGGTGACGGCCAGCTCCCCGGAGCGCTCGGCGGTGCGCAGACCGTCGGCGTCCACGAAGTAGTTCTCGAACACCAGCAGGGTGTCGAAGAGTTCGCCGCCGCCCGCGATCCGCTGGATCTCCGCGAGCCCCAGGTGCTGGTGGGCGGCGAGCCGGGACTGGGCGTCCTGGAGCCGGGCCAGGGTCTGGCGCACGGTGCGGTCCCCGCGCAACTCCACCCGGACCGGCACGGTGTTGATGAACAGGCCGGTCATGGTCTCCACCCCGTCCAGCTCGGGCGGCCGGCCGGAGACGGTGGCGCCGAACACCACGTCCTCGCGGCCGGTGTGCCGGCCGAGCAGCAGGGCCCAGGCGAGCTGGACGACGGTGTTCACCGTGACATCGGCGGACCGGGCCAGTTCCCTCACCCGCCCGGCGAGTTCCGGGTCGAGCCGGTGCGGGAGGCGGTGCGAGAGCGCCGGCCGGCGGCCGGGGTCGGCGGGGGCGAGCAGGGTCGGTCCTCCGATCCCGTCCAGTGCTTCGCGCCAGGCCCGGCCGGCCGCCTCCGGGTCCCGGGCGGTCCACCAGGCGAGGTAGTCCCGGAACGGCCGGCGCGGCCGCGGCGGTTCGGCGCCCCGGGAGCGGGCCGCGTACCGCCCGAACAGCTCCTGGACCAGCACCGGCACCGACCAGCCGTCCAGGATGGCGTGGTGGTTGGTGAGCAGCAGGGCGTGCTCGCCGTCGGCCAGGGTGAGCAGCCGCAGCCGGAGCAGCGGCGGGGCGGCGAGGTCGAACGGCCGGACCCGGTCCGCCTCGGCGGCGGCGCCGAGCGCGGCCTCGCGCTCCTCGGGCGGAAGGTGCCGCAGATCGTCCTCGGTCCAGTCCGGGGCCACCCCGTCGACCACCACCTGGACCGGCCGGCCGTCGGCGGTCGCCAGGAAGGCCACCCGCAACTCGGGGTTGTGGTCGAGCAGTTCGGCGGCGGCCGAGCGGAGGGCGGCCGGGTCGAGGGCGCCGGTGAGCCGGAGCCGCACCTGCATGGTGTAGACGTCGAGTTCGTCCCCGGCGAGCAGAGTGAGGGCGTGCAGTCCCTCCTGGAGCGGGGTGAGCGGCCAGATGTCGCTGAGCCCGGGCAGCCGCTCCTGGAGCCGGTCCAGGGCGGGTTGGCCGAGCCGGACCAGCGGGAAGTCCGAGGGCGTGTGCACCGGTTCGGTGGGCGCCCCGGCGAGCGCCGCCAGCGCCTCGCACCAGAGGGCGAGCAGCCGCTCGGCGTCCCCGGCGGCGACGACCCCGGTGGCGTACGACCAGCGGGTGGTGAGGACCGGGCCCCCGGGTCCGTCGACGGTGGAGGCGATGATCTCCAGCGGGAAGAGCACCGGCAGCGGATTGCGCCGGGGCCGCAGCGGGGGCAGCGCCTCGGGAGCCGGGCTCCAGGGAAGATCCGCGGCTTCGGCCCCGTCCGGCCGGGCGGGCGCGGTGAAGCGGCCCAGGTAGTTGAGGACGGTCTCCGGGGTACGGGCGGGGCCGACCGGGTCGGCGGAGTGGTGGAGCAGTCCGAAGCCGATCCCCGCGTCCGGGGTCTCCCGCAGCTGCTCCTTGGCCGCGATCAGCGCCGCCCGCGCGGCCTCCCCGGTCGGCGGCCAGACGGCGGCCTCCCGGCCGGCCCCGGCCTCCGGATCCCCCGCCCCGCCCTCCGGCGGGTGTACGGCTCCGGTCCCGGCCTCCGGTTGTACGGCTCCGGCGCCGGCGTCCGGCCGGACACCACCCGGGGCCTGTACGGCTCCGGTCCGGGCACCGTCCGCGTCCGCCACGGCTCCGGCCCGGGTGCCACCCTGGTCCGCCGCGACTCCGGCCCGGGCACCGTCCGCATCGCGTACGGCTCCGGTCCCGGCGTCGGGCAGCTTCCCGGCGTCCTCGGACGAAGCTCCCGGGGCGGTGCCGGTTTCGAGTACCACCGGCTGCCAGCTGGTGAACCAGCCGACCGTGCCGGAGAGCTGGGCGCCCGGCACCACCGCCTCCTCGCGGCCGTGGTGCTCGACCGCGATCACATCGGCGCCTGGGAGCACCGCCGCCGGTCCGTCCCGTTCCGTCCGCCAGCGGGCGAAGGCGAGCGCGGCGGCGGCCACCAGCACGTCCTGGACCGAGCCGTGCACCCCGGCGGGCACCTCGGTGAGCAGGGCCCGGGTGAGCCCGGTGTCCAGGGTGCGTTCCAGATGGGCGACGGTCTCCTGGGTGTCCCGTGCCGGGTCGAGCGGCCGGGTGCCCAGGGCGGGGGCCGGCTGGTCGGTGCGGGCGCGCCAGCGCGGGGCCTCGGCGCGGCGGGCCGGGTCCCCGGCGGCGTCCGCCAGGCCGAGGGCCCACTGCCGGAAGGAGGTGGCCTCCGGGGCGGCCGGCGGCTCGGTGCCCCCGGCGACGGCGGTGTGCACGGCGGCGAGGTCGGCGGCGAGGATCCGCCAGGAGACCCCGTCCACCGCGAGGTGGTGGATCACCAGCAGCAGCCGGCCGGTGCGGCCGGGCCCCCGGTCGCACCAGACGGCCCGGACCAGCCGGCCGCCGGCCGGGTCGAGTCCGTCGACGGCCTCGGCACCGCCCCCGGCGAGCAGTCCGGCCAGCCGGTCGCCGTCGGCGCCGGCCGCGTCGATCCTGGTCAGCAGGTCCGCCGCGGCTTCCTCCGGTGTCTCCTCCGGGGCCGGGATGTGCAGGGCCGGGCCGCCCGGTCCGCCGGTGAGCCGGGCCCGCAGCACCGGATGGCGGTCGAGCAGCAGGGCCAGCGCCCTGGTGAGGCTCTCCCGGGTGGCGTCCGGCGGGGTGATCACGTGCAGGTACTGGTGGAGGCCGTCGACGGCGGCCGGGTCGCCGGGGTGATGGTCCAGCGCCCAGCGCATGATCGGGGTGAGCGGCACCCGTCCGGTGGCGGGCACCGCCGGGACGGCGGAGGCACCGGCCGGGAGGGCGATCCGGGCCAGCGCGGCCGGGGTCTTCTGCTCGAACACATCGCGCGGGGTGAGCAGCAGCCCGGCCTTGCGGGCGCGGGCGACGAGCTGGATGGAGAGGATGCTGTCGCCGCCGAGGGCGAAGAAGCTGTCCTCGGCGCCGGCCGCCGGGATGCCGAGCAGTTCGGCGTAGAGGCCGGTGAGCACCGCCTCCCGGATGCCGCGCGGGGCCACCGCACCGGCCTCCGCCGCCAGATCGGGGGCGGGCAGCGCTCCCCGGTCCAGCTTGCCGCTCGGGGTCAGCGGCAGGGCGTCCAGCGCGACCAGGGCGGTGGGCAGCATATGGTCCGGCAGCCGTTCCCCGAGCCGGGCGGTGAGGGCGGCCGGGTCCACCGGCGCGCCGGCCGCCGGGACGACGTACCCGGTCAGCACCGGCCGGCCGGGCCGGTCCTCGCGGAGCAGTACGGCGCAGCCCGCGACGGCCGGGTCCTCCGCGAGCACGGCCTCGATCTCGCCCAGCTCCACCCGCAGTCCGCGCAGTTTGACCTGGCCGTCGGCGCGGCCGGCGAAGACCAGCGCCCCGTCGGCGCGGCGGCGCACCAGGTCGCCGGTGCGGTAGAGCCGTTCGCCGGGCTCCCCGAACGGATGTGCGACAAAGCGTTCGGCGGTGCGGCCGGGCTGTCCCAGATAGCCCCGGGCGAGCTGGACGCCGCTGAGGTACAGCTCGCCGGTCACTCCGTCGGGCACCGGGCGGAGCCAGGGGTCGAGCACCAGGGCGCCGGTGTTCCACACCGGGCGGCCGATCGGCACCGAGCTGCCGCCCGCGCCGGGTTGGGCCCGCCAGGCGGTGACATCCACGGTGGCCTCGGTGGGGCCGTACAGATTGTGCAGCTCGGCGCCGGGCAGCGCGTGCAGGGCGGCCTCCGCCACCGCCGGGGTGAGCGCCTCACCGCTGGCGATCACCCGGCGCACGGTGGTGCACCCGGCGGCGGCGGGTTCGGCGGCGAAGGCGGCCAGCATGGAGGGGACGAAGTGCAGGGTGGTGACGCGGTGTTCGGTGACGGCGGCGGCCACCAGCGCCGGGTCCCGGTGGTGCCCGTCGTCCAGCACGACCAGGGTGGTGCCGGTGAGGGCGGGGAGGAAGAACTCCCAGACCGACACGTCGAAGGCGGCCGGGGTCTTCTGGAGCACCCGTTCGCCGGGGACCGGCGGCAGCTGGTCCGCCATCCAGGTCAGCCGGTTGACCAGGGCGGTGTGGGTGACCACCACGGCCTTGGGGCGGCCGGTGGAGCCGGAGGTGTAGAGGACGTACGCGGCGTGGTCGCCGCGCAGTCCGGGGTGCGGTCCGGCGGGCGGGGCGGCGGCGAGTTCGGCCGCCACCACCGGATCGTCCAGGCACAGCACCGGCACCCCGGCGGGGACCGGGAGCCCGGCGGCCAGGGCGGTGGTGGTGAGCACGGCGGCCGGGGCGCTGTCGGTGAGCATATGGGCGACCCGTCCGGCCGGGTAGCCGGGATCCACCGGGACATAGGCGCCACCGGCGCGCTGGACCGCGTGCAGGGCCACCACCAGCTCGGCCGAGCGGGGCAGGACGACGGCCACCCGGCGCTCCGGGCCGGTGGAGTGCCGCCGCAGCAGGGTGGCGAGTCTGCCGACCCGGGCGTCGAACTCCTCGTACGAGAGCACCAGTTCACCGTCGATCAGCGCGGGCACGGCGGGCCGGGCGGCGCACCGGGCGGCGAGCAGCGCGGGCAGCGGTGCGGCGGGCAGGGCGCGGCGCTCCCCGGTGCCGGCGGTGAGGGCGCGGGCCCGCTCGGGTGGGCCGAGCACTCCGGCGCGGTGCAGCGGCAGATCGGGGCGGGCCACCAGGGCGGTGAGCAGGGCGACATAGCGGTCCGCGAGCGCCCGCACGGTGGTGGTGTCGAAGATGCTGGTCTGGAAGGTGAACATGCCGTTGATCCCGGCGCCGCCGGGCTGTTCGGCGAGGGTGACGAGCAGGTCCAGCTTGGCCACCTCGGGGTCGGCGCTCACCGGGGTGACATCGAGCCCGGGGAGGGAAGGGGAGTCACCGGTGAGGTTCTGGAAGACCAGCATGACCTGGAAGAGCGGGTTGCGGGCGAGGGTGCGCTCCGGCGCCAGCAGGTCCACCAGTTGCTCGAACGGCAGGTCGGCGTGGTCGAAGGCGGCCAGGTCGGCGTCGCGTACCCGGGCGAGCAGCTCCCGGAAGGTCGGGCGGCCCGACAAGTCGGTGCGCAGCACCAGGGTGTTGACGAAGAAGCCGACGAGTTCGTCGAGTTGTTCGTCGGTGCGGCCGGCCACCGGGGTGCCGATGGGAATGTCGGTGCCGGCGCCATGGGCGGCGAGCAGCACCGCGAGTGCCGCCTGGGCGGCCATGAACACACTGGTCCCGGTCTCGGCGGCGAGCGTCCGCAGGGCGGTGTGCAGCCGGGTGTCCACGGTGAAGGTGACGGTGGCGCCCCGGTGGTGCTCCTCGGCGGGGCGCGGCCGGTCGTAGGGCAGGGCCAGTTCGTCCGGACTGCCGGCCAGGGCGGTGCGCCAGTAGGCGGCCTGCCGGGCGATGACGCTCTCCGGGTCGCTCTCGGTGCCGAGCACCTCGCGCTGCCAGGCGGCGTAGTCGGCGTACTGGACCGGGAGTGCGGGCCGGCCGGGGTCGCGTCCGGTCACCCGGGCGGCGTAGGCGGCGCGCAGATCGTCCAGCAGCGGGCGCATCGACCACTCGTCGCCCGCGATGTGATGGAGGGTCAGCGCGAGGACATGGTCGGTGGGGGTGCGCAGCAGCCGGGCCCGCAGCGGGATCTCGGTGATGATGTCGATGGGGTGGGTGACCAGGGTGTGCAGCGCGGCGTCGAGATCCTCCTCGGGCACCTCCGTCACGGTGAGGTCCGCGGCGGCCCGGGCGGCCGGCTCGTCCAGGATGTGCTGCCGGGGCAGGCCGTCGGTGTCCGGGTAGACGGTGCGCAGGCTCTCGTGGCGGACGACCAGGTCGCCCACGGCCGCGCGCAGCGCCGGCACGTCCGGGTCACCACCGATCCGCAGCACCAGGAAGAGGTTGTAGGTGGCGCTGGGTCCGTCCAGCCGGTGCAGGAACCAGAGGCGGCTCTGCGCGTACGAGAGCGGCAGCGGCTCGCCGTCCCGGCGCGGCACCGGGGCGAGCGGGGCCCGGCTGCTGCCGCGCGCCAGCACGGCGCGGGCGAGCGCGGCGGGGGTGGGGTGGTCGAAGACGTCCCGCAGCGCCACCTCCACGCCGAGGGTGGTGCGCAGCCGGTTGGCGAGGCGCATGGCGAGCAGCGAGTGGCCGCCCCGGGCGAAGAAGTCGTCGTCGGGGCCCGCGAATTCGAGGCCCAGCACATCCGCGAACAGCTCCGCGAGCACCGCCTCCCGGGCGTCCCGGGGCGCCCGGGTGCGGCCGGGGACGCTCTCCTGGCCCGGGGCGGGCAGGGCGGCCCGGTCCACCTTGCCGTTGGGGGTCAGCGGCAGGGCGGGCAGGGTCATGATCACGGACGGCACCAGATACTCCGGGAGCAGCGCGGCCAGGTGCTCGCGCGCGCCGGCCGGGTCGCCGGTGACATGGGCGACCAGCCGGAGCGCCCCGGAGGGGTCGGGCTGCCCGGTCACCACCGCGTCGGTGATGCCCGGGTGGCTCAGCAGCGCGGCCTCGATCTCGCTCGGCTCCACCCGGTGGCCGCGCACCTTCAGCTGGTGGTCGGCGCGGCCCAGGACCCGCAGGGTGTCGTCGGGCAGCCGGACGGCGAGGTCGCCGGTGCGGTAGAGGCGGGCGCCGGGCTCGCCCAAGGGGTCGGCCACGAACCGGGCGGCGGTGAGCCCGGGGCGCCGGTGGTAGCCGCGCGCCACTCCTGCCCCGCCGATGTACAGCTCCCCGGGCACCCCGGGCGGCACCGGGCGGAGCCAGCCGTCGAGCACCCGCAGGGTGGTGTTGCGCAGGGCGCGGCCCACGTGCGGCGGGGTGTCGTCGCCGGGGGCGGGGGCCGGCCGGGCGGCGGTGGACCAGACGGTGGTCTCGGTGGGCCCGTAGAGGTTGAGCAGGCCGGCGCCGGCGCCGGCGCCGGCGAGCCGGGCGGCCAGGTCGGCGGGAAGCGGCTCGCCGCCGCTGAGCACCCGGAGCCCGGGGAGCAACTGGGGCGCCGCCTCCGCGAGATGGCGCCAGAGCGAGGGGGTGGCCTGCATATGGGTGGCCCCGGTGCGCGCCGCGAGCCCGGCGAGCGCGTCGGCCTCCAGCACCTGTTCGCGCCGGGCGAGGACGACGGTGGCGCCGGTGACCAGCGGCACGAACAGCTCCAGGACGGCGATGTCGAAGCTGACCGTGGTCACGGCGAGCAGCCGGTCGCCGGGCCCGGTGGCGAGGGTGGCGGCCATGGCGTCCAGCAGGTTGGCGAGCGCCCGGTGGCCGATGACGACGCCCTTGGGCCTGCCGGTGGAGCCCGAGGTGTGGATGACGTACGCCGTCCCGTCGGGATGCGGCCGCTCCCCGGGCCAGCCCCGGGCCGGGCGCGGTTCCTGGGGTACGGCTCCGGAGTCCGGGCCGTCGCCGCCGGGCGCGGTCACGGCTCCGGGCCAGTGGCGGGCGGGACCCTGCCGGTCCTCGGGTACGGCTCCGGGCTCGGGGCCGTCCGCTCCGGGCGCGGCCACGGGTTCAGGCTCGGGGGTGTCGGCCAGCACCGGCGACCCGGGGTCGACCACCAGCAGCGGTTCGGTGTCGGCGAGCAGATGGGCGACCCGCTCGGCCGGGAAGCCCGGGTCCACCGGGACGTACCCGGCCCCGGTGGCGGCGACGGCCAGCAGGGTGGCCACCAGATCGGCGGAGCGCGGCAGTTGGACGGCGACCAGGTGTCCGGGACCGGCGCCGTACGCGGTGAGCCGGGCGGCCAGGGCGGTGACCCGCTCGGCCAGCCGGGCGTAGCTCCACACGTCCTCCCCGGGTGCACCGGGCGCTCCCGGCGCCCCGGGCCCCTCCGGCTTCCCCCGGTCTCCCGGCTCGCCCCGCTCCTCCGGCGCCCCGCTCCCGGGGGCCTCCCGTGAGACGATCAGCGCGGGCGCGTCGGGGGTGAGGGCGGCGCGGGCGAGGAAGCGCCCGGCCAGGCCCAGGGTGGTGATGTCGGCCGCCGGCCCGTCCAGCCGGGACTGGTCGTCCCCGAGCATCCCGAGGGTCCCGGTGGTCCGCTCGGGCTCGGCGCAGATCCGCTCCAGCAGATCGCGGAGCCCGTCCCCGATGGCGCGGGCCCGGTCGCGGTCGAGCAGGTCGGGGCGGTGGTCCAGGGCGAGGGCGAGCCGGTCCCGGCCGGGCAGGGCGACCAGCACCAGCGGGTAGTGGGTGGCCTCGAAGCCCCGGGCGGCGGTGACCCGGAGCCCGGCGCGCTCCTCCGTACGGCGCAGCTCCTCGGTGTCCACCGGGAAGTTCTCGAAGAGGACCAGGGTGTCGAAGAGTTCCCGGTGCCCGGAGAGCCGCTGGAGTTCGGCCAGCGGCTCGTACTGATGGTCGAGCAGTTCGGCCTGGCGGGCGGCGGTGCGGTCGAGCAGCGCGCCCAGCGGCTCGTCGGGGCGCAGGGTCAGCCGGGCGGGCAGGGTGTTGATGAAGAGGCCGATCATCTCGTGCGAGCCGTCGAGGGTGGCGGGCCGGCCGGAGACGGTGACTCCGAAGGTGACGTCGGTGCGTCCGGTGAGCCGGCCCAGCAGCAGTCCCCAGGCGGTGCGCAGCACCGTGGAGACGGTGATGCCCCGCTGCCGGGCGAGCGCGAAGACCCGCGCCACCAGGGCGTCGTCCAGCGGGACTTCCAGCCGCTCGGGGGTGCCGGCGGCTCCGGTGGTCCCGGCCGGTGCGGCCGGGACCAGCCGGGTGGGACCGTCGATCCCGGCCAGTTCCTCCGACCAGAGCCGGGTGGTGGCCTCCCGGTCGCGCTCGGCCAGCCAGCGCAGATAGTCGCGGTACGGCCGCGGGGCCGGGCCCGGCGTGCCCTGGTAGAGGGCCATCAGATCGCGGACCAGCAGCGGTCCCGACCAGCCGTCCAGCAGGATGTGGTGGGAGGTGACGGCGAGCAGCTGCCGCCGCTCCCCCAGCCGCACCACGGTGAGCCGCAGCAGCGGCGGGACGGCGAGGTCGAAGCCCCGGGCACGGTCGGCGGCGAGCAATTCCCGTGCCTGTTCCTGTTGTTCGCTCTCCGGTACGGCCCGCAGATCGTTCTCGCGCAGGGGCACCTCGGCACCGGCCGGCACCACTTGGAGCGGGGCGGCGCCCGGCCGGTCGCGGAAGGCGGCCCGCAGGTGGGGGTGGCGGTCCAGCAGGGCGCGGGCGGCCCGGCGGAGCCGTTCCGGGGCCAGCTCCCCGGCCAGCTCCAGCACGGTCTGGGTGGTGTAGGGGTCCGGGCCCTCGTCCTCGGTGCCGTACGCGGCGAGGAAGTACAGCCCCTCCTGGAGCGGGGAGAGCGGCAGCAGCTCGGTGAGCGGCCCTTCCTCCTCCAGGGTCTCGATCTCCTGCTGGGCGACGGCGACCAGCGGGAAGTCGGCGGGGGTGTGGCCGCCGGCGTCCGGGTCCTCGTCCAGATGGCGGCGCAGGGTGCGCAGGGCGTCCAGCCAGCCGTCCGCGATCCGGGCGGTCTCCACCGGGTCGAGCAGCCGCCCGGCGCAGCTGAACCCGGCGTGCAGCTCGGGCCCCCGGGGGCCGTCCACCACCGAGGCGTTGAGCTGGAGGGTGTGGCCGACCGGCAGGGCGTCGTCGGCGCCGCCGCCGAGCGAGCCGCTCAGCGCGGGCGACCAGGGGGCGGGCCCGGCGGGCGCACCGGGAGCGGTCGCGGCACCGAACCGGCCCAGGTAGTTGTAGCCGACGACCGCGCCGGACGGGCCGACGGCCGGAGCGGTGGGGGTGTCCGGGGCGGCGGCCGGGATGTCCGGGCCGGGCGGGGCATCTGTGGCGAGATGGCGGAGCAGCCCGTGGCCCAGTCCCCGGCCGGGGGTGGCGCGGAGCTGCTCCTTGACCCGCTTGAGCAGGGCGCCCGCCTCGGCCGCGCTGCCGGTGTCATGGCCGGTGAGGTCGAGCCGTACCGGGTGCACGCTGGTGAACCAGCCGACGGTGCGCGAGAGTTCGGCGCCGGGCACCGCCTCCTCGTCCCGTCCGTGGCCCTCGATGTCCACCACCAGCGGCGCGGGCTCGCCGCGCCACCCGGCCAGCGCCATGGCGAGCGCGGTGAGCAGCACGTCGTCCGGGCCCGCGTGATAGCGCCGGGGCAGCTCGCCGATGAGCGGCCCGGTGGTCTCCGGGTCCAGGGTGACCGAGACGGTGCGTACGGTCCCGAGGGTGTCCCGGGCCGGGTCGGGGGCCGGGAACGGCGGCTCGGCGCCCTCGGTCACCGCGCGCCAGTGGCCGGCCTCGGCGGCCGCCGAGGGCGTCCGGGCGGCCACCGCGAGACCACGCGCCCAGGTGGCGAACGAGGTCTCCACCGGGGGCAGTTCGGCGGTACGGCCGTCCCGGGCGGCGTCACAGGCGGCGGCCAGGTCCTCGGTGAGGACGCGCCAGGACACCGCGTCCACCACGGCGTGGTGGACCAGCAGGGCGAGCAGCCCGGTCCGGTCGGGTCCGGCGTCCAGCCACACCGCCCGGACCATGGCGCCCCGGCGGGGGTCCAGCTCCCGGGCGGCGGCCCCGGCGTGCTCGCGCAGCGCGGGCAGCAGCCGGTCCGGGGCCAGTTCCCGGCCGTCCACGGTGGTCAGCAGGGTGTCCGCGCGGACCTCGTCCGGGGCGGGGATCTCCAGGGCGGTGCCGGTGAGCCGGGCGCGCAGCGCGTCGTGGTGGCGGAGCAGCAGGCCGAGTCCGGTGGTGAGGTGCCCGGCGCGCAGCCCGGCCGGGGTGTGCAGCACGGTGGACTGGTGGTAGCCGGTGAGGGGGCCGCCGCGCTCCAGCAGCGCGCGCAGGATCGGGGTGAGCGGGGCGCGGTCCGGGCCGGCCGGGGTCGCGGTGACGGCCGGGGCGGGGCGGTCCGCCGCCGGGCGGGCGCGCTGGGCGAGGCGCTCCACCGTGCGGTGCTCGAAGATTTCGCGCGGGGTGATCCGCAGCCCCCGGCGGCGGGCGGCGCCGACCAGCTGGATGGCGGAGATGCTGTCCCCGCCGAGGGTGAAGAAGTTGTCCTCGGCGCCGACCCCGGTCACCCGCAGGATGTCCCCGAAGAGGGCGGCGAGTTCCTTCTCGGCGTCGGTGCGCGGGGCCAGGTGACCACCGCCGGTGGTGGTGGCGGGGTCGGGGGCGGGCAGCGCCGCCCGGTCGATCTTGTTGGCGCGGGTCAGCGGCAGCGCGTCCAGTATCACGAAGGCGGCCGGCACCATGTGGTCGGGCAGCGTCCCGGCCACCCACTCCGCGAGGGCGGCTGCGCGGGGTTCGGCGCCGGGCGCCGGCACCACATGGGCGACCAGCCGCCGGACGCCCCGGTCGTCGGCGTGGTCCCCGACCACGGCCCTGGCCACCTCGGGGTGGGCGGTGAGCCGGGCCTCCACCTCGCCCGGCTCCACCCGGAAGCCCCGGATCTTCAGCTGGTGGTCGGTGCGGCCCGCGTAGAGCAGCTCACCGCTCTCGGTCCAGCGGGCCAGGTCGCCGGTGCGGTACATCCGGGTGCCGGGCGGGCCGAACGGGTCCGCGACGAAGCGCTCGGCGGTGGTGCGGGGCAGCCCGAGGTAGCCCCGGGCCAGCCCGGTGCCGGCGAGGTACAGCTCGCCCAGCACCCCGGGCGCCACCGGGCGCAGTGCCGCGTCCAGGACGTAGGCCCGCTTGTTCACATCGGGCGGGCCGATCGGGACGGGGCCGCCGGTCCAGTCGGCGGGCACCGGCCAGGTGGCGGAGTTGACCACCGCCTCGGTGGGCCCGTACGCGTTGAACAGCCGGTGCCGCCCGGCCCAGGCGCGCACCACCTCGGGCGGCAGTGCCTCGGTGCCGACGATCAGGGTCATGCCCTCCGGCAGCCGGGCGTCCGGCGGCAGCGAGGCGACCACGCTCGGCGGGATGACGGCCAGGGTGATCCCCGCCTCGGTGAGGAAGCGGGCGAGCGGTTCCCCGGCGCGGCACTCCTCGTCCACCACCACCAGAGTGGCGCCGCTGAAGAGGGAGTTGGCCAGCTCGCAGAAGGTGACGTCGAAGCTGGGCGAGGCGAACTGGGTGACCCGGTCGCCCGGTCCGGTGGCGAAGCAGGCGTGCGCCCAGGCGATCAGATCGGCCAGCGGCCGGTGGGCGACCAGCACACCCTTCGGGGTGCCGGTGGAGCCGGAGGTGTGGATGAGATAGGCGCCGTTGTCGAGCCGCAGCGGGGCGCGGCGGTCCCGGTCGGTGGGATCGCGGTCGGGCAGCCCGGCCGGCAGGTCGTCCGTCCGGAGCACCGGTACGCCGGACGCCCACGGGGCCGGGTCGGTGCCGGTACGGGTGAGGATCGCCGCCGCCCCACTGCCGGTGACCAGCGCGGCGAGGCGGGCCGCCGGGTAGTCCGGGTCCAGCGGGGCGAAGACCCCGCCGGCCTTGGCGACGGCGAGCTGGGCGACATACACCTCGGCGCCCCGGCGCAGTGCCACCCCGACCACGTCCTCGGGGCCGATGCCCCGGGTGATCAGGTGGTGGGCGAGGGCGTTGGCCCGGGTGTTGAGTTCCGCGTACGTCAGGGTGGTCGTCCCATCGGTGACGGCGGGGAGGTCCGGGTGGGCGGCGGCCCGCTCCTCGAAGAGGGCCGGCAGGGTGCGGGGCACGGTGGGGACGGTGTCGGAGTTGAACTCTGTCAGCACCCGGTGGCGCTCCTCGGCCGGCAGCAGTTCGACGGCGGCCAGCCGGCGGTGCGGGTCGGTGGCGAAGGCTCTTACGGCGGAGCCGAGTTGGGCGGCGATACGGGCGGCCTCCCGGTCGCTGAGTGCGTCCCGGCGATGGCGCAGCCGGAGTGCCGGGCCGCCGTCCGGGCCGGGAGCGGCGACAAGGGTGAGCGGGTAGTGGGTGGCGTCCCGGCCGGAGACCGAGGTCACCCGCAGTCCGGCGAACTCGGGTACGCGATCGGCGTTTTCGGATCCGGCCGCCGCCCCGTCCGGCGTCACGGACCGGACGAGGTAGTTCTCGAAGACGCAGAGGGTGTCGAAGAGCGGCCCGCCCGGGCCCGCCACCCGCTGGATACGGGAGAGCGCCACCTGGTGGTGGGTGAGCAGTGGCACCTGCTCCCGGGCGGTGCGCACCACCAGTTCGGCCAGGGTCTCGGCCGGGTCGAGCCGCACCCGCACCGGGAGGGTGTTGATGAAGAGGCCCACCATGGTCTCGGAGCCGGTGAGTTCGGCCGGGCGGCCGGAGACGGTGGTGCCGGAGACCACATCGGCGCGCCCGGTGAACCGGCCGACGACCAGCGACCAGAGGGTCTGCACGGCGACCGGCACGGTCACGTCCAGTTCGCCCGCCACGGCGGCCAGCGCGGCGGCGACGGCCGGGTCCACGTCCACGGCCAGTTCGGCGGGTTCGGCGGGCGGCTGCTGGGCGAGCGCCGGGGCGATCAGGGTCGGTCCTTCGAGCCCGGCCAGGGCCTGTGTCCAGGCGCGGTCCCCCGCGTCGGCGTCCTGGGCGGCGGCCCAGCTCAGATAGTCGCGGTAGGGGCGCACGGCCGGGAGACCGTCGGGCCCGCCGTCGGCGGCGTAGAGCGCGAACAGCTCCTGGACCACCCGGGCGGTGGACCAGCCGTCGAGCAGCAGATGGTGGTGGGTGAGGAGCAGCCGGTGGTGGTCCGGGCCCAGCCGGAGCGTGGTGAACCGGATCAGCGGCGGGGTGGCGAGGTCGAAGCGGGTGGCCCGGTCGGCGGCGGTGAGCCGGTCCGCCTCGGCGGCGCGCCCGGCCGGCTCCAGGGCGGCCAGATCGGTGTGCCGCCAGGCCGGTTCGGCGCGGTGCGGGATCAGGGCCACCGGTTCGCCGTTGCGCCGGGCGCGGAAGGCGGACTTGAGGTTGGGGTGGCGGTCCAGCAGGGCCAGCGCGGCGCGCCGCAGCCGCTCCCGGTCCAGCGGGCCTTCGAGGTCCAGGGCGAGCTGCACGGTGTAGACGTCGGGGCCCGGTCCGGCCGGGGCGGCGGCCCCGTTCGCGCCGGTGTCACCCGGGCCGCCGGTGGTTCCGGTCCCGCCGGCCCGGTCCGCGCCGGTGTCACGGGAGCCGCCCACCGCGTCGGAGGACCCGGTGTCGTACGAGGAGAGGAAGTACAGCCCCTGCTGGAGCGGGGAGAGCGGCAGCACGTCCTGGAGTCCGGAGGGCGTGGCCGGCTCCCGGACCGGCCGGGGGCCGGAGGCCGCCGGGGACGCCGGGGAGCCCGGGGGCGTCACGGCCCCCGGCGGTGTGGCGGGGCCCGAGGGTGTGGCGTCGGGTCCCGAGGGTGCGCCGGTCACGAATTCCTCCACTCGTCTTCGAACTCGTCGATCTCGTCCTGGCTCAGCGTCGCCAGGCCGAGGTCGGAGGGGGTGTGGCCGCCCGCCTCGGTGCGGGCGGCGGTCACCAGGGTGTGCAGGGCGGTGTGCCACCAGTGGTCGAGCTCCGCGATCCGTCCGCCGTCGGCCGGCCGGCCGGCGTGGTGCCAGAGGACGGACAGCTCGGTGCCGGTGGGGCGCCGCAGTGCCGTGATGTCCAGGTCCACCACGGTGTCCGCGCCGAGGGCGGCGGGCTCCCGGCGGAGGGCGGACGACTCCGGGGCCGGAGCCCAGTGCCGCTCCGGGCCGTCGGGCTCCTGGGCGTTGCCGGCGCCGTCAGGGCCGGTGGCGACATCGACCCGGCCGAAGTAGTTGAAGCCGGTCAGCGGACGCGGCCCGGCCGCCAGCTCGGCGGCCGACTCCGGGTGCAGATAGCGGAGTTGACCGTAGCCGGTGCCGTGGTCGGGTACCGCCCGCAGCTGTTCCTTGAGGTGCTTGAGGACGCGGGCGGCCTGCTCCGGGTCCTCGGCGGCGGTGGCCGGGTCCGCCCCGTCCAGCCGGGCCCGGAAGGGGTGGAGCGTGGTGAGCCAGCCGATCGTCCGGGCGGGCTCCCCGGTCCCGGCCGGGCGGCTGTCCCGGCCGTGGCCCTCCAGCCGCAGCAGCAGCTCTCCGGTGCCGTGCAGCCGGGCGTGGGCCAGCACGAGGGCGGTGAGCAGCACGTCCTGGTCGGCGCAGTGGAAGGCGCCGGTGACCTCGTCCAGCACCGCCGCCGTCAGTCCGGCCTCCACCGACGAGGTGTGGATCCGTACGGTGTCCGGGGTGCCCGGGGTGTTCAGGGCCGCGCCGGGCGCGGCCACCGGGCCGTCGCCACCGGCCAGCACCTCCCGCCAGTACGGCAGTTCGGGGGTCCGGTCGGCGGCGGTACGGGCGAGGGCGCGGGCCCAGGTGCGGTACGGGACCTCCACCGGGGGCGGTGGCACCGCCGGGTCCTCGCAGAGCTGGGCCAGGTCCGGGAGGAGCACCCGCCAGGAGACGGCGTCCACCACCAGATGGTGGGCGAGCAGCAGCAGCCGGCCGGCGCGGCCCGGGCCCCGGTCGAACCAGACCAGCCGGAGCATCTCCCCGGCCGCCGGGTCCAGTTCACCGAGGGCGGTGCCGGACTCCTCGGTCACCGCCACCCTCAGCTCCCGGTCGCCGCCGGTCACCGCGACCCGCCGTACGGCCTCCCCGGCGGCCCCCGGGTCCTCGGGCACCACCAGCTCGGGCGCGCCCGGTCCGGACTCCAGCCGGGCGGCCAGCACCGGGTGGTGTCCGACCAGGGCGGTGACGGCGGCGCGCAGCCGCTCATGGGTGAGCCCCGGCGGGGTGGTGACCAGCAGCGACTGGCCGAACCTCCGGTGGTCGCCGCCGCGTTCCAGCATGGCGTGCGCCACCGGGGTGAGCGGGGCCCGCCCGGTGCCGGGGTCGTGGACGGCGGGTACGCTCTCCGCCCGCCGGGCGACGGCGGCCAGACCGGCCACCGTGCGCTGCTCGAAGACGTCCCGGGGGCCGAGCACCAGACCGCGCCGGCGGGCCGCGCCGACCAGGACGATCGAGGCGATGCTGTCGCCGCCCAGCCGGAAGAAGCTGTCGTGGCGGCCGACCGAGGGCAGCCGCAACTGCTCGGCCATCAGCTCCGCGAGGATCCGCTCGGTGGCGTCGAGCGGGACCTCCTCCGCCCCACCGGGCGCCCGGACGGCCGGGGCCGGCAGCGCGGCCCGGTCCAGTTTGCCGGAGGCGGTGAGCGGCAGCCGTTCCAGCACCAGCACCTCGGCCGGCACCATCGCGGGCGGAAGCAACCGCGCGGCGTGCGCCAGCAGTTCGTCCGCGCTCGGTACGGCGGCGGCGGGACCGGGTGCGGCATCGGGTACGGGGGCGGAATCGGGCACAGGACCTGGCCCGGTCCCGGCCGCGGGGGCGGGCGCCCGGCCCGTCGCCGCGTAGCCGACCAGCCGGGGCGCGCCCGGGGTGTCCTCCCGGACCAGCACGGCGGCGTCCCGGACGGCCGGGTGGGACAGCAACGCGGCCCGCACCTCGGCGGGTTCGATCCGTACGCCGCCGAGCTTGGCCTGCTCGTCGGTGCGGCCCAGGTACTCCAGCTCGCCGTCACCGGTCCAGCGGGCCAGGTCCCCGGTGCGGTACATCCGGGTGCCGGGCGGGCCGAACGGATCGGCGGTGAACCGCTCGGCGGTACGGGCCGGGGCGCCCAGATAGCCGAGGGCGAGCTGCTCCCCGGCGAGATACAGCTCACCGGTGACCCCGGGCGGCATCGGGCGCAGCGCCTGGTCCAGCACATGGGCCCGGGTGCCCGCGCCGGGAGCGCCCAGGGGCACCCGGTCCCGCTCGCCGGGGACGGCGGGCCGGGCGGTGACGTCGATGGCCGCCTCGGTGGGGCCGTACTGGTTGATCACCGGGGCCGGGAAGGCGGCGGCGCAGCGGCGCACCAGGGCGTCGGTGAGCGGTTCGCCACCGCTGAACACCTGGCGGAGGGTGGTGCAGTGGGCCGCCTCGGGTTCGGCGGCGAAGAGCGCGAGCATCGAGGGCACGAAGTGCACGGTGTGCACCCGGTGTTCGCGGATCAGCCGGGCGAGCGCCGCCGGGTCACGGTGGTCGTCGGGCCCGGCCACCACCACGGTCGCCCCGGCGAGCAGCGGGCCCAGGATCTCCCACACCGACACGTCGAACCCGGGCGCGGCCTTGCAGAGCATCCGGTCACCGGGAGCGAGCGGATAGCGGCGCTGGGTCCAGCCGAGCCGGTTGGCCAGGGCCCGGTGGGAGACCACCACGGCCTTGGGGCGGCCGGTGGAGCCGGAGGTGTGCAGTACGTACGCAGGCTGCTCGGGGTGGACCGGAGCGGTGAAGCCGGCGGCGGACACGGACGATACGACGGCCGGTCCGGGTCCCGGCCCGGGGTCCAGTACCGGGCAGGGCGGGTCGGCCGGGAGAAGCGCGCGGCCCGCCTCGTCGGTGAGCAGCAGCCGCGGCGGGTTGTCGGCCAGCATTCCGGCGAGCCGCTGCCCCGGGTGGGCCGGGTCCAGCGGCAGGTAGGCGCCGCCCGCGTGGAGCACGGCGAGCGCGGCGGTGACCAGGGCGGCCGAGCGGGGCAGCAGCACGGCGACCGGCTCACCGGGGCGCACCCCGGCCGCCGTCAGCCGGGCGGCCAGCGCCCGTACCCGGTCCAGCAGTCGGCCGTAGCTCAGGGTCTCGTCACCGGCCAGGACCGCCGGGGCGTCCGGGTCCCGCTCGGCCCGCGCCAGGAACCGGCGCGGCAGGGACTCGGCCGCCGCCACCGGCTCCTCGGCGTTGTTCCAGTCGGTCAGCACCCGGCGCTCCTCGTCCCCGGTGAGCAGCCGCAGCCGGCTGACCGGGGTCTCCGGGCGGCGGGCGAAGGCGTCCAGCACCCGCAGATACCAGCCGGCCAGCCGTTCGGCGGTGGCGGCGTCGAAGAGCCCGGTGCGGTAGGTGATGCCGCCGCCGATGGCGCCCTGCTCGCCGGGGTCGGAGACCAGGGTGAAGGTGAGGTCGAACTTCGCGGTGCCGGTGGAGACGGGCACCGGCTCTCCGGTGAGCTCTCCGAGGACCGGGCCGCGCGCGACCCGGGTCTGGTGGTTGAGCATCACCTGGAAGAGCGGGTGGCGTTCCAGCGACCGGTCCACCTCCACCAGGTCCACCAGCTGCTCGAACGGCAGGTCGGCGTGGTCCAGCGCCTCCAGCACGGTGGCCCGGCACCGCCGGACCAGCTCCTCCGGGGTCGGGTCGCCGGCCGCGTCGGCGCGCAGCACCAGGGTGTTGACGAAGAAGCCGACCAGGCCGTGGAGTTCGGCCTCGTCGCGGCCGGCGGCCAGGGTGCCGACCGGGAGGTCCGTACCGCAGCCGAGGCCGTGGAGCAGGGCGGCGAGTGCCGCGTGGGCGACCATGAACGGGGTGGCGCCGGTCCGGGCGGCGAGGTCGCGCAGCCCGGCGGCGGTCTCCGCGGGCACGGTGAACTCGACCACCGCCCCGTCGTGTCCGGTGCCGGAGGCGCGCGGCCGGTCCAGCGGCAGCGGCAGTTCGGCGGGCGCTCCGGCGAGCCGCTCCCGCCAGTGGGCGAGCTGCCGGCCGAGGCGGCTGTGCGGGTCCCCGGCCGAGCCGAGCGCGGCGCGTTGCCGGAGTGTGTGGTCGGCGTACTGGAGCGGCAGCGGTGCCCAGTCGGGGGCGGCGCCCCGCAGCCGGGCCGCGTAGGCGGTGGTGAGATCGGCGAGGAGCGGCCCGGTGGACCACTCGTCGAAGGCGATGTGGTGCACCACCAGCAGCAGGGTGTCCCCGTCCGGGCCCCGGTGGACGGCGGCGCGGATCGGCAGGTCCCGGGCGAGGTCGAAGGGGACGGCCGCGCCGGCCGCCAGCGCCTCCGGGGTCCCGGCGCCGGGTGACTCGTCCACCAGGAAGGGGACGTGGGCCTCGGCGGGGTCCAGGATCCGCTGGACGGCGAGGTCGTCACCGTCCGGGGCCGCCGGAGGCTCCTGGGCGGCCGGGAGGCCCGGGGGCCTCCGGAAACCCGGGACGCCCGGGGAGCCCGGCGCCGCCGGAGGCTGCTGGGAAGCCGGGTCACCCGGGGCCCCCTGGACAGCCGGGCCGTCCGGGGCCGCCGGAGGCTCCTGGGCTGCTTCTCCGGAGTCCGGGGCCGCCGGCGGCCCCTGGGAGACCGGGACCGCCGGGGTGCCCGGAGACTCCGGTGCCCGGGGGGACTCCGCCTCCGGGAAGACCGTGCGCAGCGGCTCGTGCCGGGCCACCAGGTCCCCGAGGGCGAGCCGGAGCGCCGCCGTGTCCAGCCGGCCGGGGAACCGCAGGGCGAGCGGTACGTGGTACACGGCCGAGGTCTCGCCGGTGAGCCGGTCGAGGAACCAGAGCCGCCGCTGCGCCGGGGAGAGCGGCGGCCGGGCGGGCCGCTCCGGCACCGGGCTCAGGGCCCGGGCGGGCCGCAGCAGCGCCTCGGTGGCGGCGGGGGTGCGGGCGGTGAAGAGGTCGCCCACCGTCACCGCGGCGCCGAGCGCCGAGCGCAGCCGGCCGGCCAGCCGCATGGCGGCCAGCGAGTGCCCGCCGTGCGCGAAGAAGTCGTCGTACGGCCCGAAGCCGGGCTCCTCCAGCACCTCCGCGAATGTTCGCCGCACCAGTTCCTGGCGCTCATTGAGCGGTGCCCCGGGGGCCGTGGCCCGCCCGGTCCTGGCGGGGAGCGGCAGGGCGGCCCGGTCGGTCT
This sequence comes from Streptomyces pyxinae, assembly GCF_024756275.1. Lineage (GTDB taxonomy): Bacteria > Actinomycetota > Actinomycetes > Streptomycetales > Streptomycetaceae > Streptomyces > Streptomyces pyxinae. The sequence continues at coordinate 189,215 of NZ_JANUGQ010000002.1, read as the reverse complement.
TGCCGTTCTCGGTGAGCGGCAGTTCCGCCAGCACCACGACGGCCACCGGCACCTGGGCGGCGGGCAGGGCGCCGGCCAGCGCGGCGCGCAGCGTCTCCGGGTCGAGCACCCGGCCCCGCTCGGGCACGGCATAGCCGACCAGAGCCGGTCCGCCGGGCAGTTCGGGGCGTACGGCGACGGCGGCGCGGGCGACCCCGGGCAGCCCGGCGAGGGCCGCCTCGGTCTCGCCGGGCTCCACCCGGTGGCCGCGCAGCTTCACCTGGTCGTCGGCGCGGCCCAGGAAGTCCAGCGCGCCGTCCGGGCGGAGCCGTACCAGGTCACCGGTGCGGTAGACCCTGCTGCCCGGCGGGCCGTACGGGTCGGGCACGAACCGCTCGGCGGTACGGGCCGGGTCGCCCAGATAGCCCCGGGCAAGACCCGCGCCGCCGAGATACAGCTCGCCACGCGCTCCGGCAGGCACCGGGCGGAGTGCGGAGTCCAGCACCCGGACGGTGGTGGCGTCCAGCGGCCGGCCGATCGGCAGCGGCTCGCCGGGCACGGCGGTCGCCGGGTCGTACGGGTGGGCGGTGGCGAAGGTGGTGGTCTCGGTGGGCCCGTAGCCGTTGGTGATCCGCAGCCCGGGGGCGGCGGCCAGGGCGGCCGTGACCGCCGCCGGGGAGACCACGTCACCGCCGGTCCACACCTCGGTCAGCGCCCGGAAGGTCTCCGGTGCCTCCTGGGCGAGCAGGGCGAACAGTCCGGCGGTGAACCAGGCGGAGCCGACCGGTTCCGCGCCCTCCCCGGTCAGCGACTCCCGCCAGCGGAGCGGGTCGAGCGGGGCGTCCGGGACGAGCACCAGTTCCCCGCCGCGCAGCAGGGTGCCCCAGATCTCATGGGTGGCCGCGTCGAAGGAGTGCGGGGAGTGCACCAGGGTGGAGCGGTAGGCGGGCCCGGTGAACCGGGAGTCGGCGGCGAGCGCCAGCACCGCGCCGTGCGGTACGGCGACGCCCTTGGGCATCCCGGTGGAGCCCGAGGTGTACATGACGTAGGCCAGTTGGGCGGCGGAGACCTCGACGGGGGGCGGGCAGGCGGCGTCCGCCACCGTGTCGCCCCGCGCCGGTTCCGGTGCCCCGCCCGGACCGGGATCGGGGTGGAGCACGGTGAGGCCGGCGGGGGTCTCGGTGCCGGGCGGGCAGATCAGGGCGACGGGCGCGGCGGCGGCGAGGACGGTACGGATCCGGGCGGCCGGCCACTCGGGGTGGAGCGGCAGCACGGCGGCACCCGCCCAGACGGCGGCCAGCTCGCTGACCACCAGGTCGGTGGAGCGCGGCAGCAGCACGGCGACCACGGCCTCCGGCCCTGCTCCGGCGGCCCGCAACCGGTCCGCGAACCGGGCGGCCCGGGTGACGAGTTGTCCGTACGACACCACCGGGGCGCCGTCCAGGGGACGAATGGCCGGGGCGTCCGGGCGGGCCGAGGCGACTTCCGCGACGGCCGCCGCGAGTCCGGCCGGGCCGGTCCGCTCGCCCGCCGGGACCCGCGTCCACGGGTGCTGCGCCGGGACACCCGGAGGGGGTGCCGGCATCAGTCGCCCGGTCGGCAGTTCCGGCTGGCGGGCCAGGCCGTCCAGGGCCCGGTCGAGCAGCCCGAGGAGGTGCCGGGCGCCCTCGGCGTCGTACGCGTCCGGCCGGTATTTGAGCACCAGCCGCAGCCGGCCGTCCCGGAGGGTCGCGGCGAGAGTGAGCGGGTAGTGGGTGGCGTCCCGGCCGCCGACTCCGTGTACCTCCAGCCCGGCGGCGTCCTCGCTGGCGGCGAGCGCGGCCTCGTCGAAGGGGTAGTTCTCGAAGACGGTGAGGGTGTCGAAGAGCGCCGGGAGCCCCACCGCCCGCTGGACGGCGGCCAGTCCGAGATGCTGGTGGTCGAGCAGGCCGGTGGTCCGGCGGTGCAGCTCGCGCACGGCGGTGTCCAGGGTGGCGGCCGGGCGGAGCCGTACCCGGACCGGGACGGTGTTGACGAAGAGGCCCACCATGCCCCCCACCCCGTCGAGTTCGGCGGGGCGGCCGGAGACGGCGGCGCCGAAGACCACGTCGTCCTGGCCGGTGAGGTGGGCCAGCACCAGGCCCCAGCCGGTCTGGAGCAGGGTGTTGAGGGTGGTTCCGGCGCTCCTGGCGTACGTCTCCAGCGCGGCGGTGCGCTCCGGGCCCAGCACCGTCTCGGTCTCCTCGGGCACCACCGGTCCCGCGGCGTCGGAACCGGCCGCCACCAGGGTGGGTTCGGTGATCCCGGCCAGCGCCCCGCGCCAGGCGGCCTCGGCGGCCGGGCGGTCCCGGGTGGTGAGCCAGTCCAGATAGTCGGCGTAGGGGCGGCGGGCGGCCGGGCGGCGGCCCGCGTAGGTGTCGAGGAGATCGGTCAGCAGCAGCGGGGCCGACCAGCCGTCGAGCAGCAGATGGTGGCTGGTGAAGAGCAGCCGGCGGCGGTCGTCCGCGATCCGCAGCAGGGTGAAGCGGAGCAGCGGCGGGCGGTCCGGGTCGAAGCGCCGGGTCCGGTCCCGGGCGGCCATCCGGGCGGCCTCTCCCGGGTCGTTCCGGCAGTCGTGCTCGGCCCAGGGCGCGGGGGCACCGGCGACGGTGAACTGGACCAGCCGCCCGGTGCCGAGCTGGCGGAAACCGGCCCGCAGATTGGCGTGGCGGGCGAGCACGGCAGCGACGGCCCGGCGGAGCCGCCCGGCGTCCAGCGGGCCGCGCAGCTCCAGTTCGAGCTGGACCGTGTAGACATCGAGGTCCTCACCCGCCGTCAGGGCGTGGTACGCCAGTCCCTCCTGGAGCGGGGAGAGCGGCAGCACCCCGTCCAGCTCCGGGTGGGCCGACTCCAGTTCGGCCAGCTCCGGTTCGGTGAGCCGGACCGGGAAGTCGCCCGGGCTGTGTCCGGCGAAGCCCGGTTCGTCACGGCGCTCGGCCAGTTCGGTGAGCGCCTCGGTGAACCGGCGGGCGAACCCGGCCACTTCGTCATGGGTCAGCACATCGGCGGCGTAGGTCCAGCGGACGGTCATCACCGGTCCGTCCGGGCCGTCCAGGGTGGCGGCGTGCACATCGAGGAGATGGCCGTCGAGCAGCACCGGCAGCGGACCGGTGTACACGGCGTCGGACTCGGGGGCCGGGCCCCAGGGGCCGTCCGGGGCGGCGGCGGTGAACCGGCCCAGGTGGTTGAAGGCGACCAGGGCGCCGCTGGGCCGGGAACCGTACAGCGCGCCGTAGCCGGTGCCCCGGGCGGGCACCTCGCGGAGCCGGTCCTTGATCCGGCGGACCGCCCGTCCCAGGTCATGGCCTCCGGCGTCCGCCCGGACCGGGTACTGGGTGGTGAACCAGCCGACCGTACGGGAGAGTTCGGCGCCCTCGGCCAGCTCCTCGTGGCGGCCGTGCGACTCCCGGTCCACCAGCAGCTCTCCCCCACCGAGCGCCCGGGCCAGGGCGGCGAGCAGCAGGGCGTCCGGGCCGGTGTGGAAGGCGGCGGCGGTGGGCCCGAGCAGGGCGGCGGTGAGCCCGTCCGGGAGTGGGAGCCGCAGCTCGGCGGCGGGACGCGGACCGGCGGCCGGCCGGTCGCCACCGGGTGCGGTGGCCGGTCCGGCGGCCGGATGCCGGTCTCCACCGGGCCCGGCGACCGGTCCGGGGGCATCGGCGGCGCCCGCCGCTCGCACCAGGGCCGGCGGTACGGGGGCGTCGCGCAGCACCCCGGCCCAGTACGGGCGCTCGTCCCCGAACCGCCCGGGATCGCCGTAGAGCGCGGTGGCCCAGTGGGCGAACGGGGTGCCGGGTGGCTCGGGGGCCTGCCCGGTGGCCACCGTCCGGGCGAGGTCCGCGAGGAGCACCCGCCAGGAGACCCCGTCCACGGCGAGATGGTGGACGGTCAGCAGCAGCCGTCCTTCGCGGCCCGGACCCCGGCGGAACCAGACGGCCTCCACCAGCCGCCCGGTCTCCGGGTCCAGCCGCCGGACGGCCGCCTCGGAGTGCTCCGCGATCGCGGCCCGGAGCGCCTTGTCGTCGTCGCCGGAGCCGGGGTGCTCCGGCGGGCCGGCCGGGTCGCCGCCCGGCTCGGCGTCCACGTCGACCACGGTCAGCGGGACGCCGGGACCGTCACCGGCGCCGCCGATGACGGCGGGTTCCAGGGTGACGGTCCCGTCCGGGACGGTCACCGCCCGGGCGGTGAGCAGGGCATGGGTGCCGAGCAGCGCCCGGAGGGCGTACCGCAGCCGCTCCCCGGTCACCGTCGCGTCCAGGGTGACCAGCATCGACTGGTGGAAGGTGCGCCAGTGGTCCGGGTGGCCGCGCAGCCAGCGCATCAGCGGGGTGAGCGGGGCCGCCGTCGCGGTCACGCCCGACGGCGCCGGGACTCCCCCGGGCGCCGCCGGGCCCCGGAGCGCGCCGACGGCGGCGGCGAGGCCCCGGGGGGTGGGGTGCTCGAAGACCTGCCGGGCGGTGACCGGAAGGCCGGACTGCCGGGCCCGGGCGACCAGCTGGATGGAGGTGATGCTGTCGCCGCCGAGCGAGAAGAACGACTCGTCGGCGCCGACCGGCCGGTCCAGATGAAGCAACTCGGCGAAGAGTACGGCGAGTTCGGCGGCCGGTCCCTCGGCCGGGGCCGCCCCGGCGTCCTCGGGCGCGGCCGGGGCGGGCAGGGCGGCCCGGTCCACCTTGCCGTTGGGGCTGAGCGGCAGCGCCTCCAGCACCACCAGCGCGGCCGGCACCGCGTAGTCGGGGAGGGTGCGGGCCAGGGCGGCGCGCAGTTCCTCCGGGTCGAGCCGGGCGCCGGGGGCGGGGGTGGCGTAGCCGGTGAGCAGCGGGGTGCCGGGGCGGTCCCGGCGGAGCAGGGCGGCCGCGCCCCGGACGCCCGGCAGGGCGGTGAGCGCCGCCTCGATCTCACCCAGCTCGATCCGGAAGCCGCGCAGTTTGACCTGGTGGTCCACGCGGCCCAGATACTCCAGTTCGCCGTCCGTGCGGAGCCGGGCCAGGTCCCCGGTGCGGTACATCCGGGAGCCGGGCGGGCCCCAGGGGTCGGCCGGGAAGCGCTCGGCGGTGAGGCCCGGCCGGTCGTGGTAGCCGCGCGCCAGTCCGGTACCGGCCACATACAGCTCGCCCGGGGTGCCGGGCGGCACCGGGCGCAGCCGGGCGTCCAGCAGCCGGACGGCGGTGCCTGCCACCGGCCGGCCGACCGGGACCGGGCTGCCGGGGCCGTACAGCCCTTCGGCGGTGCAGCGCCAGAGAGTGATGTCCACGGTGGTCTCGGTGGGGCCGTAGGAGTTGAACATCCGGGTGTGCGGCGCCCAGGCGCGGACCAGTTCGGGGGTGCAGGCCTCGCCGGCGGTGATCAGGGTGGTGCCGGGGGCGACGGCGCCGGGGTCCAGGGCGGCCAGGACGGCGGGCGGCAGGGTGAGATGGCTGATCCGGTGGCGGGTCAGGAACTCCGCGAGCGGCGGACCGAGCCGCTGTCCGGCGGGGACGATCTCCAGGGCGGCGCCGCGGAGCAGCGCCATGGCGATCTCCCAGACCGAGGTGTCGAAACCGAGCGAGGCGAACTGGAGCACCCGGGAGCCGGGCCCCGGCCGGAAGCCGTCCCGCAGGGTGCGCACCAGATCCGCGAGGCCGGTGTGGGTGACGACCACTCCCTTGGGGCGGCCGGTGGAGCCCGAGGTGTGGATGATGTACGCGGCCGAGGCCGGGGAGAGCGTCCGCCAGACGCCCGGGTCGGTGGCGGAGGCGTCGAGCAGCCCGGCGCCCACGGCCAGCCGGGGCACGACCGGCCCCGGAAGGCCCCCGTCGCCCTCGTCCACCGGGTCGTCGTCCGGGGAGCCCCCGTACACCGGCCCCGGAAGCCCCCCGTCGCCCCCGTGCACGGCACCTGGGCCCACCGGGTCGTCGTCCGGGGTCAGGAGGAGGGCCGGGCGGGCGTCCCGGAGCAGGCCGGTGATCCGCTCGGCCGGGTGGCCGGGGTCGACGGGGAGATGGACGGCGCCCGCCTTGGCGATGGCGAGCTGGGCGACGACCGCCTCCACCGTGCGCGGCAGCAGTACGGCCACCCGGTCCTCCGGGCGTACCCCCCGGTCGAGCAGGGTCCGGGCCAAGGCGTTGGCGGCGGCGTCCAGCCGGGCGTAGTCCAGCTCCCGCCGGGTCGCACCGGCCAGGGTCGGCCCGGCGAGGGCCGGGAGGTCCGGGTGCTTCCGGGCCACGGCCGCGAAGAGCCCGGCCCAGGTGGCGTCCCCACCGGACGGACCGCCGTCCCCCTCCGGCACGTCCGGCGAGTCCGGCGACTCCGGTGACTCCGGCGGCGCGAGCAGGGCGGCGCGCTCGGCGGCGGAGAGCGCCTCCAGCCGGTGGACCGGGGTGCCGGGCGCGGTGACGGCGGCGGTGAGCAGCCGGACCAGCCGGTCGGCGAGGGCCCGCGCGGAGGCCGGCTGGAAGAGGTCGGTGGCGTACTCCAGCAGCCCGTCGAGCCCGTCGGTGCCGTCCCGCTCGGCCAGGGTGAAGGTGAGGTCGAACTTCGCGGCGGCCCCGGTGACCGGCACGGTCGTGGTGGTGACACCGGGCAGCCCGACGGCCCCGGCCGCCCGGTGCTCATAGGCCAGCATCACCTGGAAGAGCGGGTGGCGGGCGAGCGAGCGCTCCGGCGCCAGCGCGTCCACCACGTGCTCGAAGGGCACCTCGGCATGGGCGTAGGCGGCGAGGTCGGTCTCCCGGACCCGGCGGAGGAGTTCCCGGACATCGGGGTCGCCGCCGAGATCGGTGCGCAGCACCAGGTTGTTGACGAAGAAGCCGACCAGCTCGTCCAGGGCGGTGTCCTGGCGGCCGGCGACGGGGGTGCCGATCACGATGTCCTCGCCGGCCCCGGTGCGGGAGAGCAGGACGGCCAGCGCGGTGTGGGCGACCATGAAGAGCGAGGCCGCCTCCTCCCGGGCGAGCCGGCGCATGGCGCGGTGGGTGGCGGGGTCCACGGTGAACCGGACGAAGCCGCCCCGGTGGCTGGGCACGGCCGGGCGCGGATGGTCGGCGGGCAGCGGCAGTTCGGCGGGCAGCCCGGCCAGGGCGGTCCGCCAGTGGGCGAGTTGGGCGGCGGCGACGCCGTCCGGGTCGGGGTTCTCGCCGTCCCAGCCGAGGGCCCGGCGCTGCCAGAGGGTGTAGTCGGCGTACTGCACGGGCAGCGGCGGCCGTTCGGGGGCGCGGCCCTCCCGGCGGGCGGCGTAGGCGTTCGCCAGGTCCCGGAGCAGCGGGCGGGCGGACCACTGGTCGGCGGCGATGTGATGGACGACCAGCACCACCAGGTGCTGATCCGGTGCCAGCCGCAGCAGTTGGGCCCGGAACGGCGGTTCATGGCCGAGGTCGAAGGGTGCTCCGGCCAGAGCGTCCAGGGTGCGGTCCAGTTCACCGGTGTCCGCGTCGGAGACGACCAGCGGGTCGGGGAGCTCGCCGGGGTCCAGGATGTGCTGGCGGGGCCGGCCGCCGGTGGCCGGGAAGACGGTGCGCAGGCTCTCGTGGCGGACCAGCAGATCGCGTACGGCGGTCCGGAGCGCGGCCACGTCCAGCGGGCCGGTGAGCCGGGCGGCGAACGGGATGTTGTAGTCGCCGCTCACCCCGTGGAGCTGCTGGAGGAACCAGAGGCGCCGCTGCGCGGGCGAGAGCGGCAGTTCCGCCGGGCGCGGGCCAGGGAGGAGCGGCGGGCGGGCCGCCGTCCCGGCCGTCCGGGCGCGGCGGGCGAGCGCCGCCACCGTGCCGGTCTCGAACACGTCCCGTACCGAGAGCTGGACGCCGAGGGCCTCGCGGACCCGGGCGGCGAGCCGGGTGGCAAGCAGGGAGTGGCCGCCCAGGGCGAAGAAGTCCTCGTCGGCGCCGACCCGTTCGCGGTCCAGCACCGAGGCGAAGAGCCCGGCGACGATCTCCTCGTCCGGGGTCGCGGGGGCGCGTCCGGTGCCGGGGGCGCGGTCCTCCGGCTCGGGCAGGGCGCGCCGGTCCAGCTTGCCGTTGCCGGTGAGCGGCCAGCGCTCGACCGGCAGCACCGCGTCCGGCACCAGGTACCCCGGCAGCCGTTCCCGCAGCGCCTCGCGGAGCCGGGCCGGGTCCAGCGGGCCGGCGCCGGCCGCCGGGAGGACATAGCCGAGCAGCCGGGTGGAGCCGCCGGGGGCCGGCCGGGCCAGCACCACCGCCTCGGCCACCCCGTCCAGGGCGGCCAGCGCGGCCCGGGCCTCGCCGGGCTCCACCCGGAAGCCCCGGATCTGCACCTGCTCGTCGGCGCGGCCCAGATAGTCCAGTTCGCCGTCACCGGTCCAGCGGGCCAGGTCACCGCTGCGGTACATCAGCGAGCCGGGCGGACCGTACGGGTCCGCCACGAAGCGGCTCGCGGTGAGCCCGGGGGCGCCCAGATAGCCGCGCGCCAGCCCGGGGCCGGCCACGTACAGCTCCCCGGCGGTTCCGGGTCCGACCGGGTGGAGGGCGGTGTCGAGGAGCCGCACCGAGAGGTCGGCCAGTGGCCGCCCGACCGGGCTGCGGGCGGTGTCCGGCCCCGAATCGGCACCGGTGCCGGTGTCCGGGTCGCCGGCCTCCGGCGGGTCGAGCGGCCGGTGGGTGACATGGACGGTGGTCTCGGTGATCCCGTACATGTTGACCAGCTCGGGACCGGCCGTACCGGCGTGGCGCCACCAGGCGCCGAGCCGGGCGGGGTCGAGAGCCTCCCCGCCGAACACCACCGCACGCAGCGGCAGTTCGTTCACGCCCACCGGCTTCTCGGTGAGCGCCTGGGCCAGTTCGTAGAAGGCCGAGGGGGTCTGGTTGAGGACGGTGACCCGCTCCCGGCGCAGCAGCTCCGCGAACTCCCCCGGCTCCCGGGTCGTCTCGCGGTCCACGATCACCAGCCGGCCGCCGTGCAGCAGGGCGCCGAAGATCTCCCAGACGGAGAAGTCGAAGGCGTAGGCGTGGAAGAGGGTCCAGACGTCGTCCGGGCCGAAGGCGAAGTCCTCGGCGGTGGTGTCCAGCAGCCGCAGCACCGAACGGTGTTCCACCACCACACCCTTGGGACGGCCGGTGGAGCCCGAGGTGTGGATGACATACGCCGCCGAGCGGCCCGGTACGGGGACGCGCACCGGGGCCGCCGGCTCCGCGAGCCGGCGTACGGTCCCGGGTTCGTCCAGCGCCAGCCAGCGGGTACCCCGGTCCGTGCCGTCGCCCGGCGCGGGCAGCCGGCCCGTGGTGGTGAGCCCCACCACCGGACGTACGGAGGCGAGTTGGCCGGCGGTACGGGTGAGGGGCGCGTCGGTGGCGAACGGGACGTAGGCGGCGCCGGTCTTGAGCACGCCGAGCACGGCCGCGATCTGGTCGGGCGAGGGGTCGAGCAGCAGGGCCACGAAGGTGCCGGGACCCGCGCCGTGTTCCCGCAGGAGCGCGGCGATCCGGTCGGACCGCTCGTCCAGCTCCCGGTAGCTCGGCCGCCCGGTGGAGTGGCTGACCGCGATCGCGTCCGGTCGCTCCGCCACGACGGCGGCGAACCGGGCCGGGAGGGAATCCTTGGGATCGTACGACTCCGCGCTGATCGCCGCTCCGTCGTCGAGCACCCGCCGGCGCTCCCGGGCGCCCAGCAGGCCGACCGCGCCGACCGGCTGGTCCGGCCGCTCCCCCAGGGCGGCCAGCACCCGGAGATAGGCGGTGCCGAGCGCCCGGACCCGGTCGGTGCTCAGGAGTTCGGGCCGGTGGCGGAGGGCGATCCGGGGCTCGGGCCCCGGATGGACCACGACGGTGAGCGGGTAGTGGGTGGCGTCCTCGCCGCGTACCGAGGTGACGGTGAGCCCGCCGGCGGCCTGGGCGCGGGCCAGCCCCTCGGTGTCGACGCCGAAGTTCTCCACCACCAGCAGGGTGTCGAAGAGTTCGCCGTGGCCGGCCAGCCGCTGGAGGTCGGTGAGGCCCAGGTGCTGATGGTCCAGGAGGGCCGCCTGCTCGTCCCGGAGCGCCCGGGCCGTCCCGGCGAGCGACCGGCCGGGCGGGGCCTGGACCACCACCGGGAGGGTGTTGATGAACAGCCCGATCATGGCGTCGGCGCCGTCGAGTTCGGCGGGACGGCCGGAGACGGTGGTGCCGAACACCGCCTCCCGGCGGCCGGTGAGCCGGGCCAGGGTGATGCCCCAGGCGGCCTGGTGGAGCCCGGCCGTGGTGAGGCCCCGCTCGGCGGCGAGCGCGGTCAGCGCCTCGGCGGTGGCCGCCGGAACGCTCAGGTCCAGCTGGACGGGCGGCCCGGGGACGGCGGCTGCGCGGCCCGCGTCGGCGGGCGCCAGCAGGGTGGGCGCGGTGACCGGGGCCAGCGCGGTCCGCCAGGCGGCCTCGGCGGCCGTCCGGTCGCGGCCAGCCAGCCAGGCGAGAAAGTCCCGGTAGGGGCGGGGCGCGGACGGCTCGGGGGCGTCGGTCGCCCCGCTCGACCGGGCGTAGGCGGCGAAGAGTTCCTTGCCCAGCAGGGGCACCGACCAGCCGTCGAGGAGGATGTGGTGGGCCGTGAGGACGAAGGTGTGGTCGTCGTCGGCGTGCCGGAGCAGGACGGCCCGCAGCAGCGGCGGCCGGCTCAGGTCGAAGCGGTGGGCCCGCTCCCCGGTGAGCACCCGCTCCTCCTCGGCCCGCCGTAGCTCGGGCGCCTCGCCTCGCAGGTCCAGCACCCGCCAGGGCACCTCCCAGCTCCGGGGCACCACCTGGACCGGCCGGTCCAGGCCGTCCTGGACGAAACCGGCCCGGAGGTTGCCGTGCCGGCGCAGCACGGTGTCCAGCGCCGCCCGCAGGGCCTCCGGATCGAGCGCGCCGGCCAGCCGGAAGACCAGCCGCATGGTGTAGACGTCCGGCGCGCCGGCCGGTGCGGTGCCGGGGTCGCCGCCGACCGCGCCGACCGCGCCGTCTGCGAAGTCCGCGTGGAAGAGCAGCCCTTCCTGAAGGGGGGCCAGCGGAAGGATGTCCTCCAGGCCGTGGTCCGCGCTCACCGGTTCCTCCATCGGGCTTCGAGCTTCGCTGTCTGTTCGGGGCTGAGCGGGGAGAGCGCGCCCGCGGGGACGCCCCCGGGGCCCGGGCCGGGCGCCGGTTCCGGGGTGTCCCGGGGGTCCGGTCCGGCTGCCGGTTCCGGGGTCTCCCGGGGGCCCGGGCCCGGGTCCGCCGCTCCGGGGCTGTCACCGGTGGCCAGTCCGGTGAGGGCGGCGAGCCACCGGTCGGCCAGGGCCCGGGCGGCGGAGTCGTCCAGGGCGGCGGGCGCCCAGGTGAACCGGGTGCCCAGCACGGGCCCGTCCGGGGTGTCCCGGGTGACCGCGTTGATCTCCAGGGCGTGGGCCATCGGCAGCGCCTCGTCCACGGCTCCGCCGAGCACACCGGCCTCGGGGGCCGGGGCCCAGGGCCGCTCGGCGGCGGCCGTCCCGGGGGCGCCGAAGCGGCCCAGGTAGTTGAAGGAGACCCGGGGCTCGGGCAGTCCGGCGAGCGGGCTCCCGCCGCCGGGCGCCGGGTGGCGCAGCACGCCGTAGCCGATGCCGTGGTCCGGCAGGGCCGCCAGGGTGTCCCGGACCCGGGCCACGGTGGCGGCGGCCGGTTCCCCGGGCCGGGCGTCGAGCGGCACCGGGTAGAGGCTGGTGAACCAGCCGACGGTACGGGAGAGGTCCAGGCCCTCGGCGATCTGCTGCTCCCGGCCGTGGCCCTCCACGTGCACGGCGAACCGCACCTCGGAGCCGTCCCCGGTGTCCCGGACCGCCCGGGCCAGGGCGGCCAGCAGCAGGTCCTGGACGCCGCCGGCCCCGTACCGCTCGGCGCCGCCGGTGAGCAGCGCCCGGGTGGCGGCGGGCGGCAGGGCGACGGTGTGGTGGCGGGCCTCCGCGACCGTGCCGAGGGCGGCGGCCGGCCGGAGGAGGGGCGGGCCCGCCGGGAGGTCGAGCGCCCGGCGCCAGAGCCCGGCCTCGGCGGCGCGCGGCGCGGCCTGTCCGGCCAGGGTCAGCGCCCAGGCGCGGAACGGCGTGGGCACCGGCCCGAGCCGGGGTTCCGCGCCCTCGGCCACGGCGGCCCAGGCGGCGGCCAGGTCGTCCTGGAGGATGCGCCAGGAGACCCCGTCCACCGCGAGGTGGTGGATCACCAGCAGCAGCCGTCCGGTCCGCCCGGCGACGGCCGGGTAGTACCGGGCCCGGAGCAACCGTCCGGCGGCCGGGTCGAGTTCGGCGGCCAGGGCGTCGGTCCCGGCGGTGAGGGTCTTCTCGTCGAGCGCGGTGCTCCCGGCGGCGGTGTCCAGCGCCGGACCCGTTCCCCCTTCCGACGCCTCCTCCGGCACCGCGAAGGTGCCGGACGCCAGGTCGAAGCGGGCCCGGAGCACCGGGTGGTGGCGGCGGACCGCCTCAAGGGCCGTCGTCAGCCGTCCGGGGTCGGCGTCCGGGGGCAGGGTGAGCAGCATGGCCTGGCTGAACCGGCCGGCCGGACCGCCCCGTTCGGCCAGCCAGGCCATGATCGGGGTGACCGGTGCCGTACCGGCGGCCCCGGTGGAGGCGGCAGTGGTGCCCGCCCCGGAACGGGTGGCACCTGACGCGTCCGGCCGGGCGGCGAGCAGGGCGGCCAGCTCGCGTACGGTGGCGTGCTCGAAGATCTCCCGGGGGCTGAGCCGCAGTCCGGCGGCGCGGGCCCGGGCCACCAGCTGGATGGCGAGGATGCTGTCCCCGCCGAGGGCGAAGAAGCCGTCCCCGGCGCCGACTTCGGGCAGTCCCAGCACCTCGGCGAAGGCGGCGGCGAGCGCCTCCTCGACCGGGCCCTGCGGGGGTGCCGCGTCCGCCGAGCCGGTGAACTCCGGTGCGGGCAGGGCGTGCTGGTCGAGCTTGCCGTTGGGGGTGAGCGGCAGGGCGGGCACGGTGACGAAGGCCGCGGGCACCATGTGGGCGGGCAGCGCCCGGCCCAGCGCGGCGCGCAACTCCTCGGTGTCCGGGGGCGCGGCGGGGTCCCGGGGCACCAGATAGGCGACGAGCCGGCGGGGGCCCGCGCCGTTCTCCCGGCGGGCCACCACGGCGGCGGTGCGGACCCCGGGGCGGGCGGTGAGCGCGGCGGCGATCTCGCCGGGCTCGACCCGGAAGCCCCGGATCTTCACCTGGTCGTCGGTGCGGCCGTGGTAGCGCAGCGCCCCGTCGGCGCCGAGCGACACCAGATCGCCGGTGCGGTACATCCGGGCGCCGGGAGTGCCGCCGGGCTCGGGGACGAACCGGGTGGCGGTGAGCCCCGGGCGGTTCAGATAGCCGAGCGCCACGCCCGCCCCGGCGGCGTACAGCTCCCCGGGCACCCCGGGCGGGACGGGGCGGAGCATGGAGTCCAGCACCAGCAGCCGGACGCCGGGCAGCGGGGTGCCGATCGGCGGGGCGGCCCCGGGCCGGAGCGGGGCGCTCATGGTGACGCAGGCGGTGGCCTCGGTGGGGCCGTAGGCGTTGATCATCCGGCGGCCGGGGCCGGCCCAGCGGGCGACCAGTTCCGCCGGGCACGCCTCGCCGCCCACCACCAGGGTGCGCAGGGTCTCCAGGCCGTCCGGTTCCAGTCCGGTGAGCGCGGTCGGCGGGATCAGGGCGTGGCTGACCCGGCGGGCGGCGAGGGTGTCGCCGAGCAGCCGTCCCGCGAGCGGTCCCGGCTCGGGCACCACCAGGGTGGCGCCGGTGGCGAGGGCCATCAGGGTCTCCATGACGGAGGCGTCGAAGGACGGCGAGGCGAGCAGCAGCACCCGGGCGGTGTGGTCGATGCCGAGCCGGTCGGCCTGGGCCGCCGCCAGCGCGGCGAGGCCCCGGTGCGAGGTGACGACGCCCTTGGGGTGGCCGGTGGAGCCGGAGGTGTAGATGAGATAGGCGGGCGCGCCCGGGTCCACCGTCACCGGGAACGGGACGTCGTTGTCGTCACCGCCGTCGTCGCCGTCGTGCTCGAAGGGCTCCGGGGCCGGGCGGTCCGCTCCGGCCGGGTCCTCGTCCAAGCAGAGCGTCCCGGGGTGGCTTCCGGCGAGCGCCCGGTGGGTGAGGACCAGGGCCGGGCGGGCGTCGTCCAGCATGGCGCGCACCCGCTCCGCCGGGTAGTCGGGGTCGATCGGGAGATGGGCGGCGCCGCAGAACTGCACGGCGAGCTGGGCGGTGACCAGGTCGGCCGAGCGCGGCAGCACCACCGCGATCAGCTGTCCGGGTCCGGCTCCGGCGGCGGTGAGCCGGAGCGCCAGCTTCCGGGCGCGCCGGTCGAGTTGGGCGTAGCTGAGCACTCCCTCGGGCGCGTCCACGGCGGGCGCCCCGGGCCGGGTGGCGCACTGGGCGGCGAACAGCTCGGCCCAGGTGCGCTCCGGGGGCGCCGGCGGTCCGGCGGTCACGGCGTCCGGGCCGGAACGGCCGGGCGGGGTGAGCCGGGCGACCGGGGTGCCGGGCGCGGTGGCCAGGGTCTCCAGCGCCCGGCGCAGGGCCTCGGCGAGGGCGGTCACCCGGGTGGAATCCAGCGCGCCGGGACGGTAGGCGAACCGGAGGGCCAGTTCCGGGCCGGGGACGGCGCTGACGGTGAGCGGGTAGTGGGTGGCGTCCCGGCCCTCGATGGCGTCGACGGTGAGCCCGGCGGCGGCGCTCAGCTCGGCGGGCGGGTCGGCGGGATAGTTCTCCAGGGCGGTGAGGGTGTCGAAGAGGGCGCTCTGTCCGGCGGCCCGCTGGATCTCCGCGAGGCCGAGGTGGTGGTGGGGCAGCAGGGCGGTGAACGCGTCCCGGACCCGTTCGAGGAGCAGGCCCAGCGGTTCGGCGGGGCGCAGGGTGACGCGTACCGGCACGGTGTTGACGAAGAGTCCGACCATGGCGTCGGCGCCGGTGACCTCGGGCGGCCGGCCGGCGACGACGGTGCCGAAGACCACGTCCCGGCGGCCGGTGTGGGCGGCGAGCACCAGCGCCCAGGCGGTGTGCAGCAGGGTGCTCGGGGTGAGGTCGTGGGCGCGGGCGAAGGCGGTGAGCCGCTCGGTGAGCGCCGGGTCCAGCCGGAGGGTGTGGGTCTCGGGCAGCTCCGGTTCGCCCGGGTCGTCCGGCACCAGCAGGGTCGGGCCGTCGAGTGTCGCCAGCTCCGCCCGCCAGGCGGTGGCCGCCGCCTCCCTGTCCCGGCCGGCCAGCCAGCCGAGATAGGCCGGGTAGGACGGCGCCGGGGGCAGCTCGCGGCCCCCGTGGGCGTGCAGCAGTTCCCGGACGAGCAGCGGCACCGACCAGCCGTCCAGCACCAGGTGGTGACCGGTCAGCACCAGGTCGGCGGTGGTGTCGGCGCGCCGGATCAGCAGGGCGCGGAGCAGTGGCGGCGCGGCCGGGTCGAAGCGGCGCACCCGCTCGTCCTCGGCGCGGCGGCGGGCCAGCCGGTCCCGCTCCCGGGCCGGCCGGCGGCGCAGGTCCAGTTCGGTCAGCTCGGGCGCGGGCTCCCCGGGGACGAGCCGCTGGCTCCAGCCGTCCCGGTCGGCGGTGAAGGCGGTGCGCAGCGGCTCATGGCGGGCGGTGACCTCGCGGAGCGCGGCGCGCAGCCGGTCGCCGTCGACGGTTCCGGTCAGCCGGAGGGTGACCTGTACGTGGTAGACGTCCAGCGCGTCCGGGTCCGCCGCCCCGCCGCCGGAACCGGCGCCGGAGTCGTACGGGGAGGCCGGGAAGGACGGCGCGTCGTACTGGGAGAGGAAGAGCAGCCCCTGCTGGAGCGGGGTGAGCGGACGCCGGTCCCCGGCGGGCGCCGCCGGGGCGGCGGTGTCCTCGGCGGCCGGGGTGGCGACGGCGAGGAGCCCGGCGACGGTGCGGCGGCGGAAGACGTCCTGCGGGGTGAAGGCGAGTCCGGCCGCGCGGGCGGCGGAGACCAGCCGGATGGCGAGGATGCTGTCGCCGCCGAGGGCGAAGAAGCTGTCGTGCAGCCCCACCCGCCCGGTGCCGGTCAGCTCCCCGAACAGCGCGGCGAGCGCCCGCTCGTCCGGGGTCTCCGGCGCGGCCCACCGGGCGTCGGAGGTGAGCGCGGGCACGGGCAGCGCGGCCCGGTCCAGCTTGCCGTTGGCGGTGCGCGGCAGGGCGTCCAGCGGGACCAGGGCGGTGGGCAGCAGGGCGGCGGGCAGCCGGTCGGCCAGATGCTGCCGGAGGGAGGCCGGGAGTGGTCCCGGGACGGCCGGGACGACATAGCCGATCAGATGGGCGGTGCCGGTGGCCTCGTCGGTGCGGACGGTCACGGCGCTGTGCGCGACCCCGGGGTGGGCGTCGATGGCGGCCCGGATCTCGCCGGGTTCGATCCGCTGTCCGCGCAGCTTGACCTGGTCGTCCACCCGGCCCAGGTGTTCGAGGAGGCCGTCCGGGCGGCGCCGGGCGAGGTCGCCGGTGCGGTAGAGCCGGCTGCCGGGCGGGCCGTACGGGTGGGCGGTGAACCGCTCGGCGGTGAGCGCCGGACGGCCCTGGTAGCCGAGGGCGAGCTGCGGTCCGGCGAGATACAGCTCGCCGGGCACCCCGTCGGGGACCGGGCGGAGCCGGTGGTCGAGCACCAGGGCGCCGGTGTTCCAGACCGGCCGGCCGATGGGGATCCGGGCACCGGCGGTGTCCGCGTCGGTGACCTCGTGGGCGGTGACGTCCACGGCGGCCTCGGTGGGGCCGTAGAGGTTGTGGATCCCGGCGCCGGGGGCGAGCCGGCGCAGCGCGGCGACGGCGGCGGGCGGCAGGGTCTCGCCGCTGGCCAGCACCCGGCGCAGGGTGCGGCAGTCCCCGGGCGCGGCCACGGTGGTGAAGGCGTCGAGCACCGAGGGGACGAAGTGGACGGTGGTGATCCGCTGTTCGCGCACCAGCCGGGCGACGGCGGCCGGGTCCCGGTGGTCGTCGGGACCCGCCACCACCAGGGTGGCACCGGCGAGCAGCGGCCAGAACAGCTCCCAGACCGAGACGTCGAAGGTGGCCGGGGTCTTCAGCAGGACCCGGTCGTCGGTGCCGAGCCGGTAGGTGTCCTGGGCCCAGAGCAGCCGGTTGACGGCGGCGGAGTGCGGGACGGTGACACCCTTGGGGCGGCCGGTGGAGCCGGAGGTGAAGATCGTGTACGCCGGGTCGCCGGGGAGTGGCGGGGTGGGCCGGACGGCGGCCGGGGGCACGGCGTCGGTGCGGATGCCGAACACCGGGAGGCCGCTGCCGAATCCGGGGTCCGGGGCGCTGCCGGGACGCGTGGCCCCGGAGGGCGCGGGCACCCCGGTGCCGGGCTCCTGGACGTTTGCGGAGGCGCCCGGTCCGGGAGCATCGCCCGCGGCGGACGCTCCGGCCCCGGCGGCGGTGGGGTCCGCGATCACCAGGGTGACGGCCGCGTCCCGCAGCATCTCCCGGGCCCGGGCGGGCGGCAGTTCGGGGTCGAGCGGTAGATGGGCGGCGCCCGCGCGCTGCACCGCGTGGACGGCGAGGACCAGTTCGGCCGACCGGGGCAGGGCGACGGCGACCGTGCTCCCCCGGCGTACTCCCTGCTCGGCGAGGAGCCGGGCGAGCCGGTCGGTCTCGGTGTCGAACTCCTGGTACGTCCAGCTCCGGGCGCCGTCCCTGAGCGCCTCGGCGCCCGGGGTGCGGGTGGCCCGCTCCTGGACGAGGGCGGGCAGGGTGGTGGCGGGCACCGGCACCCCGGGTCCGGCCGAGGCGGTCAGGGCGCGGCGCTCCTCGCCGGGGGTGAGGACGGAGAGCGCGCCGACGGGCCGGTCGGGGTGGGCGCAGACCCGGTCGAGCAGGGCGGTCAGCCGGGCGGCCAGCGCCTCGGCGGTGGACCGGTCGAACAGCGCGGTGCGGTAGTTGAGGGCGGCGCGCAGCCCCTCGGTGTCGGGGGTCTCCACCACGGCGAGGGTCAGGTCGAATTTGGCGGCCCGGGTCTCCAGGAGTTCCGCCCGGACGGCGGCCGGGCCGAACGCGTGGGTGCGGCGCGGGGAGTTCTGATGGATCAGGGCGACCTGGAAGAGCGGGTGGCGGGCGAGCGAGCGGTCCGGGGCGAGCGCGTCCACCAGCCGCTCGAAGGGGAGTTCGGCGTGGTCGAAGGCGTCCAGATCGGTGGCGCGCACCCGGTCGAGCAGCTCCCGGAAGGTGGGGTCGCCCGAGGTGTCGGTGCGCAGCACCACGGTGTTGGCGATCAGGCCGGGCAGCGCGTCGAGACCGGCCCGGTCGCGGCCGCTGACCAGGGTGCCGAGCGGGATGTCGTCGCCCGCGCCATGGGCGGTGAGCAGGGCGGCCAGCGCGGCCTGGAGGACCATGAAGAGGGTGGCGCCGGACTCCCCGGCGAGCCGGGCGGCGGCCCGGTGGAGGGCGGGTGCCACGGTGAACTCCACCGAGTCGCCCCGGTCGTCCACCCGGTCCGGGCGGGGCCGGTCCAGCGGCAGCGGCAGTTCGGCGGGGGCGCCGGCGAGGGCGGCGCGCCAGTGGGCGAGCAGGGTGTCCGCCCGGCCGGCCAGGGCTTCCGCCTGCCAGTCGCTGTAGTCGGCGTACTGGAGTTCCGGGTCCGGGAGCCGCTCGCCCCGGTGGAGGGCGGCGAGTTCGCTCAGCAGCGGTTCGGTGGAGCCCTCGTCGTACGCGATGTGATGGAGCGTCAGCAGTACGGCGGTGTCGCCGCCGGGCGTGCCGAGCAGCCGGGCGCGCAGCGGCGGCCGGGCGGTGAGGTCGAACTCCTCGGCGGCGGCGATGCGCCGGGCCGCCTCCCGGGGGTCCTCGCCCGCCGGTACGGCGACCCGCTCCAGCTCGGGGATGTACGCGGGCAGCACCCGCTGGACGGGGCCGCCGGCGTCCTCCGGGTAGACGGTGCGGAGGATCTCGTGCCGGGCCACCAGGGCGGCCAGCGCCCGGCCGAGCGCGGCCTCGTCGAGCGGGCCGTCCGGGGTGAGCAGCAGCGGCACGGTGTAGGTGCGGTCGGCGCCGCCCAGCCGGTGCAGGAACCAGAGCCGGGCCTGCGCCGGGGAGAGCGGCGGCGGACCCGGGCGGCCCTGGCGGGCGGTGAGCGGGGGCGGCGCGGGGCGGGCGGACCGTTCGAGGTCGGCCAGCCGGGCGGCGAGCGCGGCCGGGGTACGGGCCTCGAAGAGCACCCGTACCGGTATCTCGGCGGCGAGTTCGGCGCGCAGCCGGGCGGCGAGCCGGGTGATCAGCAGGGAGTGGCCGCCCAGGGCGAAGAAGTCGTCGTCGGCGCCGACCGGCCCGCACTCCAGCACCTCCCGGTAGAGCCCGGCGAGCAGCCGTTCACGGGGGGTGCGCGGGGCGCGTCCGGGGGTGGCGGTACGGCTCCGGTCCGGCAGCGGCAGGGCGGCCCGGTCCAGCTTGCCGTTGGGGGTGAGCGGCAGCCGGTCCAGGGTGACGAAGGCGGCCGGCACCATGTGCTCGGGCAGCGCCCGGACGCAGACCTCGCGGAGGGCGGCCGGGTCCGCGGGCCCGGTGGTGTAGGCGACCAGGCCGGGGCCGGTCGGCAGGTCCGCGCGGAGCAGCACGGCGGCCGAGGCGACCCCGCCCCGGCGCAGCAGCACCGCCTCGATCTCGCCGGTCTCCACCCGGAAGCCGCGCAGCTGCACCTGGTCGTCGGCCCGGCCCTCGTAGTGCAGCACCCCGCCGGCCGACCAGCGGGCCAGGTCGCCGCTGCGGTACATCCGGGAGCCGGGCGGACCGTACGGGTCGGCGGTGAACCGTACGGCGGTGAGCGCGGGCCGGTCCCGGTAGCCCCGGGCGAGGCCGGGCCCGGCGACGTACAGCTCGCCGGTGACACCGGGCGGGACCGGCCGCAGGGCGTCGTCCAGGACGTAGAGCCGCAGGTCGTCGATGGCCCGCCCCACCGGACTCACCCCGGCGGGAGCGGGCGCGGCTCGCCCGGGGCCGTCCGGCCCGTGTGCGGCAGGCCCGGAAGCGGCGGCCCCGGAGCCGTCCTGACCGGAGCCGTCCGGCACGCGGTCGTCCGGCCCGGGGCCGGGTGCCGCGAGGTCGTAGGCCGTGACATGGACGGTGGTCTCGGTGATCCCGTACATGTTGACCACCCGGGGCGCCGCCGGACCGGTGAGCCAGGGCGCGAGACGGGCCGGGTCGAGCGCCTCGCCGCCGAGGACCAGCAGCCGGAGCGCGCCCGGCCGGCCGGGCGAGCCGGGGGCGGTCATCGCCTCGGTGAGCTGGTAGGCCGCCGAGGGCGTCTGGTTGAGGACGGTGACCCGCTCCCGGTGGAGCAGGGCGAGGAAGTCGGCCGGGGAGCGGGTGGTGTCGTGGTCCACCACGACCAGCCGGCCGCCGTGCAGCAGCGCGCCCCACAGCTCCCAGACCGAGAAGTCGAAGGCGATGGAGTGGAAGAGGGTCCAGACGTCCCCGGGTCCGGGGGCGCACCGCCGGGCGGTGGCGTCGAAGAGCCGGGCCAGATTGCGGCCGGTGACGACGACGCCCTTGGGCCGGCCGGTGGAGCCGGAGGTGTAGATCAGGTACGCGGCGTGCTCCGGGCGCGGCGGGGCGGAGCGGTCCGTGTCGGTGACCGGCCCGGCGGACTGCCGGTCGCGCTCGGCGGCGTACTCCGGGTCGTCCAGGATCAGGGCCGGTACGGGCGGGGCGTCGCCGGCGGCCGGTACGCCCCCGGCCGGTACGTTCCCCGCCGATACGCTTCCGGCCGGTACGCGCCCGGCGGTGGCCCGGTCGGTGAGCAGCAGGGCGGGCGCGGCGTCGGCGAGGGTGCCGGCGAGCCGCTCGGCCGGGTGGGCGGGGTCGAGCGGGACGTACGCCGCGCCGGTCTTGGCGACCGCCAGCACCGCTTCGGCCAGGGTGAGCGAGCGGGGCAGCAGCAGCGCCACCCGTTGCTCGGGTCCGGCGCCCCGGGCGATCAGCGTCCGGGCCAGGGCGTTGGTGCGGTCGTCCAGCTCCCGGTAGGTCAGCGACCGGTCGCCGTGGCTGACGGCGACGGCCTCCGGGTGGCGGTCGGCGGCCCGGGCGAACCGCTCCAGGAAGGATTCCGGGGCCCCGTTCTCCTCCCCCGGGGCCGGGTTCCACTCCCCGAGCAGGGTCTCGCGCTCGCCGGGGAGCAGCACCCCGAGCCGGCCGAGGGGGGTGTCGGGCGCCTCGGTCGCGGCGGTGAGCAGGGTGAGCAGCCGCTCGGTGAGCCGGCGGACGGTGGCGGGGTCGAAGAGGTCGGCGCTGTAGTTGACGGCGCCGTCCAGCCGGCCGGTGCCGGTGTGGTCGGTGAAGCCGATGATCAGGTCGAACTTGGCGGTGCCGGTCTCCAGCAGCCGGAAGCCGGCGGTGACCCCGGGGGCGGTGAAGGGCGGGGCCGCGGACCGGTTCTGGTGGGTCAGCATCACCTGGAAGAGCGGGTTGACACCGGGCGGCCGGTCGGGGTTCAGCTCCTCCACCACCCGCTCGAAGGGCACATCGGCGTGGTCGAAGGCGTCCAGCGCCACGGACCGCACCCGGGCGAGGAGTTCACGGAAGGTGGGGTCGCCGGAGAGGTCGGTGCGCAGCACCAGGGTGTTGACGAAGAAGCCGATCAGGTCCTCGGTGCGGCGGTCGCCGCGACCGGCGGTGGGGACGCCCAGCGGGATGTCGTCACCCGCCCCGAGCGCCCGCAGCAGGGCGGCCACGGCGGCGTGCAGCACCATGAACGGGGTCACTCGGGCCTCGGCGGCGAGTGCTCGCACCCCTCTGGCGACCGGTTCGGCCACGGTGAACTCCACGAACCCGCCCCGCCCGCCGGGCACGGCCGGGCGCGGCCGGTCGGCGGGCAGCCGCAGCACCGGCGGCGCCCCGGCCAGCGTCCGCCGCCAGTGGGCGAGTTGGCCGGCCAGCGCGGAGCCGTCCCGCCCGGAGCCGTCCAGCAGGCCGCGCTGCCAGCGGGCGTAGTCGGTGTACCGGACCGGCAGCGGCGGCCAGTCGGGGGCGCGGCCGGCCAGCCGGGCCCGGTAGGCGGTGGCCAGATCGGTGAGCATCGGCTCCACCGACCACTCGTCGGCGGCGATGTGGTGGATCAGCAGCAGCAGGCGCACCGGGCCCGGCGGTTCGGCCGGTACCAGCAGGGTGGCGCGCAGCGGCGGTTCGGCGGCCAGGTCGAAGGGCTCGGCGGCCAGCGCGGCGAGCAGCCCGTCGGCCTCGTCCGGTCCGGCCACGATCCGTACCGCTACCTCCGGGAGGGCGGCCGACACCCTTTGCGCCGGGGCGCCGTCCCGCTCCGGGAAGACGGTGCGCAGCACCTCGTGGCGGCCGGCCAGATCGGTCACCGCGCGGGTGAGGGCGCCGGTGTCCACCGCTCCGGTCAGGGTGAGCAGAAACGGCAGGTGGTAGGCGGCGCCGGTCTCCGGCAGCCGGTCCAGGAACCAGAGCCGGGCCTGGGCGGGCGACAGCGGGGCGTCCGCCCCGGCGGGCCCGGCGGCGGGCTCCAGCGGCGGCAGGGCCCGGGCGCCCCCGGCCGGGCGGGCGAGCGCGGCCACGGTCGGGGCGTCGAAGACCTGCCGTACGGTGACCGGCCGGCCCAGCGCCCCGGTGGCGCGGGCGGCCAGCCGGGCGGCGAGCAGCGAGTGGCCGCCCAGGGCGAAGAAGTCCTCGTCGGCGCCGACCCGTTCGCGGCCGAGCACCTCGGCGAAGAGGGCGGCGAGCAGCTCCTCGCGCTGACCCTCGGGGGCACGGCCGGTACCGGGCTCGGTGGCCTCCGGCGCGGGCAGGGCCGCCCGGTCCAGCTTGCCGTTGGGGGTACGGGGCAGGGCGTCCAGCGCCAGGAAGTGGGCCGGGACCAGGGCGGCGGGCAGCCGGGCCGCCAGCGCCTCACGCAGCTCGCGCGCCGCGCCGGGGGTGACGGCACCGGCGGCGGTTGCGGGGCCGGTACCGGGGCCGGCACCGGCGGCGGTCCCGGTTCGGGGGGCGGTGGCCGGGACCCAGTGGGCGACCAGGACGGTGCCGCCGGGGGCCGGGTGGTCGGTGACGGCGGCGTCCCGCACCCCGGGCAGCGCCCGCAACACGGCCTCTATCTCCCCTGGTTCGATCCGGTGACCCCGGATCTTCACCTGCTGATCGGCCCGGCCCAGGATCTCCAGGTTCCCGTCCGGGTGGCGGAGCGCCAGGTCGCCGGTGCGGTACATCCGGGAGCCGGGCGGGCCGTACGGGTCGGCGGTGAACCGCTCGGCGGTCAGCGCGGGCCGGCCCAGATAGCCGAGGGCCACTCCGTCGCCGCCGAGGTACAGCTCGCCCGGCACCCCGTCGGGGAGCGGGACCAGACCGGGGCCCAGCACCTGGGCCCGGGTGTTCCAGAGCGGCGTACCGACGTGCGGGCGCCCGGCGCTCTCCGGGTCCACCGGTCCGGCCGTGGACCAGACGGTGGTCTCGGTGGGGCCGTACAGGTTGACCGGTTCGGCGCCCCGCTCCAGCAGGGCCGAGGCGAGGTCCGGGGCGAGCGCCTCGCCACCGCAGAGCGCCAGCATCCCCCGTACGACCTCCGGTTCGGCGTCCAGCAGGGCGCGCCAGAGCGAAGGGGTGGCCTGCATGACGGTGGGCCGCAGCTCGCGGATCAGGGCGGCGAGCAGCGCCGGGTCCCGGACCTGCTCCCGGTCGGCGAGGAGCACGGTGGCGCCGGTGAACAGCGGCAGGAAGAGTTCGAGGACGGCGATGTCGAAGCCGACCGTGGTCACCGCGAGCAGCCGGTCGTCCGGGCCGAGGTCAAGGGTGCCGGCCATGCAGTGCAGGAAGTTGGCGACGGCCGACGCGGGGACGACCACGCCCTTGGGGCGGCCGGTGGAGCCGGAGGTGTGGATCACATAGGCCGGGTCGGCGCCGGTGCCGTGCCGGGGAGCGAGCGGGACGGCGTCGGCCAGTTCGGCGGCGGTCTCCGGGGCGTCCAGCAACAGTGTCGGCGTCGCTGCCGGTGCCGGTGTCACCGCCCGTGCCCGTGTCGGCGCCGGTGACGGCGGCGTCGGTGCGTCGGTGTCCGGGGCGGGCCCGGGAGTGCTCGCCCGGTCGGTGACCAGCAGCACCGGGGTGGCGTCCGCGAGCAGCAGGGCGATCCGGGCGGGCGGGAAGCCGGGGTCGACCGGAAGGTAGGCGGCTCCGGTGCGGGCGACCGCCAGCAGGGTGACCAGCAGCTCGGCGGAGCGCGGCAGACAGACGGCGACCAGGGTGCCCCGGCCGGCGCCGCGCGCGGCCAGCAGCCGGGCCAGCCGGGCCGCCCGCTCGTCCAGCTCCCGGTGGGTGAGCCGCTCGGCGCCGCTGATCACGGCGGTGCGGCCGGGGGTGCGGGCGGCCTGTCCGGCGCAGCGGGCGGCGAGGGAGACGGCGGGCACCGGGCGGACGGCGGCCGTCCGCTCCTCCTGGTGCCGGGCCCGCTCCCCGGGGGTGCGCAGCTCGACGGCGGCGACCGGGCGGTCCGGTTCGGCGGTGACCCGGTCGAGCAGGGTGAGCAGGGCGCCGGCGAACCGCTCGGCGGCCGGGTCGTCCCAGAGGTCGGTGCGGAATTCGAGCTGTCCGGTGGCGGTGGCGCCGGCCGGGTCCTCGCTGATGACGCACTGGAGGTCGAACTTGGCGGTGCCGGTGTTCACCAGCCGTGGGCGGCCCTGCTGCCCGGGGAGGACCGGCCGGCCGGAGAACTCCTCGCGCACCGCGAACAGCACCTGGAAGAGCGGAGTCACCCCGGGCAGCCGGGCGGGGTTGGCCTCGGCGACGATCCGGTCCAGCGGCAGGTCCTGGTGGGCGAGGTCGCCCAGGTCGGCCTCCCGGACCCGGTCGAGCAGCTCGCGGAAGCTCGGGGTGCCGCTCAGATCGGTGCGCAGCGGCAGGGTGTTGATGTAGAAGCCCACGCTCTCCCGGAGCGCCTCGTCGTCCCGTCCGGCGACCGGGGCGCCCACCACCAGGTCGTCACCGCAGCCGAGCCCGGCCAGGGTGGCGGCGAAGGCGGCGTGCAGCACCATGAACGGGGTGGTGCGGGTGCGCAGTGCCAGGTCCCGGACCCGGGCGTACAGCGCGGCGCCGAGGTCGAAGTCATGGGTGCGGGCGGGACCACCGGTCCGCGCGGGCCGGGGGCGGGCCCAGGGCAGGGCCAGTCGCTCCGGGGCGCCCCGGAGCCGGGCCCGCCAGTGCCCCGCGTGGGCCGCCGTCGTCTCCGGCGCGGTACGGAGCTGCCGCAGGGCGTGGTCGGCGTAGTCGACGGGCAGCGGGGGCAGTTCGGGGGCGTGGCCGGCCAGCCGGGCGGTGTAACCGGCGGCCAGGTCCCGCAGCAGCGGGGGCAGCGACCACTCGTCGGCGGCGATGTGGTGGAGGACCAGGACCAGGGTGTGCCGTGAGCCGTCGCTGAACACACCTGCCCGCAGCGGCACCTCGTGCTCAAGGTCGAACGGCACCGCGGCGAACTCCCGGACCCGCTGGTCGAGTTCCCCGGCCGCGCAGAGCTCGGCCGGCACCGGCACGTCCGCCTCGGGCAGCACCCGCTGCTCGGGCTCCCCGTCGGTGACCGGGAAGACGGTGCGCAGCGGCTCGTGGCGGGCCGCCAGGTCCCTGAGCGCGGCCCGCAGAACCGCCGGGTCGAGGGGCACTCCGGTGTCCACGGCGAGCGGGATGTTGTAGGCACCGGCGTCCTCCCCGGAGCGGTGCAGGTACCAGAGCCGCAGCTGTCCGGCGGAGAGCGGCAGCCGTTCCGGCCGGGGCTGCCGGGTGAGCGGCCCGGGCGCGGTGGCGGCCCGGTCGGCGCGGGCGGCGAGCAGCGCGGGGGTCGGGTGGTCGAAGACGGCCCGGACCGGGAGCAGTACGCCCGCCCGGGAGCGCAGCGCGGTGATCAGCCGGGCGGCGGCCAGCGAGTCGCCGCCGCGCAGGAAGAAGTCGTCGTCCGGGCCGACCGTCCCGTCCGCCGCTCCCAGGATCTCCGCGAACAGGCCGCGCAGCAGCCCCTCGACGCCGTCGTCCGGCCCCCGGTCACCGGCGGCCCGGTCCTGGGCGGTCGGGGCCTCCGGCGCGGGCAGGGCCGCCCGGTCCAGCTTGCCGTTGGGGGTACGGGGCAGGGCGTCCAGCGCCAGGAAGTGGGCCGGGACCAGGGCGGCGGGCAGCCGGGCCGCCAGCGCCTCCCGCAGCTCGCGCGCCGCGTCAGGGGGGACGGTACCGGCGGGGGCGGCGGGGGCCGTCCCGGCGGCGGTTCCAGGAGCGGTGGCGGGGGCGGTTCCGGCGGCGGTTCCAGGAGCGGCGGCGGGGGCCGTCTCGGCGGCCGGGACGTAGTGGGCGACCAGCACGGTGCCGCCGGGGGCCGGACGAGCGGTCACGGCGGCGTCCCGCACCCCGGGCAGCGCCCGCAACACGGCCTCGATCTCCCCCGGTTCGATCCGGTGGCCCCGGACCTTCACCTGCTGATCGGCCCGGCCCAGGATCTCCAGATTGCCGTCGGCCCGCCGGCGGGCCAGGTCCCCGGTGCGGTACATCCGGGAGCCGGGCGGGCCGTACGGATCGGCGGTGAACCGCTCGGCGGTCAGCGCGGACCGGCCCAGATAGCCGGTCGCCACTCCCCCGCCGGCGAGATACAGCTCCCCGGCCGCGCCGACCGGCGCCGGGGCCAGGGTGCGGTCCAGCACCAGGGCCCGGGTGTCCCGCAACGGCCTTCCCACGTGCGGCTGTTCGGCCTCCCCGGCGCGCACCGGGCCCGCGGTGGACCAGACGGTGGTCTCGGTGGGCCCGTAGAGGTTGACCACCTCCCGGCCCCTGGCCGCGAGGGTGCGGGCCAGGTCGGCGGGCAGCGCCTCGCCGCCGCTGAGGATCCGCAGCCCGTCGAGCGCGCCCGGGTCGGCGTCGGCCAGCAGCCGCCAGAGCGAGGGCGTGGCCTGCATGACGGTGGGCCGGACGGCACGGATCAGGGCGGCCAGCGCGAACGGGTCGGCGGCCTCCTCCGTACCGGCGAGCACCACGGTGGCGCCCCGGTGCAGCGGGGCGAACAGCTCAAGGGCGGCGATGTCGAAGGAGACCGTGGTCACCGCCAGCAGCCGGTCGCCGGGGAACAGCGACTCCCCCGCCGCCGCCAGCAGATTGGCGAGCGCGGTGTCCGGCACCACCACTCCCTTGGGGCGGCCGGTGGAGCCCGAGGTGTGGATGACATAGGCGGTGCCGGCGGGCACGACGGGAGCGGAGTCCCCGGGAGCCGTGACATCCGTGGAGCGGTCGGCGGGCTCACCGGACCCGCCGGGCTCCCGGGTGTCCGGCGCCGGGCTCTCCGCCGTGCCCGACCGGTCGACGGTGAGCACCGGGACACCCGGGTACCGGTCGGCGCCGGGGCGGTCGGTGACCAGCAGCACCGGGCGGGCGTCGGCCAGCATGGCCCGCAGCCGGCCGGCCGGGTAGCGGGGGTCCAGCGGGAGGTATCCGGCCCCGGTGGCGGCGACCGCCAGCAGGGCGACCGGCAGTGCCTCGGTGCGCGGCAGGGCGACGGCCACCAGGGACCCGGGGCGGGCACCCCGGAAGCGCAGCGCCTCGCTCAACCGCTCCACCCGGCCGGCCAGTTCGGCGTAGCTCAGCCGGTGGTCGCCGCGCTGGAGGGCGACGGCGCCGGGGGTGCGGGCCGCCTGGGCGGTGAAGCCCTCGGCCAGCGCGGGCGCCGGACCGGTGGCCGGGCGGCCGGAGCCGTACTCCTCCAGCAGCAGCCGGCGTTCGGCGGGCGGGGCCAGCGGCAGGGCGGCGGCGGGCAGGCCGGGGTCGGTGTGCGCCAGCCGGGTGAGCAGGGCGGCGAACCGGTCGCGGTGGGCGTCGAGTTCGGCGGGGCCGTACAGCTCGGGGTTGCCGTCCACGATGACGTCCAGACCGGTGAGCCCCTGTTCCGGGCCGCCGCGTCCGCTGACGGTGACGGTGAGGTCCTCCACCGCGCCGGCCGCCAGATAGTGGGTGCTGCCCGCGCAGGCGCCGAAGGAGAGTTCGGTCGGGAAGGGCTTGATGTTCAGCTGGGGGCCGGTGAGCCGTCTGCCGCCGCCCAGCAGCCCGAGGTCGCGGCGGAGCCGCTCGCCCCGGTAGCGCTGGTGGCGGCGCTGCCGGCGGAGGGCCAGCACCACCCGGCGGACCAGTTCCCCGAGGGGCTCCCGCTCGTCCACGGCGATCCGCAGCGGCAGGACGTTGACGGCGGTGACCGGGGTACGGGCCAGCACACTGCCGGTGCGGTTGCTCAGCGGCAGGCCGATCACCGCCTCGGTCGCGCCGGTGAACCGGGTCAGATAGAGCGCCCAGGCCGCCGTCACCACCTCGGGCCAGGTGGCGCGGGCCCGGTCGGCCCAGCCGGTGAGCAGGGCGGCGTCCCCGCCGGGCAGGGCGAGCCGGGTGCGGTGGAAGGTGTGCGCGGCGCCGTCCGGCTCCCGCCGCGCCGGGGTGACCGGGTGCGGCCGGTCGGCGTACAGCTCCTGCCAGAAGGCGGCGTCGGCGGCGCGCCGCTCGGAGGTCTCGTACCGCTGGTCCTCCGCGACCGCCTCCCGCAGCGAGGCGAACGGCGCGGGCGGTACGGGGGTGCCGGCGGTGGTGGCCCGGTAGATCGCGGCCACCCGGTCGGCCAGCCGGGAGAAGCCGTAGCCGTCCAGCAGGATGTGGTGGCAGCGGTGGTACCAGAGCCACCGCTCGGTCCCGGTCCGCAGCAGGGCGTGCCGGAAGAGCCGGCCGTGCTCCAGATCGACGGGTACGGAGCGCTCCCGGGCCATCCAGTCGAGCGCGGCCGCGTCCGGGTCGGCCCGGTCCCGCAGGTCGAGCACGAGCGGCGGTTCGGGCGCCACCGCCCCCAGTTCCTGCCACACCCCGTCCCCGGCCGGACCCTCCGCCGAATCGGCCGACGCGTCCGGGAGGTTCACCGGCGCGGCCGGCCCGGCCGAAGCACCCGGCTCCAGCGACTCATCCGGCCCGGCCGGCGACTCCGGCTCGGTGGTGTCGAAGCGCACCGAGAGCCCGTCCGCCTCCCCCACCGCCCGCACAACGGCGGCCAGGAAGGCGTCCTCGTCCAGCGGGCCGGTCAACTCCACGTATTCGGCGGTGAGATAGACCGGGTTCGCCGGGTCCAGTCGCTGGGCGGACCACAGCCCGAGCTGGGCCCGGGTGAGCGGCAGGCGGTCGCGGCGGATGCTCATGCGGTTTCTCCCGGCATGCGGAATCACTCGCCGTGCGTGGCGAGGCGGGCCCAACGGGTGGGCCTGGGCGGGTGAGAGCGGTACGGAGGCGGGGGCGCGGGGGGCAGGAGTGGGGGAAGCGCGGTCAGTGGCGGGGCGCGTGGGCGCCGCCGTGCGGGGCGAGGGCGATGACGGCGCGCGGCTGCACCACGAAGGGCCGCATCATCATCATGTCCTCGTGTTCATAGATGTGACAGTGGTGCATAAAGCGTCCGGGCGGTCCGGTGAAATGCGCGGACACGGTGACGAGTTCGGCGGGCGCCAGCGCGATCACGTCTTTCGGCCCCTTTTCGGCGGCGCTCAGCTCGCCCTTCCGGAGCCATTTCAGGGGTGTGCTCGTACCGGCCCCGTAATCACCGCCGGGGAGTTCGAAGAAGGTGAAGGAACTCACGTCGTACACCTCGCGGCTCACCCCTTCGAAGGCGACGGTGTGCAGATGCATGGGGTGCGGATAGGAGCCCATCGATTTCTCCAGACTGAGGAATCTCCAGTTCTCCCGGTCGCCGGCCGCGACGGTGAAGCGGACCGGGTCGGTGAAGTTCGAGGCCACCCGCCGGTAGGTGCGGACCCTGCCGGCCTCGTCCTCGATCTGCACGATGCCGTCGACGGGGAAGGGGCCCGGCGGCGCCTCGGTCTCCACCATCTCCCACAGCTCCGGGTCCCTGGGGTAGACCGGGGTGACCACCACCAGCCGCTCGGGTCCGGTGGCCGGTCCGGCGGGCGGGCGGGGGCCGGTCAGCGCGGCGGGCGGGCGGAAGGGCACCGCCCCCTCGGCGCGGGAGGCCACCCGGAACTCCATCAGCTCGGCCCGGGCGCCCGGCTCGGGCAGGGCGTTGGCCAGGCGCAGCCGGCGACCGCGCAGGGCGGAGAAGTCCACCAGCAGATCGGCGCGTTCGCCGGGGGTCAGGGAGAGGCCGTCGGCCACCGGGGCGGGCGCCGGGAGCAGCCCGGCGTCGGCGCCGATGAGCCGGACCGCCCCGGCGGGCAGCGGGGTGCCCTCCTCGTCCAGGATCCGCAGCCGGTAGGGCCGGTTGTTGGAGGCGTTGAGCAGCCGGAAGCGGTACCAGCCGGCGGCCACGTCGAGGTGGGGCCAGATCACGCCGTTGACCAGGGTGAACGGTCCGGTGAAGGGCCGGACCAGCTCATAGGGGTCGTCGGCGACGACGATGCCCTTGTAGAGCAGGCCGCCGGTGAAGGCGCCGTCGGCGCCGAGGTCGAGATTGCGGTCCATGATCACGAGCGGTATCTCCCGGTCGCCGGACGGCAGCCGCAGCCGCGCCTCGGTCTCGTCCCGGATCAGATAGGCGCCCGCGGCCAGCCCGGTCATCACATTGAGATGGGTGATGTGCATGGCGTGGTCGTGGTACCAGAGCCCGGCGGCGGGCTGGTCGTTCGGGTACTCGCTGAGCTGGGCGGCGCCCGGCAGTACGGCGTTCTCGGCCCAGCCGTCGTTGCCGCCGCCGGTCACCGCGCCGTGCAGATGGACCGCGGTCCAGGGCGGCAGGGCGGCGACATCGGCGCGCGGGGCGGCTCCCTCCCGGCCGGGCCGGTCCCACATCAGCGGGAGCTGGGGATCGTACGCGAAGGGCACCCGCACGGCGGCGACCGGGAAGCCGCCGGAGAGGTCGTTCTCCCAGGCCACCCGGAGCCGGCTGCCGCGCCGCACCTCGATGGTCGGCCCGAGGTGCCCGCCCTCGTACGTCCAGAGCCGGGTGGCGGGAAGCTCGTGGTGGAGCCGGACCCGGGCCGGACGCATGGCGACGGTGAGCCGGCCGTCCCGGGGGCGGAGCACCGGCGGGACCGGCAGCGGGTCGCGGTACGGGGTGAGGCCGGCGGCGGCAGCGGCGGCCCGCCGGGCGGCGGCGGAGGCCGTACCGGAGGGGGCGCCGCGTTCCAGTGCCTCGCGGACGGCCTCCGGGAGGTCCCGGAGGGGGGTGCCGAGGGCGGCGGTCAGCAGGGCGGACCGGCCGGGCACGGCGGCCACCGCCGGCGGGGCGGAGCCGCCCAGGGCGAGCCCGGTACCGAAGGCGGCACCGGTGCCCACCACCCCGGCCCCGGCGAGAAAACCGCGCCGCGCCAGCCGGCCCCACCCGGCCGGAAGGCCGTTCTGGCGGGTACGGTTCGGGCGGATCATGCGGGATCGGCCGCCATGCTCTCCCGGAGGCTCCGGGGCCGCAGGTCCGTCCAGTTCTCCTCCACGTACTCCAGGCACGCCTGGCGGGTGTCCTCCGGGTGGGCGACGGTCCAGCCCGCCGGGACCTCGGCGAACGAGGGCCACAGGGAGTGCTGTCCTTCGTCGTTGACCAGCACCAGATAGGTGCCGTCCTCGTCCTCGAACGGGTTGGTCACGGGGTCCTCCTGGTTTCGGCCCGGCTCCCGGCCGGGGCTGACGCTCGGTGCGGTACGGCTCTCTCGCTGACGTGCGGTACGGCTCTGTCAGTGCGGTGCGGTACGTCTCTCTCGTTGTGGTGCATTGCGGCTTCCGGCCCGGCTCCTGGTCCGGTCGGGCTCCGGTCCGGTCCGGCACCGGTTCGGCTCCGGTCGGCCCGGCGTCCGTTCGCCTCCGGCCGGTCCGGTCCGGCACCGCCAGGCGCGACACCGCCGGGCGGACGGCCGTCCACGGTCACGGCGCCGTCCGCGCGCGCCGCACACGCACCGCGCGCATACCGCCGGTTCCGGAGTTCGCGCCGGTTCCGAGTCCGGGGCGCCGGAGTTTCCGGTGTCCGGCACCATCCGGCGTTTCCGGGCCCTTCGCACCACGGCCGGCCGAACCGTACGAGGCGAAATCCGACGGGCGCCGGAAAACAACGGCGACGACGGCGCCGAACGGCCGGATGAAACACCCGGACCGCCCGATCACTCGACTACTTAGGTAAGCCTAAGCTTGTTGATCTCTGTCTTCAATACCCTCTCCTGTCACTCGACGGGAAAAACACCACACCGGCCGCCCGCATTCGGCCATCCTCCGGGTGTCCAGGCGCCCGGAGAACGACGGCCCGTCAGGCGCTCCCGGTGCCGCGCCGCCGGAAGAGCACCCAGGCCAGATAGACGCCGCCGAGCACTCCGGTGGTCACACCGACCGGGAGCAGGTTGTTCCGCCGGGACTCGGAGACCACATCGATCCAGCCGATCTGGGCGTCCAGCGCCGCCAGCGCCGCGAAGAACTGACCGGAGGCCAGGTGGGCCGCCGACAGCAGCACGGCGCCCATGGCGGCCGAGGCGGCGACGCTCACCCCGGGGCTGCGGCTCACCATCACCGCGACCTGGGGCGCGGCCAGCGCGACGAACGGGATGGGTCCGGCGCTGGCCACCGCGACCCCGCAGAGCCCGATGCCCAGCACGGTGAGGGCCAGGCGGGCCCGGTTCACCTCCAGGCCTAGTCCGGAGGCCAGTTCGTCACCGAGCTCCAGCATCCGCAGCCGCCGGCCCAGCAGCAGCGCCAGGGGCAACAGCACCAGCAGCGCCAGGGCCATGGTGTTCACCGAGCTCCAGCCGCGCCCGGCGAGCGTGCCGACCAGCCAGACATGGGCGTTCTGGGCGTCGTTGAGGTCGGAGCGGGTCAGCAGATACGAGTTGACCGAGCCGAGCATGGCGGTCACACCCAGGCCGATGAGTACCAGCCGGATGCCGTGCAGCCCGCCCCGGCTGGCCAGCGCGGAGACCACCAGGGCCGTGAGCAGCCCGCCCGCGATGGCGCCGGCGGCCACCGTGGAGGCCGCGCTGCCGACGGTGACCAGCACCAGGATGGCCCCGGTGGCCGCCCCGCTGTTGAAGCCGATCACATCGGGGCTGGCCAGCGCGTTGCGGGAGATGCTCTGGAAGATGGCCCCGCTCACCCCGAGGGCCGCTCCCACCAGGATCGCCAACAGCGCCTGGGGCAATCGCTCCTGGTTCACGAAGTGCACCGCCAGCCGGTCGCCGGTGCCGTAGAAGAGGGCGTCGGCCACGGCGGGCAGCGGCACCGGGTAGGCGCCGACGCAGAGACTGGCGAGCAGCAGCGCGGCGCAGAGCAGCAGCGCGGCGGCGCTCACCAGGGCGGTGCGGCGGTGCAGCCGGAAGCTGACCCGGCCGGACCAGAAGCGCACCGGCACGGCCGTGCGCCGCCCGGTTCCCGTACCGCCGCCCGGGGCACTGGGCGGACGGGCGGGTGCCGTCGTCGTCACAGCGACGCCTCCTTGCGCCGGCAGACCATGGCGATGAAGACGGGCGCGCCGATGACCGCAGTGACCGCGCCGACCTCCAGTTCGTCCCCGGGCACCGCCACCCGGCCGATCACATCGGCCAGGAGCACCAGCGCGGGGGCGAGCAGCATGGAGTAGGGCAGCACCCAGCGCAGGTCGGGGCCGGTGAGCCAGCGGGCGACCAGCGGGATCACCAGTCCGACGAAGCCGATCGGGCCGGCCGCCGCGGTGGCCGCCCCGCAGAGCACGGTCACGGTGACCACGGCGGCGAGCCGGGTCCTGGCGGTCCGGGTGCCGAGCGCCCGGCCCAGGTCGTCCCCGAGCGCCAGGGCGTTCAGCGGCCGGGCGAGCAGCAGCGCGAGCAGCAGCCCGGCGAGGGTGAACGGCAGGAGCTGGGCGGCGAGTCCGGCGTCCCGGCCGGCCAGGGAGCCGACCATCCAGAAGCGCAGATACTCGTAGGTGGCCGAGTCGAAGACGGTGAGCCCGGCGATGACGCCGCTGAGGCTGGCGCTGACGGCCGCGCCGGCCAGCGCCAGCCGTACCGGGGTGGGTCCGGCCCGGCCGGAGGCGCCCAGCAGATAGACGAGCACGGTGGTGACGGCCGCTCCGGCGAAGGAGAGCCAGACCAGCGAGAGGAAGCCGGTCAGCTGGATCACCCCGATGCCGAAGACCACCGCCACCGAGGCGCCCGCGTTGACCCCGAGAAGCCCCGGGTCGGCCAGCGGGTTGCGGGTCACCGCCTGCATCACGGCGCCCGCGACCCCGAGCGCCGCGCCGGTCATCAGCCCCACCAGGGTGCGGGGCAGCCGGAGTTCGCGTACGACATCGGTGGTGTAGGAGCCGTCGTCGGTCCAGAGCGCCGACCAGACCTGGCCGATGCCGGTGTCCTTGGCACCGATCCAGGTGCTGAGCACGACCAGCAGGAGCAGCACCCCGGCCAGGACCAGCAGTCCGCCGCCGCGCAGCGCGGTGCGGACCGGGGCCGTGGCGGCGGCGGTCCCGGGGCCCGGGGGCCGGGCCGGCCCGGGGGTTCCGGTGGCGGCGGGCGTGCCGGTGGCCGGGGTCACCGGCCGGGCCGGGGGTGGGCGGTGAGGTAGCCGCCCATGGTGCGGAAGTACTGGGTGGCGGGCAGGTCCTGTCCGTCCTCGGTGCGGACCGTGCGGATCAGCAGGCCGGGGGCGTCGCCGCGCCGGGCGTGCGGCCCGGCGACGACCACCACGCCGTCGTCCTCGGGGATGAAGATCCGGCCCGGGGTGCCGCCGTAGTGGGCGCGGGAGACCCCGGCCTCCAGGATCCGCAGCCGCTCGCCCCGGTGATAGGTGTAGGCGTTGGGGTACGGGTCGGACTGGGCCCGCACCAGCCGGGCCAGGTCCTCGGCGGGCCAGGTCCAGTCGATGCGGCTGTCCTCCAGGGCGCGCTTGTGGAAGAAGCTGGCCCGGCTCCGGTCCTGCGGGGTCCACTCGGCGCGCCCGGAGTCGATCAGCTCCAGGGACTCGGCGACGATCGGCCCGATCAGATCGACGGTGGCGTGGAACAGGTCGGTGGCGGTGTCCGCCGGGCCGACCGGGACCGAGCGCTGGAGCAGGATGTCGCCCGCGTCCAGTTCGGCGTTCATCCGGTGGGCGGTGACCCCGACCTCGGGTTCGCCGTTGATGAGGGCCCAGATCAGTGGCGAGAAACCGGCGTAGGCGGGGAGCAGCGAGTCATGGATGTTGAGGGTGCCGTGCGGCGGCAGGTCGTAGATCTCCGGCGGCAGCCAGGTGCGCCAGTTGTTGGCGACGATCAGATCGGGCTCGGCGGCCTTGAGGGCGTCGAGCAGCTCCGGGTCGTCGGGCCGGTTGCGCAGCAGTACGGGAACGCCGTGCCGCTCGGCCAGGTCGGCCACCGAGTCGCCCCAGATCCGCTCGTAGACGTGTTCGCTCTTGGGATGGGTGACGACCGTGACCACCTCGTGCCGGGAGTCCAGCAGCGCGCGGAGCGTGCGGTGCCCCCAGGTCTGGTAGCCGAACATCACAACCCGCATATCCGAGCCTTCCGTTGTCCGAATCATGTCTGCGCTTCCGCGCATATCGGCCGTATCGCACCGACGTTGGCGCTCGGCGCCACCAACCGGCGCACATTTTCGGCCAGTTATCGGAGGCGCAAGATCCACCCCCGTTGCAAAGTAAGGCTCACCTTACCTACGATCACGGCGGCTAGGGAGGCGATGCTGCGGTGAATCGAGTCCGCCGCGAACAAGAACCCGTCCATGACGTCCTGGGGATCGGCTTCGGCCCCTCCAACCTGGCGTTGGCGATCGCGATCGAGGAGCACAACCGCTCCGCGGCCCCGGAAGCCGGGTCCATCGGTGCTGTCGGGACCGCCGGTGCTGTCGGCGCGATGTTCCTGGAGAAACAACCCGGCTTCGGCTGGCACCGGGGCATGCTGATCGACGATGCCACGATGCAGGTGACCTTCCTCAAGGATCTGGTCACCATGCGCGACCCGACCAGCGACTTCAGCTTCCTCTGCTACCTCAAGGAGCGGGGCCGGCTGGTCGACTTCCTCAATCAGAAGACCCTGTTCCCGCTGCGCATCGAGTTCCACGACTACTTCGAGTGGGCCGCCGCCCGGCTCCCCCATCTGGCCGGCTACGGCCAGGAGGTGGTCGGCGTCGAGCCGGCCTTCGACGGCGACGAGGTGCGCTGGTTCGATGTGACCAGCCGGGTCGGCGGAAGCGACGGGCGGTTGGTCACCCGGCGGGCCCGCAATCTCTCGCTGGCCACCGGGCTCACCCCCCGGATACCGCCGGGAGCCGAGATCGGTGACCGGGTGTGGCACACCCGCGACCTGCTGACCGGGGTCGCCGGCTGGACCGGCGCACGGCCCCGCCGGGTGGTGGTGCTGGGCGCCGGGCAGAGCGCCGCCGAGGCCGTCGCCCATCTGCACGGGGTGTTCCCGGAGGCCGAGGTGTGCGGGGTGTTCGCCAAGTACGGCTACACCCCGGCCGACGACAGCCCGTTCGCCAACCGGGTCTTCGACCCCGAGGCGGTGGACGTCTACTTCGACGCCCCGCCCGAGGTGAAGCGGTCGCTGATGGACTACCACCGCTCCACCAACTACTCGGCGGTGGACATCGAGCTGATCGACACGCTCTACCGCACCAGCTACCGGGAGCGGGTGCAGGGCCGGGAGCGGCTGCGCTTCCTCAATGTCTCCCGTATCCGGCAGGTGACCGACGGGGGCGACGGGCTGCGGATCACCGTGGAGCACCTGCCCACCGGGGAACGCACCACGCTCGACGCGGATCTGCTGGTGTACGCCACCGGATACGAACCCGCCGACCCCGGGGCCCTGTTGGGCCGGGCGGAGAAACTCTGTCTGCGGGACGAGGACGACGAGCTGCGGGTGGGCCGGGACCACCGGGTCGCCATGGCTCCCAATGTCACGGCCGGGGTGTACGTCCAGGGCAGCACCGAACACACCCATGGGATCACCTCCACCCTGCTCTCCCACACGGCGATCCGGGCCGGGGAGATCCTGGCGTCCCTGCTCGCCCACGGCGCGGCAGGCCCCGCTCCGTCCGCCGGGACCGGGCAGTCCGCCGGCTCCGCGCCGGCCGCCGGGGCCCGCCGGGCCGGCTGATCCCCGCGCGGGCCGCCTGCCGCCCCGGGCCGCCAGGTCGTCCGCCCCGGCCCGGCCACCGCCAGGTCGTCCGCCCGGCTCGCTCCGGCGACACGGCTGCCCGGTGGCCCACCCGGGCCCGTTCCGGTGACACGGCCGTCATCCGCCCGCCCCGCCCGGTCGTTCATCCCGTCCGGCCGTTCCGGTGACACCGCCGCCCTCC
Source organism: Streptomyces pyxinae (assembly GCF_024756275.1). GTDB lineage: Bacteria > Actinomycetota > Actinomycetes > Streptomycetales > Streptomycetaceae > Streptomyces > Streptomyces pyxinae. The sequence continues at coordinate 152,168 of NZ_JANUGQ010000002.1, read as the reverse complement.
GCCCGCCCGGTCCGGCCGTCCCCTCCCGGGCCTTCCGCTCCCCTCCCCCACCTGGAGCCCCTGTGCGTCTCGACCTCAAGCTGGTGAACGCCCGTATCCGCACCATGGACCCGGGCCGCCCGGCGGCCGACGCGCTCGGCGTGTGGCAGGGACGGGTGGTGGGCCTGGACGAGGAGATCCGCGACCTGCCGGCCCGGCGGGTGCTGGACCTGGCCGGGGCGACCGTGCTGCCCGGCTTCGTCGATCCGCATGTCCATCTGGCCTGGTCGGGGCTCAAGTCCCGCACCGCCGACGTGTCACCGAGCCGGTCGGCCGGCGAGATCCTGGCGGTGGTCCGGCGGGCGGCGGAGGCGGCGACCGGGGCCTGGGTGGACGTGGTCGGCTACGACCAGCGCCCGCTCGGCCGCCATCTCACGGCGGCCGAGCTGGACGCGGCGGGCGGCGGCCGGCGGGTGATCGTCACCCATGACTCGGGCCACTCCTGTGTGGTCAGCTCCGCCGTGCTCGCCCTGCTCCCGGACGGGGTGGCGCACAGCGACGGGGTGCTGGTCGAGTCCGGCATGGCGGCGGTACGGGCGCTGCGGATGCCGTACCGGACGGCCGAGTTGCGGACGGCGATCGCCCGGGCGGCGGCCGTCTGTGTCTCCGAGGGTGTCACCAGCTGCGCCGAGGCCGGCATCGGGGCCGGGCTGATCGCGCACAGTCCGGTGGAGGCGGAGCCGTATCAGCAGCTGCTGGCCGCCGGTGAACTCCCGCTGCGGGTGCAGCTGATGGTGGCCGCCGCCGCACTGCGCCCGGTGGCCGGGGCACCCGACGACGGTCCGCTGCACGCGGTGGACCTGGGGCTGCGCACCGGGTTCGGCGGGGAGCGGCTGGGCCTGGGGGCGCTGAAGGTCTTCGCGGACGGCGGGATGATGGCCAGGACCGCCGCGCTGACCGAGCCGTACGAAGGGCTGGACCACGGTGGCCAGTTGTACGCGGACGAGGCCGATCCCGTCCGTACCGTGGTCGACGGGCACCTCGCGGGCTGGCAGCTCGCGATCCACGCCATCGGGGACCGGGCGGTGGACGTGGCCCTGGACGCCCTGGCCGAGGCCCATCGCGCCCGGCCGCGCCCGGCCGCCCGGCACCGGATCGAGCACGCGGGCCTGGTCCGTCCCGACCAGTTGCCCCGGTTCCGGGAGCTGGCGGTGACGGCGGTCGTCCAGCCCTCGTTCCTCTGGTACTTCGGGGACGACTACGCCCGGCTGATGGGTCCCGGACGGGCACCCTGGCTCTACCGGGGGCAGTCGTTCCTGGACCACGGGGTGGCGCTGGCCGCCTCCTCGGACCGGCCGGTCACCCCGGGCGCCCCGCTGCGGGCGGTGGGTTTCCTGGCCCGGCGGCTCTCCGCGTCGGGCCGCCCCGTCGGGCCGGACGAGGCGATGACCGTGGACAACGCCCTGCGCGCCTACACCGTGGGCGGCGCCCGGGCCTGCGGCTGGGAGGACCGGGTCGGCACCCTCGCCCCCGGGCGGTGTGCCGACTGGGTGGTGCTCCCCGCCGACCCGGCCGAACTTTCCCTGGACGCCGTCGGGGAGCTGCCGGTGCGGGAGACCTGGGTGGCGGGCGAGCCGGTCCACGAGTCCTGAACTCCGGTGGCGTGAAAGCGTGTCAGGTACGGACCGGCTGGGGCGGCAGCAGATGATCGCCGATCCGGTCGGTGCTCAGGCAGAGCGAGCAGACCAGGGCGTCATGGGTGGCGCAGGCGGCCAGGTCGGGGCGCTCGAACTCCTGCCGGCAGACATGGCAGCCGAGCACGGTGGCGCTGGGGTTGCCCTCGGAGTCGTACATCGGCTCCGCGATGCCGTCGTCGGTCCGCCGCAGGTAGTACCGGCCCCGGGTGGCGACGGCCGTCAGCGGGGTGAGGAGGAGGGCGAGCGCGGCGGCGGCCACCGGCGAGTACGGCTGGAGCGTGCCGCCCAGGGCGCCGAAGTACATCGCGATGGAGAGACCGGAGGCCACGGTGAAGGCGACCACCCCCACCGGGTTCACCGCGCGGAGCATCCCGCGCCGGAACTCCGGTGCGTGCGGCGAGAGATGGAGCAGATGCTTGTTGACCACGATGTCGGTGGCCACGGTGACCACCCAGGCGATGGCGCAGTTGGAGTAGAAGCTCAGGACGGCGTTGAGGAAGCTGAACATGTCGGCCTCCATCAGCGCCAGCGCGAAGCCCAGGTTGACCAGGACGAAGACCATCCGGCCCGGGTAGCGCCCGGTGATCCGGGTGAAGGAGTTGGTCCAGGCCAGCGAGCCCGAGTAGGCGTTGGTCACATTGATCTTGATCTGGCTGATCACCACCAGGGCCACCGCCAGCGGCACCACCAGCCAGGACGGCAGCATCGCGTCGAACGCCCCGGTGAACTGCCGGATCGGTTCCGTCGCCGTGGCCGGACCGGTCCCGGCCAGCAGGTACACCGCGAGGAAGACCCCGATGACCTGCTTGAACGCGCCGAGCACCACCCAGCCGGGCCCGGCCGTCACCACCGCCGTCCACCAGGCGCGGCGGTTGGCCCGGGTCTTCGGCGGCATGAAGCGGAGGTAGTCGATCTGCTCACCGATCTGGGCGATCAGCGAGAGGCAGACGCCCGCCCCCAGCAGGACCGAGGCGGTGTTCACCGACCCGTCGCCGCCGGTGCCCGGGTGGGCGAGGAAGCGGTCCACCGAGCCGGGGTCGGTGGCGACCAGATACACCAGGGGCGCCACCATCAGCAGCAGCCAGAGCGGTGTGGTCCACACCTGGAGCCGGCTGAGCGCCTTCATCCCGAAGATCACCAGCGGGATGACCATCAGAGTGGAGATCAAGTAGCCCAGCCAGAGCGGCAGTCCGAGGCCCAGTTCGAGCCCCTGGGCCATGATCGACCCTTCCAGCGCGAAGAAGATGAAGGTGAAGCTGGCGAAGATGACACTGGTGAGCACCGAGCCGTAGTAGCCGAAGCCGGAGCCCCGGGTGATCAGGTCCAGGTCGATGTTGTACCGGGCCGCGTAGTAGGCGAGCGGGAAGCCGGTGACGAAGATGACGACGGCGGCCACCAGGATGGCGGCGAGCGCGTTGCCGGTGCCGTGGGCCAGTCCGATACCGGCGCCGATGGAGAAGTCGGCCATGTAGGCGATGCCGCCGAGCGCGGTGGTGGCGACCACCATCGGGGACCAGCGGCGGTAACTCCGGGGCGCGAAGCGGAGGGTGTAGTCCTCCAGCGTCTCCCGGGCCGCCTGGTCCCCCGGCGGCGCGGCGGCCGGCGGGAGGACCGGAGCCGGGGTGCCGGCGGGCGCGGGGGCGGCCGTGGCCGCCATCCCGGAGACGGTCCCGGTCGCGGCCGCCGCTCCGGGGGCGGTCCCGGTCGTGCTGTCGGCGCTCCTGCTCGGCGTGGTGTCCATGCCGGGACGGTAGGGACGGCGTGTTACCCCGGGACGCGGCTCGGGTGAACTCGGTGTTTCCGGCGCGGAGTCGGGCCGGGTGCGTCCTGACCGCGCTCCGCCCCGCCCGGTGGCCGGCCCGCCCGACGCCCGGCCCGACCCGCCCGCCGCCCGGCAGCCGTGGGATGCGCGGCTGCCGGGCGGGGGCCGCTGGCGTGCGTGCCGTCCCCCCGTCGGGGGTTCAGCTCCGGCGGCGCAGGACGTAGACGTCGGAGACGCCGTTGGTGTCCTCCGGCACCAGCGCGGCGCTCCCCGAGTCGAAGGCCACCGTGCGGCCCCGGGCGTCGGTGGTGTAGCCGTACACGTCCCAGGGCAGAGCGCTGCCGTCGGGCGTCACGGGGAGCCGCTCGACCGCTCCGGTCCGCAGATCGCGGGCGAAGAGGTCTTCCCCGTCGTTGGTGTCGCCGGGCACCAGGTTGTTCGCCACGGAGTTGAACAGCAGGGTGCGGCCGTCGGCGCTCAGGACGCCGTTCCAGCTCTCCCCGCCCTGCGGCTCGGCACCGTCGTGCGCGAGGCTGACGCGCTCGACGGTGCCCCGGCGCAGATCCCGGCGGAAGAGGTCGATCTGATTGTTGGTGTCCCCGGGGACGACATCGACATACCGCGACGAGAACAGCGCGTACCGGCCGTCGGCGCTGAGCGAGGCGCTGATGGCCCCGACCGTGGCGTTGTCGTGGCCCATGCTGGCGGCCTCGGTGCGGCCGGTGCGCAGGTCGTGCACGAAGGCCGGATAGCTGATCGGCTTGCGGGCGGTGCCGGCGCCCGGCTCCCCGGGACCCGGCCCCTCCGGCCCGGGGGCCAGGTCGGTCCGGGAGATGAAGAGGACCCGGCTGCCGTCCGCGCTCAGGCTCGGGCCGGCGGCGGCGCGGTCGGCCTGGGTGCCGTCGCTGAAGACGTTGACCCGCTTGGTGGTGCCGCGCCGCAGGTCGTGGACGAAGATGTCGGCGATGCCGTTGGTGTCACCGGGCACCAGATCGGCGCGGGTGGACTGGAACGCCACGGACCGGCCGTCGGCGCTGATGACCGCCTGCTGGATTCCGGCCAGTGTCGGGCCGCCCGGCAGCATGGGCCGGACCCGACCGCTGTCGCGGTCGTACACCCAGAGTTCCTGCGTCTGCTCCCCGGTGACCGGGTCGTACTGGTACGTCTCCACGACTCCCCTGCGCCCCTCCGCGTCGGCCGACAGCGCGACCGGCTCCAGCCCGGGGCGGCCGAACTCCAGCCGCTGCGTCCGACCGGTCGACAGCGAGCGGATGAAGATGTCCGTGGCGCCGTCGGTGTCACCCGGCACCAGGTTGCCGGCGGCGGAGAGGAAGGTCACCGTCCGGCCGTCGGCGCTGATCGACGAGGAGTGCGACGGCCCGTTCCCCTGGGCTCCGTCCTGCGCGACGCTGATCCGCTCCACCGCCGGTACGGCCCGGGCGGTACCGCCGTCCGCCGGGCGGGCCACCGCCGTGCCCGGGGCCAGGACGCCCGCGGTGAGGCAGGTTCCGGCCAGGACGGCCAGCGCGGTGCGGGTTCTCCCGTTCGCCCCGGTTCCCCGGCCGGCGGATACGGTGCCGGGTGTGGTGTCACGCGCGGTGTCGCGTGTGGCGCGTCTGCTGTGTCCGGCGTGTCTGCTGTGTCGCATACGGTCCCCCTCGTCTGCCGCGCGGCGCGCGCACGCGACCCCGCGCACACCGGCCCCGGGCGGCCGGTGCCCCGGGCCGGAGCCAAGCCGCGCACGGCCGGGCGGTCAAGAGGTTGCGCGGACAACCGGCCATCGGCCGGCCGGCGGGGTTGACCGGTGCTTTACCGAGAACTGGCCGCACCTTGAACAATGCGGCCTTTGTTCATATCCGACGCATAACAGTGCGGATTCGAAAGCGGTCTCGAACCCTTTTCGCAGGTGAGGCTAGGCTAACTTGACCCGGACCTCTCCGAGGTTCGCCGTCCCCCTCCTCCGCTGGAGACCTCATGCGCCCGTCCGTTCGCCCGCTCCTCGCCGCCACCGCCGTGGTGACGGCCCTCACCACCCTCAGCGCCTGCGCCGAAAAGGGGTCGGCCAAGGGCGGCGAGGGCACCGTCCGGGTCGAGGCGAAGGACACCGCCTGCGAGGTCTCCGCCAAGGAGTTCGCGGCCGGCAAGGTGAGCCTGGAGGTGGAGAACAAGGGCAGCAAGGTCACCGAGGTCTACGTCCTGTTCCCGGATGACCGGATCGTGACCGAGCGGGAGAACATCGGTCCCGGCACCAAGGCCACCATCACCGCCGAGATCAAGCCGGGCGACTACGCGATCGCCTGCAAGCCGGGCATGACCGGGGACGGCATCCGCCAGCAGGTCAAGGTGACCGGCAAGGGCGCGGCGGCGAAGCGCAGCCCGGAGCAGGACGCGGCGGTCGCGGCCTACCGGAGCTATGTGCTGGCCCAGGCCGAGGAGACGCTGCCCAGGGCGCGGGCGTTCGCGGCGGCGGTGAAGTCGGGGAACCTGGCGGCGGCCCAGCAGGCGTACGCCCCGTCCCGGATCGGCTGGGAGCGGACCGAGCCGGTCGCGGAGTCCTTCGGGGACATCGACCCCAAGGTGGACGTGCGCGCGGACGGCCTGGAGAAGGGCCAGACCTGGACCGGCTGGCACCGGCTGGAGAAGGCGCTCTGGCAGGACAAGAAGATCGGTCCGGAGGAGAAGAAGCTCGCGGACACCCTGGTGGCCGATCTGACCGTCTGGCAGAAGAAGGTCGGCTTCGCGGAGATCACCCCCACCTCCATGGCCAACGGGGCCAAGGAGCTGCTGGACGAGGTGGCCTCGGGCAAGGTGACCGGCGAGGAGGAGCGCTACTCGCACACCGACCTGGTGGACTTCAAGGCCAACCTGGAGGGGGCCGAGAAGTCGTACCAGCTGCTGAAGCCGGTGGCGGCGAAGAACGACCCGGCGCTGGCCAAGAACCTGGACGCCCGGTTCGCCGCGCTCAACGCGCTGCTCGACACGTACCGGGCCGACAAGAACAGCTACGTGTTCACCTCCTACGACAAGGTGGCCCCGGACCGGCGCAAGGAGCTGAGCGACGGCGTGAACGCGCTGGCCGAGCCGCTCTCCAAGCTGGCCGCCGCGGTCGTGAAGTAGGTTCCGGTGCCGGACGAGCACACCACCAGCGGCGCCGACACCAGCGGCGCCGGCCGTCCCGGTGTCACCGGTGACACCGGTGACACCGGCACCGTCCGCGACACCGGTGACATCGGTGACGCCGATGCCCGGGCGGACGGCCCCGGGCGGACCGCGCCGTCCCGCCGGGCCCTGCTGGGCTGGGGCGGCGCCGGGCTGGCGCTCGGTGCCGCCGCTGCCGGGGGTACGGCGGTCGCGCTGCGCGGCGACGTCGCCGGTACGGCCGGCGCCGGGACGGCCGTACCGTTCCACGGTCCGCATCAGGCGGGCATCGCCACCCCCGTCCAGGACCGGCTGCACTTCGCCGCCTTCGACGTGACGACCAAGGACCGCGCGGAGCTGGTGGCGCTGCTGAAGGAGTGGACGGCCGCGGCCCGGCTGATGACCGCCGGCCGCCCGGTCGGCGAGGGCGGGTTCGGCGGGTTGCCGGAGGCGCCGCCCGACGACACCGGCGAGGCGCTCGGTCTCGCGGCGTCCCGGCTGACCCTGACGGTCGGCTTCGGTCCCGGCCTGTTCGCCAAGGACCGGTTCGGTCTGGCCGGCCGCCGCCCGGACGCCCTGGTGGACCTGGAGCCCTTCCCCGGCGACAACCTGGACCGGGCCCGCTCCGGCGGCGATCTGTGCGTCCAGGCGTGCGCGGACGACCCACAGGTGGCGGTGCACGCCATCCGTCAGCTCGCCAGGATCGGCTTCGGCCGGACGGCGGTGCGCTGGTCGCAGCTCGGCTTCGGCAAGACCTCCTCCACCACGCCCGAGGCGCAGACCCCGCGCAACATGATGGGTTTCAAGGACGGCACCCGGAACATCGCGGGCACCGACACCGCCGCGCTCGGCCGGCACGTCTGGGCCGCCGCGCGGGACGGCAGTCCGTGGATGGCCGGCGGCTCCTATCTGGTGGCCCGGCGCATCCGGATGAACATCGAGACCTGGGACCGCACCTCGCTCCAGGAGCAGGAGGACATCTTCGGCCGGGACAAGGGCGAGGGCGCTCCGGTCGGCCGGTCCAACGAGCACGACGAGCCGTTCCTCCCCGCCATGAAGCCGGACGCCCATGTCCGGCTCGCCCACCCGGACTCCAACGGCGGGGCACGGCTGCTGCGCCGGGGATACTCGTTCACCGACGGCACCGACGGTCTCGGGCGGCTGGACGCGGGGCTGTTCTTCCTGGCCTACCAGCGCGACCCGCGCACCGGGTTCATCCCGGTGCAGCGCCGGCTGGCCCGGCAGGACGGTCTCAACGAGTACATCCAGCACGTCGGTTCGGCCGTCTTCGCCGTCCCGCCGGGGGTGCGGGACGCGTCCGACTGGTGGGGCCGGACGCTCTTCTCCTGACGCTCCCCGCCCCCACCACCACACCTTCGCGGGACCACACCGCCACGGGGTTCATACGGAAAGGCAGGACCCGCCGTGTTCGGCAACTATCTGATCGGTCTGCGCGAGGGGCTGGAGGCGAGCCTGGTCGTCTGCATCCTGGTCGCCTACTTGGTCAAGACCGGCCGCCGGGACGCGCTGCGCCCGGTGTGGACCGGAGTCGCCCTGGCCTGCGCGCTCTCCCTCGGCTTCGGCGCCGCACTCGAATTCGGCACCCAGGAGCTGACGTTCGAGGCCCAGGAGCTGATCGGCGGCAGTCTGTCGATCGTCGCGGTGGGCCTGGTCACCTGGATGGTCTTCTGGATGCGGCGCACCGCCCGCCATCTGCGGGCCGAGCTGCACGGCCGGCTCGACCAGGCGCTGACCATGGGCACCGGCGCCCTGGTCGCCACCGCGTTCCTGGCGGTCGGCCGGGAGGGTCTGGAGACGGCGCTCTTCGTCTGGGCCTCGGTCCGGGCGAGCGGCGAGGGCACCCCCGCGCCGCTGGCCGGGGTGCTGCTGGGCATCGCCACGGCGGTGGTGCTCGGCTGGCTCTTCTACCGGGGCGCGCTCCGGATCGACCTGGGCCGGTTCTTCCAGTGGACCGGCGGACTGCTGGTGGTGGTCGCGGCCGGGGTGCTCGCCTACGGGGTGCACGACCTCCAGGAGGCCCGGTTCCTGGGCGGCCTGGGCGACAAGGCGTTCGACATCAGCGGGGCGGTGCCGCCGGACAGCTGGTACGGCACCCTGCTGAAGGGCGTCTTCAACTTCCAGCCGGACCCGACCGTGCTCCAGCTCTGCGTCTGGCTCGCCTATCTGCTGCCGGTGCTGGCCCTCTTCCTGGCCCCGCGCCGGGACACCCCGGCCGCGGCGGCCCCCGGATCCCCGGCGGCGGCCCCGTCCGGCGGCGCCGTACCCGCCGGCTCCGGTACGGCCCCGGGGACGGTCGGCGGCTCCGGTACGGCTCCGGGGACGGTCGGCGGCTCCGGTACGGCCCCGGCGCCCGGCCCGGGTACGGCGCCGGCCGCGACCGGTCCCGCGCCGGACTCCCGTACCACCGGCCCCACCGCCGAGTAGCCGGGCCCCCGGCCACCCGGTCACAGCTCCTGGGCCGGCCAGTCCAGCAGCCGGGCGCCCACCACGGCGGTCTGGAGTGTGTAGCGGTGCATGGGGTCGCCGGGGTCGGCGCCGGTCAGCTGGTGGATCCTGGCCAGCCGGTAGGTGACGGCGCGGACGCTCAGCCCGAGCTTGCGGGCCGCCTCGGCGGTGACACAGCCGGTGTCGAAGTACGCGGTGAGGGTGGCGAGCAGCGGTTCGGCGCCGCCCCGGGCTCCCCGGAGCGGGCCGAGGACGCTGACCACCAGGTCCGCCATCGCCTGCCGGTCCCGGGTGAGCACCGGGTAGACCAGCAGATCGGCGGCGCGCAGCACCGGGTCGGCCAGCTCCATGCGGACCGCCAGGTCGAGGGCGCTCAGCGCCTCCTCGTACGACCGCACCACCCCGCCGACCCCGGCGTGGGCGCGGCCGATCGCGACCCGGCCGCCGTCGGTGGCGTCGTACGCCCGCTTGGCGAAGTAGCCGAGGACGTCCTCCTGGTCGCCGGGCGCGATGCAGATCAGCCGGCCGTTCTTGGTGGCCAGCAGGATGCGGCGGGCCCCGAAGCGGGCGGTCAGCGCGGCCTCCACGCCCCGGGTGACGGGGTGCCCGTCACCGTACGGCCGGGAGCTCTCCGCGACGGCCACGGCATGGGCGCGGGAGAGCAGCAGCCCGAACCGCTCGGCGCGCTCGGCCAGCCGGCCCAGGTCGCTGCGGCCGTGCAGCAGGTCGTCGATGAACTCCCGGCGGGCCGTCTCCTCCCGGCGGATGGCCAGCCGCTGGGCCCGCTCATGGCCCTCGGCGGAGGCGTCGACGGCCTGTCCCACGGCGGCGAGCAGATGGCCGACCGCCCCGGGCTCCAGGGTGGGCCGGACGGCCTCCGCGACGGCGAGCTGGGCCCGTACCAGAGCGCGCAGCCCCACCCCCGCCTCGGCCGCCCGTTCGCCGCCTGCCCGCAGGTCCTCCAACTCGTCCCGGCGCAGCCGCCGGCCGGTCCCGCACGCCTCCGTCAGGATGCGCGCGTATCCCTCAAGGTGCCGCTCGGCCCTCTCTCCGGCCGTCATCGTCCCCTCCCCGCTCCCCTGCCCCCGGTCCCGGCGCACCGCGCGGCGGGCGACCCCGCCGGGGCTGCCGCACCGCATCCGACCAGCGTAAACGCCCGGAGCCCGGCGCCGCGCACGAGTGCGGCGCCGGGCTCCGGGTCCCGGGCGGGGCCGGGGCGGTCCCCCCGGGGGTCAGCCGGTGACCTCGACCCTTCCGTCGTCGGCGCCGCCGCCCGGCCGGCCGTTGAGCGGGGCGGTGCCCCTGGCGGTCAGCCCGCCCAGCAGCTTGGTGAGGTCGACGCCGGTGGCGGAGCCGAGCAGTTCGATGCCCTGGGCCACGTTGTTGGCGACGGTACGCGGCAGTTGCCCGGCGCCGTCGGTGGAGATGACGGTCATCTTGTCGATGGCGGACAGCGGTTCGGCCGCCTTGGCCACGACCTGCGGCAGCACCTCCACCAGCATCTGGAGCACCGCCGCGTCACCGTACTGGGCGAAGGCGTCGGCCTTCTTCCGCATGGCCTCGGCCTCGGCGGCTCCCCGGGCCGCGATGGCGGCGGCCTCGGCCTCGCCCTCGATCCGGGTGGCCTCCGCGAGCGCCGCGCGGTGGGCCTTGGCACCCTCACCGGTCAGCCGGGCGCGCTGGGCGTCCGCCTCGGCCTCCTTGACCTGGGCGATACGGCGGGCCTCGGCCTCCTGCTCGGCCTGGTAGCGCGCCGCGTCGGCGGGCTTGCGCACCCGGGTGTCCAGCTCCCGGTCGGTGAGGGCGGCCTGCCGCTCCGCGACCTTCTCCTGCTGGCTGAGGATCTCCTGCTGCCGGTCGGCCTCGGCCAGCGGTCCCGCGGCGGCGGCCCGGGCGGCGGCCACATCGGTCTCGGCCTTGATCTCGGCCTGCTTGAGCGCGAACGTCCGCTGGGCGATCGCGATTTCCTCCTCGGCCTTCAGCCGTGCCTGCTCGGACGCCCGGCGGGCCACGGCCTCCGCGATGTCGGCCTCCTGCCGGGCGCGCGCCGCCTCGGGACGGCCCAGATCCTCCAGGTAGGAGCCCTCGGTGGTGATGTCCTGGATCTGGAAGGCGTCGAGCACCAGACCCTGCCCGGCGAGGCTGGCCTCGGCCTCCTCCGCGACCTGCCCGGCGAACGCGGCCCGGTCGCGGATGATGTCCTCCACCGACATCCGGCCGACGATGGAGCGCAGCGCGCCGGAGAGCACTTCCTGGGTGAAGCCGACGATGCCCTTCTGCTGCATCAGGAAGCGCTGGGCGGCGGCCCGGATGGAGTCCTCGGCGCCGCCGACCTTGACGATCGCCACGCCTTCGAGGTGCGCCTTGACCCCGCGCAGGGTGACCGCGCCGCGCACGGCGACGGGTATGTGGCGGCTCGACAGGTCGAGGGTGAACCGCTGCTGGACGAACGGTACGACGAAGACGCCTCCGCCGACGACGACCTTCTGGCCGCTGTTGTCGGCGGCGGTCTTGCCGCGCCGGCCGGTGATGATGAACGCCTCGCTGGGCCCGGCGACCTTGTAGCGCGTGATCACGGCGAGGACGAGCAGGACCAGGAGTACGACGACCCCGGCCACGGCGATGATGACTGGACTCATGGAGCATCCCCCTTGCGCCCCTGGTGGGGGCCGATCGAGCGGGTGGAACGAAACGTCAGAACCGGTGACGGGTGACCGGTGGACTGGCGACCGGTGTGGTCAGCGTTCGACCGGGCGGACCCGGACGGAGCTGGGCGAGAGGCTCTCCTCCACCCAGACCTCGGCGCCCCGTGGCGCGGGCACGGCCGAGCGGGCGGCGAACTTCACCGGCTGCCCGTGGACACGCAGCAGCACCTCGCCGTAGCCGTCGGCCGGGATGGCGGTGACCACCGCGCCGGAGACCCCGAGCAGGTCGTCACCGCGCGGCGCGGGCACCGGCTGTTCGCGCATCAGGGCCCGGCTCAGCCGCCAGGTGAGGGCTCCGGCCACGGCCCCCGCGAGCGCGCCGGCGGCCGTGGCCACCCCCGCGCCCAGGCCGGTGGTGCCCAGCACGATGGCCCCGGTGAAGCCGAGCATCGAGACGAACCCGGCCACCACCGGCAGCGACAGCCATCCGAACAACCCGCCCAGCGCTCCGCCGAACAGCCCCTCGAACAGCCCGTCGAGAAGCAGCGAACAGGCCAGCAACGCGACCCCCGCGATGCCGAGGCCCAGAAACAGCCCCATGCACTCCCCCTATACAGGTAACCGATCCCCGAGGTGAGGGAATCTTGTCATGGCCGGCGGCCGATCCGCATTGCCGGTTTCCGGCAATCTTTACGCCCCCTTGATGCCGCCCCCACGCCCCCTCCACCCACGGACACGCGGAACCACCCCGGCCGGTTGCGCCCGAGGCGCACCGTTCCCACCTCCGGGCGCGGGAAAGGGCCCGTCTCCCGGCGCTGGAAGGGAGACGGGCCCTGCTGTGTCCCCGTCCGGGGAGAGGCTGGACGCTAGCGGGCTCGGCCGCCGGTGACCTCCACGAACGCCGACCAGGCGGCGGGAGCCACCGCCAGCTCGCCGGCCGCGCGGTCCTTGGTGTCCCGGACCCGGACCACAGGCCCGTTGTCCGCGACCTCGACACACTCGCCGCCTGTGCCAGCGGAGTAACTCGACGTACGCCAGTTCGGATTGTTGATCATTTTCGGTAACTCCCTTTCGACAAGGTGAGCACGCTGCACTTCCATGATGCCGCTCGGTACGCCCATACGAGTGTCGTGAACTGGACCAGGCGGGGCATGACTCCCAGGGCTCCGGCGCCCGCGTGGTCGTCCACCCGCTCGGCGGTGATGCCGTGGTCAGGGGTGCGAGCGTGGTCGGTGCCACGGCCGGCTTCTCCCTAGGGTTCGGCGGTGATCACCTTGATGGCGACGTCCCGCAGGGGCGCGAGGGCGGTGCGGTTGTCCTGGTGGTGGTAGACCGCGTTGGTGCAGATCGCCAGGTAGCGGCCGGTGGCCGGGAATAGGTAGAGGCTCGTGCCGGTGAAGCCGTGGTGGTAGACCGCTCGGCCGTCGCCGGCGAGGATCCAGGCCAGACCCCGGTCGATACCCGGTTCGATCACGGCCCGCGGGACGATACTGCGGGCCAGCCAGCGGCCCAGCTCGGTGCCGTCGCGGTGCCCGGCCAGCAGGGCGGTCGCGTAGGTGGCCAGGTCGGCGGCGGTGGTGAAGACGCCCGCGTGTCCGGCGACGCCGCCCAGCAGGGCCGCGTTGTCGTCGTGCGGGATGCCCCACAGCCGCGGGGCACCGGCCAGTCGCTGTTCGGTCGGCGCGACCTGGCTGGAGCGGCTGATCGGCCCGTAGGCGGTGCTGGTCATGCCGAGGGAGGTCCATAGGCCGGCGGCCAGGTCGTTCAGGCGGCGGCCGGTGTCCTGGGCGAGCAGGAGGCCGGCGAGGATGAAGCCGCGGTTGATGTAGCGGTGCCCGGCCCCCGGTTCGGCGATCAGGTCTTCGCCGCAGATCAGGGCGGCCAGGTCCGCACTCCGGTTGCGGTACTGGTCCAGGCGGGTGTCGGCCCGCAGCCCGGTGGTGTGGGCCAGGATCTGGCCCATCGTCACCTTCCCGCCCGGCGCCTCGGCGGGCACGGTGGGCAGGAAGGTGCTGACGGGGGTGTCGAGGTCGATGCCGGTGCTGCCGATGAGCGGCCAGGTGGCGACCACCTTGGTCAGCGAGGCGACGTCGTAGACGGTGTCCGGGCCGGGGCGGGCGTCGCCGCACTCGGGTGCGACGATGCCGGCGGTCAGGAAGCCGGGCTGCCCGTCGAGGGTGCCGTGGGCGATGACGCCGCCGGGCACCGTGCCGTCGGCGGTCATCAGCTCCAGGCACTCGCGCAGGTCGGCGAGCTGGGCGGGCTTCCACGAGGTGACGGTCACGGCATCTCCGGATTGATCGTCAGTTCGGCACCGAGCGAGGTGAGTTTGGGCAGCAGGCCGCCGTAGCCGCGTCGCAGGTGGTACATCCCTCGGATCGTAGAGGTGCCCTCGGCGGCCAGAGCGGCGATCAGCGCGGCGGTGGCCGCCCGGATGTCCTTCCCGGCCACGTCGGCGCCGGTCAGCGGGGCGGGGCCGCGGACGGTGATGACCGAGCCGTCGGCGTTGACGGCGGCGCCGAGCGCCCGCAGAGGGCCGATGTGGGTGGTGCGGTCGGTGTAGACGCGTTCCTCGATCCGGGAGGTGGCCGGGGCCTGGCTGAGGAAGGCGGTCAGTTGGGGCTGCGTGTCGGTCGGGAAGGCGGGGTGGGGGCCGGTGGCCGTGTGCACCGCGCGCGGGCCGGCCGGGCAGCGGGCCAGGGTGCCGCCGTTGACCGGGACCAGCTCGATCCCGGCGTCGGCGAAGACGGCCACCAGGCCATCGGGGAACTCGCTGGTCGGGAAGTTGTCGAGCTGTACGGTGCCGCCGGTGATGGCGGCGGCCAGGGTGAGGGTGGCGGCCTCCAGCCGGTCCGGCGGGATCTGGAAGGCACCGCCGGTGATCCGGTCGGTGCCGGTGACGTGCAGGGCGATGGTGCCCTCCCAGGTGATGCCGACTCCGCCGGCCGCGAGCACGGCGGCGGTGACCATCACCTCGGGTTCGATGCTGGGGTTCAGGATGCTGGAAGTGCCCCGCAGGCGGGCGGCCAGCAGCATCGCGGTGACCGTGGCACCCAGGCTCGGCCCCCACTGCCGGGTGGCGGCGTCGGTGGTGAAGGCGGCTGAGTCCCGGGAGGCGGTGCGGGCCTTCACATGGGTGTGGGTGACCGCCAGGGTGGCGCCGGCGGCCTCCATGGCGGCGAGGTGGCGGTCGATCAGGCGGCGGCAGAAGGCGTCGCCGCCCGGCAGCGGGAAGCTGACCTGCCCGGTGCGGGCGAGCAGGGCGGCGGCCATGACGGCGGTGGAGCGGATGCGGCCGCCGAGCTGGTCGGGGATGACCGGGTACCAGGCGGCGGCCGGGGTGGTCTCGAAGCGGTCGCCGACGACCTTGGTCGGGGTACCGGTGCGGTTGAGGATCTCCGTGCAGACCAAGGTGTCCGGGATCTCCGGGGCACCGGCCAGGGTCAGCGGCTCGTCCGCCAGCACAGCGGCGGCGTACAGGTGCAGGGCGATGTTCTTGCTGCCCTGGACCGTCGTCGTGCCCTCCAGACGGTGGCCGCCGGCGACGCGGACGGCGCGGGAGTCGGTGGCGGGCGGCAGGTTGAGCTGGTCGTTCATGGTCACCTTCCTTGGCTTCCGGCGGGGAAGAAGCCCCCGACCTGGGTCTTGGGGTAGAGCACGGTGTGGGCGCCGATCAGGGTGGCGGGCTGCAGGACGGTGCCGGCCGGGATGATGACGCCGTCGCCGACGACGGCGCCGAACTTGGTCTGGCCGGTGGCGATGCGATGGCCGTCCAGGTGCGCGCTCACCTCCTCGGCGGCCGGCTCGGTGACCGGCCCGGAGGTGCAGCGCAGGCCAGTGGTGGAGACGAAGGCGCCGATGTTGACGCCCAGCCCGAGGACGGAGTCGCCGACGAAGCTGGTGTGCTTCATGAAGACGCCGCCGACCAGCAGGCTGCGAGTGACCTCGGCACCGAAGCCGATCCGGCAGTCGGGGCCGATGACGGTGTTGTCCCGCACCCGGGCCCCGGCCTCGATCACCGCACCAGGGCAGATCAGAGCGGGGCCGGTGACGAACGCGCCCTCGGCGATGACGGCTCCGGCCGCCACGATCACCTGGCCTCGGACGGTCGCGCCGGGCGCGATGACGCCCTCCGAGGCCGGCAGGGTGATCTCGTCCCGGCCGGCGAGCAGGTCGGCCACAGCCTTCTTGAGGCCGAAGACGGTCGGGCAGTGGTCGAGCAGGTGGAGCACGACCGGGTCGGTGACGCGCTCGGTCTCGAAGTAGTAATCGGGGGTGATGCGGTAGTCGGTGCGCGCGAACTCGGCGCTCATCGTGGGGGCTTCGGTGAGGTTGTGCATGACTGTTCTCCTCTCGGACGAGCGAGTGAAGAGGTGCCGGGCCCAGACCGGGGGCAGGTCCGGGGTGGCGGCGGCCGGGGCCGCCGAGAGCTGGGCCGGATCGCCCTGGTGGAGGACGAGAAGGCCCGGCAGGACAAGCACGGGGATGTGCGGTACCGCCCAGGAGGCGGTCAGGAAGTCGCCCAGCCGGTCACGGTCGGGCGCACGGTGGCGCGGGCCGGAGACGGCCAGGGCGGAGGGGCTGTTCCTCGGCATACGAGGGCCTTCGTCAGCGGGGACGGAAGTGGGTGTCCCCAGTGAAAGGCCCCGGCGAAGACCGGATCCGTAATCGGCTTACGGGCCCGTAACCGAATTACGGTCAGCCGAGTTGCACGCCGGATCGGACGGCGAAGTCGCGGATGCCGGGCAGCGAGCGGTCGTGGCGGAGCAGGTCGGTGGCGACCTCGCGCACCGCACTGCGGCGGATCTCCTGCGGGGCGGCCTGCTCGGCGGCCAGCAGCGCGCGGAAAGCCTGCTCGGGCTTGCCCCACTGGTCAAACGCGCGGGCCACGTCGGTGAAGAACCGGGCCTGGCGCTCGACGGTCGGCAGCGCAACCGGGTTGACGGTGCGGGCCAGCTCGATCGCCTGACCCGAGTCGCCGAGCTCGTAGTGCACCGACAGGTGATGCAGGGCCACTCCCTGGATCCCGTCCACCTGCCCGGAGGCCCGGCCGGCGGCGCGAGCGGTGTCGGCGGCCTCGGTGATCAGCGAGTGCGCGTACGAGCGGTCGCCGAGCTTCGCGGCGGTGTAGGCCGCCGTGGCGAACAGGTCGCCCTGGGCAGCCAAGCGGGCCGACTCGGGGACGCCGGCATCGCGCTGCAGGTCGTGGGCGGCCCGGACCGCGATGTCGGCGGCCCGGCTCAGGTGGCCCTGGCGCCGCCAGGCACTGGAGACCATCCGCTGAGCCTCGGCGATGATCAGGCCGTCGCCGCCTGCCCGTGCGGCGGTCAGCGCCCGGTCCGAGGTGATCGCGACCATGCCGTTGTCGCCGAGCTTGATGCACAGCCGGACCGCGATGTTGTAGAGCGCGGCCACGTTCCGAGCCGACTCCTCGACAGGACCGAGGCTCTGAGCTGCGGCGATCCATCCCGGAAGGGCCTGAGCGAGCGCGTCGTAGCGCGCGGCGCGGAAGTTCTGACGCGCGGCCAGGACGGAGGATTGGACCGAGGCCGCGGTGGGCTCGCGCCGGCCGGGGATGCCGGCGGTGCCGTAGAGCACCAGGTCCTCCAGCGGGGCCAGCGGTGCCGGGCTCGCGGCAGCAGGCTGGGCGCCGATGACCGGAGCGAAGACGGCGGCAGCGGCGGCCAGCAGTTCACGGCGTCGCACCTCGTCGTCATCCTCCTCGGCAGCCGGACTGGGCGTCAGCCTAGCGGAGCTGACCTTTCGTCGAGGCGAACTGGACACGACCCGCGCAGGCCGCGGATGGGCCAGCAACTCCTCCAGGGTTGTGCCGAGCACCCGTGCGAGCAGGGTGAGCATCTCGACGTTCCGGACGGGGATCAGCCCCCGCTCGACCCCGGACACCCACTCCTCGCTCCGGCCCGCCTCAGCAGCGAGATCGCGCTGGTACCAGCCCTTGCGCGCACGTAACTTGGCGATGAACTCGCCGAAGGTGACTTCCCTGCCCCCAGCCACGGCCAGCCCCCGCCGCTCGTATCCGGACAGCTACGGCAAGCAACCGTACCCACTGACGTGAACTCGAAGTGGGGGTTCAGCCCAGGAGCACCGATCCGAGATGGCGAGCGAGGTCCGGCTGGACCCTGCCGGAGCGACACAAAGCCAGTCGGTGGGGCGCCCTGCCCGGCACACAGGGCCCGGATGAGTTGTGCAGAGCTCGAACTGTGGCGGCCGGGCTGAGGCTACTGGGACGACTGGGGCGACTTCATCGGGCCGGGGCACCACGACGAGCAGAATGATGGGGACGACGAAGACACGGGACACTGTGGCGGACGACGAAGCCGGTGGCGGATCCGATCTTCGCGCCCGTAGGAAACAACTGCTCGATGTACAGGGGGGCTATGAAAGGCACCTCAAGCACCTGAGGCGACCGCAAGGAGCCACGCGTCCGCGACTTCCTGCACCGCGTCCGGACCGAAGTCACGCCCATCCCCTGACCCGTCCCGCAAGAGGCCACGAGCCCGGGACGGCAAAGCGCTCGGCCGGGGTGGCCCCGGCCGAGCGCCTGCGTGATCTACTGACTGCCTGGATCCGGACCGGTGTTGCGACGGATCTCCGGATGTCCGTCCGGGGAGAGGCTGGACGCTAGCGGGCTCGGCCGCCGGTGACCTCCACGAACGCCGACCAGGCGGCGGGAGCCACCGCCAGCTCGCCGGCCGCACGGTCCTTGGTGTCCCGGACCCGGACCACAGGCCCGTTGTCCGCGACCTCGACACATTCGCCGCCTTCACCACCGGAATGGCTGGACGTACGCCAGTTTGGTTCGTTGGTCATTTTTCGGCAACTTCCTCTAGATTTCCTTAAGTAGAGCCAGAGACGCCGCCGGTGACAGGGCGTCGGCTCGGACAAGATCGTACGACCTCCGGCAAGCGGCGAGCCGCTTGGCGTCATCCATGATGCTTCCGGAGTACGGGCCCTCGGTGTATGCGAACTGGAACCCGTCGTCCAGGGTCATAATCCAGAGCGATCCGGTTCGCAGC
Organism: Streptomyces pyxinae; assembly: GCF_024756275.1. Taxonomy (GTDB): domain Bacteria; phylum Actinomycetota; class Actinomycetes; order Streptomycetales; family Streptomycetaceae; genus Streptomyces; species Streptomyces pyxinae. The sequence continues at coordinate 133,444 of NZ_JANUGQ010000002.1, read as the reverse complement.
GCGTGCATGCCGATCTTCGTCTCAAGAATCTGGAGGACGATCTGCCGGGACTCGATGAGCTCGACAAGGTGAGCACGCTGCTCCTCCATCATGCCACCGGGAAGCGGTTCACGAAGAACCGCCTCGGCCACAATTGCCCAATACTCCGGCGGCTCATCGGAGTCGAAAATTTGCGCCCGGTCGAGCCGGTCCTTCACCTTGACCCGAAGCATCTCCTGCGAGTCGTACGCCATCACTGAGCTGATGGTCGAGTACGCATAACCCTCGATCTGTAGCAGCCCGGGGATCAGGCTCGGAGCCCAGGCTTCAATCCGCCGCGCACTCTTCTCCATCTCTTTGACGTATGCGAAGAACTCGGGGCTGGTCGGATCGGCCTCCGCGAGCCCCAAGGCTCCGACAAACGTCCCGCCCGTGTTCAGTGCCGCATCGAGCCGGATAGCCAGCTCCAGCGTGATGGGCCGGACACCTCGCTCCAACTTGGAGATGTAGTCCGGTGAGACATTGATCTTCTTGGCCAGCTCCTCCTGCTTCAAGCCAGCAAGGGTGCGCCGCCGGATGAGTTCCTGCCGCATGAAGTCGCGTGGGTTGTCCGAAGCGCTCGCGGCCAAAGCTTCACTTAATGTCACACTCAACTCCCCGGAAAAGACAAGGCGTTGTCCGACTGAACCTACTGGTCAGCGGGTGTTCAGGTGCGCCAAGGTTAGGTCATGGCAACGGAGATGAGCAGTCCCGAGCCGCCGGAAACGACGTGCACGGATTACCCCCAGTACACCCGTACGAGCCCCGACGAGGCCGCCGCCATACTGGCCAGAAACGCGGTTCCGGAGCTCGAAGAGGCCATGGCGATCATGGGCCTGGAGAACCCGGCGGTGGCGGCCACCGGTGTGGTGAACGGGCACGGCATGGTGACCATCGCGCTGCGTCAGTGTGACGCCTACGACCTCGCCCGCTGGGTGCGGGTGCGCTGCACCCACGAGGAGGCGGACCGGGCGGCCGAGGCGGCGGACCGGGAGGCGGCTCCGTGAGCTTTCTCAGCTTCGGCACCATGTCCCCCCGGGCTCCCGAGGGGACCGTCGGCCACAAGTACTCCCCCGCTCAACTGAAGGTCGGGGATCTGGTCTTCGTGGACAACGTGCCCTTCGCCATCATCAACATGATGGCGTCCGGCAGGGACCCGGCACAGCGGGTGCTCTGGTTCGACTACCTTCCCCCGGTCACCGTCGCGGGCTCCATCTGGGCGTACCGGCGCAAGCCGGAACCGGCGAGGACCGAGCCGCCGAAGCCGTCGGCCGACTCCGCCGTGCGCGTCTACCGGCGTACCACCACAAGCTCCTCGTAGGTCGGGTGCGCGTACCCCTGCGAGGAACCCGGTTGTTCCCCGGACGTCGGTGTCCGGGGAACAACCGGCCCCCCTGGGGCCGCCGCTCCCCTGCCGTCGTCGCTCCCGCCCCGGGAGCCGGGGGCGGCGGCCCTCCCGGCGCACTCCCTCAGACTCCCTCTCCGGGTGAATCCAACGCTCCTGCCCTCCCGGAGAGGGGCCAATCGGCCCCATCCGGTCGCTCTCCTACCAGGGGATGGTCGGCGATCGGATGGGGTCTCCAGGCAACCTTCCGGGAGACCGGGTGCTCCGCGCAGACTGGTGACACATCGGGTACGGCGGGCAGTTGCCGGACGGGGGCACCGGGATGGACGAGCAGATGGCAGCGCTGGCGGCGACGGCGGCGAACGCGGTGGTGGGCTCGCTCGCCACCGAGACCTGGGAGCGGGCCCGGGTGCTGGTGGGCGGGTTGTGGCGGAGGCCCGGGCAGGCGGCCGAGGCACGGGCGCAGGTGGCGGAGAGCCGCGAGCTGCTGCTGAGCGGGGTGCACGAGGCGGACGAACAGGACCTCACGGCGCTCTGGCGGGTGCGGTTCCGGCAGTTGCTGGCCTCGGACAGCGACGCGGCCCGGGCGCTCGCGGAGCTGGTGGCCGAACTCGGCGCCGACGCACGGGAGAAGCCGGGCCGATCCGGGACCCGGCACACGGAGCTGCGGGCGGAGGCGAGCAACGGCGGCCGGGTCTACCAGGCCGGCCGTGACATGACCAACATCACCCACCGGTGAGCCCCGGCGGCCCGACTCCCGGTGAGCGGGAGGCGCGGGAACGCATGAGCGCCTCGGTGACGGGCGGCGGCCAGATCATGCAGGCGGCCGGGGACATGATCGTCGTCCAAGCCGGAGTGACCCTTCATTTCCGGTACGGCGACGAGGAGTTCACCCGGGCCACCGGTACGGCGGCGGGCGACTGGTGCCCGTACCCGGGACTGCGGGCGTTCGGGGACGGCGAGTCCGGGCTGTTCTTCGGGCGGGAGGCGCTGCTCGACCGGATGCTGCACCGGCTGGACGGCTGCCTGGCCGAGGGCCGGCCGCTGACGGTGGTGGCGCCGTCCGGTGCCGGCAAGTCGTCGCTGCTGCGGGCCGGGCTCGTACCGGCGCTGAAGCGGGGGCAGTTCGACGGCTCGCGGCACTGGTCGCAGTTGCTGCTCACCCCGACCGGCGATCCGCTCGGGGCGCTCGCCGCCGGGCTCGACCGGCTCACCGGGGACGGCACCCCGGGCGCGGCGGTACGGGACGGCGCGGACGGCGAGCGACTGGCCGGCCTGGTGCGGGAGCGGCTGGGGCCGGCGCCGGGCGGCCGGTTCCTGCTGGTCGTCGATCAGTTGGAGGAGTTGTTCACGCTCTGCGGGGACCCGGCGGCGCGGCGGGCGTTCGTGGACGTGCTCGCCGGGCTCACCGGCGGCGAGGATCCGGTGGCCCTGGCCGTCTACGGGCTGCGCGCCGACTTCTACGGCGAGTGCGCGGCCCACCCGCATCTGCGCGAGGCGCTGGCCCGCCATCAGGTGGTCGTGGGACCGATGACCGGCGCGGAGGTCCGGCGGGCGGTGGTCCGGCCGGCCGCGCTCGGCGGGCTGTCGCTCGCTCCGGGGCTGGTCGACGTCATCCTGCGGGATCTGCGCGGCACCGGACCGGCCCCGGACGACGGCGCCTACGGGGCCGGCCGGCTGCCGCTGCTCGCGCACGCGCTGCGGGCCACCTGGCTGGCGCGCCGGGGCGACACCCTGACGGTGGACGGCTACCGCGACGCCGGAGGCATCGACGGCGCCGTGGCGGCCACCGCCGAGGAGGTGTACGAGGGGTTGGGCCCGGCCGGACGGCAGGTGGCCCGGCAGTTGTTCCTGGGTCTGGTCCGGGTCGGTGACGGTGGCGAGGTGACCCGGCGCCGCCGGACGCGTACCGATCTGGGTCTGGTCACCGGAGTGCCGGAGGCGGTGGTGGAGGTGGCCGAGCGGTTCACCGGCGCCCGGCTGCTCACCCAGGGCGCCGGATGGCGGGAGAACCCGGGCCCGGAACCCCTTCCGGAGCGGGACGACGCCTCGGCGGACGGGGAACCGGCCGGCCCGGGTGCCTCGGCGGTCACGACTGTCACGACCGTCACGGTGGAGGTCACCCATGAGGCGCTGCTGTGGGCCTGGCCCCGGCTGCGGCGGTGGATCGGCACCGTCCGGGAGGGCGCTCCGGTGCGGCAGGAGGTGGAGGAGGCGGCCGTCGTCTGGGAGCGCGGCGGGCGGCGGGACTCCTCGGTACTGCTGCGCGGGGCCCGGCTGGAGCTCGCCCGGTCCTGGGCGGCGGCCACGGCGTCCGGCGACCGGGCCCCGCTGGTGGCGGAGTTCCTGGCCGCCTCGGAGCGGCAGCGCCGCCGGGCCCGGCTGGCGGGACGCGCGGCGGTGGCCGCCGTCACGGTGCTGGCGCTGCTCACCTCCGCGCTGGCGGTCCTCGCGCTCGACCGCCGCCGGGAGGCGCTGGAGCAGCGGGACAACGCGATCTTCGACCGGGTGAGCGCCGAGGCCGACCGGCGCCGGGCGACCGACGCCTCGCTCGCCGCCCAGCTCGATCTGGTCGCCCACCGGATGCGGCCCACCCCGGCGCTGCGCACCCAACTGACCACGGAGGCGGGGGCGGTGCTGCCGGTACCGCTGCCGGGGCGGGCCGATCTGGGTCCGCCGCTCGACTTCGGCCGGGCGGGACGGCTGGTCACCGGTGGGCCGGCGCTCCGTCTCTGGGACACCTCGGACCCGGACCGGCCGGTGGCCGCGGACGGTGCGGCGACGGGCTCCGCGAGCCCGGGGGCGGGGACGGCCGGAGACGGGCCGGGGACGGGCTCCGGGGTGGCGGCGGTGGCCCACAACCGGCGCGGCGACCTGCTGGCCACCGGTCATCTCGACGGAGTCCTGCGGCTGTTGGACGTCTCCGGCGCCCGGCACCCGGTACTGCTGGCCGCGCGGTCGGCGGCGCCCCGGGGCAGCGGGGTGGTGGGCGTACGGTTCAGCCCGGACGGCCGGACTCTCGCCGTCGTCGTCTCCTCGGTGGTCCAGACCGCGCAGACCGGCGCCGTGCGGCTGTGGGACGTGACCGATCCGAGGCGGCCGCGCCCGCTCGCCACGGTGGTCTCGGTGCGGGGACAGGGCATCTCCTCGGCGGACTTCAGCGCGGACGGCGCCGCCCTGGCGGTCTGCGGCGGTACCGGACCGGGGCGGGGGCGAAGGCTGCTGGTACGGCTCTGGGACGTGACCGAGCCCGCCCGGCCGGTCGCGCTCGGCGGCGATCTGGGCGGCCACACCGGGGTGGTGAACCGGGTGGCCTTCAGCCCGGCCGGTGCGGTGCTGGCCACCGCCGGGAGCGACTACCGGGTGCTCGTCTGGGACCTGGCCGACCCGAGGCGGCCCCGGCTGCGGGGCACCCTGTTCCATGGCTCGCCCGTCAGCTCGGTCGTCTTCTCGCCGGACGGGCGGATGCTGGCCACCGGGGAGAACACCGGCGGTGTCACGCTCTGGAACGCCGGTGCCCCGGACCGGACGCGGTGGCTGCTGCCGACGCTGCGGGGGCACTCGACCCTGGTCGGCGGGCTGGACTTCGACCCCACCGGGCGGGTGCTCGCCAGCGGCGGCGCCGACGGCCGCGTACAGCTGTGGCGGCTGCCCCCGACCCTGGCCGTCCTGCCCGGCGGCTGGGCGGCCGGGGCCCTGGCGCGCTCCGCCGACGGAGGACTGGCGGCGGTGGCCGGCGGCCCGTACGTCACCCTGTGGGACGTCTCCGACCCGGCCCGGCTCACCCCGCTCGGCGGGCTGCCGCGCCTTCCGGCGACCGTCAACGCGCTGGCCTTCCGCACCGGTCCGGACGGCCGGCGGGTGCTCGCCACCGGGGACTCCGGAGGTGGTGTACGGCTCTGGGATCTGACCGTCCCCGCCCGGCCGCTGGCCCTGGGCGGACCGCTGCCGGGCCAGACCAAGCCGGTCTCCGCGCTCGCCTTCGACGCGGCCGGGCACACCCTGGCCGCCGCCTCGATGCGGCTGGAGGGCGGGTACATCGGCGGCCTCCGCGCCTGGGACGTGACCGACCCGGGCCGGCCCGCCGCGCTCGGCGGTGAGTTGCCCGGTGAGGAGTTCCCGGTCCGGGGCATGGCACCCGCCGCCTCCGGCGACCGGATCTACACGGGTGACGTCTTCAACGCGATCCGGGTGTGGCGGACCGGCCGGGGGTCCCCGCCCTCGCTGCTCGCCGCCCGGTCCGGCGGGCATGTGATCGTCGCGCTGGCGGCGCATCCACGGGCGCCGCTCCTCGCCACGGGCAGCGGGGACGGCACCGTACAGTTCTGGGACGCGTCCGGGACCGGCCCGCCGGGCGCGCTGGGCGGCCCCCTGCCGGCGGGCGGCATCGTCAACAGCCTGGGCTTCGCGCCCGGCGGACGGCTGCTCGCGGTGGGGAACGCGATCGGCCAGATCCGGCTGTGGGACACCGCCGAGCCCGCCCGCACCACCGCCTACGGGCTTCCGCTCACCGGACACAACGGGGAGGTGGCGGCGCTCTCCTTCGGCCCCGGGGACGGCACCCTGCTCAGCGCCGGCGGGGACGGCACCGTACGGCTCTGGCAGACCGACCCCGGCCGGGCCGTGGCCACGCTCTGCCGGGCCACCCGGACGGCGATGACCCCGGCGGTGTGGCGGGAGCTGGTCTCCCCCGTCCTGCCGTACGATCCGCCCTGCGGATGAGCGCCGGGACCGGTGTGCGCGGTGGCCGGCCCCGGGCGCGAGGGCCCGGCCCGGGAGCCAGGAGCGGGAGCCGGGAGCGGGAGCCGGCGGCGCTTCAACGGCGCTGGAGGGCCTTGACGTTGTCGCCGAAGCTCCAGTTCTTCGAGCCGTCCCAGTTGACGGACCAGGTCATCAGGCCCTTCAGCGCGCCGCCGTAGGTGTTCCACGCCTGCGCCACCGAGCCGGGCGCCAGATGGCCACCGCCCGCGCCGGGTTGGGCGGGCAGCCCGGGCACCTGGCGGTCCAGCGGGACCCGGATCGTGGTGCCCTGGACGACCAGTCCCTTGTCCAGGCAGTCGGTCTGGGCGGTGAAGCCCCGGACCGTACCGGCGGAGTAGGAGTCGCCGGAGCATCCGTACATGCTGCCGTTGTAGTACTGCATGTTGAGCCACCACAGCCGGCCGTTGTCCGCGTACTTCTTGACGATCGGCAGATAGGCGCCCCAGATCGAGCCGTAGACCACACTGCCGCCGGTGACATACGCCGTCTCGGGGGCCATGGTGAGGCCGAAGCCGGGCGGCATGGCGGCGAGTACCCCGTCGATGATCCGGATCAGATTGGCCTGCGAGGGCGAGAGGCGGTTGATGTCGCCGCTGCCGACGAGGCCGGTCTCGATGTCGATGTCGATGCCGTCGAAGTTGTACGTCCGGAGGATCGGTACGACGGTCTGGACGAACCGGTCGGCCACGGCGCTGGAGCTGAGATCGATGCCGGCCGCCGCGCCGCCGATGGAGAGCAGCACGGTCAGCCCGGCCTCCTTGGCCTGGCACATCTCGGCGGGGGTGGGCACCCGGACGGTCGCGTCCATGCCGTCCTCCCAGAGCACCGTGCCGTCGGAGCGGATGACCGGGAAGGCCGCGTTGAGGACGTTGTAGCCGTGGTCGCGGATCCGGGGGTCGGTCACCGGTGTCCAGCCGAACGGCGGATGGACACCGTTGGCGGCCCCGTCCCAGTTCTCCCAGTAGCCCTGGAGCACCTTCCCCTGCGGCCGGGGCCGGAGCGCGCAGCCGGTGCGCTCGCCGTCGGCGGCCGCGCGGGCGGCGGGTGCCCCGGCCGGGGTGTCCGCGCGGGCGGCCGCGCCCGGGGCGGTGCCGACCAGGACCTGGACGGCGGCCGCGAACAGCAGGCCGGCGACGGCCGGCAGGGACCGTCCGCGTCGCGTACGTGTCTCTTCCATTCTCCGTCCGGGCATGGCGGACTCCCTTCTGCCGGGTCGCGCGGACCGGTGTGACGCGGCTCTGCCGGTTCTCACGGACCGATGTGATTCGGTGCGGATCGGGTGGGTACCAGGAGGGGCGTACGACGCACGAGTACAACCCCAGGAGGACTCTCATGGGCAAGCTGGGCGACCTGGCGAACAAGGCCAAGGAGATGGCGAAGGGCCATCCCGACCAGGCCGACAAGGGCGTGGAGCGCGCCGAGAAGCTGGTGGACGAGCGCACCGGGAACAAGTACGACGCGCAGACCGACAAGGCCGCCGACGCGGCGCGCCGTTCCTACGGCGGCGGTCGGCAGGACCAGTAGCGCACGCCCCACCGGCTCCGGCCCCCTGCCCGTTCGACCGGGCAGGGGGCCCTTGCCGTGCGGCCGGCGGGCCCCGCGAGGCGTACGGCAGGCGTACGGCCCGGGATCAGCGGGCCCCGCAGGGCTTCCCGGCCCGGGCCGGGAAGCTCAGAACCGCACGTCGGAGCAGGCGTAGAAGGCGTTTCCGGTGTCGGCGACGGTCCAGACGCCGAGAATGAGGTGCCGGCCGGACTTCTGCGGCAGGGTGCCCGAGTGGCTGACCGTGGAGCCGGGGAGCCGGCCGCCGAACGGTACGGTCAGAAACGGCTGCGGATCGAGGTCGGCCCTGGTCAGCGGCTTGGTGGGGTCATAGCCGTCCCGGGTGATGTAGTACCGGAAGTCCGTGGTGGCGTGCCGGGCGGTGATCCGCCAGACGAAGGTGTGGCTCTCTCCGGCGACGAGCGTGGCGGCGGGCCAGTTCCCGCCGCGCGGGTCGTCCAGCTCGGAGAATCGGCCGATTCCGCCCGAGCAGATGTGTCCGTCGGCGGGGCCGCGAGCGGGGAAGCCCTTGGGGCCCTCCACGCTGGGCGGCTCCCACTGGATCTGTCCGCAGCCGCGGACGGTGCCGTTGCCGCAGAGCTGCTGGCGGCTGACGGGCGAGTCGGTGTACCCGTGGCCCTGGGCACTGCCGGTGGTGGCGAGGAAGGCGCCGCCGGCCAGCCCGAGACCGAGCAGTAACGACGCGATCTTGTTGCGCATGGTTCGCTCCCGTGGTCCTGGGGATCCGGATGTCTCGCGGACGCGGAGCCCTCCGGAGCGCCTGCCGGGCGGAGCGGCGGGGGGGGGGGGGGATGGCAGGGCATGGGGGTCCGGAGGGCGTACGCCCGCCGCTGCGGTCTAGACCAAGTTCGAGGCTAGCCGCGACCGTTGGTCATGTCCATACCAATGGAGTGCCGTCAAAGTCGTCCCGGGGCCATTCGAGGGGCCGGTTCGGAGAGCCGTCCCGGGGACCGGTTCGGAGAGCCGTCCCGGGGGCCGGTTCCGGGCTCGGCGGGGTGGGGGTCCTCCGGGCGATGCGGGGTAATCGGTCCCCATGAGTGACATGAGTGACATGAGCGATACGCACAACACGGACGGCCCGAACGGCCCGGGCAGCACGAACGACGCGGGCGGAACGAGGGACGCCGGCGGAGCGAACGGCGGGGCCGGGGAGAATCCCCGCAAGGACGTCGAGGAGTGGGTGACCGGCGACGAGCCCGCCACCGGCCCCCAGCTGAGCTATCTGCGCACCCTGGCCCGCGAGGCGGGCGAGGATGTCCCCGAGACGCTCACCAAGGCCGAGGCGTCCCGCATGATCGACCGTCTGCAGGGGGCCTCGCCCCGCACCGGTGGGTCCGGCGCGGACACGCCGGAGAACGGCGGCGCCGGGACGCGGTGAATCCCGGCCCGGTGCCGGACCCGAGCCCGGACCGACCCGAGCCCTGCCCCTGCCCCCGCCCCCGCCCCCGCCCCTGCCGGGGAACGCCTCCGGTGCCGGGCCCCCCGGGCCTCTGCCGGAGGTGCGGGGAAGATCGACCCTCCCGGCCGCGCGGTCCCGACCCGGCCGGGAGGGTCGGAGGCCGGGGCCGCTCACGGAGGGGACACCGGACGAGGGGGCGGGGTCCATCAGGACCCCGCCCCCTGCCGTTCCCCTTCCTCGTCAGCGGCCGCTCACTCGTCCGACAGCCGCAGATCGGGCACCCGGCTGACGGCGACCAGGAAGGCCAGCAGAGTCACCGCGGCCCCGGCCAGGAACGCCACCTGCATGGCGCTGACGTACCCCTCCAGGAAGGGCCGGGCCAGTGGCGCGGGCAGGTCCCGGAGAAAGGCGGAGTCCTCCAGATCGACCCCGCCGTCCGGGCGCAGCACCCCGCTCAGCAGCCGCGCGTTCTCCGGCTCCTCGGCCAGCCGGCGCACCGGGCCGTCCCGGAGGGCGGTGGCGAGCCGTTCGCTGATCCAGGTGCCCGCGAGCGAGAACAGCACCGACAGGAAGGCGGCGGCGCCGACCGTACCGCCGTTGGAGCGGAAGAAGTTGACCGCGGCGGTGGCGGCCCCCATGTCCGAGCGGGGCACCTCCGACTGGGCCAGGGTCGTCATGCTCTGCAGCGAGGCACCCAGGCCCGCGCCCATGAGGACCAGGCCGACGGAGACGTACCACAGCGGGCTGTCCGCCCGGAGCGTGGCGAAGACCAGCAGGGCGGCGGTGAAGCAGCCGATGCCCGCCACCAGACAGGGTTTCACCCGTCCGGTACGGGCGAGCAGCCGGCCCACCGTCAGGGTGACGGCGACATTCGCCACCGTGGTGGGCAGCAGGGCGAGACCGGCGCTCATCGGTGACATGCCCTTGGCCAGCTGGAGATAGAGCGGAAGCGTGGTCATCGCGCCGAACATGCCGATGGCCATGCCGAAGTGGAGCAGCGTGCCGAGGCGGAAGCTGCGGACACGGAACAGCTGGAGCGGCAGCAGCGCCGCCTCCCCCATCCGCCGCTCGACGAGCACGAACGCGACCAGACCCACGACCCCGAGGACGCCGAGGGCGAGGGTCACCGGAGACACCCAGCCCCAGGCGCGGCCCTGTTCGGCGACGACGAGCAGCGGCACCACTCCGACGGCGAGGGCGGCGGCACCCCCGTAGTCCAGCCGGTGTGGCACGGGTTGATGGGGCAGCCGGCGCAGCACCCGGACGATGACGGCGAGCGCGACCGCCGCCAGCGGCACGTTGATCAGGAAGATCCAGCGCCAGCCGGTGATCCCGAGCAGCGTCCCGGCACCCGCGAACACCCCTCCGATCACCGGCCCGATGATGCTGGAGCCGCCGAAGACCGCCATGAACCAGCCCTGGTACCGGCCCCGTTCGCGGGGCGAGGTGATGTCCGCGATCACCGTCATGGCCAGCGACATCAGTCCGCCGCCGCCCAGGCCCTGGATGCCCCGGAAGACGGCGAGTTGGTGGATGGAGGTGGCGCAGGCGCAGAGCAGCGAACCGGCCGTGAACAGGACGATGGCCCAGACGTAGACCACCCGGCGGCCGTGGATGTCGGAGAGCTTGCCGTAGAGCGGGGTGGAGATGGTGCCGGTGATCAGATACGCGGTGGTCACCCAGGCCTGCGCGGTCAGCCCGTGCAGGTCGTCCGCGACGGTGCGCAGCGCGGCGGAGACCACGGTCTGGTCGAGCGCCCCCAGGAACATGCCCAGCATCAGCCCGGACATGACGGTCATCACCTGGCGGTGGGTCAGCCGCGCACCGGGATCCGCCGGGTCCCCCTCCGGCCGGCGGGGGTCCCGGCGGACCGCGTCCGCAGAGGTCACGTGGTGACTCCGGCGAGCCGCTCCAGGTCGGTGACCGCGGTCGCGACGTCCGGGAGTGTCAGCATCTCCAGCCGGGCCCGGCGGGCGACCTGGCCGGCCCGCTCGTCGGCCAGCACGGCGCGGCAGGCGGCGGCCACCGCGTCAGGGGTGAAGTCGGTGACCCCGCGGCCGAAGCCGAGTTCCGCGACGCGCTCGGCGTTGGCGAACTGGTCGCCGAAGTGCGGCAGGACGACCATCGGCGTGGCGGTGCGCAGCGCTTCCCGGACGCTGTTGAAGCCGCCGTGGGTGAGGAACAGGTCGGCGGTCTCCAGCACCAGGGGCTGCGGCAGCCACTCGGTCAGCCGCACATGGGAGGGCAGGCCGGCGTCGGACACGGGCAGTCCGGAGGTGGCGACCACCACGGTGCACTCGGTCAGTTCGGCCGCCGCGTCCAGGATGATACGGAGCGACTTGACCGGGTCCGGCATCTCGAACGGCAGCTCCTCCTGCTTCCCCTCCTCCCGCTGCTTCTGGATCATCGGCAGCGCGGTGCCGATGGCGGCCCACACCAGCGGCCGGTCGGTGGGGAGTTCGGCGAACCAGTCGGGGAGGATCGAGGAGCGCTCCACCTCCACGGTCTGGCGGTAGGCGAGCGGGGCGGGCATGTGCCGGGCGAAGGAGAAGGCGGCAGGTACGTAGTCCACCCGGCCGTGGGCGACCACGGAGAGCGGGTCGTCCTGTATGGGCAGGCCCAGTTCCGCGCGTACCTCGTTCAGGCCGTCGAGCAGGGTGGCGGGGTCGAGGAGATTGTTGGCGCCGGAGGGGGTGGGCAGGTGCGGGATGCCCAGTTCCTCGCCGATGAGGACGGTGCCGAGGTCCATGCCGTCGCGAAGGGCGAGATGGGGCCGGTACTCCCGCGCCACCGGGGCGATGGCCTCGTACATCAGCTTCGCCAGCGGCCCGGAGAGCGCCTTGGCCATCAGCGGCATCAGCGCCTCCCGCTGCTCCTCCGGCTTCAGGTCCGCCAGGGCGGCAAGGGCCGAGCCGGGCGCGGCATCGTCGTCGTCACCGTCCTTTCCGAGCAGGGCGCCCGGCGAGAAGTCGGGGAGGGACGGTTCGACCTGGAAGTCGTCGTGGCGGAACAACGGCACGAGGTCGGAGGTGGTGAGCACCCGTACTTCGTGTCCGGCGGCCGCCAGGGCGCGGAGCAGCGGAAGTTGGGCACGGCCGTGCGAGGGGCTTCCGGTCGTGGTGCACAGAACCCGCATGGGGAGAGACCTTTCTGGCTCGGGTCCGGTCATGTCATGTCCGGCTGTGAGGTGTGGTGAGGTGTGGTAAGTCGTCATGAGTGTCATGAGGTGTCGCGGGGGGGGGCGCGGGGGTGTCGCGGGACGGGGAACCGCGACCCCGGACGCGGGGATGTACGGCCCCGGGCGGACGCGGTGCGGCCCCGGGCACGAGGGTGTACGGCCCCGGGCCGGGCGCCGGGTCGCGGCGGGGTACACGGCGACCCGGGCCGGGCTTCGGGTCGCGCCCGGGGACGCGGCGGTCGTCAGCCGGTGAGGGCGTACGGGCGGCCGATGCTCTGCCGGACGAGGCCGGCGCGCTCCAGCCGGTCCGGGTCGAGCAGGTTGCGGAAGTCGTGCACGGTACGCCCGTCCATCCGGGCGGCGACCGCCTCCCAGTCGAGGTCGCGGAACTCCGGCCACTCGGTGAGGATCAGGCAGGCGGCGGCCCCGTCGGCCGCGCTGAGCGGATCGTCCGCCAGGGTCAGCAGGTCGGTCAGGTCCGGCCGGGTGGCGCTCAACGCGGGGTCGTACGCGACCAGTTCGATACCGAGGTCGCGCAGAGCCCGGGCGACCGCCAGCGCCGGCGAGTCGCGCAGGTCGGAGGTGCCGGCCTTGAAGGTCAGGCCGAAGAGGGCCAGCCTGGCGCCGGCCGGTGAGCCGCCGGCGGGGACGAGATCGGCCACCACCCGCTCCACGAGCCGCTCCTGGTGGGCGACGTTGGTGTCGATGGTGGCGCGCAGCAGCGGGAAGTCGATGCCGGCCGCCTCGCAGACCGAGAGCAGGGCATGGGTGTCCTTCGGCAGGCAGGAACCGCCCCAGCCGGGCCCCGGCTGGAGGAAGGCGGAGCCGATGCGCGGGTCCTGGCCGATTGCGGCGGTGACATCGGCGATGTCGGCACCGAAGCTCTCGCACAGAGTCGCCAGGTTGTTGGCGAAGGACAGCTTCATGGCGAGAAAGAAGTTGGCGGCGTACTTGGCGAGTTCGGCGCTGGCGGCGTCGGTGCGCACCAGCGGGGCGCCGAGCGTCCCGTACAGCGCGGCCACCCGCTCGACGGCCTCCGGCGCCCCACCGACGACGATACGGTCGGGGTGCAGGAAGTCGTGCACCGCGCGTCCCTCGCGGAGGAACTCGGGATTGCTCACCACCGCCACGTCCGGCCGCCCCAGCAGCGCGGCGACCCGTCCTGAAGTGCCCACCGGCACCGTGGACTTGTTGGCCACCACACAACCGTCCGGCAGCTCGTGCCGGACCTGACCGGCGACGGCCTCCACCGCGGCCAGGTCGGCGGCCCCGCCCAGCCCCATGGGGGTCGGCAGGCAGAGGAAGACCACCTCCGCCTCGCGTACGGCGGAGACGGTGTCGCCGGTGAAGACCAGCCGACCGGTGGCGAGTCCGTCCGCGACGAGTTCCGGCAGGCCCGGTTCGAGAATGTCCACCTGGCCCCGGCTCAGGCGTTCGACCTTCCCGGAGTCGGCGTCCGCGCACACCACCCGGTGTCCCAGCGAGGCGAGGCAGGCGCCGGTGGTCAGGCCCACATAACCGGTGCCGATCACGACGACCCGAGCGTCGTGGCGGTCCTGGGAGCCATGGTGGTCAGAGACATGGAGCATGGGTCATCACCTGTTCCGACGATCGATCAGACAGCGGTGATGTGACTGTATGCCTGTGCCATGTCAGCCAGTCAACGATTGATGACAACGACCGATGACTTCCGGACACGAGCGGGAACGAGGACCATGTCCCGCTGAACCACCAACCGAGGCAGGGGTACGAGAGATGAGCGGATCGAGGACGGAAGAAGCGGCCGGTGCGCGCCGGGCGGGCTCCCACCGGGCCGGCGCGGAGGGCACGGACCGGCGCGGGCCGGACGCGGCCGGCGCTCCTCCGGCCGAGGCCGGCTCGGGCGGAACGGACGGTACGACACCCGCCGCGTCCGCCGGGGAGAAGGCATCCGGGCCCCGGGCGGGGCGCCGGCGCCCGGACACGAAACACCCGGCGGCCGGGGATTCCGGGGCAGCCGGGTGCCCCGGACCGGAACAGCCCGGCCCCGGGTGCGCCGAGTCCGGCCCGGCGGGACCGGCAGGTCCCGGCGGGCACCACGACGGCCCGGACGGCTGCCCTCCGGGGCACCCGGGGGACGCCCGGCGCGCCGGGCCGGGCAAACGGAGCGCGGCGGGCACCCGGAGCGCGCTGCTGGGGGCGGCCTCGCTGCGTTTCGGCCAGTTCGGCTACGACGGCACGGGAATCAGGGACATCGCGCGCGACGCGGGGGTGGACGCGGCGCTGGTCTACCGCTACTTCGGCTCCAAGGAGGCCCTGTTCGCCGCGGTCTCCCGGGACACCGCCATCTTCGACCCGCTGCTGGAGACCCCGCTCGACGAGGTCGCCGCGTGGATCAGCGACTTCGTCACCAGCGGTGCCCCCAACGAGGAGATACCGCATCCGGTGCTGGCGGTGCTCCGCTCCCCCGGCCGCAGCGAGGAGGCCTGCCGGTTCCGGAACGAGTTGGCGGGGGTGTTCTCCGAGCGCTTCGCCCAGCGGCTGGACGGCCCCGATCCGGAGCTCCGCGCCGAGCTGCTGGCAGCCTGGCTGCTGGGCATCAGCCTGATGCGGAAGGTCATCCAGCTACCCGCCCTGTCCACCGCCCCGGAGGACACCCTGCACCGCCAGTTGCACGCCGCCCTGACGGCGCTGCTGGGCCCGGGCTCCCACCCCGGCTGCCCGTCCTGCCCGGACTCCTGCCCCTGCGGCCGCCCGCCCGGGGACTGACGGCCGTTCCCCCGGCGCCGCAGCGGGGGCACTTCCGGGCACGCCCGGCGGACCTCGGGGCACCCGGCTCCAGCCCCGGCTCGGTGGCGGCCGGCCGACGGGACCGCCGGGGACCCCGGGCCGGACGCGGCGACCCACGGGCGGACCGCCGGGCCCGGAGGGCTCGGCACGGCCGGGTGACTACCGGGCCGCGAGGGCCCCGGCCCGGCCGGGCGACTGCGGGCGCCGGGCGGTGCCAACAGCACTCTTGCGGGTGAATTCAGCGAACCGAGTCACTTTCTTTACTCGGTTCACTTAAGCTGATCGGGTCAGTCTCCGCCGCCCGGCCGCCGGGCGGCACCGCACAGCCGTCACGGCGGAAGGGTCACGATCGCGATGACATCACATGGCCGAAATGCATACGGCTCCGAGCTGCCCCGGTCAGGTCCTTGACCCGGTAAGCCCGGTGCTAGCCTGCGGGCATGGAGGCGTCGGCAGGGCTGCGGGAACGCAAGAAGCAGCGCACACGGATGACCATCTCGGAGCGGGCCATCGCGCTCTTCCTGGAGCGCGGTTTCGACCAGGTGTCGGTGGTGGACGTCGCGGCGGCCGCCGAGGTGTCCAAGCCGACGCTGTTCGCCTACTTCCCCACCAAGGAAGACCTGGTGGTGCACCGACTCGCCGACCATCTGACGGAGAGCGCCTCGGTGGTCGCGGGGTGCGCCTCCGGGGCGGCGGCGGTCGACGCGCTGCACCGGCACTTCCTGGCGGGGCTGGCCGCCCGGGACCCGATCACCGGGCTCAACGACGACCAGGACGTCCTCGCCTTCCACCGGCTGGTCCACTCCACGCCGGGCCTGGTGGCGCGTCTCGGCGCCCACCTCGCCCAGTCCGAGGAGGCGCTGGCCCACTCCCTGGCGGACGCCCTGGGCGGTGCGCCGCGCGCGGTGACGGCCGCCCTGCTGGCGGGCCAGATCGTCGCCACCCAACGCGTCCTGGCGACGGCCAACTGGGAGCGCCTCGCGGCCGGCCGCCCGGCCGGTGAGGTCCACCCCGAGGCGGTGGCGGACGCCGACCACGCCTTCGCCCTGCTGCGGGCGGGGCTGCCGGCGGCGGACTGAGCCCCCGCCACCCAGGGGCACCCGGTCCCGCCGGCCCAGCCCGTACCAGCGGACTCGCCGGGGCGGAGGCCCGGCGGTGGGGCGGGCGGGGTTCCCCGGCGCGCCGGTACCGGTTGCCTGCGGGGCTGTCCGGAATTCGCGGGCGCCCATGAGGCGAGCCGGTTCGCCGGGGCGCCCGGCGGGGTACGGCGCCCGGGCGTGGCGGGTCATGCGGGTCATGCGGGTCATGCGGGTCATGCGGGTCATGCGGGCCGTCGGCGTCAGGGCCGAGGCCCGGCGCCTCGCCCGGCTGTACGGGGACGAGGCGGAGCGCCTCCCGCAGCCGCGGGGCGGCGCGCACCGGGAGTTCATTGGCCCCGGGTCCGTACCCCGGCACGCGGAGGCAGGCCCGTACCCGGGACGCGGGCGGCGGGCCCGTACCCGAGCACGCGGGGGCGGGCATCTCCGGCTCGCGAGGGGCGGCGCCCGTACCCGGGCACGCGCGAACGGCTCCGTACCCCGGCGCGGATCCCCGTCCGGGCGCCAGTGGGCCCCGCCCGGGCACCCGTACGGCCGCTACAGCCCCACCATCGCGTTCCAGCGTCTGGCGAACTCCGGGCGCTCCCCCGCCCCGATGTCCCGGGCGATGGCGAGGCGGGAGCGCATGGCGGTGTCGGGGAAGATCAGCGGGTTCTCCGCGAGCGCGGCGGTCTCGGCGTCGTCCGAGGCGGCCAGCACGTCCCGGGCGGCGGGCACCGGGCAGACGTAGTTGACCCAGGCGGCGAGCCGGGCGGCGACCTCCGGTTCGTAGTAATGGTCGATCAGGGCCTCGGCGTTGGCCTTGTGGCGGGCCCGGTCGGGGATCACCAGGCTCTCGGCCCACAGCTCGCCGCCCTCCTCGGGGACGACGAAGGCGATGTCCGGGTTGTCGGCGCGGAGCTGGATGACATCGCCGGAGTACGCCTGGCAGGCCAGCACATCGCCCGCCGCCAGGTCCTTGATGTAGTCGTTGCCGGTGAACCGCCGGATGTGGCGGCTCCGTATCAGCCTCTCCACCCGGTCGCACATCCGGTGGAAGTCGTCGGCCCGCCAGCGGGTGACGTCCACCCCGCCCCCCTGCATCAGCAGGGCGAACGCCTCGTCCATCCCGGACAGCAGGGTCACCTTGCCCCGGAGGTCGGGTGCCCAGAGGTCGGCCGTGGCGCGGATCTCGCGGCCGAGCCGCCGGCGGTCGTAGGCGATCCCGGTGATGCCGCTCTGCCACGGCACACTGCACCGCCGCCCCCGGTCGAAGGCGGGCGAGCGCAGTTGCGGGTCCAGCTCGCGGGCGACGTTCGGCTGTTTCTCCCGGTCCATCTCCTGCACCCAGCCCAGGCGGACGAACCGGGCGGCCATCCAGTCGCTGACGACCACCAGGTCGCGGCCGGTCTCCTGCCGGTTGATCAGGGCGGGGCCGATCTTGCCGAAGAACTCGTCGTTGTCGTTGATCTCCTCGCGGTAGCGCACGGCGATCCCGGTGCGCCGGGTGAAGGCGTCGAGCGTGGGGTGGTGGGAGGTGCCACTCCCGCCACCGGCGGTGTCACCGGAACCGCTCTCCGCGACGTCGATGTAGAGCGGCCAGTTGGCGAAGTCCACCCGGCGCTCGCGGGTGGAGTGGTCGGGTCCCGCCCGGTCGGCCGGGGCCACCCGGGCGGGTGGCACTCCGCAGCCGGTCAGGGCGAGTCCGGCGCCGCCGGCGCCGAGGGCGCCCAGCAGCGACCGGCGGGACAGGGAGGAACTCCGGGGCGCCGTCACGCCCGCAGAATGGCGGCCGCCCCGGAGCCCCGGCAATGGACGCCGCGTCGACCCCTGCCCCGCTCGCGCGACAGACTGTCGACCGCCGCGAGCCGCCCCGTCCTCCGGTCAGCCGGTGGCCACCTGTCCGTCGTGGGCCGCGAGCGGGCCGCCGGCGGTGAAGGCCAGCGCGGCGAACCGCTCGCCCATCCGGCGGTGCGTGGCGGCGTCGGGGTGCAGGTCGTCCGGGAGCGGCAACTCGGCGGAGTCGGCGGGGCCGTAGAGCTCCCGGCCGTCCAGGTAGTGCAGCCGGGGGTCGGTGGCGGCACGCTGGGCGACGATCCGGGCCAGCTCCGCGCGAATGACCTCCAGGGTCAGTTTGCCCTCCGCCCGCTGCGCCGGGTCCCCGGCGGCCCGGAAACGCAGCCGGCCGGCGGCGAGATCGGAGTAGTCCGGCACGCTGGGGCCGGGTGTCTCCTCGTGGACGGGGCAGAGGATGGGCGAGACGACGAGCAGCGGTACGGTCGGGTGCCCCTCCCGGACGGTGTCGAGAAAACCGTGGACGGCGGGGGTGAAGGCACGCAGCCGCATCAGGTCGGCGTTGACCAGATTGATGCCGATCTTGACACTGATCAGGTCCGCCGGGGTGTCCCGGAGGGTCCGGGCGGTGAACGGATCGAGCAGGGCGCTGCCGCTCAGACCGAGGTTGATCAGCTCGACCCCGCCGAGCGAGGCGGCGAGCGCGGGCCAGGTGGTGGTGGGGCCGGCGGCGTCCGAGCCATGGCTGATCGAACTGCCGTGGTGCAGCCAGACCTTGCGCCCCCGGTCGGGCGCGGGCTCGACGGGGGCGTCGGTGCGCAGGGCGATCAGTTCGGTGGTCTCGTTGTGCGGCAGCCAGATCTCGATGTCCTTGGTGCCGCCGGACAGGCCGGTGAAGCGGAGAGTGCCGGGCTCACCGGGCCGGTGCTCGGCGGCCCCGGTGGTCATGTCGACGGTCAGGGTGTCGCCCCCGGGCACGACGGCCCGGCCGGCCGGACGGCCGTCGACGAGCAGCTCGTAGACCCCGTCGGGACGGGCGGGGGCGCCGGGGTAGACGCGCTTGGTGGGCAGGGTGTCCAGCTCGACGCGGGTGGCCCGGCTGCGGAAGACCAGCCGCACACCGGAGGGCTGGGACTCCGCGAGCGCGAGCAGACCGTCCGGGCACTGGGCGCGGGCCCACGCGGGCAGCCGGTGCGGCAGGATCCCCCGTGCGGTGTGCTCGAGGTCGAGGGCGCCGCGCAGGATGGCGGCGGTGATGGGTGTGGTGATCAGCCCGCCGGTGCCGTCCTGGTGTCGGCCGTCGGCGCGGGCGGGCATGCCGCCGTGGTCGTAGGGGTCGGTGGGCATCGTGACGGCCTCCCGGAGGCGGTGTTTCGGTGACGCTTCTTCGGTGAGTTTCTTCTGCGGCGGCGCTTCGGCGGCGGTGTTCCGGCGACGGCGCTTCGGTGGCGGTGTTCCGGTGACGCCCTGTCGCTCACGGGCCGCGCCCGGGCGCTCAGCGCGCGGGCCAGTTCCGCAGCAGCGCGTCGAGGGCGTCCAGGATCCGTGACCAGCTCTCCTGGCTGTCGGGGGCGCTGTGGCTGAAGCCCCCGCTCAGTTCCAGGCTGACGTAGCCGTGGAAGACACTGCCGAGCATCCGGACGGCGTGGGTCTGGTCCGGCTCCGTCAGGTCGTAGCCACGCAGGATCGCCCGGGTCATCCGGGCGTGCCGGACACCGGCGCTGCCGGCCGCCGTCTCCGGGTCGAGCCGGAGGCGCGCCGCGGCATAGCGGCCCGGGTGTTCCCCGGCGTAGTCGCGGTAGACGTCCGCGAAGGCGGTCAGGGCATCCTTGCCGGACCGCCCGGCCAGCGCCTCGGCGGCCCGGTCGGCCAGTTCCTCCAGCGCGTACAGGGCGATTCTGGTCCGGAGGTCCTGGGAGTTCTTCAGATGCGAGTACAGGCTCGGGACCTTCACACCGAACCGCCGGGCGACAGCGGAGACGGTCACCTGGTCGAAGCCGATCTCATCGGCCAGCTCCGCCCCCGCCCGCGTCAGCCGTTCCACCGTGAGCCCCACGTGAGCCATGCCGCTCTCTCCCTTCTTCCGGACCGCCCCTGCGACAGCTCGGCACAGCCCCGGGACACCGGGGGGGCGTCCCGGGGGACACCCTTTGTGAGACACCCCCAAAGCCATTATGGAATTACCTAAAGCCTTTAGGCAAGACGGCACCCGAGCAGTCAGACGACAGACCCCATCCGCCACTCCCCCCGTGAATTTGCCGGTGAAGCAATCTTGCCGATTCGGCAACCATCACCCTAGGGTGCTTCCATGACCCCCGCAGCCGAAGGCCGCCCCAGCGGCTCCCCCGGACTCCGCGAGCGCAAGAAGCGGGAGACCCGGGCGGCGCTGAGCCAGGCGGCGATCCGCCTCTGCGTCCAGCACGGCTGGGCCCGCGTGACCATCGATCGGATCGCCGCCGAGGCCGATGTCTCCGTCCGCACCTTCCGCAACTATTTCTCCGGCAAAGCGGAGGCGATCGCCGCCGGCCACGTGGAGCGGATGCTCCGGGTGGCGGACGACCTGCTCGCCCGCCCGGCCGGTGAGCCACTCTGGGACTCACTGCGCCATGCCGTGCTGGGACAGTTCGTACCGCCGGACGCCTTCGCGCCGCAGAACGAAGGGAACGAGCGGTGGTACGAGGGGGTACGGCTCATGCTGGCCGAACCCGCACTGGCCGGTGAGGTCGCCAAGGCCAATGCCGCCGCCCAGCAGGACCTGGCCGAGGCCGTCGCACGGCGCACCGGCACCGACACCGGAGGCGACGTCTACCCGAACCTGGTCGCGGCCGTGGTCGCGGCGGGTTGTGCGGTGGCCGTCGAGCACAGCCTGCGCTCCGACCACCCCGTGCCGCTCGGCATGGCCCTCACCCAGGTCTTCGAACGGCTCGCCGCCGGCCTGCCCGTCCCCTGACAGGTGCGGCGGACCCCTACGCCCGTGCCGCCCCTCCCCGTCCACACCGAGGAGATCCGCAGACCATGACCGTGACAGCTGACGTGATCATCGTGGGGGGCGGCCCGAACGGGCTGATGCTCGCCTGCGAGCTGGCCCTGGCCGGCGTCCGCCCGGTCGTCCTGGAGCAGCTCCCGCGCCCGAGTACCGAGCCCAAAGCCAACGGCCTGCTCGGCCAGGTCGTGCGCCTGGTCGACCACCGGGGCCTGCACGAGCCGCTCAGCGGCAGCCCGGCGCCCCCGCGGCCGAATTCCGCCTACTTCATGTTCGCCGCCATGGGTCTCGACCTCGGCCTGCTCGACGCCAGTCCGGTCTTCAGCCTGGCCGTCCCGCAGCACCGGATCGTCGAGGTGCTGGAGGAGCGCGCCCGGGCGCTCGGCGTCGAACTGCGGCGCGGACACCGGGTCGACGCCCTCGCCCAGGAGGAGGATGCCGTCACCCTCGCTGTCATCGGACCGGGCGGCGAACAGCGGCTCCGTGCCCGCTGGGTGGTCGGCGCGGACGGCGCGCACAGTGCGGTGCGCAAGCTCTCCGGGATCGTCTTTCCCGGCGCCAGCCACGACCGCCGCACCACTCGCACCGCCCATGCCTCCGTCCCGCCGGAGTGGGTGGAGCCGGCCGACGGCACCCTCAGTGTTCCCGGATACGGACAGGTGCTTCCCTTCCTGCCCCACCGCACCGACCGCGGCGGCTTCTCCTACGCGCCGTTCCCCGGCCTGCCACCCCTGATCAGCACCACCGAGTGGGACCAGCCACCGGCGGACGGACCGATGACCCTGGCCGAGCTGGAGTCGAGTGTCCGCCGGGTCCTCGGCGCCGAGTTGCCGCTCGGTCCTCCGGACGGTGACGGTCCGTCTGTGCTGCGGCGACTGGCCGGCGGTCACACCAGGGTCGCGGAACGGTTCCGTGACCGCCGGGTCTTCCTCATCGGCGACGCCGCCCATGTCTACGCCTCCGGCGGCGGACCCGGGCTGAATCTGGGCCTCCAGGACGCCGTCAACCTCGGCTGGAAGCTCGCCGCGGCGGTGCGCGGCACCGCCCGGCCCGGCCTGCTCGACAGCTATGACACCGAGCGCCGCCGGGCCGCCCGCCGGATGGTGCTCAACTCCGAGGCGCAGTCGGCGCTCACCGCCCCGGGGAGCGACATCACCGCGCTGCGTGAACTCTTCGCGGAGCTGCTCATCCACCAGGAGGTCGTACGGCACCTCGCGGACCTGACCACGGGCACCGACGTACGGTACGAGATGGGCGTCACCGACCCGCACCCCGCGGTCGGCCGCTTCACGCCGGATCTGGAGCTGGACACCGGAGCGGGAAAGGTACGGATCACGGAACTCGCCCGGACCGCGCGGCCGTTGCTGATAGATCTGACCGAGGAACACGCTCTGGTGACCGCACTGGCCGAAGGACAGGAGACCGTCGAGCTCGTGACCGCGCGGGGCGGTCCGGCCGGCCTTACCGGCCTGTTGATCCGCCCCGACGGCTATGTGGCCTGGGCAGGGGGCTCACCCCGTCCGGACGCGGCCGAACTGGCCGCCCTGCGGGCTTCCGTCGAGCGCTGGTTCGCGGCCTGAGCAGCCGGACGGCCGATGCCCCGGCTCAGCCGGCCGCCTCGCTGTTCCGCTCCGCCGCCCAGATGCCCCGGACATGTCCCAGGTGGCGGGTCATGACCGCGCGTACGGGCTCCGGGTCGCCGGTGAGCAGGGCGTCCAGGATCTCCAGGTGCTCCTCCGCCGAGTCCCGCAACCGGCCCTGTTCCACCAGGGCGGTGAGCCCGTAGAGCCGGGAACGCTCCCGCAGGTCGCGGACCACCCGCACCAGGTGGTGGTTGCCCGCGAGCTGGAGCAGACCGAGGTGGAAGCGGAGATCCGCCGCGACATACGCGACGAGGTCGCCGGCCTCGGCAGCGGTGACGATCTCCAGGGCGGCCGGCCGCAGTGCCTCCAGCGCGGCGGGGTCGGCCGTCACGGCGAGTTCCGCCGTGGTCGGGATCTCGATCAGCGCGCGAACGCGGGTGTACTCGTCCAGTTGCCGCTCGGAGACCTCGGTCACCCGGAAGCCCTTGTTGGGCACGGTGTCGACGAGCCCCTCCTTGGCGAGGTCGAGCATGGCCTCGCGGACCGGTGTGGCGGACACCCCGAACCGCGTGGCGAGGGCGGGCGCCGAGTAGACCTGGCCCGGGCGCAGTTCACCGGCGACCAGCGCGGCGCGCAGGGCGTCGGCCACCCGCTCCCGGTAGCTGCTGCGGGTGCCGCCCAGCACGGGCAGAACGGGGGCGGTCGGCTTGGCGGCGGCCATCGGGGCGGTCCTCTCGCACACGGTTCCAAACGATGTCACATGTCCACCAGTATCTACGGTCCGGTGTCCGCGGTGTGTCCCGCGGCCGACCGGTCCGGCGCACCGCGGCCGACCGGGTGTGCGGCGGACGCGGGTGCCTTGTGCGGCGGACGCGGCGGAGCGGCGACGTTCCGTGCCGTGCTGCGTCAACCGGCCTGGTGGCCCGATGACATGAGGCTGACGGTTCTGGTGCGGGTATAGAACTCCAGGGCGGCCTTGCCCTGTTCACGGGGGCCGTGGCCGGACGCCTTCGCACCGCCGAAGGGCAGATGGAAGTCGACTCCGGTGGTGGGGGCATTGATCCGCACCAGGCCGGTGTCGAGCCGGTCGGCGCAGCGCAGCGCAGCGTCGAGGTCGGTGGTGTGCACCGAGGCGACCAGTCCGTACGGTACGGCGTTGGCCAGGGCGACGGCGGCCTCCGGGTCGGGCACCGGGAACAGCGCCGCGACGGGTCCGAACACCTCCTCAGTGGCGAGGCGATGGCCTGCGGGGAGCCGGTCGACCAGGGTGGGCAGGGCGTACCAGCCGTCGAGCCCGGCCGGAGCGGCGCCGCCGGACAGCACCCGGCCACCGCTCGGCGCCGCCAGTACGCGGTCGCGGGCACCGGCCGAGATCAGCGGACCGCACACCGTCTCCGGATCCCCCGGGTCGCCGGTGCGGAGTGCGGCCAGCCGGGCGACCAGCGCCTCGGCCAGTGGTGCGCCGTCCCCGACCACGATGATCCGCCGGGTCGCGGTGCACTTCTGGCCCGCGTACCCGGCCAGTGCCAGGGCGATCTGGTCGGCGGCCGCCCCGGGGTCGGCGTCGGGGAGCACCAGGGCGGCGTTCTGGCCGCCCATCTCGGCCTGGACGGGCAGGCCCCGGTCGGTGGCGGCCCGGACGACCGTGCGCCCGGCGGCCGTCGAGCCGGTGAAGGAGACGACATCGGCGGCACCCACCAGGGCCGCCCCCTCCCCGGCACCGCCCGGTACGACCGTGAACAGGCCGTCCGGCAGCGCACCGCCGAGGAGTTCGGCGAGACGCAGCGCGCAGGCGGTGGCGGGCGGCGCCGGCTTGAGCACCACGGCGTTCCCGGTCGCGAGCGCCGGGGCGGCCTTCCAGACCGGCACGGCGAGGGGGAAGTTCCAGGGAGTGACCAGTCCGGCGACTCCGTACGGCGTGCGCCGGGTGAGCAACAGCCCCTCCCCCGCCGCCGGTTCGTGCACCGCGCCGACCGGCTCGTAGGGCGCCTGCGCGTAGTACCGCAGTACGGCGACGGTCCGGGCCACCTCGCCACGTGCCTCGGTGACCGGCTTGCCGACCTCGCGGCGGACCAGCGCGGCCAGTTCCTCCGCCGCGTCCTCCAGGCGCCGGGCGGCGGTGTGCAGGGCGGTGGCCCGGGCGGCGGCTCCGGCCCGGGCCCAGGGCCCCGCGGCGGTACGGGCGGCCGCCACCGCCGCGCGTACCCCGTCGGCTCCGGCGGAGGGGACGGTGAGCACGAGGTCGGCCGGGTCGGCCGGGTTGCGGCTGACGACGGTGTCCGGGCCGGGGGCGGTGGTCATGGCGGGGCGCTCCTGGACGTCGCGGGTCGTGGGAGAGGGAACACATATGACAGGGGGAGCAGGCGGAACGGTCAGGGCCGGACGGACGGGCGGTCAGAGCAGAAAGCCGGCCGGGAAGGGGTCGGTGGGGTCCAGGAGGTACTGGGCGGTGCCGGTGATCCAGGCCCGGCCGGTGACGGCCGGTACCACGGCGGGCCGGCCGGCGACCCGGGTCTCCTCCAGCAGCCGGCCGGTGAAGCGGCCACCGATGAAGGACTCGTTGACGAAGTCGTGGCCCACCTGAAGCTCACCCCGGGCGTGAAGTTGCGCCATCCGGGCGCTGGTTCCGGTGCCGCAGGGCGAGCGGTCGTACCAGCCCGGGTGGATCACCATGGCGTGGCGGGAGTGCGCGGCGGTGGAGCCGGGGGCGAGCAACTGCACATGCTGGACACCACGGATGGCGGGGTCCTCCGGATGGACCGGCGGCCCGCCTGCGTTGATCGCGGCCATCAGGGTGAGCCCGGCGGCGAGGATGTCGTCCTTCCGGGCCCGGTCGAAAGGAAGACCGAGCCGGTCGAGCGGCAGGATCGCGTAGAAGTTGCCGCCGTAGGCCAGGTCGTAGCTGATGGTGCGCCCGTCGGGGAGGGTGGCCCGGTGGTCCAGCCCGGCGCAGAAGGCGGGCACATTGCGTACGGTGACGGCCCGGGCGGCGCCCCGGTCGACGGCGACCTCGGCGACGACGAGTCCGGCGGGGGTGTCGAGCCGGATGGTGGTCACCGGTTCGGTGACGGGCACCATCCCGGTCTCGACCAGGACCGTCGCCACACCGATGGTGCCGTGCCCGCACATCGGCAGGCAGCCGGACACCTCGATGAACAGCACCCCGTGGTCGGCGTCGGGCCGGGTGGGAGGCTGGAGAATGGCACCGCTCATGGCGGCATGACCGCGCGGCTCGTACATCAGCAGCGTACGGAGGTGGTCCCGGTGCTCCATGAAGTGGACGCGGCGCTCGGCCATGGTGGCGCCGGGCAGGGTGCCGACCCCGCCGGTGACGACGCGGGTGGGCATGCCCTCGGTGTGCGATTCCACCGTGTGGAGGACGATTCCGCTGCGCATGGGGCGAACCTTTCTGTGAGACGGGTCGCGGAGCCGGTGGCGCGGGTCGGTCGGGGCGCGGGTCAGTCGAGGCCGGTGGCGAGCGCCTGCTCGGTGGCGGCGCGGACCGCCGTCTCCTGCTCGGGCCGGAGCGACGCCCGGGGCGGCCGGCAGGGGCCGCCGTACCGGCCGACGAGGTCCATGGACGCCTTGACCGCCTGGACGAACTCGGTCCGGGAGTCCCAGCGCAGCAAGGGGTGCAGCCGGCGGTAGAGCGGGACGGCGGTGGCGAGGTCGCCGGCGGTGGCGGCGCGGTACAGCTCGGTGGTGGCGCCCGGCAGGGCGTTGGGGAAGCCGGCCACCCAGCCCTTCGCCCCCGCGACCGCGAGTTCCAGCAGTACGTCGTCGGCGCCGGCCAGCAGGTCGAGACCGGGGGCCCGTTCGGCGATCTCATAGGCGCGGCGCACATCCCCGCTGAACTCCTTGACGGCGTGGATGTGTCCCTCGGCGTGCAGGACGGCCAGCAGCTCCGGGGTCAGGTCGACCCTGGTGTCGACGGGGTTGTTGTACGCGACCACCGGCAGGCCCGCCGCTGCGGCCTCCGCGTAGTGCGCGACGACGGACCGCGCCTCGGCGCGGTGGGAGGTGGGCGGCAGCAGCAGCACGGCGCCGCAGCCGGCCCCGGCGGCGTGTTCGGCCCAGCGGCGCGCCTCCGTACTGCCGTAGGCGGCGACACCGGGCACCACCCGATGGCCGCCGATCGCGGTGACGGCGGTCTCCACCACCCTGGCACGCTCCCGCTCGGTGAGCACCTGGTACTCACCGAGCGAGCCATTGGGGACGACACCGTCGCAGCCGCCGTCCACCAGCCAGGCACAGTGCTCGGCGTAGGCGTCGTAGTCGGGGGACAGGTCCTCCCGGAACGGCAGGGCGGTGGCGACGAGAACGCCGTGCCAGGGCCGGGCCGGTCGTTTCGTGGCAGCGGTCATCGGGGCTCAGTCCCCTTCATGAGGTCGTGTGTTGTCCTGAGTTGTCTGTGCGTTGCCCTGCGTTGTCCTGCGCTGTCCGTGGGTTGCCTGTGGGTGGTGTGTGGCTCGCCCGGGGGTTGTCGTGGGTTGCCCGTGTCTTGTCGTGGGTGCGGCGGGGGCGGCGTGGCTCAGGGGCCGGGCGGGGTGGCTCGGTGGCCCGGGACGGCCTCCTCCGGCTCCTCCCCGGCGCGGGCGAGCACCCCGAGCGGTACGGGGCGGGCGAACGGCCCCGGCGTGGGGCGGGCGCCGCCCCCGGCCAGCGCGGCGACCGCCGGGCCGCACATCCGCCCCTGGCACCAGCCCATCCCGGCGCGGGTCAGCAGTTTCGCGGTACGCGCGTCACCCGCCCCCAGATCGCGGACGGCGGCGCGGACGGTACCGGCGTCCACCTCCTCGCAGCGGCACACCGGGGTGTCGTCGGTCAGCTGCTCGTCCCAGTGGGCGGGCGGACCGTACAGCGGCTCCAGTACGGCGGCGAAGCGGCGCAGCCGGCCTCTGGTCCGTGCCGCGCCGGCCCACCCGGCGGAGTCGGGCGCCCGGCCCGCCAGCCGGGCGGCGGCGGAGCAGCCGGCGATGTGCCCCTCGGCCAGCGCCAGGGCCGCCCCGCCGCCGCCGGTGGTCTCCCCGGCGGCCCAGATTCCCGGTACATCGGTGCGCTGCTCGGGATCGACCGTCACTCCTCGGTCCTCGGTGCGGCAGCCGAGCACCCGGGCGAGTTCGGTGCTCGGCAGCAGGCCGTGGCCGACGGCGAGGGTGTCGCAGGCGATTCGGCGCCCGGTGCCGGACCTCACCCGGCCCCGGCCGTCGAGCGCGGCGACGGTCACGGCCTCCAGCCGTACGGTGCCATGAGCCCGGACCACGGTGTGCCGGGGACGTACCGGAACGCGGTGGCGCAGCAGTGCGGCGGCGTATCCGGCCGCTTCCGCCAACTGGGCCGGATATCCGGCGAGTACCGCCGCGCACCGGGTGAACTCCCGGGGATCGGCGGCCTCCACGAGCGCGGCGACCCGGGTGCCGGTGGCGGCGAGACCGGCGGCCACCGGCAGCAGCAGCGGCCCGGTACCGGCCACCACGGCCCGGTGTCCGGCCCGTACCAGGTTTCCCTTCAGCAGGGCCTGCGCTCCGCCCGCGGTGACCACACCGGGCAGGGTCCAGCCGGGAAACGGCAGCACCTGTTCGTATCCGCCGGTCGCCAGCACCAGCCCGGCGGCGCGCACCGTGACCGGCCGGTCCTGCCCGGGGCCGTACAGGGCGTGTACCAGAAATCCACCGGGACTCCGCTCGGCGCACCACACATGATGCGCGGTCAACTGCCGTACCTGTCCGGTGGCGAGGTGGCCGGCCAGCCGGGCCCGCAGCCGCCGCCACGCGGACCACCGGTGATGCAGCGCCTCGGGCCGGCGGGCACCGAGTGCGGGGGCGGGCTGCCGGTAGAACTGGCCGCCGGGCCCGTCGGCGGCGTCGAGCAGGGTGACACCGAGGCCCCGGTCGGCGGCGGCCAGCGCGGCGGCGAGTCCGGCGGGGCCCGCTCCGATCACCGCGAGCCGGGGTTCAGCGGTCGTCATGGCCGGTCCCCTCCTGGGTACGGACGGCATCACCGGGCTCGGCGGCGACCAGGCAGGCGCGCTGATTGGGGCGGTCGTTGACGGTCACCAGGCAGTCGAAGCAGACACCGATGCCGCAGAAGAGCCCGCGCGGCCGGGCGCTCTCCCGGGTGCTCCGCCAGGAGGTGGCACCGGCCGACCAGAGGGCGGCGGCCACCGTCTGTCCCGGCAGGGCGGGGATGTCACGACCGTCGAAGGTCAGGGTGAAGGCCGGTCCGGGCGCGGCCCGGACCAGTTCCAGCGGAG
This sequence comes from Streptomyces pyxinae, assembly GCF_024756275.1. Taxonomy (GTDB): domain Bacteria; phylum Actinomycetota; class Actinomycetes; order Streptomycetales; family Streptomycetaceae; genus Streptomyces; species Streptomyces pyxinae. Next base: position 104,722 of record NZ_JANUGQ010000002.1, on the reverse strand, counting down.
CGCGGGCACCCGCGGCGGGCCTCCGGCGGACGGACGCGACGGCGAACAGGCGGACGAACGTGGCGAGTTCCCGGCAGACGGACGCCACGGCGAACAGGCGCACGGACGCGCCCAGTTCCCGGTGGACGGACGCGACGGCGCTCCGGCGGGATCGCGCGGCGGCGTCCCGGCGCGGCACGTCGGCGTCCCGGCGCGGGCGGGAGGCGGCTTCGCTCATCGGGCCTCCCCGGTGGCGCGCGAACCGGTGGGCTCCCGGAAGCGGTCGGGCCGGAAGGGGGTGAGGTCGAGATCCGGCACCCGGCCGGCGAGCACCTGGGCGACCAGCCGGCCCGTACCGGTGGCCAGGCCGATACCCGCGCCCTCGTGCCCGCAGGCATGGACGAGCCCCGGCACGCGCGGATCGGGCCCCACGACCGGCAGCCGGTCGGGTGTCCAGGGACGGAAACCGAGGTAGGAGCGGATCGCCCGGACCCGTTCCAGAAAGGGGAAGAGCCGGATCGCGCCCGCCGCCAGGGCCCGCAGGGCGGGCACCGGGAACGAGCGGTCGAAGCCGACCCGTTCCCGGCTGGCACCGATCAGCACCGGGCCGGCGGCGGTGCCCTCGACCACCGGTGAGGTCGTCAGGGCCGCCGAGCCGCCCGCCACTCCGGCCAGGTAGTCGGCGGCGTACACCTTGTGCCGGATCACCGGTGGCAGGGGCTCGGTGACCAGGACGAAGCCCCGGCGCGGCGCCACGGGAAGGCGTACCCCGGCGAGGCCGGCCAGCTCACCGCCCCAGCACCCGGCGGCGTTGACCACGGCCGGGGCGTGCAGCTCGCCCCGGTCGGTACGGACCCCGCGTACGGCCCCGGCGGCGTCCCGCAGCACCCCGGTGACCGTCCGGCCGGTGTGCAGCCGGGCCCCGGCCGCGCGGGCCGCCCGGACCAGTTGTGCCGCGGCCAGCGCGGGCATCACCTGGGCGTCCTGGGGATAGTGGACCCCACCGGCCAGCCCCGGGGCCAACCTCGGTTCGAGCTCGCGCAGTTGGTCCGCCGCCACCGGCCGGGCCGCCACTCCGGCGGCGCGCTGGCCGGCCGCGAGCCGCTCCAGACCGGCGAACCCCTCCGTAGTGGAGGCGACGACGACACCGCCCTTGGACTCGTACTCGACAGCCGTGCCGAAGCCGGTCCCGGCACCCAGCTCCGCCCACAACCGGGTGGACAGCAGGGCGAGTTCCAGCTCGGGGCCGGGTTCCTTGTCGGACACCAGCAGATTGCCCTCCCCGGCGCCCGTCGTACCGCCGGCCACCGGGCCCCGGTCCACCAGGGCGACCCGGAGGCCCTCGCCGGCCGCGTAGAAGGCACATGCGGCGCCGACCGTCCCGGCGCCGACCACCACAACGTCACACGTCGGTTGCCTGGCCACGCCAGTAATATGTCACACGACGCAACTCCCGCCAAGAGTACGGCAGTCGGCGGTCACCGGCCGGGAGGAGGGTCGTCGCGGCACTCGTGCCGGACCTCCTCGCCGAGGACGGTCAGAAAGCGGGTGACCACCGCGATCTCCTCCTCGGTGAAGCGTTCCAGGGCCCGCCTGGTGCTCCCCGCCAGCGGGGCGAAGTGCCGGCGCTGGGCGCTGTCCTCGGCGGGTGTCCGGTAGTGCAGATGGATGACCCGGCGGTCCCGCGCGTCCCGCACCCGGGAGATGTGGCCCGCCTGTTCGAGCCGGTCCAGACAGGCGGTCACGGCCCCGGAGGTCAGCGCCAGGCGCCGGCGGAGCCGGGTGGGGGTCATGGGCTCGCCGTCCTCGGCCCGGGCGTCCATGATCGCGGCGAGCGCGTGCACATCGGTGGCGTGCAGACCGTTGTCCTGGGCGTAGCCGTGGGCGATCCGGTTGAACTCCGCGAGCAGCCGGCGCAGCAGCCGGGCGAAGGTCCGTGGATCCCGGCCGGGGCCGGACGGCGGCGGGTCGTCCCCCGACGGGCCGGGCGGCGGCGGGGCGGGCGGCAAGGGGCCGGGCGGCGGCGGGGCGGGCACCGAGGGGTCCGGCGACGGGTCGGGCGGTGACGGGTAGGGCGGGCGAGGCATGAGGAGCATCCTAAGGTGGCCCTGTCATTGAGTTACTCGATGATTGAGTAATCAATCCACGGGAAGAGACAGCGCATGCTCACAGGCACCCCGGCCGCCCCCACGCCGCCCCGCCGGACCGGGCTCGCCCGCCGGCTGGTCCCGCTGGTCCTGGTCGTCGTCTGGCTCGGCCTGGGCGCGGTCTTCGGCTCGTACACCGGGAAGCTGAAGGACGTCTCCACTCATGACCAGGCCGCGTTTCTGCCGCGCGGCGCGGAGTCCACCCGGGTCATCGACGCCCAGCGGGCGTTCAGCCGGGAGGCGACCCTGCCGGCCGTCGTGGTCTGGACCCGGGAGGACGGCGCCGGCTTCTCCCCCGGCGAGGTGCGGGCGGCCACCGAGGCCCTGCGCGGTCTCGCCGGGAGCGACGCCGTCCGGGGCACCCCGTCCCCGGCCGTTCCGTCCCGGGACCGCGAGGCCCTCCAAGGCGTGGTCCAGCTCGGCCCGGCGCTGGGCGACCGCCTCCCCGGGGCGCTGGACGGGATCGCCTCGGCGGCGCGGCGGGTGCCGGGCACGGAGGTGCGGATCGCGGGACCGGCGGCCAAGCAGGCCGATCTGTCCGGTGCCTTCGCCGGTGTCGACGGCGTCCTGCTCGGGGTGGCGCTCGCCGCCGTGCTGCTCATTCTGCTGGCGGTCTACCGCAGCGTGGTCCTGCCCTTCCTGATCATCCTGAGCTCGCTCTTCGCGCTCGGCGTGGCCTGCGCGGTGGTCTATGTACTGGCCGACCACGGCGTCGTCCGGGTGGACGGCCAGGTCCAGGGCATTCTGTCGATCCTGGTGATCGGCGCGGCCACCGATTACGCGCTGCTGCTCACCGCGCGCTTCCGGGAGGAGATCGCCCGTGCCGGCGACCGGACGGAGGCGGCCCGGGTGGCCCTGCGGAACTCCGCCGGGGCCATCACCGCCAGCGCCGCCACCGTCGCCCTGGGGCTGCTCGCGCTGCTGCTGAGCGATCTGAGCAACAACCGCGCGCTCGGGCCGGTCGGCGCCATCGGCATCGTCTGCGCCCTGGCCTCCGCCCTCACCTTTCTGCCCGCCGCCCTCGCCCTGCTGGGCCGGGCCGCGTTCTGGCCCGCTCGGCCCGGGACGGGCGGGACGGACAGGGTGAACGGGGAGGACGGGGAGGACGGGGAGGACGGGGAGGAAGACAGCGCCGGGCGCGGTGTGCTGTGGCAGCGGGTGGCCGGCCTGGTGGACCGCCGTCCCCGGCGGGTGTGGGCGCTGACCGCCGCCGCGCTGGCGGTGTGCGCCGCCTTCCTCCCCGCGCTCAACGCGCGCGGCATCCCGCTGGACGAGTTGTTCACCGGAGACGCTCCCTCGGTCGCCGCCGAGCGGACCCTCGGCCGGCACTTCCCCGGTGGCGAGGGCCAGCCGGCCGTCATCGTCGCCGACGCCGCCAGGAGCGCGGAGGTCCTCCGGGTCGCCGCCGGGACCGACGGGGTCGCCCAGGCCCGGCCATGGACCCCCGGCAGCCGCCCGGACGCACCGCCGCGCGAGATCGGGGGCCGCGTCCGTATCGACGCCACCCTCACCGACCTCCCCGACAGCGACCGGGCCGAACGGACCGTCCGGGAACTGCGGGAGCGGATCCGGCGGGACGCCGACCCCACCGCCCTGGTCGGCGGCTACACCGCCCAGCAGTACGACACCCAGCGGACCGCCGAACACGACCGGTCGCTCATCGTCCCGGTCGTCCTGGCCATCGTCCTGGTCATCCTCATCGCGCTGCTCCGCGCCCTGGTGCTGCCCGTGCTGCTGGTCGGCACCGTCGCCCTCAGTTACGCCGCCACCCTGGGCGTCACCGGCATCGTCTTCCAGGACCTCCTCGGCTTCTCGGGCACCGACGCCTCGGTCCCGTTGTACGGCTTCGTCTTCCTGGTCGCCCTGGGGGTCGACTACAACATCTTCCTGATGTCCCGCGCCCGGGAGGAGACGCTCGCGCACGGCACCCGGCAGGGCATGCTCACCGGCCTGGTCTCCACGGGCGGGGTCATCACCTCGGCGGGTGTCGTGCTCGCGGCCACCTTCGCCGCCCTCACCGTCATTCCGCTCGCCTTCCTCGCCCAGATCGCCTTCATCGTCGCCTTCGGCGTTCTGCTCGACACCGTCGTGGTGCGCTCCCTGCTGGTCCCCGCGCTCGTCCTGGACGCCGGCCCCGCCGTGTGGTGGCCGGGACGGCTCCGCCACGACGAGGCACCCGGGAAGGCCCCCGGGGCCGCCTCCGGGAAGGCTCCCGCACCCCGGTAGCCGGCCGCGCCCCGGCGCCCGGTCCGTCGGCGCCCGTCCGCACGGGGCGACTTCGCGCCACGTGCCGCCCCTCGCTGCCCCGTGGCGCCCGGACCGACCGGACCGACCACCGGCACCGTGAGGCGGCGGTACTCCGGCCGGCCCGGCGGAACCACCCTGGCACGTACCGGAGTTACCGGGTACCCGCCCCGCCGCGCACGCCCCCTCTGTCCGGCCAAACGCCCCGCGCGCCCGGTTCGCACGCCCTTCCCACTCCTCCGGCGGCACCGCAGGATCCTCCTCGTCCGCCGGTGCGCCGCCGCCACTGCCGCTCCCCCGGCCGAGGGCACGCGGCGCCCGGCTTCCCTCCCCCTCTCCACTTCCCCTCTTCGAGGAGGCTTCCGTGGTTCCCCCGAGCGCCCCGAACACCCCCGCCAACCCGACGGCTCTCGCGCCGGGTTCGGCGCGCCAGCTCGCGACCGCGACCAAGACCCCGCCGATGATGCGCGGCCTCACTCCGCGCTATCTGCTGCGCGCCCTGCCCTGGGTGGACATCCCGTCGGGTGTCTACCGGGTCAACCGCAGGCGCTCCTACCTCCTGGGCGACGACCGGATCAGCACCTGGGACGGCGCGGACGGACCGCGAATCGTCCCGGACGACCTGCGCGAACTACCCTTCCTGCGCGACGCCGACGACGCTCTGCTCGCCGAACTGGCCGACGCCTTCACCCCGGTGGACTTCACACCGGGCCAGGTGCTGGCCGGTGACGACGAGCCGGCCGGCCGGCTGTGGGTGATCGTGCGCGGCCGGGCCGAGAAGCGGGGCACCGGCCGGTACGGCGAGGAGGCCCTGCTCGATGTCATCGGTGACGGCGAGTACTTCGACGCCGAGTGCTGGGCCCGGTCCGAGCTGGTGCCCTACACCGTCCGGGCGTCCGCCCCCGGGGTGGCCCTGGTGGCTCCCCGGGAGGCGCTGGCGGCCCTGGCCGACCGGGACGGGGCCGTACGCGCGGCGCTCGCGGAATACACCGCGGGCGACCGCCCCCGGCCGGGCACCGAGGTCCCCGTCGACCTGCTCTCCGGTCATGAGGGCGAGCCCGAACTCCCGGGCACCTACCCGGACTACGACGAGCCGCAGGAATACCACATGACGCTCGCGCAGACCGTGCTGCGCGTCCACACCCGGGTCGCGGACCTCTACAACGGGCCGATCGACCAGACCCGGGCGCAGTCCGGCCTGACCGTCCAGGTGCTGCGGGAGCGGCAGGAGAACACTCTGCTCAACCACCCCGAGCACGGCCTGCTCCACAAGGTCGCGCCCGGGCAGCACATCCAGACCCGCACCGGCCCGCCCACCCCCGACGACCTGGACGAGTTGCTGGCCCGGGTGTGGAAGCAGCCCGGTTTCTTCGTGGCGCACCCCCGGGCGATCGCCGCGTTCGGCCGGGAGTGTACGCGCCGGGGTGTGCCCCCGGTGACCGACAACCGCTTCGGCAGCCCGCTGCTCACCTGGCGCGGGGTGCCGCTGCTGCCCTCCGACAAGCTCCGCCTCCACGGCGGAACGGCGGCCGGCACCACCGACATCCTGCTGATGCGGACCGGCGAGGCGGACCAGGGTGTGGTGGGGCTGCGGCCGGAGAAGGTCCCTGACGAGATCGAACCCGGCCTGTCCATGCGGAACATGGGGGTCAGCCGGCAGGGCATCACCTCCTATCTGATGACCGCCTACTTCAACACCGCCGTGCTCGTGGAGGACGCGCTCGCCGTCCTGCGGAACGTCGAGGTGTCCCACTACCATGACTACTCCTGACACCTTCCCGGCGTTCCGTGGCTTCGGCCGGCCCCCGGCACCGCCCGGCGCCCCGGGCGGCTTCTCCGCCGAGGCGGTCCGCCACGACTTCCCGGTCCTCCACCGTACGGTCAACGGGCACCCGCTGGTCTGGTTGGACAACGCGGCCACCACCCAGAAGCCCCGCCAGGTCATCGAGGCGCTCACCGCCTACTACGGCCTGGCCAACTCCAATGTGCACCGGGGCGCGCACACCATGGCGCGCGAGGCGACGGAGGCGTACGAGGCGGCACGGGCGGCGGTGGCCCGGTTCCTGGGCGCACCGGAGCCGGAGAGCGTCGTCTTCGTGCGGGGCACGACCGAGGCGGTCAACCTCGTCGCCCAGAGCTGGGGCCGGGCCCACCTCGGCCCCGGGGACGACGTGCTCGTACCGGTGCTGGAGCACCACTCGGACATCGTGCCCTGGCAGCTGATCGCCCGGGAGACTCGGGCCCGGCTCGTCCCCCTTCCGCTGACCCCGGACGGGGACATCGATCCCGCCGCCTACGCCGACCGGCTCTCCTCGCGCACCCGGCTGGTCGCCCTCAGCCACGCCTCCAATGTGCTGGGCACCGTACCGCCCGTACGGGAGATGATCGCGCTCGCCCACCGGTACCGGGCCCGGGTGCTGGTCGACGGCGCCCAGGCGGTCGCCCACTTCCCGGTGGACGTAAGGGAACTCGACGCGGACTTCTACGCGTTCTCCGGGCACAAGGTCTTCGCCCCGACCGGCATCGGGGCCCTCTATGTGAAGCCGGAGGTGCTGGCCGGGATGGGGCCGTGGCAGGGCGGCGGCAGCATGATCGAGTCCGTCGGCTTCGACGGCTCCACCTTCGCTCCCCCTCCCCAGCTGCTGGAGGCCGGCACCGGGAACATCGCCGGGGCGGTCGGGCTGCTGGCCGCGCTGCGGTGGCTCTCCGCCCTCGACCGGGACGCCGTCGCCGCGTACGAGGCGGGACTGCTGCGCCACGCCGAGGACGCCCTGTCGGCGGTGGACGGACTGCGCCTCGTGGGCACGGCGGCCCACCGGATCGCGGTGCTCACCTTCACCCTCGCCGGCCGGGACCCGCTGGCGGTCGCCGACTGGCTGGACCGGGACGGCATCGCCGTACGCGCCGGCCACCACTGCGCCCAGCCCGCACTCGCGCACTACGGCCTCACCTCGGCCGTACGCGCCTCCCTGGCGCTCTACAACACGCCCGGCGAGGTGGACCGGCTGGCCGAGTCGCTGACGCGGCTGCGGCGGTCCGGTCCGCACGCACCGCCGGGCTGACCTCCCCGTCCACCGGTCGGCCGGGTCGGCCAGCCATCGGTCGGCCGGGTCGGCCAGCCACCGGTCGGCCGCCCCCGGCCGGCCGGCCGGTCCCCCGGCCCTGGAGGCTCAAGGGCCCGGGGACTCGACAGCATGTTCATGCAGCACACACCGGGACGGGAAGGCCACCGCAAGCCGCCCGGCGAGTCCATTTCACGCCTGATCAGAGGGCACATGTGACCAATCCGAGGCTTGGCCCTACGATACATACATGTCCAAGGTTCTGAATAAGCTTCCAGTGGGCGAGCGCGTGGGTATCGCGTTCTCGGGCGGGCTGGACACATCGGTCGCGGTGGCGTGGATGCGCGAGCGCGGCGCCGTCCCGTATGCCTATACGGCCGACATCGGCCAGTACGACGAGCCCGATCTGAGCGCCGTGCCCGAGCGCGGCCGTGCCTACGGCGCCGAGCGGGCGCGGCTGGTCGACTGCCGGGAGGCCCTGGTGGAGGAGGGTCTGGCCGCGCTCGCCTGCGGCGCCTTCCACATCCGCTCGGGCGGGCAGGCGTACTTCAACACCACTCCGCTCGGCCGGGCCGTGGTGGGCACCCTGCTGGTGCGCTCGATGCGCGAGGACTCCGTCTCCATCTGGGGCGACGGCTCCACGTACAAGGGCAATGACATCGAGCGGTTCTACCGCTACGGGCTGCTCGCCAATCCCGCCCTGCGCATCTACAAGCCCTGGCTCGACCGGGCGTTCGTGGAGGAGCTCGGCGGGCGGCACGAGATGTCGGCCTGGCTGGCCGAGCGGAACCTCCCCTACCGGGACTCCGCGGAGAAGGCGTACTCCACCGACGCCAACATCTGGGGCGCCACCCATGAGGCCAAGCGCCTGGAGTACCTGGACACCTCGCTGGAGATCGTGACGCCGATCATGGGCGTCCGGTTCTGGGACGAGTCGGTCGGGATCCCGGCCGAGGACGTCACGGTGGAGTTCGAGCGGGGCCGGCCGGTGCGGATCAACGGGCGGGCGTTCGACTCCCCGGTGGAGCTGGTGCGGGAGGCCAACGCGATCGGCGGCCGGCACGGGCTCGGGATGTCGGACCAGATCGAGAACCGGATCATCGAGGCCAAGAGCCGCGGGGTGTACGAGGCCCCCGGTATGGCGCTGCTGCACCTGGCGTACGAGCGGCTGGTCAACGCCATCCACAACGAGGACACCATCGCGATGTACCACGGGGAGGGCCGGCGGCTCGGGCGGCTGCTCTACGAGGGCCGCTGGTTCGACCCGCAGGCGCTGATGCTGCGGGAGGGCCTGGAGCGCTGGGTCGGCGAGCCGGTCACCGGCAGTGTGACGGTACGGCTGCGCCGGGGCCAGGACCACACCGTCCTGGACACCCAGGGCCCGCACCTCAGCTACCACCCCGAGAAGCTGTCGATGGAGCGCAGCCAGGACCCGGCGTTCTTCCCGGACGACCGCATCGGCCAGCTGACCATGCGCAACCTGGACATCGCCGACTCGCGCGCCAAGCTGGAGCAGTACGCCGCGCAGGGCCGGCTCACCGCGTGGAGCGGGCTCGTGGGCGAGCTGCGCCCGGGCGGCGCCGAGACCATCGCGGCGGCCGGCCACGAGGGCGAGGGCGTGCCGGTGGACTCCGACGCGCTCGACCACGCGGCGATCGAGTCGGGTACCGACTGACCGGCCCCCGGCCCGCCCGCCTCGCCTCCGGCGGCCGGGAGCGGGCCCGCCGGGGCGGGGCCGCCGGTCGGGCCGGTCGTCACCGGCTGCCGGGGGGACCTGGCGCACGCCATGAAATGTGCCGGCCGGGGTACGCGTCGGGGACGCCGCCCGAGGGGTCCGTAGCGGGCCGCCCGGCGCGTGGAAAGTGACACCAGCACTACGGAGGTACCCATGTCGTCCAAGCGCCGCCGCAAGAAGAAGGCCCGCCGCGGCAACGCGGCCAACCACGGCAGCCGCCCCCAGTCCTGATCAGCCAGTTCTGATCGAACCGGACGGCGTCGGCGCCACCGGCAAGCCCTCGGGGCGGTACCGCACGGTACCGCCCCGAGGCACGTCCGCCCTGCGGCACGTCCGCCCCCGGGCGCCCGGTTCAGCCGGAGGCGTCCAGCCGGGCGCGGTACCAGGGCGCGCGGGCGGCGAACCGGTCGTCGAACATCCCCGGCACCAGCCCGGTGCGCCGCCAGAGCCGGGAGGCGTCGTAGTAGTGGTCGAAGGCGATCAGCCGCAGCCGCCGGGCCAGGTCGGGAGCGTCGGCCAGGAAGGCCAGCGCCTCCTCGAAGCCGATGTCGGCCGTCGGCTCCGGCACCCCCAGGTGGGCCGTGAACGCGCCCATGAGCCGGTCGAGTGTGACGGGCTCGGGGTGGGCCGCGTGGTAGATCCGGCCCCGGTCGGTGTCCGGCCCGCCGGGCCCGTCCGTCGTCGCCAGCACCGCGAACGCCTCCGCCAGATCGGCCACGTCCAGCAGCGAGAGCCGCGCCGCGCCGCCGTTCACCCGGACCGGCAGAGCGGTGAGGGCCTGGGCCAGCGGCGGTACGAACCAGCGGTCGCCGGGCCCGTACACGAACATCGGCCGCAGCACCGTGCCGCCCCCGGCGAGCACCGCGTGTTCGGCCAGCAGCCGGGAGCGGCTGAGCACCGACACCGGGTCCGGGGTGAGGGCGTCCTCGTCGGGCCCGGTGTGTGCCCCGTCGCCGTACACGGCCGCGGTGCTGAGCTGGACGAACCGCCGTACGCCGGCCCGCCGGGCCTCCGCGAGCAGGGCCAGGGTGCCATCGACGTTGACGGCCGCGCAGCGCTCCGGGTCCTCCCCGATGTACGCGGCGAGATGGACGACGGCCGAGACCCCGTCGCAGAGCCCGGCGAGCGAGGACGGGTCGGTGAGATCGGCGGTCACCGTCTCGGCGGGAGCAGCGGCAACGCCGGGAACGGCTGAGACGGCGGGCACGGCGGGGACACCCGAAACACCCGAGACACTCTCCGGACCGGCGGTGTCCGGCCCGGCGGCCTCCGGTTCGGCGGTGTCCGGGGTACGCGCCCACGCCGCCGGGCGGTGGTGGACGACGGCCCGGACCCGGGCGCCCCGGCGCACCAGCGCGGCCACCGTCGCGCCACCGGTGAAGCCGGCCGCGCCGGTCACGAGGATCATGACACTCCCGCCTGGACGGCCAGGGCCAGATAGCCCGCGACCACGAACCCCATGGCCAGCGGCACCGGCCAGCCGGTGACCCGGCGGCGCCGGAAGCGCCACCACCCGGCCGCCGGCAGCAGCAGGGTCGCGGCGACCAGGGCCAGCACCACCGGCCGGCCGGGCAGCAGGAGGAGGGCGAGCGCGACCGCCGCCACCGCGAAGCCGGCCGCCAGCCGGGCGCTGGGCAGCGGGCCGAGCGGGCCGGAGTACATCCGGGCCCCCGGATCGTCGCGCCAGGAGGTCTTCCGGGCGAACTCGAAGTGCAGGAAGACACAGACGAAGACGGCGAGCAGCGGCACCGCCCGCCAGCCGGCCCCGCCGCCGGCGGAGACGTACACATAGACGCTGAGCAGGAGTTGTACGGGATAGGTGACGGCCAGGTTGACGAACAGGCCGTCCCGGACCGCCGCCGACCGTCGCTCCAGGCCCATCAGCAGGACCGCGTAGGCCAGGTCGAGCGCCAGAACCAGGACCGCGGCCGGCGGTCCCGAGGCGAGGTTGAGCACCAGGAGCACCAGGGCAGTCCCAGCCATCCCGGCACGCAGCTCGGCGGTGGTGATGTCCCCGCGCACCAGGGGGCGGTCCGGGTGGTGGACCCGGTCGTACTCCAGGTCCTTCTGCTCGTCGGCCATGCGCAGGAAGAGCAGCGCGAGCAGCACACTCACCGCCCGGACCGCGGTTCCGGCACCGGGGTGCCAGGGCCGGCCGGCCAGCAGCGCGGCCGAGCCCTCCAGCGCCAGCACCCACAGCACGGCATAGGTGACGTAGACCTGCGGTTTGAACATCACCAGGGTGAAGCGGGCGAGCCTGGTCGGATGGTTCACACGACGCGGTTGGTTCACGCGGCGCCTCCCGGCTCCGTACGGCCCCGGACCGCCGGCTCCCGGTCCGGCCCTGGCCCGGGCTCCGGCCGGCCGGCCGGGCCTGGTTCCGAAAATCCGTCCGGACCCGGTTCCGGGTGCTCCAGTACGGTGACGACGCCGGTCGCCCCGTCCATCTCGACCAGCGCGCCGTCCGGGATGGCGGTGGTGGCCCCGGGCAGCGCCACGATCGCCGGGATGCCGAACTTCCGTCCGGTGATGGCGGTGTGCGAGAGCATGGTGCCCCGCTCCACCACGATCCCCGCCGACCGCAGCATCAGGAACAGCCATCCCGGGTCGGTCTCCCGGGCCACCAGGATCGAGCCCGGCTCCACCGGCTCGCGCGGATCGAGCACCGCCCGGGCCCGGCCGCGCACCGTGCCGGCGCTGGAGCCCAGGCCGCGCAGTACACCGGGAGCGGCGGCACCGGCCGCGGGGGCGTCGGGACCGGCTCCCGGGTCTTCCGCACCCCGGCCGCCCGGGTCCTGCCCCCCGGCGACGGCCCGGGTGCGGCGTACCGCGCCCAGTGTCGCGAAGCGCATGGGCAGTTCGGGCCCCGGCCGCTCGTACTCGGCGCGGCGCGCGGCGGCCAGGGCCCGCAGGGCCTCCGCCTCGGCCGGGCCGGTGCCCTCGAACCAGCCGAGCAGCTCGTCCTGGGTGAGGTGGCAGGCGTCCTCCGGAGCGGTGAGCACCCCCTCCGCGACCAGGTCGGCACCGAGGGAGTGGAAGATCTCCTTGGCCATGCCGAACAACTCGCTGCGCCGGTAACGGGAGTTCTCCCGGTGGCCGACGCAACGGCGCAGCCGGGCCAGCAGGGCGCGGAGGGCACGGAGCCGTGTCGCGCCCATCCCGGAGGCGGCCAGGCGCCGTTCGGCCTCGGCCCGGACGCGGAGTTCACGCCGGCGCAGGGTGTCGGCGTCCAGCCCGGCGCGGGCGTAGTCGGCGGCGAGATCGAGGAGCAGCCAGGGGGTACGGCGCAGATTGGGCTGCTCCATCTTCAGCTCCTGCACCCCCCGGTCGCCGTAGCGCCGCAGATGCTCGGCGAAGGCCGCCGCCAACTCCGTGCCGAACGCGCCGTCCCGGACGGCGGGCCACACCTCCTCGGCCGGAGCGGCGGCGAGCGTGTCCATCACCTCTGGTCGCTCACGCAGCCGTTCGGCCAGCCGGACGGCGGAGAGCAGCGCCGCCGTGCTGTGGTTGCGCTCCTCCCCGCACAGCAGGTCGTTGAGCGGGACGCCCGGGGCCCAGCGGTCGAGCAGGCGCTGGGCGAGGCCCGCGTAGGTGCTGAGCACGGAGTCGTTCATCAGGGTGACGCCCCAGTGCTCGCCCGCCTCCCGCCAGACGGCCCGGAGTTCGCGGACGCGGGCCAGCGGGTCGAGGGCTCCCCAGTCGCGGCCCCGGTGCGGTGCGATCAGCGCTTCCCACCAGGACTCGAAGTCGCGCATGGCGGTGTCGTGGACGGCGAACCGGCGCACCACCCCGGCCAGGGGCCGGGCCAGCCGCAGCGGCCCGGGGCGGGCGGCCGGGGGCGCCGGGTCGAGTCCCATCATCCGTTCCCAGGACGCCTGGAACAGCGGGAAGACGGCGAGCCGGCTGTGCAGCCGGTACCAGGCGTCGAGGCGGTAGTAGATCCGGCCCCGGTGCCAGCCGATCATGCGCTCCAGGTCGGCCTCGTCGCCGTGCAGGGTGCGGGCATCCACGCCCAGCCGGTGGTAGAGGTCGTGGAAGATCATCCGGTAGAAGCGCTGGGCGAAGGTGTAGGTCAGGGCCGTGGTGACGCCCGGAAAGCTCTCGGTGACATTGGCGTTGCTCCACTGCACCCGCAGCCCGAGGTCGATCGCGATGGGCCGGGCCTGGACCAGGTGCAGCCGGCCGTCGGGGGTGAAGGTGCCCTCGATGTCCTGCGGTACGCCGCCGAACAGGCGCTCCACCTCGGCGCCGGTCGCCGCGAGCCGCCGCAACTCGGCGTCGTCGAGCACCGGGCGCTCGCGCAGCGCCTCGGGCACCGGGAGCGGTACCGGCCCGGCCCCGGGTTGCGCGGGATCGAGGCCGAGCATCTCGGGCTTGGCGGCGATCCGGCGCTCGACCGGTCCGCCCACGGCGCTCTCCCCCGCACCGTCCTCCGTGCCGGCCGGCAGGAAGTAGTGGTCGACGCCCACCCGTTCCTGGACCACCCCCTCACCGATGCCGTGGCCGGCCGCGACGACGGTCGTCCGGTCGCCGGTGCGGGGATCGCGGGTGAACAGGACGAAGGACCGCTCGCCGAGCGCCATCTCCTGGACTCCGACGGCCACTTCGGCGCCCAGGGGATCGCGGCCCCGGGTGTGGCGGTAGAGCAGCGAGGCCGCCGTGAAGCCGGACGCCCAGCAGCGGCGCACCCGGTCGGGCACCTCGTCGCGCGGGACGTACAGAAAGCTGTCGCTCATCCCGGCGTAGGGGTCGTCCGCCGAGTCCTCGCCGTCCAGGGCGCAGGCGCGTACGGCGACCAGGGCGCCGGGCTCGAAGCGCTCGTCGCAGGCGGCCGAGATCCGGTCGGTGAGCCCCGCCGGCAGCGGCGCCGCCAGGAAGAGCGCCCGAACGCGGGCCGCGCCCTCCTCGACGCTCTCCGGATCGGCGTAGTCGATACCGGCCAGGGCCTGTTCGATGCCGGGCAGCAGCGGCCGGGCGGCCTCCCGGAAGGCGGAGGCGGGCAGGCAGAACAGCGGGGGCACCGGCAGCCCCGCCTCGCGCATCCGGTGCAGCCGGGCGAACTTCTGGCCCACCTGGGCGGGGTCGCCGGGCGCGTACGCCCAGGGGTGCGCGGCGGCGGAGCGCGTACCGGTCCCGGCGTCCCCGGCGCTCCCGGCACTCCGCTCATGACGACCGGTCCGGTCGTGGCGGTCGTGGTTGTCGTGGCGGTCGGCTGTGCGGGTCACGCTCGTGGCCATGGTCACCACACCGCCGGGATCAGCCGCTTGCGGCCGTGTGCGTAGGCCGGGTATCCATCGAGTCGCATCAGGGTGCGCTCCTCCACGCGTATCCGGTGCATCACGGCCGGGACCAGCAGGAACAGGGTCACGGCGGCGCTCGCCGGGTTGAGGAACAGGCCGGTGAAGCCCAGGTGGGCGAGGATCATTCCGGAGTACGCCGGGTGGCGGACGAACCGGTAGGGGCCGGTGCGGACGATCCGGTGGTCGGAGAGGGTGCGCACCTTGTGCGAGTAGAAGCGCCCCAGTTGCCAGATCGCCGTCAGGCGCAGCGCCACACCGCCGGCGAACACCGCGACCAGCAGCGCCGTCACCGCCGGCGGGCGCCCCGGCCAGCCGTCCGGCACGAACAGCGCCGTCGCCACCACGAGGCCGCGGGCCATCCCGTACAGCGGCATGCTGCCCCGGTCCGCCCCGCCGGTCTCACCGGGGTCGCCGCGAAAGGTGATCCGCAACTCGGCCAGCACCCAGAGGAGATAGAGCGCCACGACGATCCGGGCGATGCCGGTGTGGTGCCAGAGGCCGTACGCCAGCGCCGCCAGTCCGGCGGTGAACAGCAGCGGCGGGAACCAGCTCTCCGGGCGCCGGGCCCAGGACCGCCCGTCCGGCTCCGCCCCGGCCCCGGTCTTGGCCCCCGCTCCCGCTTCCGCCTCCGGCGTCCGGCGCCCGGCGTACGGCCGGCCGGTGCCGGTGGGCTCCGGGGTCATCGGGCGGCTCCCCGGATGCGCTGGTACGCCTCCGACGACACCACGGTGCCGCTGACCAGCGCGGCTCCGACCGGCCGGTCCCCCGCCTCGATCGTGAAGCCCAGCCGGCCCGTGCCCCGGCCGCGCTGTCGCGGCAGGCTCGTGGAGCGCAGCACCAGTGGTTCCGACCGGCCGACCGGGCGCTCCATGTCCACCTCGACGCCCTTGACGACGAAGTGCCGCCCCAGCTCCACCTCGCGGGCCTCATGGGCCAGCAGTATGCCGAACTGCCGTATCCCCTCCATCAGTTCTCCGAGGGAGCGGGTCTCCGGGCTCTGCCGCCGGTAGTAGTGCCCGGGCCCCGGTGACAGCATCCGGACCCGGTGGCCCCCGGAGCCCGCGCGCTCGGGTCCGTCCTCGAAGCCGCCGATGAGCACATTCTCCGGGTGAGCGCGGTGCACCAGCGCCGGCGGTACGGGCTCCGCCTCCGGGCCGTCCGCCGCTCGCACCGCGTCCCCTGCCGTCCCGCCCGGGACCGCGCGCCACTCCACCTCGCCGCCGCCGAGCACCGTCTCGCCCTGCCGGAACTCGACATCCCAGGTGCCGACCCCCTCGTCGGCCGACCACACCCGCACCACCGGATCCGGCGCCAGCTCGCAGAAGCGCCCGAAGCGGAACGCGGCCCGACCGGTGTACATCCGCCGCCCGCTCCCGACCACCGTCACAGCCCGCTCGGCCAGCCGCAGCGCCCCCTCGACCAGCATCATCGCGGGCACATGGTCGAGCGGATGGTCGAAGAACACGGGGTCCTCCGGATCCACCAGCAGGCTGGCCTCCCAGACCAGCCGGTATTCATAAGCCAGATCGCCCCGGACCGGCTGAGCCGTCCGAGTCGTCCGCGCTGCCTGCGCTGCCTGTGTGCGCGCTGACTGTGTGTGCGCTGTCCGCGCCGCCGAAGTGGTCATGGACGCCTCCCCTTGGTTCCGTGCACCGCGTTCGATGTGTCGTCACAGAGGACACCCGGTGGCTGTCCCGCCGGCGTGGCGGCGACATGTCGGGCAGGTGGGAATTCCCCCGGGTCGGCATGGCCGACCACTCCACCGCCTGCCGGGTGAGTGATCAGCAAGTTAACGTTCTCCGTTCGGCATTGGCGAACACCGAAGGGCTGAACTGAGCCATCTCCAGGCGTCGTTGCGCCACCCGGCCGGGCACAGGACGGCGTTCCGGTCCGGCGTGTCACTCACCGATCGGCGGCCGACTCGCTGATCATGCCACCCCGCGCCCGCCCGCGCCGCACCCCCGGCGCACCGGGACCACATGGGCAGGTGAAGCGGCCCCCCGCACCGGGCCGACCGGCCCGACCGGCGCGCCGTACGTCCCCCGCCGGTACGCCAATACCTGGCCTGAATATGCCGCAAGACCCCCGCCGGGCCCCCGCATGAGCCACGTCATGGCTTCCTCACGGAAGCTACCAATCGGTAGTCATATTATTACTTTCAGCAAAAAAGAGCGGGCGCGGGTTGCACAGAAACCCGGGTCATCGGCTTCGCTTGACGCATGGGGAGTTCTCAACTTCCCCACCGACACCGCCCATTGTGGCGCGGTGCGGTGCGCGCTCAGCAAGGACAGCACTTGTGAACCTGGACCCGCGCCCGGTCCCGTACCTCCGGCAACCGCCCCCGGCACCCCCGCGCACGCCGGCCGGCTCGCCCTCACCCGCCCGGGAGGGTGAGCTCCGGTGATGGCACCACGAACGAACCGGCCGCGGGGTCATGCCGGCCCCGGGACGGTGCCGTATCACACCGTGACCTTCAAGGCGTTCCACGAGTTCCACCGCAAGCTCTACATGCGGTACGCCCACATTCAGATGGGCACCGGGCGCGAGGCCGAGAAGGTCGTCGACCGGGTCTTCGCCGATCTGAAGCGCCGGTGGGGACACGTCCAGGAACAGCCCTCGGTGCCCGACTACGCCTGGAAGACGCTCCGGGAGGAGGTGCAGCGGTGGCTGGACGAGCGGGGCCTTCCCCCGCAGGTGGTGGGCACCGGTGCCTTCACCAAGGCGCTCCAGCGGCTCTGGATCCACGAGATGCGGGACGCCCTCACCGTACTCCCCCAGGAGATCGGCCTGTACGCCGCCATCGCGAAGCTCCCGGACCGCCGGTACGACGTCATCGTCCTCCGCTTCATGCTCGGCATGGAGGAGGACGCCACCGCCGACTACCTCGGCTGCGACAAGGCCACCGTCCGCAGCCACGTCCGGCACGCGCGGCGCCAGATCGCCGCCGAGCTCGGCCTTCCCCACCACGACCCCGACCACGACGCGGAGCAGTAGTGCGCCCGACCGACGACCGACCCGAGCAGATCGACCTCGTGCTCGGCGATTCCGAGATCCTCGCCGACACCTACGACGACTACGACACCGAGGCGGCCCTTGAGCGGGTGTACCGGCTGGCTGAGGCCGAGGAGGCCGGGGAACGCGAAAGCTCCGGAGAGTCCCGGGAGTTCCAGGAGCCGCGCGCGCCGGAGCGGCCGCCGGCTCCCCGGCCGCCCTTCTTCTCGGCCCATGAGCAGGCCGCGCACGATCTGGACCTGGCCGTCGCGCTCATCGTGGACGCCCAGCAGGCGCACGTCAGCCTGGCCGGACTGCTCGACCACGACGACATCCAGCCCGAGGGCGCCCTGGTCTTCGCCGCTCTGCTGCATCTGGCCGGGTACGGGCAGGAGGCGCGCTTCTGGTTCGAGTTCGCCGCCGGAGCCGGCAGCCGTACCGCCGCCTTCTGCTGCTTCCTGATCCACCAGCGGCAGGCCGAGTACCGCGACGCCCGGCACTGGCGGGTCCAGGCCCGCCGGCTGCCCGGATCGTGCGCGAACCGCGCCACCGGACGGCACCCGCTCCTTCCGGAGCACGTCCGGCACGATCTGATCAGCCGCTGCCAGCAGGGCCGCCCGCTCGGGCTGCCACCCCGGCTGGAGGCGGTCATCAACAGCCTGACGGTGGACCGGGCGGACGAGGACTTCGGAGAGATCCCGCAGCCGGACAGCCGGCTGACCCGGCTCGGCTCCACCCCCTGCTGACCCCGCACCACTCGCCCGCCCCCGAGGACCGGCGAAGGCCCCGGTCCTCGGGGGCCGGTGACGGACGCGTACGACCCCGCCGCGGACGGGGGAGCCACGGCGGGGTCTGCTCAGCTTCTGCCCGGTCCGGCGACGGCTATGCGCACCGGTGCCGAACCACCCGGCCGCGGGCGCCGCCGGGCTCGTTCCGCGGCTGGAAAGTCGACGTAATCCGGCGTGGCCCGGGGCGCGGCGAACCGACAGGATCCGGCCATGCCCTTCCGGCTCTCCGGAGACGTGCGCGTCACCGGTGTGGTGCGGGTGCGGGGTGCGGCCCGGGCAGACCTGTGACGTGTGTCGTGGTCAGTCCGCCGTCGACGGGGAGGGCTGTGCCGGTGATACGTGCGGCGTCATCACTGGCGAGGAATGCCGCCGCGGCGGCGATGTCGTCGGGGGTGGTCGCTCCGCGCATGGGGGTGACGATGAGGCGGTCGACGGCTCGCCGGGGGTCGGTGGCGAAGAGGTCGTCCAACAGGGCGGTGTCGACCGGGCCGGGGCAGAGGGCGTTGACGCGTATGCCTTCGCCCGCGTACCGCGCCGCCATCTGTCGCGTGAGGGCGACGAGTGCTCCTTTGCCGGCCGTGTAGGCGACAGGTGCGGCGGGTGTTCCGGTCAAGGCGACGGCAGAGGACATGTTGATGATGTTTCCGCTGCCACGGGGGCGCATGTGCATCAGCGCGAAACGGCAGCACAGGAACATGGAGCGCAGGTTCACCTCAAGGGTCGCGTCCCATGCCGCGAGGGTGGTCTCGAGGATGTCGCCGTCATCGGCCCGGCAGATGCCCGCGTTGTTGACGGCGATGTCCAGGCGTCCGTAGTTCCGGGTGGTGAGCGTGTAGAGGCGCTCGACGGCCTGTGGGTCGGTGACGTCGGTGGGGATGAAGAGTCCCGCTGCTTCGGCGGCGGTGTGCGCGCCGGCGTCCTCGTCGCGGTCGGCGAGGACTACGTGGGCTCCTTCGTCGGTGAATCTGAGGGCGATGGCACGCCCGATGCCGCGGGCGGCGCCGGTGACGACGGCGACCTTGTCCGCCAGTCGCCGTGTCATGGTGCGGCCTTGGCGGACGAGGAGGTGTCGGCGCGGTGTCCGTGGTGTTCGGTGATGGCGGTGGTGTCGCGGCTGAAGTCGCCTATGTGTGTGCCTCCCGCACCGCGTACTTGTGCCAGGACGGTGCCGGTTTCGCTGACGACGGTGATGGTGTCGCCCCCGGGTGTGGCGAAGACGCGCAGTCCCGTGGCGTTGGATTCCAGGAGGGCGTCCTCGCCGGCGTCGGTGTAGAAGTCGATGTGCTGGATGTGCTGCAGGAGGAGCAGGGGGATGTCGCTCGCGGTTGCCCGGGCGAGGTAGGTCATCTCCAGCAAGCCCTGGAGCAGGCGGACCGGCACGGTATAGCTGGCGAAGGAGTCCTTCCACTGGGGTTGGGGGGCGTTGATGGTGGAGGAGGCTCCGTGGGTGTCGGAGCGGTGATCGGAGGTGCAGACGAAGGGACCGCTGACGTAGGAGACGGGGTTGGGCGTGTGGATGGGGTTGGGCACGGGCTGTTGTGGCGCCGGGTCGGGGGGCTGCCAGGCGGGCGGCGGGGGTGGGTCGGCGGACATCACGACGGTGCCGGTGCCGTGGGTCTGCCGGCGCAGTGGCCGGCCGGTGGCGGGATGGGTCAGGTCGGAGGTCACTTCGAAGTGGAGGGTGGCTTGGTCGTGATCGCGTTGGACGCGGGTGATCGTCGAGTTGAGGATTTTTGTGCGGTGGGGCAGCACGATGACGGGTTCGTCCAGTTCAAGGTCGCGCAGACCGGTGGGTCTGAGGTCGGGGATGGCTTCCCGGGCGGCCCGAAAGGCCATGTCCATGACGACGGTGGAGGGGGCCAGCGGGCGGCCGCGGATCATGTGGTGGGCGAGGTCTCGGTCGCGGTCGAGGGCGAAGGTCCGCGTGGCGGTGACGGGTGTCGCCGGGGTGGCGGGAACATTCGCGTCGGCGCGGGTGGACGACAGGGTGGGGGCTTCGCGCAGGAGCCAGCGCATTTCGGAGGCGGGCAGGTGCACGATCACGGGTGGCCGGCTGCCGTCCTGCAGGGCCCGGAAGAACCACAGCACGCCTTCATCGGGTGTCATGAACTCGTCGATGCCGAGCTGTTGCATGGCTGTGCGAACGTCGTTGTCGGCGGCGATACCGACTTCTGCCCAGGCGGTCCAGTTGATGGTGTATTCACTGCGGTCTTCGATGGCGCGGGACCAGCGGGCGGCTCCGGAGAGGAAGTCGTTGGCGGAGGCGTAGTCGGCTTCTCCGGGCCAGCCAGCGAAGCCGATGAAAGAGCCGAAGTTGCACCACAGGCGTGGGGGGTTGTCCGCGGTGGCCGCCCGGAGGTTCAGGTAGCCGCGGACCTTGGTGTCGCGACCTCGCCGGAAGTCCGTGAGCCGTTTGTTGGCGAGTGATCCGGGCCGGGCGGCGGAGGCAGCGTGGATGAGGAGGTCGATGCCGCCGTGCCGGCGCTGGATGGTGGCGATGGTGTCATTCACCGATGCCGCGTCGGTGAGGTCGCAGGCCAGGTAGTGCACCCGGTCGCTGCCGCTGTGGTCGCGCAGTCCGGCCAGTTGGAGGGCGATGTCGTACTGCTTGGACAGCCGGCTGTGGTCGCGCAGCAACCCGGCCATTGTCGCCCCGGGGCGTTCGGCGCGCTGCTGGGCGAGGAAGGTCGGCTTGTCCGGTGGGGCGACCAGGAGGTCGGCGCTGCCGCCGGCCGGTGCGGGGGTGCGGCCCAGCAGGTAGATCGTGGGAGAGCAGTGCCGGGCCACCGCGGTCATGATCTCACCGGTGATGCCGGTGGCTCCGCCGCACACGACGACGACGCTGTCGGTGCCGAGGGTGTCGTCCACGGCGGCGGAGGCCGGGGTGTGCGGGGGTTCGGGGTCCAGTGGCTGGAGCGCGTAGCAGAAACGCCGTCCGTGCGGGGCGCGCACCGTGATGCCCAACGGGTGATCCGCCTGTGCCTCTTCATTGAGCTGGGTGAGGGCTTCGGGCAGGTTCTGACTGTGGGTGGCCACCGTCCAGGCGGAGGCTGCGGGCGCTTCGACGGCCAGGGTTTTCAACAGGCCGTTGAACAGGTGCGCAGCGGGGTGAGGGATGTCGTGGCGCACGGCGTTGAGAAGGAGCGCCGCCGCGGTCGCGCCGGCAGTCAGCATGTCGTTGAGGGTCTGCAGGGCGCCGAAGGTGAGGTCGTGCAGCGTCAGTACGCGTTCGAGCCGGTCTGCTTCCGAGGCGGGGTCGAGGTCGGTCAGGGTGGTGATGACGCGCAGGTGCCGGATGCCGGCGGGCAGTGCGGCGCGTGCGGCGTCGAGGTCTGCCGGGTCGACGACGTGCAGGTGCGGGTGGTTGCCCGTGAGGTCGGTGGTGCTCCAGATCCGGGCGGAGTCGGGCAGGTCCAGCTCGATGACGGTCTGCGGGATGTCGGTGACGATGAGGGTGTCGGGCGGTATCGGCTGCTGCGTGCGTGCTGCGGCGCCCTGGTCGAGAACGGGAACCTCGGTCCACTGAGGGTGCTGGCGCGAGACGATGACGCTGTCGCAGTGCAGTACTGCCGATGAGCCTTCGGGGCGCGGGCGGCCGGGGGCTGTCTCCTGTTCGTCGCTGTCG
This sequence comes from Streptomyces pyxinae, assembly GCF_024756275.1. GTDB lineage: Bacteria > Actinomycetota > Actinomycetes > Streptomycetales > Streptomycetaceae > Streptomyces > Streptomyces pyxinae. The sequence goes on along the minus strand of NZ_JANUGQ010000002.1, from coordinate 82,851 downwards.
GTGTCTGCGGCGTCGGGTTCGTCGCCGGAGGGGCTGATGGTGGCGTAGGGGCCGCTGGAGAACTGGGGAGCGATGTGCGCGGGAGTGCTGGCTGTGAGGGCTGCGTTGAGGCAGGCCAGCAGGCCGTCGGCACCGAGGTAGGTCAGCTCGCTGCCGGCCAGTGGCGCCGTTTGCCAGGCGGGGGTGGCGGACACGGGACTCCGGCTGCTGGGGCCGGCGCTCAGTGTGGCGAGGACGGGCAGGTTTTCGCGTTCGGCGACGGAGCGGCGGGCAAGGGCGACGGTGATGCCGCCGTCCGCTGCGCGTCGGCCGGCCTTCGCGGTGCCGGTGCTGTGGTCCATCCGTAGGCCGGAGTGGGCGTTGAGGCCGGCCACGAACAGCAGGTCCGCGTCGTTGTGGCGCAGATACTGTTCCGCGACATGCAGGGCGGACAGTCCGGCGTCGACACCGGTTTCGACGGCCAGATGCGGTCCATGCAGGTCGAAATAGTTCGTGGTCCAGCCGGCGATGAGGCTCGCGATGACACTGGTGCCGATGGTGTCACTGCTGGCCGGAGCGACCGTGGTGCGCAGAGTTTCAGCGACGGAGGCATGCGCGTCGCGGATGGCGGCGGTGACGTCCGCGTCGTCGTCGCGGTGGGTGAACGCCTGTGCGCTGTCGTCCACATAGCAGCGCAGCATGTGGTTCGCGGCGGCCTGGGTGTGGCCGACGTGCGCGATGAGAACCCCGGTGCGCTCACGCAGATCCTCGCCGTCGGTGCCGAGCCGATTCATGAGGTCGCGCACCATGCGCAGGGCCATGATCTCGGTGCGGTCCATCGTGTCGAGGATGGACGGCGGGATCCGCAGCTCGCGGAAGTCGGGCATGGGGAAGTCGTCACCGAAGCGGGGGGCCGGAGGTTTGCCTCCGTGGGCGATCCAGTCCGTGGCGCTCTGGTGACCGAAGTCACCGGGAAACGCGCTGCTCCAACCGACCAGGACGACGTCTTCGGTGGGGGCCGGATCGCTGTCCTCGGCAGGCGTGGTGGAGTCCGTCAGTACCAGATGGGCGTTCGCGCCTCCCATGCCGAAGGAGGAGATGCCCACCAGGCGCGGATCGGCGCCCGCGGGCCAGGGGGTGTCGCCGGTGGGAACCTCGGGCCTGGTGTCGAGCTCGAGATCGTCGGCCAGCCCGCCGAAGAAGCGCTGGGCGGGTATCTCCTCCTGCCGCAGGGCGAGTGCCGCATGCACGACGGACACCAAACCACTGGTGGTACCGGTGTGACCGGTCCACGCCTTGTTCGTGACGATCGGCGGCCAGGCTCCCCCGTCGAGCGCCATCTCCAGAGCTCCGAGCTCCACCGGGTCTCCCGTGCGGGTTCCGGTCCCGTGCGCGATCAGTAGCCCGAGGTCGGAGCCGGAGATGCCGGCGGTCCGCCAGGCCCGTTCCACCGCGCGCCGCTGACCCAGCGGGTTGGGGGCGCTGATGGACTTGCCGCGGCCGTCGGACGCCTCGCCGTAGCCGGCGACCACGGCCAGAACAGTGTCCCGGTCTTGCTGGGCGCGCTCCAGCGTCTTCAGAACCAGAACGACGGCACCGTCACCGAACACGGTGCCGTCGGCGTTCTGGTCGAAGGGACGCACCTGGTGCGACGGTGAGAGCACTCCGGCCTGCCGCAGGGTCACCATGAGCCGCGGGGTCAGCTCGTGCAGCGCCGCGCACAGGGCCACGTCGCAGACCCCGTCGCGCAGTTGGCGTACGGCCAGGTTCACGGTGGCCAGCCCGGAGGCGCAGGTTGCCGTGACGACGGCGAGCTCGTCGATGTGGGGTATCACCCCGGACAGGGCCTGGCGGCACAGCGCGTCGGGGGTACGGCCGATGCCGGTCCTGTCCGCCTGTGCGTAGCGGCGATCCAGTTCCTCGCCCAGTGTCCAGATCGCCCGCTCGGCGGCGGGCGAACCCTGCTTCTCGACCGCCTCGGCCATGCGTTCACGCATGCCGATGGCGATGGAGTCCCGCTCGAAGTCCTGCACGGTGTCCGCGGAAAGGGCGATGGCGGCAAGGGAACGGTCCCCGGTGCCGACGTATACGCCGTCGAGCGCCTGGAAGGCACAGTGGCGCAGCCAGGACGCGGGGGCAGAGGAGGCCGGGCTCCAGCGACCGGACCTGACGTCGTCGATGAGCCGCGGGTGTGGTGTGAAGGCGTTGAGGAAGCTGGCCACGCGTTCGCCCAGTTTGTCGTCCGCGGGTGTCGAGGACAGAAAGTGGTCGAGGTTCATGCGCAGTGGGGTCGGTTCACTGACCGTGGCTCGCGTGGTGTGCAGCAGGTCCCACAGTTCGACGGGACTGCTGGCGTTGGGCAGCGCCAGGCCCATGCCGACGAGGGCGACCGGGGGTCTGGCCTGCGTCGGCTTACGGCTTTGTGACATCGCGGAAGCCTTTTCTGATGGGGGCCGGGGTTCAGGAAGCGGCTGCGGGGGACGTGTGCTCGACGACGGCGTCGGCGATGTGGCCGATCGTGGGGAAGTCCTTGATACGAACCCCGGATGCCAGTAGCGGCACAGCGAACTTCTCGGCTACCGCGGCCAGCATGCGGGTCTGGCGCAGCGAGTCGATACCCAGCTCGACCTCGACGTGCGCGTCTTCGGTGAACACGTCCGCGGGATAGCCGGTGATCTCCGCGTACAGGTCCCCGAGGACGGCCACCACCCTCTGGCGGTCCTGCTTCCCCTCGGCCGCGGCACCCGACGGAGCCGCGCCTTCGGGGGCGTTCCGCGGTGTCGGCCCCGGTGCCGGGGTGGGGGCGGCGGCCGGCTCATCGGCGGAGCTCTTCCGCTGCGATGTGGGCGCCGAAGGTGCCGGACCGGTGACGGAGTCGCGGGCCGGGACTGGGGGGAGCCGGGCCGTGGCCGCACCGCCGCCCGGGGTCCGCAGACCGGCTGCGAGCCGGGCGAAGTCTGGCGTGGCGGTGTTGTCCGGCAACGGGACGACGACCTGGACACGCGGGATGTTCGCCTCGACGAAGCGCGTCAAGGTGTCGCCGGTACCACACTCGACGACGTGGGTGATGCCCTCGTCGTACAGGGACCGCACGCAGTCGACGAAGCGGACCGGGCGGATCAGCATCTCGGCGATGTGGGTCAGCAGGTCGTCGGAGTCGTCGTGCCACCGGTCGTGGAACACGCATCGCGTGGGCGTCGTGAGGGCCTGAGCCCTGACCCCTGCCTCCTGCAGCGCTTCGCGCAGCGGAGTGACCAGCCCCGCCAGCAGACGGCTGTGGTAGGGATAGGGCGAACTCAGGCGGACGGTCTGCCAGTCGAGGGCCGCGGCGAGTCTTTCGACGTGGTCGAGTTCGGACGAGGTTCCGCTGACCACGCTTTGACGGGGGGTGTTGACGCACGCGACGGCCAGCGTGGGCGACGCGACGGCCCGCAGCAGGTGCTCCACCCGCGGCGGTGCGGCCTGCACGGCGAGCATGCCGCCGCGGCCCCTCGTCGTTCCGATGGCGCGCATGCGCAGGCAGATCACGCGCACTCCGTCCTCCACGCTCAGGATTCCCGCGCAGACGAAGGCCGAGAGCTCTCCGAAGCTGTGGCCGGCCACTGCGTGCGGCTCTATTCCGGCAGAACGCAAGCCATCGGCGGTGGCGAGGGCCAGTGCGTACTGCAGGAGCGGCAGCACGGCCGGCTCCTTGTCCTCCAGTTGCGCCAGGGTGGTCGGCGGGTCGCAGAGGGCTACGTTCTCCAGAGATGGCAGGTCGCAGGAGCGTGCGACGGCGTCGACGCGGCGCAGCACATCCATGGCCTCGGAGCGGGTGCGGCACAGGTCGGCGAACCCTTGCGGTGCGTACTGCGTCACACCCGGAAAGAGAAAAGCAACCTGGTGGTCCATGCGGTGTTCCATCCTTTCGACGCACCCTGTCAGGCAGCGCACTTGTGCACATCTGCGGGCGCACTCAACGGCACACGACGGTCTGCTGGTTGGTGCCGCTGGTGCCTGTCGCAGCGCGACGCCACCGGTGCGCTGATCCGATTCACCGGGCAGGTGACTGTCCGCGTCCGCGCAGGCTCGGACTCAGCGGGGGCGATCGGTGAACGGCGATCACGCCTGGCGCACGGTTGCACTCCGCAGGCCGGACAAAGCGAACCGCAGGATATTCTGCAGTTGTTCAGGCACGCTGACGGTTGATCCGGCTTGTTCGACTTGGTGCAAGCCGGGGCGCAGGCCGTATGAGAAGGCCATGGGGGCTGCCAGGGACGGGTTGACACACGACTCCGCCATGGCTTCGTCGCGCAGTTCCTGGTGTACGGCTTGGTGACTGGGCCCGGGCCTCACGGACGAAGGATCGATGTGGCGATGCACCGGGGAGCGCCGGGGGCCGGACGGTTCGGTCGAGGCCACGACAGATACCTGGATCGGGTTCGTCCCGCGCCTCACCCGCCGGGAGAACAGACCGCGACGAGGACCGGCTTTCGTCCAGTTCCGCAGATGTGGCGCGTCGGCATTTCCGGCCGTCCGGCCGGCGTCTCGGCGCCCCTCTCTCGCGTTCTGGATGCGAGTCGCCCACTGTGCTGAGCGGAGCGACCGATGATGTGTTCTTTCCTGCCCATGGAGTTGCCCATCCCGAAGTCGGTCCTTGGATCGCGTGATCGCCGTATCAGTGGTAGAGAACGGGTGCCCGCGCATATCCGAAGAACGCAGATTCAAAGCAGTCAAGGCGTGCACGCGCTGAACGATTGCGCACTTGTGAAAGCGTGCGGGGCGCCCTTACCCGTACGCGGAGGGGGTGCCCCAGCAGGCCGGTAGTCGGCTGAGCGTGCGTGACGGGCAGGCCCCGTTCTCTATCCCGGGTTGCGTGTTGAGCTCATCTGCTCCGCCAGGGCGCGGGCTTGCGGCTCCGAGGGGTAGCGAGCGAGGGCGTGTCCGAGCCGCTGACGCGCAGTGTCAACGTGCGCGGAATGCATATGCGGGTAAGCGCGCAGAAAGCTGCGGGCGTAGCGCAGCCCCTCGTCGAGCCGGCCGACGGCCAAGTACACCTCGGCAAGGCGCGCGAGGGTCAGCGCGGTACGCCTGCGGTCAGTCTGCGCGCGGTCGTGCGCTGACGCGTGCAAAGCCGAAAGGGCCTCCGCGCTCTCCCGCATCGCGCCAAGGGTCTGATAGCGCTGGTAGTTCAATGCCGCCCGCGGGTACACGAAGAAGGGACCCGCCGAGCTGGACGCGCGGTCGTGCTGGCGTTCGGCAGCGATCAAGTCGGCCCGGGCCTCGCGGAATCGGCCGGCACAGGCATGAGCGTGCGCGCGCTGGCTGAGCAGGAAGGCCTGAGCCGCCCCATCGCCGCGGCCGCCCAGCACAGCCACAGCCATATCGGCGAGATCGAGCGCCTGGCGCGGCAGGCGCAGCCGAAGCGCGTGGGTACTCATCGCGCGTAGCCCGATCGCGAACTGCCGCGCGTTCCCCGCGGCACGGGCCAGTTCGAGAGCGGACAGGTAATACAGCTGCGTCAGCCCGTGATGACCACTGTCGTCGCTCATGCCGGCCAGGATGTGTACGAACTGCGCGACGGCAGTGAACACCTCGCGATCCATTCTGGTGGCAGGGCGCGGTTTCACCAAGGCCGGCACCGCGTTGTCGCGCAGGTGGGCGACGACGAGCGGCCGGACGAGCCTCCCCCCGTGCCAGTCAGCCAGCTTCGTGAACGACGCGATCATGTCGCTGTGCGTCTCCAGTTGCGCTGCCGTGACCAAGTCGCCATCCACTGGGGTCGGCGCCTGCTCGGCGGCGGACCAGGGCAGCACGGCAAGGGACGCCACGCTGTAGGGCGTCCGGGAAAGCGGAATCCGCAGGTTCGAGTCGCCGTCCTGCCGCAGCAGGTCAAGTATCTGCTCAACCGGAGACGCCCACCTCACCCCGAATGCGGGAATGGCAGTGCTGTGCGACGACTGCAGCATGCCGGTGGCCCGAGAAGAGATTAAACGGCCGATGCGGCGAGACAGGGCAGCAGCAACGATATCGGGAACGGGGCGACGAGGGCGCGCCCCGGCCAGCCAATGCGCGACGGAGGAACGATCGTACCGAAGACTCAATCCCTGCGCCGCGCCCAGCGTGTTGACAGCCTTCGCCAATTGGGCGGCGCTCCACTGCGCCTCGGCCAGCAGTGCCGCCAGAGCCTCATTCCGCGTCCGCTCCGGCATGTGACCCTCAACTTCCCACACCTGACCCGGACGTCACCCGACCGCACGTTGAAGCATTCATTTCGCCTTGCGCCAACCGATCGACATTCGCCCTGCTTTACACAAGGTTCCCTGTGCGCAAAGCCATGACGCTCTCTTATTGGCCATTTTCCGAATGCTTTACGCCATGAGTGATGGATTGCATATGCCGTCTGGATTGGCGCGCAGGACTACCGTTGCAACTGAACGTTTCAAAATGACGTCCGGAGTCGTCCCCAGCAGATGATGATGCAGGCGAGTTGGAGCAGCGTGAGGTGGGGGTCGGCGCGTATCTCGTAGCGGATTCGTAGTCGTTTGAACCGGTGGGCCCGGGCGAAGGTCCGCTCGACGCCCCAGCCGGACTTGCCCAGTCCGGGACCGTGGACGGTGCCCTTGCGGGCGATCACGGCGAACCGGCCCCACCGGCCGTGTTCCCGGTGGATGTCGCCGATCGTCACCGGGCACAGCTCGGCAGCCCGTGCACCGGAGACGTATGCGATGTCCGTCTTGACGCAGTCGCGGCAGGCCACCACGTACGTCCGGGCATGCGGTAACTGCTCGCGCCAGCGGGAGAAGAACTCCATCACCGCCGCCCGTGAGGGAGGCACTCGAAGCCCGAAGCCCCCATGGTGAGGAGGCCTGTTGAACGAATCGATCGGTGACTCCGCCGACGCCCCGAATCGCATCATGATCAGGCCCCTGGGCCCGTGACGCCCTGAGCCCCCGGCGGGCTCCGCGCGCGGGCGGCGGGCGGGCGCACACCGCGAGGGCCCGGCCCCGGGGCCGGCTCCCCGGGGCCGGGCCGCTCACGTGGCACCGGCGGCCGGGGTCAGCTGGGGCGGTCACCCGCCTCGGCGACGACGCCGCGCTCCTGGACGGCGTCGGCCGACAGCAGGGTGCCGGCCGGGCCCAGGGCGGTGTCCCGGCTCAGATAGGTGCGCGAACCGAGGAAGGAGGAGTCCTTGCCGAAGACCCACTCCGAGCGCTCACCGCTGCGGGTGTCGTCGCGGACGATGCCGACGCCGTGCCGGCCGGTGGCGTCGGAGGCGTCCGCCGCCGAGCGCACCCCGGGGATGCGGGCGGCGGCCCGGTAGAGGGCGGCGGCCGTCTCAGGCGGCATGACCTGCTCGCCGACCAGGTAGCCGATCTGCTCGAAGACGGCCTGGTCCTGCTCTTGGCCGTCCTCCACCGGGGTCAGCTCGCGCAGCCGCCGCAGCAGCGCCGCCGGTTCGCGGGGCAGCTCGGCGAGCCAGCGGTAGGTGGGGCGGTTCACTCCGACCGGGGTGCCTCCGGTGTCACCGAACTCGGCGTTCATCCGGCTCATCTCGCCGTTCTCACGGATGTGGCCGGGCACCGTGACCCGGCCTGGCCGCTGGGAGCGCCACACCTCCCGCTGGTGCAGCGGACCGAGAACCGGCTTGCCGCTGGTCAGATCCGCCTCGCGGACCATGCTGCGGACATAGACGAAGCTGTCCTCCCCTACCGGGTCGGTGTCGGTGGCGAGGGCCACGGTGGAGGCGCGGTCCAGCACCACCTCGGCGGCCGGTGGCCCGGCGGGGGTCCCGGCCTCCGCGGTGCCGGACCGGACGGGGGGCGGGCCGAGGGCGAGGGCGGCGGTCAGCGCCCCCGCCACGGCGACACCGGCGGCGGGCAGCAGCACGGCGGGGCGGCGCAGCACCGGCCACCGGACCGCGGCGGGCGCCGCCGAACCCCGGCGACCCCGGCGGCCCTGGCTGTCCTGCCTGTCCCGGCGGTCCTGGCTGTCCTGGTGGGCCCGGTGGTCCCGGCCGTCCTGGTCGATCAGTCGCATCAGACGTTCCCTGTGCAGGTCGTGAGCCCGCCGGGGAAGCTCCGGCGCGACCGGCTCGGGCAGCAGCCGGGCCAGTTCCTCGACGTCGGGGATATCGGGGATGTCGTTCACGCGGGTTCCTCCCGTACGGACAGGGCCGCGGTCGCGGTCCTGTCGATGTCCTCTCCGCGGGCCCGGCCCGGTTCCACCGGTTCGTCGGCGAGTTTCCGCAGCCGGGCCCGGGCGCGGGACAGCCGGGAGCGCACCGTGCCCACCGGGACGTCCAGCGCCTCGGCGGCCTGCCGGTAGTCCAGTCCGGACCAGACGCACAGCACCAGCACCTCGCGCTCGGCCGGGCGCAGCCGGTCCAGGGCCCGGCGCACGGCGGCGAGGCGCCGCTCGTCGTCCAGCCGCCCGGCGGCCTCGGCGGCGAAGTCGGCCACCGGGGGCGGCGGGGGCTGGCGGGACAGGAAGCCGAGCCGTCTGCGCAGGCCGCGGTTGGCGTTGCGGGCCTTGTGCGTGGCGATACCGAGCAGCCAGGGCAGCAGGGGCCCGCCGTCGGGACGCAGTCGTTCCCGGCCGCGCCAGGCGGCCAGGAAGGTGTCCGACATGACCTCCTCGGCGCTCGACCAGTCGCCGGTCAGGCGCAGGGCGTAGTGGTAGACGGCCCGGGCGTTCTCCTCGTACAGCTCGGCGAACGCGGCGCGTTCCCCGGCCATGACGCGGGCGCGCAGGCCGCTGCCGTCGTCTTGTTCCGTGTGGCTCACATCTGTGCTCTCTCCGCCGCCCGGGCGGGGTTCCGGTGATCCACGCCACACGCGCCCTCCGGCGTCCCGGTCACGGGGACACGACCGGGGCCGGTGGCTCGCGGAACCTCCGGGCGCCGGTCCGGCCGGAAGGACCGGAGGGCCGGGTGGTCCGGTCGGTGTGGGGACTGGTGACGGCCTCTCAAGGGCCGCCATCGGCCCCGTCGTGGGACGGCTGGGCGCCGGCCGGCGCGCCGGTGCAGTCGCAGCGCGACGTGGATTTCGACCGCCCGGCCGAGGGTGTTCCAGCCGGGGCCGAGGAGTCGGGCGATGCGGTCGGGGCGCCGGACCACGGTGTTGACGTGGATGTGGGGGGGGTGTCCGCGGCTCTGGTGAGGCCGGCGCCGTGGGCGTAGTAGGCCTCCAGTGTGCGGTGAGCCGGGTGCCGCGCCGGGCGTCATGGGCGAGGACCGGGCCGAGGACCCGGTCGACGCATCCGGTGACGTCGGTGCGGTCACCGAGGAGGCTGCCGAGGAAGCCAAGTTCGGACAGGCCCGCACCGTCGCCGGTTCGGCCGAGGGCCCGAAGCGCCGCCAGGCAGCGGCGTGCCTCGTCGTAGGTGTCGGGCAGGGCCTCGGAGCCGGTGCCGGCGCCGGCGGCGCCGATGGTGACGGGTGTTTCCAGCAGGCCGGAGAGTCGCGGAGCGAGGTCACGGGCGAGTGGACCCGGCGTACCGGTGGGGTCAGCAGGACGGGGCGGGCGATCTGGGCGACCAGACCGCCGAGACCCTCGCCCATGCCGAGGCGGAGCTGCTGGAAACGGACGGAGACCGAGCCGTCGGTGACCCGCATGAAGGTGTCCCCGGCGACCGGGTCGTTGAGCGTGAGGTAGGCGATGTCGGTGCCCAGCAGGGTGCGGGCCCGGTGGACGATGGCGCGCAGCACGGCGTCCGGGTCGCGCAGGGCGGCCAGGTCGCTCGCGGTGTCGAACAGCGCGACGAGTTCGGCCTCCCGGCGCCGTCGCTGGGTCAGGGTGCGGTGGACGGCCCGGGCCACCCCGGTCGCCTCGGCGAGCCCGGCCGGCTCCCCCGGGCCGGCCCCGGTGGCCCGGGCCTCGGCCAGGGGCCTGTCCAGGTGTTCGGCGGGCGCGTCGGCGGCGAGCAGGTCGAGCAACTGCCGCAGCGCCGGGTCGGCTGGGCCGGGCCGGGTGGCCATGGGCGGCTTCCTCCCGGGTGGTGGCGGGGGCCCGGGCGCGCCCGCGCGGCCGGGCGGGGCACGGCCGGTCCCGGGTGGGTGCCCTCCCGCCGTGGGAGCGCGGCGCGGAGATGGCGGTTCACGCCCGTTCGGCGGCGGCGAACGGGTGGCGGTCGTGCGGCATGCTATCGCCGGCGGGTCGGGCGAGGTCGCGGCCGCGGGTATCCCTGACGACGGCGACGGCGACGGTGACGGTGGTGATCATCGCGGCGGCGCTCAGACAGAGGGCCACAGGGGTGCCGGAGTCGTGGTCCCGCAGCAGTGCCACGGCGATGACCGGGGCGAGCGCGCCGGCGGCGACGGAGGCGAGCTGGGAGCCCAGGGAAGCACCGGAGTAGCGGAGTAGCGGACCCCGGTGTCGAACATCTCGGAGATGAACGCGGCCTGTCGACCACGTGCACCAGCGCTCCGGCCGCCGCCAGCGCCGTGGCGCAGGCCCGGCCGATGCCGCTGCCCGCGCCGGTCACCAGGGCGGTTCGGGCGCTCAGATCCGCGCCGGTGCCCGGGGCGCCGAGGACACGCCGGGGTGGGGCGCGTCATGGTTCATGACCGGAAACACCAGGGAGCCCAGGCTGTGCCGTCCATGTGGTGAGGCACCACACCGGGCGCTCGCCCCATGGGTGCCGGAGCCATGTCCGGTTGTTCGCGCGTCCATACGCCTGTTCTCGCGTCTATGCGCCGCCGCGGAGGGCACACGAACTGCTGCACCGACCTCGTCCGTCCCTTTCACACACGGGAGTTGACCCATGCTGGGCATCGCCGCCGCCGTTCTGTTCTTCATCGCCTTTCTGATCAACGCCGCCGAGATCGGCACGAACGACGTGTTCTCCTCGACCAATGTCATGCTGCTGGGACTGACGCTTCTGGCGCTGCACGTCGCGGGAGTCGGCACCGCCTGGCGCTCCGGCCGCCGCCGCTGAGACACCGCGGGCACCGGCCGCCCCTCGCGCCACGGCGTGCGGGAATGGCCGGATCGGGGAGTGGACGGCGACGTACGGATTGGGCTGAATAGATGTCGTCCATCGCCGGACCACGCGGGTTCGAGGGGAGTCATGGCCGAAACCGCCGGAAACGCTGAGACCACCGAAAACACTCAAACCGCCGAAAAGACCGAGAGGCCCGAAGAGGCGGAGGTTCAGGCCAGAGTCCGAGAGATTCAGGATGTCTTCGCGCGCAAGCAGGCGGAGAGCAGGGGTTTGGAGGCGGAGCTCGACCTGGCGGCGTCAGCACGCCAGGCCATGGAGGCGAGGGCGCGGCCGGCCGTGGTCGCGGAGGAAGCGATCCTGGCCAAGCTGCGTGCGTCGGATCCGCAGTCCCCGGACGATTCCGGCCCGGAGATCTGGTGCGAGCTCTACGGATTCCTGGACCTGGGGTACAAGATCCACATGAATCCCTACGCCGTCGCCATGGTCACCAGCGCTGCCTCGGCGCTCGAAAAGGTCCTCGGTGACGCTGTCGAGGCGTTCCCGGAGCTCGAGGCCATGTTCATCCCGCTGCTCGCCGCCGTCTACGCCGAGGGGTCCGCGATCGAAGCCGTCAGCCAGGTGAACGGCTCAGTCGTGCTGATCGGAGTGATCCCCGACCCGATCCCCGTCCCCTTCCCCGACAACTAGGGCTTGTCCGGCCGATCATGTTCGCGGCCGGGTGATGCGGGCTGCGGTGGTCGCGGCGCCGAGTTGGGCGCGGCCGTGTTCGTCGTAGCGGGCGCCCACTGCTCTGGCGTGCTCGACGAGCCGGTTGATCGCGCGTTCGCCGGTGTCGGGCTTGTCGTACCGCTACCTGATCGAAGCCGGGTGGTCGTCCGCCGCGTGACCCTAGGCGCGGGCGGGCGGCCCGGCTGTCGGTCTTCTCCGGCATCGTGTGAGCCATCGCGGTCAGACTGGTGAGAGGTATCCACGCGGCGAGCAGCCCGACGGCCAGGGCGGCGTAAGTCCCGTTGCCGTGTCGCGCGATGGACTCCCGCCGCACAGACACCCCCGTTACCCTCCGTCCCCCGACGACTGTACTCCCGTGGCCTCGGGCAAGGGCAAGCCGCCAAAAGGTCATGGGAGTTGGCCGGACTCGCGTGGGGTCCCCGGCCGTTCGGGCGCGGTGTGCACATCCAGGACGGCGACCGGATCACAACGGGGCCGGCGCGAGGACACCTCGGCGCACGGCGTCCGGGTCGGCCTCACCGGCTCACCGCCTCGCTGGCTCCTGGCTCCTGGCTCCTGGCTCCTGGCTCCTGGCTCCTGGCTCCTGGCTCCTGGCTCCTGGCTCCTGGCTCCTGGCTCCTGGCTCCTGGCTCCTGGCGAAGGATGGCGTGAACTCCCCCGTCCCGGTTCCAGTCCGCGCCGGGCGGATGCCACCACGACGCGTCGTACCGGCGCTGCTTCCGCTGTCCCTCCTTCCACTTCCCGCCCCAGCGGGCACGCTCCCCCGCCGACGCCACTGTCTCCCGGGGCCTGGCCCGGAAGAGGTCGTACGAGCTCCGGGACAGCCGCGGCGCCGGGGTCGGCCGGGTCTCCTATGGGCGGCCACGGCGCACGATGACGATGTCCGAGGCCAGTGGCCGGTCGTACGCGGGGAGCTCCGGCGCGGCCACGCCGGACCGCCCCGGATCACCACCGCTGGCGCGGGGCCGACCACCGTGTTCACCCCCACCACCTCGCCCCGTGCGGAACACCTCCGCTCGCGCGGAGGCCGGCCTGGGAGCCGGGGCCCCGGGCCTTGCCGCCGGGGTGGAATGAGCGCAGGCGGTCGGCGGTGTCGCAGACGGTCAGCCACGGGGCCCGGATGTCGCGGATCGGGCCGTCCGGGCCTGAGTGTCCCTCGCACGAGGCGTGCTGGTGGCCTCGGGTTACTGCCCCGGGCGACATGTCCGCCGGCCACCGGTTCGGTGCGCGGTGCCCCCGGGTCCGACCGGCCCCCGCGCCGGTGGGACCCGGGGCCCGGTCACCGTGGTTCGCGGCCTGGCCCGGCCGGGCCCGGGGCTGGTGGGCCGAAGCACTCCGCCTCCCCGTGCTCCGGCATCAGGCAGACCCGCGCGCGCTGGGCGCCGGGGCCGTCGGCGGCGGCCATCGGCGTGACGATGTACGTCTCCACGCCCTGCCGGCCGGTCGCGGCGAGGTACTGCGTCCGGCCGTCCGGCATCCGCATCTCCACACGGTCGCCCGGCTTGAGGGCCGTGGCCCGCGCCCACACCGCCCGGCAGTCCTCACCCTGCCGCAGTTCCAAGCGCTGTCCGGCCCTGCCGGTGCGCTCCGCGACGGTGGAGACCATCCCGGCGCCGCCGCACCCCATCGTCCTTGGGTCCTTGCCCTCGCACGTCATGCCCGTGCAGCCGGGGTTGCGGATCGCCGGCTCGCCGGCGCCCGCGGGGGAGCCGGCACCCCGGGGCGCCATGACCAGCCCGCCCAGGCCGAGCAGCACCACCGCGCCGGCCGCGGCGCCCGCAGCCCACCGGTGCGGGCGCCGCGGTACCGGTCCCGCGCGCGCCGGGTGCCAGGCCGCCGGTGGGCCGCTGCCGGGTGCGGTGGGCGTCCCCGGGGCGGGTCCGGGCGGCGCGGACCGGCCGCTCCAGGCCGCGTCGGCCAGTTCCCACAGCACCAGGAGCCGGCCGGGTGATTCCCCCGCCATCGCGCACAGCGACTCGACGGCCCGGCGCGGCACCGGCTTCTTCCCGTTGAGGTAACGCTCCCAGGACGACTTGCTGTACGGCGTACGCGCGGCGAGCGCGGCCAGGCTCAGCCCGGTGGACTGCCGCAGCTCGCGCAGCGCGGCGGCGAGCCGGCTGCACTCGGCCGCCACGTCGGTCACCTCACTCACCGCCGTAATTCCCGCCAGGTGTCGGGCCCGACGATGCCGTCGACGACGAGACGGCGCTCCTTCTGGAAGCGCGTGACCGCCTCCTTCGTACCCTCGCTGTACAGCCCGTCGGCCGCCCCGGGGTCGATGCCGTGCTCCCGGAGCAGGCACTGGGTCTCGACCACGTCGAAGCCGGTGCTGTTGATGTCCAGCAGCATCTCCCGGGTGGGGCTGTGCCCCGCGCGCAGCTCGCCGTCCTCCCGGCGCACCTGGCAGGCGTACGTCTGCCCCCGGCGGTACCCCGTCGCGGAGGGGTCGGTCGCGCCGGAGCCTTCGTCCCGCCACGCGCCGGCGACGAGCAGGCCGGCGACGAAAGCGACGGCGACGGCGAGCGCGGCCGACACGAGCACGCGCCCCAGCGGCAGGGGCCGTCTCGTCCACCGGCCGCCCGGTCCGTTGCCAGAGGCCTCGTCCGGCGGTACGACATCCCCCGCCGCTTCCTGTCCCGCTTCCGCCGCCGCGACGCTGTCGAGACCGGTCGGAGCGGTTTCCCGCGCGGGGCCAGGGCCGGAACCGGGGCTCCCGGCCGCGGTGCCGGGGCCCCGAGAGCCGGCCGGTCCGGCGCCCGCCGCGTCCGGGGCATCCGGCTCCCTACGCGGGCCGGGCGGTGTCGCCGGTGCCCCCAACCGGTCGCCCACCGCCACCTCGTGAAGCACGACCAGCCGCGTCGCGTCGCTCCCGCACACTCGGGCGAGCTCCTCCACCGCCCGGCGCGGCACCGGCTGCTTGCCGTTGAGGTAGCGCTCCCAGGAAGAGCGGCTGTAGCCGGTGCGGCCCGCGAGCGCGGCCAGGCTCAGTCCGCTGTGGTCCTTCAACCGGCGCAACTGTACGAGCAGTTGACGTTCACGTTCGCCGAGCCCGGTCGGCAATTCCTTCCATCGGGCCATGCCCCCGTCCCCCTTCGTCGACTGCGAGGACCGCGAATCAAGGGCAGCGGTTCCCGTCCGGCGCGTCCCACGGCGTGATCCGGACAGGCCGGCCGTCCCACCGTCATCGCGTGGGACGCGGTATCCCAGCAGGTCAGACCGGGCAACGTCCCACCCTGCCCCCTCCCGGCAGCCATGTCTGGACCGGCCGAACCTGACGCGGGAAAGTCGTTGCCACGAAGCCGGGCGGCACCGCCCCCCGGCTCACCAACGGAGGGAACACGACCATGAATCTGCACAGGAGCCTCGCGCTCTCCACGGCGACCGTGATGCTCGGCGGCGGTCTCGCTCTGGGCGCCGCCCCGGCCGTCTCCGCCGCCCCCGCGGCCCCGGCCGCCGCCCAGGCGAGCTGGACCAATGCCTGGAACGCCACCATCAGCGGGGACTACCTCAAGAGCCACGGCAAGAAGTGGGTCTCGCAGGGCTACAAGCTGCCCCGCGGCACCAACATGGCGCGCGGCGTCTTCACCTGCTGGGGCGGCGGCAACGCCAAGCTCAAGGTGCTGATCCTGGACACCGGCAAGTCCGTCACCAAGCAGCACCAGTGCAACGGCAAGAAGCACTACGCGACCATCGCGTACAAGCGTGGCCAGACCGTCAAGCTCGTCCTCAACGGGTCGAAGAACACCCGCCTGGAGGCCTGGGCCGGCCGCTGACCCAGCGGGTGACCGGCAGCCGGGGACCGGTAGCCGGCGACCGGTAGGCAGCAGCCACACGGGGGTGGCCCGTTCCCGGCTCATGGCCGGGAACGGGCCGCGGGGTCACGTGCGGCCGGGGGCCGGCTGTTCCGCAGCGCGCATCCGCCCACTCGCCCACGCCGGGAGCGTGACGGCCGCGTCGATCACCGGTGGCCGGAAGCCCTCCGTCCGTCTCGATGACCGGCGCCCCGATCGCGGCTGCGAGGCCCGTCGCCTCACGCCCGTCGTACGGCAGTACGGGCCGGCTGCGGCACCCGCCCCGCCATCTGCCATGGCCGTCCCACCATGCCGGGCTCTGTCGCGGCGGGCAGGGTGATCCGGGCCGGGCCGACGCCGTACACGGCGCCACCGCTCATGTCTCCCCCACCGAGCACCGCCGAGGTCGCGATGCCCGAGGCCGGCCAGACACTGTAGACGGGCGGTGAACACACGGGGCGACAGGTGCCGCGTCGGCATCGATCGACCGCACCGGTCCACGCGGTCGACCACCGGGCGCCAGGATCCGCAGGGCGCGGACGACGGCGGCACCCGGTCCACGGGCATCGCCCCGCTCGCCAGGGGCAGCCCGTCGGGGAAGTCACCCGAGGTGGTGGCGGTCAGGAGGGCGGGCGCAGGGCGTCGGGGTTGAGGTGGGCGACCAGGCGGTGCAGGAACCGGTGGGTGGTGGCCTGTTCCGGGGGTGTCAGGACGGCGAGCGCCTCGGCGTTGACGTTCTCGACCACCGTCTGGGCGTGGGCGGCGAGCAGGGTGCCGGCCGGGGTGGGGTGCAGGCCGAGCATGCGCCGGTTGGTGGGGTGCGGGCGTCGTTCCAGAAGTCCCCGTTCGACCAGATCGGTGACCGCGGTGCCCATGGATTGAGCGGTGACGCCCGTCCGCCGGGCGGAATCGGCACTGGTGACACCGGGGCGGTGGACGGCGTGCTGAAGGGCGTTGTGCTGGGCGAGCGTGAGGTCCAGCGCGCGCAGGGCCCGTTCGAGCTGGGCACCGAGGGCGCGCCCGAGCTGCCAGACGAGGTAGCCGGTGGACGGCTCGAAAGCCGCGTCGGCGGCTTCGGCGGGAGGGGAGGAAGAGGCGGAAGAGGAGACGGCGGGCTTGTTCATGGTCACACCACTTGTCAGTCAGCTTATAAACTCTGCTAGCTTGTAAGCCACCTTACAAGTTTGGTGGTTCTTCCGGTGTCCTCTCCCGTGACCTCCCGCCCTCAGGCGCCGCCCATCCTGCTGCTCGGCCTGTTGTGCGCCATGGCTCCCATGGCGATCGATCTGTACGTCCCCGCCCTCCCCGCCATCGCGTCCTCGCTGGAGACCACTCCGGCGGCGGTGGGCATCACCCTGTCCGCGAACGTCGCCGGGCTGGCGGTGGGACAACTGCTCATGGGCTCGCTCTCCGACGTCCTGGGGCGCCGACGGCCCCTGCTCGCCGGCCTGTTCGTCTTCGCACTGGCCTCCCTCGGCTGTGCTCTGGCCTCCTCGCTGGCAGTACTGACCGTCCTGCGGTTCCTCCAGGGCCTCGCCGGCGCGGCCGGGCCGGTGCTGGGCCGGGCCATCGCCCGCGACCTGTACTCCGGCAGCAGACTGGCCCAGCTCTTCGGCACGCTCTCCCTGGTCATGGGCATCGCCCCGGTCTGTGCCCCCGTTCTGGGCGGCGGCCTGCTGCGCGTCTCCTCCTGGCACGGCCTGTTCACCGCGCTCGCGGTCGTCGGCGCCGTGCTGGCCCTGTGGTCCGCGCGCTCGATGCCGGAGACCCTGCCGCCCGGGCAGCGGACCAGTACCGGCCCGTCCGATGTCTTCCGCGCCTACGGCCGGCTGCTGGGCAACCGCACCTTCCGGGCGTACGCGCTGACGCTCGGCGCGCTCTTCGCCGTTCTCTTCGCCTACGTCGCCGGCGCCTCCTTCGTCCTCCAGAACGGCTACGGCCTCACGCCCACCGCCGCCAGCGCCGTCTTCGCCCTGGTCGCGGCGGGCATGGTGGCGGGCGGTGCGGCCACCGGCCGACTGGCCCGCCGCACCACCCCCCGGCGCATCCTCGCCGGGGCCACCGCCGTCCTCGTCGTGGCCGGCGCCGGCGTGCTGGCGGCCGCCTGGGCAGCGGCGCCCCTCGCGGTGCTCCTGGTCCCGCTCCTGGCGCAGATCGCCGCCTTCGGCTTCGCGGTGCCCTGCTGCACCACGCTGGCCATGTCCGGCCAGTCCGGTGCCACCGGTTCGGCATCGGCGCTGCTGGGTGTCACCCAGTTCACGACCGGCGCCCTGGTCACCCCCCTGGTCGGCCTCGGCGGCGCCGACCCGGCCCTGGCCATGGCCTGCGTCATGACCGGCGCGGCTGTCCTCGCCGCGACCGGCGCCCGCCTCGCCCGGCGCGTGGCCACACCCGGGCACCCCGGGCCTGCCGACCGGACCCACTGAACACCCCCGCACCCTCCCCTCCCTTCTTTCGACACCTTTCGACAGAGGAGCCCGTCATGGCCATCGTCACCGAAACCCTGCTGCTGCTCGGCCACGAGCAGCCCCTGCGCACCGTCCGGCGCGACGAGGAGCTGCTGCTCGCCGAACCGACCCCGGGACCGGGACCGGGACCGGGACCGATGAAGTTGTGGGCCGACCAGCCCCCGCTGGAAGCCGTGCACTTTCCCCAGCGGTACGCGGCCCAGCCGTTCGCCCCGCCGCGCGGGCTCTACGAGAACGACCAACTGCGCGTCGAGTGGCAGACCATGGACAACCGGCAGCCCTTCTACCACCGCAACTGCGACGTGGACGAGATGTCGTACCAGATCGCGGGCGAGCGCACCCTGATGACGGAGCTGGGCACCGTCGAGCACCGCCCCGGTGACTTCTCCCGCATCCCGCGCGGCGTCGCCCACGACAACTACGGCCGCGAGGAAAGCCATCTGCTCTTCTACACCCCCGCGCCCGTCACCGAGGAGCACACCGCCGACCAGATCGCCCAGCCTCTCTTCCCGCCCTTCGACGGCTGGGAGGCCGGCACCGTCACCGAAGTCACCACCCAGTGCCTGGGCACCCCCGGTCATGACGTGGCCGCCCACCGCGGCGACGAACGGCTGCTGTTGGAACAGGCCCACCACGAGCCCGGCCGGCTGACCCTGCTCCGCCCGGACCCGGCCCCCGCCACGACCACCTGGCTCTACCGGGCCGACGGCTTCCGGCTCGGCATCGTCCACCCGGCCGGCACGCCCGGCCGGCGGACCTACACCCGCACCCTGGACGCCGACGAGATCCAGTACCAGATCAGCGGGCGGCGCGTCCTGCTCACCCAGCGCGGCGCCCTCGAACTGACCCCGGGCGACTTCGTCCGCATCCCCCTGGGCGTCGCCCACACCAGCATCACCGGGGAGCCGGCCCGCCACCTCACCCTCCTCTCCCACCGCCCGGCCCCGCGCGTCGCCCCCGCCGCCCGCACCGCCGACCCCGTCACCCCCAGGCTGCTGCGCGAACTCATCGCCCACTGACCCACCGGCCACCACCGCCACCGCCGCCCCAGGGCCTTCGAACACCGCCCTCAGGCACCGCCTCACCGCGCCGCCCCACAGCCCCACCACCACCGCACTACCGCACCACCGCACCACCGCACCGACCACCGAGAAACCGGGAGACAGACCCCGTGCCCACCATGCAGGCCGTCACCGCCCACGCCGGCTCCGACCAGGTCCACCTGGACACCGTCCCCATCCCCGAACCCGGGCCGCAGGACGTCCTGGTCCGCGTCGCCGCCGCCGGACTCGCCCCGGGCATGCTGGCGCTCCTGGCCCGCGGGGCCTTCCGCCATCTGCCCACCGTCCTGGGCCACGAGGCCGCCGGCACCGTCGCCGTCGCCGGCCCCGAGGCGCAGGCCCACGGCTGGACACCAGGACAGCGGATCCGCGTCCACCCCCAGCTCAACTGCCGTACCTGCGCGGCCTGCACCAGCGACCGCGACATGCTCTGCGCCCAGCAGGCCATGATCGGCCACGCCGCCTTCGGTCCGGCCCCCATGCCCCTGTACGCGCGCTATCACGACGGCGGGCTCGCCGAATACCTCCGCGTGCCCCACTGGTTGCTCGACCCGCTGCCGGACAATGTCTCCTTCGACCTCGGCGCCAAGATCCACGACCTCGCCAACGCCCTGCGCGCCCTCAAGACCGCCGCCCTGCGCCCGGGTTCCACCGTGATCGTCACCGCCGCCACCGGCACCATGGGCACCGCCACCGTCAAGCTCGCCCCCCACTTCGGCATAGGCCGGCTGATCCTCGTCGCCCGCTCCCGTGAACGCCTGGACGCCGTACGCCGGCTCGCCGGCAGCCTGCCCACCGACACCGTCGCCCTGGAGGAGCTGGGCACCGACTGGGCCACCACCTCCGGCCTCACCACCCGGCTGCGCCACCTGCTGCCGCAAGGCGCGGACGCCGTCATCGACTACACACCCGACGGCCCCGCCACCTGGCAGGCCACCGCCGCTCTCGCCACCGGCGCGACCATGGTCCACATGGGCGGAAACCCCACCCCGCCCCCGTTCCCCGCCATCACCCTGATGGCCAACTGCTGGCGCCTCATCGGCACCCGCGCCTGCACCCGCTCCGACGTCCACGAGATCCTGCGCCTGCTGGAGACCAGCCTCCTCCACGCCGAGGACCTGATCACCCACCGCTCCCCGCTCACCGAAGCCCGGACCGCCCTGCACCTGCTACGGACCCGCACCGAACCCCTGTGGATGGCCGTCATCAACCCCTGACCCCGCGACCGGAACCAAGGCCCCGGTCGTCTCCCAGGTGGAGGCGGGCACCCCACCCGCCTCCACCCGCTCCAGCGGCGCTCCGACGTCCCGGCCCGGCCCGCGCCGACCCGGGATCGCGCCGCAGTGCTGTTCGAGGACCCGCCGAGGTACGGCTCTTCCCGTCGGCACGGCACCCTTCCGGTACGCCACCGAACCGGTGGCCCTGCGGGGGCGGCGATCTCCGTCGCCCGGTCCGCATCCATCAGCGCGTAGAGGTCGGCCGTGACCAGGGCGAGGCAGGGCACGACCAACCCGAAGCGTCCGGCACCCCGGCTCTGCCGCACCAGCCTGGCACGAAGACTGCCACGACCACGCCGCCGGGAATGGGAACCCTGCGTACCGCAATCCCGACCGTGATCCGCGCGCGGATGGCCGGCACCACCCGGCGCTGCGCGTACGCGACCGGCCCGCCGCGCAGATCACCGCCCGTACGGCGTGGGGGCGGCGGCGGAGTCGAGGGCCCCGGCGATCGGGGCGCCTCCACCGGCGGTCGCCCCGCACGTACGGCGCGCCCGCCCTTGCGCCCCGCGGATCCGGGCTGCCGACATGCGCGCTTGGCCCTTCGGCGGTCAGTTCCGGTGTACGCGTTCCACGAGGTGCCGGAGGCGGTCGTCGAGCGCCTTTGCCGGGTCGTCGCTGACGGTGGCGAGGGCGACCATGGCGGTCACGATGACGTCGCTCAGTTCCTTCCGTACGTCGTCCCAGTCGTGGGAGGCTCCTTTGCGGGGGTTGGCGGCGAGGGCGCCGTGCAGTGCCTCGCTGGCCTCTCCGAACTCTTCTCCGATCTTGAGCACCCGCAGCAGGCGCTGCTCCGTCTCGGTCCGGTCGCCGGCATTGTCGTCCAGCCAAGCGCGCAGCCGGTCGATCCGCTCCCAGGTGATCGTGTCCATCGGGTTTCTCCTTCGGTCGTGCGGGGGTTCAGAAGAGGGCGGGTGCGGGCTGTTGCTCGGTCCGGGCCGGAGGGACGACGGCCAGCGTCCGCGCTGGAGTGAGGGTGAGTTCTACCGAGAGGGCGGAGTGGTCGGTCAGCCGTTCCGGCATGGTGCGCGGCTCGTGGGCGTACGCGGCGCCGAGGAGACGGTCGGTGAGCCGGCCGGAGAGGTGGGCGTGGTCGTAGCGGTATCCGTCGCCGGTCTTGCCGACCCAGGAGTATGCGCGTGCCTGCGGGTGTGCCGTGCGGAAGGCGTCCACGTACCCCTGGGCGCCCAGGCCGGTGTAGAAGGCGTACTCCCACGGCTGGAAGAACCGGTATCTGGGGCTGTGGTCCGGCTCCAGGAGGTTGAAGTCCCCGATCAGCAGCCGCGCCCGGTCGTCTCCCCCGTGCAGCGCAGCAGCCAGGTCCGTGAGGAACGTCTGCTTCCGGGTGATCTTGGCCGGGGTGGCATCCCGGGAGGGCACGTAGATGCCGAAGACTTCCAGCGGACCGGTCGTCGTGTCCGCCGTCACGGCGACTGCCCGGTGGGGCAGGTAGTTCACGCCGCTGGGTGAGGGCCGGGTCGCCAGACGGCTGACGATCATCACGCCGCGCTCCCCGCGCGGCTCGGGCCCGGGGAAGGCGACCGAGTATCCGGCGTCGGTGAACCGCCTCTCCAGCAGGGCGCACCCGGCGCTGTCGGCGGTCTCGGTGAGGACGAGGATCTGCTCGGGTCGGGCGGCCAGGTAGGCGAGTTGTCGTTCGGCCTGTCCCCGGCTGGGGTTGTTGAGGTTGAAGGTCAGCACGCCGAGCGTGCCCGCGCTGGTCATCGACTGCCTCGCATCTGCCGCCCCTGGATCGCCGCGACGATGGAGCGGGCGACCTCCTGCGGCCCCGCGGTGCTCGCGTCGAGTCGCAGTACATGAACGCCGGCGGCCAGGAGGAACCTAGCGGCTTCGCGGAAGGCGGCGCATTCGCGCTCGCTGCTGCCGGTCGGTCCGGGTGTCCTCGTCCTGGTGGCCGAGCCCGCTGCCGTCCCGGCCGTGCCGATGGATCAGCGGCATCGAGCCGGGGGACTCCCCGCTCCGGGAGGCGATGAACGGCACGTGCGAGCCACTGTGGTGGAACTGCCGGATGGTCACGACGCCGCCCGGACCGCAGGCCGGTGCGGAGAAACCACGACGCCTTCGGGCAACGGCTGTCCCGTGTCCTCGAGACCGACGACGCCGTTGCACAGCAGGCTCTTCCCTGCACTTCACCCAGATGGGTGTGCGGCCTCTCCCTCTCGCTGCGGGCCTCCTCCGCACGGGTGCGTTCTGCGGAGGTGTTTCCCGCTTCGAGTCCGATGCGGAAACAGGCGGGGTGGGGAAACCGCGGTGTGGCCCGGGCCGTTGGACGGGCATGGAGCTGAATAGGCGAGCGGGACATCAGGGGACCGGGCCCGGAGTGATCACGCCGGACGGCTGCGCGGTCGAGTTGTACTCGCGGCTGCCGGTCGGGGCCGAGCCGGACATCGTCGCCGGTGCCGTGTCGCCGGGTGCGCACATCCTGGAGCTGGGTTGTGGTGTGGGGCGCGTGACCCACCCGCTCCTGGAGCGGGGTTTTACGGTGACTGCTGTGGACGAGTCCCAGGAGATGCTCGATCGCATTCGCGGGGCACGTGCGGTACGCAGCGCGATTGAGGACCTCGACCTGGGCGAGACGTTCGATGTGGTGATGCTCGCGTCGTTCCTCGTGCACGCCGGAGAGGTCGAAGTGCGGCGTGCGCTGTTGCGTGCCTGCGTCCGGCACCTCGCGGCGGGCGGCTGCGTGCTGATCCAACGGGAGGGTGAGGACTGGCACACGAACGTGCCGCGTGAGCGTGTCGACCCCAGCGGTTTGACGATGCGGATTGTGTCGGCGGAGCCGACTGGTGATGGGGCGAACTCGGTGCATGCGGAGTATGAATTTCCGGACGCCACATGGACCCAGACGTTCGTGTCCCGGCCGCTGACGAAGGAGCAGTTCGAGGGTGCTCTCGCAGAGGTGGGTCTGCAGGTGGACACGTACCTCACGGAGGACGGGACATGGGCGCGGTCGAGTCTCGCGGCGTAGGCGCGGGTGACTGGTCAAGCCCTGTCCGGCATGAGAGACGAGTTCGGGCCTTGGGAGTCCCTGGTCCGATACCCGGGCCGTCGAAGTGGCGGTTGGGCTGCTTGACGCTTCGCCGCGCCCCAGATCGTGGTTGGTTGGGGATCACTGGCTCTCCTCGGGGCGTGGGCGGGGAATGCCGAGGTCGGTGGTCCCGGTCGTGGCTCATGGCGGCGAAGAACTCGCCCCACATCGCGTCCGGGATGGCCCAGGGCTCGGTGGCCGGGACGCGCTGGCGAAGGCGGGAGCTGCGGAAGGCCGGCACGGCCTCCACCGGGCTGCGGTGGGCCGGCGCCCGGCGCCGCGCCTCCGAGACCGGCGCCGGGTTCATCAGCGGGCCGGACGGTGTGTCGGACGTGGCTCTTGCCGCGGCGCGCACTGAGGAACGCGAGGCGACCATCGCTCGCCCGGAGGAACTGTCGCGTGTGGACCCGTCGTCAAGTCCGCCTCGCACGGCCGGTACGTGCTGATCGGGCAGCCCGAGAGCGGATCATCCAGGAGCGCGTCGGAACCGTTTTATTCCTCCTGCGCGGCCAGTGGGAGGAGGAGTGGAGACCGACGGGTGGGCCGAAGTCGAGCGTCTTCTGAGCATGACGGGCCGGCGTGGGCAAACCCCGGCGGAAGAGGGGCGGGACCTGGCATGATCCGCGAATGATCGTCACTCCTGTACCCGGTGCCAGGCTGGAGCTCGTGCTCCAGCTTCTGCAGTCTGCCCACGCCAAAGCCTGGGACCTGAGCAACTACTCCTCCCCGGAGGAGCATCTGCTCACGTACCTGACATGGGCGACGGAGCAGTCGCGGCTGCTCGGGTCCCAGGTGCGTGCGAGGGACGTCGAGGCGTTGTTCTTCACCCCGGTCTACTGGGCGCTGCTGAACGGGGCTGGGCAGGTGGGCGGCACGCTGGTGCCGAAGGTCGCCAACCAGCTGATCGACCAAGAGGTCCGGCAGCGACTGGCCGACCTGGACCGGGCAATCAAGTCGACACGGGACACGATCCGCAGGTGGCCGGAGAAGGTCTCGACGCTGGTTCTCGACACGAGCTTCTTCATCGAACACGAACAGAAGCTGGAGGACGCCGACTTCTCGGCGCTCGCCGGGCAGGACGGTGGTGTTCGGATCGCTGTTCCGATGACGGTGGTGGACGAGCTGGACCAGCTGAAGGAGGCCAAGGCGGCCGCGCACGTCCGGTGGCGGGCGAGGTTGGGGCTGGCGGTGCTGGACCGGCTTCTGGGCGAGGAGCAGGCCAAGCTGGGCTTTGTGGAGGTCGAGGTCCTGCCGGACCCTCCGGGGCACATACGGCTGCCCGACGAGGACGACGAGATCGTGGACCGGGCCCTGGCGCTGCACGCACTGGCGGCCGGCCCGGTCCAACTGGTGACCTACGACACAGGGATGGCTCTGCGGTCGAAGATGGCCGGTATGCCGTGCTTGAAGCTGCGGAAGGACCCGGGGCCGGAGCCGGAGAAGAAGTAGCCGAACGCGGCCGCCCCGTGCGCTGCCCTTGCCTTCCCCGGCGGCCGGCGAACGGCCCGGACAGCCCGGACGGCCCGCCGGCACCGAGGCGCCCCGGCTCGGTCGGGAGCGCAACCTCGGTGTCGACCCCGCCCCGCGTCCAGCCGGCGGTCTCCTCACTCGGGGCCACGATGCCCCTCGGGCGCCGCCTTCGCAGGTCAGCGCACCCGACCACGCGGTTTCAGCGGCACCGGAGGCAGCGCCGGGGCCGGCAACCGACCCCCGTCGTAGCCGTGGACCTCGCCGAAGCGGGTGCCGGTCGTCCAGTCCTCGCGGGCCCGGGCGATCTCCTCGCTGGACCGGCCGACGAAGTTCCACCACATGACGATCTCCTCGGCGAAGGGTTCACCGCCCAGCAGCATGAGGCCGGCGTCCGACTCGGCGCGCAGGGGCAGTCGGGTGCGGCCGCAGCCGAGGTAGAGCATGGAGCCGGGCAGCACCGGGACGCCGTCCACCCGGGCCTCGCCGGACATGGCGAGGACGGCGTACTCGAAGTCCGGGTCGAGCGGGAGGCGGGTCTCGGTGCCGGCGGTGAGGGCCAGGTCGGCACCGGTCAGCGGGGTGTAGGTGGTTCCGGGCGAGGTGGCGCCGTCCAGGGTGCCGAGGAGCACCGTGGCGGTGAGGCCCGGGGCGGTGACGAGCGGCAGTTGGGCGTGGTGCTCGAAGTGCGGTGCCACATGCCGGTGTTCGTCGGGGAGGGCGACCCAGAGCTGGGCGCCGTGCAGGAGGCGGGCGTGGTTCCGGGGGCTCTCCTCCGAGTGTGAGATGGCCTGCCCGGAGGTCATCAGGCCCAGTTCCCGGGGGCGTACGGTCTGGCGGCTTCCGGTGCTGTCCCGGTGCAGGATCTCGCCCTCGTGCAGCCAGCTCACGGTCTGGAGCCCCATGTGGGGGTGCGGCGGCACCTGCATGCCGGGCTCGCCCGCGATGTCGTCGGGCCCGTAGTGGTCCACGAACGCCCAGGCGCCGACCATGCGGCGGCCCAGGTTGGGCAGCAGCCGGCGTACCTCGGTGGACTCGCCCAGCGGGACCCGGCGCGGGCTCAGCAGTTCCCGCACCGGCTCGGCCACCACGAAGCCCCGGCCGCCGCAGACGGCGGGCTCGGCCTGACGGTCAAGATTGCTCATGGGGTCAACCTAGCGGCCTCCGGGGGATCTTCAGGGCCATGGTGGAATTTTCAACCACCTAGTGGGGTTGGTGCGGGGTGCGGGTGCCGAGCACCCCGGGAGGCCCGGGTGCCGACCACCCACCGGGGGCCGCGGAGCACCCGGGCCACGGATTGCCGGAGGCGAGGGAATGAGCGAGACCTACTACGAGTCCGGGACGGCGGCGGAGCGCTGGGACCGGGCGCGGCTGTTCTTCGACGCCAAGGAGTACGGCGTCGCGGCCCGCGTCCTGGCCGGTCTGGTGGCGGAGGCGCCGGAGCAGGTGGCGCCCCGGCTGCTGCTGGCCCGCGCCTACTACCACTCGGCGCGGCTGAGCAGGGCCGAGGCGGAGCTGCGCGCCGTGCTGGAGCGGGACCCGGCGGAGTCGTACGCCCGGCTGATGCTGGGCCGCACGCTGGAGCGGCAGGGCCGGCCGGCCGAGGCGGCGGCGCAGCTGCGGATGGCGGCGGCCATGTCGGACGCGTACCGGACCGGCTGACCGGAGACCGGGCCGTTCCCACACCCCGGGGAGCCGCCCGGGGTGTGGGCGGGAAGGCCGGTGGTGTCACCCGTACGGCTCTGCCCACGGGGCAGCCGGTCCGGTACCGGCCTTGCATGGAGGCATGCGCCCTCCCCTGCTCCGGCCGGCGCGGCGTTCGCGCCGCGCGATCCGCCGTCTGTTCCTGTCCGCCGGTCTGCTGGCCACCGGCGCGCTGCCGCTGGCCGGCTGCGCCGGCGCCGAGCGGTCGCCCCGGGAGGCGGCGGCCGCGGCCGTGCTGTCGCTCTGCGAGGACCTCGGCACCCTGCGCGCGGATACCGGCCGGCTGGCGGGTCTGGACTCGCGCCGCTCGGGGGTGTACGACGTCCGGGACCTGCGGCAGGTGGTGGCCGACGACCTGGAGGTGCTGCGGACGAGCGCCCGGGGCAACGACAGGTCGGGCGTACGCGCGGTCTCGGAGGCGTACGACGGCCTGCACACGGCCGTGGACCAGCTGCCGCACGACATCACCGCCGACCGGGCCGCCCGGCGGCTGATGCCGCGGCTGGAGGCGCTGGACCGGGCGATAGCCGGCTCCCAGGCGTCGGTACGCTGCTGACGGCGGCCGGCGGCGTCCCTGCGGGACCGGTAGGCGCCGGGCGGGACGGCCCCGGTGACCCGTCGGAACGGTGGGCCCGGTGACCCGGACTTTGCCTGGACGGGCGGCCATGGGAGCCTGTGGGCATGTGGGAGGACGCGGCGGTGCGGATCACCGGCGGTATGGAGGGCGACGCCTACGTGCTCACGGTGGCGGGCGAGCTGGACCACGAGGACGAGGCGGAGTTCCGCGACGCGCTGACGGTCGCCGTCCAGGGGGGCTCCGGCCGGCTGGTGGTCGACTTCTCGGGGCTGGAGTTCGCGGACTCCACCGCGCTGCACGGGCTGCTCAGCGCCCAGCGGCTGCTGGCACCGCAGCGGCGCGAGCTCGTGGTGACGGGGCCCCTGCGCGCCCATGTGGCGCGGCTCTTCGAGATCAGCGGAACCGCGGACCAGTTCTCCCTCGTGGACAGCACCGAGGCGACTCGGGACCGATGAGCAGACCGATCCCTCCACATGAGGCGCACCAGGGTGGGCAGGCGCCCGTCATGACGGCGGCAGTGAGCGGGCCAGGGTCGGCGCCAGAAACGGTGGCATGGGTGGATGAGACGCGGATCGCGCTGCCGAGCAGCGCGGCGGGCGCCAGGAACGCGGTCGCGCTCGTCCTGGCCGGCCACCTCGGCCTCCGGGGAGCCGAGCTGCGGGAGCACCCCCTGGTGGGTGACGCCCTGCTGGCCACGTCGGAGCTGGCGACCAACGCGATCCGGCACGGCGGGGGCATCAGCGGCTTCCGTACGGACATCACCGCCGAGGGGCTGGTGCTGCGGATCTCCGACAGCAGTCCCCGGGAGCCGGACAGCTCCGGCGCCGGCGACCCCACGGCTCCGGGCGGCTTCGGCTGGCCGATGATCCAGCGGCTGGCCTCGCACATCGCCGTCACCCGGGACGAGGGGGGCGGCAAGAGCATCACCCTGGTGCTGCCTCTCCCCCGGCCGTGACGCGGAGACCCCGGCCGAGAAGCGGAGACCCCGGGCGGCCTTGACGCGGAGACCCCGGGCGGCCTTGACGCCGAAACCCTGGTCGCCGTGACGCGGAGGCCCCGGTCGTCGTGACGCCGAAACCCCGGTCGGCCGTGACGCGGAGACCTCGGGCGGTCCTCCGGGCGCCGCCGCCGACCGGTCTACGTCTCGGGTATGGGGGCGGTGTCGGCCCTGGTCCCGGGTCTGCCGCCGGTCCGGTTCCCGGCCCCGGCGCCCGTGGTGAAGTGCTCGTACGTGCCGGTGATCCGCAGCAGCCGGTCCAGGGACGGCGTCCGGCGGTCGAGGTGCAGCGCGATCCGCCGACCGCTCAGGGAGCGGTGGACCTGGAGCAGCGCGGAGAGGCCCATGGAGTCGACCGCCTCCAGCCGCCGGCAGTCCAGATGCAGCTCCGCGAGCCCGCTCCGCTCGTCGAGCACGTCCTTGACGCACGCCAGCAGGCCGTCGCTGGTGTCGTAGTCCAGATCGCCGGCCACGGCGATGGTCACGGCGCCCGGTCCGAGTTCGCTCGCGTGCAGGACCAGGTCGTTGCCATGGGAAGGGGGGAGGGTACTCATCAGCGCTTTCCGGGACGGGCGGGGGTCAGGAACAGGTCAGGAGGGCGGCGCGTCCGTCCCGCAGCAGGGCGGACGTCCGGGGGAAGTCGCGCAGTTGCTCCTCCAGCAGGTCCAGGGCGGGCGGCAGGGAGCGGGCCGGCACCCCCCGGGCGGTCAGGATCTCCGCAGTCCAGGTGAGGAACCCGGTGAACAGCAGGGGGTCGTCCACATACAGGGCCGCGACGAGGAAACCGACGATGTGGTCGATGTCCTCCGCCGTACGTTCCCGCTGGGCCTCCCGGTATTCCCGCATGGCCGGAAAGCGCTCCTCCAGGCCGTGGAAGACCGCTCGCACCAGCTGCCGGTGGGCCCGGGCGACCAGCGTGTACTCCTGGTCCTTCAGATGCGGCAGGTCGTCGCCGGGCCGGTGGTCCCGGCGGGGTCTGGCCGGCGGCCGGTGGAGCAGCCGCTCGGCGGCGGCGCGCGCGTCGGGGGCCCAGGCGTCGGCGCCGAGCAGCCGTGCGTACCGGCCGTCGGGGCCGAAGGCGGCGCCGCCCGCCATCACCGGGACACCGGCGCCCTGGCAGGCGGTGATCGCCGCGTGGGCCGTGGGGAGGCGGGTCGGCAGGGAGCTGGAGAGCGCCACGGTGTCGGGGCCGGTGCGGTGGATGTGCGCGACCAGGTGCGGGCCGGGCACATGCGCGCCGAGGTAGTCGACCTGCCAGCCGCGCAGCCGGAGCGTCTCGGCGAGCAGCCGGGCGGGCAGGGCGTGCCACTCGCCGTCCACGCAGGCCACCGTCACCCGGCCGAGGGTCCGCCCGGTGCGCGGGGGGCGAGGCAGCGCGGAGATGGCCCGGTCGTTGATGGCGGTGGCCGCGTGCTCGTCCGCGACGCTCATCCGGTTCGCGGCCCACTCCGTGCCCACCCGCTGCTGGACCGGGCCGATCATTTCCAGCAGGACGGTCTCGGCGTCGAGACCGGCCTCCAGCGCCTGGGCGACCAGGTCGAGCGCGGCGTACTCGTCGGCCGCCTCGACCGCCTTCCACAGCCGGTCCGCCCAGGAGCGGGCCGGGCCGTCGGAGTGATCCTGACCGAGGGGCGGCGCTCCGGGCCGGAAGGGGGCGGGCGGCGCCGTGCCGCGGTCCCGGGCGGTGCCGGTGTCCGGCCCGGGCCCGTCCGTCAGGACGGCGCCGGCGGACCCGACAGCGCTGCCCGGGGCGAGTCCGTCCGCCCTTGCACCGCCGCCCGGGGCGCCCGCGACCGGCTCGGAACCCCCGCACACGGTCGCCCCGGCGCCCCCGGACCCACCGCCCGGGGCGAACCGGTCCGCTCCTGGACCACCGCCCCGACCGGCCCCGGCGGTCCCGGGAGGACAGGCGGCGCCGCCCGGGGCGGCCTCGGTGTCCACCCCGGGGCCCGGCCAGGGACACGGGGACGGCGGGGAGTCGTCCGGCGGCTCGGAGTGCGCGGTCAAGGGGTGTGCCTCCCCGGGCCGCGGCTCGGAGTGTGCGGTCAAGGGGTGTACCTTCCCGGGCCGGTGCCGTCGACGGCGGTCAGATGGGCGCCGCGCGGCGCGGTGATGGCGACCAGGGCCATGTCGTCGTGGCGGCCGTCGCCCACCCAGTCGGAGGCCAGCACCTGGACGCGCTCGATCACCGCCTCGGCGGGCATGCCCCGGCACTCCCCCAGGGCCCGTTTCAGCCGCTCCTCACCGAACATGACGCCGCCCAGCGGGCCGCCCTTGGCCTCGGTGATGCCGTCGGTGTAGAGCAGGCAGGTCTCGCCGGGCGCCAGGGTGGCGGTCACCGTACGGGTGTGCACCTCGTGCAGCGCGCCGACGATCGAGCCCCGGGTGTCCGCCTCCTCCACCGAGCCGTCCCGGCGGACGATGAGCGGCGGCGGATGTCCCGCCGAGGTGAGCCGGAGCGCCAGGTGCGCGCCGCGCCGCCGGACGGAGGCCAGCACCAGGGTCGCGAAGCGGGTGTGATGGCTGCTGAGCATGGCGTTGTTGAGCAGCTTCACCACCCGGCCGTGGTCGTCCGCGAGCGGCAGCAGGGCATGCAGGGTGTTGCGGATCCGGCCGGTGAGCACGGCGGCCTCCAGGCCCTTGCCGCAGACGTCGCCCAGTACCGCGAGGGTCTCGTCCTCGTCGGGCCCGGCGGCGGGGTGGACGTCGTAGAAGTCGCCGCCGATCCGTTCGGCGTCCCCCGAGGGGCGGTAGGCGCCGGCGAACTCGACGCCCTCCACCTGGTGCAGCACGGGCGGCAGCAGCTCCCGCATCAGGGTGTCCGCGAGCGCGGACTGCTCCGCGTACAGCCGGGCCGCCGCCAGCGCGGTCCCCGCCCGTCCGGCGAAGAGCCCGGCGAACGACTCCTCGCTCTCGGTGAAGGCCGCGCCCCGGCGGCGCAGCAGGATCAGCGCCCCGGCGGCCACCCCGTGTCCGGGCAGCGAGGTCACCACCAGCGAACCCACCCGGCCGAACCCCTCGGGGACCAGCCAGTCCGGCGCGCTCTCCGGGTCCAGCCAGCGGGACGGCATGGGCGGGAAGCCCCGCAGGGCCTCCGCCAGGCCCGGTACGGCCTCCGGCACGGCCCGGACCGCCGTGGTGGTGACCCGCCCCTCGTGATCGCACACCGTGACCGGCAGCCGCCGGCCGGAGACGGGCGCCACCACGATCGCCGCGTCGGCCAGGTACTGGGCGGCGAGCTCGGCGGTAAGCCGCGTACAGCGTTCCGGGTTGAGCGAGGAGAGCAGCCGGCTGGACGCCTCGACCAGCAGCCGGGTGCGCTCCCGCTCCAGCCGGAGGTCGTCGGTGGCCCGGCGCAGATCGGTGTCCTCCACCAGCCACCAGGCGGTGGCCCCGTCGTCCAGCGGGGTCGGACGGGCCGAGAAGGACCGTCCGCCGACGGTGCCGGCGAGCCCGACGGTACCGGCGAGCCCGGCGGGTACGGCCTCGCCGGCGCTCCGTGGCGGGCCCGCGCCTTCCCCGGCTTCCCCGGCGGGCGCGCCGGCGGCCGCGACGCGGTCCGGATCGTCCCGGCGGTCCTGCCGGTTCAGGCGGTCCTCGGGTCCCCGGCGGTCCCCGGGGTCCCCGGGGTCCTCG
Organism: Streptomyces pyxinae; assembly: GCF_024756275.1. Lineage (GTDB taxonomy): Bacteria > Actinomycetota > Actinomycetes > Streptomycetales > Streptomycetaceae > Streptomyces > Streptomyces pyxinae. The sequence goes on along the minus strand of NZ_JANUGQ010000002.1, from coordinate 51,193 downwards.
CGGCCGTCCAGGAGCCAGGCCAGCGGGGTGGTTTCCAGGGCGTCGTCCGGCCGGAGCGAGGGCATCAGCAGCCCGGCCGCGTCGTTCAGCTCCTGGACGCGGCCCTCGGCGCCGACGACGACCACGGGGTACGGCGCGGCCGCCATGGCGCCCGGCACGGGGCGGACGGCCGTCCGGGAGGGTTCGGATGGGAAGCCCACTGCACAGAGCCCGCGTTCGTGCGGGTCGTCCACCTCACAGACCGAAGAAGAGCCGACCGGAGAAGATCCGGCCGGAGGAGTTCCAGCCGGAGAAGCTCCGGCCGGAGAAAGGTCGCCAGTCACCGACTGTCTCGCATCCCTCCGCTTCGGGCAAGCCGCATAGAGGTTCGGCGGCCACCCCGCCCGTGGGGCCCGAGAACAGCTCCGTCACCGGTCTCCCTCGACGCCGGGTCACTCCGGACCGGGGCCGGACGGAATCAGCCGGTCCGGCCGCGGCCGGACGGGCCAGCCGGGATCAGCCGGGTCGGCCGGGGCCGACGGGGAAGCGGTGCGGCCCCCAGGTGAGGGTCACATCGGCGTCCCCGGTGTGGCCGGCGGTGGCGTGGGTGAGGGTCACCCGGCCGCCGTCCAGGAAGCTGTTGCCCCCGGTCCCGCCCTGGCCGCCCTGGCCACCGGCCCCGCCGCCACCTCCTCCCCCGCCACCACCGCCCGCGTAGACCCCCCACAGTCCGCTGCCGGCGCCGCCGCCTCCACCGCCGCCACCGCCGTGGCCGGGTGCGCCGCCCTGTCCGGTCGCGCCCGCGGCGGTCAGGTCCGTGGCATGGGTGCCGCCGGGTCCTCCGCCGCCGCCGTCGCCTCCGGTGCCGCCGGTACCGCCCCGGCCGCCGCCGTTGGAGTCGCCGTCGTCCTTGGGCTTGCCGCCGGCCCCGCCGCTCTGCCCTCCGGCGGCCGAGCCGTTTCCCTCCCGGTGGCCGTCGCCGCCGCCTCCTCCGGAACCGTCCCGGTCCGGGGCGCCGCCCCCGCCTCCGCCACCACCGCCACCGCCCTCGTACGCGCCCCAGCCCCAGCCCTTGCCGCCCCCTCCCCCGGCCTTCCCGCCCGAACCAAGGGCCCCTTCCTTGCCGCCCGAGCCCGGGGCGCCGCCGCCACCGTCGGTGACCAGCCCGGCGTTCCCGCCGGGTCCGCCGGAGCCGCCGGACCCGGCGGCACCCCCTCCGCCGCCGCCCGCCACGCCACTCGCGCTGCCCTGGTTTCCGTTGTTCCCCCGGCCACCGGAGGTCCCCCCGGCACCCGGCCCGCCCGCGTCGCCGCCGCCCCCGGCGCCGGCGAGGCCCGTACCGTCCGCGCGCAGCAGAGCGGCGGCCGGCGCGCCGTCCCCCGCCGCGGCGAGCCGGACCGTGAACCGCTCGCCCGGGGTGACGTACAGCAGCGCCTGGACATCCGCGCCGGAGCCGCCGGACACCGGGCCGGCATCACGCCCGGCCGACCCGCGCAGCCGCAGGTCCAGCAGGGTGACCCCGGCCGGGACGGTGAACGACTGCTCGGCGCCGCCGGTGAGGCCGAAGGCGGCCGAGCCGTCCGGGTTGCGCAGCAGGTAGTGGCCGGCCGCGCGAACGGTGCCCGTCGCGGTGACACGGCCCCGGACGGTGACACGACTGGTGGTCATGGTGGCGCTCTCCTTCCGGGAAGGTCAGTCGGTGGCCGGCGCGCCCCGCCAGGGCGGCTTTCCGGTGGGGTCCAGGAAGTGCGCGTCCGTGGCGATGTCCCCGGTCGCGTCCAGGTCGCCGGTGACCCGCATGTCCCGGCCGATCACGAGATCGCCGCCGACGGCGGTGTCCCCCTCGACGGTGAGCGTCTCCAGGGTCTGGTCGGTGACGCACACGGTCAGGTGGTCCCAGCCCGCGACGCTTCCGCCGTCCGGGGTGGGCAGCACGGTCTTGAGGGCGAAGGCGGTGTCACGGGTCAGGCCGCCGGGGAGGTCGAAGGCGCTGCCCCCGGCGATCTGTTCCTGCTGCTCCGGGCCGTCGCCCAGCCGCTGCCCATGGGCGTACAACTCATGGGTGTCGCCCCGCAGATGGTTCCACTCCAGCCGTACGGGGGTGCCCGCCGGGACCTCGGTGGCGGGCGGGCCGCCCTGGGCGGTGAAGGCGGCCAGCGCCCGGCCGGTGCCCGGGTCCGGGGTGCCGGGGCGGAAGGGGAACTTGGGGACGTCCAGCCGCAGGGTGGCGGGGGTGTCCGGGAGTGCCTCGTCCCCGGGGCTCGACCACTCCTCGATCTCGATCCCGGCGACTCCCGCCCTGGGGCTGACCATGAGGTCCCGCAGGGTGAGACAGAGGCCGTCGGTGGTCACCACGGCGGTGGTGCCGTCCCGGGGAGTGACCTCGAACCGCGCGCTGCCGGCGTCCCCGGTGCCGCGCGCACGGGTGTCACCGGCGGCGGGGAACAGGGCGGTGTCCGCCTTGGGCACGGCGACCAGCACATCGGACTGCACGGGGACGACCGTCCAGGCGCCGGCGGGCTCGACGGCCGGGGCGATGGATCCGCCGTTCTCCGTCAGGTCCTGGGCGAGGGTGCCGACGGGCAGGACGAGGGCGATCCGGGCACAGCGCACCGGCTCCGTCCCGCTGTTGGAGACGACCAGCGCGAGTTCCGCGAAGGCCGGTTCGTTCTGCTCGCCGGGGGCCGGGCCGGCCGGACCCGCGGTGAGGGGGGCGGGGGCGGTGGTGAGGGCGTAACTCAGCAGGCAGGCCCGCTCGGTCGGGGTGGTCACGCGGGATGTCCTTCCGTCGGGTCCATCGGGTCCATCGGGTCCGCCGGGTCCGCCGGCTCCATCGGGTCCATCGGGTCCGCCGGGTCCGTCAATGCCGCCGGCCCGTCCGGTGGGGCGTCCGGGGTGTCGTCGTCGCCCGGCCGCAGGGAGATCCGGCCGGTGCGGAGGACGGGTACGGGGCGGGGGTGGCGCGCCCGGTCGTCGGCGGGCCGGGTGGCGGTGGTGGCCCACCCCCCGGCGGAGTCGCGCTGGACCCACTCCCAGGTGCCGAGCCGGTCGGAGGGCCGGGGCAGCTCCAGCGCGGGCGGAGCGGCGGCGCGGGTGCCGTCCGGTGGTCCGGCGGAGTACGGGACGGTGGGCAGCGGCCCCAGCCGGAAGGAGACCGGCAGTCGGGCCAGTGGCGGTTCCACCAGCCGGGCGGGCAGGGTGAGTTCGGCCGCCGGGAGCACGTCCGATGTGGCGTGCACGGTGGAGCGCGGGTCGAGGAGCAGGGTGAGGTGGGCGGCGCGCAGGTGATCGGGGTCGTCGGCGGGGACCCGGGCGGCCAGGGCGAGCGAGGCGCCCGTCCCGATCGGGGTGAGGTACTGCCGCCCCGCGTCGGGCAGTTCGGAGTCGGCCAGCACGGTGTACAGCCGGGAGTAGTCGGTGTCCCGGTGGACGCCGCCGAAGTAGCCGACGAGGCCGTCGCCCAGTTCGGAGCGTTCGCCGAGCCGTACCGGCCAGCGGTAGTCCGGGTAGGCGGGCGGGGCGTTCTCCCGGAGGTTGCGCCAGGACGGGTCGGTGTACGGCGGACCGTCCAGATCGAGGTCGAGGCGGGCCCGGCAGAGCGCCAGCGGGCGGCCGACCAGCGGGGCCGTGGTGTGGGCGGGCCCGGCGTCGCCGGTGGGCGCGACGGTGTCCAGCACCAGGCCGATGGCGTCGAGGAAGCCGCCCAGCACCCCGCGCCCCCGGGCCGGGTCGGTCAGCCCGGTGAGAAAGGCGTACAGCTGGGCGTGGTCGGCGCGCAGGCTCTCCAGGTCGGTGTGGCCGGAGTACGGCAGGGCCTGCCAGGTCACCCGGGGGCGGCCGTCGGGCGGCAGGGTGGTGCGCAGTTGCCCGAGCGGCCGGCCGTCGGGGGCGTAGCAGGAGAGGGTGCGGTCCAGGTGGCCGGGCACCAGCCAGGCGGCGACCGGGGTGGTGGCGGGGTCGGCGGCGGTGGGCAGTTCGGTGGTGTCGTCCCGGGCGTCGAGCAGGGTGAAGTGGACCCGGGCGGGCTGCGGCAGCCGGGGGGTGAGCTGGACGAAGCGGTACCAGGTGGGCGGGTTGACGGTGTGATGGCCCCGGTCCGGGTGGTCGGGATCCCTGAGCGAGGGGGTGAGTTCGGGCGGCAGCCGGGGGGCGAAGGCCCTGGCCGGGGTGCCGACCCCGGTGACGTCGGTGGTGGCCGCGTACCGGGCGCGCTGAACGGCCCGGGGGTCGGGCTTGACGGCGGGCAGGGTGTGGCCGAACCGGTCGACGACGGCGAGCCGGGCGACGGCGAACTGCCCCGCGCGCAACTGCTGGAAGAGCGGTGCCGCCCAGCCGGTGAAGGGCCGGGGGCGCGGTCCGGGGTCGGGCGGCAGGGCCCGGGCGGCGGCCTCGGTGAGCGCGGTGCGCAGGTCGTCCTCCGGGACGGTGAAGGGGGTGAGCGCGGCGGGTGTGGTGCTCCGGGCCGCGAGTTGCGCGGTGAAGCCGGTGAGCTGCTGGGAGAAGAGCCCGGAGTCCTCGGCCCGGCGGGCCAGGGCGCGCAGGGCCGGGGTGTGCGGCCCCGGGTGGGTGCGGGCGTACTGCCGCAGCGCTCCGGCGAGGGTGGTCCCGGCGGCCGGGGTGAGGAACTGCCGGCCGCTGAGGGTCAGTGGCACGGAGTGCGCGCCGGTGCCGCGCCAGTGGTACTCGTAACCGTCGAACTCCCAGTGCGCCGCGGTGTCTTCGGCTCGCGGGTCGTCGTCCCGCCAGTCGATCGGGTGGTATTCGGCCTGCCACTCGAAGAAGAGCGGCGACCAGGGCTGCCGCCAGGCGGCGGTGTACGCGCCGGGGGTGCCGACCGCGTTGGCCGCCGGGTCGCCCATGGCGCCGGCCAGGGCCCCGAGGTCGCCCTGGTAGCCCGCCGCCCGGGCGAGGGTGGGGGCGTCGGACGGGGCGAGGTGGCACAACTCCCCCAGCAGGGACAGGAGTACGGCTCCGAGCCCGGCCGGCTCCGGCAGGTTCGGCGGCTGCGGCAGGGCGGCGGGAGGTGCGGAGACCTCGGTCCCGGCGACCCGGACACCGGTGACCAGCTGGTCCGGCCACCGGCAGAGCAGCGGCTCCTCGTCCGGCCCGTCGCCGGCGGAGGCGTCCGGCTCGTCCGGGTACGGCTCCGGGGTCGCTCCGGACCCCTCGGGCGGCGGCGGGGCCGGTTGTGCCTTGGTGGCCTTCAGGACGACGACCGGGTCGTTGGGCAGCTGGTACGGGGGCAGGACCGAGCGCTTCAGCACGGTGGTGGCCGGGTCGAGGGAGTGCTGTTCCTGGTACGCGGTGATGGCGGCGGCCAGTTCCTCCGGTGTGTTGCCCCAGGGGATCCGCCGGCGCAGCTCGGCCACCCGCTCCCGCAGCCGGGCGGCCAGGTCGGTGGCGTCCGCCAGCCGCGCCCGGAGATCCTCCCGGTAGGCGCCGGCCCGCTCGCCGGGGGCGTCGGGCACCTTCGGCAGGCCGGCCGCCCACCAGAGGTCGTACAACCGCCGCCGCGCCGACGCCAGTTCCCGCTCGGCCCGGTCGTGGGCGGCCTGGTCCGCGTTGAGCCCGGCGAGGACGGCCGCCCGGGTCTCCCGCACCGCGCGCGGCGCCCGGGGCGTGGCCGGGGCGCCGTCGTTCCGCTGCCCGGCGTCCTCCAGGACCCAGGTGTGACCGGCCGGGTCGGGGGTGAACCAGGAGGTGTGCTCGGCTCGTTGGGCGCGGTGCTCGCCGTCGGGGGCGTCCAGGGTGTCGAGCAGCCCGTGGTGGGCCGCCGCCAGCAGCCGGGCGAGCGGGGCCGGGTCCTCCGGGCCCGCGGGGTCGAAGGCGGCGCCCGGGTCGAGAAGGGCCCCGGTGGCGTGCTCGGTGGTGTTGCCGATGCCGACAGTGAGGTAGTCGGGCTGGTCGGAGGCGGGCAGCGGGCCGCCCCGGCGCTGCCAGGCGAGGTCGATCACGGTGCCGTGGCAGAGGGTGCGGGCGCCGGGCGGCACGGGGCCGCCTGCGGTCCAGGCGAGGGCCGCCATCCGGGCGGCGGCGTCCCCGGCGAGCGGGTCGGCGGCGGGATCGCCGTACCAGCCGGCCACCAGGTAGTTCAGCCGCCAGGCGGTCAACGGGTCCAGGTCGTCCGTCCGGTCGTGCACCGAGAACACATCGGCGTTGTACGGCTGGTAGGCGGCGAACGTGGGCAGCCCGGGGCCGACGGCGGTGAGGAACAGGCCGCCGGGGGTGCCCGGTTCCGTCCAGGCGCCGTCCGCCAGGTCCACGCGGCGGCCGATGCGGGTGAGGCTGCCGTCCCCGGGGTGGAGATAGGGACTGGTGCCGCCGGCCGGGTCGAGGTGGTCGCTCTCCACCACCCAGCCGGTCTCGCGGCGTTCGCCGGAGGCGGCGACGGCCTGGCGGACGACCAGCCAGCGGTTGGGCACCAGCGGGAAGACCGGGGCCCCGGCGGCTTCCGCACCGGTGCCGGGGGTGGCCGCGCCGCCGGGGCCGGGCTCACGGGCGACCGGGCCGCCGCCGGTGCCGTGGGTGAGGGCGCGGGGCAACTGCCAGTGGAGGTAGACCCCTTCCCGGTCGGGGTCGCCGGTGAAGGCGGTGTCGGTGTTGGAGAACGGCGGCGGCTCGGGCGAGAGATGGAGCCGGGTGAGGGCGTAGTTGGCCTCCCAGCGCTGGAAGACCTCGGCCTGCCGGACGCGTTCGTTGACGGCGAGTGCCTCCACGCGCACCGGCACGATCAGCGGGACCGGTCCGGCGGACGCCGGGTACGGGTGGGTCACGGAGCGGTCCGCCCTTCGGTGGGAGTGTGCCGGTCCCCGGCGGCCGCCCGGGTGAGGAGCTGGCGGCGCGGGGCGTTGACGAGTTGGAGGGCCAGGCCCGCCGGGCCGAGTTCGGCGGCGGCCGTCTGGCCCAGTCCGGTGAGCCGCTCGCGCAGTCCGGCCAGCAGCCCCGAGTCCTCGGCGGGCCGCAGGTCCAGCACGGCGGGGCGGCCGGCCGGGTCGGCCCGCAGCCAGGGGGTGAGGTCGCCGCCGGCGGGAAACGCCTGGCCGTCCAGTTCCCGGCCGGCGGGCGCGTCCGTCCGGCGCAGGGTGATGACCCGTTCGCCGGACGGACCGGTGTCGACACCGAAGGACAACCCCTCGGGCGGCTCGGCGAGTTCGACCTCGTCGGGCACCTCGTCGAAGAGGACCAGCAGCACATCGGCGGCGAGGGCCTCCTGGCGGAGCACGGCGAGCGGGTGCCGGTCCTCGCCGTGCCCGCGCCAGGGCCGGACCAGCAGCCCGGGGCACTCGTGCACCAGTGCCGAGCGGATCAGCACCCCGGCCCGGGGCACCGGGTCCGTGTCACCGGCCCAGGGTGCGAGGGCACGGGCCAGGGCCGCGTCGCTCTCGCCGGTGACGGCGACACCCGCGGCGCCGGCGGCGAGGGCGTCGAGCCAGCCGGGATCGACGTAGAAGGTGCGCAAAGACTCCTCGGGCAGCATCCGTTCGTCGGGTACCAGGCAGGGGAACGGCACCCCGTGCAGCAGCTTGAGCCGGGCCAGCCAGGCGCCGGCGGCGGCCGCCTCCGGGGCGAGCCGGTCCGCCACCGCCGCGCGCAGGGCGGGCGGCGGGTCGGCCAGCAGGGCGGTGAGCCGGCCGGTGCGGTCCCGGTCCCGTGCCCGCCGCCGGGCGGCGGGCGCCGGGCGGGCGGCCGCCGGGCCGGTACGGGTGGCGGCGTCCAGCAGCCGGGCGGCCGAGCCGTCGGCGGCGTACCCCTCCAGCAGGGCGCCCAGCGGTCGCGGCCCCGGCACCCCGCCGGGGGCGGCCGCGCGAGCCGGGGCGGGGGCGGTGGCCAGCCGCTGTGCCAGGCGGGCGGTGTGGGCCCGGGCCCTGGTGTGCCAGGCGGTGAGGACGGCGGTGAAGTCGGCGTCCGCCAGGGCCAGCGCCCGGCCGGTGCTCCAGGCCGCCGCCCGGCTCGCGTCGTACACGCCCCAGGCCGGTTCGTACACCAGCAGCTGGTCGGCGCCGCGCCATCCGGTGTCCGGGGCGGCGGGCAGCGGGCGGGCGGGTTCGGCGGTGAGCGGCCCCCGGTACCAGGCGAAGGTCTCCTCGCCGGTCTCCACCTCGTGGGCGAGCGGCAGCCGGCCGGAGCGCAGCCGGGTCAGGGCGGTGGCGCGGGTCGCGGAGTCCGGGCCGGGAGCGGGAGCGCCGGTGGTGTCCGGGTCCGGGCGGGGGACGGCGGCCTCCGGGCCGGGGGCCGGGGCGGGGACGGGGAGCCGGAGCGCCAGGTCGCGCGGCTGGTCGCGTTCGTCGAAGAGGAAGTGCCGTACCCGCCCGGGGAAACCGCCGCCGGGGGCGGGCACACTGGTGAAGGACCAGCTGTGCAGCGCGGCCAGCCGGATCCGTACGTCCCCGGTGAGGGTGCCCGCGTCGGCGTCGGCCAGGATGCCCGCGCACCCCTCCAGCGCGACGAGGTGCGCGCAGTAGCGGGTCTCGGCGGCCGGGTCGGGCAGCCGGGCGGAGAGCACCACCGCGTAGGAGCCCTCGGCCAGTCGCTCGCCGCGCAGTCCGGTGTCGGTCTCCACCCGGCGGACATGGACGAGCTGGCGCAGTTCGTCGGTGCGCGGGACGAGCCGCTGGAAGACGTCCCCGGGGATGTCGACGGTCCGGCAGGGGGCGGTCGCATCCCCCTCGATCTGGCCCGGATCGATCAGCGGGTGGCGTACGCCGTTCTCGTCGGCGAGCAGTTCTCCGGCGGTGCGCCCGGTGGTGAGGGCGTCGGCCCGGGGGTCGTCCGGGAGTTCGCCGGCGGCCAGGACCAGCAGGGCGAGCCAGGGGGCCTCGTCGTCCGGGCGCCCGGCCCGGAAGCCGCCCGGCGCCGCCGGGGCCCGCAGCCAGGGCAACAGCGGGTCCGCGAGGGTGAGATGGGCGAGGGTGGACGAGTGGTCGGCGCGGGACCCGGGCGCCGGACCGACCGCGTGCACCCGCTCGGGCGCCAGGGCGAACTGGGGTGCCCGGACGTCGAAGCGCTGCTCGACGGGGTGCAGGTAGTCGCCGGTGTCCAGGCTCTCGACATGCTGGGTGGCGGTGATGAGATAGCGCCCCGCGTCCACCGCGGGCAGGCGGGCGTCGAGCAGGCGGATGCGGTAGCCGGGCCCGGACGGGGTGGTGTGCGGGCTGGTCGGGGAGGTCACGGCGCGGTCCCTTCGGAGCCGGTGGCGAGTGTGGTGGCGGCCGGGACGAGGGCGTACAGGGCGGTGCCGGCCTCGGTACCGGGCGGCAGCGGCCAGGGCGTACCGGGCAGGACGGTTCCCCGTTCGTCGGCGCTCAGCGGGAGCACGGTGGCGTCCGCGCAGACGACGAAGGCGCGGGTGGCGTCCGGCGAGAAGGCGACGGCCAGCGGGCCGCCCTCCGCCGGGACCGGGACGGACACCGTGCCGCCGCCGTCGGTGCCGGTGCCGCCATCGGTGCCGGTGCCGCCATCGGTGCCGGTGCCGCCGTCGGTGCCGTTGTCGCCGTTCCGTACGAGCGTCACCGCCCGCTCGTGCAGCACCCAAACCCGGCCCAGCGGGTCGAGGGCGAGGGTGCGGGGCTCCGCCGCCACCGGGGCGCTCGCCACCCAGGTGGTGGACGACCGCCCGTCCTCCGCGCACCCCAGGGTCACCACGCACCCGGTGCCGTCCGCGGAGCGGCGGAGCAGGACGGCCCGGCGGCCGGGCGCCGCCCGGAGGGCCAGGGCCTCGCCGGGCTCGGCGAAGACGTACGGGGCGTAGTACGGGCCGTCCGGCCGGGTGCTGACGACCTGTACGCCTCCGTGGCCGCCCGCGTGGGCCCCGTACACGTACACCAGACCGGCGTCCAGCGGCGCGACCAGGGTGGGCGAGGCGGGCCCGGCGACCGCCGGGCGGGTCTCGCCCCGGGCGAGGTCGAGGGTGAACAGCTTGCCGGTGTCCTGGGCGGTCACATATCCCTGGGCCGCGTCCGGGTCGAGCGCGGCGCCGGCGAGGCTGCCCGGGCTGTCCCCGAGCACCGTCCGCACCACCGGGGCGGCTCCGCCGAGGTCCGCCCAGGCGCCGGCCCGGACGGCCGGGCTGACGACGGCCGCGTGCTCACCGGTGGCGTCCAGTGCGAGCGCCGCGGGCGGGGCGCCGAGACCGATCCCGCCGATCCCCGGCAGCAGCCGCCAGGCCGCCAGGTCGGCCCGTTCCAGGGTCTGGCCGTCGGAGTCCGCCGCACAGAGCAGGGCGCCGTCCGGGGTGAGGGCCGCGAGATACGGCCCCGGCCCGTCGAGGACCAGCCGGTTCAGCACCGCCCCGGTGTCGGCGTGCAGGGCGAGGAGCTGCCGGCCCGCGCCGTCCAGGGCCAGCACGGCGGGCTGGACGACCGGCTCGGGGGGCTCCTCCGCCAGCAGCAGCGGATCGCCGTCGAGCCCGTCGGTGGCCGCCAGCCGGGCGTACTGCTCCAGCGGGCCGTCCGGTGGCGGCGTCCCGGTCAGCTCGTGCAGCGCGTCCCGCAGGCCGCGCCGGGCCAGGCCGGTGGCGAGGGTGGCGATCTGTCCGGCGACGGCCGCCACTCCGGCGCCGGCGCTCTCCGGCTCCCGGGGCTCCGGCTCGACGGGCGGGGCCCCCGGGTCGAGCGGCAGGGGGCCGTCCGGGGTGAGGTCCTCGAAGGCCACGTCCTGCTCGGCGACCGGGCCCAGCTCCTGCCCGGCGTCGGCCGGGGGCGGGACGGTCACCCGCAGCCCGGTCAGCGCGTCGTCCAGCCCCTCCTGCTCCAGGACCCGGTCGGCCGGGACGGCCGGGTCGCCCCAGAGCGCGAACGGCACGGCGGTACGGACCGGTTCGGCGAGCCACCGGTGCGCGTCCGGCAGCGCTCGCCAGCCGGGCCCGCGGCCCGGGCGGCCGGAAACGGCTCCCGGGTCGGCGTAGGAGACGGTGACATCGAGATTTCCGCCCAGCCCCGCGAGGCCCATGGGCCGGATGTCGGTACCCCGGTCGTCGTGTGCCTTCCCGGTGCCGTCGAAGGAGAGCGCGGCGGCCGGGACGACGGTGGCCGCCACGAAGACGAAGCCGTTCGGGTCGGCCTGCCAGGGTTCCTCGCCCGCCGCCACCCGGGCGGCCCGCAGCGCGGGGTCGGCGTCGGCGTCCGGGAGCAGCCCGGCGAGTGCCCGTACGGTCACCGGGGCGTCCGGCGGCAGCAGTTGGTCGCGGAACTCCGGCCAGGTCAGCGCGGGCGGCCGGGTGGCACCGGCGCCGAAGGAGACGGTCAGGGTGAGGAACCAGAAGTCCACCGACACCGTTCCGCCGGTGGGCGGGCCCCATAGCCGGAGGGTGGCGCCGAGTTCGCCGCTGACCGGGAAGAGCAGGGTGACCCGCGCCCCGACCCGTACCGAGAAGCCCGCGTCGAAGTGCAGCGGCGCCCACTGAACCAGGATGTCGGCCTGCGCGGTCAGCCAGGCTTCGACGGGTCCCGAGGCGTACCGGACGTCGAGCGAGCCGCCCGCCATGACGGCGTTCGGGGTGAGGGCGAAGTAGGAGGTGCCGGTGACCGAGACGCCGGAGCCGACCGACCAGCGGAAGCCCAGCCGGGGGACGGCGGGGTAGTGGTCGGGCGGGTTGTAGTGCGGGTGGTAGCCGCCCACCGTCAGCACGAAGTCGCCCGCGTACGGGCTGGGGTCGAACCAGGAGGAGAAGGCGGCGCCGCCGGTGAGGACGCAGGCGGGGTCGATGACATAGGAGTCGGCGAGCTGGGCGGTGGCGGTCAGTTCGCCCCGGGCCGCCCGGAAGACCACCCGCAGGTCGACGCCGATCCGGGCGTAGCGGGTGCGCCCGTTCTTCGGGAAGTCGGCGGCGGCGCGGCCGATCAGGGCCACGGTCAGCTCGGGCCCGGCCTCCAGCAGGAGCAGCACCCGGCCGCGCAGGAACTCGAAGGAGGTGAAGTCGAGCCCGCCGGCCAGCCAGAGGCCGCCCTCGGCGGGAGTCACCCAGGGGTGGTCGCCGCCGGTGAGCGTGGTGAGCTCCGCCAGCGGGTCGGCCGAGCCGTCGGGGTCGTCCCCGTCGAGCCCGGCGACCAGCGGGAAGGTGCCGACCTCGTCCTGTTCGGGCACCCGTACGGCGCTGTTGTAGCCGAAGCCCAGGGCCGCCCCGGTCACCCGGAAGGGCGGCGGGCCGCCGAAGGCCGCGGTGGCACGGCCGAAGACGAACAGCGACGGTCCCGTGCGGTCGTCCTCCGGGCGCTGGTAGGCGCCGACCGCGAGGACGCCGAAGGAGGGGGTGGCCACCGTGAGACCGCCCTCGACCACCAGGGCGTAGCCGGGCCGGTCGCGCCGGGCGAGGGTCCCGGCGACGGTCAGCGGCGGGCGGTCGAACTCCACGCCGATCCCGTCCAGCCGGGTGCGGAGCTCCGGGGTGGCGGCGCCGAGGTCGAACCCGAGCGCGAGGCCCGTCACCGACAGGGTGAGCCCGGCGGCCCCGAGGGAGCCGTCGACCGCCAGCCAGAGGTGGTGGTCCGCGTAGGAGAGCGCGATCCGGTACACCGACAGCGGCCCGCACTCCCGGCCGACGTCTGCCCGGTCGGGGGCGTCCGGGCCGGACGGTTCCGTCCGGACGGCGTCGCGCCCCGGCCGGACGACGGCGCCCGGTGCGGCCGGGCCGACGGGGGCGGCGGGGGCGGCGGGGGCGACCGGGCCGGTGACCGCCCGGGCGGGAGGGAGGCCGGTCTCCGGGGTTTCCCGGCCGGGGGCGCCGGGGGTCCCGGAGGCGGTGCCCAGGGGGACGGAGAGGGTGTGTTCCGGCTGTCCCGGCAGGGTGTGGCCGACGGCGAGCAGGGTGCCGGCCGGCAGACCTCCGCCGTCCGGTCCGGCGGGCGGGCCGATGGGCGGCAGACCGGCGTCCGTGAGGACCGCGTCGAGCTGTGCCAGTTGCCCGGGGGTCAGTGCCGCCGACGCGTGGGTCACCGCCACCCCGGTCACCCGCAGGTCGGCCTCGCGCGGCACCTGACCGGCCAGCAGCGGGAGGTCGCCGAGGCCGGCGTCCACCCGGTACGTGAACCGGGCGCACCAGGCCGTGCCCCGGCCGGGCAGCCGGACCGGCGCCAGGACCACCGAGGACCGCGCCAGTTCCACCCCCAGCACGGGGCCGGTGCGGGAGTCGTACAGCAGGGTCAGCTCCCGCACCTCCGGCCGGAGTGCCGGCGGCAGCGCCTGCTCGATCTCCCCCGCTCCGGACCAGCCGAGCGCCGCCCCGAGGTCCGTGAGCGTCAGGCCCGTGTCCTCCTCCCCTGCCCGCCATTCGCCGGTCAGCCGCCACCAGCCGGTGCCGCTCCCGGTACCCCCGGCGATCCCGCCGCTGAACCAGAGCCGCCGGTCCTCGTCGGGGTCGAGGACCAGACCGGCCTGTGCGGTGAGGGTGATCTCGCCGTCGCCCGGGCCCTGCGGGCCGGACGCGCCGCCGGTCCGCCGCCGCAGCGAGATCAGCAGGTCCACCGCGAAGGAGTCGAAGCGGCCGGTCGTGGCGACGGTGAACTCCCAGTCGGCGGCGCCGGCCGGCCCCTCGGCCACCTCCAGGGTGAGGTTGTCCACGGTCAGGTCGCGGAGCGCCGCCGGTGGCTCGGCCCCCGGGCCCCACTGTGCGACGACCCAGTCCGCGAGGGCACCGATGTCCACCGCCCGGGTGCTGCCGACCAGGCGCCGGTAGCCGTCCTGGTCGTACCAGAGCGTGAACTCGATCGTGGTTCCGCCGATGGTCACCGGGCCCCCGTCCGGTGTGGGCCCGTCGCCGTCCCGGGGAGCGCCGGAGGGTGATGCGGCCCAGTCCTCCGTGGTCCGCGCCGGGCTGCCGGACGTCACCTCCGGGGCGGTCGAGCCCCTGATGCGGTAGCGGGTGCGGCGCGCGTCCTTCTCCCAGTCCGCCGCGCGGAGCCGCCAGGGACCCTCCTGTGTCCGCAGCACGATGTCGCGGTACCTCTTCACGAACTCCCGGCCCTCGCCGTGCAGGGCCCTGCTGCCCGTCCCGCCCTTCAGATAGCGGTTCAGGCTCTCGAAAGCCTTGCTGCGCGTCCGGAATGGTTCGGCGCCGATGACCGGGGCGCAGCCCGATTCGAATGCGTCATGCGGATCGTCGGACCGGAAGGCACCGGAGGGCCCGACGAAGAGGTTTCCCGCCACCCATGCGTAAAAGGAGAGGGCCTCGTCCTTGCCGTCCGGCGGGCGAGCCCCGGGGTCCTCGGTGAATTCATTGCCGGCGAACGCTTCGGCGAATTCCTTGAACTGTTCGGAGGGCGGGCGCATCCCTTCGCGCGGCGCCATTCCGGCGAGGCTCCGGACGAGTTCCTGAAGCCCCTCCTTGATCCGGTACCGGCTCGGTTCGTTCCATTCCTCCGCGACGACCTTGTCCCAGAACTGGGCCAACAGACTGAAAGGGACGACATGATGCCGGGCCAGCTCCACTCCGCCGCTCGGGACCTGGGTGTCGAGGTTGTCGGGATCGCGGTTGACCAGGCGCTCCGTGTACGGCTGGTCCGGCCGGTTGTTCCCGATCAGCAGATTGACGGGCTTCGCTTTTTCCGGACCCGACATGAAGTTCCCTTCCGCCGAAAAGCCGAGAGACGACGCATGGACACAGCTGGGCACAGCGCACGGACCCACGGACACACGGACACACAGTTACACGGACACGCGGGCACACCGGAAAAAGGCCGCGGATGCCGCGCGGAGTCGAATCCCGATGATCAGGTGATCGAACGTAGCTTTTCCCCTGCCCCGCCTCAACGGCGCCCCACACCAGGACCGCTCTACTGGCGTGAAGTGCGCGGAGCACGTCTCAAAGTCCGCCGGTGACCCCCGGTAGGGGTGGCCGCCGGGCCGGGGGCGAGCGTCAGGACAGGCCGGGCGTCGGACCGGACCGGCCGTCAGGGCAGGTCGTCCTGCCGGTAGGTGGCGTGGATGCCGTGCCGGCCGAAGAAGGCCATCCAGTCGTCGGCCTCGGTCCCGGCCACCGCGCGGTGCAGCCCCGCCGGGAGGGCGCCGCGCAGGACGCGGACGACACCGTGGGCCAGCGGCAGCGAGACACAGAGGGCCATGGCGCTCTCCTCGGCACCGCCGGTCAGGTCGAGCAGGTACTCGCCCCGCCAGCCTCCGCCGCCCGGGGCGCGCAGGGCCAGGGTGACCGCGAGGACGACCCGGTCCCGGTCCTCCGCCGTGGCCGGGTAGCGCCGGGCCAGTTCGCCGGCGAGGTCCCGGAGGCGCGCCGGGTCACCGGACGCGACCGCCTCGAACACCGGCGCCCAGGCCGCCCGCCAGCCGGTGTTGCGCAGGGTGCCGCGCACGAACTCCGCGAGCCGCCATCCTTCCGGAAACCCGTACTCCCCGACGAAGGGCAGGCTGTCGCGGTTGGGGTACGCCTCGAAGGCCTCGCCGGCCCTCCGCAGGGTCCGGGTGGCCTCCCAAGGGCGGGGAGCGCGGCGCTCCGCCCCGTCCGCCACGAACCGGGCGGGCGTGCCCAGGGCGGCCAGCACTCCGTACGGCGCCCAGCTGAAGCGGTAGCGGAACTCATTGACCTCGGCCGGGAGGCCGCCGCAGTACGAGGTGAAACGCACGTCCTCGGCGGTGTCCCCGACCGCCCGCCGGGCGTCGGCCACCAGCCGGTGCGCCATCAGATGGTCGAGACCGGGGTCCAGGCCGGTGTCGGTGAGCACCACGGTCCCCGCCCGGGCGGCGGCCGGTGCCAGCGCGGCGACCTCGTCCGAGGCGTAGCTCGCGCAGGCGAAGTGGGCGCCCCGGTCGATCGCGGTCCGCAGCAGCCCCGGGTGCTCGCTCGCGGGCAGCATGGACACCAGCACGTCGCCCGGTCGCAGGGCGGCGGCCGGCTCGTCCCGGTCGAGTCCGGCCGCCACGGCCCGCCCCTCCAGTCCGAACCGCCGCAGGGTCTCCGTGGCGCGCTCCCGGCGGCGTCCCCAGAGCACCAGCCGCTCCGGCTGCTCGCAGAGCGTGCGCAGCGCGGTCGGGCCGACGGACAGACCGGTGCCGATCCAGTGCACGGTGCGGTCGGCGGGGGCGGAACCGGCGGTGGCCGCCGGAGCGGGGTCAGACATCGGTCCTCCCGGAGTGGTGTGCGGCGGCACGCGCCTCGGTCGCGGCGGTGAACGCGGCACGGCAGCGCGCCCAGTCACCGCCGTCGCTGCCCCGGCCGGCCGCCGGGCCGGAGTCCGGCCCGACGGGGTCGTCCGGGCCGGTGTCCAGAGCGGGCAGCAGCCGGGCCAGATCCGCCGAGAAGTCCGTGCTCGCCTCGGCGGGCAACAGCGAGGGCAGGTTGTCGATGGCGATCACCCGGACCTCCCGGCCGGCGGCCGGAACCCGGCGGACCGGGTTCCGCCAGTCCGTCAGCCGGTCGTTGAACGGCAGCACGCTCAGCCCGGAACCGATGTCGCAGGTGATGTCGGCAACGACCGACAGCCGGCCCGGGACGCCGAGTCCGGCGGTGGTCAGAAAGGGCGGAACGGGCCGGGTGACCAGCACCGTGCTGACCAGGATGTCGTGGCTCAGCAGCGCCTCCCGGTCCAGCTCCCGGGTCTCCGCCAGGTCCCAGCGCGTCGGCTCGACGCCACCGGCCCGGAGGGCGTCGCAGGCACCCCGCCCGCTGCGCCCGAGCGCCCCGATCACCACGGCCGAGAGGGGCCCGGCCGCCGGGGCCGCCGCCTCCCGGGAGCCGCGCAGCTCCGCGTCGAGCGAGGCCCGGTCGAGGGGCCGCAGCGGCGCGGTGAGCCGGCCGCGGGCCGTCAGCAGGGCCAGGGCCGCCCCCGCATAACCGGCCCAGTAACCGAAGGCGACACGCCGGGCCCCCTGGGCGTCGGTGAGGTACTCCAGGTCGAGCAGGGTGCCCCCGCCCGCCGTGAAGCGGTCCAGCAGTTCCCCGGCGCCGGGCTGCCCCTTGTAGGCGTGGCCGAAGAAGATGTGCCGGTGGCGCAGCCGCTCCGGCCGGCCGGGCAGTTCCTTGAGCCCGAGGACGTACGCGTCCCCCGGGGCGCCGGGCCAGGAGCCGGCGGGCGCGAGGGCGCAGCCGGCGGCCGCGTACTCCTCGGCGGAGAAGACGCGCCGGGGCGACTCCTCCACGGTGATCCGGACGCCGAGCCCGGTGAGGACGGCGGCGTCCCGGGGGACGACCGGCGCGCGCCGCTCGGTCGGCCGGGTCTCGTGACGGATCCACAGCTGGGGCATGTCGGGCACGGGCTCCCCTTCGGTCGGCGGTGACGGAACGGCCGCGCGCCCGCCCCGGACCGCCCTCGCCGGAGGGGCCGGGCGAGCCGGGGCGCCCGGTCCGGCCCGCCCGGCCCCACGAGTCCCGCCCCCGTCCCCGCTCCGGCGGAACGGCACGGACGGGGCCGCGTCCTCGGTCGCGCAGGTCGTACCGGGCTCGGCGGTGGTCGTCGGTGCTCGACAGTGCTCGTCGGTGGTCATCGGTGCTCGGCGGCGGTCGTCGATCTTCACCCGGAAGGCGCGCATACGGTAACCCGGTGCGGCGCCGCCGGTTACCGCTCTTTCCGGCCAGGGTGCCGGAACCCGGACACCGCCCGTGCCCGGCACGCGCGGGCCCGGCGGCGCGCCCGGGCCGGGCCCGGCGGCGCGGGCCGCCGGGCCGAGGGGCGCGGGCCACCGAGCCGAGGGGCGCGGGCCGCCGACGGGACCCGGCCGCCCCCGGAGCCCCACCGGGTACGCCCCCGGCGCCGTACCGGGTACGCCCCCGGCAGCCGGCGGGGCCGGGTCCCGCCGGTCCGCCAGCCGGTTGCCGACCAGCGGCGTCCGGCGCTCCGGTCCCGTACCGCGGAGCCCGGAGCCGTACCGGACGGCCCTGCCGGAGGGACCCGGGCCCGGTCCACGGGGCCGGCTCAGCCCCGGTAGGTCTCCAGCAGCCGCAGCCAGACCTCGCTGATGGTCGGGTAGGAGGGGACCGCGTGCCAGAGCCGGGAGATCGGGACCTCGCCCACCACGGCGACGGTCGCCGCGTGGATCAGCTCCCCGACGCCCGGGCCCGCCAGGGTGACGCCCAGCAGGATCTCGCGCTCCAGATCGACCACCATGCGCGCCCGGCCCCGGTAGCCGTCGGCGTACAGGCTCGCGCCCGCCACCGAGGACAGGTCGTAGTCGACCGCCCGGACCCGGTGCCCGGCGCGCTCGGCCTCCGCGAGGCTCAGCCCCACCGCCGCCACCTCGGGGTCGGTGAAGACGACCTGCGGCACGGCCGCGTGGTCGGCGGTGGCGGCGTGGGCGCCCCAGGCCCGGGTGTCCGGGGTGTCACCGGCGGCCCGGGCGGCGATGGCGGCCCCGGCGATCCGGGCCTGGTACTTGCCCTGGTGGGTGAGGAGCGCCCGGTGGTTGACGTCCCCGACGGCATAGAGCCACTCGCTGTCCCGCACCCGGCAGCTGTCGTCCACGGAGAGCCAGCTGCCGGGCTCCAGCCCGACCGTCTCCAGGCCCAGGTCGCCGGTGCGCGGCGCCCGGCCGGTGGCGAAGAGGATCTCGTCGGCCTCCAACCGCTCGCCGCCCTCCAGCACCACGGTGACCGGTCCGTCGGGGCGGGAGCGCTCCACGGCGGCGACCGAGGCGCCGGTACGGACCTCGGCGCCCGCCCCGGCCAGTGCCTCGGCCACCAGTTCCCCGGCGAACGGCTCCATCCGGGGCAGCAGTCCGTCGCCCCGGACCAGCAGGGTGACCCGGGAGCCGAGGGCCGCCCAGGCGGTGGCCATCTCGACCCCGACCACGCCCCCGCCGACCACGGCCAGCCGGCCCGGGGCTGCCTTGGCGCTGGTCGCCTCGCGGCTGGTCCAGGGCCGGGCGTCCTCGATGCCCGGCAGCCCGGGGACCACGGCCCGGCTGCCGGTGCACACCGCGACCGCGTGCCGGGCGGTCAGCGCGGTGCGCCCGCCGTCCGGGCCCTCGACCGTCACCCGCCGCTCGCCGTCCAGCCGCCCGTGGCCCCGGTACAGGGAGACCCCGATCGAGTCGAGCCAGCCGAGCTGGCCGTCGTCCTTCCAGTGCGAGGCGAACTCGTCCCGCCGGGCCAGCACCGCGTCCGTGTCCAGTGGTTCCCGCACCGCCCCGGCGAGCCCCGGCAGCCTGCCCGCGTCGGCGCGGGCGATGACCGGCCGCAGCAGCGCCTTGCTGGGCATGCACGCCCAGTAGGAGCATTCGCCGCCGACCAGTTCGCTCTCCACCACCGCCACGCTCAGCCCCGCGGCCGCCGCCCGGTCCGCCACGTTCTCACCGACCGGTCCCGCGCCCACCACCACGACGTCGAAGACGAGGGCGTCCCCGCCGCCGTGCCGTCCGGAGCCCTCTGCCGCCGTCCCGCTCACCGCGCTCGATTCGCTCATGGGGCACAGTCTGCTGGTACGTGTGCGCCCAGGCCACATGGGCAGGGGTGGAATAGCGTTGCCCGCGCGCACGGTTGTGCCCGGAGCGCCATTCATCACGTACGGCCACCCGCCCCGACGGTGCATCCACCGGGAAGAGGTACACAGAGCATGAGCACGGTAGAGCTCACCAAGGAAAACTTCGACCAGATCGTCAACGACAACGACTTCGTGCTGATCGACTTCTGGGCTTCCTGGTGCGGGCCGTGCCGTCAGTTCGCCCCCGTCTTCGAGGGCGCGTCCGAGCGGCATCCCGATCTGGTCTTCGCCAAGGTGGACACCGAGGCGCAGACGGAGCTGGCCGCGGCCTTCGACATCCAGTCCATCCCCACCCTGATGATCGTGCGGGAGAACGTGGCGGTCTTCGCGCAGCCGGGGGCCCTGCCCGAGAGCGCGCTGGAGGATGTCATCGGGCAGGCCAGGCAGCTGGACATGGACGAGGTCCGGAAGTCGATCGAGGAGGCCGGCCCGCAGGGCTGAGCGAGCGGCCCCGCCGCCGTACCGCGCACGGGCGGAGGCGGCCGGGGCGCTCCGGTCACACCGGGGTGCTCCCGCCGTCCCGGGGGGCTCCGGTCCTCCAGGGGCCCGGGGTGCCCCGGCCGTACCAGGGGGCTCCGGTCCTCCAGGGGCAGGGGCGTACGAACGCCCCCGGGCCTCCGGAAATCCCCGGCCCCGGGCCCCCCGGAGCTCAGGAGCCCCCGAGCTGGCCCTCGGGAACCCCGGACCCAGGAGCCCCGGGGACCGGAGCTCAGGGATTGCGGCTCAGCGTTCGAGGACGAGGGCCAGCCCCTGGCCCACACCGATGCACAGCGCCGCCAGACCGGTGCCCGAGCCGGCGGCGGCGAGCTGATGGGCGACCGCGCCGGCCAGCCGGGCGCCCGAGGCCCCCAGCGGGTGGCCGATCGCGATGGCCCCGCCGCGCGGATTGACCACGGCCGGGTCCAGCTCCGGCCACTCCGCGAGGCAGCCCAGGGACTGGGCGGCGAACGCCTCGTTGAGCTCGAAGACCGCCAGGTCGCCGAAGGCGCGTCCGGCCCGGGTCAGCGCCCGCTGGACCGCCTCCACCGGACCGAGCCCGAAGAGCCGCGGCTCGACCCCGGTCACCGCCGAGGCGCCGATCCGGGCGAGCGGCTCCCGGCCGCAGGCGCGCAGCCCCTCCTCGTCCACCAGGAGCAGTGCGGCGGCCCCGTCGCTGAGCGGCGAGGAGTTGCCCGCCGTGACGGTGCCGCCGTCCCGGAACGCCGGCTTCAGCTTCGCCAGCGCCTCCATCGAGGTGGTGTCGCGGACGCTCTCGTCCCGGGCGAGCGCGGTGCCGGGGTACGGGACCACCTCGGCGTCGTACTCCCCCGCCGCCCAGGCGGCCGCGGCCCCGCGGTGGCTGGCCAGGGCGAAGGCGTCCTGCCGCTCCCGGGTCAGGGCGTGCTTGTCCGCCACCAGCTCGGCGCCCTCACCGAGCGAGACCGTCCACTCCGGGGGCATCGCCGGGTTGGTCATCCGCCAGCCGAGTGTGGTGGACCAGAGCTGCTGGTGGGCCGCAGGGAACGGGCGCTCCGGCTTCTGCACCACCCAGGGGGCGCGGGACATCGACTCGACGCCGCCGGCCAGCACCACCGAGGCGTCCCCGAGGGCGACGGCCCGGGCGGCCTGGACGACGGCCTCCAGACCGGAGCCGCAGAGCCGGTTGACGGTGACGCCCGGCACGGTGACCGGCAGCCCCGCCAGCAGCACCGCCATCCGGGCCACGTCCCGGTTGTCCTCCCCGGCGCCGTTGGCGTCCCCGAAGTAGACGTCGTCGATCCTGGCCGGATCCAGCGCGGGGGTGCGGGCGACCAGGGAGCGCACCACATGGGCGGCCAGGTCGTCGGGGCGCACACCGGAGAGGGCGCCGCCGAACTTGCCGACCGGGGTGCGGACGGCGTCGACCACATAGACGTCGCGGATGGTCATCGGTCTTCTCTCCCAGCTGCCTCGGCCCGCTCCGGTGGACCGGCTCCGGCGAACGGAGCGCCGGCGGGGGAACAGCCGCGAACCCCGCGTCGCTGAACGAACGTTCGTCCGGTCCGCGCCGAGTCTCCGTTCCCCGCCCCGGGCCTGTCAACGGCCGCGGGTCCGTCCCGGGGCCGTCCCCAGGTCCGGTTCCCGGTCCGGCTCGCGGGCCGCGCGGACGGCCGCTGGGGGTGATCACCCCGGGGGCGTACGGCCCGAGACCCGGGCGGACAGCCCGTAGTCCAGCTCCGCGCCGTCGACCAGCAGCGCCTCCACCGTGCGGGTCTCCGGGTCGATGTCCGCCTCCATCCCGTCCCCGGCGTAGCGCGGATAGCCGGAGGCCCCGGTCGCCCCGGTGGCGGTCACCACACCCGAGCGGATCGCGGCCTCCGCCAGGTGTGCCGCGTCATGGCCGGCGGCGTGCTCGGGTACCACCAGGATCTCGAAGCGCCGGGCCGCCGGGCCGGGGCCGGTTCCGGCCGGGGGCCGCTCGCCGCCCGGTCCGCCGTGGGTGCTGTCTGTGCTCATGGGGCGACGGTAGGGAGGATCCGGCCCCGCCGCACCTCCGGCGGCGGGCCGGCCGGCCCCGGTTCCGCACGCTCCCGGGGACCGGTCCGGTCCCCGGGAGCGTGCCCGGCGGGCGTACGGCTCCGGCGCGCACGGCGAGCGGCCCGCAGGGCATGGGTCAGGCACGCCTCCCCGTGCCCGACTCCCGGTGTGCCTCCGCCGGGTGCGACGGCCCGGGTCCCGGCACGGCTTCCGGCGATACGGCCCCGGCCGCCGGCGCGTTCCCGGCGGGCGTACGGCGCCGGCTCCGGAGGCCCGGGGGCCGGTTCCGGAGGCCCGGGGGCCGGTTCCGGAGGCCCGGGGGCCGGGACCGTGGGCGGCGGGCGGCGCGGAGGGCTCAGGTGGAGTCCCGGGGGACCGTCCGGGCGGCCATCAGGTCCTGCCGCTCCGGCAGGGAGCGCGGCTCGCGGACCGCCCGGTCGACCAGCTCGGCCAGCCGCTGGCCGGTCTCCATATCGATCCGGACGGTGCTGAGCCGGGGCCGCAGCAGCCGGCCGAGGAACAGGTCGTCGGCGCCCATGACCGCCACCTCGCCCGGGACGGCGGTGCCCGCGTCCTGGAGGGCCCGCATCAGCAGCATGGCGTACTCGTCGTTGTAGGCGAAGACGGCGTCCAGCCGCTCCCGGCGGCAGCGGGCGGCGGTGCGCGCGGCGGCCTCCTCGGAGGGGTCCAGCGGCAGCGGCACGACCGGCGTCCCGGTGCCCGCCACCGTCTCGCGCACGCCGTCGAGCCGCGGGCCGGAGAGCAGATCGAGACCCGGCTCGCCGGGCAGCACCACCCCGATCCGGCGGTAGCCGCGCTCCAGCAGATGGGCGGCGGCACGACGGCCCACCTCCCGCTGGTCCATGACCACGGTGTGGGCGCCCGGGACCGGCCGCGAGCCGAGCGTGATCACCGCCTTGGCCCCGGCGCGCTTGAGCACGGCGACGCCCCGCGCGGTGAGCGTCCCGCTCAGTGAGACCACCGCCACCGGGCGCAGCTCGGCCCAGGCGCGGGCCGCCTCGTCCCCGTCCATGCCGGCGCTGCCGTACTGCACGACCGTGTAGCCGAGCTCGCGCAGCGTCCACTGGAACTCGTCGTGAAACCGGCGGTAGAGCGGTCCGGCCGGGATGTGGACGGTGGGCAGCAGCACGGTCCTGGTGTGTCCGGCCCGCAGGCTGCGGGCGGCGGCGTGCGGGACGTATCCCAGGTCGTCGGCGGCCTGCCGGACCCGCCGGCGGGTGGCGTCGCTGATCCGGACGGCGGCGGTGTCATTGAGCACGTACGAGACGGTCGCCCGGGACACGCCGGCCAGGCGCGCGACATCGGCGCTGGTCGGGACCGGGGGCTCTGCGGGCTGCTGGGGTAACTGGCTCATCGCGCCCGGCATCCTCGCAGAACCGCCGGGGGTCCGGTGACGGCGAGTGGCCGGTTCTCGCCGTCGCCCGGGTCCGGAGTGTCCGTGGTGTTCGGAATGTGCGTGCGCCGTACCGGTACGGACCTCCCGGCGGCGGGCGGGTGCGCGAGGGCCGCCGGGGTCCGGTACCGCCCCGGCGCCGGCTCCCCCCGCGGCGGCCGTCAGGTCGTCTCCGGATCTCCCTTGATCAGCGCGAAGGGCGCGCCCGCCGGGTCCGCCACCATGGCGACGCGCCCGACGCCGGGCGCGTCCATGGGCGGGATCAGGACCGTGGCGCCGTGGCCGGTGGCCCGTGCGAAGGCGGTGTCGCAGTCGGTGACCCCGAAGTAGGGATGCCATTCGGGCCGGGAGCCCGCCGCCAGGTGCTCCCCGGCCAGCTCCAGGATGCCGCTCTGGCCGCTGTCGCCGTCCTTGCCGCCGCCCGGCGACGAGGCGACGCTGTAGACCGTGTCGCCGGCCGTCATGTCGTCGTAGCTCCAGGAGAAGACCGCGGTGTAGAAGTCCTTCGCGGCGGCCCGGTCCGTGGTGTACAGCTCGGTCCAGCAGAGGGTGTCCGGCTCCATCACCACATCGAGTCCGGCGATGTCCCCCGGCTGCCAGACGGCGAACTCGGCGCCCGCCGGATCGGTGAAGGCGGCCAGCCGGCCGGCCGTGCCGACGTCGTCCGGGGCGACCCGGACCGAGCCGCCCGCGCGCTCGACCGCGGCGGCGGTGGCCTCGGCGTCGGCCGTGGCGAAGTACGGCGTCCAGGCGGAGCGGACGGCTTCCCCGGTGAGCGGCCCGGCGGCGGCCACGGTCCGGTCGCCCAGCCGGAAGAAGCCGTACTCACCGGACTCCTCCGGGCCCGCCCGGTGGAAGGTCCAGCCGAACACGGACCGGTAGAAGTCGGCGGCCGCGTCGACATCGGGAGCGCCCAGGTCGAGCCAGTTGGGTGTCCCCGGGACGTAATGCGTCGTCAGCATGGTGACCTCCGCGGGCGCTCGCGTCTCCCCGGCCGGACGGCCGGATCTGCCCGCAGTCCCAGAATGGCAGCGGCCACTGACAACCGCCCCGCGACCGCGCCCGGGGCGGATTCGCGCCGGCGGCGGCCCGCCTCCTACGGTGGGTGGGATGACGGAATTCTCAGCGTTCTCAGAGTCCTCGGAGCCCCGGGGGCCCGCCGGCTCCGCCGCCCCCGCCGGCATCACCAGCGCCAACGGCGATCTCGACGGCTTCGCCGACCGCCCCGGCCGGTTCGGGCCCGCCGCGACCACCGAGGCCGAGCCCCGGGAGGTGGGCCCGGTCCGCACCTCGTACGCGCCCGACCGCGACGGGGCGCCCGATCCGGGCGAGATCGTCTGGACCTGGGTGCCGTACGAGGAGAAGGACGGGCGCGGCAAGGACCGCCCGGTCCTGGTGGTGGCCCGGGAGGAGGCCGGCACCCTGCTGGCCGTACAGCTGTCCAGCCGCCCGCACGACGGGGACCGGGAGTGGGTGGCGGTCGGCTCCGGTCCCTGGGACGACGCCGGGCGCGAATCCTGGGCGGACCTGGACCGGGTGCTGCGGGTCCACGAGGAGGGCATGCGCCGGGAGGCGTGCGCCCTGGACCGGCCGCGCTTCGACCGGGTGGTCACCCGGCTGGCGGAACGGTACGGCTGGCGCTGAGCGGCGGGGCCGGGAGTCGGCGGCGACGGCGGACTCCCCCACCCCTCCGGCCCGGTCGGGCGGCGCGGCGGGTGTCCGGTCGTCGACTCCGCAACTCCCGGGTCATCGCGGAGCAACCCCCGGGTCACTGCGGCGCAACCCGCCCGCGCCGGGGCGGGCGACGTGAGAAAGGCGACACGGCGGGAAAGTCGGCGGCCCGGGCCGGGGGCCGCCACCCGGCCGCACGGACCGTCCCGGACGCCCGGTACGCCGGGCGGGAGGATCACCCGGTCGGTGGACCCGGCGGCCCGTCCCGCCCGGTGGTGGGCGGAAAAGGCGGGGACACCGGGACCGGGAGCGGGGCGGAGAAGGCCGGGGCACCGGGACCGGGACCGGGCGGGGCCCCCGGCCGGGCTCCTCCCCGGGGCCCGGACACCACCGGGGAGCCGGCAACCGGCGGGGACCCGGCGGAGACGGAAGGTCAGCACCGCCATCGGTCCGCCCGCCGCCCCGGTGAGCCACCGGGCCGCCCGGCGGCCGGACCCCGCGGTGACACGCGCGGTGACGGCGGTCCGGTGCCCCGCCCGGTGTCCTGGTGACGGCGGCGGGCCCGGGGACCCCTCGGGAACATACCGCCGGGTGCCGGTGAAAGCCCCGGTCAGGGCCGGTCCGAGGTCCGTCCGGGGGCGGCTGCCGGGGCCGTACCGGCCGGCGGTCCGGGGGCCGGCGGGGGCTTCGACGGCGCCGGGAGCGCTCCGGGGGAGGCTCGGACGGCGTCGCCGGGAGCGCGTACCGGCCCCGTTCGACAAGTTCGCCGGTGCTCCTGGCAATTGACCCGAGAACGGGCGCTCATACCCCGAACATCCATGATCAATCGCGGCCGCGACCACAGATGTTCCGGCGGCGACCGTCCGGCGCACGCGCTCTTGTGCGAAGGGGCGGTGGTGGCTTAGGTGAGAGGGCGACACTCTTCCACCGGAGGATTCACCATGTCACTCAGCGACGGCCCGGACAGCGGCGATCCGCTCTCCGAGCACCAGGCGGAGGACCTCCTCCGCTGTATCTGTTTCAAGACGGGTCCGCCCGGAACCGTCGGCGTCGAACTGGAGTGGTTCGTCCACGACGCACACGCCCCCCGTCTGCCGGTCCCCGTCGACCGGCTGCGCACCGTCTTCGCCGGGCTCGGGTCGCTGCCGCTGAAATCGGCCCTGACCTTCGAGCCGGGCGGGCAGCTGGAGCTCAGCTCGCCGCCCGCTTCCTCCCTCGCCGAATGCGTCGCCGTCACCGCGGCCGACCTGGACGTGGTGCGGGACGCCCTGCGCGCGGATGGGCTCGTCCTCACCGGCGGCGGCACGGACCCCTGGCAGGGGCCGCGCGAGCGGTTGCTGCGGGAGCCGCGCTACGACGCCATGGAGACCTGGCTCGACCGGACGGGCCCGGCCGGCCGGGCCATGATGCGCGACTCGGCCTCGGTGCAGGTCTGCCTGGACGCCGGGTACGAGGAGCCGGGGCCGCTCGGCCTGGAGCGCCGGTGGCGGCTGGCGCATCTGCTGGGCCCGGTGCTGGTGGCCGTCTTCGCGGCCTCGCCGGTGCTCCAGGGCCGGCCCGCCACGCACCGCTCGGCACGGCAGTCGCTCTGGGCGGAGCTGGACCCGGTGCGGAGCCTGGCCCCGCGGCTGGACCGGGAGCCGCGCGGGGCCTGGGCCGACCATGTGCTGGACGCGCCGGTGATGTGCGTCCGGCGGCCGGACGGTCCCTGGCTGGTCCCGGACGGCCTGACCTTCCGCGACTGGCTGCGCCACGGCCGGCCCCGGCCCGCCACCCGGGCGGATCTGGACTACCACATCAGCACCCTGTTCCCGCCGGTCCGGCCGCGCGGTCACCTGGAGCTGCGGATGCTGGACGCCCAGCCCGGCGAGGACGGCTGGCTGGTGCCGCTGGCCGTGGTCTCCGCGCTCTTCGACGACCCGGAGGCGGCGGAGGCGGCGTACCGGCTGGCGGAGTCCCTCACCGAGGGGTTCGGACCGCCGGGCCCCCAGCCGCCGCCGCGCGACCGGCTCTGGACCGCCGCCGCGCGGGACGGGCTGGCCGTGCCCGCGCTCCGTGAGGCGGCCGTCTCCTGCTTCGGCCTGGCGCGCGCCGCGCTGGCCCGGGGCGGTGCCCCCACGGCCGTCCAGGACGCCGTGGCCGCCTTCGAAGAGCGCTTCGTCCTGCGGGGCCGATGTCCCGCCGACGAGTTGCTCCCGCCCACGGCCGGGGCGCGTCCCGGCACCGGGCATGCCGCCTCCGGGAGGGGTTCCGCCCCCGGAAGGACCGTTGTCTCCGGGAAGGACGCCCCCGCATGACCGACCCCGAAGCGCTCCGGCGGCGCGCGCTCGACGCGCTCACCACCGCCCGGGCGCGCACCGCACTGCTCACCTCCTGCGTGGACGACGGCGATCTGACCGCGCAGCACTCCCCGCTGATGTCCCCGCTCGTCTGGGACCTGGCGCACATCTCCAACCAGGAGGAGCAGTGGCTGCTCCGGGCGGTCGCCGGTCATCCGGGGCTGCGCCCGGAGATCGACTCGATCTACGACGCCTTCGAGCACCCCCGGGCCAGCCGGCCGACGCTGCCGCTGCTGGCCCCGGCCGAGGCCCGGCTCTACGCCTCCGACGTACGCGGACGGGTGCTGGACGTGCTGGACCGGACGGCGCTGGAGGGCCGGCCGCTGGTGGACGCGGCCTTCGCCTTCGGCATGGTCGCCCAGCACGAGCAGCAGCACGACGAGACCATGCTCATCACCCATCAACTGCGCAGGGGTCCGGCCGCGCTGCACGCCCCGGCCCCGCCGTCCGGTGACACCACCGGGCTGCCCGCCGAGGTGTACGTGCCGGGCGGGCCGTTCACCATGGGGACCTCCGACGAGCCCTGGGCGCTGGACAACGAACGCCCGGCGCACACCCGGGTGGTGCCCGGCTTCCACCTCGACACCGTGCCGGTCACCAACGGCGACTACCAGCGGTTCATCGCGGAGAACGGGTACGGCGAGGAGCGCTGGTGGGCTCCGGAGGGGTGGGAGCAGATACGCCGCCACTCCATCGGCGCCCCGCTGTTCTGGTTCCGGGAGGGCGGGCAGTGGCTGCGCCGCCGGTTCGGGGTGGTGGAGCCGGTGCCGGCGGACGAGCCGGTGCTCCATGTGAGCTGGTACGAGGCGGACGCCTACGCCCGGTGGGCGGGCCGCCGGCTGCCCACCGAGGAGGAGTGGGAGAAGGCCGCGCGGTACGACCCGGCCACCGGCCGCTCGCTGCGCTACCCCTGGGGCGACGAGGACCCGGCCGAGGAGCACGCCAACCTGGGCCAGCGCCATCTGCGCCCGGCGGCGGCGGGCAGCTATCCGGCGGGGAGTTCGCCGCTCGGGGTGCGCCAGCTGATCGGGGACGTCTGGGAGTGGACGGCGAGCGACTTCCTGCCCTACCCGGGCTTCACCGCCTTCCCGTACAAGGAGTACTCGGAGGTCTTCTTCGGCCCGGGCCACAAGGTGCTGCGCGGCGGTTCGTTCGCCGTCGACCCGGTGGCCTGCCGGGGCACCTTCCGCAACTGGGACCTGCCGGTGCGGCGGCAGATCTTCGCCGGGTTCCGCACCGCGCGGGACGCCACCACTGGTCCGGGTCCGGTGGCCGCCTGATGTGCCGTCATCTCGCCTATGTGGGGCCGCCGGTGACGCTCGGAGCGGTGCTGGTGGAACCGGAGCACGGGCTGTACCGGCAGTCCTGGGCGCCGCGCCGGCAGCGGTACGGCACGGTCAACGCGGACGGTTTCGGGGTCGGCTGGTACGCCCCGCCGGACCCGGTGCCGGCCCGTTACCGGCGCGCCGGGCCGATCTGGGCCGACCGGTCCTTCGCGGACCTGGCCCGGGTGGTGCGCGCCGGGGCGCTGCTCGGCGCGGTCCGGGACGCCACCCTGGCGGGTGCCGACGCCGAGGCGGCCGCCGCTCCGTTCGCCGCCGGCCCCTGGCTGTTCAGCCACAACGGGGCGGTGGCCGGCTGGCCCGGTTCGCTCGCCGGGTTCGCCGGGGAACTGCCCGCCGGGGAGCTGCTGTCGCTGGAGGCACGCAATGACTCGGCGCTGGTGTGGGCGGTGCTGCTGCACCGGCTGCGGCGGGCCGAGGAGCCGGCCCGGGCGGTCGCGGAGACCGTGCGGGAGGCGGCCGGGGCGGCGCCGGGCTCCCGGCTCAATCTGCTGCTCACCGATGGCACGACCATCACCGCCAACACCTGGGGCGACACCCTCTGGTACCGCTCCCTGCCGGGCGCGGGCACGGTGGTGGCATCGGAGCCGTACGACGACGATCCCCACTGGTGCGAGGTACCGGACCGCACGGTACTGACCGCCACCGCCACCGACGTCCTCCTCACCCCCCTCAAGGAGCCATCCGCGTGAGCCCGTTCCTGCTGACCCGTACCCTGCCCGAGGACACCACCGGTGCCGATCTGCGCGCCGATGTGCGCAGCGGGCTCACCCGCACACCCAAGGAGCTGCCGCCGAAGTGGTTCTACGACGCCCGGGGCAGCGAACTCTTCGAGGAGATCACCCGGCTGCCCGAGTACTACCCGACCCGGGCGGAGCGAGAGATCCTGATCGCCCGGGCGCCGGAGATAGCGGCGGCCACCGGGGCCCGCACCCTGGTGGAGCTGGGCTCCGGCTCCTCCGAGAAGACCCGTCATCTGATCGAGGCGCTGCTGCCGGGGCTGCGGAGCTATGTGCCGGTCGATGTGAGCGAGAGCGCGCTGAGCGGGGCGGCCGGGACGCTGACCGCCGCCCATCCGGAGCTGGAAGTGCACGCCCTGGTGGCCGACTTCACCCGGGGGCTGGCGCTGCCCGGCACCCCGGGCCCCCGGCTGGTGGCGTTCCTCGGCGGCACCATCGGCAATCTGCTCCCGGCCGAGCGGGAGCTCTTCCTGCGCTCGGTGCGGACCCTGCTGGCGCCCGGTGACGCGCTGCTGCTCGGCACCGACCTCGTGAAGGACGAGGCCACGTTGGTCGCCGCGTACGACGATGCGAGCGGGGTGACGGCCGCGTTCAACAAGAACGTGCTGTCGGTGCTCCGCCGCGAACTGGGCGCGGACGCCGACCCGGACGACTTCGACCATGTGGCGGTCTGGGACCCGGAGCGGGAGTGGATCGAGATGCGGCTGCGCGCCCGGCACGCCCTGACCGTGAAGTTCCCGGAGCTGGATCTCGCGGTGCCGTTCGAGGCCGGCGAGGAGCTGCGCACCGAGGTGTCGGCGAAGTTCCGGCGGGACGGCGTCCGCGCGGAACTGGACGCGGCGGGGCTGGAGTTGGCCCACTGGTGGACGGACGAGGCGGGCCGCTTCGCGCTCTCCCTGGCGACGGCGGTCTGACCCCGCCCCGGGGAGGCCGGGCGGGTGGCCGTGCCGTACGGTCACCCGCCCCGTCCCGCCCGGGAAGGGGCCGGTGGGCGACGGCACCGGGCCCTCCGCCCGGACGCCGCGCCGGGGCTCCCGCCCCCGGGCCCGGCCCCGCCCCAACCCACCGAACGCCGAACGCATTTGCGGCAGGCACCCGGGGACACTAGTCTCCACGGTGTGACTGCCGGGTCGGCCATGGGCCATACACGAGTGGGGCACCCGGCCTCGGCGTGAGCCCGGGGCGGGCCAGAGCCCCGCCTCGCTGTTCTCCTTCTCGCCTTCCTCGACCGGTTTCGCCGTGTGCGGCGCCCGGTTTCCCGGGGTCCCGGACCGGACCGCTTCCGCGCCCGGAGCTCCCTCGATCTGTCGATTCGGAGAACAGCTCAGCCATGCCTTCCACACCGCCGCACCCTCACCCCGCTTCCGAACAAGCGGCCACCGCGACCGTCCAGTTGAACCACACCGCCGTCTACGCCCGCGACCGCCGGCGGTCGGCGGAGTTCCTCGCCGGTGTGCTGGGGCTGGCCGTCGGCGCCCCCTTCGGTCCGTTCCTCCCCATCGATCTGGGCAACGGGGTCACCCTCGACTACTACGAACTCCGGGACGCCCCGATCCAGTCCCAGCACTACGCGTTCCTCGTCCCCGAGGAGCGGTTCGACGCGATGATCGGCCGGCTGGAGGCATTCGGTGTGACCTACTACGCCGATCCCCGTCACACCGAGCCGGGGGCGGTCAACCGTCTCTTCGGCGGGCGGGGCGCGTACTTCGAGGACCCGGACGGCCACAACATGGAGATCATGACCCGGCCCTACGTCCGTCCCTGACGGCCGCCCTCACCGTGGCCCGGGCCGACCCGGGCCACGGTCCACCGGGTCCGCCGCCTCCTGACGCGTATCAGCCGAGGACGAACGGCAGCCGGGCCGCCGGCGGGCCGAGGGCGGCCCGCTCCACGTCGGTGGGTGCCCGGCGGCCGGTGCCGACCAGCAGAGCGTCCTTGTCGGTGAACGACACGGGGAACGGGGTGCCGGCGATCCGCTCCAGCGCGGCGCGGGCCCCGGCCAGGCCCTCGGCGGGCGGTTCCGGTGCGTCCGGGAGGTGGGCGATCAGATCGAGGTGGTGCAGCGTCCACTCCATGACGTACGCGGAGAGATAGTCCGCCACGGTGAGGACCTGGTCCCGGGTGCTCACCCGGGTGTCCGGGGCGGCGAGTCCGGCGGCCCGGCCGGCCGCCGAACCGACGTCGTCCAGATGGAACGTGAGCAGCCCCGGGTCCTGGTACGCGGCGGCCAGCCGGACGGTCAGCGCGTCGAGCGAGTCCTCACCCGCCGGCGGCCGGTCCCCGACGTCCCAGTAGGTCACCGCGTCGACGGTGGGCTCCGCCTCGGTGGGGGTCGCCAGGGTGATCAGGACGTCCTGCGCGTCGATGACCAGATGGCACACCAGGTCCCGTACCAGCCAGCCGGCGCAGCCCGACGGCCGCTCGAAGTCCTCGTCGCGGAGTCCGGCGACCGCCGCGCGCAGCGCCGCCCACGTGTGTGAGAAGAGATCCACGAAGGCACGGTAGTGCGGGGTCATGACCATGGACAAGCGTCATGAGAGCCCGGCCGCGAGGGGACGGGAACTCCCGGACATCCCTGTGGCGTCCGGCCGCCGGCGGGAGGCGGGCGGGCGCTCGGCTCGCGGCGGCCGCTAGCTCGGTTCGTCCAGCCGGAAGCCGACCTTCATGCCCACCTGGTAGTGGGCGATCCGGCCGCCCTCGACATGGCCGCGGATCTCGGTGACCTCGAACCAGTCCACCTGGCGGAGGGTCTCACAGGCCCGGTCGATGCCGTTCCGGACGGCGTGGTCGACGCCGTCCCCGGAGGAACCGACGATCTCGGTGACGCGGTACACGTGATCTGCCATGCCGCCCTCTCCTTCGCTCCGGTCCCCTCCACCCTGCACCGGGCCGGGTGGACCCGCGACTCGGGCGGCCCGGGGCGGTGGGGCCGGCCGGATCCCGGCGGTCCGTGCGCGCCGGGCGGGCGGGGAATGCCGCGCGGGCCCGGCTGTTGTACGGGGGGTGAGTGGGCTGAGCGGAGTGAGCGGAACGGGCGGCGCGGTGCGGTTCTCGGTACTGGACAGGTCCCGGGTCCGGGAGGGCGGGAGCGCCGCCGAGGCGTTGCGGGACACCGTGCGGCTGGCGCGGGAGGCGGAGGCACTGGGCTTCCACCGCTTCTGGGTGGCGGAGCACCACGGGGTGCCCGGGGTGGCGGGTTCGGCGCCGACGGTGCTGGCGGCGGCCGTGGCGGGGGCGACAGACCGGATCCGGGTGGGCACCGGCGGTGTGATGCTGCCGAACCACCGGCCGATGGTGGTGGCCGAGCAGTTCGGGGTGCTGGAGTCGCTGTTCCCGGGGCGGATCGACATGGGCCTGGGCCGCTCGGTGGGGTTCACCGACGGGGTGCGCAAGGCGCTGGGCCACGGCAAGGACGACGCGGCGGACTTCGCCGGGCTGCTCGACGAACTGCTCGGCTGGTTCACCGGCGACCGGGCGGCCCACCCGGGGGTGCGGGCCCGGCCGGCGGAGGGGCTGCGGGTGCCGCCCTTCGTGCTGGCGACGGGCGGGGGCGCGGACATCGCGGCGGCGGCCGGGCTGCCGCTGGTCGTCGGGGACCTGCGGGACCGGGAGCGGCTGTCGGCCGCGATCGGGCGCTACCGGGCCGGGTTCCGGCCCTCGGAGTGGGCGGCGGAGCCGTATGTCGTGGTGGCGGGCACCGTCGCGGTCGCCGGGACGGAGGAGGCGGCGGCCCGGCTGCTCGTGCCGGAGGCGTACGCCATGGCCCGGGCCCGGACGCGCGGCGCCTTTCCGCCGCTCGCCCCGGCCGGCCGGATCGCCGGGCTGCCGATGGGCGGCAAGGAGCGGGAGTTCTACGAGGCCGGACTGCGCGGCCATGTCCACGGCACCGAGGAGCAGGTGCGGGCCCGGCTGGCCGAGGTGGTCCGGGAGACCGGCGCGGACGAGATCCTGGTCACCACGAGCACCTACGACCGGGCCGCGCTGCTGGACTCGTACCGCCGGCTGGCCCGGCTCGCCGGTCTGACCGGCGCCCCCGCCCGGTCGGCGGCGTAGCACCCGGCCGGCCCGCCGGAGCGTGCTCCCGGGCGGCCGGAGGGCGGCTGGGACGGCGTCCACGGAACGACACGGCCCGGCAGGCGCGGTCCCGCGCGGGTGCGGGCGTCGCGCGGCGGGCGGCCCGGACCCGTGACGGCGGAGCCGGGCCCTTGCCGCCCCCGGACGAGACGGCGGAGCCGGGCCACCGCCGCCCGCGGGCGAGCGGTCACGGCCGTACGGCCACGGCGTCCACCTCGAACAGCATCCCCGGCAGGGCGAGCGAGGCCACCCCGCTCAGGGTCTGGGCCGGCAGCCGGTCGCCGAACCGGGCGTGCAGCGCCGTGCCGAGGACACGCAGCTTGTCGAGGTCGTGATCGACCACGAAGGTGCCGAGCCGGACCACGTGCTCGTAGCCGAGGCCGATGCCCTCCAGCGCCGAGCGCAGCCGGTCGAAGGCCAGCTCCACCTGGGCCGCGAAGTCACCGGGCACCGGGGCGCCGTCGGCGTCGGAGGCGTACTGGCCGCCGATGAAGACGAGTTCGCCGGGTGCGGAGACCGCGTGGCTGTAGCCGAACGGCGCCGGGTCGTGGAGGCCGGCCGGGTTGGTGATGTGTCGCTGGTCGTTCGTCATGACGGGACAACCTCTCGGTTTCGCGGGGTATTTCCTCATCGGGGTGCGAACCGCTCAGGCGGCGCCCGGCCGGGAGGTGCCGGCGGCCAGCGAGACCGCGAGGCCGCCGAGGACCGTACCCATCAGGTAGCGCTGGGCCCTGAGCCAGGGCGGGCTGCGGGAGAGAAAGGCGGCTGTGGCGCCGGCCGCGAGCACGATGGCGAGGCCGACGCCACCACGATCTGGACCGCTCCGAGCAGGAGCCCCTCCGAGCAGGAGCCCCTGGGCCAGGACGTGTCCCTCGCGCAGGTCGATGAACTGCGGAATGAGCGAGAGGCACCTGACGGCGGTCTTCGGATCGAGCGGATTCGTCATCAGTCCCCTCGTGAACAGCCCGCGCGGCGAGTCGTACGGGACGCGCCGGGTGATTCCGCTCGGACGGCGCCGGGGTGACCGGCGTCCCGCTCCGGGACCGGCGCCGCCGGCCGGGACCGGGGCTGTTCCCCGGGTCCGGCACGGCGGGCCGGGCCGGCCGGGCCCACCGTCCCGGCCCGGTCCGGGTCCCGGTCGGCGGTGGACGGTCGGCTCGGGCCCCGCCACGGACCGAACCGGCCGGACGTGCCTGCCCGGAGCGGTTCGCCACGGTACTCCCGGGCGATCATGCCGATCACCCGGGCCGCGGTCAGGGGGCCGGGATGTAGGCCAGGCCGTGGGCGCCCGACTCCCCCTCGTGCTCGACCTCCAGGGTCGTGACCACCCGGGCCTCGGCCAGGTCCACCACGGTCACCGTGCTGTCCAGGATGGCGGCGACATAGCCGTACCGGCCGTCCGGCGAGGAGGTGATGGTGAGCGGGAAGGCGCCCACCGGGACCCGGCCGAGCGGCTCGCCCTCGGTGTCGTGGATGTGCAGTGTCCCGGGCTGCTGGGTGCCGAGGGAGGCACCGTCCGACCCGGCGGAGACCCGGAGTTCGCCCGCCAGCAGCAGCCCCTGGGAGGTGGTGTGCACCGGGAAGACCACGTTATCGGTGGAGAGCGTGCGCACGGTCCGGCCGGTCGCCGTGGAGATGATCCGCACACCGGCCCCGGGCACCGTGCCGGGGTGGTAGTCCCCCTTGGGCGCGGCGACGTACACGTACCGGCCGTCCGGCGAGACGGCGATGCCCTCGCTGCCCGGGACCTCGATCGGTTCCAGCGCCTCGCCGGTCTCCATGTCCACCACGGAGACGAAGGGCGCCTCCTTGTTGGCGGAGTAGGCCCGGCGGCCGTCCGGGGTGAGGGCGAACCAGTGGGGTCCGGGCGCGTGCACCGGGACCCGCCGGACCCGCTCGCGGGTGGTGGCGTCCAGGGCGACCAGGCCGCCGGTCTCCTCCTCGGTGGCCTCGACACTCACCCAGATCAGGTCCCGGACCGGGTCCAGCAGGATGTCGTGCGGGGCGTGGTCGGGGGCGAGGTCCACGGATTCGACGATCCGGCGGGTGTCCGGGTCGATCACCACGAGCTCCCGGGCCCGGCCGGCGTTCGCGTGGTAGTAGCCGGAGTGGTAGGTGATGCTGGCGTAGAGCAGCCGCCGGGCCGGGTCGAAGAACAGCTCGTGCGGCTGGCTGGGCAGCGGCAGCACGTCCAGCCGTTCGTGGCTGAGCGCGTCGAAGAAGGTGACGGTGGAGCCGCCCTGGCTCACCACCGCGAGCATGTCCCCGGTACGCGGGGAAGCGGCGCCGGCGGCCGGGGGGCGGGGGGCGTCCTGGGGGTGACGTGCGTTGTCGGTCATGGCGAACAGCCTGCGGGGACCCGGATGTTGACTCCAGTGCAAGGTACGCAAGGATGGGTTGCGCCAAGCGTAAACGAGCTGGTCGGCGGCGATGCCGGCCGACTTCCCCGTGATCGGAGTCACACCGTGGAATCGCCTGTCCGGCTGCCCCCCGAACCGCCGTCCCCGGCTGCCCTCGATCTGAATCTGCTGGTCGCCCTGGACGCGCTGCTGGAGGAGGAGAGCGTCACCGGGGCCGCCGCCCGGCTGCGGCTGTCCGCGCCCGCCGTGAGCCGCACTCTCGGACGGATCCGGACCGTCCTGGGCGATCCCGTCCTGGTCCGGGCCGGCCGGGGGCTGGTGCCCACCCCGTACGCCGTGGAACTGCGCCCCCGGGTCCGCGCCCTGGTGGAGCAGGCCGTGGCGGTGCTGGCGCCGCAGCCGGCCGCCGACCCCGCCGAACTGACCCGGCGATTCGCGCTCCAGGCCAACGACATGGTCCTGGCCTCCTTCGCGGCCCGGCTGACGGCGGCCGTCGCGCGCCAGGCGCCCGGTGTCACCCTGCGCTTCCTGCCGGAGGCGGTGGAGGAGACCCCGGCGCTGCGGGACGGCCGTCTCGATCTGGAGCTCGGGGTGATCGCCCGGTCCGAGCCGGAGATCCTGGTGGAGCCGCTCGGCGGGATGCGGCTGCTCGGAGTGGTCCGGCCCGGGCATCCGCTGCTGGACGCGGTCGGACGGGGGAAGCGCGCCGGGGCGCGGGCCTTCGCCGCGGCCGATCACATCGGGGTGTCCCGGAAGGGCCGGGTGCGCGGCCCGGTGGACGAGCGACTGGCCGAACTGGGCCTGCGGCGGCGGGTGGTGGCGGTGCTGCCGAGCTACACCGCCGCGCTGTTCCTGTGCCGGGAGACCGATCTGGTGTGCCTCGCCCCGGCCGGTACCGCCGGGCACGGTCCGGCGGCGCTGGGGCTGCGCACCTTCGAGGTCCCGCTGCCACTGCCGTCCCTGGAGATCTCCATGGCCTGGCACCCGCGCGACGACGCCGACCCGGGCCACCGGTGGCTGCGGGACCGGGTCCGGGAGGCCTGGCAACCGGAACCGGACACCGCCGGGTGACGGTACGCCTCCGGGGCCGGCCGTGTCCCGGGGCCGCCGCGCCTCGGTGCCTGCCGGGTGACGGGACGCCTCATCCCCCGGCCCGGCCGGTGACGGTACGCGTGCGGGCCCGCCGGAGCCGCCGCGCCCCGGTGCCCGGCGGGTGACGGTACGCCTCCGGGGCGGCCGGCTCCCGGGGCCGCCCCGCCGACCTGCGGGGACAGCCGCTCCGGCCGCCGCTCCCCCGGCGGGCCCGGCCGGGGCGGCGAGCCTAGACTCGACCGCATGTCTGGCCCTCATGATCCTTTCGTTCGGGTCCGCGGCGCCCGGGAGCACAATCTGCGCGGGGTCGACGTGGACGTACCGCGTGACACCCTCACCGTGTTCACCGGCGTCTCCGGCTCCGGGAAGTCCTCGCTCGCCTTCGGCACCCTCTACGCGGAGGCCCAGCGGCGGTACTTCGAGTCGGTGGCGCCCTATGCCCGGCGGCTGATCCACCAGGTGGGGGCGCCCGAGGTGGGCGAGGTGACCGGGCTGCCGCCCGCCGTCTCGCTGGAGCAGCGGCGCTCGGCACCGACCTCCCGCTCCTCGGTGGGGACGGTCACCACGCTCTCCAACTCACTGCGGATGCTCTACTCCCGGGCCGGCGACTACCCGCCGGGGGCCGAGCGGCTGGACTCGGACGCCTTCTCGCCGAACACCGCCGCCGGGGCGTGCCCGGAGTGCCACGGCCTGGGCCGGACGCACCGCACCTCGGAGGAGCTGCTGGTGCCGGATCCGGGGCTGTCGATCCGGGAGGGCGCCATCGCCGCCTGGCCGGGCGCCTGGCAGGGCAAGAACCTCCGCGACGTGCTGGACGCGCTCGGGTACGACGTGGACCGGCCGTGGCGGGAGCTGCCGGCGAAGGACCGGGAGTGGATCCTCTTCACCGACGAGCAGCCGGTGGTGACGGTCCACCCGGTGCGGGAGGCGGGCCGGATCCAGCGGCCGTACCAGGGGACGTACACCGGCGCCCGGCGGTATGTGCTGCGTACCTTCGCGGAGTCGAGGAGCCCGGCGCTGCGGGCCCGGGCCGAGCGGTTTCTGACCAGCGCGGACTGCCCGGTGTGCGGCGGGCGGCGGCTGCGTCCGGAGGCGCTGGCGGTGACGGTCTCCGGCCGGAGCATCGCGGAGCTGGCCGCGCTGCCGCTGACCGAGCTGGCGGAGGTGCTGGAGGCGGCCGGCGGCGACGGGACCGCCCGGGTGCTCACCGCCGACCTGACGGCCCGGATCGCCACCGTGACCGAGTTGGGGCTCGGCTATCTGAGTCTGGACCGCGCCACACCGACGCTCTCCAACGGGGAGCTCCAGCGGCTCCGGCTCGCCACCCAGCTGCGGTCCGGGCTGTTCGGCGTGGTGTATGTGCTGGACGAGCCGTCGGCGGGGCTGCACCCGGCCGACACCGAGGCGCTGCTGGTGATGCTGGACCGGCTGAAGAGCGCGGGCAACTCGGTCTTCGTGGTGGAACACCATCTGGACGTGGTCCGGCACGCGGACTGGCTGGTGGACGTGGGGCCGGGCGCGGGCCGGCATGGCGGCCGGGTGCTGCACAGCGGTCCGCCGGCCGGTCTCGCGGACGTGGCCGAGTCGGTGACCCGCCGGTTCCTGTTCCCGGACGGGACCGCGGATGCCCGGGACGGGGTGTCCGCCGGCCCGGTCCCGGCGGACGGCGGACCGGACGGGACGGCGGATGCCCGGCCGGACCGGAACCCGGTGCGGGAGCCCTCGGGGTGGCTGGAGCTCGGGCCGGTCACCCGGCACAATCTGCGCGGGCTGCGGGCCCGGCTGCCGCTCGGCGCGCTCACCGCGGTGACCGGGGTGTCCGGCTCCGGCAAGTCCACCCTGGTCGGTGAGGTGACGGCCGAACTGCCGGGCGTGGGGCGTCTGGTGACGGTGGATCAGCGGCCGATCGGCCGGACGCCCCGGTCCAACCTGGCCACCTACACCGGCCTGTTCGACGTGGTGCGCAAGCTGTTCGCGGAGACCGACGAGGCGCGGGCGCGCGGCTGGCGGGCGGGGCGGTTCTCGTTCAATGTAGCGGGCGGCCGGTGCGAGACCTGCCAGGGCGAGGGGTTCGTCGCGGTGGAACTGCTCTTCCTGCCCACCACGTACGCGCCCTGCCCGGAGTGCGGGGGCGCGCGGTACGACGCCGGGACGCTGGAGGTGCGGTACGCCGGGCTGACCGTGGCCGAGGTGCTGGACCTGACGGTGGAGGCGGCGGCGGAGTTCTTCGCGGCGGTGCCGGCCGCCGCGCGGCCGCTGCGCACCCTGCTGGACGTGGGGCTCGGCTATCTCCGGCTGGGCCAGCCGGCGACGGAGCTGTCGGGCGGCGAGGCCCAGCGCGTCAAGCTGGCCGCCGAGCTCCAGCGGCCGCGCCGGGGGCACACCCTCTATGTGCTGGACGAGCCGACGACCGGGCTGCATCCGGCCGATGTGGAGGTGCTGATGCGCCAGTTGCACGGGCTGGTGGCGGGCGGCCACACGGTGGTGGTCGTGGAGCACGACATGAGCGTGGTGGCCGGCGCCGACTGGGTGGTGGACCTGGGTCCGGGCGGCGGTGACGCGGGCGGCCGGATCGTGGCCGCCGGTACCCCCGCCGAGGTGGCGGGGGCAGCGGAGAGCCGTACCGCGCCCTATCTGGCGCGGGTGCTGGCCGGGGACCGGCCGCCCGCCGGTTCCTGAGCCGGCGGGCGGCCGGGAGCCGGGGTCAGGCGGCCCGGTCGAAGGTGTAGTAGCGGGTGTGGTCGAGCATGTCGGCCGGGGTGACGTCGTTCCACGGCCGCATGGTCTCGTTCAGGTCCACCACATTGGTGGTCCCGGCGGCGGGCAGGTAGCGGGAGTTGGGGTGGCGCGCCTGCCAGTCGGCCCAGAGCTTGTCCACGAAGGCGTGGTGCAGCCAGAAGACCGGGTCGTTGGGCGAGACCCCGGTGGCCATCTGACCGCCGACCCAGACATGGACGCGGTTGTGGAGGTTGACGCCCCGCCAGCCCTCCAGGTGGTTGCGGAAGCCGTCCGAGAGGCTGTTCCAGGGCGCCATGTCGTACGTCTCCATGGCGAGGACCGAGTCGGCCTCGGCCCGGGTGGGCAGCTGCCGGCCGCCCGCGCCCAGGTCGCGGCGGAGGAAGGAGCGGCCGTCGACCCGGACGTTGATCGGCCAGCGGTTGCCGGAGGCGGCGAACGGGCCGTCCATCACCTGGCCGTCCCGGCTGCGGCCGGTGCCGCCGAGGAAGTCCGGCGCCCAGAGCGAGGCGGCGGGGGTGCGGTCGGCCGTCCAGTCCCAGTAGGGCAGGGTCACGGTGGAGTCCACCGACTGGAGCGCCTGCTCGAACTGGATGAGGAACCTGCGGTGCCAGGGCAGGAAGGACGGGGAGCGGTGGCCGACGCGGTCGCCGTTGTCGGTGTCGCTCATGATGAAGGCGTTGTGCGTGGTGACGAAGGTGTCGTACTGCCCCGAGCGCTTGAGTTCGAGCAGCGCGTCGACGAAGCGGCGCTTCTCGGCGGCGGTGAGCTGGGCCTGGTTCTTGCGTACGGTCATGGTGGTCCGGCTCCGGTTCAGACGAGGGTCAGCGGGACGAGCGGGGCGCCCTGGAGCTCGCGGACGGCCGCACGGGCCGTGGCGAGCGGGGTGGCGAGCGGCTCGTAGTGGTTGATCACACTGATCCAGGTGCCGTCGGCGTTCCGCATCACATGCAGTTCCTCGCCGTCGATCCGCACCGTGTAGCCGGTGGAGTGGCCCCCGCCGTGGCCGCCGTGGCCCCCGTGCCCGTCGGTGGGGCCGCCCTGTATGTGGCGGCCCTCGTACATCTCGTCGAAGGGCGCGGGGTCGGCGGGCGCCTTCCCGGAGTTTCCGGTGTGTCCCGCGTGTCCGGTGTGGTCGGCTCCCCCTGCCGTACCGGCGGTCCGGGCCACGGCGGTGCCGGTGACGGCGAGCCCCGCGACGGCTCCGGCGGCGACGCCGAGAGCGCGGCGGCGCGTGATTCTGGACATGACTGTCCCCCCAAGTGGTGATGGTGTGGATGCCAGGGGCCTGGTCAGTTGCCCCTGGCATCGCCCATATGTACTGGGGAGAGGTGAACGGGCGAAATCACCGGGAGGGGGTTGGCCGCGAAGCGGACAACCGGCCATATGAAGTGCAGGCTTGAACAAAGTTGATCTTGCTGTTGGAACGCGACGTTCCGCCTCCGCACGAAATTTTCCCGAGACATGTGACAGTCGTGTGAAATTTTTTGCGTTTCGATGACCTTGGCGTGTTGCCGCTCACACCAACGAATCGGCCGGAAATCGCTCATGAGAATCCCGGCATTTCGCCCACCCCGTCGTCTTGGCGGTCTCAGCGGCGCGCCTTGCGGGCCGCCCGCAGCCACTCCTTGTTCATCGCGGCGATCGACGGCAGCGGGATGCCCTTGGGGCAGGCCGTGGCGCACTCCCCCGCCAGGGTGCAGCCGCCGAAGCCCTCGGCGTCCATTGCGGCCACCATGTCCAGCACCCGGGTCTCCCGCTCGGGCACGCCCTGCGGGAGCACACGGAGATGGTTGATCTTGGCGGAGGTGAAGAGCATCGCCGCGCCGTTGGGACAGGCGGCGACGCAGGCGCCGCAGCCGATGCACTCGGCGTGCTCGAAGGCGGAGTCGGCGTCGGCCTTGGGCACCGGAGTGGCGTGCGCCTCCGGGGCGGAGCCGGTCGGGGCGCTGACATAGCCGCCGGCCTGGATGATCCGGTCGAAGGCCGACCGGTCCACCACCAGGTCCCGGACCACCGGGAAGGCCGACGCCCGCCAGGGTTCCACGTCGATGGTGTCGCCGTCCCGGAAGGAGCGCATGTGCAGCTGGCAGCTGGTGGTGCGCTCGGGGCCGTGCGCCTCGCCGTTGATGACCAGACCGCACGCCCCGCAGATGCCCTCCCGGCAGTCGTGGTCGAAGGCGACCGGCTCCTCGCCGCCGAGGATCAGCGCCTCGTTGAGGGTGTCGAGCATCTCCAGGAACGACATGTCCGGCGAGATGTCCTCCACCTCGTAGGTGGCCATGGCACCGGGGGCGTCCGCGCCCGGCTGGCGCCAGACGCGCAGGGTGAGCCTCATGCGTAGCTCCGCTGGGTGGGGTGGACGTACTCGAAGACCAGGTCTTCGCGGTGCAGCACGGGCGGGACGCCGGTGCCGGTGAACTCCCAGGCGGCGGCGTACGAGAAGGACGCGTCGTCGCGGGCCGCCTCGCCGTCCGGTGTCTGGGACTCCTCGCGGAAGTGGCCGCCGCAGGACTCGGTGCGGTGCAGCGCGTCGAGGCACATCAGCTCGGCCAGCTCCAGATAGTCGACGACCCGGTTGGCCTTCTCCAGCGACTGGTTGAGGGCGTCCCCGGTGCCCGGCACCCGGATCCGGCGCCAGAACTCCGCCCGGAGCTCCGGGATGCGTGCCAGCGCCGTGCGCAACCCCGCCTCGGAGCGGGCCATTCCGCAGTACTCCCACATCAACTCGCCCAGTTCGCGGTGGAAGGAGTCCGGGGTACGGTCCCCGCCGACCGCCAGCAGCCGGGCCAGCCGCTCCTCGGTGACGGTCACCGCCTCCCGCACGGCCGGGTGGTCCGGGGCGGGCGGCTCGGCGCGCGGAGCCCGGGCCAGATAGTCGTTGAGGGTGGCCGGCAGCACGAAGTAGCCGTCGGCGAGCCCCTGCATCAGCGCGGAGGCGCCCAGCCGGTTGGCGCCGTGGTCGGAGAAGTTGGCCTCCCCGACCGCGAACAGCCCCGGCACGGTGGTGCGGAGGTCGTAGTCCACCCAGAGCCCGCCCATGGTGTAGTGGACGGCCGGGTAGATCCGCATCGGCACCCGGTACGGGTCCTCGGCGGTGATCCGCTCGTACATCTCGAAGAGGTTGCCGTACCTCCGCTCCACCGCCGGCCGGCCCATCCGCCGGACGGCGTCCGCGAAGTCCAGGTAGACGCCCTGGCCGCCGGGGCCGACGCCGCGCCCCTCGTCGCAGACGTTCTTGGCGGCCCGGGAGGCGATGTCGCGCGGCACCAGATTGCCGAAGGAGGGGTAGATCCGCTCCAGGTAGTAGTCGCGCTCGTCCTCCGGGATGTCCGCCGGGGCCCGGTCGTCACCGGGCGCCTTCGGCACCCAGATGCGGCCGTCGTTGCGGAGCGACTCGCTCATCAGGGTCAGCTTGGACTGGTGGTCGCCGGTGCGCGGGATGCAGGTGGGATGGATCTGGGTGAAGCAGGGGTTGGCGAACCAGGCACCGCGCCGGTGCGCCCGCCAGACGGCGGTGGCGTTGGAGTTCATGGCGTTGGTGGAGAGGTGGAAGACATTGCCGTAGCCGCCGGTGGCGAGCACCACCGCGTCCCCGAAGTGGGTGGAGATCTCCCCGGTGACCAGGTTCCGGGCGACGATGCCCCGGGCCCGTCCGTCCGCCACGATCAGGTCCAGCATCTCGGTGCGCGGGTGCATCTCCACCCGGCCCGCCGCGATCTGCCGGGAGAGCGCCTGGTAGGCGCCGAGCAGCAGTTGCTGGCCGGTCTGGCCCCGGGCGTAGAAGGTGCGGGAGACCTGGACGCCGCCGAAGGAGCGGGTGTCGAGCAGCCCGCCGTACTCCCGCGCGAAGGGCACACCCTGGGCGACGCACTGGTCGATGATCTGCACCGAGATCTGCGCCAGCCGGTGCACATTGGACTCCCGGGCGCGGAAGTCGCCGCCCTTGACGGTGTCGTAGAAGAGCCGGTGCACCGAGTCGCCGTCGTTGCGGTAGTTCTTGGCGGCGTTGATGCCGCCCTGGGCGGCGATCGAGTGGGCCCGGCGGGGCGAGTCCTGATAGCAGAACTGGACCACCCGGTAGCCCTGTTCGGCCAGTGTCGCCCCGGCCGAGCCGCCGGCCAGACCGGTGCCGACGACCAGCACGGTGTGTTTGCGGCGGTTGGCCGGGCTGACCAGCCTCGCCTCGAAGCGGCGGCGGTCCCAGCGCTCGGCGATCGGCCCGTCCGGCGCCCGGGTGTCACCGAGCGGTTCGCCCGTGCGGTAACCGGTGAAGTCGATCCCGTCGGGGCGGTGGTCGGTGAAGTCCGGGAGGACGTCGGGGCGTTCGGGCCGGCGGTCGGTGGGGGCGGGTCGGTCGGGGGCGTTCATCAGCTGACCACTCCGGTCATGACGGCGACGGGTACGGAGACGAAACCGGCGGTCAGCACCAGTGCCAGCCCGTTGGCGAGCACCTTGAGCGTCCGGTCGCGGGCGGCGTTGCCGGCGCCGAGGGTCTGGGCGGCGCTCCAGAAGCCGTGCCGGACGTGCAGCCCGACGGCGAGCATGGCGACCAGATAGATGACATCGCCGTACCAGGTGGAGAAGGTCGCCACCACGTTCTCGTACGGATGCCCCTCCTGGCCGCGCGGGTTGACG
This sequence comes from Streptomyces pyxinae, assembly GCF_024756275.1. Lineage (GTDB taxonomy): Bacteria > Actinomycetota > Actinomycetes > Streptomycetales > Streptomycetaceae > Streptomyces > Streptomyces pyxinae. The sequence goes on along the minus strand of NZ_JANUGQ010000002.1, from coordinate 6,893 downwards.
GTCAGCGTCGTCAGGTCGAGCAGGTGCCAGACGATGAACAGCGCCAGGATCACCCCGCCCCAGCGCATGGTGCGGGTGGCGTAGCTCGTCCGGCGCCGCCGGTGGACGTACCGGACGGGACGGGCGCGCAGATCGCGGCGGCTGAGCTGGTACGCCGAGACACCGTGCGCCAGCACCGCCGCGAGTAGCGCCACCCGGACCAGCCAGAGCGCCCACTTCTCGTGGAGCACGGGGCCGCCCATGGTGCGCAGCCAGTGGCCGTAGGCGTTGAACTCCTCCGGCCCGAAGAAGATCTTGAGGTTGCCCATCACATGGGCGACGAGGTAGCCGAGCATGATCAGCCCGCTGACGGCCATGACCGCTTTCTTGCCGACGGTCGAAGCCCAGAAGACGCGCACGAGGGACGGATGACGGTCCGTCCGCGTTGCCAGAGCCATGACGGCCACGCTAGGCCCGGCGCCCCCGAGTGGTCCAAGACATGGACCGGCTGATCCCGATAGGCAGAGCCTATGAGAAGATCGTCCCGTGCAGTTCCAGCAGCTCCGCTACTTCGTGGCCGTCGCCGAGACCCGGCACTTCACCCGCGCCGCCGAGCGCGTCCATGTCGCGCAGCCGTCGCTGTCGCAGCAGATCCGGGCGCTGGAGCGGGAGCTGGGGGCCGAGCTGTTCCGCCGGGCCCCGGGCAATGTGACGCTCACCGACGCGGGCGAGGCACTGCTGCCGCTGGCCCGGCGGATCCTGGCGGACGCCGACACCGCCCGCCACGAGGTGCAGGAGCTGGCCCAGCTGCGGCGCGGACGGGTGCGGCTCGGAGCGACGCCCAGCCTCTGCACCGGGCTGCTGCCCGAGGTGCTGCGGGCCTTCCACGAACTGCACCCGGGCATCCAGCTCCTCGTCCAGGAGAGCGGCTCGCACGACTTGGTGCGGGAGCTGGCGCGCGGGGCGCTCGACCTGGCGCTGGTGGTGCTGCCGCTGCCCGCGCCGGTGCCCGCGCTGACCACCGTGGAGCTGCTCCGGGAGGACCTGGTGGTGGTCTCGTCGGCCGCCGCCCCGGCGCCCCGCCGGCCGGTGCGGATCGCGGACCTCCAGGGGCAGCCGCTGGTGATGTTCCGGCACGGCTACGACCTCCGGGAGCTGACCGTCGCCGCCTGCCGGGCGGCCGGTTTCGAACCCTCCTTCACGGTGGAGGGCGGCGAACTGGACGCGGTGCTGGGCTTCGTACGCGCCGGGCTCGGGATGGCCGTGGTCCCGGGCATGGTGGCCGCCCGGGCCGGCCGGGACCTCCGGGTCACCGCGCTGGCCCGCCCCGGACTGCGCCGTACCATCGCGCTGGCCCACCGCAGCGACGTGGCCCCGCCCCGCGCCGCCCGGGAGCTCCGCCGGGTGCTGCTCGGCTCCCCGCTGCTGCGCACCCGGCACGACGGGGGCGAGCCGGGGCCGGGAGCGGAGCCGGCCGGAGGGTGAGCCGGGCGGCACCGGGCCGGTCCGCCGTACCGCGCCGGGAGCCGCCGTACATCCGGAGGACCGTACCGCCGCTCCCTGACCCCCTGGGCCCGCCGGGCGGCACCGGTCCCTCAGACCGCGTCGGAGAGGGCCAGGGAGTGGATCCGGTCCGGGGCCCCGGGGCGGGCGTAGTACCAGCCCTGGGCGGTGTCGCAGCCGATCCGGCGGAGCTGCTCCGCCTGGGCGCCGGTCTCCACTCCCTCCACGGTGACGGCCAGCTCCAGGCTGTGGGCCAGCGAGACGATGCCCTCCACGATCTTCAGGTCCACCGGGTCGGCCGGCTCGGTCTGCATGCCCCGGGTGAAGGAACGGTCCAGCTTGAGCACGCTCACCGGCAGCCGGCGGAGGTTCGCCAGGTTGGAGTAGCCGGTGCCGAAGTCGTCCAGGGCGATGTCCACACCCATCTCCGCGAGCTGGCGCAGCGGCTTGAGCAGGTCGTCGTCGGCGCCGATCAGCGCGGACTCGGTGACCTCCAGGCAGAGCGCGCCCGGTTCCAGGCCGGAGCGCTCCAGCACGTCCACGGTGTCCGCGACCAGGCCCGGGTGGTGGAGCTGGGTCGGGGACAGGTTGACGTTGATCCGCAGCGGCCCGCCGTCCGCGTGGCGGCTGCTCCAGAACCGGGCCTGGCGCACCGCCTCCTGGAGCACCCAGCGGCCGAGCGGCACGATCAGCCCGGTGTGCTCGGCGAGCGGGATGAACCGGTCGGGGCCGAGCACCCCGTGCTGCGGGTGGCACCAGCGCACCAGCGCCTCGGCGCCGTGCACGCTGCCGTCCCCGAGGTGCACCAGCGGCTGGTACTCGATGAAGAACTCGCCCCGGTCCAGCGCGGCGGGCAGCGCGTTGGTGAGCCCGTGCCGGGTGATGGCGCGGGCGTCCGCCTCGGGGTCGGCCCGCTCGAAGCGGTTCCCGCCGGCCGCCTTGGCCCGGTACATGGTGATGTCGGCGCTGCGCAGCACCTCGGCCGAGCCGCGCTCGCCGGCCGGGCCCTCGACGATGCCGATGCTGCCCCGTACGGTCAGTTCGCGGCCGTCCAGCCGGATCGGCACGGCCAGCGCGGCCAGGATCCGGTGGGCCAGCTCCTCCACGGCGCGGGCGGTGCCGGGCCCGGTGGTGAGCGCCACGAACTCGTCGCCGCCCAGCCGGGCGACCATCTCGCCGGGCGCGGTGGCGCAGCTCTGCAGCCGGTCGGCCACCTCCACGAGGAGCCGGTCGCCGGCCGAGTGGCCCAGGCTGTCGTTGATCGCCTTGAAGCCGTCCAGATCCAGGTAGCAGAGGCCGAACCGGGCGTCCTCACCGGCCGCGAGCGCCTTGTCGAGACGCTCGAAGAAGAGCGTCCGGTTGGGCAGCCCGGTGAGCGCGTCGTGGGTGGCCTCGTACCGCAGCCGCAGATTGAGCAGCCGCCGCTCGGTGGTGTCCTCCATCAGCGCCAGCTGGTACTGCGGGTTGCCGTCGGTGTCCCGGAGCAGGGAGACCGTCAGATTGGTCCAGAGCACGGTGCCGTCGCCCCGGTAGAAGGGCTTCTCGACCCGGTAGTGCTCGCGCTCGCCGCGCACCAGCTCCTCGTAGAGCCGCCAGACGTGCGGGGCGTCCTCGGGGTGGCCCCACTCGCTGACCCTGTGGCCGCGCAGATGGTGCTCCAGGCCGCCGAACATCCGGGTGAGGGTGTCGTTGACCTCCAGGATGGTGCCGTCGAGCGCGGCGATGCCGATCCCGATGGCGGCGCCGTCGAAGACCGCCCGGAACCGGGCCTCGGTGGCGTGCAGCGCCTGCTCGGCCGAGCTGCGGGCGGTCAGCGCGGAGCGGGCGATCGCCTCCTGCTCGGTCCGGGTGCGCTCGCGCAGCGCCCGGGCGAATCCGGCGGCCAGCGCGTGCTGGAGCCGCGAGCAGCGGGCCCGCAGCTCCTCGGGGACGGCCCGCTCGCCGCCGCCGCAGTAGAGGACGAGGTAGGACTCGATCACCCCGAGGGTGCGGCTGAGGGCGTCCGGGTCGGTGCAGTGGGCCGCCACCAGCGCCTCCCCGGCGCGCTGGGCGGCCCCCGGGTCGAAGGGCAGGGCGTGCAGGGCGCCGCGCAGCTCCCGGGCGAGCGGCAGCAGATGCCGTTCGAATTCCGGGCGGGTCATGGAGGTGGCCGTGACGGGAAAGATCGCCCGGCTCCAGATGGTGGCGAACCGGCGGAGTCTGTCCTCGGGGCCGTCCGGCTCCGCGGGCTCCCCGGACGCCGCGGGCAGGCCGGGGCCGGGATCGTGGGGCGGCACGCTCACGCCTTGCGCCCCACCCCGGCGAAGCCCGAGAAGGCGTAGGGATCCTCCAGCTCGACGGGGCCCTCGGGCCGCCAGCGCGCCAGATTGACCACCCCCGGCTCGACCAGTTCGAAACCGTCGAAGAACCGGGTCACCTCCTCCCGGGAGCGCATCACCAGCGGATTGCGGATCTCCCGGTAGACGCCGACGGTGCCGCCGGCCTGCTCCTCGGTGAGCGGGATGCCCTCGTACGAGGCGTGGGTGAGGATCAGCAGGCTGCCGGGGGCCAGCGCGTCCCGCAGCTCGGCCACCGCCCGGTGCGGTTCGTCCTGGTCCTCCAGGAAGTGGAGGACGGCGATCAGCAGCAGCGCCACCGGCCGGTCCAGGTCGAGCAGCTCCGTGGTCTCGGGCGCGGTCAGGACGGACCCGGGTTCGCGCAGATCGGCGGCGATCACCCCGGTGCGCTCGTCGTCCGCCAGTACGGCCCTGCTGTGCTCGACGGCGACCGGGTCGTGGTCGACGTAGACGACCCGGGCGTCCGGGGTGGCGGCCCTGGCGATCTCGTGGACATTGCCGAAGGTGGGGATGCCGGAGCCGATGTCCAGGAACTGGGTGACGCCCTCGGCGACGGCATGGCGCACCGCGCGGCGCATGAACGCCCGGTTGGACTGCATGACCTTGGGGAGCCCCGGCATGAACTCCATGGCCCGGCGTGCCGCTTCGCGGTCGACCTCGAAGTTGTGCGAGCCGCCCAGGTAGTAGTCGTAGATGCGGGCCACGCTCGGCACCGTGATGTCGATGCCGGGCGGGGCCCAGGCGGGACGCTCCATCGAAGACTCCACATTTCCACGGGAACACGGTGAGAACACGGGAAAACGGCCATGTTCGTGGCCGGTGTTCGAGCCGAGGCTACTGATCGCCCGCCGGGAGGGCGAGAGGAAACGGAGATTTGCGGTCCGTTCTTGGTCACACGCCGGTGGCACGTGCAACCGGCCCGCCGGTCACGCGGGCGCGTGAACCGGCGGGCCGGACTGACCGGAGCGGGTGGGGACACGGTGGACGCTCCGGCCGGTACCCGGGGAGGCGGCGGTCTCCGTCAGACGGGGAAACGGGCCCTGGGCGTACGGGACGGGGGCGGGGGGCTCCGCCGTACGCGGAGGCGGGGATCCGGCGTACGAGCGGGTGGGGCGGGGCTTCCGCCCATGGGCGGCCGGGCCGGCGCCGGAACCCCGGGCCGCTCGGGCTACTCGGCGGTCTTCACCAGCTTGCCCTGGGGGGAGACGGCGTACCAGGTGCCGCCCACGCCCTGCCCGTTGGTGTCACCGGCCTTCTTGTCCCCGGCGAAGGTGTAGAGCGGCCAGCAGTCGATGGTCTGCTGCTTGAGTCCGTCGGGGCGGTTGAAGGTCACGAAGCCCTTGGTGGTGATCCCCTCGGTGTCGTTCTTGCCGACCGGCTCGACGACCGGCCACTTCTTCAGGCAGTCGCCGGTGCAGGCGGTCTTCATCGGCCAGGCCGAGTCCTTCTGGAAGCGGTAGACCGTCATGCCGTTCTTGTCCACGACGATCTCGCCGAGTGCGGCGTCGTCCCGCACCGAGAGCCCGGCGAGATCCGCCGCCGCGCCGCCGCTCTCCTCGGCCGTACCCGCCCCGGCGCCGCCGGCGGCGTCCTCGGCCGAGCCTCCGGCGGGGGCCGCCTTCTTGCCGTCCGGCGCCGCCGCGTGCCAGGTGCCGCCCACGCCCTGGCCCTTGGCGTCGCCCGCCTTGGTGTCCTTGGCGTAGCGGTACATCGGCCAGCCGCCGATGGTCAGCTGCTCGGTGCCGTCGGCCCGGGTGACCTTGCCCAGCAGCGAGGTGTCCACCCCGGCCGGCGGCTTGGCGCCGTCGGCCGAGACGACCGGCCACGCCGTGGCGCACTCGCCCTCGCAGGCGGACTTCGGCGGCTTCGCGGTGTCCTTGTCGAAGCGGTAGAGCGTGAAGCCCTCGCTGTCGGTGACCACCTTGCCGAGTTCCTTGCTGTCCCAGACCGCCAGCTGTCCGGCCGACTTGGCGGTCGCCGCTCCCGCGCCGGCGCTCGTGTCCGAACCGTAGCCGTCCCCGTAGCCGCCCCGGGCGGGCGCCCCGGCCGGGGCCGCCGCCCCCACCGCCTGGGTGCCGCCGGCTCCGCCGCCGGCGTCCTGGCCACACGCCGTCGTCAGGGCGAGCACGGCGGCGGCGGTCACCGCGAGCGAGGCGTTGCGCCAGGTGTTCATGTCAACTCCCGTGGTACCGATGTCAGTTGCGTGTCCGGACGCCCCGTCGGCGTCGCTTCACGGCCCTAGGTACGGCGCCGGGGGCAGCCCGTGTTCAACCGGCCGCCGACTTTTTCCCGGCGGCCTTCGCCGGGCGGCGCCCCGGAGCGGCCCCGGCACCGCCGGGCAGTCGGCCGCGCGATGTCCCCGCACCGCCCGGGGGAACCGGCGGAGTGGCGCCCGGTGCCCCCGGGGAGCCGGCGGGGCGCTGCCCGGCGTCACCGGGGAGCCGGTGGAGCGGGGGCGCCGACCGTTCTGGGGCGGTACGGACACCGACGGAGGAACCGGTCGGTACGGACACGCCGCCGTCAAACACGGATCGCCCGAGAAACGCTCCATCAGGCGAATCCGGCCCGTTCCCGGGCCGCCCGACGGGCCGGTCGAACATGCTCGTCGGCGTGTCCGGAACGCGCGTCGCGCGGCTGCTGGCAGCCGCCACCCTCACCTGGCTGCTGGCCGCCCCGACGCAGGCGGCGCCCGACAGCTGCGCCATCGCCCACACCGGGCCCGGCGGACCGGGAACCACCGTGGCGGTGGCCGGCGCCGGAGGCTGCCGGCCACGGCCCACCCACCGGCCGACCCATCACCCCACCCACCGGCCGACCCACCCGTGCCCCACCCCGACACCGACGCCCACGCCGACCCCGACACCCACGCCCACACCGACCGTCACGCCCACTCCGACCGTCACGCCCACTCCGACCGCCACGCCCACTCCGACACCGACGCCCACAGCCACTCCGACCCCCACCCCGACCCCGCCCCCCACCCCCCCCCCCCCCCCCCCGCCCCCCCCGCCCCCCCCCCCGCCCCCGCCGCCTCCGCCGCCCGCCCTCCCCGTGCCCCCCGCCCGCCCGGCGGCC
>NZ_JANUGQ010000019.1 GCF_024756275.1 Streptomyces pyxinae | reverse complement strand
AGCCTCGGCGTTCGGGTGTCCGGGGTCCGGTGGGGGCCTCAGCGTTTGGGGACCGGGACGCGGATCAGGTCCTGGGCGATGGTCAGCTCGCCCTCGAACCCGGCGGCGCGGGCCTGCCGCTCGAAGACCGAGGGATCGCCGTACCGCTGGGAGAAGTGGGTGAGCACCAGCCGCCGCACCCCGGCGTCCCGGGCCACGGCCGCCGCCTGCCCCGCCGTCAGATGGCCGTGGTCGGCGGCGAGCCGGGCGTCCTCGTCGGTGAAGGTGGACTCGATGACCAGCAGGTCGCATCCCTCGGCCAGGGCATGGACGCCCGCGCAGAGCCGGGTGTCCATGACGAAGGCGAACCGCTGGCCGCGCCGGACCTCGCTGACCTCCGCCAGCCGGACCCCGCGCAGCTCGCCCTCCCGCTGGATGCGGCCCACGTCCGGGCCGCTGATCCCGGCGGCGGCCAGCCGCTCGGGCAGCATCCGGTGGCCGTCCGGCTCGATCAGCCGGTAGCCGAAGGACTCGACCGGGTGGGAGAGCCGGCGCGCCTCCAGCGTGTACGCCGGGGTGGTGGCGAACACGCCGTCGGCGGCGACCGGTTCCTCGGCCAGCCGGACCGTCTCGCGATAGGCCGTGGCATACCGCAGCCGGTCGAAGAACCGCTGCCCGCTCGCCGGGTAGTGGGCGCTGACCGGGTGGGGCACCTGATCCAGGTTGATGCGCTGGATCACCCCGGGGAGGCCCAGGGAGTGGTCGCCGTGGAAGTGGGTGACGCAGATCCGGTTGATGTCGTGCGCCGCCACGCCCGCGCGCAGCATCTGCCGCTGGGTGCCCTCGCCGGGGTCGAAGAGGATGCCCTCGCCGTCCCAGCGGAGCAGATAGCCGTTGTGATTGCGGTGGCGGGTGGGCACCTGGCTGGCGGTGCCCAGCACGACGAGTTCGCGAACCGACACGCCGGACTACCCGGGGGGCCAGGTCAGGTCACGGCCGCCCAGCACATGGGCGTGCACATGAAAGACGGTCTGCCCGGCGCCCGCACCGGTGTTGAGGACGATGCGGTACCCACCGGCGGCGACGTGCTCCTGGGCGGCGACCTCGCCGGCCTCGCGGAGCAGGTCGGCGGTGAGCTCCGGCGCCTCGGTCGCCAGGCTGACCGCGTCGGCGTGGTGGGCGCGCGGGATCACCAGGACATGGGTGGGGGCCTGCGGATTGATGTCGCGGAAGGCGACGGTGGTCGCGCTCTCGCGGACGATCGTGGCCGGGATGTCCCCCGCCACGATTTTGCAGAACAGGCAGTCGCTCTGCGGCTCTCCGGCCATGCTCGGGTCCTTTCTCCAGGTCTCCTGTCCGGGTATCCGGCTCTCCGCGCCTCCGGGCCGGGCACCCGCGACGACGGTGCGCGGTACGCCGTGCGCGTGGTGCGGTGCGCGGTGGGCGTGGTGCGGGGGTGCCCGGTGGTGGAGACACGCGTGTGAAGATCCGTACGGAGGCACTCTATCGACGGACGCCGACAGCCATCCCGGGCCCCGGCTCCCCCGGGCCCGGGCCTGAGCCGGGGCTCGGGCCCCACACCTGCCCCCGAGCTCCGGACCAGGAATCCGGACCGGGCCCCGGGCTCCGGACCTGCCCTCGGGGCCCCGGGCCCGGAATCCGGACCGGGCCCCGGAATCCGAACCAGGTCCCGGGCTCCGGACCGGGCCCCCGGCCACCGCCCTCGGACCGCGCCCCCGGCTTCAGGACCAGCGGCCGGTGCGGCCCAGCAGCAGGGCGGTGGCGGCGGTACCGGCGGTGGAGGTGCGCAGCACGCTGCGGCCCAGCCGGTACGGGCCCGCGCCCGCCGCCGCGAAGACGGCCAGCTCCTCGGGCGAGACGCCCCCCTCGGGCCCCACCACCAGGACCAGGTGGCCGGTGGCCGGGAGGGCGGCGGTGGCGAGCGGTTCGGCGCCCTCCTCGTGGAGGACGGCGGCGAAGTCGGCCCCGGCCAGCAGCTCCGCGACCTGCCGGGTGGAGGCCGGGTCGGCCACCTCGGGGAAGCGCAGCCGGCGGGACTGCTTGCCCGCCTCCCGGGCGGTGGCCCGCCACTTGGCGAGCGCCTTGAGGCCCCGGTCGCCCTTCCACTGGGTGATGCAGCGGGCGGCGGTCCAGGGCACGACGGCGTCCACCCCGGTCTCGGTCATGGTCTCGACGGCCAGTTCGCCCCGGTCGCCCTTGGGCAGGGCCTGGACGACGGTGATCCGGGGCTCGGGCGCGGGCTCCTCCCGGACCTCGGCCACCGTGACCTCCAGCCGGTCCTTGCCCTCGACGGCGGCGACCGTGCCGTACGCCCCGGTGCCGGCGCCGTCGGTGAGGACGATCTCCTCGCCGACCCGGAGCCGCTTCACCGAGACGGCGTGCCGTCCCTCGGGGCCGTCCAGGGTGAGGGTGCCGGGGGTCACCCGGTCCACGACGAAGACGGGCGCGGTCACGAGGCGGCTCCCCGGGCGCCGGACGCACCGGCGACGGCGTCGAGTTCCCCGGCCAGCACCGACACCAGCCGGGCGGCGGGCAGTTCCCGGGCGAGCCGGTGGCCCTGGCCGGCCCAGAGCGCCATCGCCTGCGGGTCGCCCGCCGCCGCGGCGGCCTTGCGGAGCCCGGAAGTCAGATGGTGCACCTCGGGATAGGCGGCGGGGGCGTACGGGCCGTGCTCGCGGATGAACCGGTTGACCAGCCCCCGGGCGGGGCGGCCGGAGAAGGCCCGGGTCAGCTCGGTGCGGACGAACATCGGGCTGGTCATGGCCTGCTTGTGCAGCGCGTGGGCGCCGGACTCGGGACAGACCAGGAACGCGGTGCCGAGCTGGGCGGCGTCGGCCCCCGCCGCGAGGACGGCGGCGATCTGGCTGCCGCGCATCAGCCCGCCGGCCGCCACGATCGGCAGCGGCACGGTCTCCCGGACCAGGGTGACCAGCGCGAGCAGTCCGGTGCCGCCGCACGCGCCGTCGGCCTCCGGGTCGTCCCGGTGGGTGCCCTGGTGGCCGCCGGCCTCGGTGCCCTGCACACAGACCGCGTCGGCGCCCGCCCACTGGGCGTCCCGCGCCTCGTCCGCCGAGGTGACGGTGACGACGGTGCAGGTGCCGGCCCGGGCGAAGGCGTCCAGGGTGTCCCGGTCGGGGCAGCCGAAGGTGAAGGAGACCACCGGGACCGGGTCGTCCAGCAGGATGGCGAGCTTGGCCTCATAGCCGTCGTCCCGGCCCGACTCGGGGTCGCCGAGCGGGGTGTCGTACCAGGTGGCCTCGCCCGCGAGCTGGTCCCGGTAGACCGCGACGGCGGCCGGGTCGGCGGGCCCGGACCCCGGCATGAACAGGTTGACGCCGAACGGCCGGGAGGTGAGGGCGCGGACCTGCTTGATCTCCTCGTACATGCTGTCGGCCGTCTTGTAACCGGCGGCCAGGAAGCCGAGCCCGCCGGCCTCGGAGACGGCGGCGGCGAGCCCCGGGCAGGAGGCACCGCCCGCCATCGGGGCCTGGACGATCGGATGGCGCCAGAGATCGGTCAGCGAGGTGGGCGACGGGGCGGATGACATGCACGCATGGTGTCACGCTCCGGGGCCGCGCCCCTACCCGCGTCCGGATACCCGGAGGCCGGGGACGTACGCGCCTGAGCCGGGACGTACGCACCCGGAGCCGTACGCACCCGAGGGAGGGCCGTACGCGTACGGGAGCAGGGCCGTACGCACCCGAGGGAGGGGCCGTACGCGTACGGGAGCGGAGCCGTACGCGTACGGGAGTCACGGAGCCGGAGCCGTACGCGTACGGGAGTCGCGGGAGCGGCGCCGTACGCGCGGCGGTGTGCCCGTGGCGGGCCGGGCGGCACGGCGACGGCCGCCGCCCGGGAGGGGCGACGGCCGTCAGCGTGTTGGGAGCAGGACGAACCGGGCGGCGCTCAGCGGCCGTTGAAGGCGTCCTTCAGCCGGGAGAACAGTCCCTGCTGGCCCGGCTGGAACTGGCCGGTCGGCCGCTCCTCGCCGCGCAGCTTGGCCAGTTCGCGCAGCAGCCGCTCCTGCTCGGCGTCGAGCTTGGCCGGCGTGAGCACCTCGACATGCACGATCAGGTCGCCGCGCCCGCCGCCGCGCAGGTGGGTGACACCGCGCCCGTGCAGCGGGATCGACTGGCCGGACTGGGTGCCGGGGCGGATGTCCACCTCCTCCACGCCGTCGAGCGTCTCCAGCGGCACCTTGGTGCCGAGCGCGCCCGCCGTCATGGGGATGGTCACCGTGCAGTGCAGATCGTCGCCGCGCCGCTGGAAGACCGAGTGGGGCAGCTCGTGGATCTCCACATAGAGGTCGCCGGCCGGACCGCCGCCGGGGCCGACCTCGCCCTCGCCGGCGAGCTGGATGCGGGTGCCGTTGTCCACACCGGCCGGGATCTTGACCGTGAGGGTGCGGCGGGAGCGCACCCGGCCGTCGCCCGCGCACTCGGGGCAGGGGGTCGGCACGATGGTGCCGAAGCCCTGGCACTGCGGGCAGGGGCGCGAGGTCATGACCTGGCCCAGGAAGGACCGGGTGACCTGCGAGACCTCGCCGCGGCCCCGGCACATGTCACAGGTCTGCGCGGAGGTGCCGGGGGCGGCGCCCTCGCCGGAGCAGGTGGTGCAGACGACGGCGGTGTCGACCTGGATGTCCTTGGTGGTGCCGAAGGCCGCCTCGTCGAGCGTGATCTCCAGCCGGATCATCGCGTCCTGGCCGCGCCGGGTGCGGGACCGGGGGCCGCGCTGGGACGCCGTACCGAAGAAGGCGTCCATGATGTCGCTGAAGTTCCCGAAGCCGCCGGCGCCGAAGCCGCCCGCGCCACCGCCGCCCGCGCTGGAGAGCGGGTCGCCGCCGAGGTCGTAGACCTGCTTCTTCTGCGGGTCCGACAGCACCTCGTAGGCGGCGTTGATCTCCTTGAAGCGCTCCTGCGTCTTCGGATCCGGGTTCACGTCCGGGTGGAGCTCACGCGCCAGCCGGCGGAAGGCCTTCTTGATCTCGTCCTGGGACGCGTCGCGGCGCACGCCGAGTACGGCGTAGTAGTCCGTGGCCACTTACGACTCCGCCAGGATCTGTCCGACGTAACGTGCCACTGCGCGTACCGCTCCCATCGTTCCGGGGTAGTCCATGCGGGTCGGTCCGACCACGCCGAGTTTGGCGACCGCCTCTTCGCCCGAACCGTAACCGACCGCGACGACGGACGTGGAGTTGAGTCCCTCGTGGGCGTTCTCGTGCCCGATGCGCACGGTCATGGCCGAGTCCGTGGCCTCGCCCAGCAGCTTCAGCAGCACGACCTGCTCCTCCAGCGCCTCCAGCACGGGCCGGATGGTGAGGGGGAAGTCGTGCCCGAAGCGGGTGAGGTTGGCGGTGCCGCCGATCATCAGCCGCTCCTCGGTCTCCTCGACCAGGGTTTCGAGCAGCGTCGCCAGCACCATGGAGACCGTACCCCGGTCCTCCGCGTCGAAGGAGTCGGGGAGATCCTGCACCAGCGGCGGGACGTCCGCGAACCGGCGCCCGGCGACCCGGCTGTTGAGCCGCGCCCGGAGGTCGGCCACGGCCGTCTCGCCGATCGGGGCCGGGCAGTCGACCATCCGCTGCTCGACCCGGCCGGTGTCGGTGATCAGCACCAGCATCAGCCGGGCCGGGGCCAGCGACAGCAGCTCCACATGGCGCACGGTCGACCGGGTCAGCGACGGGTACTGCACCACCGCCACCTGCCGGGTCAGCTGCGCCAGCAGCCGGACCGTCCGCCCCACCACGTCGTCCAGATCGACCGCGCCGACCAGGAAGTTCTGGATGGCGCGGCGCTCCGGCGAGGAGAGCGGCTTGACCCCGGCGAGCTTGTCGACGAAGAGCCGGTAGCCCTTGTCGGTGGGGATGCGGCCGGCGCTGGTGTGGGGCTGGGCGATGTACCCCTCCTCCTCCAGCACCGCCATGTCGTTGCGCACCGTGGCCGGCGAGACGCCGAGGCGGTGGCGCTCGGTGAGCGCCTTGGAGCCGACCGGCTCCTCGGTGCCGACATAGTCCTGGACGATCGCGCGCAGGACTTCGAGTCTGCGTTCACTGAGCACGCGCGCACCTCCAGCTGGCTCCGGTTCCCGGCCGTCTTCCCTGCCGTCGCTGGCACTCACGGTGTCGGAGTGCCAGGCAATCCCGGTAAGTGTACGGCGCCGGGGTGCGCGGTGGGCAAGGGCGGCCGACCACGGTACCGCGCGGCGGTGCCGGTCGTCCCCGGTCGCGGGCCCGGCGGCTACCGTCGGGCGCATGGCTGTGGACTGGGAGAAGGCCGGCTGGGAGCGGCTGGCCGAGGGGGTGGGCCGGCGCCGGCTGCCCGGCTGGGACGCCACGACAGGGCTGGTGGCGGGGTCGGCGGGGGCGCTGCTGCTGGACACCGGGGCCACCCCGGCACAGGGCGCGGAGGTGGCGGAGCAGACCCGGCGGCTGCTGGGCGGCGGCCGGAGCGTGACGCATGTCGCACTGAGTCATCCGCACTTCGACCATGTGCTGGGCACGTCCGCGTTCCTCGGCGGGGGCGCGGTCGGGGTGTACGCCGCCGAGGGCGCCGGCCGGGTGCTGGACGGGGGCCGGGCGGAGCTGCGGGCGGACGCGGTACGGCACGGCGTGCACCCGGCGGAGGCGGAGGCGGCGGTGGCCGCGCTGGTGGTGCCCGACCGGCCGGTACGGGACGAGCTGGCGCTCGACCTGGGCGGCCGGCGGGTGGTGCTGGTCGCGCTGGGCGCCGGGCACACCGGGCACGACCTGGCGGTCCTGGTGCCGGGAGCGGCCGGGGCGCCGGCCGTGGTGTTCTGCGGGGACCTGGTGGAGGAGTCGGGCGATCCGCAGGCGGGCCCGGACGCGGTCCCGGCGCGCTGGCCGGCGGCGCTGGACCGGCTGCTCACCCTGGGCGGCCCGGAGGCACGGTACGTCCCGGGCCACGGGGCGGTGGTGGACGCCGCCTTCGTCCGGGCCCAGCGGGACGCGCTGGCCCGGCGGTTCGGGACGGGGTGAGCGGCCGGGGGCCAGTCGCCGCGGGTCCGGCCGGTGCGCGGACGTCGCCGGTGCGCGGACGCCGGCCGGTGCGGGAGCCCAGCCGGCGCGGGGGCCCAGCCGGCGCGGGTGTCCGGCCGGCGCGGGGGCGCCGGTGTGGGGGCCCGGTCGGCGCGGGCCCGGCCGGTGCGGGTGTCCGGCCGGTGCGGGAGCGCCGGTGTGGGGGCGGCAACACCGGGCGCGGGTCCGGCGGTTCGGGGCGGGGCGGGCCGGTGGCCATGCCGTAGCGTCTGGCGAATGCGCGCTTACGACCCTGATCTCACCCCCTCCTGGAAGCGTCCGGCCCCGGTGCCCGAGGTGCCCGCCGACCCGGACCTGGTGGTCGAGGAGGCCGGCACCGGCTTCTGCGGGGCGGTGGTCGGCTGCGAGGCGGGCACGGTGACCCTGGAGGACCGGTTCGGCAAGCACCGGGTGTTCCCGCTGACCCCGCGCGGCTTCCTGCTGGAGGGCCGGCCGGTGACCCTGGTCCGCCCGGCCGCCGCCGCTCCGGTACGCCCCACCCGGACCGCCTCCGGCTCGGTGGCCGTCCCGGGAGCCCGGGCGCGGGTGGCCCGGGCCGGGCGCATCTATGTGGAGGGCCGCCACGACGCCGAGCTGGTGGAGCGGGTCTGGGGCGACGACCTGCGCGTCGAGGGCGTGGTGGTGGAGTACCTGGAGGGCGTGGACGACCTCCCGGCCATCGTGCGGGAGTTCGGCCCGGGCCCGGACGCCCGGCTCGGGGTGCTGGTGGACCATCTGGTGCCCGGCTCCAAGGAGTCCCGGATCGCCGCCCGGGTCACCGACGCGCACACCCTGGTGGTGGGCCACCCGTACATCGACATCTGGGAGGCCGTGAAGCCCGCCTCGGTCGGCATCCCGGCCTGGCCGTCGGTGCCGCGCGGCCAGGACTGGAAGACCGGCGTCTGCCGCGCCCTCGGCTGGCCCGAGAACACCGGCGCCGCCTGGCAGCACATCCTCTCGAAGGTCCACTCCTACAAGGACCTGGAACCGGCACTGCTGGGCCGGGTCGAGGAGCTGATCGACCATGTGACGGCACCGGAGGCTTCCTGACAGCAGCCCCGGGGGCCCGGTCACCGGTCGGCCGGCCGGGCTCCCGTCGGGTCGCCGCCGTCCCGGGCCAGGACCACGCGGAGGTGCCGGGAACGCCAGAAGCTCAGCAGCCACGCGGCCGGCAACTGGAGGGTGAGCAGGGCGAATCCCGCCGTGACGAACGCGTCGTCGACCGGCACGGCGGCTCCCTCCCACCAGGCGGCGAGGCCGGCCCACAGCAGCAGAACCAGCAGGTAGGCGCCTCCGTCGATCAACCGGATACGCCACACCGGCAGAGGAGCGGCGCACCGGCGCGTCAGGATGAGGGTGAGCGTCGCCGCGGCCAGGAACACGTGGGCCAGAGGGTTGGCGACCCGGAGCGACACCCAGGATCCGAGGTCGCCCGCAGCCGCCGACCAGGCGAGATCGACCACGGCTCCGGTCATCCAGGATCCGATGACGACGATCAGCGCGTAGGAGACCGCGCTACGCCAGGTGACGGTCATGTCACGCTCTTCCGTGGCGGGCCGACGGGCCACCGGGTGCGGCGGTCCACTTGCGCGGCCAGTCTCCTCCTCGCCTCCCCGGAGCGCGGGCACCGGGGCTCCCGATCGCCGGGCCCCGCCCCGGTCGATCAGGACCCGCCCGGCCGGACCGGTCCTAGTCGACCAGGTCCCGGACGACCGCGTCGGCGAGCAGTCGGCCGCGCAGGGTGAGGACGGCGCGGCCTGCGGCGTACGGGGCGGGGTCCAGCAGGCCGTCCCGGACCGCCCGGTCGGCCGCCGCGCGGCCGGTCTCGCGCAGCAGCGACAGCGGGCAGCCGTCGCGGAGCCGCAGCTCCAGCAGGATCCGCTCGACGCGCCGGTCCTCGTCGGCCAGCAACTCGCGCCCGGCGCCCGGTGAACGGCCCTGGGCCAGCGCGGCGGCGTAGGCGCCCGGGTGCTTCACGTTCCACCAGCGGACCCCGCCGACATGGCTGTGCGCGCCGGGCCCGGCGCCCCACCAGTCGGCGCCGCGCCAGTACAGCTCGTTGTGGAGGCAGCGGCCGGCCTCGGTGGTGGCCCAGTTGGAGACCTCGTACCAGTCGAAACCGGCCGCGGCCAGGGTCTCGTCCGCGATCAGATAGCGGTCGGCGTGCACATCGTCGTCGGTCATCGGCACCTCGCCGCGCCGGATGCGGCGGGCCAGGCCGGTGCCGTCCTCCACGATCAGGGCGTACGCCGAGACGTGGTCCGGGCCCGCGCCGATCGCCGCCGCCAGCGAGGCCCGCCAGTCGTCGTCGCTCTCACCGGGGGTGCCGTAGATCAGGTCCAGGTTCACATGGTCGAAGCCGGCCGCCCGGGCCTCGGCCACGCACGCCTCGGGCCGGCCGGGGGTATGGGTCCGGTCGAGCACCTTCAGCACGTGCTGCCGGGCGCTCTGCATCCCGAAGGAGATCCGGTTGAAGCCGCCCGCCCGCAGCTCGGCCAGATAGGCCGGGTCCACCGACTCGGGGTTGGCCTCGGTGGTGATCTCGGCGTCCGGGGCGAACCCGAACTCCTGGCGTACGGCGTCCAGCATCCGTACGAGATCGGCGGCGGCCAGCAGGGTGGGCGTACCGCCGCCGACGAAGAGGGTCCGCACCGGCCGGGGGTCGTCGCCCAGCACCTTGCGGGCGAGCCGGACCTCCTCGGCCAGGGTGTCCGCGTAGTTGTCCCGGGAGGCGAGCACGCCGCCGGAACCGCGCAGCTCGGTGGCGGTGTAGGTGTTGAAGTCGCAGTAGCCGCAGCGGGACGCGCAGTACGGGACGTGCAGATAGAACCCGAGCGGCCGGTCCCCGGCCCCGAGCAGGGCGGACGCGGGGAGCGCGCCGTCCTCGGGCATGGGTTCGCCGTCGGGCAGTACGGAAGGCATACCGTCCATTGTCCGGCACCGGCGCGGAAGCTTCTCCGGCCCCGGGACGGGCCGGGGCCGGGCGGGCCGGAAGCTGGGACGGGCCGGGGCCGTACCGGGGTGACCACCGCCGCGTACGCCCCCCTGGCGCGGCGGTCAGCGGGCCTGGAGGACCAGGAGGGCCAGGTCGTCACGGACCGGGGTCTCGCCGAAGGAGTGCACGGCCTGGCGGAGCCGGTCGCCCACGTCCCGGGCGGGCAGTCCGGCGCACTCCGCCAGGGCGCGGGCCAGGCCGTCGCCGTCGTCGAACATCCGGCCGGACGGCGCGCGGCGCTCGGTCACCCCGTCGGTGACGCAGAGCAGCGTGTCGCCGGGGGCGAGCCGGAAGCTCTGGCTCTGGAAGCGGACGTCGTCCACCACGCCCAGCAGCAGCTGCGGCGAGGCGGCCTGGGTGACCGTGCCGTCCGGGCGGAGCAGCAGCGGCAGCGGGTGGCCGGCGCAGGCGAGGGTGCAGCGGGCGCCGCCGCCCTCCTCCGGGCCGAGCGGCTGGAGCTCGCCGTACAGCAGCGAGAGGAACCGGGGCTGGACCGGCGCCAGCGGTTCCTGGCCGCCCGCCGCCGCGACCACCAGGGCCGCCGCCTCGGCCGCCTCCATGGACTCGTCCAGGAGCAGCCGGTTGAGCCGCTCCAGGACATGGCCGACCGGGTGGCCCTCGCGGGCGAGCAGCCGCAGCCAGGGCCGGGCAAGCCCGGTGACCACGGCCGCCTCGGGGCCGCTGCCCTGGACGTCCCCGAGCATGAAGCACCAGCGGGCCGGGGCCCCGGGGGCGCCCGCGCCGGACTGGAAGACGTCGTAGAAGTCGCCGCCGGCCAGCCCCTCGTCGCTGGGCTCGTAGACCACGCAGCTCTCCACGCCCGGGATGCGGGCCACCCGGCTGGGGAGCAGGCCCCGCTGGAGCACCCGGCTGATGGTGGCCTGGCGGGTGTAGCGGCGGGCCGCTCCGATGGCCAGCGCCACCCGGCGGGCGAAGTCCTCGACCAGGGCGGTGACCCGCTCCGGGACGCGGCAGGGCGTCCGGTGGCCGAGCAGCAGGGTGCCGTACGCCTGGCCGCCCGCGACCAGCCGGTAGGCCAGCGCGCTGCCCTCCCCCGCCGCCTCGGGCCAGGCCAGCCGCACGGGCGCGGTGCCGGCCGCCTCGGTGAGCCGGGGCGGCTCCTTCTCCAGTACGGCGCGGAGCCGCTCCAGCGCCGATTCGTCGGCGTGCCAGACCCGGGCGAGGCGCGGTTCGCCGCCGTCGCAGCCCTCCAGCCAGAAGGCGCACCAGTCACCGAGCCGGGGCACCAGGAGCTGACCGGCCAGGGCGGCGACCATGTCCTCGTCCAGCTGCCCGGCGAGCAGGTCGGACGCCTCGGCCAGGAACGACGGGGCGCCCCGGTCGATCCACTCCCGCTCGTCGCGGGCGGCCGGGCGGGGCACCGGGGCGAGGATGCCGGCCGCCCGCAGTCCGCGCCGTACGGCCGGTTCGGCGGCGGGCTCCCCGGCGCCCGGTCCCGAGCCGGTGACCAGGGTGCCGGTCTCCCAGTCGTCCAGCGGCAGCCGGGCCCAGACGGTCTTGAGGCCGGAGCGGTAGGTGATCCCCCAGCACTCGGCGAGGGCGGCGACGAGCTGGAGCCCGCGACCGTATTCCTCCATGCCGTCCTCGCCGGCGCCCGAACCGGGCCGGGTGGACTGGAGCGGCCGGGTCGGGTGGTGGTCGGAGACCTCCAGGACCACGGCGGCGGGCCGGTCCTCGGCCGGCTCCTCCAGGCGCAGCAGCAGTTCGACGGTGGTCCCGGCGTGCACCACGGCGTTGGTGACCAGCTCGTCCACGACCAGGATCAGATCGTCCGCGACCCGCTGCCCGAGCAGCGCGGCGGCGGGCAGCCCGGCGCCGGACCAGTCCGCGAGCGCGGTGCGGACGAACCGCCGCCCGGCGGCGGGCGCCAGCGGATTGCCGGCCAGGCTGGTCCGCGTCACTGCGTGGCCCGGCGGCGGGAGCTGGGGCGGAAGGCCGCTGGTCTCCCGCTGGGTCGGAAAGGGCCCCACGTATGGCTCCTCGTCGGCTCCGGTCTGAACACCGATCAGAGTGACAGACCGAGCCCGCGCATAAGCGTCGAGTCACCGAAGTGTGGCACAAAATGGCGCCCGGTCCGAGCCGTGGTGCGCCCCCACCACCCGAACCGGGCACCCCGGCGCCCGGGATGCCCGGTACGGCCGTCCGGAACCGGTCGTTCCGGTGGGGTGGGGGCGCTGCGGGGCGGCCGAGCCGGAATCGACGCTTCCGGGCGGAACCGGCGCCTCCGCACCGGCCGGGGCGGCCCGTACGAGCGCCCGGGGCCTCCGGGGGTCCCGTACCGCCCGGGGTCCCGGCGGCCGGGGCCTCAGCTCTCCCGGCTGCCCGCGTACATGTCCTCGATGAGGTCCTGGTATGTCCGCTCCACCACCGGCCGCTTCAGCTTGAGGCTCGGCGTCAGCTCACCGTGCTCGATGTCCAGGTCGCGCGGGAGCAGCCGGAACTTCTTGATGGTCTGCCACCGCTGGAGGCCCTGGTTGAGCCGGTCCACGTACCCCTGCACCAGCTCGGTCACCTCGGGCGTGGAGACCAGCTCGGCGTACGGGCGGCCGCCGAGGCCGTGCTCGGCGGCCCAGTCGAGCAGGGCGGGCTCGTCGAGCGCGATCAGCGCCGTACAGAAGTTCCGGTCGGCGCCGTGGACCAGGATGTTGGAGACGAACGGGCAGACCGCCTTGAACTGCCCCTCCACCTCGGCGGGCGCGATGTACTTGCCGCCGGAGGTCTTGATCAGGTCCTTCTTGCGGTCGGTGATCCGGAGGTAGCCGTCGACCGACAGCTCCCCGATGTCGCCGGTGTGCAGCCAGCCGTCCGGCTCCAGCACCGCGGCGGTCTGCTCGGGCAACCCGTGGTAACCCGCCATGATGCCGGGGCCGCGCAGCAGGACCTCGCCGTCGTCCGCGATCCGCACCTCGGTGCCGGGCAGCGGCTTGCCGACGGTGCCGGTGCGGTACGCCTCGCCGGGGTTGACGAAGGAGGCAGCACTGGACTCGGTGAGGCCGTATCCCTCCAGGATGTGGATACCGGCGCCGGAGAAGAAGTAGCCGATCTCCGGGGCGAGCGCGGCCGAGCCGGAGACGGCGGCCCGCAGCCGGCCGCCGAACGCCTCACGCAGCTTCGCGTAGACCAGGGCGTCGGCGGCCTTGTGCCGGGCGGTGAGGCCGAAGGGGGCGGTGGCCCGGCCGGTGCGGCGGAAGTTGTCCTGGGTGACCTTGGCGTACTCGCGGGCGACACCGGCCGCCCACTGGAAGATCTTGTACTTGGCCGCGCCGCCGGCCCGGGCCTTGGCGGCGACCCCGTTGTAGACCTTCTCGAAGATCCGGGGCACGGCGGCCATGTAGGTCGGCCGGACCACCGGCAGATTCTCGATGATCCTGTCCACCCGGCCGTCCACGGCGGTGACATGGCCGACCTCGATCTGCCCGGAGATGAGCACCTTGCCGAAGACATGGGCGAGCGGCAGCCAGAGGTACTGCACGTCCTCCGGCGTGACCAGCTCGGTGGCGGCGATGGCCTTGGCCATGTACGACCAGCAGTCGTGCGGCAGCCGTACCCCCTTGGGGCGGCCGGTGGTGCCGGAGGTGTAGATCAGGGTCGCCAGCTGGTCGCCGGTGATCGCGGCCACCCGCTCGCGCACGCTCTCCGGGTGCTGCTCCAGACGCGCCCGGCCGCGCTTCTCCAGGTCCGCGAGGGAGAGCACCCAGCCCTCCGGGTCGCCGGGGGCGGGCGCGGCCCCGTCGGGGTCGACGACCACGACATGGGCGAGCCGGGGCAGCTCCGCCCGCCGCTCCCGGGCCTTGGCGAGCTGGACGGCGTCCTCCGCGATCAGGACCCGGCTCTCCGAGTCGGCCAGGATGTACGCGGACTCCTCGGCGTTGGTCTGCGGGTAGACCGTCGTGGTGGCGGCGCCCGCGCACATCACCCCGAGGTCCGCGAGAATCCACTCCACCCGGGTGCCCGAGGCGAGCGCCACCCGCTCCTCCGGCCGCACGCCGAGGTCGATGAGCCCGGCGGCGATGGCGTCCACCCGCTCGGCGGCCTGCCGCCAGCTGAGCGACCGCCACTCGTCGGGGCCCTGGCCGGAGGGAGGCGGCACCGGGCTGCGGTACGCCTCCGCGTCGGGAGTCTTCGCCACGCGCTCAAGGAAGAGGGCCGCCACGGACGGCGGCCGGTTCTCGATCATGGTCTGGGTGTCGCTCACGACGTCCTCCGGGCCCGGCCTGCGGCTGGACAGGGCTAGGGCTGTACGAGTGCCTGATGCCTGGATTGCTTAACTGGCGAGTAACCATCGAGCGGCTTCAGATTAAGGCGCCCGCGTCCGTCACGTAAGGGTCTGCCGCCCGGCGCTTCATACCCGCTTCATAACGGCGGTCGCCCGGGGCGGGGTGGCGGCCGGGCGGCGGTCGGTGGCGTGCCCGGCCGCCCGCCTGCACGACGGCGGCCCCGCTCTCCCGGCGGCGGCCCGGGGCAGGGCGGGGCCCGGGTCAGGGCGGCGGCCCGGGGCCCGGGGCATCGCGGCGGCCCGCCCGCACCGGAACGCGGAAGCGCCCGCCCCCGGAAACCAGGGGGCGGGCGCTCGGGACGCGGAGCGGAGTCGTACCGCTTCCTACTTCTTCTTCCCCGTGGCGGAGTCGTCGCTGGACAGCACCGCGATGAAGGCCTCCTGGGGCACCTCCACCGAGCCGACCATCTTCATCCGCTTCTTGCCTTCCTTCTGCTTCTCCAGCAGCTTCCGCTTACGGGAGATGTCGCCGCCGTAGCACTTGGCGAGCACGTCCTTGCGGATGGCGCGGATGGTCTCGCGGGCGATCACCCGGGAGCCGATGGCGGCCTGCACCGGCACCTCGAACGCCTGCCGGGGGATCAGCTCCCTCAGCTTGGCGACGAGCCGGACCCCGTAGGCGTACGCCTGATCCTTGTGGGTGATCGCGGAGAACGCGTCCACCTTGTCGCCGTGCAGCAGGATGTCCACCTTGACCAGGCTGGACGCCTGCTCGCCGGTGGGCTCGTAGTCCAGCGAGGCGTACCCGCGGGTCTTGGACTTCAGCTGGTCGAAGAAGTCGAAGACGATCTCCGCGAGCGGCAGGGTGTAGCGGATCTCCACCCGGTCCTCGGAGAGGTAGTCCATGCCGAGCAGGGTGCCGCGCCGGGTCTGGCACAGCTCCATGATCGAGCCGATGAACTCGCTGGGCGCCAGGATCGTGGCGCGCACCACGGGCTCGTGGACGGCCTCGATCTTGCCCTCGGGGAACTCGCTCGGGTTGGTGACGGTGTGCTCGGCGCCGTCCTCCATGGTCACCCGGTAGACCACGTTGGGCGCGGTGGCGATCAGGTCGAGCCCGAACTCGCGCTCCAGCCGCTCCCGGATCACGTCCAGGTGCAGCAGCCCCAGGAAGCCGACGCGGAAGCCGAAGCCGAGGGCGGCGGAGGTCTCCGGCTCGTAGACCAGGGCGGCGTCGTTGAGCTGGAGCTTGTCCAGCGCCTCCCGCAGCTCGGGGTAGTCCGAGCCGTCCAGCGGATAGAGCCCGGAGAACACCATGGGCTTGGGGTCCTTGTAGCCGCCGAGCGGCTCGGTGGCGCCCTTGGTCTGGACGGTGATGGTGTCACCGACCTTGGACTGGCGGACGTCCTTCACCCCGGTGATCAGATAACCGACCTCACCGACGCCCAGCCCGTCGGCGGCCAGCATCTCGGGCGAGTTGGTGCCGATCTCCAGCAGCTCGTGGGTGGCGCCGGTGGACATCATCCGGATGCGCTCGCGCTTGTTGAGCTTGCCGTCGACCACCCGGACGTAGGTGACCACGCCGCGGTAGGAGTCGTACACCGAGTCGAAGATCATCGCGCGGGCCGGGGCGTCGGCGACACCGACCGGCGCCGGAACGTCCCGGACCACCCGGTCGAGCAGCGCCTCCACGCCCATGCCGGTCTTGGCGGAGACCTTCAGCACGTCCTCCGGCTGGCAGCCGATGAGGTTGGCGAGCTCCTCGGAGAACTTCTCCGGCTGGGCGGCGGGCAGGTCGATCTTGTTGAGCACCGGGACGATGGTGAGGTCGTTCTCCATCGCCAGGTAGAGGTTGGCGAGGGTCTGCGCCTCGATGCCCTGGGCGGCGTCCACCAGCAGGACGGTGCCCTCACACGCGGCCAGGGACCGGGAGACCTCGTAGGTGAAGTCGACGTGCCCGGGGGTGTCGATCATGTTCAGGATGTGCGTGCTGCCCTGGGCCGGCCCCGCGGTGGGGGCCCACGGCAGCCGCACCGCCTGCGACTTGATCGTGATGCCGCGTTCGCGCTCGATGTCCATGCGGTCGAGGTACTGCGCGCGCATCTGCCGCTGCTCGACCACACCGGTCAGCTGGAGCATCCGGTCGGCAAGCGTCGACTTGCCGTGGTCGATGTGCGCGATGATGCAGAAGTTGCGGATCAGCGCCGGGTCGGTACGGCTCGGCTCGGGCACGTGGGTAGGGATCGCGGGCACGCGGGGTCCTGATTCTTGAGGCGCCGGGCGTCTCTGCTCGGGTCGGTCGGACAGCGATGGGAATACGGCGACAGGGGCGACAGGGGTACGCAGCCTCCATGGTCCCACGGACGGCGACCTGCGATCGGTTTGGGCCGCCGGGAGAACGGCTGCTACCGTGGACGGCTGTGTCTCGTGGCCCTCTCAGCGGCGGGGCACGCACCGAGAAAATCCTTACGAACCTGAAAAGGCTCTTTCGTGGCGAACATCAAGTCCCAGATCAAGCGGAACAAGACCAACGAGAAGGCGCGCCTGCGCAACAAGGCCGTCAAGTCGTCGCTCAAGACCGCGATCCGCAAGGCCCGTGAGGCTGTCGCCGCCGGTGACGCCGAGAAGGCCACCGTGGCCGCTCGCGAGGCGTCCCGCAAGCTCGACAAGGCCGTCTCGAAGGGTGTCATCCACAAGAACGCCGCCGCCAACAAGAAGTCGGCGCTGGCCTCCAAGGTTGCCTCCCTCCAGGGCTGAGCTCTGATGTGATCGCCGGAAGGGATCAAGCGGGCCCTCTCATCCGCTCCCGGCCGGCACTCCCGCGCCGCACGCGGCCTGCGTTCGCCACGCGGGTGCGGCGCACCACTTCGTGACCCGGAGGCCCCGGGCCCGTCCTTCCCCAGGACGAGCCCGGGGCCTCCGGCGTGCCCGGGGGCCCGGGGCTTCCCGTGGGCCTGCGGGGGCTTCCGGTGGCGGGTCCGGGGGGCTCCCGGAATGGCCGGGATCGGAAGCTTCCCGGAGTGGCGGGCTTCAGCGGCGGAGGCGGGCCGCGCGGGCGATGGTGACGACGGCCTTCTCCAGGGCGTACTCGGGGTCGTCCCCGCCGCCCTTGACCCCGGCGTCGGCCTCCGCGACCGCCCGCAGGGCCAGGGCCACCCCGTCCGGGGTCCAGCCGCGCATCTGCTGACGCACCCGGTCGATCTTCCAGGGCGGCATGCCCAGTTCACGGGCGAGGTCGGCGGGCCGGCCGCCGCGCGCCGAGGAGAGCTTGCCGATCGCCCGGACGCCCTGCGCCAGGGCGCTGGTGATCATGACGGGGGCCACGCCCGTGGAGAGCGACCAGCGGAGCGCCTCCAGGGCCTCGGCGGCCCGGCCCTCCACCGCCCGGTCCGCGACATTGAAGCTCGACGCCTCGGCGCGGCCGGTGTAGTAGCGGCCCACGACCTCCTCGTCGATGGTGCCCTCCACATCGGCGGTGAGCTGCGAGACCGCGCTCGCCAGCTCCCGCAGATCGCTGCCGATCGCGTCGACCAGCGCCTGGCAGGCCTCGGGGGTGGCGGACCGGCCCAGGGCGCGGAACTCGCCGCGTACGAAGGTGAGCCGCTCGGCCGGCTTGGTGGCCTTGGGGCAGGCCACCTCCCGGGCCCCCGCCTTGCGGGCCGCGTCGAGCAGCCCCTTGCCCTTGGCGCCGCCCGGGTGGAGCAGGACCAGGCTGATCTCCTCGACCGGGGCGGCGAGGTACGCCTTGATCTCCTTGACCGTCTCGGCGGAGAGGTCCTGGGCGTTCCGCACGACCAGCACCTTGCGCTCGGCGAAGAGCGAGGGGCTGGTCAGCTCCGCCAGGCCGCCGGGCTGGAGCTGGTCGGCGGTGAGGTCGCGGACATCGGTGTCGGCGTCGGCCGCCCGGGCGGCCACCACCACCTCCCGCACCGCGCGGTCGAGGAGCAGGTCCTCCTGGCCGACCGCGAGGGTGACGGCGGAGAGGGGGTCGTCGGTCGATTTCTTGTTGCTGGCCATCGCCCACCAGCATCCCACGCGCCACCGACACCCCGGCCGCCGTACGGCCCGGAGGCGCGGCACCGGTACGGCCCGGGCGGGCCGAGCCGTACGAGCCGGGCGAGGTCCGTACGGGCCCGGACACCGGAGCCGGCGGGGGTACGGGCCCGGCCACCCGGGTCGGCGGGGTACGGGCCCGGAGCCGTACGGCCCGGAGGTGGGGCACCGGTACGGCCCGGCCTCGGGTTCGTACCGATTCGCCCCCGGCCTACTGCTCCTCGCGCCAGCCGTCCCACTCGGCCGCGAACGCGTCCAGCTCGGCGGCGGCCAGCGTGCCCCGCGGGTCCTCCACGACCACCAGCCACTGGGCGTCCTCGGCGTCGTCCTCCCCGGCCAGCGCGTCCCGCACGAGCTGGGGCTCCTCGGCGATCCCGAAGCGGTCCCCCAGCGCCTCCGCGGCCTCCTCGGCGGCATCGCGGTCGGGCAGCACGAGTACATGTCTCACATCGCTCACCGCCCCATTCTCCCCAACCCCGGTTCACCGCCCCGCCCCGGGCGGCCGGGAGCGCACCGGGCCTCCGCCCTCGGCTCACCGGGGGCCGGGGGTTGACTTGGAGCGCACTCCAACCCCTAGCGTCCCGATCACGTGATCCAGTGTCAGGAGGCAGCACGATGAGCGACGTTCCCACCCGGCACCTGGGCGAGCTGGCCGTCTCGGCACAGGGTCTCGGATGCATGGGCATGAGCCACGCCTACGGCGCCGCCGACGACGCCCAGTCGATCGCGACCCTGCACCGCGCCCTCGATCTCGGGGTGACCCTGCTGGACACCGCCGACTTCTACGGCGCGGGGCACAACGAGGAGCTGGTCGGCCGGGCCGTCGCGGGGCGGCGCGACGAGGTGGTGCCGGCCACGAAGTTCGGCTTCGCCAACCGGCTGGGCGAACCCACCCGCATCCGGGGCGACGCCGCCTATGTGCGCCAGGCGTGCGAGGCGTCGCTGCGCCGGCTCGGGGTGGACCACATCGACCTCTACTACCTGCACCGGGTGGACCCTGGGGTGCCGATCGAGGAGACCGTCGGCGCCATGGCCGAGCTGGTGCGGGCCGGCAAGGTCCGCCACCTGGGACTCTCCGAGGCCGGTGCGCCCACCATCCGGCGGGCCCACGCGGTGCACCCGATCACCGCGCTCCAGAGCGAGTGGTCGCTCTGGACCCGCGACCTGGAGGCGGAGATCGCCCCGGTCTGCCGCGAGCTCGGCATCGGCCTGGTGCCGTTCTCCCCGCTCGGCCGCGGCTTCCTGACCGGCCAGTACGGCTCGGTCGAGAAGCTGGCCGAGAACGACATCCGGCGCAATCAGCCGCGCTTCGCCGACGGCAACCTCGAACGGAACCTGGCGATCGTGGCCAGGCTGACCGAGCCGGCCGCCGCCAAGGGCGTCACCACCGGCCAACTCGCCCTGGCCTGGGTGCAGCACCGGGGCGACGACGTGGTGCCCATCCCCGGCACCCGGCGGCAGCGCAACCTGGAGGAGAACCTCGTGGCCCTGACCGTCGAGCTGACCCCCGAGGACCTCACCGCCATCGAGGCCGCCGCCCCACCCGAGCAGATCGCCGGCCCCCGCTACGACGCCACCCATCTCTCCCACGTCGACAACTGACCCCTCCCTGCCGAGCCCGCTCACCCGGCCGTCCTCGGGTGGGCGCGGAGGCGGGTGGGTGGGCCGGTGACGGCGATGGGGCCGTTCCGGTCGGTGCGGAGGACGGCGGCTCCGGTGGCGCGGAGGGTGGTGAGGGTGCGCGGCGAGGGGTGACCGTAGGGGTTGTCCCGGCCGGCCGAGACCAGGGCCAGACGGGGGCGGAGCCGGTCGAGCAGGGCGGGGTCCTGGTAGGCCGAGCCGTGGTGGGCGACCTTGAGCACATCCACCGGGGGCAGCTCGGGGTGGGCGCGCAGCAGCGCTCGCTGGGCGGGGGGTTCGAGGTCGCCGGGGAGGAGGAGGGTGAGACCGCCGCCGGTGCGGACGAGGAGGGTGAC
Organism: Streptomyces pyxinae; assembly: GCF_024756275.1. Classification (GTDB taxonomy): domain Bacteria; phylum Actinomycetota; class Actinomycetes; order Streptomycetales; family Streptomycetaceae; genus Streptomyces; species Streptomyces pyxinae. The sequence continues at coordinate 121,312 of NZ_JANUGQ010000019.1, read as the reverse complement.
GCTGGCGTCGTTGGGGCCCTCCGGGGGCAGGCCGGTCGGTGGTCCGGGCCAGAGGACCCGCCAGTGCAGCGGGCCCAGCCGGCGCCGCTCGCCCGGGACGGCCGGGAGCAGCGGGATTCCGGCCCCGGCGGCCGTCCGGCGTACGAAACCGGCCTGGCCAGGCGGGTCCTGGAGCCCGGTCGTCTGGATCGCGCCCACCGACCGGCCGCGCAGCACCCCGGGCAGCCCGGCCACATGGTCGGCGTGGAAGTGGGTGAGCAGCAGGAGCGGTACGCGGCTGACGCCCAGGTCGCGCAGGCAGCGGTCGACCGCCTGCGGCTCCGGGCCCGCGTCCACCACGACGCCGGTCCCGGCACCCGCCGCCAGCACCGTGGCATCCCCCTGCCCGACGTCGCACATGGCGAACACCCAGCCGGGCGGCGGCCATCCGGTGACGAGCCGGGTGAGCGGAGCGGGGCGCGCCACCGCGAGCAGCAGGAGCGCCGCGCCGAGGCCGGCCGCCCAGGGCTGGTGCCGGAGCAGCCGGACCAGCAGCACGGCGGCCCCGGTGAGGACGGCCAGCAGCAGTCCGCCGCCCCAGCCGCCCGGCCAGTCCAGCTCCGCGCCCGGCAGCGCGGCTCCGGTCCGGGCGACGGCGGCGATCCAGCCGGCCGGCAGGCCCGCGCACTCGGCCAGCAGCCGGGCCGCCGGTATCGCCACGGGCGCCAGGGCGAGCACGGCGAACCCGAGCACCGTCGCCGGGGCCACCGCCAGCTCCGCCACCAGGTTGCAGGGGATGGCGACCAGGCTGACCCGGGCGGCGAAGACGGCCACCACCGGGGCGCACACCGCCTGGGCGGCGGCAGCGGCGGCCAGCGCCTCGGCGAGCCGGCCCGGCACACCGCGCCGGCGCAGCGCGGCAGCCCACACCGGGGCCAGGGTCAGCAGGGCGCCGGTCGCCAGCACGGAGAGCAGAAAGCCGTAACTCCTGGCCAGCCAGGGATCGTAGAGCACCAGCAGCAGCACCGCACCGGCCAGTGCGGGCAGCAGCGATCGGCGCCGACCGGTGCCGATCGCCAGCAGAGTGATCAGCCCGCAGGCCGCCGCCCGCAGCACGCTCGGCTCGGGCCGGCAGACCAGGACGAAGGCGAGGGTGAGCACCCCGCCGAGCAGCGCCGTCGCCCGCAGCGGGATGCCCAGCCGGGGCGCCAGACCGCCGCGTTCGGCCAGCGAGGCCCTGCCGGGTGGGCCGATGAGGAGGATGAGGACGATGGTGAGGTTGCTGCCGGAGACGGCGAGCAGGTGGGTGAGGTCGGTGGCTTCGAAGGCCTGCTGGAGGTCGGGCGGCACTCGGGAGGTGTCGCCCACCACCAGGCCGGGGAGCAGGGCACGGGCGTCCGGGGCGAGCCGGTCGGTGGCGGTGCGCAGCCCGGCCCGGAGGGCGCCCGCCGCTCGCTGAACGGCGGTCGGCCGCGCCAGCACCCGGGGCGCGGCCTCGTCCGCCCGCAGGACGGCGGCGAACGGGTCGGCCCGGTCCCGGGGCGGGGCCAGCCGTCCGGACAGCCGCAGCCGGGTGGTGGGCAGCAGCCGCAGCCAGTCCCGGGCGCCCGGCCCGGCCGGCACCATCACCAGCACGGGCGACCGCACCCGGGTCACCGCCCCGTCGCGCGCCATGACCCGGTCCGCCTCGGCGTTCATGACGACCGAGCCCGGGCCCAGTCGGGCGCCGCGCACCCTGGGCCGGAGCAGCCGGGGGTCGGAGGCGAGCGTCAGCTCCACGGTCACCCGCGCGAACTCACCGGCGAGCCCGGGTAACGGGCCCCGGCGCAGCTCGGCGGTGTGCAGCCCGGCCGTGGCGGCCCCGGCGGCGGCGCAGAGCAGCACCGCCGCGCGGGCCGTCCCGTTCCGCCGCCGGGCTCCCGGCTTTCGGCGGCCCGGGAGCCCGGGCCCCGCGCCGCCGGCTGCCGGGCGGAACAGCAGCCCGGCGGCGAGCACGACGCAGAGCACCACCGCGACGGCCGTCCCGGCTCCCGTACCGCCCAGGGCGAGGGCGGCGCCTCCCCAGGCGGCCAGCGCGGGACCCACCAGGCGCAGATCGGCCGGGCCGGACCGGCGCGGATCGGACGGGCCCGACCGGTGCGCATCGGCCGGGCCCGGCCGGCGGGGACCGGTCGCCGGGGTGGTGGTCACGGGCGCACCCGGGGCCGGAGATCCTCGAACCGGCGGGCGCCGATGCCGTCGACCTCCCGCAGCTCGTCCACCGAACGGAAACTCCCGTGCGCGGTGCGGTAGTCCACGATGTGCTGGGCGAGCACCGGGCCGACGCCGGGGAGCGTGTCCAGTTCGCCCACCGACGCGGTGCTGAGGCTCAGCGGCCCGGTGGGGGCGAGCGCCGCCCCGGCCGTGCCCCCGCCGCCGGAGGCCGCCGGGCCCGCGGCGCCGACCGGCCCTGCGGGCGGCGGTGAGGCACCCGCCACGATCTGCTCACCGTCGCTGAGCAGCCGCGCCTGGTTCAGCCCGGCGAGCCCGGTGCCGGGGCGCACCCCGCCGGCCGCGCGCAGGGCGTCCGCCACCCGGGACCCGGCCGGCAACCGCACGACGCCCGGCCGCCGTACCTTCCCGGCCACGTCGACCAGGACGGGAGGCGAGGAAGGCGAGGGGGGTTGAGGCGCGGCGGCCGGTCCGCCCGGCGCCAGGGGCACGGCCGCCCGCACCAGTTCGGGTGGCCGCACGGGCTCCGGGCGGCCGGACCAGAACCACCAGCCGGCGCCCGCGACCGCCAGCGCCAGGACGACCGCGAGCGCGGCGAGCGGCCGGGGCTCCACCCCGCACCGCAACCGCACCCACACCGGCAGCAGCCGGACCGGGGCGAGCCGCCGCCCCCACCACGGGCCGAGCGGAGTGAGGGGAACAGTCCGGGCGGGCGGAAGCGGGTCCCGGGGAGGCGCGAGTGGAGGAGGGAGGTCGGGTCCTCCGGGGCCCGGCAGCAGGGCGTCGGCGCGCCGCCGCGACAGCGCGGCCGGGTCCGGTGGCGCGCCCGGGCGCCCGCCCGCTTCCGCGCGGGGCCGGGGAGCCGCCCGGTGCCGCCCCCGGGACCGCCCGTCGGAGCCGGGCGGTCGGCCCGGCCCGCTGGTGGCCGGGCGCGGACGGGCACGGGGCACCCCGGAAGGCCGGTCAGCGGCCGAGGGCCGGGAGGAAACCGAAGAGTGGTCGGTGGTGGAGGCAGGGAGCGGGTGGGGGGCACGGAGAGTCATGGGAGGCACGCTAGGGCGGGAGGACAGTCCCCGCCGAGGGGCCTGGATTCCGGTGGAAAAGTGGCCCGTTGTGGAAAAGTCGCTCACTCCGGAGAGTGGCGTCGGCGTGCCCGTGAATGTGCTCAGCCCATGCACCGGGGGGGGAGTGTGTCCCTTTCGTGCTCGGACCCGCTCGCGCCCGCTCGTGTCTGTCACACCTCGTTGAAACCGCGAGACGCGTCGTAGATCTCGGCCTCGATGACGATCACGAAGAAGGTGGTGACGACGTAGTGGACCGTTACGCCGTCTTCCCACATGGAGCGCGTCACCGTGTCGCTCGTGTAAGCAAGATGGCTGCCGGCGCCTTCAGGCTCAGCTGCGATCCTGCCGACAAGACGCAGGAACTTCCTCCGGTCCTCGGTCGGCAGGTAGTCGCGGAACCGGGCAACCTGCTCAGTGAACTGCACGGATCTCTTCATCGGGGCCAGATTCTATGGAACCGGCGAAATCCCCCGCAGGCAATATCGGCGGACGCGTCCTCGCCCGGGGGTGGCCCAGGTGGCGGTCTCCCCCTCCCGGAAGCCGAGACGCGGCCGGACTGCCGATTTCACTTGGGCACATTTGTCCGTACCCCGTTGAGCACAGTCACACGTACGCCGACAAGTGGTCGAGTCCGGTGTCCGGTCCGGTGGAGGCGCCGACCCGCCGCCGGCCTATCGGGGGGAGACCACCGCCGCGAGCAGGCCCGGGCCCGTGTGGGCGCCGATCACGGCGCCGACCTCGCTGACGTGCAGGTCCAGCAGGCCCGGGACCCGTTCGCGCAGCCGGTCCGCCAGGGCGGCCGCCCGCTCCGGGGCCGCCAAGTGGTGCACCGCCATGTCCACGGGGCCCGCGCCCGCCCGCTCGGCGGCCAGTTCCTCCAGCCGGGCGATGGCCCGGGAGGCCGTACGGACCTTCTCGCGCGGCTCGATCCGGCCGCCCTCCAGCTCCAGCAGCGGCTTCACCGCCAGCGCCGAGCCCAGCAGCGCCCGGGCGGCCCCGATCCGGCCGCCCCGGCGCAGGAACTCCAGGGTGTCGACATAGAAGAAGGCGGAGGTCCCGGCGGCCCGCTTCTCGGCCGCCGCCACCGCCTCGTCCAGGGAACCGCCCGCCTCCGCCAACTCGGCGGCGGCCAGCGCGCAGAAGCCGAGCGCCATGGCGACCATGCCGGTGTCGACCACCCGTACCGGCACCGGTGCCTCGGCGGCGGCCAGCACGGCGGCGTCATGGGTTCCGGAGAGCTCGGCCGAGAGGTGCAGCGAGACGATGCCGGTCGCGCCCGCCTCGGCCGCCGCCCGGTAGGCCGCCGCGAACACCGCCGGGGAGGGCCGGGAGGTGGTCACCGAGCGCCGCTTCTGGAGGGCCCCGGCGAGCGATCTGGCCGAGATCTCGGTCCCCTCCTCCAGCGCCTGGTCACCGATGACGACGGTGAGCGGCACCGTGGTGATGCCGTGCCGCTCCACCGGCTGCGGCGGCAGGTAGGCCGTTGAATCGGTGACGATCGCGACATGCCGGGACATGACCGGGAGGTTACCCCCAGGGGACCGGCGGGGGCAGACCGCCCCCGCGCAAGATCAAAAAGATTGCGCCCCCGTGGCCCGTTCATTGCCCGCCCGACCGCCCCTCGGCAGTCCGCCCGTCCCCTGCCTGTCCGCCCAGCGGGGAGCCCGGGCGGACGCGGGGGCCGCCGACCGCCCGGCCCGCGGTCCGGCGGGCGCGGGTCTCAGTTGGTCGTCTCGGGGCGGGGCGCCTTCTGCCAGGAGTACGGGGTCTCCCGCCGGGGGTCCCGGGCGGTGATCGACCGGGGCTCGGCGGCCCGGGACGCACCACCGGTGCCGCTCGTCGCACCGGGCTGGTCGTCCCGGTCCCGCCGCCGGTCGGCAGCCGCCTCCGGACCGGCCTCCGGCTGCTCCGGGCCCGACCAGTGGCGCAGTGCGCCCGCCTCCACGTCGATCTGGGCGTGCAGCGCCGCGAAGTCGTCGTCGGCGAAGTGCCGCGCCCGGTCGCGGGCCGCCCAGCGCAGCGAGTCGGCCGAGTCCGTGATCCGCCGGGTCCGCTCCCGCAGCCCGGACAGGTGCGTGGCGACCCTGGCCCGGTCCGGGTCCCGCTCCAGCCGGCGCAGCTCCTCGTCCAGCTCGTGCCCGTGCGCGCTCAGCCGGCGGAACAGGTCCAGCGACTCCCGCAGCGAGGCGTCCTCCGCCACGCCCGCCTCCAGAGTGTCCTGGGTCGCCCGCATGGAGGTGCACAGCGAGAGCCGCAGCTGGGCCAGCTCACCGGCGACGCCGCCCTGGCCGAAGCTCTTGGCCCGGAGGGTGGTGTCCTCGACGGTGCGGCGGGCCTGGACGAGCGTGCGGTCGACCCCGCGCTTCGCGGCCTGGACCGCCTTGACACTCGCGTACACGCCCAGCGCGACGAGGGCGACGAAGAGCAGTGCCAGGATCACGAGCACGGTTTCCATGGGGTCCCCTCGTATTCGGAGCCGCGTCCACGGCTGCGGACGACCGCGACCGTGGCCGTGGCCGTGGCCGTACAGCCGACTGTACGACCGTGGGCCGTGGTGCCGGCCGACCGCCGTCCTTCCACGGTAAACGGAACGGGTGGGCCGGGGGTTCCCCTCGGAACCCCCGGCCCACCCGTAGGGGAAACCCCCAGGAGGGCCCAGGAACCCCCGGAAGGGGGCCACCCGCGGGGGCGGCCCCCGGGACCGCTAGGCCGGCACGATGTTGACCAGCTTGGGCGCCCGCGCGATCACCTTGCGGATGCCCGCGCCGCCCAGGGCCGCGACGACCGCCGGGTCGGCCAGGGCGAGCGCCTCCAGCTCGGCGTCGGTGATCGACGGGGAGACCTCCAGGCGGGCCTTGACCTTGCCCTTGATCTGCACCACGCAGGTCACCGCCTCGTCCACCACATACGCCGGGTCGGCGACCGGGAAGGACCGGTGGACCACCGAGTCGGTGTGGCCCAGCCGCCGCCACAGCTCCTCCGCGATGTGCGGGGCCAGCGGGGCGATCAGCAGCACCAGGCTCTCCGCGACCGGCCGGGGCAGCGGACCGCCCGCCTTGGTCAGGTGGTTGTTCAGCTCGGTGATCTTGGCGATCGCCGTGTTGAACCGCATCGCGGCCATGTCCTGGGTCACCCCGTCGATCGCCTTGTGCAGCGCGCGCAGGGTGTCCTCGCCGGGCTCGCCGTCGGTGACGGTGGCCTCGCCGGTGGCCTCGTCCACGACGTTCCGCCACAGCCGCTGGAGCAGCCGGTACTGGCCGACCACGGCCCGGGTGTCCCAGGGGCGGGACACGTCCAGCGGGCCCATGGCCATCTCGTACAGCCGCAGTGTGTCGGCACCGTACTCGGCGCAGATCTCGTCCGGGGTGACGGCGTTCTTCAGGGACTTGCCCATCTTGCCCAGGACCCGGCCGACCTTCTCGCCCTGGTAGAAGAACTTCCCGTCCCGCTCCTCGACCTCGGCCGCCGGTACGGCGATCCCGCGCGCGTCCCGGTAGACGAACGCCTGGATCATGCCCTGGTTGTAGAGCTTGTGGAACGGCTCGGCCGAGGAGACGTGTCCCAGGTCGAACAGCACCTTGGACCAGAAGCGCGCGTACAGCAGGTGCAGCACGGCGTGCTCGGCGCCGCCCACGTACAGGTCGACACCGCCGTGCGGCTGCCCCTCGCGCGGTCCCATCCAGTACCGCTCGATCTCCGGGTCGACCAGCGCGGTGTCGTTGTGCGGGTCCAGGTAGCGCAGCTCGTACCAGCAGGAACCGGCCCAGTTGGGCATGGTGTTGGTCTCGCGGCGGTACTTCTTCGGCCCGTCGCCCAGGTCCAGGGTGACGTCGACCCACTCCTGGTCGCGGGAGAGCGGCGTCTCCGGCTGGGTGTCCGCGTCGTCCGGGTCGAAGGTGCGCGGGGCGTAGTCGTCGACCTCGGGCAGCTCCAGCGGAAGCATGGACTCGGGCAGCGGGTGGGCGACGCCGTCCTCGTCGTAGACGATCGGGAAGGGCTCGCCCCAGTACCGCTGGCGGCTGAACAGCCAGTCGCGCAGCCGGTAGTTGACGGTGGCCTCACCGATGCCGCGCGCGGCCAGCCACTCGGTGACCCGGGCCTTGGCCTCGACCACGCCCAGGCCGTCCAGCGAGATGTCGTCGCTCGCGGAGTTGACCAGCTCGGCGTCGTACGAGTCGAAGGCGTCGTCCCAGTCGGCGGGGTCGGTGGACCGGCCGTCCGAGGGCTCCACCACACAGCGCATCGGCAGCTCGAAGGCGCGCGCGAAGGCGAAGTCACGGCTGTCGTGCGCCGGTACGGCCATGATGGCGCCGGTGCCGTACCCCATCAGCACGTAGTCCGCGATGAAGACGGGGACGCGCTCGCCGCTGACCGGGTTGGTCGCGTACGCGCCGGTGAAGACACCGGTCTTGTCCTTCGCCTCGGCCTGGCGCTCCACGTCCGACTTGGCGGCGGCCTGCTTGCGGTAGGCGTCGACGGCCTCGGCCGGGGTGGCGTGGCCGCCGGTCCAGACCTCGTGGGTGCCCTCCGGCCAGGCGGCCGGGACGATCGAGCCGACCAGCTCGTGCTCGGGGGCCAGCACCATGTAGGTGGCGCCGAACAGGGTGTCCTGACGGGTGGTGAAGACGGTGATCGCCGCGTCGCCGACCGGGAAGTCGACCCGGGCGCCCTCCGAGCGGCCGATCCAGTTCCGCTGCTGGAGCTTGATGGCCTCGGGCCAGTCCAGCGCGTCCAGGTCCGCCAGCAGCCGGTCGGCGTAGGCGGTGATGCGCATGTTCCACTGGCGCAGCTTCGCCTTGAAGACCGGGAAGTTGCCGCGCTCGGAGCGTCCGTCGGCGGTGACCTCCTCGTTGGCCAGTACGGTGCCGAGCCCGGGGCACCAGTTGACCGGCGCGTCCGAGGCGTACGCCAGCCGGTACTCGCCCAGCACGTCGGCGCGTTCGGCGGCGGTCAGCGCGGACCAGGCGCGAGTGGTGCCGGGCACCGGGCGCTCGCCGCTCGCGAACTGGGCGACCAGCTCGGAGATCGGGCGGGCACGGCGGGCCTCCTCGTCGTACCAGGAGCCGAAGATCTGGAGGAAGATCCACTGGGTCCACTTGTAGTACGCCGGGTCGATCGTGGCGAACGAGCGGCGCTTGTCGTGACCCAGGCCCAGCCGGCGGAGCTGGAGCTTCATGTTCTCCATGTTGGCCTCGGTGGACACCCGGGGGTGGGTGCCGGTCTGCACCGCGTACTGCTCGGCGGGCAGGCCGAAGGCGTCGAAGCCCAGCGTGTGCAGCACGTTGAAGCCGGACATCCGCTGGTGACGGGCGAAGACATCGGTGGCGATGTAGCCCAGCGGGTGGCCGACGTGCAGTCCCGCGCCCGAGGGGTACGGGAACATGTCCATGACGAACTTCTTGGGCCGGGCGACGAGCGCCGGGTCGCCGGCCAGGTCACCGGACGGGTTGGGCGCCTCGTACGTCCCCTCGGCGTCCCAGAAGTCCTGCCAGCGCGCCTCGATGTCGGCGGCCATCGCCGCCGTGTACCGATGCGGGGCTGCCGCCTCGGCAGCGGAATTCGTCTCGCTCATGGTCCTTCAGGCTCCATCGATCGTCTCTGCCGGCTGCCGGCCGCTTTGGTGGGCGCTGCGGGGAAACCCCACCCTCGCGGGTCCCCGAGGTCTCGCGGGTCCGCGGAACCCTGCCCACAAACAAAACGGCCCCTCGCACAGGAGGGGACGCCGCGCCGATTCCCGGGGCCTCAGGCCGGCCCTCGGGCACTGATCAGCGCGGCTCGCTAAGCAGAAGGCGTACGGCACGCATGGCGTCAGGGTACCGCAGGGGCTCCATCCGGGCACGTACGAGCCATCGGTACGGGCCCCGGGGCCACCCCGGCCGCGACGGTACGGGCCCGGGGGCCCGGGACCCCGCTCCCGCCTCGGGTCCGGCCCCGCGCCCGCGCACCACGCGGGGCGGCGGCCGTACGGACACGGGGCCGCCGTACCTCTGCGGGGCGGCGCCCCAGGGGGGCCCGTACGCGGCGCGGGGCGGCGCCCGAGGGGAACGCACGCATACGGCAGCCGTACCCGCACGGGGCCGTACCGGACGCGGCCGGGTTACCCCGCGTATCGGCTCGATCCCTGCTCATCCCTGCTCATCACGGCCTTCCCGCCCATCCGGGGCAACGACAAAGTCAGTTGGCGATATACCGAGCAGGAAACGCGCAAACCTCGTACCGGTTGGTATGCGTCGACTTAGCATGCGGCAACGGGACCACTCTTCCGCACCACCGGAGTCGCCCTCCATGACTTCCATGAACACTCATCGCACCAGCCGCTCGTCGTCCGCCGCCCGGGGCGGGACGAGCCGACAGGTTCAGGGCGGGCTGTCCGCAGCCGCGCTGATCCTCCTCCCCCTTCTCGCGATCGGCGGGAGCGACAGCTTCCGCGCCGCCCTGGACTTCACCACCGGGGTGCTGTCCCTGCTGTCGCTCACCGCCTCCGTCGCCTGGGGGCTGCTGGCCAAGGACCGGCTGCTGCTCTCCACCCGCCACCGCCTCGTGGCGCAGGCGGTCCACCGCACCACCGCCGTCGCCTCGCTCGGCTTTCTGCTGCTGCACGCCACCGTCAAGGTCTCGCTCGGGCATGTGGCGCTGCTCGGCGCCCTGGTGCCGTTCGGGCTCGGGGTGGCCGGCACCTCCGGACTGATCGGCCTCGGTTCGCTGGCCGGGCTGCTGATGGTGATCGCCGCCGCCACCGGAGCCGCCCGCAGCGCGCTCGCCGGGCGCTCCGCGATCGCGGCCCGCTGGCGCCCGCTGCACATGCTCGCCTACCCGGCGTGGTGCTTCGCCCTGATGCACGGGCTGTTCACCGGCCGCCCGGCGGCGACCTGGGTGACCACCCTGTACTGCCTGGCCCTGGCGGCGGTCGCCGGGGCCGTCTCGCTGCGGCTGCTCCCGCCGCCGGTCCAGCGGCGCCTGGCCGGGCGGCTGCTGGCCCTGTTCGGCCCGGGCGCCGGGCCCACCGCCCCGGACCGGGAGGACACCGCCCCGCCGCCGGGTGCCCCGGAGTCCTTGGCAGCCGGCGCCGGCGGGTTCGCCTTCGAGGGGCTCCGCCGGGAGGACGCCACGCCGCCCGGGTACGGGCCCGGGTACGACGGGCTCGGCGCCACCGGCTCCCCGGCCCGGGACCGGCCGCTCGGCCGGGAGCAGCCCCGGGCGCCCCTCTCCGCGCCGCCCGGATACGCACCCGAGCCCGCCGGGTACGGACCCGAGCCCGCCGGGTACGAGCCCGAGCCCGTCGGGTACGGCTCCGCCGCCGGGCCGGCCGAGCCCGCCGCGCCGCCTGCCCGTGGAGGTTCCGCCGGGCGGCGGTCCGGGATCTTCGCCGGCTACCGGGCGATGTCCGGGCGGCGGACCGGAACCGGCGACCGGACCGAACCGCTTCCCGCCGGCGCCGGCCGGCCCCGGTCCGCGAGCGGCGCGACCGGCCCGGGCCCGGCGACCGGCCCGGGCGCCGGGAGCACCGAGGTCCCGTTCGCCCGGCGGGTGCCCATGACGGAGGAGCTCCCGGTGTTCACCGAGGAACCCGCCACCCCGCCCGGCCGCTGGCCCACCCCCTCACCGCCGCCACCCGCGCGGTCCCCGGCCCCGCCCTCGTACGCCCCCTTCTCCTCCCCCGGCGGACCCGGCCCCGGGTTCGGCCCCGGGTTCGGTCCCGGGCCCTCCGTGCCTCCGTCCCCCTCCCCCGCGCCTTCCGGGGTCCCCGCCCCCGGCCCCTTCCAGCAGCCCCCGGCCGGTGAGCCGTGGACCGCACCCGCAGGAGACCGCCCGTGAACGCCCCGCTCCCCGACGTCCCCGAAGTCCGTGTCGTCGGCCTCCCCGTACTCACCCAGGGCTTCGACCTGGTGGAGCGGCTGGATCTGCAACTGCACCTCAAGGTGCATGGCCCGCTGGAGCCCGTGCCCGGCGAGCGGCTGGCCCAGCTGGCCGACGACATCGCCCTGTGCGGGCGCGGCGGGGCGGGCTTCCCGTTCGGCCGGAAGCTGCGGGCGGTCGCCAAGTCCGCGATACGCCGGGGGGTGCGGCCGGTGGTGGTGGTCAACGGCAGCGAGGGCGAGCCCGCCTGCCGCAAGGACACCGTCCTGCTCAACCGCGCCCCCCATCTCATCCTGGACGGCGCCCTGCTGGCAGCCGAGGCGCTCGGGGCCCGCACCCTGATCGTGGCGGTGACCCGCAACTCCACCGAGATCTCCGTGCGCGCCGCCCTCGCCGAGCGCGGGCTCTCCGACCGGCGCGGCCAGACCCTGCGCGCCCGGGTGGTCCGGACCCCGGAGCGGATGGTGTCCGGCGAGGCGTCGGCGGTCATCCGGGCGGCGGGCGGCGGGCCCGCCATTCCGCCGGGCCGCCGGGAACGGGCCTCGGAGTCCGGGGTCGGCGGCGCCCCGACGCTGCTCTCCAACGCCGAGACCTTCGCCCAGCTCGCCGTGGCCGCCCGGATCGGCGCCCGGCGGTACGGGAACACGGGCCTGGAGTCGGAGCCGGGGACGGTCCTGCTCACCGTCTCCGGCGCGGTGGCCCGGCCCATGGTGGTGGAGGTCCCGACCGGCGTCCCGCTGCGGTACGTCCTCCAGCTGGCCGGGGCGCCACCGCTGCCGCAGGGCGTGCTGACCGGCGGCTACCACGGCAACTGGATCGACGCGACGGCCGTGCACAACGCGGTCGTCTCCCGTGAGTCCCTGGCGGCCGTGGGGGGCTCCCTGGGCGCGGGCGCGATCCTGCCGATCGGTCCGGAGACCTGTCCGCTGGGCGAGGCGCAGCGGGTCGCCAACTGGCTGGCCGCCGAGACCGCCGGCCAGTGCGGCCCCTGCCGGCTGGGCCTGCCGGCCGCCGCCGGCGGTCTCTTCGACGTGCTGAACGGCGGCGGCCCGGCCGCGCTGGAGGCGCTGCGGGAGGTGACCGGGGCGGTGAAGGGCCGGGGCGCCTGCAAGCACCCGGACGGTTCGGCGCGGTTCTTCTCCTCCACGCTCTCGGCGTTCACCGACGACCTGGCCGCGCATGTGCTGCACGGCGGCTGCGGCCGGCCCACCACCGGGGTGCTGCCGCTGCCCGAACCCGGCTACCAGAACGCCGTGGAGTCGATCCCGAGCGGCGAGAAGCTGGCCGTCGACTGGACGCTCTGCAAGGGCCACGGGCTCTGCGCGGACATCGTGCCGGAGCTGATCCGGATGAGCGCCGACGGCTTCCCGGCCCTGGCGGACGCCTCCGTACCCCTGCATCTGCGGCAGCGCGCCCAGCTGGCGGTGCGCCGCTGCCCGGAGCTGGCACTGCGGCTGGAGGGAGCGCCCCCCGAGCGGCCCGCGCGACCGGCCCGGCCCGACCGGGGGCGCGGCGACCGGGCCGACCGCCCCGCCCTGCCGGGCGCCGTCCGCAAGGCCCTCGGCAGCGGACGCGGCTGACCACCCCGCGCCGCGCCCCCGTCCCTGCCCCGGCCCACCCGGCCGGGGCCGGGGCAGGGACCCGAGAGGGCGGCCGGCTCCCGGGACCGGGATGACGACATGAACAGCCGGGCGGTGCCTGAGGCCCTGTGAGACGGCCCACACACCGCCCGGCCACACCGGGGGGGGGGACAGCACCCGCCCCCCTACACGCCACAACGCCCCACAACGCGAAAGCGGGCCATCCGATCCGGATGACCCGCTTCCCACTTCCTGTGGAGCTAAGGAGAATTGAACTCCTGACCTCCTGCATGCCATGCAGGCGCTCTACCAACTGAGCTATAGCCCCTCGCTGTCCACCGCTGCCCTGCCCGGATTTCCTTGCGGTCTTCCTTGCCGGTTTCCCTCGCGGCGACACAGAGAACATTACACGGTCACCCGGGTGGTTCACCAAATCCATTGCCGGAGGCCCGGCCGGCGCCCGGTACCGTCGCCCCTTGTGACCGTCATCGTGAACGCCCGGAACCGCCTGCGCGACCTGCCCCTGCCCGCCGCCGCTGCCGTCTGCCTGCTGTCCTTCGCGGCCTTCTGGGCGGCCCAGCGAGCCGCGCATGTGACCATGCTCGACCTGTCGGTCTACCGGGCCGAGGGCGAGACCGTGCTGTCCGGCGGCGACCTCTACGCGATGCGGGCCACCACCGCCAACCTGCCGACGACCTATCCGCCGTTCGCCGCGCTGCTGTTCACGCCGCTGACGCTGCTGGGTGTGCCGGAGATGCGGACCGTCGCCACGGCCGGGAACCTGCTGCTGCTGCTCGCCCTGGTGCGCCTCTCGCTCCGGCTGGTGGGCCGGGACCGGTGGGTGACGGCCCTGCTCGCCGCCGCCGCGCTGGTCTGGTGCGAGCCGGTGTGGACGACCCTGCGGTACGGGCAGATCAATCTGCTGATCGCGGTGGCGGTGCTGTGGGACCTGACCCGCCGGGAGCGGAACCGCTGGGCGGGGGTCGGCATCGGCCTCGCCACCGCGGTGAAGCTCACCCCCGGGCTCTTCGTCGTCCTGCTGCTGGCGGTCGGGCTGATACGCGCCCGGGAGCACGGCTGGAACCCGTGGCTGCGACGGGCGGCCACGGCGACCGGGGTGTTCGTGGCGGTGACGGTCGGCTCGGCGGTGGCCCTGCCGTACGACTCGCGCCGCTTCTGGACCGAGATGATCTACGAGACCGGCCGGGTGGGACGTACCGAGGAGACCGCCAACCAGTCGCTGAGCGGGGTGCTGGCCCGGCTGCTGCACACCACGGACCCGGGGCACTGGTGGCTGGTCGCCGCCCTGCTGGTGGGGGCCGGCGGGCTGACGGTGGCGGTACGGGCCGCGCTGCGCGGCGACCGGGCGGTGGCGGCGGTGGCCTGCGGGCTCACCGCGCTGCTGGTGAGCCCGATCTCCTGGTCCCACCACTGGGTGTGGTGCGTACCGCTGCTGGTGCTGCTGGCGGCCCGGCCCGGCCGGCACTGGGGGTGGACGGCCGGGACGGCGCTGGTCTTCGCCTCGTTCGCGCTCTGGTGGGTGCCGCACGCCCCGGCGCCGGTCCGGCTCGAACTGCACCAGAACCCGGGCCAGATGCTGCTCTCGGCGCTCTACACGCTGCTGGGTCTCGCGGTGCTCGGCGACTTCGCCGTACGGCTCCGGGCCGGCGACCGGGGGTACGGAGCGGGGGCCGGGACGGCCGGGACCGGGAACGTGGAGGCAGGGGCCGGGACCGTGGACGCCCGGACCGGGGCCGTCCCGGGGGCCCGGCGGGAAACGGTCGCGCCCGGACCGGCGGTGGAAGCCGGGGGCTCGGGGACCGGGGCGGTGGAGACCGGAGCGGCTCAGGCGGTGGCGAAGGAGTAGAACCGCTTCAGGGCGCAGTGCTCGTCGAGCAGCCGCCCGTAGATGGGCTCCCCCTCCAGCTCACGGTAGGTCTCGATGGGGTCGCCTTTTATGATCAGCGCCCGTGCGCACTCCTCGCACCAGTACTGGTACTCGGGGTTGACCGGCTCCATGTCGCGGACGATGGGCGTGCCGCTGCCGCACCAGTCGCACTTCCGCCTGTGTGCACCCATGATCAGCTCCAGCTGTGGCCGCAGGACGTGCACACGTACGACACCCCGCCGTTGTCACCGAGCACCTGGGCGACGTGGGACGAGCCGCACGAAGGGCAGCTGAGGGCGGTGTGCGCCTCGGGCCCGGTGTACCGATCGGCGGTCCGCCCGTCGGTGGTCTGCCCGGAACTGCACCCGGTCAACGCGTACTCCCTCCCGTCCGGACGTCATCCAGCTCCGGCCGTCCGATTCTGCCATGGCCCGGTGGGGCGGGCACCGGGTCGGAGAACCCGTCCCTCCACTTCCGCGCGCCCCTCGGTCGCCCCTCCCCCTCGTGACTTCCCCACTCGGGCGTCTCCCGACCCCTGCCGGGGACGGCCGGACACGCCGGGACACCGGCAGGCGGGATGCCGGAACGCCGGGACCGTCGAAACCGCCGGAAACGCCGGAAACACAGAATCCCGCCCCCTGTGGGGACGGGATTCTTGACTGTGGAGCTAAGGAGAATTGAACTCCTGACCTCCTGCATGCCATGCAGGCGCTCTACCAACTGAGCTATAGCCCCTCGCGTTCTTCGCGCTCCGCGCTGCGAACAAGAAGAACCTTAGCCTGTGACCTGCCGGAAAGTGAAATCCGGTCCCCACCGGCCCGTGGACGGGAGGCCCGCCCCCGAGGTCGGAGGTACGCCGGGGAGTACGCACGCGGGCCCGGCGGCGTTCAGTCCCCGGCCCAGGCCCTGGTCCGGTACTGGTCCGGCCCCGGATCGGCCTCGGTCCGGCCCCGGGTCGGCACCGGATCGGCACCGGATCGGCACCGTTTCGTCGTTCGGTCCCGTTGCGTCGTTCGGCCCCGGACCGCCGGCCGGTCGCGGTCCGCCGGCCGGCTCAGTCGTCGTCGCCGAGGACCGGCTCGGGGAGGGTGCCGGCGTTGTGCTCCAGCAGCCGCCAGCCGCGGGCGCCCTCGCCCAGGACCGACCAGCAGCAGTTGGTGAGGCCGCCCAGGCCCTCCCAGTGGCGCGCCTCCAGGCCGAGCAGCCGGCCGATGGTGGTGCGGATGGTGCCGCCGTGGCTGACGACGACGAGGACACCGCCGTCGGGCAGCTTGTCGGCCTGAGCCAGCACCACCGGGGCGGCCCGGTCGGCCACCTCGGTCTCCAGCTCGCCACCGCCGCGCCGGACCGGCTCGCCGCGCTTCCAGGCGGCGTACTGCTCGCCGTGCCGCTCCACGATCTCCTCGTGGGTCAGCCCCTGCCAGTTCCCCGCGTACGTCTCCCGCAGCGCGGCGTCCTGACCCACCACGAGCCCGGTGAGGGCGGCCAGCTCACCGGCGGTGTCGGCGGCCCGCCGGAGGTCGGAGGCGATGATCGCGTCCGGCTTCAGCGCGGCGAGCAGCCGGGCGGCCCGGCGGGCCTGGGCGACCCCCGTCTCGGTGAGGTCGATGTCCGTGGTGCCCTGGAAGCGGCGCTCCAGGTTCCAGGAGGTCTGGCCGTGCCGCCAGAGCACGATCCGGCGGCCCCTGCCACTCTTCGAACCGTTCAGCGGAGATCACCGTCCGGGCCGGCGGGGGCGGTCGGTCCCGTGGGGTCGGTGGGGCCGTCGGTGCCGTCCAGGCCCACGAGACGGGCGTGCTCCTCGGCCTTGCCCCGGGTCAGCCGCGCGTCCTCGGGCAGCGGCAGCTCCGGGCAGTCCTTCCAGAGCCGCTCCAGGGCGTAGAAGACCCGCTCCTCGCTGTGCTGGACATGGATGACGATGTCCACGTAGTCCAGCAGGACCCAGCGGGCGTCCCGGTCGCCCTCGCGGCGGACCGGCTTGGCGCCCAGCTCCTTGTTGAGCCGCTCCTCGATCTCGTCGACGATCGACTTGACCTGGCGGTCGTTGGGGGCGGAGGCGAGCAGGAAGGCGTCCGTGATGGAGAGCACATCGCTGACGTCGTAGGCGATGATGTCGTGCGCGAGCCGGTCGGCGGCCGCCTGGGCGGCGGCGGTCACGAGCTCGATGGAACGGTCTGTGGCGGTCACAAGCAGGCTTTCGTCGGCTGTCGGGGAACCCTCCAAGGGTCTCACGTGCCGCCGACAGCCCCGCAAACGAATACGGGCCGGGCCCGGCCCCGCGCACACCGCGCCGGACCGGGCCCCGTTTCCGGAGAATCTTGGGCCTTGTCTCTCATCCCTTCCTGAAGTCCTTGCCCAGGATGACCGTGACGTCCGCGTTGGCCGCCGCCGTGCCCTTGGTCACCGTCTCCGCCGGCAGCCCCAGGGTCTTGGCCACCTCCTCGGCCCGCGCCTTCTGCGCCGCGTCGCCGTAGACCACCCGGGAGGTGGAGGCCGGATCGGCGGTTCCGCCGTCCACGAACGCGTAACCGCCGTTGACCAGCACGACCCGGGCGTCCTGGGTGGCGTCCTTGGTCCCGGTGGCGTTCTTGACCCCGACCCGGACGGCGGAGCCCTGCTCGGGCGCGCTGACCGAGCCGCCCAGGACGTCCTTGACCACGCTCCGGCCGGCCTCGTCGGAGAGCGAGCCGTCCGCCCGGACGGGCAGCACATCGGTCTTGTAGTCCCCGAGCTTGGCGTGGGCGGCCAGCTTGGCGAGCGAGGCGCCGAGGTCCTTCTCGGGCAGCGAGGGGTCCAGGATCTGGGCCAGCGACTCGACGGTGACCGTGGCGTTCTTCGGGTCGTCCGAGACCTTGCGCAGCACCCCGTACATCACCTGGCCGAACCGCTGGAGCTGCTTGTCCTCGCCCTCGCCGGGCGCCCGGTAGGTGGCGTACGCGACGGCCATCCGCCCGGAGAGCGTCTGGTCCTCGCCCCGGGGCACCAGCGGGGCCTCGCCCTTCTTGGCGCCGGGCACCTCGGTGTCGGTGGTGAGCTCGATGCCGCCGACCAGCTCGACCAGGTTCTCCAGGTAGGGCGTGTCCAGCCGCCAGGTGCCGGAGATCCGGGTGCCGAGCAGATCGCCGATCGCCTCCCGGGTGCCCGAGGAGCCGTCGTCGTCCACCGACTTGCCGAGCGTGGTGGTGCTGCCGTCGTCGTCCGCGACCGCCAGCGCGTTGGGCAGCAGCAGGGTGGTGCCCCGCTTGGTGGTGGCGTTGTCGACCAGCAGCGCCGTGGAGGTGGCGTCGCCCTTGGTGTTGTGCAGGTGCAGCACGATCACGCTGCGCTGCTGGGGCCCGGTCGCGGTGGCCGCGCCGCTCCCCGTACCGGAGTCGGAGCCGGGCAGCAGACCGGCCGCCCAGAGCCAGCCGGCGCCGCCGATCAGGGCCAGCGCCAGGGCGACGGCGAGCACCACGACCCGGTTCCGGCCGCGCCGCTTGGCCTCCTCGCGGCGCTCGGAGCGGCTCTCGGTGAACTTGAGCCAGTCGATGACGTCCTCGGAGCCGTCGTCCGGCTCCTCGATGAAGGAGAACTGCTCGGTCCGGTACTCCGGGTCCTCCCCCTGGGCCTCACGGGTCTCGCCGGGCTCGCCGGCCCCCGGGCCGCCCGGCCTCTCGTCCCCGGACCGGGGCCGGGGCACGGCGGCCGGACGGCCCCGCCGCCCGCGCCGTCCCTGCCCCTCCGGCCGTTCCTGCCTCTGCTCGTGCTCCCACTCCTGCTCCGGCTCCCGCCGGTGTCCCTGGGCGCCGGGACGGTCGCCGGGGTCCTGGTACCCGTGCTCGTACCCCTGGCCGTGGTCGTGGCCGGGGTCCTGGCCGTAGCCGCCGACCTGCCGGCGCTGGGCCTCCCCGGTTCCGTACGCCCGGTGGGCGGCCCGCTGCGCCTGATACGGCTCGTGGTCCGCGTATCCCTGCTGCCGGCCGCCCTGCTCCTGGGCGCCGCCCTGCCGCTGGGCCTCCGCCCCGCCGTAGGGGTCGTACGGGTACTCCTCCTGGTAGCCCGGGTAGCCGGTGTGCTGCCCGGTGTGCCCGTGCCGGCGCGGGACCTGCGGCTGGGCCGGGTAGGAGTCGTACTCCGTCGGCTGCTGGGCCTGCTGGGGGTGCTGGGCCTGCTGGGCCTGCTGGGGCGCCTGGGTCTGCTGCGGCTGCTGGGGGTGCTGGTACACCGGTCGGCCGTACGCGTCGTAGCCGACGATCACCGGCTGCTGCTGGTACGGGTCGTACGGGTCATAGGAACCGTACGGATTCTGCTGGTCGTTCACCGGTGCCCCTCTCCGTGGCTCACT
The DNA here is from genome assembly GCF_024756275.1 of Streptomyces pyxinae. Taxonomy (GTDB): domain Bacteria; phylum Actinomycetota; class Actinomycetes; order Streptomycetales; family Streptomycetaceae; genus Streptomyces; species Streptomyces pyxinae. The sequence continues at coordinate 102,409 of NZ_JANUGQ010000019.1, read as the reverse complement.
CGCCCCGGTACAACTGGCGCTTGTCGATGTAGCGGACCACGCCGTCGGGGACCAGGTACCAGACCGGGTCGCCCTGGGCCACCCGGGCCCGGCAGTCCGTGGACGAGATGGCCAGCGCCGGGACCTCGACCAGGGAGACCCCGCCCTTGGGCAGTCCGTCGTCCGACAGGTCGTGGCCGGGGCGGGTGACACCGATGAAGTGGGCCAGCGAGAACAGCTCCTCGGCGTTCCGCCAGCCCGGCATGATCTGGGAGAGCGCGTCCGCCCCGGTGATGAAGAAGAGGTCCGTGTCCTTGTTGAGGGCGGCCAGTTCCCGGAGGGTGTCGATGGTGTACGTCGGCCCCTGCCGGTCGATGTCGATCCGGCTGACCGAGAACTGCGGGTTGGACGCGGTCGCGATGACCGTCATCAGATAGCGGTCCTCGGCCGGGGTGACCTGCTTGTGGCTCTTCTGCCACGGCTGCCCGGTCGGTACGAACACCACCTCGTCCAGATGGAACAAGGCGGCCACCTCACTGGCGGCCACCAGGTGTCCATGGTGGATCGGATCGAACGTCCCGCCCATCACCCCGAGCCGGCGCTTGCCGGATCCGGTGGGCACTGCCTGCTCTCCCATGCGTGCAGAGCCTAATGGCACACCGGGCCGCCGCGTCCCGCCGGTGGCCGGCCGGACGGCTCCGGGCCCCGGCGGGTCCGGTGGCTCAGCGGTCGCGGTTGAAGCGGGTGGTGACCAGGAGCAGCAGAAGCAGCACGACGAAGGCGCCACCGCCGACGAAGTACGGGTTGAGGCTGGCGTGGTTGCCACCGTGCTCGGCGCCCTCGGCGAGCGTGACGAGACCGGCGGCGGCGCTGGCGGGGATGCTCATCTTCAGCAGGACCTATCCATCGGAGTGGGAGCGGAGACTTCGGAGACTGCGCGAACATCGTATGCGGGCGGTCCGCACCCGCTCACGCCGACTCGGGCGTCCGTGCCACCGGGCGATCCGGGGCTCTGCCCGCCGGCCCCGGACCGCCGGCGGCCGGGGGTCAGTTCCGGTAGCCGCGCAGCAGGAACCAGGCGAGCAGGGCGGCTCCGACGACCGAGACGACCAGGACGATCCGGAGGACGTTGCCGGGCCCCTGCTGCCCGGAGGCGGCGGCGAGCAGCATGGCGGTGTCGGGCATGGCGTTTGCACTCCTCGGTACGGCGGGGCGGGGCGGCGGGACGGCGGTGGTGCGGAGCCCGGCGGGGGGCGAGTGCTCCGTCTCCCGCGCGGCCCGCGTGGTTTTCCACAGCTGGTTGTCCACAGGCCCCGTCCACCGTAGCCCGACCGCATACTCTGTGATCCGGCAGGGGGACGAGACCCATCTCGCAGCACGTCTCGCACAACGTCTCGTAGAAACAGTCTCGTAGAAACAGGGGGCATCCATGACCGACATCAGCAAGGAGAGCGTGCCGGGCAGGCAGCGCAGGCGCTTTCCCGGCATCTCCTCACGGGCGTACGAGCATCCCGCCGACCGCTCGGCGCTGGTCGCCCTGCGCCGGCTGAGCGGTTTCGACACCGTCTTCAAGGCGCTGAGCGGGCTGCTGCCCGAGCGCAGTCTCCGGCTGCTCTTCCTCTCCGACTCCGTGCGGGTGAGCGACGCCCAGTTCGCCCACCTCCACGCCATGCTCCGGGACGCCTGCTACATCCTCGACCTGGAGCGGGTCCCGGCGATGTACGTCACCCAGGACCCGAAGCCCAACGCCATGTGCATCGGGCTCGACGAGCCGATCATCGTGGTCACCACCGGTCTGGTGGAGCTGCTGGACGAGGAGGAGATGCGGGCGGTGGTGGGCCACGAGGTGGGCCACGCCCTCTCGGGTCACTCCGTCTACCGCACGGTGCTGCTCTTCCTCACCGGCCTCGCGGTCAAGGTGGCCTGGATACCGCTGGGCAATGTCGCGATCATGGCGATCGTCACGGCGCTGCGCGAGTGGTTCCGCAAGTCCGAGCTGTCGGCGGACCGGGCGGGGCTGCTGGTGGGGCAGGATCTCCGCGCCTCCATGCGAGGGCTGATGAAGATCGCGGGCGGCAACCACCTGCACGAGATGAACGTGGACGCCTTCCTGGCCCAGGCCGAGGAGTACGAGTCGGGCGGCGACCTGCGCGACTCGGTGCTGAAGATCTTGAACGTGCTGCCGCGTTCGCACCCGTTCACCACCGTCCGGGCGGCCGAGCTGAAGAAGTGGGCGGAGAGCCGCGACCACCAGCGGATCATGGACGGCCACTATCCGCGCCGCTCGGAGGACAAGGACACCTCCGTCAGCGACTCCTTCCGCGAGTCGGCCGCGCACTACGCCGACTCGGTGCGCACCAGCAAGGACCCGCTGATGAAGCTGGTCGGGGACCTGGCGGGCGGCGCGGGCGACCTGGGCGGCAAGCTGCGCGACCGCTTCACGGGCAACGGCGGGAGCGGCGGCACCGGCGGCAGCGGTGGTAACGGCGGCGGCGAGCGCGGTGGCACCGGCGGGACGGAGGACCGGGGCGAGGCCTGAGCGGGCCCGGGACGAGGCTGAGCGGGCCCGGGGCCCGCGGCCCTCTCCGGCGCCCCCCTGGGCCCTTGGGGCTCCTTCTCGGCGCCCCTGGGCTCCCTGGAGCTCCTTCTCGGTGTTCCCCGGCGTTCCCCGGCGTTTCTCGGCACCCCCGCACTCCCGCCTCAGCGCTCTTCCGGCTCTCCCGCCGGGGAGAGGGTGCCGCAGAGCGGGGTGACCGGGCGGCCGATCTCGTACGGGTCGGTGGCGACGGCCGCCGGGTCCGGCCGGGTGGCCGTCCGGCCGGCCGTCAGCGGGCGCAGCTCGCCGGTGCCGGCCCCGGCCGCGCAGTCCTGCGGGCCGGCCAGGGCCCGGCTCTCCAGGAGCTCCGTCCGGTGCATCCGGAGGTCCTCCCGGTCGAAGCGGAAGCGCAGCTCGCGCCGGACGGTGAACAGCGAGGCGGTCGCCGCCGCAGGCCGGCCGGGGGCGCTCCGGGCCGGGCGCAGGGCGTAGGCGAAGGTGTGGTCCGACGCGACCTCCAGCAGGTCGGGCGACACCTCGGAGACGCTCAGGGTGCCCCGGACCCGGGCGGTGGCGACCGGGGTCACCGCACGGGGGTCGAAGCGCACCAGCCAGCCGGCCGGGGCGTGCCGCCCGTCGTCCGCCGGGGCGTCCAGGCTCCGGTCGAACTGGGCCGCCTGGTCCGGATCGAGCAGCAGCCGTACGGGCCGGAGCGCCTCGCCCCGGAGTACCCCGATGTCCAGGGAGGAGCGCACCAGATAGTCCTTGGCGGTGGCCAGCGCGGCCATCACCTGGTTCTCCGAGAAATGCGCGGTGCGCCGTCCCGGCGGCAGCGGAATCCCGGCCGCCCCGGTGCGGAACTGGGCGGCCGGGCTCCGCGCGTACAGCTCCTCGGCCCGGCCGCCCGGCACCGGTCCGCGCGGGGCCAGCGACACCAGCAGGGTCCGCAGCGGTTCGGCCCGCCGCTCGGCCGGCACCGGGTACGGATGGCGGGCCCCGACGAAGACGACGGCGGCGAATACCAGCATGACCGCCGGTACCAGCAGCAGCGCCCCGTACCCGCGCCGGGGCGGCCCGGGCTCGGGGGCCGGGCGGCTCCGGACGGCCGGTGCGGCCTCCTCCATGCGCTGCCGCGCCGAGAACTCCTCGATGCGGGCAGCGCGGACGAAGGACTCGTCGAAGACGACCGACCGGTACTCGTCCTCGCCCCCGGGCGTCCCCTCGGGCGGGTCGACACTCCCTGCCATACCTTCAGGGTGGGTTCGGGCGGTGCCGGATAAACGTCACCCGCCCCAGGGCCGGTTTCGCCCGGGCGGGTGATCCCGGGGCCCGGCTCCGCCCCGACGGGCGGTGCCCCGGTCAGCCGGGGTGGGGGACGGCGGCGACCCGGGGGGTGTCGGCTTCGGCGCCGGGGCGGCCGGTGTTGGTGGTGGCGGGCGAGGGGGTCCGGCCGTCCTGCCCGCCGGAGGCCGTCCCGCCCCGGTAGACCGCCGCGAAGGCGAGAGCGACCATGCCGACGCCCATCACCAGCGCCACGATCCAGGCGACCGGGCGGTGCCAGCGGGAGCTGGGACGGTACGGCCGCAGGGCGCCGCCGTGCGGCCCGTACGGACCGTCCTCGTCGTCGGGGTCATCCGCCTCGTGGAGCGCCCAGTCGTACTCCCGGCGGCCCCCGCGCCCGTACTCGTCGTCGTACGGCTCCTCGTCGCCCGCCGGGCCGAGCCCGCCGGATCTGGCCGCCTCGGCGTCCGCCCGGGCCTGGGCGGCCGCGAGCAGCCGCTCCACGGCGGTCGGTTCATGGATCTCGGCGGCTCGTACGAAGTCCTCGTCGAGCACCACGGAGGCGAACGGATCGTCCGCGCCTCCGCGCTCGTCGTCGGGCTCCCAGCCGTCCGGGAACGGCCTGCCCCCCACGTCGTCCGGCACCCGTTCAGAGTAGCCCCGGAACCCCGTTTATGGCAGGGCGAAATCCTTCTTCCGGGTCACGCCCGACCCCGGTACCGCCTTACCCCCAGGCCGACTTGCCCCCGACCCCGAGGCATCCCCGGCACCGGGCGCCTGGCTCCCGGCGATGCCCACGACGCACGACACCCGGCCCCGGCCCTGCGGTGCCCGCACCCTCGGGAGGTACCCACGACGCACGACACCCACCCCCGGCCCCGCCCCCGCCGCACCAGCGCCGTATGGGGCACCCACGACGCACGGCGCCTGGTCCCGGCCCACCACGATCCCACCACCCACCGGACAGCAACCACCCACGCCCCCGGCCCAGCTCAGCCTCGACGGGCAGTGACTCACCACGACGCACGGCACCAGATCCCGGCCCTGCGGAGCCAGTGCCCTCCGGGGTCGCCCACGACGCACGACGCCTGGTCCCGGCCCACCACGATCCCACCACCCACCGGACAGCAACCCCCACGCCCCCGGCCCAGCCGCACCCCGACGGGCGGTGACTCACCCCGACGGGCGGTGACTCACCCCGACGGGCGGTAACTAACGGATATTGCCGTCGCCCGTGACGATGTACTTCGTCGATGTCAGCTCCGGCAGGCCCATGGGGCCACGGGCGTGGAGCTTCTGGGTGGAGATGCCGATCTCGGCGCCGAAGCCGAACTGGCTGCCGTCGGTGAAGCGGGTGGAGGCGTTGACGGCGACCGTCGTGGAGTCCACCAACCGGGTGAAGCGGCGGGCGGCGGCCTGGGAGGTGGTGACGATGGCCTCGGTGTGGCCGGAGGACCAGAGCCGGATGTGCGCCACGGCTGCGTCCAGCGAGTCGACCACGGCGGCGGCGATGTCGTAGGAGAGGTACTCGGTCTCCCAGTCCTCGGTGGTGGCCGGCACCACCGTGGCGCGGGTGTCCCCGGCGTGGGCCAGCGTCCGTTCGTCGGCGTGCACGGTCACCCCGGCGTCGGCCAGCGCGTCCAGGGCCCGGGGCAGGAAGGCGGCGGCCACGTCCTGGTGGACGAGCAGGGTCTCGGCGGCGTTGCAGACGCTGGGGCGCTGCGCCTTGGAGTTGATCAGGATCTCCACGGCCATGTCGATGTCGGTCTCGGCGTCCACGTAGACATGGCAGTTGCCGGTGCCGGTCTCGATGACCGGCACGGTGGACTCCTCCACCACGGTGCGGATCAGCGAGGCGCCGCCGCGCGGGATCAGCACGTCGACCAGGCCCCGGGCGCGCATCAGCTCACGTACCGAGTCGCGGGACTCGCCCGGCACCAGCTGGACGCTGTCGGCCGGCAGGCCGGACCCGCCGACCGCGTCCCGGACCACCCGGACCAGGGCGGTGTTGGAGGCGTAGGCGGAGGAGGAGCCGCGCAGCAGCACGGCGTTGCCGGACTTCAGGCAGAGCGCCGCCGCGTCGACGGTCACATTGGGCCGGGCCTCGTAGATGATCCCGACGACACCGAGCGGGACGCGGACCTGACGCAGATCGATGCCGTTGGGCAGCGTGGAGCCGCGCACCACCTCGCCCACCGGGTCGGGCAGCGCCGCCACGTGCCGGACGTCCGCCGCGATGGCCCGGACCCGCTCGGGGGTGAGGGTCAGCCGGTCCACGATCGACTCGGCGGTGCCGGCCTCCCGGGCGCGGGCCACGTCCTCGGCGTTGGCGGCGACGATCTCCTGGGTGCGGACCTCCAGCGCGTCCGCGATCGCCAGCAGCGCGTCGTCCTTCGCCGCGCGCGGGAGCGGCGCGAGCTCGGCGGCGGCCGAGCGGGCCCGGTAGGCCGCGCGGGTCACCGGGGTCATGTCGTCGTACGGCGTGACGGACGGGGAGACGGGATGCGAGGTCATGTCCGCAGCGTAATGCGCGCGCGGCGGGCGCTCCGCCCGTGTCCCGGACTCCGAGACATCCGTCCGGCCCGCCGGACACCGGAGGCGAGTCCTCCGAGTGCTCGCCCGTCCTCGCTCGTCCTTCCGCGTGCTTCTGCGCGCTTCCGAGCACCTCCGAGTGCTCCGAAGCCTTCCGGCCGGTCCAGCCGGTCCGGCCGCTCCGGCTCTTCCGGCCGGAAAGGCCGGAAACAGACGCCCCGGTACGGGCCCGGAAGCCTGGGGTCCTGACCCGGCCGCCGTCCACCGGGCGTACCGGCGGGGCGGCCGGGGCGGGTCAGTACGGGTGGACGCCGACCGGGGCGGCGGGCGGCGGGCCGTAGCCCTCCGCGATCCGCAGGTGGTACGTCTCCCGGTCGATGACCTCCAGGCCGACGATCTCCCAGGGCGGCAGCTGGGCGGTCTGCCGGTGCTCGCCCCAGAGCCGCAGCGCGACGGCGGCGGCGTCATGGAGGTCGCGGGCCTCCTCCCAGTACCGGATCTCGGCGTGGTCCTCGGCGTATCTGCTGGTCAGCAGGAAGGGATGGTCATGGGCCAGCTGTTCGAGCGCCCGCCGTACGTCCGCCAGCGGGGCCCGGGCGCCGGAGACGCTGAGCGTGATGTGCCAGAGCTTCGACACCGGCCGTTCCGGGACGTGCCGCTGCGGCTCCCGGCCCGTCTGGCCCCCGAAGCCGGGGCGCTCGGCGGATCTGGCCGGCCCCGCCAGCTCCACGGACCGGCCGTGACCGCTCCGGCCGCGCTGGTCGCCCTCGGCGAACTCGGCGTCGCCGAAGTCGGTCCCGGCCCCGACACTCGTCAGGGCGCGTTCGGTCGTCCCCCGGGGTGCTGACCCCGGCCGCGCTCGTCTCACCGGCGGCCTCCTGTTGGTACGCGTTGGTACGTGTGCGTTGCTGCGTTTGCCGTGCCGTGTTGTGCCGTCACCCCGCTTGCCTTCAGACAAAGTTGACCAGTCCCGAGCGGTATGCGGGGCGTTTTTCGGGAAGGTCCCGGGCGGATGGCCGGTGTTTCAGCCGTTCTGGGACGGCAGGATCACGAGGTCGTCCCGGTGGACGACCTCTCTTTCGTACTCCGGTCCCAGCTCCTCGGCCAGCTCATGGGTGGAACGTCCCAGCAGCTTCGGCAGCTCCCGGGCGTCGAAATTGACCAGTCCGCGCGCCACGGCCCGCCCCGACGGGTCCCGCAGCTCGACCGGTTCCCCGGCGGCGAACTCGCCCTCGACGGACCGGATACCGGCGGGCAGCAGGGACTTCCGGCCGGTCACCACGGCGTGTACGGCCCCGTCGTCCAGGGTCAGCGAACCCTGCGGCGCCGAGGCGTGGGCGAGCCAGAGCAGCCGGCCGGCCGAGCGGCGGCCGGTGGGGTGGAAGCAGGTGCCGGTGTCCCGGCCGGCGAGGGCGTCGGCGGCCCGGCTGGCGGAGGTGAGGACGACCGGGACGCCGGCGGCGGCCGCGATCCGGGCGGCCTCCACCTTGGTGACCATGCCGCCGGTGCCGACGCCCGCCTTGCCGGCCGAGCCGATCTCCACGCCCCGGAGGTCGGCGGGGCCCCGGACCTCCGCGATCCGGGTGGTGCCGGGCCGGCTGGGGTCGCCGTCGTAGAGGCCGTCCACGTCGGAGAGGAGCACCAGCAGATCGGCGCGGACCAGATGGGCGACGAGCGCGGCGAGCCGGTCGTTGTCACCGAACCGGATCTCGTCGGTGGCGACCGTGTCGTTCTCGTTGACGACCGGCAGGGCGCCCATGGTGAGCAGCTGGTCGAGCGTCCGGTAGGCGTTGCGGTAGTGCGCCCGGCGGCTGGTGTCGTCGGCGGTGAGCAGCACCTGGCCGACGCGTACGCCGTACCGGGCGAAGGAGGCGGTGTAGCGGGCCACCAGCAGGCCCTGGCCGACGCTGGCGGCCGCCTGCTGGCGGGCGAGGTCCCGGGGGCGCCGGTCCAGGCCGAGCGGGGCGAGTCCGGCGGCGATGGCGCCGGAGGAGACCAGGACGACCTCCCGCTCCCCGCCGCGCGCCCGCGCCAGGACGTCGACGAGCGCGTCCACCCGGTCGGCGTCGAGCCCGCCGGCGGCGGTGGTCAGGGACGACGAGCCGACCTTGACGACGATTCTGCGGGCGTCCGTCACGTACTGCCGGGCCGCCGTCTCTCCGGTCACTGTTCCTCGCACCCCTGTTCGCTGGCCGGTGTCACCCGGCGAATCTATGTCAAACGGGTGACCCGGCGCGCGCCGATTCCCGTCGGCGGACCCTTCCGGGCACCCGGCCGGACCCACCGGACAGCCGGAAAGCCGGGTCGGTCAGGACTGCCGGACCAGCCGGACCAGCCGGGACTGCCCGACCAGCCGGACCAGCCGGGACAGCCGGGACTGCCCGACCAGCCGGACCGCTGCGCGGCGGGCCCGGCGGCGGAGCCGCCCCAGCCGGCCGGGCGCGTCCAGCACCTCGTACGCCTCGTCCGGGATGCCCGCCGCCGGGTCCCCGAAGTGCGGGTACGCCAGATACTCCCGGCCACCCCTGCGCACCCGGGGCGGTGGTTCGGCGGAGCGCCCGGCGGCGACCACGTCCAGCAGCGCGGCCGGCCGGTCCAGCGCCACGCAGGTCAGCGGCAGCCGCTCCGGCACCCGCAGCAGCGCGGCCACCCCCGGCGTCCAGTGGGCGGCCATCAGCGGGGCGGCCAGCTCCAGTTTGCGGCGCAGCTCGGCCACCGGCCGGCGCAGCACGATCGGGCCGAACTGCGGCAGCAGGTTGACCGTGAACGGGCGGACCATCAGCCGGTCCCGCCGCTCCCCCGGCGGCAGATGCGCGGCGATCAGCTCCATCAGCGCCCCGGCGGCGGCGATCCGCTCCGGGTGGCCGACGGTCCTGGTCACATGCTTGCCGTCCGCGCGGCCCACCAGGTAGTAGCAGGTGTAGTCGGCCACGACCGAGACCCCGGCGGCCCGCAGATATGCCTCCATGGTGAAGAGCGCGTCCTCCCCGATCCGCAGCGACGGGTCGAACCGCATCCGGTGCCGGACCAGCAGTTCGCGCCGGAACAGCTTCTGGGCGCTCAGGGTGAACTTGACGTTCGAGGTGTAGATGTCGGCCCGCTCGGTGGTCTTCCGCCACATCGACCGGGCGGCGCCCCGGTTGACGCCCACGGTGCGGCCGAGCACCACGTCGGTGCCCGCCCGGTCCGCCATCGCGACCAGCCGCTCCAGCGCCTCGTCCCCGAGGTAGTCGTCGGCGTCCAGGAAGAAGACGTACCGCCCGCGTGCCAGCCCGAGGCCGGTGTTGCGGGGGCCGCCCGGGGAGCCGGAGTTGGCCTGCCGTACCACCCGGGTCGGTACGGCCCCCCGGGCGGCGAACTCCGCCAGCCGCTCGCCGGTGCCGTCGGTGGAGCCGTCGTCCACCGCGATGAGCTCCATCCGGTCCGGGCCGATGGTCTGCGCCGCCACCGATTCCAGGCATCTGACCAGGTACGGCATGGCGTCATAGGCGCCGACGATCACGGAGACGTCGGGGACGGGACGACCGGGGGCCACGGAGTCGTCGGCCGTCCCGGGGACTGCTGCGGGCTGGTTCTCGGTCATCGGCACGGTACGGCCCCACTGCGGCGGAAGCGGACGGGGTTCGTCCGCCATGGTGCCGCCGCGGTGGGGCCGTGGAGCGCAGGACGCGCCCGGCGCGGGTGCCCGGGACCGGCCGGTGACCGCCCGGCTACTGCCAGGCCCGCCGGGGCCCACGGCGTCCGACCGCCCGGACCCGGGTCACCCGACCGCCGGGCCGACCGGCCGCCCGGTGCGGGTCAGCCGACCGCCTGGGCCCCGGCCTCCGCCTCGGCGACCGCCCCGTTGGCGGGCTCGGTGCCCAGGGACACCTCGTCCTCCTGGTCCAGCTCACCGATGGTCTGGCCGGCGAGCCGCTGCGCGACGCCCTGGTTGCGGGTCTCGGCACGGGCGGCGAGGTCCCGTACGGCGGCGTTGAACCGCTCCAGTGAGGTCGGCTGGTCGGGACCGAGCAGATACTCCTTGAGCGCCTTCCGCTCGGTGGCCAGGGTGTCGGCGGCCGGGTCGGTGACGGCGGCGAGCAGCTGGTCCAGCTCGGCGGCGCTGTTGGTGAGGACGACGGCCGCGCGGACGGCGGTGTTCTGCCGCCGGAACTCGTCGGCGCCCAGGCCGGCCGCGTCGGTGACGGCGTACGGCTTGCCGCTGGCGATGAAGTCGGAGACCACGCTGGAGATGTCCGAGACCATGGCGTCGGACTCGTTGAAGCAGTCGTAGAGCCGGGGCGCCGAGCCGGTGACCACCTGGTGCTGCCACCAGCCGGTGGAGCGCCAGTAGGCGTCGTTCCACTCGGCGTGCAGCCGCTGGATCTCGTCGAGGCGCTGCGGGTCGGCGAGCGAGACCCGGGACTCCTCGGCCTCGTCGCCGCCCCTGCGGCCCGGGGAGGCCAGCTCGGCCAGCCGGGCGTCGATCCGGGCGAGCGTGGCACCGGCGGCGGCCTGCTCCTCGCGGGCCGCGGCGGCCTCCTTCGCCCAGCGCGGGTCGGTGGCGCGGGCGGCGGCCGCGTCCGCGATCAGCTTGCGGATCCGCTCGTCCACCGCCTTGGCCTTCTTGTTGACCAGGCCGGTGAAGGGGTGCGGCTTGTAGATGAGGCGGACCGGGGGCTCGGCGGTCAGCAGGCGCTTGACGATGTTCTCGCCGGCCGCCAGCAGCGAGGTGTTGCCCGGGTTGTTGTCCCAGCCCTCCCACGTGGGGGCGTAGAGGACCGTGGGCACCGGGTTCCCCGGGGTGCCGGTGGCGGCGGTGATGGGGGACAGCTGGGGGCGGCCGACCTCCACGATGTCCTCGTCCCGGACGCCCACGTCGGCCAGCGCGTACCGGTCCCGGCCGGCCCGGCCGGCGGTCCAGACCTCGTCGTACACCTTGGAGAACGGGTTGACGCTGGCCAGCTTGTCGCTGTCGCCGTGGCCGATGAAGACGTGCTTGGCGGTGGGCACCCGCAGCATGTGGATGTTCTTGCCGACGTTGGCGGCGTAGAGCACCACCCGGAGCGAGGACCAGTCCATCGCCATCAGGTGCTGGCCGCCGGGGACGCAGAGCACCGGCACGGCGGTCGGCGGGAGGCTCTTCACCAGGGAGCGCTCGCGCATGATGATGACGGGCCGGCCCTCGACCCGCTCCATCGTCTCCAGCCACATGGTGACCTGGTACGCGGAGTCGTTGGAGCCGGAGAAGTAGAGCGCGGTGGTCGGCTGGTACTCGCCCAGCCAGGTGCCGACGGCCTTGAGCACGGCGGACGCGCCCGGCACCCGGCGCTTGCGGCGCAGATACGGCACCAGCAGGGCGGTGTAGAGCAGGCCGAGCCCGATGGTGAGGCCCACGCCCACGAAGGCGGCGAGGTCCCGTCCGGTGCCCGCGGCGATCACCACGCCGACGACGGCCGGCAGGTCCAGGTGCAGCATCTTCTCGGCCGACCGGTTCAGCAGCGCCTGCGGCGGCGCGTCCGGGATGCGTACGGCGTTGAGGTCGACGTTGCGGGTGATCACCGGCATGGTGCGGCGCAGCCGGATCAGGGTGGCCAGCGCGCCCTGCGGGGCCTGGAGGCCGTAGAAGAGCAGGAAGCAGGCGACCGCGGCGTAGAAGACCGGGCCCTCCGCGAGGTTCTCCCGGGCGAGCAGCAGGATCAGCAGCAGCTGGCGCAGCAGGAAGCGGACGGACAGCCCGACGCGCACCTTGTTCAGGCGGTTGACCAGGTAGCTCTTCTTCTGGTGCAGGTACCAGTCGGCGGCGTACGTCACGGCACCGGCGGCCACGAAGAACCAGAGGTTCGGGATCAGCGCGGCGAGCATGACGCACGGATAGCCCAGTCCCATGAGGACTGCCGCGGCCAGCTCCGACCGGCTGCCCACACGGGCCAGACGGATGGCGGTCGAAATCACGTAGAACCTGCTTCAGAAGGGAGGTGCCGGTTGTGCACTAGGACGACATTCTCGTGAGGGAGGTTCCCCGGACTCCCCGAAGGCCCCTGAAGACTTCCGGAGACTCCTTGGGTTTCTTGGGGTTTCTTGAGGATTCCTTGGGGATTCCTTCACGAAGGCGAAGACGAAGAAGAGGACCGAGACGGCCGGGACGGAGACTGGAACGAGGGCTGATACGACAACAAAGACAAAGACGGACGCGAAATCCGAGACGAACTCGGGCCCCTGCATACGCGGCTACGCGAAACAGAGGCCCGAATAAGTCACATTGGGTGAGTATTACACATCTTCCTGGCGGTCCAGCACGGCGGCGAGCGCCTGCTCGAACCCGGACGCCTCGCCCGCCGCGCGGGTGGGGTCCTGCTGCCGTACGTCCACGACATGGCCGGTGAGTTCGGAGAGCAGCACGTCCAGCGAGGACCGGGCGACGGCCTCGGAGGAGAGCAGCGAGCCGGCCGGCTCCTCGCCGAACGCCTTGGTGCGCATGGGGGTCGCGGTGCGCTCGGGGTTCACGCAATTGACCCGGATGTCGTCGGCGGCCCATTCGTCGGCCAGCGCCTGGGTGAGATTCACCATGGCCGCCTTGGTGGACGAGTAAAGGCTGTACTCGGCACGGCCCCGGGTGTAGCTGGAGGAGGTGTAGAGGAGCAGCTGCCCCTTGGTCTCGACCAGGTACTTGTAGGCGGCACGCGCGATCTGCACCGGGGCCAGGTAATTGACGTTCAGCGCTTCCTGAATGGTCGCGGTGTCGGTCTCCGCGAGCTTTCCGATGCGGAGCACGCCGGCGGTGTTGATGACGTAGTCGATCCGGCCGGTCTCGGTGTACGCCGTGGCGAGGGCGTCCTCCACGTGCTGCGGGTTCTCCACATGGGTGCCGGTGGTGGAGCGGCCCAGCGCGTACACCTTCGCCCCGTACCGCTCGGCCAGGGTCGCGATGTCGGCGCCGATGCCGTACGAGCCGCCGAAGACCACCAGGGTGCGGCCGGCGAGCAGCTCGCGGTAGACGGCCTCGTCGGCCTGGCGGGGGGCGGTGGTGGAGGCGAGCTGGAAGAGCTTGTCCGCGATGAAGACGTCCACCGGCTGGGTGACCTTCATGTTGTACTCGTCGCCCGGCACCACATGGATCGGCACGTCCGGCAGGTACTTGAGCACCACCGAACAGTCGTCGGTCGCCTGGAAGTTGGGGTCGCCGGCGGCGATCTCGTAGGCCCGCCGGACGGTGGACAGCTTGAACGCCTGCGGGGTCTGGCCGCGGCGCAGCCGGGAGCGGTCCGGGACGTCGGTGATGAACTCGCCGTCCTCGCCGTGGGTGCGGGTCACGATGATGGTGTCGGCGGAGGGGATGGCGACGTCCACCGCCTGGTAGCGGTCGAGGGCGTCGACACAGTCCTTGATCACACGCTGTGACAGCAGGGGGCGCACCGCGTCATGGAAGAGGACATTGCGGTCCTCGCCCTCCGCGAGCCCCTCGCCCAGCGCGCGGATGGCCCGCTCGGTGGTCTCGTTCCGGGTGGCCCCGCCCTCGATGATCCGGGTGACCTTGGTCAGTCCGGCCCGCGTGACGATCTTCTCCACCTCGGGCACGAACCCCGGCGCCATCAGCACGATGATGTCGTCGACGCACTCCGCCTGCTCGAAGATGGCCAGCGTGTGCTCGATGACGGCCTTGCCCGCGATCTTCAGCAGCTGCTTGGGGATCGCGAGCCCCACCCGCTGTCCGGTGCCGCCGGCGAGCACGACTGCGGTGGTACGGGTCTTGGCTTCGTGCGGCACTGACACAGGTTCGACCTACCTTGCGAGGACGGGGGACGGGGCTGATGGTCGCACTCTCCGTGACCGTCCCGCAAGGCGGGTGACGGCTGCCACGGGGGTGCTGGACACCCGGTGTTCACCTTGCGGCCAGGGCTCTCGGCGCCATGGTGAGCGGGGCGGGGGGTGACGGAAACCACTCACTCCCGGCGGGGTTCGGTGGCCACGTGGATCACCAGGTCATTGGTGGCGACGTAGTAGGTACGGACCTTCGCCCGGGCGCGGTCGCGGCCGAGCGCCCTGCGCACCACCCGGCCCGCGAGCCCCCAGGAGCGGCCCAGCGGCAGCAGCCGCTCCGGGTACGTGTGGGTCTTGGCCTTCGCCACCACGTCGTCCAGCAGCTTGCCGATCGCGACCGGCTCGGCGTCCGGCGCGTACCGCAGCAGCAGGTCCCAGACCTCGCTGTCGGAGCCGCGGCGGCCGACCAGTCCGGTGAGCGGGAGGACGCAGCGGAAGCCGCCGTCCCCGGTCCACTCCCCCGGGTGGGCCGCCTCGTCCCCGTCCCCCCGGCGCCGGGCCAGCAGCACCGGGCGGTCACCGGCGGCCCGGTCACCGGAGGCGGTCGCCGGGGCGGCGCCCAGCAGTTCACCGGTGAGGGTCAGCCGGGGCCCGGCGACGGTGGCGGTACGGCACTCGGCGTGCACCGGCCGGTCCCAGGCCCGCAGGCCGAGCAGCTTCTCGGTGTGGGTGGCGTACGGCAGCGGGTGCCGCACCGCCCGGCCGGGCGCCACCCGCTCCCGGGCCCGCAGCGCGCCGCGCCCGTCGATCACCCGGGCCCGCAGCCGCAGCCGCTCGCCGGTGGCCGGGAGCCGCTCGCCGGTGGCCGGGGCATCGGCGCCGGTCGTGTCCGGGGCCGCGGGCCGGACGAAGCACTCCCACAGTCCTTCGGCGAAGGTCTCCGCCGCGCCGACCGTGACCGCGCCGTCCGGACCGAACGGCCAGGCCCGGACCTCCTCGCCCTGGACGCACAGCAGCTCGTCGCCCGGCTCCGCCGGGGTGACAAGACGGAAGGTCAGCGCGCCGTCGGCGGCGACCTCGCAGTCCGCCACCGGGCGCTCCCGGCCGGCCGGCCCGGCGTCCGGCGCGGGCTTCGCCCCGGTCGCGGAGAGGGCCGGCAGCCCCCGGGCCACGACCAGCTCGCGGAACAGCTCCTCGTACCGCGCGGCCACCGTCTCCGGGTCGAACCGGCGGCCGTTGCGGACGGCGGCGGCGGCCATCTCCCGGCGCAGCTCCTCGTCACCGATCAGCCGCAGCAGCGCGCCGGCGACCGCGTCGGCGTCGCCCACCGGCACCAGCAGCCCGTCCTCGCCGTCCTTGAGGATCTCCCGGGGCCCGTAGTCGCAGTCGGTGCTCACCACGGGCAGCCCGCAGCGCATCGCCTCCACCAGGGTCATCCCGAAGGATTCGTGGCGGGAGGTGGACACCGCGACGGAGCCCTTGGCCCACTCCGGTTCGATGGGCGAGTGCGGGCCCATGAAGTGGACGCTGTTGTAGAGGCCGAGCCGGTCCGCCTTCTTGCGGAGCTTGTCGCCCTGGGTGCCCCAGCCGTAGATCCGCAGCTCCCAGTCGGGGCGCTCGGCGGCCACCTTGGCCCAGGCGTCGAGCAGCACGTCGTACCGCTTCTCGCCGGAGAGCCGGCCGGCCGCGACCACCAGCCTGGCGCTGCCGTCGGAGGGCGCGACCGGCGGTTCCGGCACGCTGTTGGGAACGGCCAGGATCCGGGTGTCCGGCAGCGGGAACCGCTCACGCCAGACGGCGGCGTCCCCCTCGGAGACGGTGACGAAGGCGTCGAGCCGGGCGAGGTGCTCGCGCATCTCGGCGCGCAGCTCCTCCTTGTGGTGGTTGTGCGTCATGTGCTCCTGGCCGATGAGCACGGCTCCCTCCGGGGCGAACCGCGCCGCATAGGCGGTCAGCCCGGGGCGGGTGCCGATGACCACGTCGGCGTCGGAGCCCGCGTAGTGGTCGCGCACCCGCTCGTCGGTGAGCGCGCTGTACTCCTGGTACCGGGCCTCGTGCCGGGGGAAGGACTCGGCGGCGCGCAGATGGTCCGGGTGCTTCTTCTCGTTGGTGGCCGACTTGGGCCGGGTGTCCACCAGCGGGACGACACTGATCCGCGGGTCGATGGCGAAGAGCGGCTTGTCGCGGTGGCGGAAGACGGAGACGATCTCCACCTCGTGCCGGTCGGCCAGCTCCTCCGCCAGGTTCAGCGTGGTGCGGATGGTGCCGCCGATGCCGTAGATGGTGTGGATGAGGAAGGAGACCTTCACCAACGCTCCGTTTCGCGTGTACCGGGGCCGTTTCGTGACCCGTCCCCGCCTGGTCAGACGGCGCACCCGTCCGATCGGTTGTGCGCACGGCGGGTTCTTTTGCCTGCGGGCTCTTGCTTGCGGAGGCGGGCGGGGTACGGCCGTACGGCGGCCCGGAGGCCCCCGGAGCCGGAGCCTCCCGGGGCATGCGTACGCCCCGGGCCTCCGGCCGGGCACCCCACCGGCTCCCGGCGGCCAGCCTACGGCCCGGTCACGGCCACGGGCCGCCCGGGCGGGTCCCGCCGACGGGCCGGGCCACCGGCGGCAGGGGCCGGAGCCGGAGCCGCCACCCGGAGCCGGGCCCGGGCGCCGGGCGAACGGCACCCGGGCCCGGCAGGGCACCCGGGCCACGCGGGAGGGCACCCTGGCCCGGCAGCACACCCGGGCCCCCCGGCAGGGCGCCCGGATCCGACAGGGCGCCCCGGCTCTTCGGCGGCGCGGGTCCCCTAGAAGGGTTCGAAGTCGTCGTACTCCCGCTGCGCCTCGTCCCGCTCGGCGTCGCGGTCGCGGCGGCGCTGGGCGGCCGGGCGCGGGGCCTCCAGGCGGTGGTCCTCGCCACGCCGGCCCAGCATCTCGGCGCCCGCCGCCATGGTGGGCTCCCAGTCGAAGACGACCGCGTTCTCCTCGGAGCCGATGGCCACGCCGTCGCCCGCCCGGGCCCCGGCCTTCATCAGCTCGTCCTCGACCCCGAGGCGGTTGAGGCGGTCGGCCAGGTAGCCGACGGCCTCGTCGTTGTTGAAGTCGGTCTGCTGCACCCAGCGCTCGGGCTTCTCGCCGCGCACCCGGAAGAGGCCGTCGTCCTCGCGGACCACGGTGAAGCCGGTGTCGTCCACCGCCTTGGGGCGGATGACGACCCGGGTGGCCTCCGCCACCGGCCGGGCCGCGCGGGCCTTCGCCACCATGTCGGCCAGCGCGTACGAGAATTCCTTGAGGCCCAGGTGGGCGACGGCGGACACCTCGAAGACCCGGTAGCCGCGCGCCTCCAGGTCCGGGCGGATCATCTCGGCCAGGTCCTTGCCGTCCGGGATGTCCACCTTGTTGAGGACGACGATCCGGGGCCGATTCTCCAGGCCGCCGTACTGCCGCAGCTCCTCCTCGATGACATCGAGGTCGGAGACCGGGTCGCGGTCGGACTCCAGGGTCGCCGTGTCCAGCACGTGCACCAGCACCGAGCAGCGCTCGACGTGCCGCAGGAACTCCAGGCCCAGGCCCCGGCCCTGGCTGGCGCCCGGGATCAGTCCGGGCACGTCCGCGACGGTGTAGACGGTGGAACCGGCGGTGACCACGCCCAGGTTGGGCACCAGGGTGGTGAAGGGATAGTCCGCGATCTTGGGCTTGGCGGCCGAGAGCACGGAGATCAGCGAGGACTTGCCGGCGCTCGGGTAGCCGACCAGCGCCACGTCCGCGACGGTCTTGAGCTCCAGGACGATGTCATCCAGGTCGCCCGGCTCGCCGAGCAGCGCGAAGCCCGGGGCCTTGCGGCGCGCCGAGGCGAGGGCCGCGTTGCCGAGGCCGCCACGCCCGCCCTGGGCGGCGACGTACCGGGTGCCGTGGCCGACCAGGTCGGCGAGCACCTCGCCGCGCTTGTCCAGCACCACCGTGCCGTCCGGCACCGGCAGCAGCAGGTCCTGGCCGTCCTTGCCGAAGCGGTTGCCGCCCTCGCCGGGCTTGCCGTTGGTCGCCTTGCGGTGCGGCGAGTGGTGGTAGTCGAGCAGGGTCGTCACGGACTGGTCGACGACGAGGATCACGTCCCCGCCGCGCCCGCCGTTGCCGCCGTCCGGGCCGCCGAGCGGCTTGAACTTCTCCCGGTGCACGGAGGCACAGCCGTGGCCTCCGCTACCCGCGGCGACATGCAGCTCGACGCGGTCCACGAAGGTGGTCATGTCTGGTGCCTCCAGGTGCGTACGTACATCATGCGTGTGGTCCACGCGGCGCGCGGGGTCCGGGGTGCCGGAGCCGCGGCGCGCGCTCTGAGCCTGACACGCGAAAGGCGGACCCGCCTCCCGCCCGCCGTCACCGGCGTGCGGGAAGAGAGGTCCGCCTCCGCGAAAGAAACCGCTCGGTGCCTGAGGTCAGGCGACCGGGACGATGTTCACGACCTTGCGGCCGCGGTGGGTGCCGAACTCCACGGCACCGGCGTTCAGCGCGAACAGGGTGTCGTCGCCACCGCGACCGACGCCCGAACCGGGGTGGAAGTGGGTACCGCGCTGGCGGACCAGGATCTCACCGGCGTTGACGACCTGACCGCCGAAGCGCTTCACGCCGAGCCGCTGAGCGTTGGAGTCGCGACCGTTCCGGGTGGACGATGCGCCCTTCTTGTGTGCCATGTCTCCTCAGTCCCTTACTTCGCAGCCGCGGGGATCTCGGTCACCTTGATCGCCGTGTACTGCTGGCGGTGACCCTGACGGCGGCGGTAACCGGTCTTGTTCTTGTAGCGCAGGATGTCGATCTTGGCGCCCTTGTGGTGGTCCACAACCTCGGCCTGGACCTTGATGCCGTCCAGCACCCACGGGTCGCTGGTCACGGAGTCGCCGTCGACAACGAGCAGGGTCGAGAGCTCGACCGTGTCGCCAACCTTGGCAGTGGAAAGCTTGTCAACCTCAACGATGTCGCCGACAGCAACCTTGTGCTGGCGACCACCGCTGCGCACGATGGCGTACACGCGGATCTCTCTCTCGCTCGGAACGGAAACCCCTGATGCCAGCCGCCCGCACGGGCCAGGGGCCCGCGGCGATCCGGAAGGGACGAGCGGCCTCTCCGGGCCGTACCCGGAGGGAGGTGCTCAGGAGCTGGCGCGTACGAAAACACGCCGACGGCCAAGGTTACGGGCCCCCTCCCGGGCCGGTCAAACCGGGACTCGGGGCCGGGACGCGGGCCGGGGCTCCGGGGCCGGCGGGGGCCGTGCCCCGCGGGGGTGCCTCGCGGGGGTGTCCGGTACGCGCCCGGGGCGCCGGGCCCCAGGACGCCCCCGCCCGGGCGCTCCGGCCCGCCCTTATGCTCTGGTGACCCCGGACCGGCCGGGTGCCGGCGTGACGGTGCGAGTGTGTCGATACGCCGACGAGTGCGACGAGCGAGACGAGTGCGCCGGATACGACGAGCGTGCCGGTACGACGGCGAGGACGAGACAGCGTGACAGACGACGACCGGCCGGACTCCGGCAGCCCCGGCCCGGTGCTGGTGATCGTGCCCACCTACAACGAGGCCGGGAACATCGGCGCCGTCGTGTCGCGGGTGCGCGCCTCGGTGCCCCGGGCCCACCTCCTGGTGGCGGACGACAACAGCCCGGACGGCACCGGCCGGATCGCGGACGAGCTGGCGGCGGCCGACGATCACGTCCACGTCCTGCACCGGAAGGGCAAGGAGGGGCTGGGCGCCGCCTATCTGGCGGGCTTCCGCTGGGGGATCGAGCGCGGCTACGAGGTCCTGGTCGAGATGGACGCGGACGGCTCGCACCGGCCCGAGGAGCTGCCCCGGCTGCTCGGCGCGCTGGACGGCGCCGATCTGGTGCTGGGGTCCCGCTGGGTGCCCGGCGGCCGGGTCGTCAACTGGCCCAGGTCCCGTGAGGCGCTGTCCCGGGGCGGCAGCCTCTACTCGCGCCTGCTGCTCGGGGTGCCCATCCGCGATGTCACCGGCGGCTACCGGGCGTTCCGGCGGACGACCCTGGAGGGCATCGGCCTGGACCGGGTCGCCTCCCAGGGATACTGCTTCCAGGTCGACCTGGCGTGGCGGACCGTGCGGGCGGGCTTCCGGGTGGCCGAGGTTCCCATCACCTTCGTGGAGCGGGAGCACGGCGACAGCAAGATGAGCCGCGCCATCGTGGCCGAGGCGCTCTGGCGGGTCACCGCCTGGGGCGTCGGCGCACGGCTCCGGAGGCTGCGGCGCGGTCGCCGCTGAGCCCGCCTCTGCCCTCCCGCCCGCCACCCGCCACCCGAGTCACCGGGGGCCGGACCGGCTCATGGCCCGGACCGACGGGGGCCCTGCCCGGCCCGTCCGTCGGTCGGCCGGTCGGTCCGTGACCGAACCTCCGTGTCGGAACGACAGGAACAAGAGACACGGCAGGCGCAGAAGGCACGGCAGGCACAGCAGAAACACCGCACATATTCGCCCCGCCTTTCCCATCTCGCACTTCTGTACCATTCCTGCGGTTGACGAAGTGACGCGTGAGCAGCGTCGCGCCCGGTGGGCGCCCCAACAGCAGAGAGAGTCGAGATGCCGGGAGTGCACACCCCGACGGCCCCGGCGACCGGCGCGCACACCGCCGCACGGCCCCGGCGCGCGGCGCCCCCGCCGCCCCCGCCCGGCCGGTGGACCGCCCCGGTGGTCCGGGCCTGGCCGGCGCTGGCCGGGTACGCGCTGGTGCGCCTGGTGGGGATCGCCTTCGTGGCGCTGCGGCTGCCCGACCGGGGGCCCGGGCTCGGCACCCTGCTCGCGGCCAAGTACGACACCGTCTACTACGTCCACATCGCGCAGTACGGCTACGCGGCGCCCATGACGGACGCCTGCGCGGTGCAGGGGCCGCTCTGCAAATACGCGTTCTTCCCGCTCTACCCGGCCCTGATACGCGGGGTCTCCGCCGTACTGCCGCTGCCGGCCGGGCCGGTCGCCTGGGGGATAGCGGTGGTCGCCTCGCTCGCCGCCGCCTGGGGGATATACGCGGTGGCACGGGAGCTCGCCGGGCAGCGCGCGGGAGTGATCGCCGCCGTGCTGTGGGGCATCGCCCCGCACGCCATGGTCGAGTCGATGGCCTACACCGAGCCGCTGTTCACCGCGCTCTGCGCCTGGGCGCTGTACGCCGCCGTCACCCGCCGCTGGGCCGTCGCCGGGGTGCTGGCCTCGCTCGCCGGGCTCACCCGGCCGTCCGGCTCCGCCGTCGTGGCGGCGGTGGTGCTCGCCGCGCTGTGGACGCTGTTCACCCGGGCCCGGGCGGGGCGCGCCGGCACCGGCACTGGTCCCGGCGGTGGCGGTGGTGGTCGCCGGCGCGGTCGCCCGGCGGCCGGGCGGGCCGATCGCACCGGACCGCTGCTGGTCGCGGTGGTGGTGGCCCCGCTGGGCTGGTTCGCCTGGTTCGGCTGGGTCGGCCACCGGGCGGGCGACTGGCGCGGCTACTTCCAGGTGCAGGAGAAGTGGGGCAGCACCTTCGACGGCGGGAGTTTCACCTTCCACCGGATCGCGGACATCTTCCGCACGCTCCCGACCAATCTGAACACCCTGGTCGGCGCGGGCACGGTGGTGGCGGCTCTGCTGCTCTTCGCGCTCTGCTGCCGCGACCGGCAGCCGGCGGTGCTGCTCGTCTACGCCGGGGTGCTGCTGCTCATCGCGGTCGGCGGCGAGGGGTACTTCCACTCCAAGGCGCGTTTTCTGCTGCCCGCCTTTCCGCTGCTGATACCGGCGGCCCGGGCCCTGGCGGCCGCCCGGCCGAGCACCTTGTACCCGCTGCTCGGCACGGCCGTGGTGGTGTCCGGCGCGTACGGCGGCTATCTGATGCTGGTGTGGCCGCACTCCCCCTGACCGTCCATGGACCGGGGACCGCGGCCGCGTATGCTCGCCCGGCGTAGGGCGGCTCGCCGGGCGGGCCGGGCTCTCCTCCCCCACCGCCCGGGGAACCTCCGGACTCCCGCCGTCCCGAAGCCGAACTCCCGCATTCCCGAACTCCGAAAAGAGACAGCACCGTGAACTACAGGGTCCAGCCCACCGCCCAGGTCGACGACAGCGCCACCATCGGGGCCGGGAGCAGCGTGTGGGAGCTCGCGCAGATCCGGGAGGGGGCCACGCTGGGCGAGGGGTGCGTGGTGGGACGCGGCGCCTATGTCGGGACCGGGGTGCGCGTCGGGAACAACGTCAAGCTGCAGAACTACGCCCTGGTCTACGAGCCCGCCGAGCTGGGCGACGGGGTGTTCGTGGGCCCGGCCGTGGTGCTGACCAACGACCACAACCCGCGCTCGGTGGACCCCGAGGGCAACCAGAAGCGCGGCGGCGACTGGGAGGCCGTGGGCGTCAAGGTCGCCGAGGGCGCCTCGCTGGGCGCGCGGTCGGTCTGCGTGGCGCCGGTCCGGGTCGGCCGCTGGGCCATGGTGGCGGCGGGCGCCGTGGTCACTCGGGACGTACCGGACTTCGCCCTCGTGGTGGGCGTGCCCGCGCGGCAGGTCGGCTGGGTCGGCCGGGCCGGCGAGCGGCTGGTGGCGGCGGCGGACGAGCCGGGCGTCTGGGAGTGCCCGCGCAGCGGCGCCCGGTACGACGAGAAGGACGGCGTCCTCACCGAGCGCGCCGCCTGAGGCGGGCCCGTCCGGAGCACAGGTTCCGGGGGCCGGCCCGACCGGTTCCAGGACCCGGCGGAGACGGCCGGTTCCGGCCGTCCCCGGGCCGTGCGGGGGCCGTACGGGCCTTGGGAGACCGCGCCCCCGCGTGCGGAGCGGGCGGCGTCGCTTCGATACTCTGACTACCGCCGCGCCCGCCCGCGTACGGCGTGCCCACGGGGGCACCGCGGGGAGCGCGGCTCGCAGGTGAATGCGCGAAGGGATCCAGATGAATAGCCACGTGCTCTATCTCGCTCTCGGCACATACCGGGTGCGGGCGGCACGCGAGCATGTGCGGGAGCTGGCCGGCGCCGGCTCCCGGGTCGCCCTGGTCGTGGTGGACGCCCCCGAGTGGTCCGAGGCCCTGGCGGAGCTGTCCGGGCTGGCCGGCGTGGAGGTCACCCGGGTCGCCCCCGGCAAGGGCGGTTCGCCCTGGCAGGCGGCCAAGCGCCTGGTGGCCGACAAGTCCGGGCCGTTCGCCGGGGCCGGTCTGCTGATCGCCGGTGACGCCCAGGCGCTGCCCATCGCCTGGATCGCCCAGCGCCGCTATCCGGCGACCGAGCTGCGGCTGGAGCCGTCCGCCACCGGCGCCCCGGTCCCCGCCTCGGACCTGGCCGTCATCACCCCCTGGTACCCGTCGCCCAACAACCCGTACGCCGGGTCGTTCGTGCGCGCCGCGACCGCCGCCGTGGCCGGGCACTTCGAGCGGGTCACCGTCTTCCACACCGAGGACTGGTCCGGCTCCGCCTCGGCCGCGCTCAACGACGCCATCAAGGTCACCAGCAGCCGCCTCCAGGAGCGCGGCGGCCTGGCCCCGGTGCTCGACACACCCGAGGGCAGCCTGGTCCGCGTCCCGGTGCCGCTGGTGCACCGCAAGAACTACGCCCCCTGGGTCTCCGCCCAGGCCGAGGCGCTGCGCCGGACGCTGCCCGGCGGTGAGATCGACGCCCCGGTGGTGCACGCGCACACCGGCATCTACGGCGGAGTGCTGGCCTCCCGGCTGGCCCGTCCGGACGCCCGGGTGATCGTCACCGAGCACGCGTCGTTCCTGGACAAGGTCTTCGCCCAGGCGCCCGCCCGCCGGCTCTACCGCGAGGTGCTGGAGCGGGCCGACGCCTTCCTCTGCGTCAGCGCCCGGCTGCGCGACCAGGTGGCGGCGCGCTTCCCCGAGTACGCGCACAAGCTCGGCGTCGTCCCCAATGTGATCGGCTTCGAGCGCTTCGCCCCCGGCCCCGAGCGCTCGCCCCGGCTGCTGCGCTGGCTCTACGTCGGCCGGCTGGCCGCCCCCAAGGGCGTCACCGAGCTGCTGGAGGCCTTCGCCCTGGTGGCGGCGAAGGAGCCGGAGGCGTCCCTGACCCTGGTCGGCCACGGCCCGGTCGAGTCCCAGCTGCGGTCGCGCGCCGGGGAGCTGGGCCTCAAGGACCGCGTACGGATCCTGCCGCCGGTCGCCCCCGACGAGGTCGGCGGGATCATGCGCGAGCACGATCTGCTGGTGCACGCCAGCAAGGCCGAGACCTTCGGCATGACGGTCGTGGAGGCCGTCGCCACCGGACTGCCGGTGCTGGTCACCCGCAGCGGCGGCCCGGAGGAGAGCCTCGCCGGCATCGAGTCCCGGGCCGGTGCGCTGATGGACATCAGCGACGACCCGGCGGTCATCGCGGACGCCTACTGGGAGCTGCGGGACGCCGCCGGCGCGCTGGACCCGGCCGGGGCCCGCGAGGTGCTGGCGGAGCGGTACGGCTCCGAGGCGGTGGCCCGCCGGCTGATCGAGGTGTACGAGGGCGCCGTCCCGCCCGCGCCGGTTCCGGACGCGGAGGCGGACGCGGAGTCGGCGGACGCCGGCATCGCGGAGTCCGGCGAGACCGGGGCCGAGGAGGCGCCGGTGGTGCCGGTGCGACGGGGCGAGCCGCTCGGCCGGGCCGTGGTGCTCGCCCTGACGCCCGCCAAGCCGCGCCGCATCGTGGACTTCGTCAATCACCTGGTCGGCCAGGGCGTCGAGGTCATCCTGGTCACCGCGCGCTCCACCACCCAGTGGGAGAACCTCGGTGTCTCGCCGAGCGTGCCGGTGTACAGCATCGAGATGGCCGAGAAGAAGCTGAAGATCCCGCGCGGCGAGCGCTTCCTCGTCTACCGCGCCCCCCGCGCCGCGCTGCGCCGGGCCCGCCGGCTGGCCGCCCGCAACCGCGACGCCATCGGCCCCGAGCTGGCGGTGGCCTCGGTGCAGCGGGCGCACACCCGGGTGGCGAACGCCTTCCACAAGAAGGTCTGGAGCCGCACGTACACGGAGGTCCGGCCGCAGCTGCTGTCCCGGCTGGTGAACCGCCAGGCGCTGCCCGAGCTGAATCTCGACCGGGTGGACCATGTCTTCGTCAGCGACGTCAACTCCACGGTGACTGGCTGGAAGTGGGCCAAGGCCCACCCGCACCTGAAGGTCACCACCCACCTGGACCGGGAGACCTACGCGGCCGAGTGAGCGGCCCGCGTACCCGTATCCCCGTACAACGAGGCCGAGGCCCCGACCGGATCACACCGGCCGGGGCCTCGGCCGTACGCACGCCGTACGCACGCCGTGGGCGCGGGACTCGCGGGGCGTACGCGTACGGGCCCGGCGCTCCGGAGGAAGCACCGGGCCCGTACGGAAGGGCCCGCGAGAGGGGCTCAGCCCTGGACGATCTCGCGGAGCCGCTGCTCGAACGGCTCCAGCACCGCGTCCCGGGAGTAGGCGTCGGCGTGCTTGCGGGCGGTGTTCCGCTGCTCCGGGGTGAGGTCCCGGGCGGCCTTGCCCGCCGCCACCATGGAGGCGGCCAGCTCGTCCACGTCCAGGCTGTCGGCGTTGAACCAGAGCGGATAGCCGTCCAGCACGTCCTGGGCGGCGATGCCCGGCGCGTGCACCGAGACGATGGGGCGCCCGAAGGCCATGTACTCGAAGATCTTGCCGGAGGTGACGTACTTGCCGCCGCCCGCCAGGAAGACCAGGACGTCGGCCTCCTCGTACACCGTGCCCACCTCGGTCTTGGAGACCGGGCCGCAGTAGCGCAGGCCGGTGTCCTCGGCGCCCTCCGGGAGCGGGCCGTCCTGGAGGCCGAGCCGGGCCTTGAGGTGGCCGGGGCTGTTCTTGAAGAAGCCCAGGTGACCATGGATCTGGAGCTCCGCGCCGGCCAGCTCGGGGTGACGGCGGGCGATCTTGAACGCCTCGGCCATCTCCTCCACCGGCTGCTTGGCGGTGAGGGTGCCCAGATACGCGAACTTCAGCGGGCGCCGCCGGTCCGCTCCGGCGCCGTCCTCGGCGGCCGGCTCCCCTTCCGCCTCCCCGGACGTCTCCTCCGTGACGGCCTCCGGGGCCACGACCGGCGCCTCGGCGGACTGCTCGGGCTGGCCGGACTGTCCGGGCTCGTCGTCGGCCGTCGTCTGCGGCATCACGTCGGCGTCCCAGCCGTTGGGGACGACCATCATCCGGTCGGCCGCCTCCGGGTACCGCTCGGCGTGCCAGGTGCGCAGCGCCTCGTTGACGAAGACCGAGGTGGCGGCCTTGTCCAGCATCCGCTTCTCCCAGCCCCAGGCGATGTGGTCCTCGGGGAAGGCGGGGACGTCGTGGAAGATCTCCAGCGTCCAGGAGTCGCGGTAGTCCATCACATACGGCACCCCGGTCAGCCGGTTGAACAGCCACGCCCCGGCGAACGAGGCGAACGGGTTGCCGGTGGCGACGACCACGTCGAAGCGCTTGGTGGCGTGCAGCTTCAGCGCGCGGACCACCGAGGCCCAGGCCCAGGAGGAGTAGCGCTCGGGGAACAGCTTGGTCTGGCTGAACATGTAGGCGCGCTTGGCCATCAGCGGGAAGCTCCGCCGCAGCCAGCTGAACTCCCGCAGGTCCTGCTGCCAGGTGTACTGGTTGAGCGAGGGGCGCTCCACCCGGATGCGCGGGTCCACGGTGGCGGAGAGGCCCTCGTCGACCGAGCCGATCACATTGTGGAGGAAGTCGAGCGGTGCCGCGCACACGGTGACGTCCCAGCCCTTCGCCACCAGGTGGTTGGCGGTGGCGCGGGCGCGGTAGACGCCGCTGGCGCGGGACGGCGGAAAGTAGAACGCCAGATAGAGGACCCGGGGACGCCGGTCGCTACGGTTCTTCATCAGTCTTCCTCGGGAACTTTCCTCGGGGGTTCGTCAGCGACCCGGGGGTCAGCGAGCGGCCGCGGGCTGCGGGGTCACGATCGAGTCGACGCTGTAGGCGACGCGGGGGGCGGCCGCGCCCCGGGCCCGCCAGGCGCTCAGCAGCGCCACCGCCTGCTGGGTGGAGATGGCGTCGGCCACCACCATCAGCTCCGGCCCGGCGGTGCCGAAGTGGCGCCGGACCATCCGGGCGGCGGCGGTCGGCCACACCGTGCGGTGCAGCGGCAGGAAGACCCGGCGGTGGACCCGGCCGGCGACCCGCTTCTCGTACGCCTTCAGGGCGCGCTTGGCCTTCGGGGCGACCCGGCCCCGCCCGACGGCACCGGCGACCCGGCGCGGGGCGCGGTAGAGCACGGCCCGCTCGACCCGGCGCGGCAGGTGCCGGTCCTCCAGCTCGGCGAGGGTGACCAGCTCCACGCCGGGCGCGAAGGTCTCGGCGCTCCAGGACTTCCGCTGGCCGACCAGGACGACCGCCCGGCCGCCGGCCGCGACGACCGCCGCGGACTCTTCGACCACGGCCCGCTTGCGCGCGGCGCCAAGGGCCAGGAACAGGACCTGCATGTCACTCCATCACGGGGAGTCGGGAGAGTCGGGGGAGCCTGCGGAGGCGTCGGTGCCCGCGGAGGCGGTGCCGGTGCCCGCGGATCCGGCAGCGGCGGCGCCACCGGAACCGGCCGCGGCGCCTCCGGGACCGGGCGCGGCGGTGTCACCGGGACCGGCCTCGGCGGCAGCGTCCCCGGTGTCCTCGGCGTTCTCGGTGTCCTCGGCGTCCGGGAACCAGAGGCGGTAGTGCGCCCGGGCGACGGCCTCGTAGCCGTACTGCTCGGAGAGCCTCGCCCGGGCCCGCTCCAGGTCGAGCCCGCCGCCGGCGAACCGGTCCCGCAGCCGCCGGAAGCCGTCGCTGATCGACTCGGCGTTCTCCTCGACGTCGATCAGCTCACCGGCCGCGTCCTCGATGCCGGCGAGCGTCCGCTCGGGGCCGCCGCAGCGGGTGACCAGGACCGGCATGCCGGCCGCGATGCCCTCGACGATGGTCATGCCGAAGGTCTCGTACCGGCTCGGGTGGACGAGGAGGTCGTGCTCGCGCATCAGGCCGAGCGCCTCCTCGTGCGGGATGGAGCCCGGGAGCTTCACCGCGTCGCTCAGGCCCAGCTCCGCGACCCGCTCGGTCAGCGGCCGCCGCAGCGGACCCTCGCCGACCATGGTGAGGGTGAGCGACGGGTCCTCGGCGTGGCACTGGGCGAACGCCTCGACCAGCCAGTTCACGCCCTTGAGCTCCACCATGCCGCCCAGGTACAGCCACTTGTTCAGCGCGGTGACCGGCTCGGGGCGGGGCTGGTCGAAGGAGATCGGGTTGGGGATGCGGAGGATCTTGTCCGCGTGGTGCGGGAAGGTCCGGCCCAGCACCTCGGTGACCTTGTCCCCGACGGCGAAGAAGCCGGTGACGCCGCCCAGCAGTTCGTCGTAGAGCTCGCGCGCCTCGGGGTCCTGGAAGACCCGCTCCAGGAAGGAGGCGTGCTCGGTGACGAAGACCCGGGCGTCCGGACGGGCGTTGCGCAGCGCCGCCCAGCCGCTGGGCAGCCCGACATGGGCGTGCACCACGGGGGCGTCGATCGGCTTGCCGCCGAGCAGATTGCGGAGCTGGCGCTCGTGGTTGCGGGCCTGCGCGCCGTAGTCCTGGCCGCGCGGCGTGGTCACCGGGAAGTGCACCAGCTCGGCGCCGCCGACGGTGGGCACCCGGTGGGCCGTGCCGGGCATCAGCCGGGCGTTGGCGGCCTCGACGGCCTCGGTGGTCGCGGCGTCCATGGCGGCGACCCAGGGGTCGCAGTGGTAGACGACGAGGCTGTCACAGCCAGGCGCGGTGGCGTCGACCATGGCCTGCACGAAGGACCCCCGGAAAGGCAGCTCCCGCGTCGGATACCACGGCGTGACCACGGCCGCATCCCTGGATGCTGCCTGCTTCATGCGACTTCCTTCGGAGAGTTCGGGGGACGGGGCATTTTATCACCGGAGCGGGCCCGGCCCGGGGGCCGGGCCCCCTCGCGGAGACCCGGCGAGCACCCGGCGAGCACCCTGCGGGGGGCCCGGCCGGGCGGCCCCGGCCGGGCTCGCCGGGGCGAGTCCGGGGACGCGCCGCGCGGAGCGTCCCCGGACTCGCCCGGGCCCCCGGAAGGCGGCCGGCGGACCCGGCCACCGGGCGCGAGGCCGGCGGGTGGCCGGGCCGGCGGCCGGCGGGGGTCAGCGGGCGGCGGGGGTCAGCGGGCGGCCGGGGCGCCGCCCTGCCACTCCTCCAGAATCCGGACGACGTTCCGCGCCGCCCGGCCGTCGCCGTACGGGGTGCCGGGGTCGGCGGTGGGCACGGCGCGGGTGACGGTGGCCGCCCACTCCTCGGCGGGCAGGGTGTGCGGGTCCGGGACGAGGACGTTCCAGCCGGAGTCCACGGTCTCCACCCACTCGGTCTCCGGGCGGATGGTGGTGGTGATCCGGCTGAGCAGGAACGCCTCCTTCTGGAGGCCGCCCGAGTCGGTTACCACACCGGCGGAGGCGAGCACGGCGGCGACCAGACCGGCGTACGGCAGCGGGCGGCCGACCCGCACCGAGCCCTTGGCCAGCTCGATCCCGTGCTCGGCGGCCCGGGCGACCAGGCGCGGGTGGGCGAGGAGCGCGACCGGCAGCGGCAGCCCGGCCAGCGCGTCGACGATCGCGGCCAGCCGCTCCGGGTCGTCGGTGTTGTCCGGCCGGTGCAGGGTGGCCAGCAGGAACGGCTGCTCGGGGTCGATGCCCTCGGGCAGCGCGGGCGCGGCGTGCTCGCCGGCCAGCACGGCGTCCCGGATGCGCAGGCAGATGTCGACCATCACATCGCCGGCGAGCACCGCCCGGTCCTTCAGCCCCTCGTCGGCGAGGTGGCGCATGGCCTCCTCGGTCGGGGCCAGCAGCACATCGGCGCTGTGGTCGGTGAGCACCCGGTTGTGCTCCTCGGGCATGCGCCGGTTGAAGGAGCGCAGCCCGGCCTCCAGGTGGGCGACCGGCAGATGCATCTTCACCGCGGAGAGGGCACCGGCGATGGTGGAGTTGGTGTCGCCGTAGACCAGCACCCAGTCCGGCCGCTCGCGCTCCAGGACCGGGTCGAGGGCGGTGAGCACCGCGCCGGTCTGGACACCGTGGCTGCCGGAGCCGACGCCGAGGTGGACGTCCGGGTCGGGGATGCCCAGACCCTCGAAGAAGACGTCGGAGAGATCGGCGTCGTAGTGCTGTCCGGTGTGCACGATGACGTGCTGGTGCTCGGTCCCGGCGAACGCCGCCGCGATGGGCGCGAGCTTCACCAACTGCGGACGGGCGCCGACGATACTGATGACTTTCACGGGCACTCTTCTTCTGGGTTCAGGCCAAGGGCGTGAGGCGGCGGGAAGCGGCGATGCGTGGTGGTTCAACGCATCCGCGGACGCGCACAGGTGCGCCGGGTCACCGTCTCACACCGGGCGACCGTCCCTCTCCCGGGTGCCGCGACGGGTGGCCCGACGGGTGCCGCGAGAGCACCGCGCCCGGGGGCGGACACCTTCGGACTCCGTGGCCGGACACCGCGAGGAGGGCCCCCGCGCCCGGCCCCGCGCCCCGGTCCCGCGCGGGCGCCAACCGCGCCGGAGGCGGCCCCTGTTGACGGCGTACGTTCAAGTCGGTGGGCGGCGGTGGCCGGGGGCCCGCCGGACGGGGGATGCTAGGGTCGCGCACGCTTGAGCGTGAGGTAGTGGGTTGAGGGAAGGTCGGCGGTCAGCCATGGCGGTCTCGTTCGTTCGGAGGACCAAACGTCAGGGGGCCGGTCCCGCCCCCCGGGAGGCGGCTCCGCTTCCGGTCTCCGACCCCGCGCTCCCCACCACCACCGGCTGGCTGACCCGTGGCCGGGACGGCCGCCTCACCGCGTACGCCCCCGCCGCCGACGGGGTGCTCCGCTGGACCGAGACCCGGCCCGGCGGCCCGCACTGGAGCGGCCCGGTGCTGCTCCCGGCGCCCGGACTGCTCCCGTACCTCTCCGTCGCCCAGGGCGAGGACGGCTATGTGCACCTGGCCGGCATGCGCCGCAGCCGGGACGCCGAGGGGCGGCCGGTGAGCGACGTGGTCTACGCGGTGCAGTTCCAGACCGGCCGGCCGCTGCGCGACTGGCGGGCGCTCTCCACCCCCTACCCGGACGACCAGGAGCTCGCCGCGCAGGTCGGGGTGCCCGCCGCCGTGGTGGACCGGGAGGGCGCGCTGCACCTCTTCGTGCGGAACGCGGGCGGCGGGGTCTGCGCCCGCAGCCAGACGAAGACCGGCGCCTGGCACCAGTGGGTGGACCTGAAGGGCAACGGGATAACCGGGGGGATCCGGGCCGCCGTCGCCCCCGACGGCCGGACCGAGGTGCTGGCGCCCGC
This sequence comes from Streptomyces pyxinae, assembly GCF_024756275.1. GTDB lineage: Bacteria > Actinomycetota > Actinomycetes > Streptomycetales > Streptomycetaceae > Streptomyces > Streptomyces pyxinae. The sequence goes on along the minus strand of NZ_JANUGQ010000019.1, from coordinate 71,127 downwards.
CGCCAAGCGGCTGCTGCGCTGGCAGCGGCCGGAGTCCAGGGTGCCGTTCCGCCGGTGCGAGGACCTGCCGTTCGCGGCCGCCGCCGAGGCCCCGGCCACCGAGCCCACCGGGGACGGCCGGCTCACCCACTTCTGGCACGACGGCGCCGACGCCACCGTACGGGCCTGGCGGCCGGCCGCCCCGGCGGAGCCCGCGGCCGGGGACGCCGGGATCACCGTGGACGCCGGGACCGCCGGAGATCCTGCCGAGGAGGCGCCCGAGCCGGCGGCGCTGGGGACGGCCCCTGGCGCCGGCCCGGTGGCCGTGCTGCGCGCCCCGGTGGACGGCCACGACTGCACGATCCTGGCCCACCGGGCCCGGGACACCGGCCGCCCCGCGCTGGCCGCCTATCCGACCGAGCAGGAGTCGGCGGGCGTCGAGTGGACGCCGACCGGCTCCCCCTGCGCCGGGGCTCCCGCGCTCGCGCTGGACGGGCGGAACCGGGTGGTCATGGCGGTGATCGGCACGGACGGGGCGCTCTGGGTGGCCCGCCAGAAGGCCGAGGCAGGTCTCGCCCTCGGCGCCTGGGAGCGCGCCACCACCGGCTGACCCGGCCCTGCCCCGCGGGACCTCACAGAACACAGGACAGCACCGGCCCCGGACCACCCTGAGCGGTCCGGGGCCGGTGCCTGTCGTGCCCTGGGAGATTCCCGGGTCAGCCGCCGATGACGACGCGGCGGACGCCCTGCCAGCGGGCCGGGTCGGTGGTGCGGCGGCCGTCCACCAGCACCGTCACGTCCGGCAGGTCGGAGGCGGCCAGCTCGCGGTACTCGGCGTGGTCGGCCTGGAGCACGGCGGCGGTGACCTTCTCGCCCTGGTGCGGCACGAGCCCGTGCGCCGTCAGCTCCTCGGCGGTGTACATCGGGTCGGAGACGTACGGCACCGCGCCGCGCGCCTTCAGCGCCTCGACCGTGCCGAAGACACCGGAGAACGCGGTCTCCTTGACCCCGCCCCGGTAGGCGGCGCCCAGCACCAGGACGCTGACGCCGGTGAGGTCGCCGTAGGCGGCGGCCAGCAGGTCCACGGCGTACTCCGGCATGGCGGCGTTGGCCTCGCGGGCCGAGCGCACCACGGTCGCCTCCGGGTCGTTCCACAGGTACATCCGCGGGTAGATCGGGATGCAGTGGCCGCCGACGGCGATGCCGGGCTGGTGGATGTGGCTGTACGGCTGCGAGTTGCAGGCCTCGATGACCTTCTTGACGTCGATGCCGTTCTTGTCCGCGAACCGGGCGAACTGGTTGGCGAGACCGATGTTGACGTCCCGGTAGGTGGTCTCCGCCAGCTTGGCCAGCTCGGACGCCTCGGCGGTGCCCAGGTCCCAGACGCCGTTCGGCCGCGGCAGGTCGTCCCGGGCGTCGAAGTCGAGCGTCTGCTCGTAGAAGGCCACGCCGCGCGCGGTGGACGCCTCGTCGATGCCGCCGACCAGCTTGGGGTAGCGGCGCAGGTCGGCGAAGACCCGGCCGGTGAGCACCCGCTCCGGCGAGAAGACCAGGTGGAAGTCCTCGCCCGGGGTGAGGCCGGAGCCCTCCGCGAGCATCGGCGCCCAGCGGGTGCGGGTGGTGCCGACCGGCAGGGTGGTCTCGTACGAGACCAGGGTGCCCGGCTTGAGGCCCTTGGCGATCGCCTTGGTGGCGGCGTCCATCCAGCCGAAGTCCGGGGTGCCCTCGGCGTCCACGAAGAGCGGGACGACGACCACGACGGCCTCGGACTTCGCCACGGCGGCGGCGGTGTCGGTGGTCGCGGAGAGCAGCCCGGCGTCGACGGTCTGCTTCAGCAGCCGGTCCAGGTCGTGCTCGCCGGGGAAGGGCTCGGTGCCGGCGTTGACCAGCTCCACGACCTTCTCGTTGACGTCGGCGCCGATGACCTGGTGGCCCTTGGCGGCGAACTGGACGGCGAGCGGCAGGCCGATCTTGCCCAGCGCGACTACACAGATATTCATCGGAACAGCTTCCTCTTCACACGGGACATCGTTTCCCGCAGTCGGCCGCCCAGGCCGGTGGCGGGGGCCCAGAGCGGGGCCGTGGTGATCACGAGCCGGCCCTTGGCGTTGGTGTTGGCGGAGATCCGGTACGGCACCCGCTCGCGCCAGCGCCGGGCGAGCGGCAGCGGCCGGCCGCGCACCGGCACCGGGATCTCGTAGACGGCGCCGGCCACGTCCACGTACACCCGCACCCCGCGCCGGACGCCGCGCGCCTCGACCGGAATGCGGGCGGAGAGCAGGGTCGCCGTGCCGTCCTCGGTCGGCTTCCGGGTGAACTCCCCGACCGGCGGCGGGAGTTCCTGTCCGGCGGGCAGCCGGCGGGCACCCGGCTTGTCGGCGCTGCGCGGCATCGCCCGGTCCGCCAGCCGCACCACCGCCGAGTCGGTCTCGCCGCCCACCGGGAGGCGGACCTCCACCGCCACGGCCATGGCGTCGCCGTCCTGCTCCCAGCCGGCCGAGACCAGCGAGGTGCCGGAGGCGAGCGCGGCGGGCACCCCGGCGGCGGTGACCTCGAACACCCGGTCCGGCAGGCCGAGGCCGTCCCGGAAGCCGGGGTAGCGGGCGTACGCCCGGCCGTCCTCCAGCAGGAACGGCGGGGCGCCCTGCTCCGCCTCGTCCCGGATGGCCCGCACCAGTTCACCGATCGCGCCCCGCTGGGCGAGGCAGATCCGCACCCGGCGCCGGACGTCCAGGGAGTCGCGCAGCCCGTCGGTGAGGTAGTCGTCGGCCAGCGCGGCGATCCCCGAGCACAGCTGGGTCTGGATCTCCGGGGGCAGGTCCGGGAAGTCGTCCTGGACCAGCTTGGCCAGCTCCCAGGTGAAGTGGCGCTTGAAGAGCGCGTCGCGCTCCGGTCCGGCCGGGACGAGCCCGGCGGCGTGCCGCATGATCCGCTCGGTGCAGCGCAGCCGGGAGAGGTGGTCGGCGCGGTAGGTGATGTTGCTGGAGTCGCCGCGCTTCACCGCGTAGTAGAACGTGTAGTCCGCGAGGACCGAGATCCTGCGGGCCCGTACGCACGCCTCGATGGTGAACGGCATGTCCGAGCCGACCGGCAGGTCCTCGGGGAAGCGCAGGTGGTGCTTCTCGACCAGTTCCCGGCGGAACAGCTTGGTGTTGGCGAGCGTGAAGGGCAGCGCCGATTCGTAGAGGCTGACGTCCGGGTCGCTCTTGCGGTAGAGCGCCTGGTGGACGTACCGGCCGTTGGTGCCCACCATCTTGCCGACGACCACGTCCGAGCCGTGCTCGTCGGCACAGGCCACCAGCCGCTCCAGGGCCTCCCGGCCCAGATGGTCGTCGGAGCCGATGAAGTAGACGTACCGGCCGGTGGCCAGCTCCAGGGCCCGGTTGCTGGGAGCCGCCGGGCCGCCGGAGTTGGCCTGATGGATCACCTTCACCGTGTCCGGGTACTTCGCCGCGAAGCGGTCCAGCTCCCGTCCGCTGTCGTCGGTCGAGCCGTCGTCGACGGCCACGACCTCCAGCCGGTCCCGTCCGATGCTCTGCCTCACCAGCGAGTTCAGGCACTCGGTGAGGTACGGCATCGTGTTGTAGACCGCCACGACGACGGTGACATCGGGTGTGGTCAACTGGCCACGTCCTCCGGGGTGAACCGCACGGTGACACCGCGGCCCGCGGAGTCGAGGACGGCCGCGGCCACCTCCACCGTACGCAGACCCTGGCGCAGCGTGCAGATGTCCTGCGACTTGCCGAGCACCGCGTCCCGGAACAGCTCGTGCTCCACGAGCAGCGGCTCGCGCTTGGGGATGGCGTACCGGATCATGTCGCCCTCGGCGACCCCGCGGAAGGCACGCAGCGCCTCCCACTCGGTGGCCACGGCGGCGTTGGAGTAGAAGGTCAGGTCGGCGGTGAGGGTGTCCGCGACGAAGCAGCCCCGCTCGCCGGTGACCGAGGTGAACCGCTCCTTGAGCGGGCTCAGCCAGTTGACCAGGTGGTTGACCATGGTGCCGTCGGAGAGCTGGCCGACGGCGGAGACCATGTCCTCGTGCGGGCGGCCCGACTTGGAGACGGTGTGCGCGGCGATCGAGACGTACTGCCGGCCGGTCACCCAGCCGGTCAGGTCGATGTCGTGGGTGGCCAGGTCCTTGACCACGCCGACGTCCGCGATCCGGTGCGGGAACGGCCCCTGGCGGCGGGTGACGACCTGGTACACGTCGCCCAGCTCGCCGGCCTCCAGCCGGGCCCGGAGCGAGCGCAGCGCCGGGTTGCACCGCTCGATGTGGCCCACGCCGGCCACCAGACCGCGCGACTCGAAGGCGTCCACCAGCCGGCGGGCGCCCGCCACGCTGTCCGCGACCGGCTTCTCGATGAGCGCGCAGACCCCGGCCTCGGCCAGCTTGAGGCCGACCTCCTCGTGGAGCGCGGTCGGGCAGGCCACGACGGCGTAGTCGACGCCGAGCGCGATCAGCTCCTCGACGGTCGACAGCACGGGGGCGCCCTGCGCCCAGCCGTTCTTGTCGCCCATCGGGTCCACCACTCCGACGAGCCGGACGCCGTCGAGGCCCGCGAGCACACGGGCGTGGTGGCGTCCCATGGAGCCGAGGCCGATCAGCCCGGCCCGTAGTCCAGCGTCAGTCACAGGTTTACTCCCAGCACGGTCACGGCGACCGGGGCGATCTCGGCGATCACGACGGCCTCCGTGGTGTCAGCGATCTCAGTGGTTCCAGCGGACCCGGAGGTCCTGGGGACCCGGAGGTCCTGCGGATCCGGGGCGGACCCGGGCGGACCCGGGACCCGCGGGGTGCGGATGCCGTACGAGTCCGGGGGCCGTACGGCACCGGCCCCCGGGGTCCGGAGTCCGGGTCAGGCGCCGAGGGCGTTGACCGCGGCGACGATGCGCTCCAGGTCGCTCTGGGTCAGCGAGGGGTGCACCGGCAGCGAGACGACCTCGGCCGCGGCCTTCTCGGTCTCCGGGAGGTCCCAGTTCCGGCCCGCCTTCTGGTCCGGCTCCCAGTAGGGCTTCAGCCGGTGGATGGGGGTCGGGTAGTACACGGCGTTGCCGACGCCCGCCTCGGTGAGCCTGGCCATCGCGGCGTCCCGGTCCCCGTCGGTGACCCGGATCGTGTACTGGTGGTAGACGTGTCGCGCGCCCTCGGCGAGCACCGGGGTCACCACGTTCGGCGCGGAGATGTGCTCGGTGAGGTACGCGGCGTTGGCGATCCGCTGGTCGGTCCAGGCGCCCACCTTGGCGAGCTGCACCCGGCCGACGGCGGCGGCGACGTCGGTCATCCGCATGTTGACGCCGATGATCTCGTTGGCGTACCGCTGCTCCATCCCCTGGTTGCGCAGCAGCCGCAGGGTGCGGGCGAGAGCGGCGTCACCGGTGGAGATCATGCCGCCCTCAAGGCTGTGCATGTTCTTCGTCGGGTAGAAGCTGAAGGTGCCGCCCGCGCCGAAGGCCCCGACCGGGGTGCCGTGCAGCGCGGCCGCGTGGGCCTGGCAGGCGTCCTCGACCACGGCCAGCTTGTGCTTGTCCGCGATGGCCATGATCTTGTCCATCGCGGCCGGGTTGCCGTAGAGGTGGACCGGCATGATCGCGGCGGTGCGCGGGGTGATGGCGGCCTCGACGGCGGCCGGGTCCAGGTTGTAGCTGTCCCGCTCGATGTCCGCGAAGACCGCGTCCGCGCCGACCAGCCGGACCGCGTTGGCCGAGGCGGCGAACGAGAAGGACGGGACGATCACCTCGTCGCCGGGGCCGATGTTCAGCGCCAGCAGCAGCAGGTGCAGGGCGGAGGTGCCGGAATTGACGGCGACGCAGTGGCGGCCGTCGACCAGCGCGGAGAAGCCCTCCTCGAACGCGGCCACCTCGGGACCCTGGACCACGCGCCCGCTGCGCATGACGCGTACGGCCGCCTCGATCTCCTCGTCACCGATGACCGGACGGGCAGCGGGGATGGGCTGCTCGTTGATGCTCGGCATGGACGTCCTCCTATGAACACCGCAAGAGCTCTTGGTGGCAGAGATCGAGGAGTGCCACGGACGTCTCGCGAGGCCGCGTGTTCCCCTCCGGCGACGCGATGCCGACGCCCTGCCGAGGACCGCTTGGACAGGTATGTCCCGGTCCGGGTCGGTCACCGCCCGATGTCCTCGGGGCAGGACCTGCCTACGGCGGCGACCGGCGTCAGGTTAGCAGGGATTCGACAGCCGATTTCAGCCGAGTTCACAGGCGGAGGGATCGATTCGGAAACGAGATATCGGGCCCGGCGCCGGGTGGAGCCGGGGAGGCGGGGCCCGTCTCCGTCGGCGGCCGGACGACTGCCGGTGGACGGCCGGCGGACGGCCGGACGGCGGTCACCGGGTGTTCGCCGGGTGTTCGCGGCGGAATTCCGGCCGTTCCTCCGGGGTTCTCGGGCATTTCCCCGGGCGGCCGACCCCTTCACCGGCCGGGTTCCGGTCATTTTCCGGGCGGTTCCGGCCGGTGGCGGCGATGGACCGGCACTTTTCGGCCATTCTCGGAGGCACCGTCGTACTCGGAGGGGGCGCCGTCGTGCTCGGGGGAGGTCCCTGTCGTTCCCGTACGGGCGGGTGCCGTTCCCGGCGGGGCCGCCCGGGACGGGCCGGGGACGGCGCGGCCGGGCTCCGGGCCGGATGCCGGGAAACGGAGCGGCCGCCCGTGACGGGTGTCACGGGCGGCCGCTCCGTTCCGGGGCCGGGACCCGGGGGCCCCGGTTCCGGTACCGGTGTACCTCCGGGCGCCGGCGCCCGGTCCGGGTCAGTCCTCCGTGACCGCGGTCACGGAGGGCGCCGGGGACTGCTCGGCGGCTGCCGTCTTCTTGGCCGCCGTCTTCTTGGTGGCGGTCTTGGCAGCCGTCTTCTTGGCGGTCGCCTTCTTCGCGGCCGGCGCCTTCTTGGCGGTGGCCGTCTTCTTGGCGGCGGTCTTCCTGGCGGCGGTGGTCTTCTTCGCCGCCGGCTTCTCCGCCGCCGTCTCGTCGGCCGCCGCCGTCTCCTCGGCCGCCGCCGGCTCCTCCGCCGCCGCGGTCTTCTTGGCGGCGGTCTTCTTGGCCGTCGTCTTCTTGGCCGCCGCCGTCTTGGTGGCGGTGGCCTTCTTGGCGGCGGTCTTCTTGGCGGCCGTCTTCCGGGCCGCCGTCTTCTTGACCGGCGCCGCCTCAGCGGCTTCGGGAGCCCCGGCGTCCGGCTGCGGGGCCGCCGCCTCGGCCGACGGCTCCTCGGTACGGGCGGGGGCGGGGACCACCACGACGGCGGCCTCACCGGTGCCCGAGGGCGAACCGGCCGGAGCGGTGACCTTGCGCACCACCCGGCGACGGGCGCGCGGCGGGGCGGCCACCGGGGCCTCCCCGGCCTCCGGCGCCTCGCCGGCGGCCGGCTGCCCGGCGGACGCGGCCGGCTCGGTGACCGGCTCGGCGGCCGGCTGCTCGGGGCGCACCACCACGGTGGCCGCCTCGGCGCTGTCCGCCGCCGCCACGGGCTTCGGCGCGCCCGCCGGGGCGGTCGCCTTACGGGTGGCCCGGCGCCGGGTACGCCCGGCCGGGGCCTCCGCCGGAGCGGCGGTCTCGGCGGCCGGAGCCTCCGGGGCGGCCTCGGCGGCCGGAGCGGCCTCCGGGGTCTCCGGAGCGGCCTCCCGGACCTCCGGGGCGGTCTCGGCCGCCTCGACGGCCTGCTTCGGCGCGCCCGCCGGGGCGGTCGCCTTGCGGGTGGCCCGGCGCCGGCGGCCCCGGGTCGCGGCCGCCTCGGCCTCCGCCACGCTGGAGTACAGCTCCTCGTCCGGCGTCATGGTCTCCGGTACGGACTCGGCCAGCGACACCGGCGCGGCCAGCTCCGCCGCGACCTCGGCCGCCGTCTCGGGCTCGGCCGCCGCCTCCGCGCCCGTGGTGACGGGCTCGGTGTGCTCATGACGGTCGGCACCCTGGCCGTCGCCGCCCCGGCCGCGCTTCTTGGCGCGCTTGCCGTTGCCGCCGCCACCGGCACCGGTCGGCTGCTCCATGTGCACGATGACACCGCGCCCGTTGCAGTGGACGCAGGTCTCCGAGAACGACTCCAGCAGCCCCTGGCCGACCCGCTTCCGGGTCATCTGGACCAGGCCCAGCGAGGTGACCTCGGCCACCTGGTGCTTGGTCCGGTCCCGGCCCAGGCACTCCAGCAGCCGCCGCAGCACCAGGTCCCGGTTGGACTCCAGCACCATGTCGATGAAGTCGATGACGACGATGCCGCCCAGGTCGCGCAGGCGCAGCTGGCGGACGATCTCCTCGGCCGCCTCCAGGTTGTTCCTGGTGACGGTCTCCTCCAGGTTGCCGCCCTGGCCGGTGAACTTGCCGGTGTTGACGTCGACCACGACCATCGCCTCGGTCTTGTCGATCACCAGCGAACCGCCGGACGGCAGCCAGACCTTGCGGTCCAGCGCCTTCATCAGCTGCTCGTCGATCCGGTAGGTGGCGAAGACGTCCACCTCGGAGGTCCAGCGCTGGAGCCGGTCCGCCAGGTCGGGGGCGACGTGCGAGACATAGCCGTGGATGGTCTCCCACGCCTCGTCACCGCTGACGACGACCTTGGAGAAGTCCTCGTTGAAGATGTCCCGGACCACCCGGACCGTCATGTCCGGCTCGCCGTAGAGCAGGGTCGGGGCGTTGCCGTTCTTGGCCTTCTTCCGGATGTCCTCCCACTGCGCCTGGAGCCGCTCCACGTCCCTGCGGAGCTCGTCCTCGCTGGCGCCCTCGGCGGCGGTGCGCACGATCACGCCCGCGTCCTCGGGGACGATCTTCTTGAGAATGGTCTTCAGCCGGGCCCGCTCGGTGTCGGGGAGCTTGCGGCTGATCCCGGTCATCGAACCCTCGGGCACGTACACCAGATAGCGACCGGGCAGCGAGACCTGGCTGGTCAGCCGGGCGCCCTTGTGGCCGATCGGGTCCTTGGTGACCTGCACCAGCACCGACTGGCCGGACTTCAGCGCGGTCTCGATCCGGCGCGGCCCGTGGCCCATGCCCAGCGCCTCGAAGTTGACCTCACCGGCGTAGAGCACGGCGTTGCGGCCCTTGCCGATGTCGACGAAGGCGGCCTCCATGGACGGCAGGACGTTCTGCACCTTGCCCAGGTAGACGTTGCCGACGTAGGAGGTGGCCTGCTCCTTGTTGACGTAGTGCTCGACCAGCACGTCGTCCTCGAGGACACCGATCTGGGTGCGCTCGCCGTGCTGGCGCACGACCATCACCCGCTCGACGGCCTCCCGGCGGGCCAGGAACTCGGCCTCGGTGATGATCGGCACCCGGCGGCGGCCCTGCTCGCGGCCCTCCCGGCGGCGCTGCTTCTTCGCCTCCAACCGGGTGGAGCCCTTGATGGACTGCACCTCGTCGGCGGCCTCCCGGGCCGGACGCGGCTCGCGGACCTTGACGACGGTACGGACGCCGTCCTCGTCGCCCGCGGTCTCCTCGGGGCCGCTGTCCCCGCCGCGGCGGCGGCGGCGACGGCGGCGGCGCGAGCTGCTGGTCCCGGCGGCGGAGGGCGTGTCGGCCTCGTGCTCCTCGGCCTCCTCGGACTCCTCCTCGTCCTCCGGCGCCTCGGCCCGCTCGTCCTGCTCGGTCCGGGCGGGACGCTCGTCCCCGACGGACCGCTCGTCCTGCTCGGCGCCCTCGGCCTGCTCGGCCTCGTCCGCGCCCTCACCCCGGCGACGGCGGCGGCCACCGCGACGGCGGCGGCGCGGCCGGTCCTCGGACTCCTCGGCGTCCTCGCCCCCGGCGGCCCGGGTGGTCTCCTCGGGCTCCTCGGCCTCGTCGGCCCGCTCCGTCCGCTCGGCCCGCTCCGGCTGCGGCTGCTCGGCGGCGGGCGCCGGCTGCTCGGCGGGCTCGCCCCGGCGGCGACGGCGCCGGCGGCCGGTCTCCGGCTGCTCGGCGGTACGGGCGGCGGGGGTCTCCTCGGCGGACTCCTTCGCGCCGGACTCGACGGCCGGCGCACCCCGGCGCCCGGCCGCCTCGGCGGCAGCGGCGGCGGCAGCGGTCTCCGGGGTCTGGAACATCGGCTCCGCGAAGACCGGGGCCTGGAACACCGCCACGGCCGGGCGGGCGGCCCGGCGGCCCCGGGACTGCTCGGGCGTCCGCTGCTCGGGCTCGGCGGTGAACTGCGGCGCACCGGTCCGGCGGCGGGTACGGCCCCGGGTCGCCGCCTCCTCGGCGGCGGTCACCTCGGCCTCGTCGGACGCGATCTGGGCGACCGTGCCGGAGGGCAGCTCCTCGCCCCCGGCGGCCGTCTCCTCCTCCTGCGCCCTGGGCGTGCTGGCCTTACGGGTGGCCCGGCGACGCGCACGGGCCGGGGCGGCGGGCTCCTCGGCGGCGGCGGCCACGGCCGGCTCCGCGACGGCGGGCTCCTCGGCGGTGGCCGGGGCCTCCACCGACTCCTCGGCCACCTCCGGGGCGGTCACCGGGGCGGTGGCCCTGCGGGTGGCGCGGCGGCGACCACGGGCGGGCGCCACCGGCTCGGCCGGCTCCTCGGCGGCGGCCGGGGCAGCGGGCTCGGCGGGCTCCTCGGCGGCGGCCGGGGCAGCGGGCTCGGCGGGCTCCTCGGCGGCCGGCGCCGGGGCCTCCACCGACGCGGCGGCGGCCGGCGTACCGGCCGGGGCGCTGGCCCTGCGGGTCGCCCGGCGACGGGTACGGGCCGGGGCGGCGGGCTCCTCGGCGGCGGCGACCGGAGCGGCCGGGGCCTCGGCGGCCACCTGCTCCTCGGTGTCCTCGGTCTCTTCGGTCTCTTCGGCGGCCTCGGTGTTCTCGGCAGCCGGCGCGGGTGCCTCCGCCGGCGCGGCGGCGGGCGTACCGGCCGGGGCGCTGGCCCTGCGGGTGGCGCGGCGGCGCGGCCGGGCGGATGCCGCCGGCTCGGCCTGCTCCTCGGCAGCGGCGGCGGCCGGGGCGGCCGTGGTCGCCGTCTCGGCGGGGGCGGCGGTCTCCGCGACCACGGTCGCCTCCGCGGCGGGTGCCTCGCCCCCGGCCGGCGGACCGGCGGGGCGGGAGGCGGCGCGGCGACGGCGGCGCGGCGGCAGCGTGTCGCTGGGCGAGTTGTTCTCTTCGGTGCTGGAACCGGCGGTGCCGGTGTCGTTCTGCTCAAGCATGCGGGCGGTTCTCCCGTCACGCTCCCGGGCGCCGCGTCTGGCGCGGCGCCGCACAGGAGCTGATGTCTGGCTCGCCGGTTCCGTACGCCTTCTGCGGACGGCCTGGCGAAAGTCTTCTGTGTGGGTACGCGACCCGGCGGGCTGGCTTGTCCGCTGCGAGGGCCGCGTGGCGACGACCGGTCCCGGTCGCGGGGACCGTTCCGCCTCCGGTCAGGGAGCAGCCGTCGCGGCGGCGGATCCGGCGGCCATGGGTGGGGCGGCCAGGACTGCCTCGCGGTCGGGCGCGAGCGGGTCGGTCACCGTGCCGGTCTCCTCGTCGAAGAGCCCCTGCGCCAGCCTGGTCACCGCAGCGGGGACCGGCGGCGCCAGGTCGGCCACGGCGTGGAGGCCGGACAGGACGTCGTCGGGTCGCACGGCAGGTGTCACGTGCCGAACAACCAGCCGCAGTATCGCACAGGGCTCCTGGCCGGGCCCATCAGCCGGCGCGGGCCGGGCTTCGAGGCCGGCCACGGCTCCCCGGGCGTCGAAGCTGCGGATGCCGTTCTTGGTCTTCCGGCTGACCTCGACCGCCCCGGCGGCCAGGAAGGCGGCCGCAGCGCGCCCGGCGTCCACCGGGTGCACGCCCTGGAGCCGCAGCTCCCAGACGGAGGCGGTCAGCCGGTCGGCGAGACCGGAGGTCCGGGCCTCCACGGCGTCGGTGATGTCGAGACCGGCCGGCATCGACTCGTCGAGCAGCAGTCGCAGCCGCTCGGGGTCGCGGTGGTCGGTGAGCGCGATCTCCAGGTACTCGGCCTCGGATGCCGTCCCGGTCGGGGCGGCGTTGGCGTACGAGACCTTGGGGTGCGGGGTGAAGCCCGCCGAGTACGCCATGGGGACCTCGGCGCGCCGCAGGGCGCGCTCGAAGGCCCGCTGGAAGTCGCGGTGGCTGGTGAACCGGAGGCGGCCGCGCTTGGTGTAGCGCAGTCGGATGCGCTGCACCGCCGGTGCGGGCGGCGGGCCTTCGGGCTGTCGCTTGCCCAGTGGTTCTTCTCCTCGGTGCGGGGCGGGCGCGGGTGGCGCGCCGCCCACGAAGTGCGGTGGCCCCGGGGGTCCCGCCCGGCTCACCCCCGTGCGTACGGGGAGATCTCGGGTGCGGGCGCCGCGCCGGAGGCGATCAGGTCGTTCTGCCTTCTACCCAGATTACGCGCCGGTGCTCCGGGCGGCTCCGCGGCCCGCTCCCCCGCACTCCGGGCCCGTGCCCCCTGCCTGCCCCCGGGCACCTCTCCCCTCACCGCCCCGCACGACCGGCGCACCGCCCCCGCGCGGCCTTCCACCCGGCGCCGTACGGCTTCCGCCCAGCCCGGTACGGCCTCCGCACGGCCTCCGCACGGCTCGCCGGTCACCGGCGGTGCGGGCGGGTCCGGCCGGCGGGGGGCGGGCCCCGGCGCCGGGCGGCGCGGGCCCGCCACCGCCCGGCGGGCCGGGAGCGCGGCTACGTGACGACGGTCAGCGGCAGCAGCTTCTTGCCGGTGGGGCCGATCTGGATCTCGGTGTTCATCTGCGGGCACACTCCGCAGTCGAAGCAGGGGGTCCAGCGGCAGTCCTCGACCTCGGTCTCGTCCAGGGAGTCCTGCCAGTCCTCCCAGAGCCAGTCCTTGTCCAGACCGGAGTCCAGGTGGTCCCAGGGCAGGACCTCCTCGTAGAAGCGCTCACGGGTGGTGTACCAGTCGACGTCCACGCCGAACTCGGGCAGCGTCTTGTCGGCGCAGGTCATCCAGCGGTCGTACGAGAAGTGCTCGCGCCAGCCGTCGAACCGGCCGCCGTCCTCCCAGACGGCGCGGATGACCGAGCCGACCCGGCGGTCGCCGCGGGAGAGCAGGCCCTCCACGATGCCGGGCTTGCCGTCGTGGTAGCGGAAGCCGATGGAGCGGCCGTACTTCTTGTCGCCGCGGATCTTGTCGCGGAGCTTGGCGAGCCGGGCGTCGGTGCCCTCGGCGCCGAGCTGCGGGGCCCACTGGAACGGGGTGTGCGGCTTGGGCACGAACCCGCCGATGGAGACGGTGCAGCGGATGTCGTTGGAGCCGGAGACCTCCCGGCCCTTCTGGATGACGTTCATCGCCATGTCGGCGATCTGGAGCACGTCGTCGTCGGTCTCGGTGGGCAGGCCGCACATGAAGTACAGCTTCACCTGGCGCCAGCCGTTGCCGTAGGCGGTGGCGACGGTGCGGATCAGGTCCTCCTCCGACACCATCTTGTTGATGACCTTGCGCATCCGCTCGGAGCCACCCTCGGGGGCGAAGGTGAGCCCGGAGCGGCGGCCGTTGCGGGTCAGCTCGTTGGCGAGGTCGACGTTGAAGGCGTCCACCCGGGTGGACGGCAGCGAGAGGCCGACCTTGTCCTCGGTGTAGCGGTCGGCCAGGCCCTTGGCGATCTCCCCGATCTCGGTGTGGTCGGCGGAGGAGAGCGAGAGCAGGCCGACCTCCTCGAAGCCGGTCGCCTTGAGGCCCTTGTCGACCATCTCCCCGATGCCGGTGATGCTTCGCTCCCGCACGGGGCGCGTGATCATGCCGGCCTGGCAGAAGCGGCAGCCCCGGGTGCAGCCGCGGAAGATCTCGACGGACATCCGCTCATGGACCGTCTCCGCGAGCGGGACCAGCGGCTGCTTGGGGTAGGGCCACTCGTCCAGGTCCATGACGGTGTGCTTGGAGACCCGCCACGGCACCCCGGACCTGTTGGGCACGACCCGGCCGATCCGGCCGTCCGGGAGGTACTCGACGTCGTAGAAGGCGGGCACGTACACCCCGCCGGTACGGGCCAGCCGGAAGAGCACTTCCTCCCGGCCGCCCGGACGGCCCTCGGCCTTCCAGGCCCGGACGATCTCGGTCATGTCCAGCACGGCCTGCTCGCCGTCGCCGATGACGGCCGCGTCGATGAAGTCCGCGATCGGCTCCGGGTTGAAGGCCGCGTGGCCGCCCGCGAGCACGATCGGGTCGTCCACCGTGCGGTCCCTGGACTCCAGCGGGATGCCCGCCAGGTCCAGCGCGGTGAGCATATTGGTGTAGCCCAGCTCGGTGGAGAAGCTGAGTCCGAGCACGTCGAAGGCCTTGACCGGCCGGTGGCTGTCCACGGTGAACTGCGGGACGCCGTGCTCGCGCATCAGCGCCTCGAGGTCCGGCCAGACGCTGTAGGTGCGCTCCGCGAGGACCCCCGGCCGCTCGTTGAGCACCTCGTAGAGGATCATGACGCCCTGGTTGGGCAGGCCGACCTCGTACGCGTCCGGGTACATGAGCGCCCAGCGGACGTCGCATTCGTCCCAGGGCTTGACGGTGCTGTTCAGCTCACCGCCGACGTACTGGATGGGCTTCTGCACATGCGGGAGCAGAGCTTCGAGCTGTGGGAAGACCGACTCGGCAGACATCTGGAACCTTCGTGGACTGGCAGGGGCGACTTACCAGCGTACCCCGGTCGGCCCTTGCGCCCGCCCGCCGTTGGTGCCCGGCGGGCGGTACGCGCTCCCGCCCGGGGCAACTCGGTACGCGGTACGCGCTCCCGCCGGAGAGCCTCGGTACGCGTTCGCCGGAGGTGCCCGGTACGCGCTCCCGCCCCGGGCTCAGGGCGCCCCGGTGGCGGCCCAGACCTCGGGCAGCCGGTGCTCGCGCTCGGCGGCGGCCGCCTCCTCGTGGCCGTACAGCAGTCCCCAGACGAACGCGGTCTCACCGGCCGCGTGGGCCCGGACGGCCAGCTCGCGGAGGGTCTCCCGGGCCACCACGCTGTCCTGGTGGTCGCCCAGCTCGCGCTGGAGCAGCTTCACTCGTTTCGCGTACTTCTTGGCGGGCTTGCCCAGCGCCGGGCGGGCGGCCTCGGCGGTGTACCGGGCGCGCTTGGCGGCCTTGCGGGCCTCGTGCATGGCGACGTCCCGGTCGGGGCCCGGCGCCAGGGCGAGGGCCCGCTCCACCCGGGCGGTCAGCCGGGCGTGCTCCTTGCGCAGCACCCGGGGCAGTACGTCCCCGGGGGCGCGGGCGGCGGCCGGCCGGAGCGGCGGCCGGGCGAGCAGCGCCTCGACGGCGTCCAGCAGGGCGAGATAGCGGTCGCTGTCCAGCGCGGCCTCGGTACGCGCCCGGGCCTCGGCGCGGTGGCCGGAGTCCCAGATCCGCAGCCGGGCGCGGACCGGGCCGAGCAGCAGCTCCACCGGGACCGCGTCGAGCCCGGCGGTCAGCCGTTCCGCCAGCACCTCCTGGTCCCGGTCGACGCCCAGCTCCCCGGCGAGCCACTTGAGCTCCCCGCGCAGCCGGACGACGGCGTCCCGGTCGCCCCCGCCGATCAGTTTCCGGTACGAGCGCAGGGCGCTGCGGAGCCGCCGGGTGGCGACGCGCATCTTGTGCACGGCGTCGGGCAGCTCGCGGCGGACGGCGACGTCCAGCGCCAGCAGGGCGTCGGCCTGGGCGCGGAGATAGCGGAGCAACTCTTCGCCGGCGGTGTCCGGGTCGGCGGGTTCCGGCCGGGCGGCGGGTCCGCCGCCGGTCTCGGTGAGGGCCCGGGCCAGCTTGGAGGGGGCGGCGGCGGGGCGGAGCCCGGCCTCGCGGAGCCGCTTGTCCAGGGCGCCGAGAAGCGCCGGGTCGGCGTCCCGGGCCAGCTCGACCTCGATCTCGGTCCACTCGGCGGTGGGACGGCCCTTCCCCGTCCGCCGCCCGCCCGTCAGCCGTTCCGCGACCACGGTGTCGGTGCTCAGCTCGGCGCGCGGCCCGCCCTTCCGGCCGGACAGCCGCCGGAGGTCGCGGGAGGAGAGGAGCCGTACGACGGGGACGAGCGGGGCGCCCCTGGTGCGGGCCCGGACCAGGGCGGCGAGCGCGCCGGGGACCTCGGCGGAGAGCTCCGGGGGCCCGGCGGCACCGGAGGCCTCCGGCGACCCGGCCGGCCCCGTGGCCCCGGCGGCCCCGGGCGCCTCCGCAGGTCCGGGGGCCGCGTCCAGC
The DNA here is from genome assembly GCF_024756275.1 of Streptomyces pyxinae. GTDB lineage: Bacteria > Actinomycetota > Actinomycetes > Streptomycetales > Streptomycetaceae > Streptomyces > Streptomyces pyxinae. The sequence continues at coordinate 55,099 of NZ_JANUGQ010000019.1, read as the reverse complement.
GGGACGGTCAGCTCCTCACGGGTGTCCGGGGCGACCGGCAGTTTGAGGTGCCAGCCGGCGTCCGCGCCCCCGGTGCGGCGGCGCAGGGTGATCCCGGCGGCGGCCAGGCGCAGATCGGCGGTGTCGTAGTAGACGGCGTCCAGCTCGGTGACGCCCCGGCTCTCCGACCGGGCGACGCCCTTCACCTCCGTGAGGTCGGGGAGCCGAGTGCCGGGACCGGCCGCGTACTTCCGCTCGACCTCGTGCCCGGCGGCCGGGGCCCGCCTGTCGCCGGAGTCCCCGGAGCCGTGCGTACTCTTCGCCGGGCGCTGTCCGTTCCTGGTGTCCGCCGTCATGGGAACACGGGTTCCCCGTCCCGCCCGCCCCCATGCGGCGCCGGGCCCCCACCGATCACGGGAGCCCGGGGGCCGGGGCCTCCGGCGGACAGGGCCGGCTCAGGCCGACAGGGGCCGCTGCACCCGGATCGACTGGAGCAGCCCGACGGCCACCCAGACGGCGAACATCGAGGAGCCGCCGTACGAGACGAAGGGCAGCGGGAGGCCGGCCACCGGCATGATGCCGAGGGTCATGCCGACGTTCTCGAACGCCTGGAAGGCGAACCAGGCGATGATCCCGGCGGCCACGACCGTGCCGTACAGCTCGGTGGTCTCCCGGGCGATCCGGCAGGCGCGCCAGAGGATCACCCCGAGCAGCGCGAGAATGGCGCCGGCGCCGATGAAGCCCAGCTCCTCCCCCGCGACGGTGAAGATGAAGTCGGTCTGCTGCTCCGGGACGAACTGGCCGGTGGTCTGGTGGCCGTTGAAGAGCCCCTCGCCGTAGAGGCCGCCGGAACCGATGGCGATCCGGGCCTGGTTGGTGTTGTAGCCGACGCCGGCCGGGTCGAGGTCCGGGTTGGCGAAGGCGGCGAACCGGTTGATCTGGTACTCGTCCAGCACCCCCAGCGCGGCGACCGCGACGGCGCCCGCCACCCCGGCGCCGAGCAGCCCGAAGATCCAGCGGTTGGAGGCGCCGGAGGCGAGCAGCACCCCGAGCACGATGACCACCATGACCATCACCGAGCCCAGGTCGGGCATGAGCATGACGATGGCCATCGGCAGCACGGCGATGCCGAGCGACTTGGCGACCGTCCGGTGGTCGGGGTGGAGCTGGTCGCCCGCGTCCACCTTGGCGGCGAGCAGCATCGCCATCCCCAGGATGATCGTGACCTTCACGAACTCCGAGGGCTGGAGAGAGAGTCCGCCGAGCTTGATCCAGGCGTGGGCGCCGTTGATGGTGGCACCGAGCGGGGTGAGGACCAGCAGGACCAGCACCACCGACAGGCCGTAGAGCACCGGCACCGCGCCGCGCAGGGTGCGGTGGCCGAGCCAGACGGTGCCGGTCATCAGGACGAGGCCGATGCCGGTGTTGAGGGCGTGCCGGAAGAGGAAGGAGTACGGGTCGCCCTGGTTGAGCTCGGTGCGGTTGCGGGTGGCGGACCAGACCAGCAGACAGCCGAGCAGCGAGAGGGCGAGCGCGGAGAAGAGCAGCGGCCAGTCGAGCCGGCGCACCATCGAGTCGCGGGCGGTCAGCCGGGACCAGGCGCCCTTCTCGGGCGTGTAGCGGGGGACGGAGAAGCTGTTGGCTCCGGCCATGGTCGGTCAGTCCCTCCGTCCGGTGGCCGGCGGCCCCGCGAGCGCCGGCGGCGAGGTGCCGTCCGGGACCTTCTGGGAATCGGGGTCGTACGGCTTGATCTCGGGCGCCTCGATGGTGCCGTCCGCCAGGATCTTCGGCAGGGTCCGCTGCGGGGTGGGCAGCAGGGCGCGCCTGAGGTCCTGGTTGCCGGCGTCGTCCAGACCGTAGAGGGCGTCGTAGATGTTGCGCACGGCGGGCCCGGAGGCGCCGGAGCCGGTGCCGCCCTGGGCGATGGTCATGACGACCGTGTAGTCCTTGGTGTAGGTGGCGAACCACGAGGTGGTCTGCTTGCCGTAGACCTCGGCGGTACCGGTCTTGGCGTGCATCGGGATCTTCTTCTGCGGCCAGCCGACCTGGCCGAACCGCCAGGCGGCGGTGCCGCGCTCGGCGACGCCGGCCAGCGCCCCGTCCATCAGGTCGCGGGTCTTGGCGTCCATCGGGAGCCGGCCGTGCGCGGTGGGCTTGATCTCCTCGACCTGCTTGCCGTCCGGGCTGACGATCGCCTTGCCCACGGTGGGGTTCCACAGGGTGCCGCCGTTGGAGATGGCCCCGTAGATGACGGCCATCTGGATCGGGGTGACCAGGGTGTCGCCCTGTCCGATCGAGTAGTTCACCGAGTCACCGGCGCGCATGAGATTGCCTTCGAGGCAGTTCTCGTAGCTCAGCTGCTGGACGTAGTCGCCGCCCTTCTTGCCGTTCTTGCACCACCAGGCCTTGTTGGTCTCCCAGAAGGACTGCTTCCACCGGCGGTCCGGGACCCGGCCCTTGACCTCGTTGGGGAGGTCGATGCCGGTCTCGGCGCCGAGGCCGAACTGGTGGGCGGTCTTGTAGAACCAGTCCTTGGCGTCCTTCTTGGGCTTCATCCCGCCGTCCTTCTGCCACTCCTTGTGGGAGAGGCCGTAGTAGACGGTGTCGCAGGAGACCTCGAGGGCGCGGCCGAGGGTGATGGAGCCGTGGCCCTGGGACTCGAAGTTCTTGAAGACCTGGCTGCCGATGGAGTACGAGCTGGGGCAGGGGTAGGTGCCGTTGAACGGATAGCCGGCGTTGACGGCGGCGGTGGTCGGGACGACCTTGAAGATCGAGCCGGGCGCCGCCTGGCCCTGGATGGCCCGGTTGAGCAGCGGCAGGTTGGACTCCTTGCCGGTCATCCGGGCGTAGTCCTTGGCGGAGATGCCGCCGACCCAGGCGTTGGGGTCGTAGTCCGGCATGGAGGCCATGGCGACGATCCGGCCGGTCTTGCTCTCCATGACGACGACGGCGCCGGAGTCGGCCTTGTAGTTGGTGCCGGTGTTGCGGTCGGGCTCCTTGCGGGCCGCCTTCATCGCCGCGTCCAGCTCGTACTCCGCGACCGCCTGCACCCGGGCGTCGATGGAGGTGACCACGTTGGAGCCGGGGCGGCCCGGGTCGCTCTCCGCCTCGCCGAGGACCCGGCCGAGGTTGTCCACCTCGTAGCGGGTGACCCCGGCCTTGCCGCGCAGCGCCTTGTCGTAGGTGCGCTCCAGACCGGAGCGGCCGACCTGGTCGGAGCGGAGGAACGGCGAGTCGGTGTTCTTCGCCTCCTGGATCTCCTGGTCGGTGACGGGCGAGAGATAGCCGAGCACCTGGGCGGTACGGGACTTCCCGGGGGCGGCGTAGCGGCGGACGGCGGCGGGCTCGGCGGTGATGCCGGGGAAGTCCTCGGCGCGCTCCCGGATGGTCAGCGCCTGCTGGGTGGTGGCCTTGTTGGTGACCGGGATCGGCTGGAAGGGCGAGCCGTTCCAGCAGGGCTGGGGGGTCTTGGCGTCGCAGAGCCGGACCTTGTCGCGCACCTCCTTGGGCTTCATCCCGAGGACGCCGGCGAGCCGGGTGAGGACGGCCTTGCCGTCGTCCTTCATCTTCAGCAGCTCGGTGCGGGAGGCGGAGACCACCAGCCGGGTCTCGTTGTCGGCCAGCGGTACGCCCCGGGCGTCGAGGATGGAGCCCCGGACGGCGGGCTGGACGACCTGCTGGACGTGGTTGCTGCGGGCCTCGTCGGTGTACTCCTTGCCCTGCCGGATCTGGAGGTACCAGAGCCGGCCGCCGAGGGTGAGCAGCAGGGAGAAGACCAGGACCTGGATGACGATCAGCCGGATCTGGACCCTGGGCGTCCGGCCGGTCTCCGGGATATTGCTCATGGCGCGGTCGCCCCCTCGTTCACAGCCGTCCCCCGTTCCCGGGTCGTCCCGCGCGGCCCGGTCCTGGGCCCGGTCCCGCGCCTGGTGGTGCTCACACCGGCGGTCCTCACAGCCGCTTCACACCCTTGATGCGGCCGGCCCGGGCCGCCCGGTTGCGGGCCGCCTTCAGCCGCAGTCCGCTGCGCTGTTCACCGATCCGCAGGCCGGTGCCGGAGGCGAGCCAGCCGGAGGCCACGTCGGTGCCGGTGCCGGGGTCGTCCGCGAGCGGGTCGTTCTCGGCGCGCCGGGCCAGCCACATGATGCCGGGGACCGTGAAGGGCGCCAGCAGCAGGTCGTACAGGACGGCGGTGGCCAGCAGCGGGATCAGGCCGACGTGCCGGGCGGCGGTGTCACCGACCAGGGCGCCGACCCCCGCGTACAGCAGGGTGGAGAGCACGGCGGCGACCACCACCATGGCCATCGGCCCGGTGGCGGACTTCAGCCGGCCCTTCTCGGGCTTGGCGAGCCCGGCCAGATAGCCGATGACGCAGAGCACCAGGGCGTACCGCCCGGCGGCGTGGTCGGCGGGCGGGGCGAAGTCCGCGAGCAGCCCGGCGGCGAAGCCGATCAGGGCCCCGGCGACATGGCCGTAGACGAAGGCGAGGCCGAGGACCACCAGGAGCATCAGGTCCGGGACGGCGCCGGGCAGCTGGAGCCGGGCGAGCACCGAGACCTGGAGGACCAGGGCGACGACGAGGAGGGTGCCGGAGAGCAGCACACGGTTGAAACGCATGGCCTTACCTCTACTCCTGATCGTCGCCGGCGTCGCCGTTGTTCTGGACGGCCGGATCGGCCGGATCGGCCGGATCGGCCGCCGGATCGGCCTGGGCGTCCGGGTCGCCGGGGTCGCGCCCGGCCGCCGGGTCGGGCTGGGCCGGGGCGTTGCCGGTGGGCCGCGGCGAGGGCTGGGCCTGCCCCTGCGGCTGGACGCCGCCCTGCTGGTCCAGCCCGGCCTGGGCCGACGGGGTGACGGTGACCGTGACGGTGGGCTCGGGGCGCGGGCGGGCCGGGAGCACCAGATCGCGCGGGTCGGTGCGGGGCGCCTGGACGACGACGCCGACGATGTCCAGCCGGCTGAAGCCCGCGTAGGGGCGGACGTACAGATTCTTGGTGAGCCCGCCGGCCGCCGGGTCGACCCGGATCACCTCGCCGACCGGCACACCCGGCACGAACGGCTTGCCGGCCTGCGAGCCGAAGGTGACCAGCCGGTCGCCGGGCTTGACCTTGGCCTTGCCGTTGAGGAGCTGCACCGAGAGCGGGCGGTCGCCCTGGCCGGTGGCGAAGCCGAGTTCGTCGGACCTCTCCATCCGGGTGCCGACGGTGAACTTGGGGTCGCTCGCGAGGAGCACGGTGGCGGTGCCGGGGCCGACGGTGGTGACCCGGCCGACCAGCCCGTCGCCGTTGATGACGGTCATGTCGCGCTTGATGCCGTCGTCGGCGCCCACGTCGATGGTGACGGTCCAGGAGAAGCCCTGGGCCGCTCCTATGGCGATGACCTCGGCCGCCTTGACGCCGTACTGCCCGGCGCCGGCCCGCTTCAGCAGGTTGTCCAGCTCCCGGACCCGGCTGCGGTTGCGGTCGTCGCTGCCGAGGCGCGCCTTGAGGGCCGCGTTCTCCCGCTCCAGCTCCGCGATCCGGCCGTGCCGTTCGCCGGAGTCCCGGACGGCCGCGATGGCGTTGCCGACCGGATCGACGACGGAGGCGACGCTGTTCTCGACGGGGCCGAAGACGGTGGCGGCGGCGCGCCGGGCGCCGTCCACGGGTGACTCCTGGCCGCCCCTGATGTCCACCGTGATCAGGGCGAACGCGACGGCGACCAGCAGGATCAGGAGCAACCGGCTCTCTCGTGTGTCCCTCACGGGGGCGGCCGTGCCTTCCTCGATAGGAATGTTTGTGCCGTTATACCAACGATCAGCCGTACGGGCCTGGTGGCGTCCGTACGGCCGAGGTCACCGTTCCGCCGTCCGTGGGAGTCCCGTACGCCCGCCCGGGTGAAATGCCGGGCGGGCGTACATGCCGGCGACTGCCGGGAACCACCGGGGACTTCCGTGAATCACCGTGGACCGACAGGGACCACGCGGACCGACGGGGACCACGGAGGCCGTCGGGGACCACCGGGGGCTCCTGGGGGGCTACCTGCGGGGCTGGGCGTCCAGCACCTGCTGGAGCGCCTCGAACTCCTCCACGCACTTGCCGGAGCCGAGCGCCACCGAGTCCAGCGGGTCCTCCGCGATGTGGATCGGCATCCCGGTCTCCCGGCGCAGCCGCTCGTCCAGACCGCGCAGCAGCGCGCCGCCGCCGGTGAGCACGATGCCCCGGTCCATCACATCGCCGGAGAGCTCCGGCGGGCACTTGTCGAGGGTGGTCTTCACCGCGTCCACGATGGCGTTGACCGGCTCCTCGATGGCCTTGCGGACCTCGGCGGCCGAGATGACGACCGTCTTGGGCAGGCCGGAGACCAGGTCCCGGCCGCGGATCTCGGTGTGCTCGTCGGTCTCCAGGTCGTACGCCGAACCGATGGTGATCTTGATCTGCTCGGCGGTGCGCTCACCGAGGAGGAGGCTGTACTCCTTCTTGATGTGCTGGATGATCGCGTTGTCCAGCTCGTCGCCGGCCACCCGGATCGACTGTGCCGTGACGATTCCGCCGAGCGAGATCACCGCCACCTCGGTGGTGCCGCCGCCGATGTCCACCACCATGTTGCCGGTGGCCTCGTGGACCGGCAGACCCGAACCGATGGCGGCGGCCATCGGCTCCTCGATGATGTGCACCTGCCGGGCGCCCGCCTGGGTGGACGCCTCGATCACCGCGCGGCGCTCGACCCCGGTGATGCCGGAGGGCACGCAGACCACGACCCGGGGGCGGGCGAGATAACGGCGCTTGTGGATCTTGAGAATGAAGTAGCGGAGCATCCGCTCGGTGATCTCGAAGTCCGCGATCACCCCGTCCTTGAGCGGCCGGACAGCCACGATGTTGCCAGGGGTCCGGCCGATCATCTTCTTGGCCTCGGCGCCGACCGCCAGGATTCCACCGGTATTGGTGTTGATGGCGACGACGGAGGGCTCATTGAGGACGATGCCGCGACCTCTGACGTACACCAGCGTGTTGGCGGTCCCGAGGTCGACAGCCATGTCACGGCCGATGAACGACATTGAGTTCCCCTTGTTTCCCATGAGGATGCGTCGGGCCTTCCCCATTAGAGCTTGACGGCTTCTCAGGTCGGCTGGACGGGAGGTGTGGCGGAGATTCCCATCGTAGTGCCGCCCGTGCGGAGACTGCGCTGCGGTGCGCCTCTGTACAGGTGACGAGACACAGGACGGATGCGTTCCCGAGCGCTCTGCGGCCTATACCGGAGGGCGACCGAAATTCCATCGGTCGCCCCAGGTCATGAGCGCTGTATGGCTGACGCCCGGTCAGACGACCCGGGCGGCTCAGGCGATACCGGGAAAAAAGATCTTGAGTTCCCGTTCCGCGGACTCCGGGGAGTCCGAGGCGTGGATCAGATTCTCCCGCACGATGGTGCCGAAGTCACCGCGGACGGAGCCGGGCGCGGCCGCGATCGGGTCGGTAGGCCCGGCGAGCTGCCGGACGCCCTCGATCACCCGCTCGCCCTCGACCACCAGCGCCACGACCGGGCCGGAGGACATGAACGCGACCAGCGGCTCGTAGAACGGCTTGCCCACGTGCTCGCCGTAGTGGCGCTCCAGGGTCTCGCGGTCCAGGGTGCGCAGCTCCAGGGCGGTGATGGCCCAGCCGGCCTTCCGTTCGACGCGGCCGATGACCTCGCCCACGAGTCCGCGACGGACGGTGTCCGGCTTGAGCAGGACGAGGGTGCGCTGCGTCATGGTGTGCGGCTCCTTGCGGCCAGAGGGTGCGGTTGGCCCAGAGGTTACCGGGTGTGACGATCGCCCCGGCACGCGGGCGCCCCCGGGCACCGGGGCCCCGGGCGCGGCCGTCTTCGCCCGTGGCGTACCGGCGGCCCCGGCGGCGGAGGCGCGCGACCACCCGCGCCGGACCGCGCACCGAGCTCTTCGGCCCCTGCGGGGCGGAGGGCGTACCGGCTCCCGCCGTGTACGGGGCGGGGGATGTGCCGGCTCCCGGGACCTGCCGGGCGGGGCACGTACCGGCTCACGGGACGTGCGGGGCCGGGCCTGTGCACCCGGGCCCGGCGGGCGGCGGCGAGACCGGCTGCCGGGGCCTGCGGGGCGGAGCACGTACCGGCTCCCGGGACGTGCGGGGTGGAGGGCGTACCGGCTCCCGCCGTGTACGGGGCGGCTCCCCGGGCAGGGGCGTACCCGGGCCCCGGCCGGACCGCTCCGGCGGCGTACCGGCGGTCCGGGTCCCTGCGGCCCCGGGGCGTCAGGGGCAGCACGGCCCCGCCGGGACGTGCCAGGGCCGGGCGTCCGGGGCGCGGCCCCAGGGCTTCGGGAGCCTCAGGGAACCAGGGAGGTCAGGGCGCCCGGGGCAGCGCAGCCGTCGGACCGCCGGAGGTGCCCCGGGGGCGCCGGGAGACTCGGGGCGCAGAGGGCCGGCGGGTTGGGCCCTCCGGCGCCCCAGGAGGCTCCACCCCGTGGGGCTCCGGGCGGCTCCGGGCGTCAGGGCGCCGGGGACTCGGCGGCCTCGGCCGCCGCCTGCGCCGCCCAGCGGGCCTTGGCCGCGTCGATCTTCCCGCCGAAGTGGACCGAGGCCCACCACAGCCCGCCGAAGACCAGGCCCAGGAAGAACATGATCGGCACCACGAAGCCGCTGGCGATCAGCACGAGCTGGAGAGCCCAGCCCAGCGCCAGCCCGCCCGGCCGGCCGAGCATGCCGCAGAGCAGCACGCTCAGCGCCATCAGCACCCCGCAGACCGTCCACACCGTGCCCATCGACAGGCTGTCGTCCTTCATGGCGACGAGCCCGGCGAAGCCCAGCACGAAGAACTCACCGATCAGCGTCGAAGCGCAGAGCGTACGCACCCGGTCTCAGCCCCTTCCCAGCAGCAGCCGGGCCTCGCCGACCGTGATCACCGAACCCGTGACCAGCACGCCCGCGCCCGCGTACTCGGCCTCCTCCTCGGCGAGGGTGATCGCCGCCTCCAGGGCGTCGTCCAGGCGCGGTTCCACCACCACCCGCTCGTCGCCGAAGACCTCCACGGCGACGGCGGCCAGCGCGTCCGGGTCCATCGCGCGGTGGCTGGAGTTCCGGGTGACGACCAGCTCCGCGCAGATCGGCTCGAACGCCTCCAGCAGGCCCCGTACGTCCTTGTCGTCGCTGGCCCCGACCACGCCGATCAGGCGGGAGAAGCCGAACGCCTCGGTGACCCCGGCCGCCGCCGCGCGGGCCCCGGCCGGGTTGTGCGCGGCGTCCAGGATGACGGTGGGGCTGCGCCGTACGACCTCCAGCCGGCCGGGCGAGGCCACCGAGGCGAAGGCCCGGCGGACCGTCTCCAGGTCCAGGGTGCGGGCCTCCTGGGCGCCGATCCCGAAGAACGCCTCGACCGCCGCCAGCGCCACCGCGGCGTTGTGCGCCTGGTGGGCGCCGTAGAGGGGGAGGAAGATCTCCTCGTACTCGCCGCCCAGGCCGCGCAGGGTCAGCAGCTGGCCGCCGACCGCCATCTCGCGGGCGGTGACCCCGAACTCCATGCCCTCGCGGGCGACCGTGGCGTCCGCCTCGACCGCCTTCTTCAGCAGCACCTGGGCCGCCTCGACCGGCTGCTGGGCGAGGACGACGGTGGCGCCCTCCTTGATGATCCCGGCCTTCTCGCCGGCGATCTCCGCGTGGGTGGTGCCGAGCCGGTCGGTGTGGTCCAGGTCGATGGGGGTGACCACGGCCACCGAGCCGTCGATCACATTGGTGGCGTCCCAGCTGCCGCCCATGCCGACCTCGACCACGGCCACGTCGACCGGGGCGTCGGCGAAGGCGGCGTACGCCATGCCGGTGAGCACCTCGAAGAAGGAGAGCCGGTACTCCTGGGAGGCGTCGACCATCTCGACGTACGGCTTGATGTCCTGGTACGCCTCGACGAACCGCTCGGCGGGCACCGGGGCGCCGTCCAGACTGATCCGCTCGGTGACCGACTGCACATGGGGCGAGGTGTACCGGCCGGTGCGCAGCTCGAAGGCGCCGAGCAGCGCCTCGATCATCCGGGCGGTGGAGGTCTTGCCGTTGGTGCCGGTGATGTGGATCGACGGGTACGCCCGCTGGGGCTCGCCCAGGACGTCCATGAGCGCCGCGATCCGGGCCACCGAGGGCTCCAGCTTGGTCTCGCCCCACCGGGTGGCGAGGTCCGCCTCCACCTCGCGCAGTGCCCGGTCGGCCTCCGGGTCGGCGGGCCGGGCGGGCACCGGGTCGCCCTGCGGCGGTCCGGCCTGGGCGCGCAGGGTACGGCTGCCGGCCTCGATCACCGCCAGGTCGGGGTCTCGGTCGGTCTCCGCGGCCACGATCTCGTCGAAGCCGTCGCCGTCGTAGCTGCTGTCGCTGGACTCGCGGGGGGGCTGCTCACTCACGCCCCTCAGTCTACGGAGTGACTCCCCCGCGGCCTCCGGCCCGCCCGGACCATCGGACGGGCCGGACCGGCGGGCAGGGCGCGGGCCGGTGGGCGGACAGCCGGACGGCGCCCGCCCCGCCCGGGAATTGTGGGGGCATCCCCGGGCGGGGCGGGCGCCGACGGAACGGCCGGAGCGAGTCCGGCCAGGACCCGTCCACCGCACCCCGTTCACCGCACCGGCCACGATCCGTCCACCGCGCCGGCCAGGACCATTCACCGGTCCGGCCACGATCCGCCCACCGCATCGGCCAGGACCATTCACCGGTCCGGCCACGATCCGGCCGCCGGTCCGGCCGCGATCCGGCCAGGGCCCTTCACCGGCATTCCGACGGACCCTCAGAGAATGCCGGTCACCGCATGGCGAATCCCGTCCGAATTCCCCGGCTCAGCGATCAGAACCCCGCGGCGAAGTTCTGGGTCCAGTAGTTGCCGGGCTGGGCGAGACCGACGCCGATCTCCTTGAAGGCGCAGTTGAGGATATTGCGCTTGTGGCCCGGGCTGTTCATCCAGCCGGTCATGACGCTCTCGGGGGTCTGGTAGCCGTAGGCGACGTTCTCGCCGTAGGTCTGCCAGCGGTAACCGGCGCGGGTGATGCGGTCGCCGGGGTTCGAGCCGTCGGATCCGGTGTGCGACATGTTCTTGTGGGACGCCTGGTCCTGGCTGTGCGCCTGGGCGGCGCTGGTCAGCTTCGCGTTGACCTTCACCGGCGAGCAACCCACCTTGGCGCGCTCGGCGTTGACGAGTTCCACCACCCGCGCGGCGCTGGTCGAGCCGGCCGCCGGCCTGGCCGCGGCGCCGGTCGCGGGCTTCTTGGCCGCCACTCGCTGCGCGGCGACGGCGGCCCGGTGGGCGTGGGCCCGGCCGTCCTTGCCGCCGACCGGCCCGTACCCGGCCATCGCCACGGAGGGCACGGCCACGGCCGTCACCACCAGGGCGGCGATGGTTATCTTCCGGTAGCCCGACTTGTTGCGGTGCTTGCTCATCCGAGACCTCATTCAAAGTTCCGTACACGCCCCGTCGCGCTGCGTTCATCTCCGCGTCTTTCCGCGTCGGAAAGACGCGGGGACCCGGCGGGGGCGATGAGGAAATGGATATTAGGGCACCCGGGGGAACTCTCATCCCACGGAGAAAGACCTGACCGGCCGTAATGATCCGATTTATCTGATCGTTATGGGCGCATTCGGCGGCGACGGAACCCGCGAAATCCCCCGGGATCCGGCGGTACTCCCAAATCGGCACCACTCGGGACAGAGGCGCCCGCCAGAACGGGGCGAATCCGATATGCCGACCGCCCCGGATCTCACCATCAGACGGACAAACAGCTGAATAGCACCCAGAAAGGCCGCCCCCCTGTGGCGGACGTCTCCCCCGCACCGGCCCGGCGGCACCCTTCAGCCGCCCTTGATCCCTCCTTGAGGCGCCCTTAAGGGAGATCCCCGGAGTGACGGGCGGCGCTCGCCCCAGGTCACCCGCCCTCAAAAACTAGGTCACCCGACCTATACTTCCGGCATGACTGACGAACTGTCGCTCGATCCGTCCGGTCCCGTCCTCATCACCGGTGGCTATGGAACGGTGGGCACCGAACTCGCCCGGATGGCCGCCGCCGGGGGCCTCCCCGTCCTGCTGACCGGCCGCACCCCCGAGCGGGGCCGGGCGCTGGCCCGGGAGCTGGGCGGCGAGGTCCGCGCCTGGGACCTGGCGTCCCCCCGGCCGTTCCGGGCCGCCGTCCGGGCGGTGGTGAGCGCGGTCAACGACCCGGACGACCGGGTACTGCGGGCCGCCCTGACCGCCGGGGTGCCGCAGGTGGACGTCACCCGGTGGACGGCCCGGCTCCAGCGGGCGGTGACCGTCGCCGCGCTGGCCCGGTCGGCCGCGCCGGTGCTGCTCTCCTCCGCCTGGATGGGCGGGGTGACCGGCCTGGTCGCCGCCGCGCTCGCCCGGGAGCTGGGCGGTGCCGAGCGGGTGGAGACCGCCGTCCGCTGGGACCTGGCCGACCGGGCGGGCGCGGACTCGGTGGAGTTCATGGACCGGCTCGGCATCGACTTCGAGGTGGTGGAGGACGGCCGGCGCCGGCTCGCCGCCCCGCTGAGCGGCGCCCGTACGGTGCGGATCGGCGCCGATCCCGTACGCGTCGCGCGCATCGACACGCCCGAGCAGTACACCTTCCCGCTCACCCTGGGCACCGCCACCGCGGCGACCCGGATCGGCTTCGGCTCCCCCGCCGTCACCCGGATGCTCCTCGCCCTGCGCGGGGCGGGCTTCTTCCGCTGGGCGGGCGGTGAGCGCTGGGCCCCGGTCCGCCGGGCGGTGCTGCACTCCCCCGGCGACGGCGGCACCGCCCGGCTCCGGATCGATGTGACCCACCGCGGCGAAGCCCGTACCGCCCTGGTCACCGATCCCGCCGGCCAGGCCCGTCTCACCGCCGCGGGCGGCTACCTGGGGCTGCTCCGGGTGCTGGGCGCCGACGGCTCGCCCGCCCCGCGGGGCGTGGTCTTCCCCGAGCAGCACCCCGACCCGGCCGCCGCGCTGCGGCTGCTGGCCGGTCTGGGCGCCCGGGTCGACATCGAACGCACCGGCGCCCCCGAGACGCCGGGGACACCGGGGCCGTCCGGACCACCGAAGGCCTCCGGACCGCCCGGGGCACCCGGAAGGCCCGTCCCGCCGGGGGCCTCGGGAACACCCGACACGCCAAGAACCCCCGGGCCCTCCGGGACGCCCGGGACGGAGGCCGTCGCATGAGCGCCGCTCCCGCCGGCGGGCCGACCGCCAAGGGCCTGCGCCGCCGGGCCGATCTGCTGGACGCCGCCGAACGGCTGCTCTCCGCCTCCGGGGGCGCCCAGCTCACCCTGCGCGCCGTCGCGGACGAGGCCGGGGTGCGCCTCGGCCACCTCCAGCACTACTTCCCGGCCCGCGCCGACCTGCTGGCCGCCCTGCTGGACCGGGTGCTCACCACCTCGCTCGCCCGGATGGCCGAGCGCACCGGTCCGTCCGCCGACGGCGCCGATCCGGGGGCGGTGCTGAGCAGTGTGCTGAGCGACCACGACGACCCGCCGCTGGTACGGCTGTTCACCGAGGTGTGGTCGATGGCGGCCCACGACGAGGCCGCCGCCGAGGCCGTCCGCGCCTTCTACGCCCAGTACGCCGGCCATGTCGCCCAGGTCGTCCGCCGCCAGGTCCCGGCGCTGGACGAGGCGGGCGCCCGGGCCCGTGCCGAGGTGTTCGTGATGGTCGCGGAAGGGGCCGCCCTCTTCCGCTCCGGGATCACCGGCCGCCGCACCCCGGCGACCGACGCCGCACTCCGCCACACCCTCCGCACCCTGCTCACCGCCCCCGCCACCCCCTGACGACCCACCCGGCCGCCGCTCGTCCCGGGGGCTTCACAAACAGGCGTCCGAGAATTCTCTGTCCGGTCGCTCCGGGAGCGATGAGTTCCGGGCGGTGCCCCGGTCTGAAGGGGTGCAGTGTGGACAACGGGGCGGCCGGGCCGCTCCGGCGAACGAAAGCGACGGGTGCCCCATGTACCAGCAGATGATCTTCCCGAACCTTCCGGTGAACGACGTCGAGGTGTCGAAGAAGTTCTTCACGGAGCTCGGCTACACCATCAACCCGCAGTTCACCACGGACGACTGTGCCGCCGTGGTGGTCAGCGACACCATCGTGGTGATGCTGCTCGCCAGGACGCGGTACGCCGACTTCACCGAGAAGACGATCGCGGACGCGACCACCACCAGCGAGGTGCTGCTCTGTCTGAGCGCCGAGAGCCGCGAGAAGGTGGACGAACTGGTGGACCGGGCGATCGCGGCCGGCGGTACGGCCACCGGCAAGACCCAGGACATGGGCTTCATGTACGGCCGGGCCTTCGACGACCCGGACGGCCACACCTGGGAGATCATGTGGATGGACCCGGCGGCCGTCCAGGGCTGAGCGGACGATCCGCTCGGGCGCCCCGCCCGCTCCGGCCGGCCCCGGTCCGTGTCCCCCTCGCGGGGCACGGGCCGGGGCCGTACCGCCGGCCGTCCCGGCCCCGGCCGTCACCTCATCGGATGACATGTACGCCGCTCCCGCCCCTCGGCACCGTCCCGCCGCCTACGGTCGGGCCACCACCCGGCCGCCCGGTGACCGGCGGGCGGCCCGGTCCGTGCGAACCGAGGGAGCGGCCCATGTCCTCCACCGAAGAACCCCGGCAGCCCAGTCCCGCCGGCGCCGGCCTGCCCGGGCCCGGCTCACCGCTGCGGCGGAACCTCGCGGAGTGGCGCATCGCATTGGTGGCCTGGCGGCTGCTGGTGCTCCAGGCGGCGCACCCCGCCGTCGGCGCCGGGATGGAGCACCGCTCCACCTACCGGGCCCATCCGTGGCGGCGGATGCAGCACACCATGGACAGCGGCAGACGGCTGTTCTTCGCCGACCGGGAGAGCCTGCGCCGCGAGATCGCCCGGCTGGACCGGACCCACCGGCGCATCCACGGCACCGGCCCCGGCGGCCGTCCGTTCACCGCCGGGGACCCGACGGTGCGGGCCTGGGTGCTGGTCACCCTGTACGAATCGATCGTCGCCATGCGGGAGTTGTCGGGCGACCCGCTGCCACCCGCCGAACTGGACCTGATGTACCGGGAGTTCCGGGCCGTCTGCGCGGAGTTCGGGCTGCCGCCCGAGGTGTTCCCGCCCGACGCCGGAGCCGTACCCGGGTACATCGACCGGATGGTGCGGGAGGAGCTGGAGTACGGGGAGGCCGTGACGTATCTGCTCTTCGGCATCCTCCGGGAGGCGCCCCGGCCCCGGCGGCTCCGGTTCCTGGGCCCGGCATGGCCGGCGGTGCGGGCGCTGATCGCCCGGACGGTGACCGCGCTGACCGTGGCGGACCTGCCGCCCGCCTTCCGGAAGCGGTTCGGGCTCCGGTGCGGTCCGGGCGCCCGGCTGCTCTCCCGCGTCCTCCACCACGGGCTGCGCCGGGTGATGGTCCGGATGCCCGACCGGGTGCGCTACCGCACTCCGCCGGACGGCCCCCGGCCGGACAGTACCCTGCCGGGCGGCGCGGTCCGCCTGCCGGCCCAGCGTTCCGGGCGCGGTCCATCGGCCCGTCGGCTGCTGCGCCGGGATGCCCGGCCGCCCCGGCTGGACGCCTTCTTCGACCAGGTGCTGGACCAGACCGGGGACGGCTGGATCGACGCCCGCGACCTGGCGGCGATGGCCCACAACGTCTGCTGGCAGCTGGAGTTGACCGAGGAGCGGGAGGCCGGGGTGCGGGCCGCTTTCGACACCTGGTGGGAGCAGATCCGGTCGGCCATGGACACCGACGGCGACGGACGGGTCAGCCGGGCCGAGTTCACCCGGGCCACCCTGGCCGGCTGCGACCGCGACCCGCGCTATCTGGACGGCGGCCTCGGCGTCGCCGTACGGGCCATGTTCCGCGCCGCCGACACCGACGGCAGCGGTCATCTCTGTCTGGACGAGTACCGGGCCGTGTTCGGCGGCTCCCGGGTACATCCCGCCGAAGTGAACCACGGCTTCCGGCAGTTGGACGCGGACGGCGACGGGCGGCTCACCGAGGAGGAGTTCGTCCGGGGCTTCACCGAGTACTTCACCGCCCGCTCCCGCTCCGCCGCCGGCGCCCAGCTCCTCGGCCGGCCCTGACCCCACGGGGCCCGGCACCCGGCGTCCGCGCCTGCGCCCGGAGGCGAACCACCCGGCCGGGACCGGCGGACAGCGCGACGCCCGTGCCCCGGCGGAAACCGGGGGCACGGGCGGGACGCGGAACCCAGGGACGCGGGCGCGGTGCGGACTCGTACGGCGCCGCCCGGGGCGTCAGCCCTGGGGCAGCCCGGCGAGCTGGTTCTCGATGCGGGCGATGTCCTCGTCCGCCTTGGCCAGCCGGGTGCGGATCTTCTCCACCACCTGGTCCGGCGCCTTGGCGAGGAACGCCTCGTTGCCCAGCTTGGCGGTGGCCTGCTGCTTCTCCTTCTCGGCGGCGGCCAGGTCCTTGGCGAGCCGCTTGCGCTCGGCCGCCACGTCGATGGTGCCGGACAGGTCGAGCGCGACGGTGGCGCCCGCCACCGGCAGCGAGGCGGTGGCGTGGAAGCCCTCGCCCTCCGGCTGGAGGCGCAGCAGCTGGCGGATGGCCGCCTCGTGCGGCGCCAGCGCCGTGCCCGTCAGGTCGAGCCGGGCCGGGACCTTCTGGCCGGGCTGGAGCCCCTGGTCCGAGCGGAACCGGCGGACCTCGGTGACGACCCGCTGGACCAGCTCGATCTCCCGCTCGGCGGCCTCGTCCCGGAAGCCGCTGTCGGCCGGCCAGTCCGCGATCACCAGCGACTCACCGCCGGTGAGCGAGGTCCAGAGGGTCTCGGTGACGAACGGGACCACCGGGTGCAGCAGCCGGAGCATCACGTCCAGGACCTCACCGAGGACCCGGGCGGAGACCTTCGCCTGCTCGCCGCCCTCGAAGAAGGTGGTCTTGGAGAGTTCGACGTACCAGTCGAAGACCTCGTCCCAGGCGAAGTGGTAGAGGCCCTCCGACAGCTTGGAGAACTGGTAGTCCTCGTAGTACGCGTCCACCTCCGCGACCGTGGTGTTGAGCCGCGACAGGATCCAGCGGTCGGTGGCGGTCATCCGCTCGGGCGACGGCAGCGGCCCCTCCACGGTGGCGCCGTTCATCAGCGCGAACCGGGTGGCGTTCCACAGCTTGTTGGCGAAGTTCCGGGACGCCTGGACCCAGTCCTCGCCGATCGGCACGTCGATGCCCGGGTTGGCGCCGCGCGCCAGTGTGAAACGGAGCGCGTCGGAGCCGTACTTGTCCATCCAGTCCAGCGGATTGACCACGTTCCCGAAGGACTTGGACATCTTCTTGCCGTTCTGGTCGCGCACCATGCCGTGCAGGGCGATGGTGTGGAACGGCGGGGTGCCGTCCATCGCGTACAGACCGAACATCATCATCCGGGCGACCCAGAAGAAGAGGATGTCGTAGCCGGTGACCAGGACGGAGTTCGGATAGAACTTCTCCAGGCTCGGGGTCCGCTCCGGCCAGCCGAGGGTGGAGAACGGCCAGAGGCCGGAGGAGAACCAGGTGTCCAGGACGTCGGTCTCCTGGTGCCAGCCCTCGCCGGTGGGCGGCTCCTCGTCGGGGCCGACGCAGACGACCTCGCCCTCCGGGCCGTACCAGACGGGGATGCGGTGACCCCACCAGAGCTGGCGCGAGATGCACCAGTCGTGGAGGTTGTCGACCCAGTCGAAGTACCGCTTGGCCATGTCCTGCGGGTGGATGGTGACGCGGCCGTCCCGGACCGCGTCGCCGGCGGCCTGGGCGAGCGGGCCGACCTTGACCCACCACTGCATCGACAGCCGGGGCTCGATGGTGGTCTTGCAGCGCGAGCAGTGCCCCACCGAGTGGGTGTACGGGCGCTTCTCGGCCACGATCCGGCCCTCGGCGCGCAGGGCGGCGACGATGGCGCCGCGCGCCTCCAGCCGGTCCAGTCCCTGGAACGGGCCGTGCGCGGTGATGATGGCGTGCTCGTCCATGACCGCCAGGTTGGGCAGGTCGTGGCGGCGGCCGATCTCGAAGTCGTTCGGGTCGTGGGCGGGCGTCACCTTGACGGCGCCGGTGCCGAACTCCGGGTCCACGTGCTCGTCCGCGACGACCGGGATCCGGCGGCCGGTCAGCGGCAGCTCGATCTCGGTGCCGACCAGGTGCCGGTAGCGCTCGTCGTCCGGGTGGACGGCGACGGCGGTGTCACCGAGCATCGTCTCGGCGCGGGTGGTGGCGACGACGATGGCGGCGTCCCCGTCGCCGTACCGGATGGAGACCAGCTCGCCGTCGTCGTCCTGGTACTCCACCTCGATGTCCGAGATGGCGGTGAGACAGCGCGGGCACCAGTTGATGATCCGCTCGGCGCGGTAGATCAGCTCGTCGTCGTAGAGCTTCTTGAAGATGGTGCCGACGGCCTTGGAGAGGCCCTCGTCCATGGTGAAGCGCTCCCGGGACCAGGCGACGCCGTCACCGAGGCGGCGCATCTGGCCGGAGATCTGGCCGCCGGACTCGGCCTTCCACTGCCAGACCCGCTCGGTGAACGCCTCACGGCCCAGGTCGTGGCGGGACTTGCCCTCCTTGGCGAGCTCGCGCTCGACCACGTTCTGCGTGGCGATGCCGGCGTGGTCCATGCCGGGCTGCCACAGCGTCTCGTACCCCTGCATCCGCTTGCGGCGGGTGAGGGCGTCGATCAGCGTGTGCTCGAAGGCGTGGCCCAGGTGGAGGCTGCCGGTGACGTTCGGCGGCGGGATGACGACGGTGTACGGGGGCTTGTCGCTCGCCGCGTCCGCGTCGAAGTAGCCCCGCTCCACCCAGCGCTCGTACAGCTGCCCCTCTACGTCGGCCGGCGCGTACTGGGTCGGCAGGTCGGGGGCGGATGCTGGCGGCTGCTGAGTGTTGTCGGTCACGGGGGACAGTTTAGGGGTGCCGCGGCGGCGCACTGAAACGGGATAGTTCGGTAACGGTACGGCCCCCGGCGTCCCGCGCGCACGGCGCTTCGGACAGGATGTGCGAGCGCTCATACGGAAAGCACATGAGCGTCGCGATGCTTTCAGACGCCAGATGGGGGACGCCTTTCATGAGTCACCAGCAGCCGGGTCCGTACGGCGGCCAGCCGCAGCAGCCGAATCCGTACGGTCAGCCGGGCCCTTACGGCCAGCAGCCGGGGGCGGCCCCGGCGCCCGGGTACGGCCAGGCCCCGCAGGCTCCCGCACCCGGCTACGGCTACCCCCAGCAGACCCCGCCGGCGCCGGGCTACGGCTACCCCCAGCAGCAGCCGGGCCCGTACGGTCAGCAGCCCGGCCCCTACGGTCAGCCCCAGCCCGGTCAGCCCCAGCCCGGCCCCTACGGCCAGCAGCCGGACGCGTACGGCCAGCCGCAACCCGGCCAGCCCGGCCAGCCTCCGCAGGGCCAGCCGCAGCCCGGACAGCCCGGCGGCTGGGGGCAGCCCCCGCAGGGGCCCTACGGTGCGCCCGGGGGCTTCCCCCCGCTCCCGCCGGCCGGCGGCAAGAACAAGAAGACCGGCCTGATCGTGACGATCGCCGTGGTCGCGGTGGCGGCGGTCGGCGCGGGCGCCTTCTTCCTGCTGAGCGGCGGCAAGGCCGGCGGCGGCAGCGCCGCGGCGGACGACGGCCCGCACAAGCTGGTCACACCGGAGACGGTGCTCGGCGGTGCGTACAAGAAGTCGGCCGGCAAGCAGTCGTCCGCCTTCAGCGACGAGGACATGAAGCAGACCGAGTCCTGGGGCGTGAAGAACGCCGTGCAGGTCTCCGGCGGCTACGAGTCGGGCGACAAGAGCAACCCGCTCGCCGTCAAGCAGGTGTCCTTCAGCGGGGTGTACGGCACCATCGACGACCCCGAGAAGGTGGTCGACACGATGTTCGCCTCCATGAAGAAGGAGTCCGCGGGCGACAAGGAGGCCGAACTCGTCGGCAGCCCGCAGTCGTTCAAGCCCGCCGGGCTGGGCGACGCCGCCGTCCTGAAGTGTCAGGAGATGCGGTTCACGTCCTCGGGCACCGGGGCGGGAGCGCCCTCCGGGGCGAGCATGCCGCTCTGTGTCTGGGCCGATCACAGCACTCTGGCCTACACCATCCACATCGATGTGGCGTCGGTGATGGCCGGCCGGTCCGCCTCCCTCACCGAGGGCGCCGAGAACGCCGCCAAGCTCCGCAAGGACGTCCGCGTCAAGAAGTGAGCACGGCGGCCCCGGAATCACGGCCCGGGGACGTGAACGACACGAGGCGGCCGCCCGGTTCGGTGAACCGGGCGGCCGCCTCGTTCATGCCTGTCGTGCCTGCCGTACCTGGCGCGCTACGCCGACTTCTCGTGGCGCCCGCCGTCGTCCTTGACGATGCGCGGGACCAGGGTCGGGTTGACGTTGTTGTGGACCACGTCCTCGGTGATGACCACCCGGGCCACGTCCTTGCGGGACGGGACCTCGTACATCACCGGCATGAGGACCTCTTCCATGATGGCCCGTAGTCCGCGCGCGCCGGTGCCGCGCAGAATGGCCTGGTCCGCGATGGCCTCCAGCGCCGGGAGGTCGAAGTCCAGCTCCACGCCGTCGAGTTCGAAGAGCCGCTGGTACTGCTTCACCAGCGCGTTGCGCGGCTCGACCAGGATCTTCAGCAGCGCCTCGCGGTCCAGGTTGTGCACCGAGGTGATGACCGGGAGCCGGCCGATGAACTCGGGGATCATCCCGAACTTCACCAGGTCCTCGGGCATGACCTCCTGGAACTGGTCGGTCGCCTCGATCTCGCGCTTGGAGCGGATGGTGGCGCCGAAGCCGATGCCCTTGGCGCCCGCCCGCGACTCGATGATCTTCTCCAGGCCCGCGAAGGCACCGCCCACGATGAACAGCACGTTCGTCGTGTCGATCTGGATGAACTCCTGGTGCGGGTGCTTCCGGCCGCCCTGCGGCGGGACGGAGGCGGTGGTGCCCTCCAGGATCTTCAGCAGCGCCTGCTGGACGCCCTCGCCGCTCACATCGCGGGTGATCGACGGGTTCTCGCTCTTGCGGGCGACCTTGTCGATCTCGTCGATGTAGATGATGCCCGTCTCGGCCTTCTTGACGTCGTAGTCGGCGGCCTGGATGAGCTTCAGCAGGATGTTCTCGACGTCCTCGCCGACGTAACCCGCCTCGGTCAGCGCCGTGGCGTCCGCGATGGCGAACGGCACGTTCAGCATCCGGGCGAGTGTCTGGGCCAGCAGCGTCTTGCCGGAGCCGGTGGGGCCCAGCAGCAGGATGTTGGACTTGCCCAGTTCGATGGCCTCGTCTCGGCCCTGCCCGCCGCCGGTCTCACCGGCCTGGACGCGCTTGTAGTGGTTGTACACCGCGACGGAGAGGGCCTTCTTGGCCGGCTCCTGGCCGACGACGTACCCCTCCAGGAACTCGTAGATCTCGCGGGGCTTGGGAAGCTCTTCCCACCGCACCTCGCTCGTCTCCGCGAGCTCCTCCTCGATGATCTCGTTACAGAGGTCGATGCACTCGTCGCAGATGTACACACCGGGGCCCGCGATGAGCTTCTTCACCTGCTTCTGGCTCTTGCCGCAGAACGAGCACTTGAGCAGGTCGCCGCCATCACCGATGCGTGCCACGAGGTGCTTCCCCTTCGCCTGGGAGCGGCTTGGTGCAGTCGCTCCTGGTGCCTCATATCCGACGGTACCTTGCCGGGGCCCTCGTTCGGGCCCCCCTTGGCACGGTTCACATGGACTCGCGTGGAACGGGTCCGGTCAGCGGGTCCGTGCCAAGGGCAGGTCGCGCGTCAGGCGGCCGCGGCCGCGGCGCTCTTGCGGGTGGACACGATCTGGTCCACCAGGCCGTAGGAGAGCGCGTCCTCGGCCGTCAGGATCTTGTCACGCTCGATGTCGTCGCGGATCTTCTCGATCGGCGTGGAGGAGTGCTTGGCCAGCATCTCCTCCAGCTGGGTCCGCATCCGGAGGATCTCGTTGGCCGCGATCTCCAGGTCGGAGAGCTGCTCCCGGCCGGTGCCGCCGGACGGCTGGTGGATCAGCACCCGGGCGTTGGGGAGCGCCATGCGCTTGCCGGGCGTGCCGGCGGCGAGCAGCACCGCGGCGGCCGAGGCGGCCTGGCCCATGCAGACCGTCTGGATGTCCGGCTTCACGAACTGCATCGTGTCGTAGATGGCCGTGAGGGCGGTGAAGGAGCCACCGGGGCTGTTGATGTAGATGGAGATGTCGCGGTCCGGGTCCATCGACTCCAGGCACAGCAGCTGCGCCATGACGTCGTTGGCGGAGGCGTCGTCGATCTGCACGCCGAGGAAGATCACGCGCTCTTCGAAGAGCTTGGCGTACGGGTCGTACTCACGGACGCCCTGCGAGGTGCGCTCGACGAAGCGCGGGACGACGTACCGGTTGTCCACCTGCGGGCCCTGGTACAGGCCGCTCGCGGAGTAGTTGCTCATATGGGTGTTCACCATCCTGGTGGCGTTCGACGGGCTGGGGGTGCGGATGGGTGCGGTACGCGGCTCAGGCGCCGGTGCCGCCACCGCCCGGAACGCCCGAGGCGGCGGAGATGATCTCGTCGATGAGGCCGTAGTCCTTGGCCTCCTCCGCGGTGAACCAGCGGTCGCGGTCGCCGTCGCGGATGATGGTCTCCACGGTCTGACCGGAGTGGCGCGCGGTGATCTCGGCCATGCGCTTCTTCGTACGGAGAAGGTACTCGGCCTGGATCTTGATGTCCGAGGCGGTACCGCCGATGCCGGCGGAGCCCTGGTGCATCAGGATGTCGGTGTTCGGCAGGGCGAAGCGCTTGCCGGCGGCGCCGCCGGTGAGCAGGAACTGGCCCATGGAGGCCGCCATGCCCATACCGATGGTGACGATGTCGTTGGGGATGTACTGCATGGTGTCGTAGATCGCCATGCCCGCCGTCACCGAGCCGCCGGGGCTGTTGATGTACAGGTAGATGTCCTTGTCCGGGTCGGCGGCAAGGAGCAGCATCTGCGCGGTGATCTTGTTGGCGATCTCGTCGTCGACCTGCTGGCCGAGGAAAATGATCCGCTCGCCGAGCAGACGGTTGTAGACATGGTCACCGAGGCCGCCACCGATGGACGGCTCACCCGCGGCTTCAGGCTTCAGATTCGTCACGTATCCACCTGCTCGTCTCTGACGGCTCCGGCCGTCTCAGCGTCGTGCTTACTGGGGGCGGGTACTCCCCTGCCCTCGTATCCATGGACCCTAACGCGCTGGTAGGCGGGCGCCATCCCGGTTCCCGAACTGTTCGCTGGCAGCGCAAGGTGGTCGGGCGGCGGCGCATTTCGGGGCGCTGTCCGCCCCCGGGCCCGGTCCGGGCCCCGACCGGGGCAAAGGCACACGGGGGACGGGAGGAGAGTGCTTCTCCTCCACCTCACCGCCCGGAAAAGGGCGATGAGGTGGAGAAGAGGGATGAGCGGTCCCGTATTCCGGGAAGAGGCACGAGGACCGGGCCGCAAAAGGGCCGGGCGCGGTGCCGCCGTACAGATCTGTGGGGATCCGCACGGCGGTCACCGCGCCCGGTCAGGCGTCCGGGGCCGACCCGCCGGGGCCCTGACGGGCCCAGCGGCGATCCGGACCGAGAAGACCTGGGTCAGCTCTTGTCGTCGGCCTTGTCGTCGGCCTTTTCGGCCTTGTCGGCAGCCTCGTCGGCGGCCGGGGTCTCCTCGGCGGCGGCCTCGGCGGACTCCTCCGACTCCTCCTCGGCGTCCTCCAGGTCGACCGGCTCGCCGTTGGTGTCGACCACCTTGGCGGCCTCGACCACGACCGCGAGGGCCTTGCCGCGGGCGACCTCGCCGACGAGCATCGGCACCTGGCCGCCCTCGACGACGGCCTGCGCGAACTGGTCCGGGCTCATGCCGGAGGAAGCGGCACGCCGCATGAGGTGCTCGGTGAGCTCCTCCTGGTTGACGTTGAGCTTCTCCTTGTTGACCAGCTCGTCCAGGATGAACTGGGTCTTGATGCCCTTGACCGCCTGCTCGCGGGTCTCGGCGTCGAACTCTTCCTCGGTCTTGCCCTGGAGCTCCAGGTACTTCGGGAGGTCCAGGCCCATCTGGCCGAGCTGGTGGTGCTCGAGGTTGTGCTTGCGGGTGTTGACCTCGTCCTCGAGCAGCTTCTCGGGGATCGGCACCTCGGCCAGCTTCAGCAGCTCGTCGAGGACGCGCTCCTGGGCCTGGGTGGCCTGGTCGTACTGCTTCATGTTCTCGAGGCGCTTGCGGCTGTCCGCCTTGAGCTCGTCCAGGGTGTCGAACTCGGACGCCATCTGCGCGAACTCGTCGTCCAGCTCGGGCAGCTCGCGCGCGGCCACGGCGGAGACCTTCACGCTGACCTCGGCCTCCTTGCCCTCACCGGAGCCGCCCTTGAGGGTGGAGGTGAAGGTGGCCTCGCCGCCGGCCTCCAGGCCGGTCACGGCGTCGTCGATGCCGTCGAGCAGCTCGCCGGAGCCGATGGTGTACTGCACACCGCTGGCGACACCGTCGGGCAGCACCTCGCCGTCGACCTTGGCCTCCAGGTCGACGGTGACGACGTCACCCTCGGCGGCGGCGCGCTCGACCGGGGAGGTGGAGGCGAAGCGCTCACGGAGCTGCTCCACCGACTTCTCGACGTCCTCGTCGGTGACCTCGACCGCGTCCACGGTGACCTCGATGCCGGAGTAGTCCGGGATCTCGACGGTCGGGCGGATGTCGACCTCGGCGGTGAAGGCCAGCAGCTCGCCGTCCTTCAGCTCGGTGATGTCGACCTCGGGCTGGCCCAGCGGGTTGACCTCGGCCTCGTTGACCGCCTCGGTGTAGAACTTCGGCAGCGCGTCGTTGACGGCCTCCTCCAGCACCGCGCCACGGCCGAACCGCTGGTCGATGACACGAGCGGGGATCTTGCCCTTGCGGAAGCCCTTGACCGTGACCTGCTGGTTGATCTTCTTGTACGCCGCGTCGAGGCTGGCCTTGAGCTCCTCGAAGGGCACCTCGACAGTGAGCCGAACCCGGGTCGGGTTCAGGGTCTCCACGGCGCTCTTCACGGTTCGGTCTCCTTGATGGCTGATTCTTGGACGCCGTCGGTCCGCGCGAGGGCGGTTCCGGCGGATTCGGCCCGGTCAGAGAACACACGGGCACGCAGCTTGCATAGTAACCGCAAGGGGGATGCCACCCACAACGTGATCTTCCCCGGCCGCACCCGCCCCGGCGAACGGGGCTTCCGCCCCTCCCCGACTCCCGGCCGGTACGCCCCGCCCCGGCGGCCCGCCACGGCATCCGAGCCGCCCGATCCCGGCGGCGTGCCCGCGACGGCGCCCGCCCGGCCCGGCCGGCGCGCGAGCCGAAGGGGCTCGCGGGTGCCGGAAGGGAGTGGGCCCCCGGACGAAGTCCCGGGGGGAAGGGGCGAGCGCGGTCGGCCGCCGGCACACGCGAAAAGCGCCGCGGAGGCGAACCGAGCCTTGAAAAATCGGGGTGGCGGGATTTGAACCCACGGCCTTCCGCTCCCAAAGCGGACGCGCTACCAAGCTGCGCCACACCCCGTCGGTGCGAGACGTAGGGTACATGCCGCCGGGCGCCGCCACGGCACCTTTACGGCCCGCCCCCCGGGCCGCCGGGAGGGCCCGGCGGGCGGACGGCGCGGAAGGGATGTGCGACCGGTCGCCGCGACCCGCTACGATGCTCTTCGTGCCCCGGTCCGGCGACCGGCGGCGCGTCATACGCGGGCGTAGCTCAATGGTAGAGCCCTAGTCTTCCAAACTAGCTACGCGGGTTCGATTCCCGTCGCCCGCTCCGCACGGCTCAGGGCCGGTCCGGAGGAGGATCCTCCGGACCGGCCCTGAGGCATTCCAGGGGGCCGGCCCTCAGCGCGCACGGTCTGACCGGTCAGGCGGGCCAGACCGGTCAGAACGGCCGCGGCCAGGATCAGAAACTGATCTGGTTGAGGGTGGCCGCTATCGAGTCGAGGAAGCGCTTGATCGCCGGGGCCATGCCCGAAGACGCGAGGAAGAAGCCGAAGAGCACGGCCACGATCATCGGTCCCGCCTTCAGGGACCCGCTGCGCATCATCACCACGATGATGATCGCCAACAGCAGCACCACGGACAGTGAAATGGCCACAACTGATCCCACCCTCGGTCGCTCGGCCTTGCCTCCGGGGAGGCGCACGGCCCGGCGCCCCCGCCTCGTCCATCGTGCCATCAACTTCCCCGCTCGCACGGGCCCATGACACCTCGACCGGCCGCGCGTCCCACCACCCGGGCAGTGACCGCCGCCACGGAAACCGCTTCCACCCGCCCGAAACTCAAGAACGTTTAAAAATTCCGCCCCATCGCCGCCCCTGCACATCGTCGCGACCGGAATTGCACACACCTCTCACCACTCCACGGCGACCGGCGGATAAATCCCCCACAGTGCGTCATTTCCTCCACTCCTAAACGGACGGAAGAGGGCATAACGCCCCAGCGAGTTTACGATTGCAGTCGGGCGCCCTAGGGTCCCTGAAATGCTTCAGGCCACGCACGAGAAAAAGCGGACCCTGCCCTCCCCGACCGCCTCCCGTCCCGCCGGCAGACCGTCGCCCCGGGACCCGTTCTTCGACAATGCGAAGTATCTGGCGATCGTGCTCGTCGCCGTGGCGCACACCTGGGAACTGGTGATGGACGGCAGTCACGCCACCCGGGCGCTGTACATGTTCGTCTACATGTTCCACATGCCGGCCTTCGTGCTCATCTCCGGCTACTTCTCGCGGAGCTTCACCGGCCGGCCCGACCAGCTGAAGCGGCTGCTGACCTCGGTGCTCGTGCCGTATGTGGTCTTCGAGGTGGTGTACTCCCTCTATGAGCGCTACGCCAACGATCCGCACCAGCCCATCAGTCTCACCGACCCGGTGTATCTGACCTGGTTCCTCTGCGCGCTCTTCATCTGGCGGCTCTCCACTCCGCTCTGGCAGTTGCTGCGCGGGCCGCTGCCGATCCTCCTGTCCCTGGTCGTCGCCGCGCTGGCGACCACCGACGACCGCATCGGACCGGACCTCAACCTCCAGCGGGTCTTCCAGTTCCTGCCCTTCTTCGTGCTGGGCCTCTCGCTCCGGCCGGAGCACTTCGCCCTGGTCCGCCGTCGCGCCGCCCGGATCGCGGCGGTGCCCGTCCTGCTGGGCTCGCTGGTGGTCGCCTGGCTGGCGGCGGACCGCGTACGGCTCGACTGGTTCTACCGCTCCTCCGCCGCCCAGTCGGTGGACCAGCCGGCCTGGACCGGGCCGCTGGTGATGCTGGTGATGGTCGGCGGCGGGCTGCTGCTGACGGCCGCCTTCCTGGCCTGGGTGCCGGGCCGGCGGACCTGGTTCACCGTGCTGGGCACCGGGACCATCTGCGGCTATCTGCTCCACGGCCTCCTGGTGAAGACACTGGTGTATCTGCGTGTGGTGGAGCACCACGACTGGCTGGCGAGCCCGGGCGGACGGGTGCTGCTGACGGCCGGGGCGGCCACCGCCGTGACGCTCCTCTGTACGCCCCCGGTCCACCGGGCCCTGCGCTGGGCGACGGAACCCCGGATGACCTGGGCGTTCAAGCCGCAGCAGCCCCGGCGGTAGCCCTCGCCCACGACCAGGCCGGGGCCGGCGGCCGGGAGGGGTCAGGGAGCCTCAAGCAATCATTTGGTAAACTAATTACTGACGATTCCTTGACGCTCCCTTGACCTTGACTGGAGGACGGGCCCATCGGACACGCGGACACCCTCATCGCCATGGGCGGCGCCTTTCTCGCCGCGGCCCTGCTCGCCCGGCTCGGCGGCCGTATCGGTCTGCCGACCATCCCCCTCTTCATCCTGGCCGGGATCCTGCTCGGCCCGCACACCCCCGGCATCGTCCTGCTGTCGGACCCGCACGAGCTGGAGATGCTCTCGGCGCTGGGCCTGGTGCTGCTCCTCTTCTATCTGGGCCTCGAATTCCACCTGGACGACCTCAAAACCGGTGGCCGCAAGATGGCGCTGGCGGGCGGTGCCTATCTGACGCTGAACGTCGGCGCGGGGCTGGCCTTCGGCTTCGCCCTCGGCTGGGGCACCTCCGAGGCGCTGGTCCTCGCCGGGGTCCTCGGCATCTCCTCGTCCGCCATCGTCACCAAGGTCCTGGTCGACCTGGGCCGGATAGGCAACCCCGAGACCCGGCCGATCCTCGGCATCATCGTGGTCGAGGACATCTTCCTCGCCCTCTACCTGGCCGCCCTCCAGCCCATCCTGTCCGGCGCCGACAGCCTCTCGGCCGCGGTCGTGGACGGCGGCAAGGCGTTCGGCTTCCTGCTGCTCCTGGCGCTCGCCGCCCGGTACGGCACCCGGATCGTCGGACGGTTCGTCGCCACCCGGGACGACGAGCTGCTCGTCATCTCCTTCCTGGGCGCGGCGGTGTTCGTGGCCGGGGTCTCCGAGTGGTTCGGCGTGGCGGACGCGATCGGCGCGTTCATGGTCGGCCTGATGCTGGGCAGCACCGCCTCGGGCGACCGGATACGCACGCTGGTCCACCCGCTGCGGGACGCCTTCGGGGCCATCTTCTTCTTCGCCTTCGGCCTCTCCAT
This sequence comes from Streptomyces pyxinae, assembly GCF_024756275.1. GTDB lineage: Bacteria > Actinomycetota > Actinomycetes > Streptomycetales > Streptomycetaceae > Streptomyces > Streptomyces pyxinae. The sequence continues at coordinate 26,667 of NZ_JANUGQ010000019.1, read as the reverse complement.
CGACCCGGGCGACCTCCCGGTGGTGCTCTGGCCGGTGCTGGCGGCGGTGGCGCTGACCCTCGTCATGAACGTCCTCGCCGGACTGGCGGCGGCCCGGATCCACGGCTTCGGTCCGGGCCCGGCCGCCAATATCGCCACCACCCTGCTGGCGCGGGGCGAGTTCGCACTGATCCTCGCCACCATGGCGGCGGGCGCCGGCCTGGACCAGCGGCTCTCCCCGTTCATCGCCGGGTACGTCCTGCTGCTCGCCGTCCTCGGCCCGCTCGCGGCCGGCCGCTCCCCCCTGCTGGCCCGCCTCCTCCCACCCGGCCCCCGCACCCCCGCCACCCCGCCCGCCCCCGCCCGCGAGTCGGTCCCGACCCGCTGACAGCCCCGGGCCCCCAACGCCCTCCGGGGCGGCAGGGGCGGTACGGCGTGTCCGGGTTGTTGAGCGCCGGCAGGGCGGCCCGGAGCTCCGGGGCCGGCGGGCGGCACCGCGCCGCCGTCCGGGTACGCCGTACCGGTCAGCCCGTCCCACAGGCGCCCCATGGTGATGCCCCTTCACGCCGGTGTCCGGTGGTCCGCGCACGCGCACCCGGCGTCAGGCGTCAGGCGTAGCTGAGGATCACCAGGAGGGGCAGTCCCTCGAAGAGGAGCTGGGCGGCGAGGGCCGTGCGGCGCAGCCGGGGGGTCGGGGCGGCGAGGGCGGCGGCGAAGGCCACGGCGGCGAGGCCGGCGCCCCAGGTGAACAGCGAGCCGGGGAGCGCCTGGTGGCACTGCTCGCCGTAGGTGAGGCAGCGTCCGGCCCGTTCGGAGGAGAGGGTCAGCAGGCCGGCCAGGACGACCGCCGGCACGAAGAGCACCGCGCACGCGGCGGCCCAGAAGCGGGTGCGGTCGTGGTCACGGGCCGGATGGGCCGGGGCAGGGGTGTTCATGACCCGATTCCACCCCGGCGGCGGTGTCCGGCACAGCCGTACTCCTACTCAGACCGCCTGCCCGGCCGGGTGCGCGTCCTACTCAGGGCGGTGGAGCGGCGTGGTACCGGGCGCAGGTGCCGGACCAGGCGGTGTTGCCGTGGGCCCAGGCGCGCAACCCCCTGGTGAGGAGGACCTCTTCGCGGGTGGCGTCCGGCTCCGCGCAGAGGGCGGCGCAGCCCTGCTCCAGGAGGCCGAGGTGGTGGTGGTACTCGCGGACGGCGGCCCGGGCGGCGTCGGCCAGTCCGCGTCCGCGTTCCGCGGCCAGGACCGTCACGATGTTGATGGGGTCACCGCCCCGCGTCTCCTTCGCGTAGGAGTGCAGGTCGTTCACCTGGGCGCAGACGAACCCGGTGAGGTCCCGCAGCGGTTCCAGCCGCTCCCGCGCGGCGGCCGGCGGCGGTCCGGCGCTGATCTCGATGAGGTCGAACACCGTGTGCTGGCCGATCGACCAGGGCCGTAATCGGCGGTACGCGGTCCGGTCGGGCGGCCGGCCGGCCAGCCGGAAGGGCAGCTCGAAGAGCCAGCCGTTGTGGTACTTGCTCATGCTGTGCGCGAACCGCTCCAGGAAGGCGTCGTCGGTGAGGTCCCGGATCCGGTGCCTCAGGTCGGCCAGGGCGAGTTCGAAGGGACCCGCCGGCGCGGGCACGGTTCCGGTGCGCACCACGCCCAGGAACCGGTCCGAGGTGTCCATCATGACGCGGGCGTCGAGCCCCTCGCCGTAGCGGTCGTCGTACAGGAACAGCCAGCCGATGAGCTCCGCCGCGATCTCCAGCAGTACGGGATCGGCGTAGGGGTAGGTGTACGCGGCGCACCAGCCGCTGCGCGTACGGGCGAAGTCGCCGGGCCGCTCGGAGAGTCCGAAGCCCGCGGCCCACCGCTCGGCGGCCCGCTGGACCCGGTCGATCCGCGGATGAGGCCGTACGGGGTCGTGGCGCAGGGTCGCGATCGCCTCGCGTACGGCGCCGGGTATCGCGGCCGGGGGCTCGTCGTCGTGGGTGGGCTGCATGGATTCCACGGGTCGCCCCTCACCGTCGCCCGGATCCGGAGTGGCTGAGCCGTCGGCAGCACAGTCACGACTTTCCGGGCAACGTAGCGCCACCCGGTCGTCCCGGCAATGCGGAGGCGTCGACCTCGTCGGGGCGGCGGGTGCTCGGCCGGGGGCGGCGGGTGGGGGGCCGGGGGCCCAGGGTGCGGAGGCGGCGTTCGAGGGGGTGTTCGGCGCAGTGGTACGCGAGGGCGGCGAGGGCGAGGCTCACGGTGAGGGCCAGGGTCCAGAGGGCGGCGGTGGCGGGCAGGCCGGCGGGTTCGCCGTAGTGGGCCAGGCAGAGCCGGATGACGATCTCGTGGATCAGGTACCAGGCGAACGACCAGTGGCCGAGGCGCAGCGAGAGGCGGCCGGCCAGGCCGGTGCGGCGGCCGGTGAGGTCGGCGTGCGCGGCGGCGGAGACCAGCAGGGCGAAGAGCGGGGCGGCGAGCAACTGGGAGGCGGCGTACGGCCCGTACCAGAGGCCGTCGGGGACGGCGTGGTGCCAGGGGATCAGCAGCAGGTGCCAGCAGGCGACCAGGGCGACGGCGGGGCCGACACCGAGGCGCGGGCGCCAACCGTGCCTGACGGCCAGCCCGGTGGCGACGCCCAGCAGGAAGTGGAGGGTACGGGTGAGGGGGAAGTAGTCGAGCGCCCAGCCCCGGACGGCCGGGTCGGTGAGCAGCGCGCCGGAGAGCCAGACCAGGACGGCGCCCGCGGCGGCGAGGACGGCGGTACGGCGGCGGGCCCGGGAGGTGCGGAGCAGCGGCAGGGCCATGAGCGCCGGGAAGAGCAGGTAGAACCACGCCTCGTCGCTCAGCGACCAGGCGGCCGGGTTGCCGCCCTTGAGGACGACCGGGTCGGGCACCCAGGCGTGGACCAGGAGGAGCGAGGCGGCGACCGCCTTGGCCGGCACCGCCCGGCCCAGCGCCGCCCAGACGGCCACCGAGGCGGCGGTGGTCAGCGCGAGGAGCGGCCAGATCCGGGCGAAACGGCGCCAGAGGAAGGCCTTCGCGGGCACCCGGGCACCGTCGTAGGTCCAGGCGAGCACGAAGCCGGAGAGGACGAAGAAGAACGTCACCCCGCTGCGGCCGTACCAGGCGAGGTCGCTGATCACGGGGAGCGGACCCAGTTGCCGGGACAGGTGGTAGGCCACGACGGCCAGGGCTGCCCAGAAGCGGAGCCCGGTGAGGGAGGGCAGCCGGTCCCGGCCGGAGCGGGCCCCGGAGGAGGCGGGGAGAGAAGGGCGGGCGGGGGCTCGGTGCTGCACCGGAGGATTATCCGATGAAGGGTGTCCTTCGGGGTTCCGCGACCCCGTGGGGTGGGTGGTACGGACCGGCGTTCGGGGCGGGCGGGGTGGCGTTGCGGGGTGAGCGGGGGTGGCGTGTGGTGGTGCGAGGTTTTCGGCCAGCGGGTTAACCCGAATGCCGCATTGCGCGACGTACGAGGGGATCGTTGACCCGGCGTGTCCGAAACCCATACGCCGCCGATCACCGCACCGACCGGGGTCCCCGGTGGCCGGGCGGCGGGGGCACGGCCGGTGACACCGCCGCCTTCCGCCACCCCGGGCACCCCGGCCGTACCCGACGCCGGCACCCCGGGCACCCCGGGCACCCCGGCCGTACCCGACGCCGGCACCCCGGCCGGGTCCGCGTCGCACACCCCGGCCACGCCCGGACCGGGCGTCCCCGCCGCACCCGCGCCCGATGCCCCGGCCGTCCCCGAGCCGGACACCCCGGCCGTCCCCGAGCCGGACACCCCGGCCGCACCCGGGCCGGGCATGCCCGCCGCGCCCGTACCGGACGCCCCGATCTCCACGGCCGCCTCGTGCCCCGCGCTTCCTCCGCTCGCTTCGCCCGCTCCCTCTGTCGCCGTGCCACGACCGTCCGCCGCCGTGCCGCCGGCGACCGCCCCGAAGGAACCTGTTCGTGAACACCGTTGTGCAGTTCCCCCCGCAGCAGTCCGCGACCGGACGTCACCGGCTGGTGCCGCAGGAGCCCGAGGACCCCTGGGAGGAGTACGGCTCCGGCGTCCGGCTGGTGCCCGACGAGGAGACCGTCCGGGCGCCGCGTCATGCCGAAACGTTCGGTCCTGGCGACGGCGGCGTCGAGTGGCCGCCCGGGACCGGGCCCGAGTGGACGCTGGAGCCGGAGGACGCGGTGGAGCCGGACCCCGAGCCGGAGTCCCGGCCGGAGCCGGTGTCCGCCCGGCCGGCGCGCCGCTCGCTGCGCTGGCTGGCGGCCGCGGTGCCGGTCTTCCTGACCACGCTGATCGTCATCGCGGTCGAGATCCTCGGGGTGATGGCCTCGTACCCCTCGCTGCGCGCCCTCGCGGCGGAGGCGGCCACCCCGCGCATCGCCACCCTGTGGCCGCTGCTGGTGTACGGCCCCTGGATCGCGGCCAGCCTGTCGATCGTCCGGGCCCGGCTGTTCTTCCGGCGCACCCGGTACGCCTGGTTCGTCGCGGTGGTCTTCGCGGGCGTCGCGGTGCTGCTGTGCGTGCTGAACGCGCCCGCCACCCCGGCCGGGATCACCGTCGCGGCGCTGCCCCCGATCGCCGTACTGCTCTGCTTCCAGCAGCTGGTGCGGCAGTTCGACCTCTCCGGGCCGGTCGAGCGGAACGGCGCCCGCCGGCACGCCCGGGGCCACCGCGCCCCCTACCGCCCCCAGCGGCCGTCCGGCCGGTAGGACGTACCCAGGGGCCCGGGGCCGGCGGGGTCAGGCGTCGCGGGTGATGAGCAGCAGGGCCCGGTCGTCGTTGACGTCCTTGGCGCAGGCTTCGATCAGGTGCCAGGCGGCGCCCTCGAAGCCGGTGGCGACATAGCGGTCGGCCTCGCCGGTCAGCCGGTCGATGCCGTCGGAGATGTCCCGGTCGGCCGCCTCGACCAGGCCGTCGGTGAAGAGCATCAGGACGTCGCCCGGGCGCAGGGTGCCCTTGACCGGGCCGAATTCGGCGCCGTCGTACACCCCGAGCAGCGGCCCCTCGGCGGCCTGCTCCTCCCAGCGGCCGGAGCCCGCGTGGAGCTGGAGCGCCGGGAGGTGGCCGGCCGAGAGCAGCTCGTAATCGCCGGACTCCAGGTCGAGCACGAGGTGGATGGAGGTGGCGAAGCCCTCCTCCCAGTTCTGGCGGAGCAGATAGCCGTTGGCCGCCGGGAGGAAGCCGTGCGGCGGCAGCGAGCCGAGCAGCCCGCCGAAGGCGCCGGAGAGCAGCAGGGCACGGGAGCCGGCGTCCATGCCCTTGCCGGAGACATCGGTGAGGACGACCTCCAGGGTGCGGCCGCCATGGGTGCGGGCGGCCACCACGAAGTCGCCGGAGAACGACTGGCCGCCGGCCGGGCGGAGGGCCATCTCCTGGTGCCAGCCGGCCGGCAGCCGGGGCAGCGCGCTCTGCACCCGGATGCGTTCGCGGAGGTCGAAGAGCATGGTGCCGCCGCGCCGCCAGGGCACCCCGACCCGGGCCCGGAACTGCGCTATCAGCAGCCCGAAGAACCCGCAGGCGGCGACCACCAGGACGGTGCCGGGGGTGACCCGGGCGCCGCCGCCGGTGTACGGGCCGAGCGCGGCCGACTCCACGATGAGCGCCGCCGCCGAGGCCGCGTACAGCCCCAGCAGGCTGGCCGGGCGGAGCAGCAGCCCGCCCGCCACGATCGGCAGCACCAGCGCGGCGGGAGCGCACCACACCGGGGCGGCGATGGTGGCCAGGGTGAGAAGCGGGACGGTGAGCAGCAGCCCGGCGAGGGCGAGCCAGTCGGAGGCATCGCCCCGGAAGTAGTCCACCCCGGACTTGCGCAGCGCCACCCGGGCCCGGTGCAGCGACTTGCGCAGCCGGGCCGGAAAGCTGTTCACACCTGCGCTTCGGTCCATTGGGCTGGACCCTATCCATCCGGCCGGGTTTCTCGCAGGGCGACCCCATGACCATGCGTTCGAAAAGGGGTCGCCGGGGCGGGGGCGGCTTGATACCCATGCGGTATGACGACCGAAATGCGTGTACTCCGTCCCGAGGAATGGGACTCCTGGTATCCGACACTGGAACTGGCGTTCGGCGGGGTGGCGGAATCGCCGGAGGAACGGGAGCTGTGGAAGCACCTGACCGAGCCGGAGCGCTCGATCGGGGTGTGGGACGGGGATACCTGCGTCGGTACGTCGGGGGCCTTCACCCTCCGGCTCTCGGTGCCCGGCGGGGATCTGGTGCCCACGGCGGGCGTGACCATGGTGGGTGTCGCGCCGACCCACCGCCGGCGCGGCATCCTCACCTCCATGATGCGCCGGCTGCTGGCGGACGCCCGGGCCGCCGGTGAGCCGGTGGCCGCGCTGACCGCCTCCGAGCAGGCCATCTACGGCCGCTTCGGCTACGGGATCGCCAGCCAGGAGCTGAGCGCCCGGATCCCGGTGCACCGGGTGCGGCTGACCGTGCCGGACGGCGCGGACGAGGTGTCCCTGCGGCTGGTGGAGCCGGCCAAGGCGGGCGCCGCCGTGGAGGAGGTGTACGCCGCGATGGTGGCGGGCCGGCCCGGGATGCTCGCCCGGCGGCCGGGCTGGGAGCGGCTGCCGCTGCTGGACCCGCCGGGCGAGCGGGAGGGCGCGTCGCCGCTGATGTGCGTGCTGGCCGAGCGGGCCGGGCGGCCGGTGGGCTTCGCGCTCTACGCGGTGAAGCCCGAGTGGGGCCAGGCCGGCGCCGACGGGCAGGCGATCCTGTACGACCTGGGGTATCGGGACCCGGCGGCGTACGGGGCGCTCTTCCGGTACCTCTGGGAGCTGGACCTGATCTCCTCCCTGGCGCTGCACCGCCGTCCGCTGGACGACCCCTGGCAGTACCTGGTCTCCGACGCCCGGCGCTGTCTGCCGACCCTGCGGGACGCCCTGCACGTACGGCTGGTGGACGTGGGCGCGGCGCTGGCGGCCCGGGCGTACCAGGCGCCGGTGGACGTGGTGCTGGAGGTGGCGGACGCGTTCTGCCCCTGGAACGCCGGGCGCTGGCGGCTCACCGGGGACGCCGGGGGCGCGGTGTGCGTCCGCACCGAGGACCCGGCCGGACTGGCGCTCTCGGTACGGGAGCTGGGCGCCGCCTATCTGGGCGGGGTGCCGCTGGCCGGGCTCGCGGCGGCCGGCCGGGTGCGGGAGCTGCGGCCGGGCGCCCTGGCGGAGGCGTCGGCCGCCTTCGGCTGGCCGGTCGCACCCTGGCTGCCGCACGGGTTCTGAGGGGTGCGGGGCGGGGCCTCGGACGGGGGCCGAACGGTACGGGGCGGGGCCTCGGATGGGGCCTGAACGGTACGGCCCGAGCGGTGCGGACTCCGGGCCGTACGGACTCCGGGCCGTACGGGCTTCGCGCCGTACGGGCCGGGGGCACGAGGGCCGGGCGGTACGGGGCCGGGGCGCGGGCGCCGGACCCCGTAAGTGGCTGAGCGGTACGGGACCGGGCTGAACGGGACCGGGCCGTACGGGGCCGGGGGCGCGGGCGTCGGGCGGCAGGGGGCCGGGCGGGGGTGCGGGGCCGCCCGGAGCGGACGCCCGGCGGGGCCGGCCCCCGGCGCGCCCGGCCTCCGGCGGGGTCAGCGGGTCTGGCAGGCCGGGCACCAGAAGAGGTTGCGGGCGGCCAGGTCGGCGGTGCGGATCTCGTTGCCGCAGATGTGGCAGGGCAGGTTGGCGCGGCGGTAGACGTACACCTCGCCGCCGTGGTCGTCCACGCGCGGCGGGCGGCCCATCGCCTCCGGCGTGTGCTCGGGCCGTACCGTGTCGATGCGGTTGAGCCGTACGCCCTCCCGCATCAGGACCACCAGGTCGTCCCAGATCGCCGTCCACTCGGCGCGGCTGAGGTCCTTGCCCGCGCGGTACGGGTCGATGCCGTGCCGGAAGAGCACCTCGGCCCGGTACACATTGCCGACGCCCGCGACCACCTTCTGGTCCATGAGCAGCGCCGCGACGGTGGTACGGCTCCGGGAGATCCGGCGCCACGCCTTCTCCGGGTCGTCGTCCGGACGCAGCGGGTCGGGGCCGAGCCGGTCGTGTATCGCCGCCTTCTCGGGGTCGGTGATCAGCGCGCAGGTGGTGGGCCCGCGCAGATCGACGTACGCCTCCGGGTTCGCCAGCCGCAGCCGCACGGTGTCGGTGGGCGGCGGGGCGGGCCGGTGGCCGAACCGCACCTTGCCGAAGAGGCCGAGGTGGATGTGGACCCACTCGGCCGGGCCGTCGAAGGCGTCGGAGCCGCCAGAGCCGCCGAGCCCACCGAATCCGAGGAACAGGTGCTTGCCGTGCGCCTCGGTGCGCTCCAGCACCGTGCCGTCGAGCAGGGCGGCGGCGTCGGTGAACTTGCCCTGCGGGCTGGTCACCCGCACGGCCCGGCCGCCGAACCGTTCCCGGTAGTCGGCGGCCAGCCGGTGGATCGTGTGCCCCTCGGGCATCAGGCGGTCGGCTCCTGCGGGTGGTGGGCGGGGATCGGGGGCAGCTCGCCGGTGGTCTCGTAGGCGCTCAGCATCTCGATCCGGCGGGTGTGACGCTCCTCACCCGAGTACGGGGTGGCGAGGAAGATCTCCACGAATGTGGTGGCCTCCTCCTGGGAGTGCATCCGGCCGCCGATCGCGACCACGTTGGCGTTGTTGTGCTCCCGGCCGAGGGCGGCGGTCTGCTCGCTCCAGGCGAGCGCCGCGCGGACCCCCTTGACCTTGTTGGCGGCGATCTGCTCGCCGTTGCCGGAGCCGCCGATCACGATGCCGAGGGCCTCCGGGTCGGCCGCCGTCCGCTCGGCCGCCCGCAGGCAGAACGGCGGGTAGTCGTCCTGGGCGTCGTAGACGTGGGGGCCGCAGTCGACGGGCTCGTGGCCATGGGCCTTCAGCCACTCGACGAGGTGGGACTTGAGTTCGTAGCCGGCATGGTCCGAGCCGAGGTACACGCGCATGGTCGAAGTGTGGCACGCGCGCGGCCGGCCGGGCGCCGCCGGGGCGGGGCGGGGGGCACGCGGCGGGAGGGGGGGGGGCGGATGCCGCCGGGTCGGGGACGGGCGGGGGCGAGTTCCGGGCGGGCGGGGCGGGGCAGAGGGGGTGTAAGCCCCGGGTGGCCGGTGCGCCACCTGACAGCCGCCACCCGGCCGGACCGGCGCCGGCGCACCCCGGCGAGCGGCCCGCATCACGATACGGAATCGGGGTCTTTCGGCCACTCGGGGTCTCGTGTTTGCATGCACGGGCTCGTCATCCGAGCGCCGCACAGACGTAAGGAATCGTCCATGACCACGCAGTCGACCCTGCCGAAGGAAGGCGGAAGCACCGGAGAACCCGGAATTCCGCAGTCCTCCGACGGTCTCAAGGCCGGCCTCAAGAACCGCCACCTCTCCATGATCGCCATTGGTGGCGTCATCGGCGCCGGCCTGTTCGTCGGCTCGTCCGGCGGCATCGCCAAGGCCGGTCCCGCCATCCTCCTGTCGTACCTGCTCGTCGGCGTGCTGGTCGTCTTCGTGATGCGGATGCTCGGCGAGATGGCCGCCGCGAGCCCCAACTCGGGCTCGTTCTCCGCCTACGCGGACCGCGCGCTGGGCCGCTGGGCCGGCTTCTCCATCGGCTGGCTCTACTGGTTCTTCTGGGTCGTGGTGCTCGCCGTCGAGGCGACGGCCGGCGCGAAGATCCTGGAGGGCTGGGTTCCGGCCATTCCGCAGTGGGGCTGGGCGCTCATCGTGATGGTGGTGCTCACCGCGACCAACCTGGTGTCGGTGGCGTCCTACGGCGAGTTCGAGTTCTGGTTCGCGGGGATCAAGGTCGTCGCCATCGGCATCTTTGTGATCATCGGCCTGCTGGCCGTCTTCGGGGTGCTGCCGGGCTCGGACAACCCCGGAGCCGGTTTCGCGCACCTCACCGACGCGGGCGGCTTCCTGCCCCATGGGGCGGGCGCCATCCTCACCGGTGTGCTGATGGTCGTCTTCTCCTTCATGGGCAGCGAGATCGTCACCCTGGCCGCCGGTGAGTCCGAGGACCCGCGCCGCGCGGTCACCAAGGCCACCAACAGTGTGATCTGGCGGATCGCGGTCTTCTACTTGGGCTCGATCTTCGTGGTGCTCACCCTGCTGCCGTGGAACGACAAGTCGATTACGGAGAAGGGCTCCTACGTCGCCGCCCTGGACTCCATCGGCATCCCGGCGGCCGGCCAGATCATGAACGTGATCGTGCTGACGGCCGTGCTCTCCTGCCTCAACTCCGGCCTGTACACCGCCTCCCGGATGGCGTTCTCGCTGGGTGAGCGCGGTGACGCGCCCAAGGTGTTCGCCAAGGTCAGCGGCAAGGGCGTGCCGGCCGTCGCGATCCTCTCCTCGGTGGTCTTCGGCTTCGTCGCGGTGTTCTTCAACTACACCTCGCCGGACACGGTCTTCGACTTCCTGCTCAACTCGTCCGGCGCGGTGGCGCTCTTCGTCTGGCTGGTCATCTGCTTCACTCAGCTCCGGATGCGCGGCATCCTGCTCCGCGAGGCGCCGGAGAAGCTGACCGTGCGGATGTGGCTCTTCCCGTACCTGACCTGGCTCACCGCCGCGTTCATCGTCTTCGTGATCGGCTACATGGTCTACGACGAGGGCAACCGCGAGATCGCGCTGCTGTCGATCCTGGTCGCGGCGGTCGTGGTCGCCGTCGGTGTGGTGCTCGACCGGGTGCGCAAGTCCAAGGCGGCGGACGCGGTCCCGGCCGCGAGCGCGGGCGTGGCCACGGAGGCGGTGGAGGGCTGAGCCCCCGGGCCCCGGGCGGCCCGGGTGCCCCCGGGCGGTCCTCTCCTCCTGAGGAGTGCTCCGGGGCACCCCTGAATCCGCCTGACCTGCCCGACCTGCCCGACCTGCCCGACGGATGACCGACCCTGTCGGGCGCAAGCGAAAGGCCCTCCGCGCACACCGGCGTGCGCGGAGGGCCTTTCTTCCGTACGGGATCTTCTGTACGGGCGTACGGGTCTTCTGTGCGGGGGCCGCCGCCGGCGCCCGCGCACCGGCTCCGGGGGAAACCCCGGCCGGGTCAGCTCTTGCGGCCGGCGAGCTTCCAGGCGGTGGGCAGCGCGCCCATCGCCAGCGCCGCCTTGAGGGCGTCACCGATCAGGAAGGGGACGAGCCCGGCGGCGACCGCCTGGCCCAGCGTCATGCCGGTGGCCAGGGCCAGGTACGGCACCCCCACGGCGTACGTGATCAGCGAGCCGACCACCATGGTGCCGGCCATCCGCGGCACCGAGCGGTCGCCGCCCCGGCGGGCCAGCGCGCCCACGGCGGTGGCGGCGAGCAGCATGCCCAGCACATAGCCGAAGGACGGCATCGCCCAGCCGGACGTGGCCTGGGCGAACCACGGCATCCCCGCCATGCCCACCAGGGTGTAGAGGGCCAGCGACAGGAAGCCCCGGCGGGCGCCCAGCGCGGTGCCGACGAGCAGCGCGGCGAAGGTCTGGCCGGAGACCGGCACCGGCGAGCCCGGGACCGGCACGGAGAGCTGGGCGGCGAGCCCGGTGAGCACGGCACCCCCGGTCACCAGGACCAGGTCCCGGGTGCGGCTGGCCGGGAGGAGGTCGGCGAGGACCACTCCGGTACGGGTGGGGACGGCGGCAGTGCTCATCGGTACTCCGGAAGGGTGAGGGCGGGTGAGGGCGGGTGACGCGGGGTGTTGCGGTGGAACACCGTGACCGTAGCCCAGGGGTGAACGGCCGATCACCGTCAGCCGACGACAAAGGCGCGACCGGCGCCTTGGTGGGGTTCGCACAAGGGGCCGCGCTCATGCCTCTCCCGCCCCGCCCCTGGCGTGACGCTCATCACGAGCGGGACTCGCGGGAAGATCCCTTTTTGCGGCGGGTCGCGCTTCTCGGGGAGACTGTGGAGTCCTCATAAACCCGGGTGCCCGGCACCCGGATCCTCCCGGGTGCTCCTCGCCCGGCCGGCCCCCGAGAGTACGTGCGCCATGCCGACCGTCCCGCCCGAGCCGACGGCTCACCCGCCGATGGACCCGAACGGACCGAAGGGCCCGGACGACCCGGACGGCCTGAGCGCTTCCGAGCCGCTCTCGCACGGGCTGAAGCAGCGCCATCTGACGATGCTCGGGCTCGGCGGGGTGATCGGCGCCGGGCTGTTCGTCGGCTCGGGCGCGGGGATCGCGGTCGCGGGGCCGGGGATCGTGCTCTCGTATCTGATCGCGGGCGCGCTGGCGATGCTGGTCATGCGGATGCTCGGGGAGATGTCCGCCGCCATGCCCGCCTCCGGTGCCTTCTCGGTGCACGCGGAACGGGCGCTCGGCCGCTGGGCCGGCTTCTCGGTCGGCTGGCTCTACTGGTTCCTGCTGGTGGTGGTGCTGGCGGTGGAGGCGACCGGCGCGGCGCGGATCGCCAACGGCTGGGTGCCCGGGGTGCCGCAGTGGGCCTGGGTGCTGATCTTCATGGTGGTCTTCACGGTCAGCAATCTGGCGGCGGTGAAGAACTTCGGAGAGTTCGAGTTCTGGTTCGCCGCGCTCAAGGTCGGCGCCATCGTGCTCTTCCTGGCGCTGGGCGTACTGGCGATCGTGGGCTGGCTGCCGGACACCGACCCGGTCGGCCTGGCCAATCTGACCGGGCGGGGCGGCTTCCTGCCGAACGGCTGGGACGGGGTGGTCTCCGGGGTGCTGGCGGTGGTCTTCGCCTTCGGCGGTCTGGAGGTCGTCACCATCGCCGCCGCCGAGTCGGAGGACCCGGCGCGGAACGTGGCCCGGGCGGTGCGCAGCGCGGTCTGGCGCATCCTTCTCTTCTATGTCGGCTCGATGCTGGTCATCGTGACCCTGCTCCCCTGGACCTCGATGGTGCCGGGGCAGAGCCCGTATGTGGCGGTGCTGGACTCCATCGGGGTGCCCGGGGCCGGGCAGATCATGAACATCGTGGTCTTCGTGGCGCTGCTCTCGGCGCTCAACGCCAATCTGTACGGCTCCTCCCGGATGGTCTTCTCGCTGGCCGAGCGCGGCGAGGCGCCGAAGGGGCTGCTGCGGATCTCATCCGGCGGGGTGCCGCGCCGGGCGGTGCTGGCGTCGGTGGCCTTCGGCTTCGTCTCGGTGCTGCTCAATCTGAAGTGGCCGGACTCGGTCTTCCTCTACATGCTGAACGCGGTCGGCGCGGTGCTGCTCTTCGTCTGGGGCCTGATCGCCGTCTCCCAGCTGCGGCTGCGGCGCCGGATCGAGCGGGAGGCGCCCGAGCGGCTGACCCTGCGGATGTGGGGCTTCCCCTGGCTGACCTGGGCCGCGCTGGTGGCGATGGCGGCGGTCCTGGTGCTGATGCTGGCCGACCCGGGCAGCCGGCCGCAGGTCCTCTGGTCGGGCGCGGCGACCGGGGCGGTGCTGCTGGTGGCCGGGGTGCGCGAGTGGCGGACGCGCCGGACGGGGAGCTGAGCCGGGAGCGGGGCGGCGGCCCGCGCGGCGGACGGCGGAGTCGTACAGCTGCGGGGTTCAAGTCGGTGGCTTCGTGCCGTTGGCGCGCCCGGGGCAAGCGGATGGCGCTCGGCTCACTTATGTCACTGATGTGACAGTCTCGTGAACAGAACTGCACAAGGTGTGAGCACGGTGTCCGTATAGCGGGCGGTCATTCCCCCTGACCGGTGCGCCCGCCCAGACTGTGGCCCCGATTCCTTCCCGGCTACCGAAACAGGGTCCGCCCATGTCCCGGACGACCTCCGCGCCCGAGCCGGCCACCACCGGCACCTCCGGCACCACGCCGGCCGAAGCGCCGCTCTCGCACGGCCTCAAGCAACGCCATCTCTCGATGATCGCCCTGGGTGGCGTCATCGGTGCCGGTCTCTTCGTCGGTTCCGGCACCGCCATCGCGGCGGCCGGGCCCTCGATCGTGCTCGCGTACGCCGTCTCCGGCGCCCTGGTGATGCTGGTCATGCGGATGCTGGGCGAGATGGCCGCGGCCAATCCGGCCTCCGGCTCCTTCTCGGTCCACGCCGAGCGGGCCATCGGCCCCTGGGCGGGCTTCACGGCCGGCTGGTCGTTCTGGTTCCTGCTCTGCGTCGCGGTGGGCCTGGAGGGCATCGGCGCCGCGAAGATCATGACCGGCTGGCTGCCCGGCACCCCGGAGTGGGCCTGGGTGGCCCTCTTCATGGTCGTCTTCTGCGGCACCAACCTGGCGGCGGTGAAGAACTTCGGAGAGTTCGAGTTCTGGTTCGCCGCGCTCAAGGTCGGCGCCATCGTGCTCTTCCTCGGCATCGGCGTCCTGGCCATCGCGGGCGTGCTGCCCGGCACCGACGCCCCCGGCACCAGCAACCTCACCGGCCGGGGCGGCTTTCTGCCGAACGGCTCCGAGGGCCTGATCGTCGGCCTGCTCGCCTCGGTCTTCGCCTACGGCGGCCTGGAGACGGTCACCATCGCCGCCGCCGAGTCGGAGCACCCGGTGCAGGGCGTCGCCAAGGCCGTGCGCACCGCCATGTGGCGGATCGCGATCTTCTACGTCGGCTCGATGGCGGTGGTCGTCACCCTGCTGCCCTGGACCGACAAGTCGGTCGCGGAGAAGGGACCGTACGTCGCCACCCTGGACGCCCTCGGCATCCCGGCGGCCGGTCAGATCATGAACGTGGTCGTGCTGGTGGCCCTGCTCTCCGCGATGAACGCCAATATCTACGGCTCCTCCCGGATGGCCGCCTCGCTGGTGGCGCGCGGCCAGGGCCCCAAGGCGCTGGGCCGGATCTCGAGCGGGGTCCCCCGGGTGGCGGTACTGGTCTCCTCGGTCTTCGGCTTCGGCTGTGTGCTGCTCAGCTACTGGCGGCCGGACGACGTCTTCATGTGGCTGCTCAACATGATCGGCGCGATCATCCTGGTCGTCTGGTTCTTCATCGCCGTCTCCCAGCTGCTGCTCCGCCGCCGGCTGGAGCGGGAGGCGCCCGGGACGCTGGTGGTGCGGATGTGGGCGTACCCGTACCTCACCTACGCGGCGCTGGCCGGCATGGCGGCGGTCTTCGTGCTGATGGCCCGGGAGGAGGGCACCCGGATCCAGCTCTACTCCACGGGCGGACTGACGCTGGCGCTGGCGGCGCTCGGCTATGTACGCCAGCGGCGGCGGACGGCGGCGTGACACCCGCCTGACGGTGAAGCGGTAAAGCAGACAAGAACATCGGAGGGGCCCGGCGCGGAGGACGCGCCGGGCCCCTCCCGTGCGCCGTGCGCCGGGCCTCCCCGTCCGCCGTGCGCCGTGCGCCGCGCCTCCCGTCCGCCGTGCGCCGTGCGCCGTGCGCCGCGCCTCCCCGTCCGCCGTGCCGGAGTGCGCCGCCCGCCGGGCGGGCGCCGGTCGGGGTCGTACGCCTTCCGGTGTCCGTGCCGGCGCGCGGACCTAGGACGAAGGGCTGATCACGTACGCCACTTAGCTGCTGTTAGCCTGCACCTGCATACGAGTGGCAATAAGAAGCCATAAGCAGTAGCAGTAGAAGCTGCGGCAGCAAAAGCTCGGAGGGCTCGACATGGCGATCTACACACTTCCTGAACTCCCGTACGACTACGCGGAGCTCGACCCGGTCATCAACCCCCAGATCATCGAGCTGCACCACGACAAGCACCACGCCGCCTACGTCAAGGGCGCCAACGACACCCTGGAGCAGCTGGAGGAGGCGCGCGACAAGGAGCAGTGGGGCTCGATCAACGGCCTGGAGAAGAACCTGGCCTTCCACCTCTCCGGCCACATCCTCCACTCGATCTACTGGCACAACATGACCGGCACCAAGAACGGCGGCGGCGGCGAGCCGCTCGCGGCCGACGGTGTCGGTGAGCTCGCGGACGCCATCACCGCGTCCTTCGGCTCCTTCGCCAAGTTCAAGGCCCAGCTCTCCAAGGCCGCCGCCACCACCCAGGGCTCCGGCTGGGGCGTCCTCGCGTACGAGCCGGTCAGCGGCCGTCTCATCGTCGAGCAGGTCTACGACCACCAGGGCAACGTCGGCCAGGGCTCGGTGCCGGTCCTGGTCTTCGACGCCTGGGAGCACGCCTTCTACCTCCAGTACAAGAACCAGAAGGTCGACTTCATCGACGCCATGTGGCAGGTCGTGAACTGGCAGGACGTGGCCAAGCGCTTCGCCGAGGCCAAGGACCGCACCCCGCTCATCACCCCCTGAGTGCCCGGAGCGCCGTGCGCGCCCTGAGCGCCGTGGCCGTGCCGAGCGCCCGGAGCGCCCCGGCCGTCCCGGACACGCCGGACACCACGGACACCACGGACACCCCGACTTTCCGCCGCCCCGGTACGGCCGCCCGTACCGGCCGTACCGGGGCGCGGAGCAGACGCCCTGCTCGTGATCGTCTTCTCAACCTTCACCGGGCAGGCGGATGAAGGGACGGCCCCCGCGAGGACAGGACTCGCGGGGGCCGTTCTGTGTGCCGGGGCCGGTGCACCGGGGCATCGCTGCGCCGACGCGCCGGGGCAGCGGTGTGCCGGGCGGCCGGCGCGGGATCGCTCCGGCCGCCCGTGCGGGCCCTCAGTCGAAGATCGGACCCTGGGTGCGGGAGCGCTTCAGCTCGTAGAAGCCGGGGACCGAGGCCACCAGCAGGGTGCCGTCCCAGAGCTTGGCCGCCTCCTCGCCCTTGGGCGCGGGGGTGACGACCGGGCCGAAGAAGGCGATCTGCTCGCCGTCCGCGCCCGGCACCGCGATGACCGGGGTGCCGACGTCCTGGCCGACCTTGTCGATGCCCTCCTGGTGCGAGGCGCGCACCTGCTCGTCGTAGGTGTCCTTGTCGGCGTACTCGATCAGCTCGGCGGGCAGCCCGGCGTCGGCCAGCGCGCCCGTGATGGCCTCCAGGGTCGGGCCCTCGCCGTTGTTGTGGAAGCGGGTGCCCAGCGCGGTGTAGAGCGGGCCCACGACCTCGTCGCCGTGCAGCTCCCGGGCGGCGGTGACCACCCGGACCGGGCGCCAGCCCTTGGGGCCGAGCAGCTCCCGGTACTGCTCCGGCAGCTCGTCGATCTTCGGCTCGTTGAGCACGGCGAGGCTCATCACGTGCCAGCGGATGTCCACCGGGCGGACCTTCTGCACCTCCAGCATCCACCGGGAGGTCATCCACGCCCAGGGGCAGAGCGGGTCGAACCAGAAGTCGGCGGGGGTCCTCTTCTCGGACATGCGAACTCCTCAGAAGGCGTGAGGCACCGGGCCTCAGGCGTAGGGCGTACAGGGAAACGCGCACGGACGTGCCGCAACGGCAAACATCACCGGCCACCACCGGCATTCCCCTGCCTGAGCCGTCCGGGGGGCGTGAAAGGATCGCGCTTTGAACGAACGAGCCACGAAGGAGTAGCCCGTGCCCGGTGAGAATCTGTCCCGCGACGAGGCCCGCGTACGGGCCGAGCTGCTGACCGTCGACGGTTACGAGGTCGATCTCGACCTCCGGTCGGCCGTCGGGGAGAGTCCGTCCGAGACCCGCACCTTCCGGTCGGTCACCACCATCCGGTTCCGCGCCGCCACCCCGGGCGCGGCGACCTTCGTGGATCTGGTCGCCCCCTCGGTGAACGCGGTCACGCTCAACGGGCGGGAGCTGGACCCGGCGGCGGTGTTCGACGGGAGCCGGGTGTCGCTGGACGGGCTGGCGGCGGAGAACGTCCTGATGGTGGACGCCCAGTGCGCGTACAGCCGGACCGGCGAGGGCATGCACCGGTTCGTCGACCCGGAGGACGGCGAGGTCTACCTCTACACCCAGTACGAACCTGCCGACGCC
The DNA here is from genome assembly GCF_024756275.1 of Streptomyces pyxinae. GTDB lineage: Bacteria > Actinomycetota > Actinomycetes > Streptomycetales > Streptomycetaceae > Streptomyces > Streptomyces pyxinae. Next base: position 9,053 of record NZ_JANUGQ010000019.1, on the reverse strand, counting down.
CGGCGGGTGTTCGCCAATTTCGAGCAGCCCGACCTCAAGGCGCCGTACCGCTTCTCGGTGACCGCGCCCGAGGGCTGGACGGTGTGGAGCAACGGCGCCGAGGAGTCGCGCGAGGGCGGGGTGTGGCGGTTCGCGGAGACCGCGCCGATCTCGACGTACATCACCTGTGTGGTGGCGGGCCCCTACCACTACGTCACCGACACCTACCGGCGCGGAGAGCTGGAGATCCCGCTGGGCGCGATGTGCCGCAAGGGGCTGGCCAAGCACTTCGACGCGGAGGACGTCTTCCTCGTCACCAAGCAGGGCTTCGACTTCTTCCACGACAACTTCGACTTCCCGTACCCCTTCGGAAAGTACGACCAGGCGTTCGTGCCCGAGTACAACCTCGGCGCCATGGAGAACCCGGGGATGGTCACCTTCCGGGAGGAGTTCATCTTCCGGGGCAAGGTCACCCAGGCGTCGTACGAGCGGCGGGCCAACGTCATCCTGCACGAGATGGCCCACATGTGGTTCGGTGACCTGGTCACCATGGTCTGGTGGGACGACCTCTGGCTCAAGGAGTCGTTCGCGGACTTCATGGGCTCCTTCGTGCTCGCGGAGGCGACCCGGTTCACCAACAGCTGGGTGAGCTTCGCCAACGGCCGCAAGGCGTGGGCGTACCGGGCCGACCAGCTGCCCTCCACCCACCCGGTCACCGCCGACATCCCGGACCTGGAGGCGGCCAAGCTCAACTTCGACGGCATCACCTACGCCAAGGGCGCGGCCGTGCTGAAGCAGCTGGTGGCGTACGCCGGGCGGGACGCCTTCCTGGAGGGCGCCCGGCGGTACTTCAAGCGGCACGCGTACGGGAACACCCGGCTCGGGGACCTGCTGGCGGTGCTGGAGGAGACCTCCGGCCGGGACATGACCGACTGGTCGCGGGCCTGGCTGCAGACCTCCGGGGTCAACGTGCTGACGCCGCTGCTCACCTACGACGCGGCGGGCCGGATCACCGAGCTGGCGGTGGCGCAGGACGGCGGGACGCTCCGGCCGCACCGGGTGGCGGTCGGCCTCTACCGGCTGCACGAGGGCGACCTCACCCGGTACGCCCGGGCCGAGGTGGACGTCACCGGGGAGCGGACCGAGGTGCCGGAGCTGGTCGGGCTGGACCGGCCCGACCTGGTGCTGGTCAACGACGACGACCTGACGTACTGCAAGGTCCGCTTCGACGACGGTTCGCTGGAGACGCTCCGCGGCAACCTGGGCGGGATCACCGATCCGCTGGCCCGGGCGCTGTGCTGGTCCGCACTGTGGAACCTCACCCGGGACGGGCTGCTGCCGGCCCGGGAGTTCGCCGCGCTGGTGCTGGAGTTCGCCGGTGTCGAGTCGGAGATCGGCGTGCTCCAGATGCTGCACGCCTGGGCGCGCTCGGCGCTGGTCCACTACGCGGCCCCGGAGTGGCGCGAGGCGGGCGGCCGGCTGCTGGCGGCCGGGGCGCTCAAGGAGCTGCGGCTCGCCGCGCCGGGCAGCGAACACCAGCTGACCTGGGCCCGGTTCTTCGCGGCGACGGCCACCACCGAGGAGGACTTCGCGCTGCTGGCGGAGCTGCTGGCCGGCTCGGCGGAGATCGAGGGCCTGGAGGTGGACCAGGAGCTGCGCTGGGCGCTGCTGGAGACGCTGGCCGCGCACGGGCGGGCCGACGAAGCCGCGCTCGCCGCCGAGCTGGCCCGGGACGACACCGCGAGCGGCGAGCGCCACCAGGTGCGCTGCCTGGCCGCCCGGCCGTCGGAGGCGGTCAAGGCGCAGGCGTGGGCGCAGGTGGTGGAGTCGGACGCGCTCTCCAACGCGCTGGTGGGGGCGACCATCGCGGGCTTCGCCCAGCCCTCCCAGCGGGAGCTGGTCGCCCCGTACGCGCCGAAGTACTTCGAGGTGATCGAGCGGGTGTGGCGGGAGCGGTCGATCCAGATCGGCATGGACGTGGTGCGCGGGCTGTTCCCGGCGCTGCGGGACGACCCGGGGACGCTGGAGGCGACCGACGCCTGGCTGGCCGCGCACGAGTCGGCCGCCCCGGCGCTGCGCCGGCTGGTGCTGGAGGAGCGGGACGACCTCGCCCGGGCGCTGGCCGCCCAGGAGTGCGACGCGGCGGCGGGCTGACGGCGGCCGGCGCCGGTCCCGGCCCGTCTCCCCCGGTCCTGCGCCGGGCGGGGGCGGGTGGAGCCGGACGGGGGCGGTCGCGACCGGGCCGGGCTGGTGGAGCCGGCCGACGCCGGCCGGTTCCTGCGGCGGGGGCGGCCTGGGTCGAGCGGGCTGATCAGGACCGATCCGAAGCCGGTCAGGATCGGCCGGAGTCGGGCAGAGTGTGTCGGTGCGGCCCCGGCCATCGGGGCCGCACCGCTCCGACCAGGGGGTTCCGGTGCGGCCGGGGCCCCCTTTCGGCGTTCGAACGTCCGTACTTTAGGACGGTAACGTCCCGGATTGTCGACGGGCGTGTAACAGCGGTTAGCGCCACCGGTACGGCCGGGAACGCCCCGGGCATGACCAACACCCCGCTCTCCCCCGGCACTCCGCTCCCCTCCGGCGCCCTGCTGCCCGCCCCGCTCACGGGCACCGGGCGACGGGTGCTCTCCGCCGCCCAGCTGCGCGCCCTGGGCGTGCCCGCCGCCGAGTCGGCCGCCCGCGCCCGGCCCGGCGGCCCCTGGCAGCAGTTCCTGCCGGGTGTCTTCCTGCTTCACCCCGGCCCGCCGACCAGCGAGGAGCGGCTGCGCGCGGTGCTGCTGTACGCCGGGCGGCGCCCGATGGGCGGGGCGGCGGCGGAGCCGGGCCGGGCGATGATCACCGGGGCGGCGGCGCTGACCCTGCACGGGTTCGCCTCGGCCGCCCCGCTGCCCTCGCTGGAGCGGATCGAGGTGCTGGTGGAGCGGAAGCGGCGGCTGCGCCCGGCCGGGTGCGTACGGTTCGTGCGGACGGCGGAGCTGCCCGAGCCGGTGGAGGTCACCGGGGTGCCGGTCGCGCCGGTCGCCCGGGCGCTGGCCGACGTGGTGGCCGGGACCGACGACCCCACCACGGTGCGGCTGCTGCTGGCGGAGGCGGTACGGGACGGCCACTGCGACACCGCGGCGCTGGTACGGGAGCTGACCCGCGCCCGGCTGCTGGGCCGCGCCCATGTGGCGGACGCGGTGGACGGGCTGCTGGCGGAGGGCCGGTCGGTGGCCGAGGAGCGGCTCTACGCCATGGTCGGGAGGTACGCGCTGCCCGAGCCGCTGTGGAACGTGGACCTCCGGCTGCCGGGCGGCCCGCACCTGGGAGGCGTGGACGCCTACTGGCCGGACCACGCGGTCGCCGTGGAGCTGGACACCCGGGCGCCCCGCCGGGACGAGGAGCCGACCGCGCCCGAACACACCCGCAAGCGGGAGCACTTGGAGCGACTGGGCATCACCCTGGTGCACCTCACCCCCCGGGCGCTGCGGGAGGCGCCGGAGCAGCAGGCCGTGGTGGTGCGCACCGCCCTGACGGCGGCCGGGGACGGGGAGTCGGCCGCCTATGTCATCGTGCTGCCGCGCTGAGCCGGAGACCGGGGGCCGGGGCCGGGCGGTGAACGGGGCGCCGGTGCGGGGCGGGAAGCCGGAGGGGCCGGTGCGGGGGCCGGGGCCGGGTGGTGAACGGGGCGCCGGTGCGGGCGGTACCGGAGGGACGGCCGGGGGCGGGACGGCCCGGGGGCCGGAACCACCGCCGGCCGGCGCCGGATCCGGGCGCCCGGGCGGTCGCGGGCGTCCGGGCCATGGAGCGGGATCCGGCCGCTCGGCGGGCCGGCCGCCCGGCGAGGGCCGGAGGAGCGAAGGAGCGGCCGGGGGCGGTGAACCGGGCACCGGTGCGGGGTGGTTGGCGGCGGGTGGACCTCCGGGGTGGCGGAACACCGCCGTCCGGAGGGGATATGTGCCGCTATCGGCAGGATGGCGCGGCCGGGACAGTGGCGGAAGTACGCCATGGCCGCATCCCGCCTTCAACAACCCTCCACAAAACCCTGTCCTTTGCGACAGGGTGAGCGGTCATCCGGCACCACATACCGGACCGTCCTTCCGCATGTTTACGCATACGGCCGCCCGGCCGTTCCGTACCCGCGGCCGCCCGGCCGTTCCGTACTCACGGCCGCCCGGCCGCACGGCTCCACCGCCGGACGGGCTCTCTCACGTACCAGCTCTTCCACCCACAGGGATGCTGATGACCACCCCCCAGTTCCAGGGCCCCATATCCGGGGACCCGACGTCCGGGCGCAGACGTGCCGCCCGGGTCGCCGCCGCGGCCGGTCTGGTGGCCGCGCTCGTCGCCGCCGGCGCCGCCCCGGTGCTCGCCGTCGAGGCCCCGGCCACCGACCCGGCCCCCGTCAAGACCGCCGCCGCCGACAAGCTGGGCGCGGCCGACGCCGACCGGCTCGCGGAGGCGCAGGCCAACGGCGAGAAGACGGTGACCGTGATGGTCGCCACCGCACCGGGCGCCACCGAGCAGGTCGCCGCGCAGCTCGACGCCGTGCCGGGCGCCTCGGTGGGCAAGACGTTCGACAAGCTCGGCTATGTCCGCGCCACCCTGCCGACCGCCCGCGCCGAGGCCGCCATCGACGCGGCCACCAAGCTCTCCAGCGTCCACGGGATCGACCTCAAGCAGGAGATCGCGCTGGACGACCCGACCCCCTCGGCCGACCGGGCCAAGGGCGCGGAGACCCGGCGCACCGCCGGGGCGTACCCGGGTCCGGACGCGAAGACGCCGGCGAAGAACCCGTACAACCCCTCCTTCGAGACCGGCGCGGTGGACTTCGTCAAGAGCCACCCGAAGTTCGACGGCCGGGGTGTGACCATCGGCATCATGGACTCCGGTGTGGACCTGGGCCACCCGGCGCTCCAGAAGACCACCACCGGTGAGCGCAAGATCGTCGACTGGGTGACGGCCACCGACCCGATCACCGACAACGACGGCACCTGGCGCCCCCAGATCACCCCGGTCAGCGGCCCGACCTTCACCGCCAACGGCGCCACCTGGAAGGCCCCGGCGGGCAGTTACCACTTCAGCCGGTTCGCGGAGTCCGTCACCGCCAACGGCGACATGAAGGGCGACCTCAACCGGGACGGTGACACCAGCGACATCTGGGGCGTGCTCTACGACGCCGCCGCCGGCACCGTCCGGGTCGACCTCAACGGCAACAACGACTTCACCGACGACACGCCGATGAAGCCGTACAAGGACGGCTACCAGGTCGGCTACTTCGGCACCGACGACCCGGCCACCGAGGTCGCCGAGCGCATCCCGTTCGTCGTGGAGATCCGCAAGGACGTCCCGATGGACCCGCTGGGCGGCAGCTGGGCCGGCAAGAAGGCCGACTTCGTCAACATCGGAATCATCGAGTCCGAGCACGGCACCCACGTGGCCGGCATCACCGCCGCCAACGGCCTGTTCGGCGGCACGATGAACGGCGCGGCGCCCGGCGCGAAGCTGGTCTCCTCGCGCGCCTGCTCCTGGAGCGGCGGCTGCACCAACGTGGCGCTCACCGAGGGCATGGCCGACCTGGTGATCAACCGGGGCGTGGACATCGTCAACATGTCCATCGGCGGTCTGCCGGCGCTCAACGACGGCAACAACGCCCGCTCCGAGCTCTACACCCGGCTCATCGACGACTACGGCGTCCAGCTGGTCATCTCGGCGGGCAACGAGGGCCCCGGCGTCAACACCATCGGGGACCCCGGTCTGGCCGACAAGGTGATCTCGGTCGGCGCGGCGATCTCCAAGGAGACCTGGGCCGCCAACTACGGCTCCGAGGTCGAGAAGAAGTACGCCATGTTCAACTTCTCCTCGCGCGGCCCGCGTGAGGACGGCGGCTTCGCCCCGGTGATCAGCGCCCCCGGCTCCGCGATCAACACCATCCAGACCTGGCTGCCCGGCGCCCCGGTGGCCGAGGCGGGCTACCGGCTCCCGGCCGGCTACGGCATGCTCCAGGGCACCTCGATGTCCTCGCCGCAGGCCGCCGGCGCGAGCGCGCTGCTGATCTCGGCCGCCAAGCAGAAGCAGATCCCGCTGCCCCCGGCCGACCTGCGGACCGCGCTGATCTCCAGCGCCAAGAAGATCTCCGGTGTCGCCGCGCACGAGCAGGGCGCCGGTCTGATGAACATCGTGGGTGCCTGGCAGCAGATCCGCGAGGGCGCCACCGCGCACGAGTACGCGGTCAAGGCCCCGGTCGACACCGCGATCGACTACGCGCTCAAGACGCCCGGCTTCGGCACCGGCCTCTACGACCGCGAGGGCGGGCTGAAGGTCAGGCAGAAGAAGACGTACGACGTCGTCATCACCCGCACCTCCGGCCCGGACGTGCCGATCCGGCACGAGCTGGACTGGAAGTACGACGACGGCACCTTCGACCTGCCCGGCTCCGGCGCGGTGGTGCTGCCGCTGAACAAGCCGGTCACCGTCAAGGTCACCGCCCGGCCGCTCACCGCCGGGACGCACAGCGCCATCCTGGAGGTGGACGACGTCCGCACCCCGGGCGTGGACAAGCAGATCATGACCACCGTGGTCGCCGCGCAGGAGCTGGCCAAGCCGGCGTACGCGCTCTCCGCGCAGGGCTCGGTGCAGCGCAACTCGACGACGTCGTACTTCGTGACCGTGCCGCAGGGCGCCAAGTCGCTGGAGGTCGCGCTCGGCGGGCTGAAGGACAAGAGCCAGACCCGGTTCATCTCCATCCACCCGTACGGGCTGGCGCAGGAGGACACCTCCTCGCTCCAGTGCTACGCCAACTACAGCTCGGCCGCCACCTGCCGCCCCGACCTGCGGTCGTACGCCAACCCGCAGCCGGGCGTCTGGGAGTTCGAGGTCGAGTCGCGGCGCACCTCGCCGCTGCTGGACAACCCCTACAAGCTGGACGTGACGGTGCTCGGCACCACCTTCGAGCCGGCCGTGCAGACCGTCCCGGAGGCCAAGGTCGGCACCCCGGCCAAGGTCACCTGGCAGGTCCGGAACGACTTCGCCGCGCTGGACGGGCGGCTGAGGGGCGGCTCGCTGGGCTCCGCCAAGGTGGAGAACCCCACCCTCGCGCACCACGGCCAGCTGACCCGTACGGTCACCCTCGGTGAGGGCGTGGAGCGGCTGGACGTCGCCATCGGCAACACCTCCGACAAGGGCGCCGACCTGGACCTGACCGTCCTCAAGGACGGCAAGACGGTCGGTTCCTCGGCCGACGGCGACTCGGAGGAGTCGGTGTCGCTGGCCAAGCCCGCCGCCGGCACGTACACCGTCGTGGTGGACGGCTACTCGATCCCGAGCGGCAGCACCACGTTCGACTACAAGGACGTGTACTACTCCGCCGGGCTCGGCACCGTGAAGGTGGACGAGGCCAAGCCGGTGAAGCTGGCGAGCGGCGCGACCGCCCCGGTGTCCGCCGAGGTCCTGGTGGCCGGCGCGGCTCCGGAGGGCCGGCAGTTCTTCGGCGAGGTCGCGCTGGTCAACGCGCGCGGCACCGCCGCGGGCTCCGGCAGCGTGGTGATCGGCAAGGTGATTCCGTAGCGGTGCGGCGGACGGTGCGGCCGCGCGTACGCGTACGGCACACACCTCCGCACAGGCGGTGAGGGCGGGCGTCCGGCGGGGCGCCCGCCCTTTCGCGTACCGGCGTGCTTCCGGGGCGCCGGTCGGGGCCCGGCGGTACTCCGGCGGCGGGCCAGGCCATGATCGTCCTCTGACCAGGGGAGTTCCCCGCTCCCCCGTTCTGTGACGTCTTTCTCACCTCGCGGACAATGGATTGGACAAGCCGGCCGTGGAGAGACCCATCATGGGCGGCACAGGCCCACTCAGCGGCCACCAGGCCCACCGGGCGGCACCGCCCACAGCACGTACGGAGGAGTCCCGTGAAGGTCGGAATCGTCGGAGCGACCGGTCAGGTCGGCACGGTCATGCGCACCATCCTGGCCGAGCGGAAGTTCCCGGTGGACGAGCTGCGCCTCTTCGCCTCCGCCCGGTCCGCGGGCACCACCCTGGAGTGGGACGGCGGCAAGGTCACCGTGGAGGACGCGGCCACCGCCGACTACACGGGCCTGGACATCGTGCTGTTCTCGGCGGGCGGCGCCACCTCCCGGGCGCTGGCCGGGAAGGTCGCCGGGCAGGGCGCCGTGGTGATCGACAACTCCTCCGCCTGGCGGCGCGACCCCGAGGTGCCGCTGGTGGTCTCCGAGGTGAACCCGCACGCGATCCGGAACCGCCCCAAGGGGATCATCGCCAACCCGAACTGCACCACCATGGCCGCCATGCCGGTGCTGAAGCCGCTCCACGAGGAGGCGGGGCTGACCGCGCTGGTCGCCACCACCTACCAGGCGGTCTCCGGCTCCGGCGTCGCCGGGGTGGCCGAGCTGAGCGACCAGGTCACCGCCGTGGCCGAGCGCGCCGCCGAGCTGACCCACGACGGCGCCGCGGTGCCGTTCCCGGAGCCCGGCGTCTACCGCCGCCCGATCGCCTTCAACGTGCTTCCGCTGGCCGGTTCGATCGTGGACGACGGCTCGCACGAGACGGACGAGGAGCAGAAGCTCCGCCACGAGTCCCGCAAGATCCTGGAGATCCCGGAGCTGAAGGTCTCCGGCACCTGTGTCCGGGTGCCGGTGTTCTCCGGCCACTCCCTCCAGGTCAACGCCCGCTTCGACCGCCCGATCGGGGTGGAGCGCGCCCACGAGCTGCTGCGGGACGCCGAGGGCGTCGAGCTGTCCGAGATCCCGACCCCGCTCCAGGCGGCCGGCCGGGACGCCTCCTACGTGGGCCGGATCCGGGTGGACGAGACGGTCGAGAACGGCCTCGCGCTGTTCCTGTCCAACGACAACCTCCGCAAGGGCGCGGCGCTGAACGCGGTGCAGATCGCGGAGCTGGTGGCGGCCGAGCTGAAGGGCTGACCCCCCGCTCGTACGGACGCGGGAGCGGCAGGGGGGAGGGGCGGGGGGGGGGGGGGGGGCCCCCCCCCCCCCCCGCCCCCGGGGGGGGGGCCCCCCCCCCCCCCCGCCCGGGGGGCCCCCCCCCCCCCCCCCCGGGGGCGTGCGCGCCCCCCGGCCCCCCCCGCC